>NZ_PENW01000004.1 GCF_003144405.1 Proteus cibi
TTATATAAACATCTTTAGTAACAGAGATTATATTTCCCTCTAAGTTTTCAACATTTAATGTTCCGAGAATTTCACAACTCTTCTCAATAACAACATTTTTTAAACGTCCAGAAGTTGCCTCTATTTCTCCTCTTGCTTTTATGTTCTGAAACTCAGCAAACCCATTTTTATTAATTATCCAGCCTGATTTTCCAGCCACATAATTATTTGATTGAATAACATTCCCTATTTTTGCATTTGTAATAGAGCCATCTTCGATAAATAAATCTCGAATAAACAATTGCCCATTTTTGGCGTACATGAATAATTCCATCTTGCCGTTTACTGGGTTGTACCATGCGAAATTATTAGCGTTATAGCCAAAGAATGATTCAAGATTGCCATTCTTAACTTGAGCACTAATAACTTGTCCTGCTGCGTTATATTTCGCGTTGTTATGAACAATCGTGATATTGATTGAGTGCGTGACAACACCGTCGCCCGTTTGACTAAACTCGGCCTGCATTTTTTGGTTAATCATGCCCTGCTGTTTACCGAATTGCGCTTGTACCTGTTCTTCGGATTTAGCCATGGCTTTATTCGTTTCAGATATCGCCTCTTTGTTCGTCGCAACATCAGCACGAATGCGACCGACTTCTTTATCTGTATTGCCTAACTTCTGGTTGGTGTCGGCTAAATTTTGGTTAGTTGTTTTTAACTCTGTGCGGATCTCCGTCGTTGTTTGACCGAAAGCTTTATTTAGCTCAGTAATTGACGTTTGAGTCTCTTTAATTGCAGACGTATTATCACCAACAGCGGAGTAAATTTCTTTAACTTCCTGTGCCCATGCTTCATTATCCGTTGCACGGACTTGCCATAGCTCTTTAATTCCAGCCTGAGATTGACCGTGTTTCACTAACAAATTGCGCGATAGTTGAGAGTCAGCGTTACTAAGAATGAGCGCTGTCTCAGCATTCCAATCTAATTTATCACTGAGTTGTTTGCCGGCATCTGTTGTCATAAACTGGCCGTCTAGCTCATCGAGTATTTCTTTGGTATTACTATTAGGCTCCCCTTTGGCTTCAACAAACACTGATTTTCCAACAGCGTTTATACTGCGAACATAAATATAATAGATATGCCCTGCCTTCAGGTTGCGCCCTTGAATAACCCACATCGTACTGATACCTAAATATTCAGCACGACTTTCCACTTCGCGAATATCGGTGATCTGTTTTTCTGAAAACCAAAACTCATACTGTGCTCGTAAGCTATTTTGACCACCAGAACGCGGAATAATACCTAAGCTAAAATAACCGGATTCCACTTCAATATAACTCGGTGGTAAGGGTGGATTAATCGCGAATGAAGTTGTGGTCACCTCGCCTTTTTGTTTCCGATCATTTTGAGGTACGACGGATAAAACATAATTCCCTTGAGGCAAACCACCAAAACGATACATCATATCCGAGGTTGAGGCGGTGCCGACAATACGATCACCCGTAGTGAGTTTTAATAAAAAATCGACTCCTCGACTGGAATAAGGCGTGTTCCAACTCGCCTCCACTTGCCACGCACTCGCATCCGATTCGATATCCACAGAAAGGTTTTCAACCGGTGGAATAAATCCACCTAATGGCGTATCGGGCTTTGGTTCAAACTTAGCACCCTTATCAACAATCGCCTCTTTTTCGGGTGTGTGTTGCACTGCGATAACCGTAAAACTACCATCACCATTATCTGCCAAACTAATGGCACGAAATAATCGACGACGTAAAGACGGGAGCGTTAACGTCCAAACTCCGCCCTCCCGCAACCCTAACGGTAAGTTGTCTAACTTTATTTGGTTAGATGCGGGGTAACTCAGCACTTCATACGATTGCGGTTCACCTTGAGCATTAATAAGTGTGACGCTTGATTTACCGCTTTTGGGTGTGTCTATATTACGATCTAAGGTTAATGTTTGAGAGGTATAATCAATGTGTGTTATGCGTCCACCGATTTGATTATCGGCATAATAATTATCAGCAATTTCGATAATATCACCCGGCATATGGCGTAAGCCTTCACTGCCGACAGTAAACTCAACCGTCTGTGTCTCTAATTTTTCCGTGGTTAATAACCAAAGACCATGCCGATGAGCTTGCCCTCTGCTAGTGCAACCAAAGGCATCGACGCGCATCACATTACGCCCAAAGCGGGCAATACTGGCATCATCTTCAACCAGCTCAACACTGGTTTTCCAGCCATTATCAGGATCAATAAAACGAACTTCGACAGCAGTATGACGCGATTTTAATGCACTAAAACTATATTGAAAGTTACCCTCAATCACATTGGCGTTGGTATATGGCCACACCACATCAGACGATCTATCTTGAATAAAGGTTAATGTTCGCCCATTCCAGACAGGCATAATGCGCATCATGGCACACATATCACCCATGACATCATAGGCTTTGCGCATATCCGTAATGTAAGCATTACACGTCATACGGGGTTCTTTTCCACCGAACCCATCATCAACCTGTTCATCACAATAACGACCGATTGCATACAGGGCGAATTTATCGACTTCACTAATATTAAGACGTTTTCCCATGCCATAACGCGGATGGGTTAATAAATCCCATAATATCCATGCGGGGTTGTTAGTAAATGCGGGCTTAAAGGTACCGTCCCAAATCCCCGAATAAATCCGTTTATCCGGATCATAATTACTCGGCACCTGAATAATACGACCTTTAATTAAATAATTACGGCGCGGAAATTTATTGCCAAACTGTTCACTATCAAACATTAATCCTGCAACCGCAGAGCCCGGATAGGTTTGTGAAATATCGACTAATTCAGAATAACTCGACCAAACGGTATTATTTTGAATTTTGTCAGACGTGCTGTCTTGAGTGATACGGATCATGCGCACACTGAATGGCACGGGGGGTAAATTATCCAACACAACGGCCATTAAGTAAGGTGAGTTAGAGCGTTTGCCATTAATCGTGACGTTTTTCTCTGTTATCCATGCCCCATTGCGC
>NZ_PENW01000033.1 GCF_003144405.1 Proteus cibi
AGATTGTCTGATAATTTGTTAAAGAGCAGTGCAACATTCGCTGCCGTTTCCGGTCTTCTGCGTTGTTGCGAGGAGGCGTATTCTACATCTTCCTCATTCAGTGTCAAGCGTTATTTTATAAGGCTTTTCACTTTTTTCTTCGTTCTCTCAGTCAGTTCGCTTAGCGCCCTGTGCCGTGACAACGAGGACGCATTATAGGGAGTTTTCTGAGGCTGGCAATAGTTTTTTTAAAAAAAATGTTCGTTTGTTGGCAAATTAAACGATATGCCTATTTTTTGTGACTTTTTAACCATTTTGGTAAGTCTGCAAGGCTATCGAGAACAAAATCTGAACACTGTTGTGCCTCTTCAGTTATCTCTTTTCCTGTGCGAACAAGAATTTTATGCCCCACTCCCGCAGCTTTTGCTGCCAACATGTCTTCTTTTTTATCGCCAACCATGTAAGAAGAAGTCATATCGATGTTTAATTGTGCTTTCGCATCCATAAACATACCTGAGGCTGGTTTGCGACAATCACACTCTTTCTTATATTCTTCTACAGTAGCATCTGGATGATGAGGGCAATAATAGATACCATCTAAATCAACACCTCTATCAGCCAAAGACCAATCCATCCACTCTGTTAGATGTAAAAATTGATCTTCACTGTAGTAGCCACGACCAATACCCGATTGATTCGTCACTAGTACCAAGGCATATCCCATCGCTTTTAATTCAGCCATTGCCTCAATAACACCATCGATAAATTCGAAATTATCAATTTCAGACACATAACCATGGTCTACATTAATAGTTCCATCGCGATCTAAAAAAATCGCAGAAATCCCCTTACTCACAGCATTACTCCATTTAGATATTTTTATTAGTATCGCATGTTTTTTCTTATATAGAGAATGATATCCACGGCTTTCTTTCTTTATTACTCTTCAACTCTTTTTTATTGACTTAGACGTCTAGACGCCTTAACATCTATTTTAACTCGGGCAGAATAGTCTTTATGTCCCATATCTACTTATATAAAGAAAAACATGATTAAACTGACGAATATAAACAAAGTATTTAAGCAGGGAGAGCGTTCCATACAAGCGCTATCAAATATTAACCTGCATGTGCCTCAAGGGCAGATTTTTGGTGTTATTGGATCGTCAGGAGCGGGGAAAAGTACACTAATACGTTGCGTGAACATGTTAGAAAAACCCACTTCAGGTGAAGTGCTTGTTGATGGTCGTGATCTAACTAAGTTATCTGATAAAGAGTTAACAAAAGCACGTCGTGGCATTGGTATGATTTTCCAACATTTCAACTTACTGTCTTCTCGTACAGTGTTTGATAATGTGGCACTACCATTAGAACTTGATAATACGCCTCGCGCTGAAATTAATAAACGTGTTGATGAATTACTTGAATTAGTCGGTTTGTCAGATAAGAAAGAGTATTACCCAGCAAACTTATCTGGCGGGCAAAAGCAACGTGTTGCAATTGCACGCGCATTAGCAAATTCACCCAATGTTTTATTGTGTGATGAAGCAACGAGCGCACTTGATCCAGCAACAACACGTTCTATTTTAGAATTACTAAAGGATATTAACCGTCGTTTAGGTCTCACCATTTTATTAATTACCCATGAAATGGACGTTGTAAAACGCATTTGTGATCAGGTTGCAGTAATAAGTGGTGGTGAATTAGTTGAAAGTGATGCCGTAAGTGAAGTTTTCTCTCATCCGAAAACACCCGTATCTCAGGCTTTTATTCAATCAACACTGCAATTGGATATTCCTGAAGATTACAAAGAACGCATGAAACCAGAGTGGGAGGAAGGTTTATTCCCATTATTGAAACTTGAATTTAACGGTCAGTCAGTCGATGCACCATTAATGTCTATCGTTGCTCGCCGTTTTGACGCAGATATTAATATTTTAAGTTCACAGATGGACTATGCCGGCGGTGTGAAGTTTGGTGTGATGTTAGCTGAGCTACACGGTAAGAATGGTAATACTGAAAAGTCGATTGCGTTTTTAGAAGAGCATCATGTGAAAGTAGAGGTTCTCGGTTATGTCTGAAGGAATGGTTTATTTATTAATTAGTGGGATCTGGGAAACCTTAGTCATGACCTTCGTTTCAGGCTTCTTTGGTTTTGTTATTGGGTTACCACTTGGTGTTTTACTTTATGTCACTCGTCCTGAACAAATTATGGCAAATCCACCTGCCTATCGTGTTATTTCAGCACTTGTGAATATTTTTAGGGCTATCCCTTTTATTATCTTGCTTGTCTGGATGATCCCTTTTACTCGCTTGGTTGTAGGAACATCTATTGGCTTGCAGGCAGCCATCGTACCATTAACGGTTGCAGCAGCACCTTTTATTGCTCGTATGGTCGAAAATACGCTATTGGAAATCCCACAAGGATTAATTGAAGCATCTCGTTCTATGGGTGCAACACCAATGCAAATTATTAAGAAAATTTTATTGCCAGAATCTTTACCAGGTTTGATTAATGCTGCAACCATTACACTAATTACATTAGTGGGTTACTCAGCAATGGGTGGTGCTGTTGGTGCAGGTGGTTTAGGTCAAATTGGCTATCAATATGGTTACGTTGGCTATAATGCAACTGTAATGAATATTGTGATTGTTCTGCTCGTTATTCTTGTTTTTATCATTCAGTTTTTCGGCGATCGCTTAGTGAAGCTGACAACTCATAAATAATTAGATTGAAGGTTTCAATTATTAAATCGAAACCTTTTAATTAACAGATCAAATAAGGGTAAATGTATGTCATTGAAATTTAAATCGCTCGCAGTCGTAAGTGCTTTAATTGGCGCATTAGCATTAGCTGGTTGCGGAGAAAAAGAAAAAGATCCAAACCATATTCGTGTGGGGGTGATTTCTGGCTCTGAGCAACAAGTTGCAGAAGTAGCAAAACAAGTTGCTAAAGATAAATATGGTCTCGATGTAGAACTTGTGACTTTCAATGACTTCGTAATGCCTAATGAATCATTAAGTCGTGGTGATATCGATCTTAATGCATTCCAACACAAGCCTTATTTAGATCAACAAATTAAAGATCGTAATTTCAAGATCACTGCTGTAGGAAATACGTTTATTTACCCTATCGCAGGTTACTCTAAAAAAATTACTGATTTAGCTGATTTACCTGATGGTGCTCAAGTGGCTATCCCTAACGATCCAACTAATTTAGGGCGTTCACTGCTGTTATTAGAAAAAGTAGGATTAATTAAATTAAAAGACGGTGTGGGCTTATTACCAACTTCTTTAGATATTATTGAAAATCCTAAAAATCTAAAATTAGTAGAATTAGAAGCACCTCAATTACCACGTTCATTAGATGATCAAAAAATCTATTTGGCGGTAATCAATACCACTTATGCAAGCCAAGTAAACTTAACACCAGCAAAAGACGGTATTTTTGTTGAAGATAAAGACTCTCCATATGTCAATATCATTGTGGCACGCGAAGATAATAAAGACAGTGAGAATGTGAAGAAATTTATTCAAGCTTACCAAACGGATGAAGTTGATAGTGCTGCAAATAAAATCTTTAACGGCGGTGCAGTAAAAGGCTGGTAATACGTTAAAATTTAATTTAATGATAAAAAAGGCGGACATTTGTTCGCCTTTCTCTTTTTTACTTGGCTAATTTGCATTAAATTAGAGCCGTTTAATTTTTGTATAGACAATAATAAAGAGGATATTACCCATGCACATGCGCTTGCTACTTATTGGCATCATGGCGCTGTTTATGACAGGCTGTTCAATGCAAAAATCATCTGATGTTGATCAGTCTAAATTTACGGATATGCGTTTAAACAAACCAGGGCAACCACAAAAACCAAAGTCACAAACTTTACCTTCAGTACGTATTGTTGAGAAAACTGAAGACCTTTTAGGTGCCCCTTTTAAAGATCTTGGTATTGTCGCTGGCGAATCTTGTCGTCAAACATTACAAGATCCACCAGCAAGTTTACCTATTGCTAAAAAAAGAATGGCAACAAAAGCCGCTTACAAAAATGCGAATGCCGTTTTGTTGCATGAATGCCAAATTGTCACAGGTTTAGGTTGCTATCAATCTGCTATTTGTGAAGGCACAGCGCTACTCATTACAAAATGAACACCTACCAAATGAATCCTATAGGGTATATTTCTAGCCCTTATAAAGAAAAATTTGCCGTTCCACGCCAACCTGGATTGATCCAGGATGGCGGCGGGCAACTTATTCTACATCCCCCTTTTAATCACCCTGATGTAGTTCGAGGCTTAGAGCAATTTAGTCACCTTTGGCTGATTTTTGTTTTTCATCAAACAGCACAACAAGGTTGGCATCCTCTCGTTCGTCCCCCTAGATTAGGTGGCAACGCCAAAATGGGTGTATTTGCAACTCGCTCAACCTTTCGTCCCAACCCAATTGGTATGTCATTGGTTGAATTGAAAAAAGTAAACACAGCAAATCAGTCTGTTATTTTAGAATTAGGTAGCCTTGATTTAGTGGACGGCACGCCTATTCTTGATATCAAACCTTATTTACCGTTTGCAGAATCTCGCCCTAATGCGATTGCAGGATTTGCACAAGAAGCCCCCAACAACGAAATGCCTGTTTTCTTTTCGCCAGTTGCATCAGACCAACTGCAACACTATGCCAATGAGTACCCTCATCTTTCACGTTTTATTACCCAAGTATTACAGCAAGATCCGCGCCCTGCTTATAAGAAAGGTGAACAAAATGATAGAATTTATGCGGTACACTTACTCGAATTTAATGTTCGCTGGCAAGTCAATGGGCAACAGACACTTGTTCTTAGTATAGAACCGCGGTAACTTGCTATTATCTTCATTGATATTGTTATCATGAATAATCTAATCTGAGAGTCATTCCCATATCTTTAGACAAATCAGATTGAAAAAAATGCTTTGCCCCTTTTGGCAGACCTAAGTCACTGGTAGACTAAAGTCTTTCTCTAATTATATTGATGTAGACTGGCGTGACAGTCAGCCTAAGTATTTTTGTTCTAATGGAACCTAATAATGCGTACTAGCCACTATTTGCTCTCTACTTTAAAAGAGACACCTGCTGATGCAGAAATTGTCAGCCATCAACTTATGCTTCGCGCAGGCATGATCCGTAAACTCGCTTCTGGTCTTTATGATTGGATGCCGACCGGGGTTCGTGTTCTAAGAAAAATTGAAAAAATTGTTCGTGAAGAGATGGACAACGCAGGATCACTTGAGATTTCAATGCCTGTTGTTCAACCCGCTGACTTATGGCTAGAAAGTGGTCGTTGGGAACAGTATGGTCCTGAATTACTGCGTTTTTCAGATAGAGGCGAGCGCCCATTTGTTTTAGGCCCAACTCATGAAGAAGTGGTTACTGATATTGTTCGTAACGAAATTACCTCTTACAAACAACTTCCACTGAACCTATATCAAATTCAAACTAAATTCCGCGACGAAGTACGCCCTCGCTTTGGTGTTATGCGTTCTCGTGAATTTATCATGAAAGATGCTTACTCTTTCCATATCTCTCAAGAGTCTTTACAAGAGACTTACGACAGAATGTACGAAGCTTACAGCAAAATTTTCTCACGTATTGGTTTAGATTTCCGTCCAGTACTTGCTGATACAGGCTCTATCGGTGGTAATGCCTCCCATGAGTTCCAAGTTTTAGCAGATAGCGGTGAAGATGATATCGTCTTTTCTACTGGCTCTGACTATGCAGCCAATATCGAATTAGCAGAAGCAGTAATGCCTGCAACTCCACGAGCGGCGGCAACTGAAGAATTACGTTTAGTGGATACACCAAACGCTAAAACAATTGCTGAATTAGTTGAACAATTCAATCTGCCAATTGAAAAAACAGTTAAGACACTGATTGTTCATGGTACAAAAGAAAGTGGTCACCCATTAGTTGCATTATTAGTCCGTGGCGATCACGAACTTAATGAAGTTAAAGCAGAAAAATGCGCTATCGTTGCAGCACCTTTAACTTTCGCTACAGAAGCTGAAATTCGCCAAGCTGTAAATGCAGGCCCGGGCTCATTAGGCCCAGTTAATCTGCCACTGCCAGTAATTATGGATCGCTCTGTCTCTGTAATGAGTGATTTCGGTGCTGGTGCAAACATTGATGGTAAACACTATTTTGGTATCAACTGGGAACGTGACCTACCTGTTGCTGAAATTGCAGACATCCGTAATGTTGTTGAAGGCGATCCAAGCCCAGACGGTAAAGGAACGTTACTAATCAAACGCGGTATTGAAGTTGGTCATATCTTCCAACTTGGCACAAAATATTCAGAAGCATTAAAAGCAACTGTACAAAACGAAGAAGGTCATAACCAAATCGTGACTATGGGCTGTTATGGTATCGGTGTAACTCGTATTGTTGCTGCCGCTATTGAACAAAATCATGATGCTCGCGGTATTATTTGGCCAGATGCGATTGCACCATTCCAAGTTGCTATTTTACCAATGAATATGCATCGTTCTTATCGTGTAAAAGAAGTCGCTGATAAACTTTATAACGAATTACGTGCTCAAGGTATTGATGTTCTGTTTGATGATCGTAAAGAACGTCCGGGTGTCATGTTTGCTGATATGGAACTTATCGGTATTCCACATACAATCGTGATTGGTGATCGTAACTTAGACAACAATCAAATCGAATATAAAGCACGTCGTAGTGATGATAAATCACTGGTCAATGTTGACGACGTTGTTGCCTTTATCAAAGAGCAACTCGCATAATCATTAAGCCTCTGGACGATAAGAGGCTTCATTGAGCAATAAAAAACCCGCAAAAGCGGGTTTTTTATTAAGAATAGAATAACTAAAACTTAGCTTCTGCTACCGCGATGGTTTCCACAAGAGCCATGGCGATTAAAGCGAGGTTTCTCGTCTGTAACCACTAACGCTCGGTCATATTTTCCATCTTCCATTGAAGGACGAATACTGTAATAACCATTAACTTCGAGGTAAACAGGTGTTCCACCATCAACACCGGTTGAGAAATAGCCTTTTTCTAATTCAATACCACTGGCTGCGTAAACACGCCCTGATTGACAATCTTTAAACGTACCTGCATCAGCAAAATAGGTAAACTCACCAGCCAGCTGTTTAGGCTGAACCTTAGCTAAAGTATAATTCAGTTCTGAATTAATAACGTTACCATCGATATCAAGCATGACTAATTTATCTTCGCGAGGTAAATAATAGCTCTTCTCACCATAGCTATTCGTTAACGTCAGTTTATCTTTACCTAATACCCATGTTCCTGATTCAAAGAAACTGCGTTTATCATCAGGGGAACCTTGATAGCTTTGCTCCATAACATAAGAGCCATCTTGATTAACAAGAATTGTCGTGTCGATACCAGAACAATCGGCACAAGGCAGAATACTGTTGTAAGTTTGGTCTACAATTTTTCCATCAAGTGATAGGCCTATATTATTTTGGCAACCTGACAGTACAAATAACCCCGCAGCAACGGCTACAAATAAAATTTTTTTCCCCATCATCTACTCCCTACACTCTGGGTACTTTTTCATAAATCATTCTCTATGTAATTCTAGCATTTTTTAAAATAAAAGGGGGCAATAAAACAAGCTTTAAGATAAATGCACCTTTAATTGCCAATTATTTCTTAAATCACTTCGAATAAAGCACTATTTCAGAAAATTATTATAATAACTATTGTGCTCACATCGAATAACAGCATAATGATTTTATTCTGAATTATTCACTGGCGGCAACACCGCCACGAAAGAGTGGTGAGGGAATATGTCAACAAATACAGAATATCAACCAATTAACTGTGATGATTATGAATATCTGGAGTTAGCATGCCAGCGTGGTTTGGCGCTCCATATTGAACTGCATGATGGTGAGCTTATTGAAGGTATCGCTGATGACCTTTTCTTAAGCAAGAAAGTTGAATATCTCAAAGTCAAAACATCTGAAGGCGCTAAAGATTTACGACTGGATATTATTGCCAGTTTTTCTAATCCCGAACTTGGGACAATCATTATAAAATCGGAATAACCGAATAAAGAACAACCGCCAACCGGCGGTTGTTCATTCCTGAGCCTCTCGCCAGTCAATAGTCATAGCGTGTTCTGATGTTGCTTTTCCCTCAACAGTCACAAATGTGTTAATAGCTGCAATTAACGTATCATTATAATAAATCAAAGGAATTCGTGTTCTACGCCAAGGTGCAACTTCAAGCTCTTGCCAAATCTTTTTACTATGTCGAGCGTGCTCTCGCCCTACAATACGTAAAGATGCTTGTGTTAAACCAAAACGCACTGTAACTGTTTCATTACTTAAAGGCTTTCTGATGGTATTTTTTCCTGCTTCAGCTACGAGTGATAAACATCCTAATCCATTCGGTAAATATAAAGGCTCACTGAGCGACCACTCAATAGCATGATCAACAGGCACTTCGATGATTGGAACTAGATAAAGGCGTTGTTTATAGCGTCTGACTTCATCTTGATAAAATTGTAATCGAGGCTCTGCATCTTCTTTTGCTAAAGCGACTTCTCGCCATAATCGTAAGATTTGTTCTCTTGATGGCATGGTTTTATTGTGTTTAGCAAACCAGCGCCTCAGTAACGCATTGCGCTTGATAACACTACACTGGGCAAGTTGATTAATATCTAAGCTGTGCTCACTGTCCATTAAACCATTAAGTTCAGAGTCTAACAGTTCGTCTAGCAGTGCTTCTTGTTCACCACACAATGCGGCACTTCGAGTTACCGCTTGTGAAAAATGAGGCCAACGTTGAGTGAATAAGGGCATAACACGCAATCGTAAAAAATTGCGATCATAACGATCATCTTGATTACTATCGTCTTCTATCCAATTTAGCCCTTGTTCAGTAGCATAACGTTCTATTTGTTCTCGTGTAATATTGAGTAATGGTCGAAATAAATAACTCTTCTCAAACGCCATTTTCGCAGGCATTGAGGAAAGTCCCGCAGGACCACTGCCTCGCTTTAAAGCCAGTAAAAAAGTTTCAGCTTGATCATCTTGATGTTGAGCTGTCACTAACACTTGTTGTGGCTGTAAATACCGGCGAAAGGCTTGATAACGCGCTTCTCTTGCACCATTTTCAAGACCGCCCTCTTTAGGATCGACATTCACTTTTTCACTAATAAAATTGACGCGCCATTGCTGACAACATTGTTTACAGTGAGCAAGCCAATCATCTGCTTTGATATTTAATCCATGATGAATATAGATAGCCGTTAATTCTAAAGGTAATTGGAATTCATCACGTAAACGTACAAGCCCTTGTAATAAAACAGTGGAATCTACGCCACCACTAAAACCCACCAAAATTTTAGTGTAAGGATCAATTTGTTGTTTGATTTCTTTAAGGAGTAAATCGTATTCCTGTTTCATTATTCCATCATTTATCAGTGAACTCAGATGATTATGTTAAGCTTTTCTCCCCAATTTTGCACGAATACAACGTAGTCCTGAAAAATGAGTGCGAAATTTAAGGCATTGTAGGACTAATGAAGAAAAATAAGGTGGAATAAACACGATTTATGCGATTACTTCACTGAAGGACGAGGTTTTACGGCGCATCGGACAATAGATATGGCTTATTATTCTTTTAGTGAAAATTAGAATTAACATTGTTTTTGGGATGAATTTAACACATTGATATCTAATATATTATTGTTGATATAACCTTCCTTTACTGTCTTAGTGAAAGAGCGTCTTTGAGGACAAAAAAACCTCATGTTATCAACATGAGGTTCTCTTTTATTTTTTGAATGACATTACGCTATCAGCAGTAACCGTATTCCATTAAACGTTGGTAACGACGGTTTGTTAGCTCTTCTGATTCAAATGCATCTAATTCTTCTAAATCAGCTTGAATTTGCGCTTTTAATGAAGCCGCAATTTCATCATAGTGACGATGCGCACCGCCTAAAGGCTCGGGAATAACCGTATCAATCAGCTTAAGCTCTTTTAAACGGTTTGCAGTGATGCCCATTGCTTCAGCAGCTAATGGTGCTTTATCTGCACTTTTCCAAAGAATGGATGCACAACCTTCTGGTGAAATGACGGAATAAGTACTGTATTGCAACATATTCACTTTATCACCAACACCAATCGCTAATGCTCCGCCGGAACCGCCCTCACCAATAACCGTACAGATAATTGGTACATTAAAGCGTGACATTTCACGTAAGTTACGTGCAATGGCTTCTGATTGACCACGCTCCTCAGCACCCACACCAGGATAAGCCCCTGGAGTATCAATAAAGGTGATAATAGGAAGATTAAAACGTTGCGCCATTTCCATTAAACGAAGCGCTTTACGATAGCCTTCGGGTGCTGGCATACCAAAATTACGGCGGATTTTCTCTTTCGTTTCACGCCCTTTTTGATGCCCAATAACCATGACAGGACGGCCATCTAAACGAGCAATACCACCAACAATCGCTTTATCATCAGCATAAGCACGGTCGCCAGCTAATTCTTGGAAGTCAGTAAAGATACGATGAATATAATCTAGTGTGTAAGGTCTTAATGGATGACGTGCAAGTTGTGCAACTTGCCATGCACCAAGATCAGAAAAAATCTTACGCGTTAGCTCTAGGCTTTTTTCTCTTAAACGTGAGACTTCTTCATCGATATTAATATCGATTTTTTCATCATGTTGGCTAACTGCGGTGAGCGAATCAATTTTCGCTTCTAACTCGGCAATTGGCTGTTCAAAATCCAGAAAATTAAGACTCATAACATTCCTATTTTAGTCAAATTCTAATTCTACCTGCTCATTACCCAGCAGAGTTCGCAGATCCGTTAAAAGCATATCCGTTGGCGTAACACGCCAAGTCGCACCAAATCGTAAACGTGCACAGGCATCATGCTTTTCAAAATAAAGGTGAACCGGTATCGTGCCTGAACGATGAGGTTCTAAAACGCCGCGAAGACGATTTAATAATTGCTCATTAATTTGCCTGTCTGATAACGAGATAGCAAGTCCTCGTGCATATTTTTCACGGGCTTCGTTGATATCCATAAGTTCGCGGACTGTCATTTTAAGCCCACCATTGAAATCATCAAAGCTGACCTGCCCAGTAGCAATTAAAATCTTGTCTTGTTCTAATAAATGTTGGTATTTATCCAATGCATCAGAAAATAACATAATTTCTAAGCGACCTGAACGATCATCTAAGGTACAAACGCCGATCCGATTTCCACGTTTCGTTGTAAATACTTTAGAAGCAAGTACTAAGCCTGCTACTTTCACCATTTGACCACGAGGTGTTGGTACTAAATCTTTTAGACGTGTTCCTGCCGCATATCGTTCAATTTCTTTTAAATAACGCGTGATCGGATGACCCGTTAAATATAAACCTAAAGTCTCACGCTCACCTTCTAAAACAACTTGGTCTGGCCATTTAGGTATATTGGCATAAGAACGCTCGACTTGTTCAGGCGCTTCAGCTAACACACCGAACATGTCTGACTGCCCTATTGCTTCAGCTTTGGCATGTTGATCTGCGGCTTTTAATGCATCTTCTAATGAAGACATCAAAGCAGCACGGTGAGGCCCTAGCTTATCGAATGCGCCTGACATTATCAGTTTTTCCATCACTCGGCGATTCAATTTTTTCGTTTCTGTTCTAGCACAGAGATCAAAAATATCTTTAAAGTGACCACCTTGCTGACGCGCTTCGACAATTGCTTCAATCGGACCTTCACCTACACCTTTAATGGCACCAATACCATAAACGATTTCGCCTTCATCATTTACGTGAAAATGATAAAGGCCGCTATTAATATCAGGAGGAAGAACCTTTAAGCCCATTCGCCAACATTCATCAACCAATCCCACCACTTTTTCAGTATTATCCATATCTGCCGTCATTACAGCGGCCATAAATTCAGCTGGATAGTGGGCTTTTAGCCATAATGTTTGGTAAGAAACTAATGCATACGCTGCTGAGTGTGATTTGTTAAATCCATAACCGGCGAATTTCTCCACCAAGTCAAAGATCCTCATAGCAAGCTCACCATCAACGCCATTTTTGATAGCACCCTCTTCAAAAACAGAGCGTTGCTTTGCCATTTCTTCAGGTTTTTTCTTACCCATCGCGCGTCGTAACATATCCGCGCCACCTAGCGTATATCCCGCAAGAACCTGTGCAATCTGCATCACTTGTTCTTGGTATAGGATAACCCCATAGGTTGGTTCTAGTACGGGCTGTAAGCTTTCATGTTGCCACTTAACATCAGGATATGAAATCTCTTCAACACCGTGTTTACGGTCAATAAAGTTATCTACCATGCCTGACTGTAATGGCCCAGGACGAAATAGGGCAACAAGTGCGATCATATCTTCAAAGCAGTCAGGACGTAGGCGTTTGATAAGATCTTTCATACCACGAGATTCCAACTGGAATACCGCGGTCGTTTCTGAACGCTGCAACATATCAAAACTGCGCTGATCCGTTAATGGGATAGCCGAAATATCAACGGGTTCAAGTGACTTTTTAGCACGTCGGGCATTAATCATCTCTAATGCCCAGTTAATGATGGTTAGTGTTCTTAAACCTAAGAAGTCGAATTTAACCAGACCTGCGTATTCAACGTCGTTCTTATCAAATTGTGTAACGGGGTTATTTCCCTCTGCATCACAATAAAGAGGGGCAAAATCGGTGATTTTTGTTGGTGAAATAACGACCCCACCCGCGTGTTTACCCGCATTACGAGTCACCCCTTCTAATTTACGAGCCATATCAATAAGAGATTTAACCTCTTCATCGGCTTCATAAATTTCAGGTAATTGAGGCTCGGCAGCAAACGCTTTTTCCAGCGTCATCCCCGGATCAGGAGGAACGAGTTTTGAAATTCTGTCAACAAAACCGTATGGGTGTCCTAAAACACGACCCACATCACGAATAACCGCTTTCGCTGCCATCGTACCAAATGTAATGATCTGAGATACGGCATCACGACCATACATTTCCGCAACGTGATCAATAACTCTATCGCGTTTTTCCATGCAGAAATCGACGTCAAAGTCTGGCATCGAAACACGTTCAGGGTTAAGAAAACGTTCGAAAAGCAAGTCAAACTCAAGCGGATCAAGATCGGTGATTTTCAGCGAATAAGCCACTAGTGATCCCGCACCTGAACCGCGTCCAGGTCCAACAGGAACACCGTTATCTTTAGACCACTGAATAAACTCCATCACGATAAGGAAGTAACCAGGGAATCCCATCTGGTTAATGACTTTCAGCTCGATATCAAGACGCTCATCATATTCAGGGCGTCTTTTTTGTCTCTCTTCAGGATCTGGAAATAAAAAAGCTAAACGTTCTTCTAGACCTTCTTGTGATTTTTTAACCAGGAAATCTTCTGTGCTCATATCCCCTGTTGGGAATTGTGGAAGGAAGTATTCCCCTAAACGGATCGTGACATTACAGCGTTTCGCGATTTCAACACTGTTTTCTAATGCTTCAGGTATATCAGCAAATAATTCACACATTTCTTCTTCTGTGCGCATATATTGCTGAGGGCTATAATTCTTAGGGCGTTTGGGATCAGATAACGTAAAACCATCATGAATTGCGACACGAATTTCATGTGCGTCAAAATCATCACAGTCAAGAAAACAGACATCATTAGTTGCAACAACAGGCAGACCTTTTTCAGCAGCCAGTGCAACGGCTTCATGAAGATAAGTTTCCTCATCAGTACGACCTGTACGAATAAGTTCTAAATAATAACTATCAGGAAAATGGGTTTGATAATACTCAAGACACTGATCAACTAAAGCTCGATTTCCACGAAGTAGAAACTTCCCCACATCCCCCATTCTACCGCCAGAAAGCAACAAGAGTCCTTCTTTATAAGTTGTTAACCACTCTTGTTTAATTGTCGGTCCGACAGCGCCATAACCGTGTTTGTAAGCTTCAGAAATCAGTAAAGTAAGGTTTTGATATCCTACATTATTGCGGGCAAGAATAGTAAGATGAGCATATTCATCACCTAATAATTCTGTTTCTAGGTAAACATCAGCACCAACGATGGGTTTAATACCCGCGCCATGAGCTGCGCCATAGAATTTTACTAACCCACATAAGTTAGTAAAATCAGTAATTGCAAAAGCAGGCATTCCCAGCGAAGCCACTTTCTTCACAAGAGGCCCTGTTTTTGCCAATCCATCGATCATTGAATAATCGCTGTGTACCCTAAGATGGATAAAACGAGGATCTGCCATAGTGTTTAATTACTCTGTGGATTACTTTAAATTTAAAGCACGTTTTACAGGCGCAAAACTTTTTCGATGATAGGGTGTTGCCCCTAATAAGGCTAGTTTTTCCATATGGAAAACAGTTGGATACCCTTTATGTTTAGCAAAACCATAATCAGGGTAAAGCTTATCTAACTCTTCCATTTCTCTATCACGAGTCACTTTAGCAAGTATAGATGCTGCACTAATTTCTTGAACTAAACTATCACCTTTTATAACCGCTTGAGAGGCCATTGGTAATTTAGGGCAACGGTTACCATCAATTAAGACCATATCAGGTGTTATTGATAATCCCGCAACAGCGCGTTCCATTGCTTTCATCGTTGCCCAAAGAATATTTAATTCATCAATTTCTTCAGGCTCGGCACGCCCTATCGCCCAGCATAATGCTTTTTCTTTTATTTCGTCATAAAGCGCATTACGCTTTTTTTCTGTTAGCTTTTTGGAGTCTGTTAATCCTTCGATTGGATTTGCTGGATCAAGAATAACAGCAGCGGTAACCACTGCGCCCACTAATGGACCTCGACCAACTTCATCAACTCCAGCAATAAGATTTGCTTTTGGATATACAAATTCCATTATTTCTCTACCAATTCTAATACTGCATTTGCTGCTTGCTCATCCGCATTACAACGAATGGCACTATGTAGCTGTAAAAATATCTCTTTTAATTGACGCACTTTTTTTTCATCGGTTAAAAGAGGTAAAAGTTGTTGTGCTAACGCTGAGGGTTCGCACTCTTCTTGCAATAGTTCTTTGATAATTTCTCGTCCCGCTAACAAATTAGGTAACGAGACATAAGGTGTTTTAACTAACCGTTTTGCTAACCAGAAAGTAAATGGCTTCATGCGATAGCCTACAACCATCGGGCATTTGGTTAGCATACATTCTAGTGCAGCTGTACCTGATGCTAACAAAGTGGCATCGCTCGCTGTCATTGCTTCTCTTGCTTGCCCATCAAGAAGTTGTATCTGAAGTTCTGGTGCCACATTTTGATGTATCTGTTCAAATTGGGCGCGTCGCTTAGCATTAACTAATGGCACAACAATATGAAGAGAGGGGATCTGCTGTTTTAGTAACTGTGCTGTTTTTATAAAATCCGCACTCAGCATCTCAACTTCAGCATGACGACTACCTGGAAGCAGTGCTAAACAAGGGGTTTCTTCAGATATTCCTAAATGTTCACGAGCGGCTTTTTTATCTGGATTTAACGCTATGGCATCAGCCATTGTATGACCAATAAAACGGCAAGGAACCTGATACTTATCATAAAACGCTTTTTCAAAAGGTAGAAAAGCTAAGACGAGATCTGTCGCTTTACCAATTTTGAAAACACGTTTTTGACGCCAAGCCCATACCGATGGACTGACATAATGAATAGTTTTGATCCCTTTTTGCTTTAAACGACCTTCAAGCGTGATATTAAAATCAGGTGCGTCGATCCCCACGAAAACATCAGGCTTTAGTTCTGAAAATCGTTGAGTGAGATCTTTTCTGATCTTTAATAAGCGAGGTAATCGTTCAAGAACTTCAACGATCCCCATGACGGCAAGCTCTTCCATCTCATACCAAGCTTCGCAACCTTCAGCTTGCATAAGTGGGCCTGCAACGCCGACAAAGCGAACATTGGGATGCATTTTTTTTAGAGCGCGGATTAATCCCGCGCCCAAGATATCACCGGACGTTTCACCAGCAACTAAGCCGATAACTAACGGACGCTGAGTAGTAGATAATTGGCCTGACAAGGTCATATCCTAATTAGCGAATGATACCGCGGTTAGATTTTGCTGAGTTTTCCAGAAAATCACTGAACAATTTAACATGCGGATTATTATTATCTGCAACCAATTGCCCAATTTCTTCACGTGCTTCTTCCAGTGTTTTACCATTACGGTAAAGTACTTTGTAAGCATTACGAATTGCATGAAGATCTTCTTTAGCAAAACCTCTGCGCTTTAACCCTTCAATATTTAGTCCATAAGGGGTTGCGTGGTTTCCTTGTGCGATAACAAAAGGAGGAACGTCTTGTGCCACACCAGAACATCCGCCAACCATAACGTGAGAGCCAATCTGACAAAACTGATGAACAGCACTCATACCACCGATAATCACAAAGTCACCTAAAGTGACATGACCACCAAGTGTTCCGTTATTAGCAATAATACAACGGTCACCAATAATACAATCATGCGCCACGTGTGTATTAATCATCAGTAAGTTGTCGTTACCTATTTTTGTGATATTGCCACCTTGGGTTGTTCCACGATGGATAGTCACACTTTCACGAATAAGGTTACGATCACCAATAATGACTTGCGTTGGTTCACCACGATATTTCAGATCCTGATTCACTTCACCGATAGAAGTGAATTGGTAAATCTGATTATCTCGGCCAATGCGTGTATGTCCATTGATAACAACGTGAGATTTGATATCAGTACCTTCACCAATCTCAACATGACCACCAATGACACAAAAAGGGCCAATGCGAACATTAGCACCAATTACCGCACCCGCTTCAATAATTGAAGAAGGGTGAATGACTGCGGATTTATCTATCATAGGCTAGACCTCACGGCGGCGAGCACACATCATTTCAGCTTCGCAAGCAATTTCCCCATCAACTTTAGCGACGCCTTTAAAACGAGCAACACCACGACGTTCTTTAATGAATTCTACCTCTAGGATCATTTGATCCCCTGGTAAGACAGGACGTTTAAAGCGAGCACCATCAATAGCAGCAAAATAGTAGAGTTCACCAGGTTCCAGCTTTCCTACACTTTTGAATGCTAAAATACCCGTTGCCTGTGCCATGGCTTCGAGGATCAGTACGCCCGGGAAAATTGGTTTTCCTGGAAAGTGACCTTGAAAGAAAGGCTCATTAAAAGATACATTTTTTACTGCTCTTAGAAATTTTTTCTCTTCAAAATCAAGGACACGATCAACCAATAAGAATGGGTAACGGTGTGGAAGTAAATCTAAAATTTCTTCGATTTGCAGAGTATGATTCTCACTCATTGCAATACTCTTCCTGTCTAATAAAACTGAGTCTAATTAATAATGACACGACCTGCTGTGACTCAAAAAGTGAGTTAACCCGCAGGTCGCAAAATGAGTAACATTCGCCAATGACGTATATTGTTACTTGTCGCCACTTTCTACTTGACGTTCAAGCGACTTGAGCCTTTTTTGCATTTCATCAATTCGCAACACAAGTGCTGCGGTTTTACGCCATGCTTTATTCGATTGCAGCGGAATTCCTGAAGAATAAACACCCGGTTCAGTAATAGGACGCATTACCATTCCCATACCTGTTACCGTGACTTTATCACAGATTTCCATGTGACCATTGATAACACTTGCTCCACCAATCATACAATAGCGGCCTATTTTCAGGCTACCCGCCATGATGACACCACCAGCAACAGCGGTATTGTCACCAATAATGACGTTATGTGCGATTTGGCACTGGTTATCAATGATAACACCATTACCGATAACTGTGTTATCTAATGCACCTCGGTCGATTGTGGTACATGCACCGATTTCAACGCGATCACCAATTACCACTGAACCTAATTGTGGAATTTTGATCCAATTACCACGCTCATTCGCATAACCAAAACCATCTGAACCAATCACAGTACCTGATTGAACCAAACAATCTTTACCAATGATAACTTCATGATAAATAGATACATTTGCCCATAAACGGCTATTGTCGCCAATATGTGCTTTTTTACCCACAAAGCAACCAGCACCAATCACAACATTATCACCAAGGATAACATCAGATTCGATAACTGCATTTGCACCCACGGATACATTTTTTCCTAACTTAGCATCAGGAGAAATAACAGCACTTGGGTGAATATCCTGTGCTGGCTGCGGTGTTGTATCCATAATCTGTGCCATTTGAGCATAGGCAAGATACGGGTTTTTCACCACAAGTGCAGCAACGGGACAAAATGGAAGATCAGCTTCTGTTAATACAACGGCAGCCGCCTGACATTCACTTAATTTTTCACGATAGCGACTATCGGAAAGAAATGTAATTTGTTCGCTATTTGCTAGGCTCATTGAAGCAAGACCGGCGATAGTGATATCACCATCGCCGTGTAACTGTGCATTCAACTGCTGAGCAAGATCAGCTAATCGAATTGAAAACATCTATTATTTAACCTGTTTTTGAACCTGAGCAGTAATATCTTTACCATCTGCGAAATAAGGTACAGTGTTAGCATCAAGGATCACATCATAGCCTTCTTTCTTCGCTACTGCATCAACAGCGTCTAATACACGTTTCATGATTTTGTTACGTTCTTCAGCTTGACGACGGCTAAAGTCTTGCTCAAAAGCTTGTGCTTTTTGTGCGTATGCTTCACGTTTAGCAACCAGATCTTTCTCTGTATTTGCACGTTGTGTTGCATTCATCGTTGGTGCGTCTTTTTGATATTTCTCAACAGCGGTCTGTAATGCTTTACCTAAGTTCTGCAATTCAGTGTCACGTGATTTGAATTCATTTTCCAATTGTTTCTCTACCGCATCACGGTTAGGAATTTGTTGGAGAACTTGACCGATGTTCACAACACCTACTTTATCTGCGGCTTGAACACCTGCTGACATGGTCAATGCCATTCCTAGGGCAGCGGCACATAACAATTTTTTCACGATTAAACTCCTTAAAACCAAAAATAATTTTTTGTCAGAAATCGGATGCCTTTTTCAACATGATGAATCAGGCATCAACTTTACTTACATCGCTACCACGTTCTACCAATATTAAACTGGAATTGCTCTGATTTATCGCCTTCGTAATCTTTTATTGGCTTCGCATAAGAGAATACTAACGGACCTAAAGGAGATAACCATTGTAATGCAACACCGGTTGAAACACGTATATTACTTGCCTTACCGTAATCTGGCATACCTGCGGTCCAATTAGCATTAGTGCTATTCCAGTTGGTATCCCATACAGTACCCGCATCAACAAACAAAGATGTTCTGACTGATGATGAGTATTTATCATCCACAAATGGGGTTGGAGTGATCAGTTCAAAACTTGCCACAGCCATGGCATTACCACCGACCGCATCGCTAGATGGCTCACCCGGTTTTGGTGTTACTGTACCGTCTGCATTCTTCTGCAAATAAATGGCTTTAGGACCGATATTATTTGAACGGAAACCACGAACGGTTCCAGAACCACCGGCATAGAAGTTTTCATAGAATGGTAATTCTTTACCACCTAAACCATCACCGTAGCCTAAACGACCTTTAAACAGGGTTACCCAAGATTCTTTTTCATCAATTGGGTAATACGCCATACCGTCCCAAGTCACTTTATAGTACTTGTTGTCAGAGCCTGGTACAGTCACACGTCCACTTAAGTTACTTCTCACACCTGATGTTGGGAAGAAACCTTTGTTTAAGTTATTAAATGTCCACCCCATACTGACAGTATAGTCATCCGCGTTAAACGACTCACGTTTATCAAAGCCAGGATTTTCCCCCATACTTTCTAGGTAACGCCACATTGCAACCTGAGGTTCCATTCGTGACAGACCATTGTGAGTATAGCCTAAGCCAAGACGTGCTGAGTTATATTCATTAATTGGGAAGCCTAATGTACCGTCTACACCATAAGATTTATTGGTATAACCCGATAAATCAGCATCATTAGCGCGGAAGTCATTATAGAAAATTCGACCACCCAAACTGACACCATTAACGGTAAAGTATGGGTCAGTAACAGATAATTCTGCGTAAGTTGAGTAATCATTTTTACTCGCGTTAATAGCAACTGCGTTACCTGTACCTAACCAGTTATCTTGAGTAACACCTACTTGGAAGCTCACACCACTTTCAGTACCGAAACCGACACCAAAGTTAAGAGAGCCCGTGTTACGCTCTTTTACGCGATAGACGATATCAACCTGATCAGGAGAACCTGGAATACGCTGAGTTTCTGTTTCAACCGTTTCGAAATAACCTAAACGATTTAAACGCTCTTTACCTTGTTCAACTAAATCGCTACCTAACCATGCACCTTCCATTTGACGCATTTCACGGCGTAAAACAGAGTCTTTAGTTATGTCATTACCCGCAAAACGTACTTGACGAACATAGAAACGGTTTCCTGCATCTACGTTTACATGCAGTTTCACTGTTTTATTTTCATCATTAATTTCAGGGTTTGTCATAACGCGAGGATAAGCATATCCATAACGCCCTAACAGATTTTTAATATCATTCTCTGTTTTCGTGACTTGCGCGCCATTATAAAGAGAGCCGGGTGCAATTTCGATAAGCTCTTCAATTTGTTTAGTATAGCCCGCTGTATTACCATTGATTTCAGTATTTTCTACTGTGTATTTATCACCTTCTTTCAGGTTAATGGTAATGTAAATTCCTTTTTTGTCTGGTGTTAAACTGACATTTGTTGATTCAATATCGAAACGTGCATAACCACGATCAAGATAGAAGCTTCTTAATGTTTCTAAGTCACCAGCCAGTTTTTGCTTTTGATATTTTTCATCCGCAGCTAAGTTCCACCAAGGAACATCGTCACGTAATTGGAAGCGGTTAACGAGCTCAGCAGTAGAAAACGCTTTATTACCAACGATGTTGATTTGCTGAATAGTTGCTGAAACACCCTCTGCAAACACAAGTTTTAAGTCAACACGGTTACGAGGAAGCGGTGTGACAACCACTTTCACAGTTGCATTATATTTACCAACACTATAATAAAAATCTTCAAGCCCTTTCTCGATATTCGCTAGCATTGTACGGTCAAGTGTTTCACCGATACGAATGTTAGAAGCATCAAGGTTCTGTTTTAGCATCTCTTCCTTGATTGCTTTGTTACCAGAGAAAGTAATGCTGGCAATAGTTGGACGCTCTTTTACTTGAACAATCAGAGTGTTTCCGTCACGCAAGACACGAACATCATCAAAGTTTCCTGTCGCAAATAATGAACGGATAGTTCGGCTGATATCATCACTACCTACCGAGTCTCCAACCCGGACAGGCATGTTCAGTAATGCTGCACCAACGGCGACGCGTTGAAGACCTTCAAATTGAATGTCCTGAACTACGAATCCGTCTGAACCGTATGCAGTGGCGCTGCCCAGCAGCAGCGACGCTATAAGCAACTTTTTCATCGCCATCGTTGTTTTGTGTTTTCCTAACCGGTCTCTGCTTACCAATTATAAGCGAGAGAAATCATTGAAAAGTGCAAGTCCCATTAAAAGCATCAGTGCCATAATACCAATACGATAACAGAAATCTTGTACACGCTCAGATACCGGCCCTCCCTTTATCTTTTCGATAACCAGGAAAAGCAGGTGCCCGCCATCTAAGACAGGCAGGGGAAACAAGTTAATGATCCCCAAATTGACACTAATAAGCGCCATAAACATCAAATAATAAATAAAACCAGAATCAGCAGACATTCCTGCGCCTTTCGCGATAGACACAGGCCCACTAAGGTTAGTTAATTTGACGTCACCTACGACTAATTTGCCAATCATTTTGACAGTTAAACCCATCAACTGCCATGTTTTATCAGATGCTTCATAGAGCGCCGAAAATGGGTTGTATTGCTGCATTATCAAATATTGCTCATCAGGAGGTAATATTTGTAACTGTGCACCAACTTGCCCTACTTCAGTGCCATCTTTCAGTGCAACAGCTGTCGGTGTAATATTCAACATCAGCGACGAACCGTTACGTTCAACAAGAAGCGCCAAGACTTTATTTGGGCTTTGTCGAACAAAATAAGTAAATGGATGCCATGTATCAATTGGCTGACCGTCAACTTTAACGATACGATCCCCTGCCTGTAAACCCGCTTTTTCAGCAGCAGAGCCTTTCGTAACCTCAATAATCTTTGAGTCTAACCGTGCGCCAACAGGCATTATCCCTAGGGACAAGATAGGATCTTGTTTTTCAGGATCAAAATTCCATTGTTGCAAATTCAGTATATTCTCACTCTCAGAAAGAGAATTTAGATCTGAAACAACGAATGAAACCTCTTTAGCACCAATTTTACTGACTAATGCTAAACGCACTGCATTCTGATCAGGCGTTTCGATACCTGCAACGGATTTTAGTTCCATTCCAGGCGTTAATTTTGCTTGTTCTGCGATAGAATTCGGACGAATGTCTGCAATTATAGGTTTTAATGCAGGAACACCTATCATAAAAACTATCCAATAGGCGACTATCGCTAACAAAAAGTTGGCAATAGGTCCTGCGGCAACAACCGCAGCACGTTGACCAACTGTTTTATTATTAAATGCAAGATGACGACGCTCAGGTGCAACCTCAGCGACTCTTTCATCTAACATTTTTACATAGCCACCTAAAGGTATCCATGCGATAACAAATTCAGTGCCATGTTTATCTATTTTGCGCCAAATTGCTTTTCCAAAACCAATAGAAAAACGCTCGACATAAATACCACAGCGCCTAGCTACCCAAAAATGCCCAAACTCATGTACCGTAATTAAAATACCTAAAACGATAATAAACGCGGCAAGATTCCACAGGATACCCATTACTTACCTTTATAGTTTAAAGCCAGAAGAAATCAGAAAGACCAATCCTGCAAAGACTGGGATAGCCGCAGTCAAACTATCAATTCTATCAAGCACACCGCCATGTCCTGGTATCAATTGGCTGCTGTCTTTAATGCCTGAAACACGTTTAAACATACTTTCTGCTAGATCACCAAACACTGATACGATGACAACAACGCCAGATATTAATAACAAGTTATTAGGTACTTCAACCACAGGTGCAAAATAAGTAAATAACCATGATGCAACACCTGCTGTAATCAACCCACCAACTAACCCTTCGAGAGTTTTACCTGGAGATACTTTAGGTGCCATTTTATGCTTACCCATTAAACGTCCGAAAGCATAAGCACCAGAGTCAGCAGCCCAAACTAATAACATGACATACAGTAGCCACCATGCACCGGTATAACTATCCGTGTTATAACCCAACATACGCAACGCCATCATGCCACAATAAAAGGGAACAATCGTCAATATACCGAACAATAGCTTAATAAAAACTGAATTTTTCCACATATTGGCTGAATTCGGATAACTTACAACTAATAAAATTGCTGCTACCCACCAAATTAAGCCCGCCCACAAACCATTTTTTATCATTGGAGTATCTAGTAGGTGGTCAAAATTAGGTAAAGAAAACTGCATAACGAGTAACAATGCAGCAAAGCCGATCCCTGTCGCAATACGCTTACCTTGAGAATGCCAACCAATAAATTGTGCCCATTCCCAACCCGCTAAGCCTGATATCGCAATAATGACTAATCCAAAACCTGTTGGAGGAAGTAGAAATAGTGCTGCAATAACAATAGGGATTAAAATTAATGCGGTGATGACACGATACTTAAGCAAGTTATCCTCCCAGATTTATAGTATCTGTTTCTGATGTAGTACCACCGAAACGTCTTTCCCGTTTAGCAAAAGCATCTAATGCATTCTGAAAAACTTGTTCATCAAAATCAGGCCATAAAACCTGTGTAAAATAAAGCTCAGCATAAGCAATCTGCCAAATAAGAAAATTACTTATACGATGCTCACCACCTGTACGAATAACAAGATCAACGTCAGGCTGATTATGCAAGCAAAGGTGTGAAGATATTGCATTTTCATTAATATCTTCGAGACTAATTTCCCCTTTTGCGAGGGATGTCGCTAATTGTTTTACGCTTTGAGTAATATCCCATCGACCGCCATAATTAGCCGCAATATTTAAATTAAGTCCTGTATTATTCGCTGTGAGTGCCACAGAACTTTTAATTCGGTCTTGTAAACGGCGACTAAAACGACTGATATCACCAATGACCGTCAATTTCACATTGTGTTTATGCAGGCTTTTCACTTCGTTATCTAAAGCAAAAACAAATAATTCCATGAGAGAACTCACTTCCTGCTCTGGTCTATTCCAGTTTTCGCTGCTAAATGCATATAACGTTAGTGATTCAATTTTGTGTTTTACGGAAAAGCTAACCGCATCCCGAACTGCTTTAATTCCCGCGCGATGCCCCGTTACTCGGAGTTTCCCTTGCTTTTTAGCCCAGCGTCCATTGCCATCCATAATGATAGCAACATGCTTTGGTTTTGATGCGGATGAATCGTCACTGGATAAGTTCACTCAATTTAACCCTTTGCTAATCTGATACTGATACAGACAGTCCTCTTCGGATAATCTATGCACAAAAAAAAACCGTGTCACCCACGGCCTTTGGCAAAGCCTCAAAGTTGCTAAAGCAATAGCCTTAGTAATGAACTGTTAATTTTCATTATTGTCTTTAGTGATTCGGCAACTATACCATTAGCCAGAAAGACGAACAAACACCCTATATTAAATATAATCACCATTATACAAATTGAGTGATTAACTGGTGTGTTTCTAATCTTGCTAATTTATCGATTTCTAGAACATCATTAATACTTTGAGGCTCTGATAGGTCAAAATGTTCAACAACTTTGCGATTAATTTTAGCAATATCAGTAAATTTCACTTTTTCGTGTAAAAATGCATCAACAACCACTTCATTAGCCGCATTTAACACTGTAGTTGCCGCTTGCCCACGCTTTGACGCTTCAATAGCAAGTGCTAAACAAGGGTAACGTTGGTAATCTGGACGAATAAACTCGAGAGATTGAATCTCAAAGAAATCTAATGCTTTTGCACCAGATTGAGTACGATGAGGATAAGCCATTGAGTATGCAATTGGTGTTCTCATATCGGGTTCACCGATTTGAGCGATGATACTGCCATCGCGATAACGAACCATTGAGTGAATGACTGATTGTGGATGAATAATGACTTCCATTTCTTCTTCAGAGGCATTAAAGAAGTAACGAGCTTCAATATACTCAAGCCCTTTATTCATCATCGTTGCAGAATCAACTGAAATTTTACGCCCCATAGACCAATTTGGATGCGCACACGCTTGATCTGGCGTCATTGCTTCCAGTTCATCTAATGGTGTATAGCGAAATGGTCCGCCAGAGCCTGTTAACAAAATACTTGTCACACCTTCATTAGCTAATGATGCATGACCTAGATTTTCTTGAATTGCTTTAGGTAAGCTTTGATAAATTGCATTATGTTCGCTATCAATAGGTAAAATTGTTGCGCCATATTTAGCAACTGCATCAAAGAAAAGACGCCCACTAGTTATCAGCGATTCTTTATTTGCTAACAGAATTCTTTTACCTTTTTCAATAGCGGCAAGTGTCGGTTTTAATCCTGCAACGCCAGTTATAGCAGACATAACCTGATCAGCTTCATCAAGAGCTGCAATTTCATTGATCGCATGGGAACCAGATAGAATTTCTGTTTTACAAGATGTATTAGCGAGTAACTGTTTAAGTTGATTTGCACTTTTTTCATCAGACATCACAGCGTATTTGGGCTGGAAAGCAAGGCACTGTTGTGCCATTTTGTCTGTATTTTTTCCTGCCGCTAGGGCAAGGACCTGATACTCATCAGGATTGTTTTCAATGACGGAAAGAGTGCTAGTTCCGATAGATCCTGTTGAGCCTAATATAGTTATTTGTTTCATTTATTAATCAATCAGTATGTCTACAACGTTTTAATTAAAAAGAATTATATCAGTATGGCAAGGTAAATGAGGATTAAAGATGAAAACTTTAATAAATAATGTGACAAAAGAAGGTATTAAGCACGAATTTTCAAATAAATAATTAAAAAATAATGCCGCTAAAGAGCGGCATTATCGAAAAAAGATATAAAAATTAGAATTCCATTAACTCTGCTTCTTTCAGCGCTAATGCATCATCAATTTTTTTAATGAACATGTCAGTTAACTTCTGAATGTCATCTTGTGAACGGCGTTCATCATCTTCGCTGATTTCTTTATCTTTCAGTAATGCTTTGACTTTATCGTTAGCATCACGACGGATATTACGAATAGAAACGCGACCTTGTTCTGCATCACCACGAACAACTTTGATTAAGTCTTTACGACGTTCTTCAGTTAATGGAGGCAGTGGAACACGGATAATGGCTCCCGCAGATGAAGGATTTAAACCTAAATCTGATGCCATAATCGCTTTTTCAACAGCCGGTGCTAAAGTACGATCGAATACAGTGATCGCCAGTGTACGGCCATCTTCTGCAACAACGTTAGCAACTTGGTTTAATGGGGTTGGCGCTCCGTAGTATTCAACTACAATGCCATCTAAAAGGCTAGGAGACGCACGACCAGTACGAACTTTATTAATCTGGCTTTTTAGTGCTTCAACGCTTTTATCCATGCGTTCTTGAGCATCTTTTTTGATTTCATTAATCACGTTATAAACCCTTGGGAACTGGTTATCTTCCAGTCGATATAAAATCATACCGACATAAATAAATTGGCGTATTCTAGATGTTAACGCCAAATTATACCGTTGTCTCTGTGTATTAAGCGTGAGAAATCAAAGTTCCTTCACTTTCACCCATTACAACCCGACGTAATGCACCCGGTTTATTCATATTGAATACGCGGATAGGTAAATTATGATCTCGGGCTAATGTGAATGCAGCAAGATCCATGACTTTCAATTCACGTTCTAATACATCCTGATAAGTCAGTGTTTCATAAAGTACTGCATCAGGATCTTTGGTTGGATCGGCAGAATAAACTCCGTCCACTTTCGTTGCTTTTAATACAACGTCAGCTTCAATTTCAATACCGCGTAAACACGCAGCAGAATCGGTAGTAAAGAATGGGTTGCCTGTACCAGCCGAGAAAATAACAACTCGACCGTGGCGTAATAAGCTAATTGCTTCTGCCCAACTATAGTTATCGCAGACACCATTCAGTGGAAATGCTGACATAAGGCGTGCGTTTACATAAGCACGATGCAATGAATCACGCATTGCTAAACCATTCATTACTGTCGCAAGCATTCCCATGTGGTCACCCACAACACGGTTCATACCTGCCGCGGCAAGACCTGCGCCACGGAACAAGTTACCACCGCCAATTACGACACCGACTTGTATACCTAATTCAACGAGTTCTTTGATTTCCTGAGCCATGCGATCAAGTACGCTCGCATCGATACCGAAACCTTCTGCGCCTTGCAGGGCTTCGCCACTCAGCTTTAATAAAATTCGCTGATATACAGGTTTTGCATTGGTAGCCATGGTGTTCTGTCCTAAGCAGATTAGTTAATTGGAGGTTTTAGATAGCTTCTCTTTTTAACAAAAAAAAGCAAACAGCCAGTGGAGATTACAACAAAACAGAACCGCCATTAGGCGGCTCTGTTAACGCTAAGCGTTATTATTTGCTCATTGCAGCAACTTCAGCTGCGAAATCAGCTTCAACTTTCTCAATACCTTCACCCACTTCGAAACGAACGAAGTTGATAACATCAGCATTGTTTTCTTTCAGCAGTTCGCCAACAGTTTTGCTTGGGTCCATTACGAAATGCTGACCAGTCAGAGAAATCTCACCGGTGAATTTGTTCATGCGACCGATAACCATTTTTTCTGCGATTTCGCGTGGTTTACCGGATTGCATTGCGATATCCATCTGAATTTGGTGCTCATGTTCAACAACATCAGCAGGAACATCTTCAGGACGAACATATTCTGGTTTGCTTGCAGCAACGTGCATAGCAATGTGTTTGATCAGTTCTTCGTTAGCGCCTTTAGCTGAAACTAAAACACCGATACGAGCACCGTGTAGGTAAGTACCTAACTCTTCAGCTTCTAATACAGCAACACGACGAATGTTGATGTTTTCACCGATTTTAGCAACTAATGCAGTACGTGCTTCTTCGAATTTAGCTTTCAGAGCTTCGATATCATCCGTTTTGTCTGCTAATACAGTAGCCATAACTTCTTTACCGAAAGCGATGAAACCAGCATCTTTAGCAACGAAGTCTGTTTCACAGTTCAGTTCAACCAGCGCACCGAATTTACCATCAGCAGCAACTTCTGCAAGGATGATACCTTCAGCAGCAACACGGCCTGCTTTTTTAGCCGCTTTAGCTTGACCTGATTTACGCATGTTGTCGATTGCTAATTCGATATCACCATTAGCTTCAACCAGCGCTTTTTTACATTCCATCATGCCTGCGCCAGTACGTTCACGCAGTTCTTTTACCAATGCAGCGGTAATTCCAGACATTTGTTTCTTCCTCGACTTTTCTATGGGCTAGCCATAGATGTTCTCATAGCAGATGTGTAAAGGGGGCCTATTGAGGCCCCCTAACCAATATATAGCAATACCTGGTTAAATAAGGGCTCTTACGAGCATGCCTTATTATTCAGCTTCGACTAAGCCTTCTTCAGCCTGAACAGCCAGATCTTGAGAACGACCTTCACGAACAGCTGTAGCTGCAGCGGTCAGATATAATTTAACCGCACGGATTGCATCGTCATTACCAGGGATAATGAAGTCGATACCATCTGGATCAGAGTTAGTATCAACGATAGCAAATACTGGAATACCCAGGTTGTTTGCTTCTTTGATAGCAATGTGTTCGTGTTCAGCATCGATAACAAACAGAGCGTCAGGTAAACCGCCCATGTCTTTGATACCACCCAGGCTGTTTTCTAACTTACCAAGTTCACGAGAACGCATTAACGCTTCTTTCTTGGTCAGTTTGTCAAAAGTACCGTCCTGAGATTGTGATTCTAAATCTTTCAGGCGTTTGATTGACTGACGAACAGTTTTCCAGTTAGTCAGCATACCGCCTAACCAGCGGTGGTTTACATAAAACTGGTCACAGCTTTCTGCTGCTTCTTTAACAGCTTCAACGGCAGAGCGCTTAGTACCAACAAACAGGATTTTGCCTTTACGAGAAGCAATTTTGTTCAGTTCAACCAGAGCTTCATTGAACATTGGAACCGTTTTTTCCAAGTTAATGATATGAACTTTGTTACGCGCACCAAAGATGAATGGTTTCATTTTTGGATTCCAGTAACGAGTTTGGTGACCGAAGTGAACACCGGCTTGCAGCATATCGCGCATTGAAACAGTTGCCATTTTAGACCTCTATAAATTTAAATTTGGGGTTATTTCGTCCACAAATCCCATACGACCGACTCATCAGCTGTAAAGGTTTGACCTTTACATAAGAGCACCCCGGCGTTATGTGCCGATTTGTGTGTGTAATTAACACAATTGAATGTTTCAGATTTACTGCTATTACCCACTGTGTGATGCAATAACAGAACTCCGGCGCGCTTTATACCATAAATAACCTCAAGAAACCACTATTACTTACGTTTGCCATAGGCTTATTTGGCATAAAGACACATCATTTGAACAAAGGAAAAAGCGGTATTCACGCAATGATAATAAATATTGCTCTAATATCAATTTGCTAGAAAAACACCAATAGAAAAGCGCAATATGTAAAGACAATCAGATTAAGAAGGCGTAATGTTCGTCATTATTCTCGATATCAGACAGATTGCACACATCCTCTTTATTGGCACACCTACTTTCTGCTGATATCATAAATGGTAATCAGAATTATTTCTCATCATCATTCATTTAACCTGCAATACAAAATATGAATACAACAAAGTGTATTATCTAATTCGTATTGTGGCTTTTAATCTAGACGAAGAACTCAAATGGCTATTGTAATCAAGACAGAAGAAGATATTCAAAAAATGCGCGTCGCAGGTCGTCTTGCGGCAGAAGTTCTTGAAATTATCGCACCGTTCGTAAAACCGGGTGTCAACACCGCTGAATTAGACCGTATTTGTCATGAGCATATTGTTAACGTACAACAGGCTATTCCTGCTTGTCTTAACTATCATGGTTTCCCTAAATCAGTCTGTATTTCAGTTAACGATGTTATTTGCCACGGTATTCCTAGCGAAGAAAAAATCCTTAAAGAGGGTGATATCGTGAATATTGATGTCACTGTCATTAAAGAAGGGTTTCATGGCGACACCTCAAAAATGTTTATCGTAGGTAAACCAACAATCCAAGGTGAACGCTTATGTCGTATCACTCAAGAAAGTCTTTATCTGGCAATCAAAATGGTTAAGCCAGGTATTCGCTTACGTGAACTGGGTAAAGCCATTCAAAAATTTGTTGAAGGTCATGACTATTCTGTTGTTCGTGAATATTGTGGTCATGGTATTGGTGAAGGATTCCATGAAGAACCTCAAGTTCTACACTATGATGCAGATGATAGTGGTGTTGTGTTACAAAAAGGCATGGCATTCACTATCGAGCCAATGGTAAACACAGGTGATTACCGTATTCGTACAATGAAAGACGGCTGGACGGTTAAAACTAAAGACAGAGGTTGGTCAGCACAATACGAACATACGTTAGTTGTTACTGATAATGGCTGTGAAATCATGACACTACGCAAAGAAGAAGAACCCTTTATTTCTGCGGTATTAGTCAACGCCTAAGTTTTTTAGCGAAAAATGTAAAAGCGACATATTTTTTCGAGATGTGTCGCTTTTTTTATTTTATTTACGATGCAACAGCAGAATCACTAGTCAGGTTATCGTTTTAACATTAGTCTTAATATCATAAGCAAACATTGAGAAAGAAGACGAATAATGACTAATAAAAATGCATTTCAAACACCGCCCCCTTCCCCTTTTTTGCTGACAGAAAACACCCTAGATTGCGCTAAACTTAAGCAATCTATTGAACAATTTCAGTCTTGGTTAGCAGATGCCTTTCATCATGATGTTGATGTTGCCTTATTACTTCAAGCCCGTAGCCATTTCATTGACCAACTCTTAACACAATTGTGGCACTATACACAGCTATCCGATTACCCTGATCTTAGTATCATTGCGGTCGGTGGTTATGGCAGACAAGAGTTACATCCGCTTTCTGATATTGATCTTCTCTTTTTAAGTGAAACACTGTTATCACCTAAGGCTGAAGATAAAGTCAGCAAGCTCATTACATTACTGTGGGATGTACGCCTTGAAATTGGTGCCAGTGTTAGAACAATGGAAGAATGTCTGTTAGAAGGTCTTTCAGACTTAACCGTTGCAACAAACTTACTAGAAGCACGCCTTATTTGTGGAAATAATTCACTTTATCAGCAATTAATTAATCATATTTTTAGCCAAGGATTTTGGCCATCACCTGATTTTTTTGCTGCAAAAGTTGAAGAACAAAAACAGAGGCATCAGCGATACCATAGCACGAGTTATAACCTAGAACCTGATATCAAAAGTAGCCCTGGTGGGCTACGTGATATCCACACTTTAATTTGGGTCGCTCATCGTCATTTTGGAGCGGCATCAGTTTCTGAAATGGTCAATTTTGGCTTTTTAACACCAGCAGAAGGACAAGAGCTATTAGAGTGCCAATACACGCTATGGAAAATTCGTTTTGCTCTCCATCTCGTGCTTTCTCGCTATGACAATCGCCTATTGTTTGATAGACAACTCAACGTTGCTCAACTTTTAAATTATGAAGGTGAAGGCAATCAGCCCGTTGAAAAAATGATGAAGGATTATTATCGTGTAACTCGTCGAGTCAGTGAGCTAAATGATATGTTACTTCAGTTATTTGACGAAGCTATTCTTGCTCTACAACCTAATGTAAAACCTCGTCCTCTAGACAATGAATTTCAATTAAGAGGTTCTTTAATTGATGTTGTTGATGACAGTTGCTTCCTTGACGATCCTATCGCTATTATGCGCCTCTTTTTACGTATGGCAGAGCATAAAGAGATCACTGGAATTTATTCAACAACGCTCCGCCATTTACGTTACGCTCGCCGGCATTTAGTACAGCCTTTATGTGAGTACCCTCTCGCACGTCAAGTTTTTATGCAGATATTACGCCATCCTCGTGCGGTTTCTGGCGCATTTGTTCCGATGCATAAACACAGTGTACTCGCGGCTTATTTCCCGCAATGGAATAATATTGTAGGTCAAATGCAGTTTGATTTATTCCATGCCTATACCGTTGATGAACATACCATTCGTGTTTTACAAAAACTTGAAAGCTTTAGTCACCCAGAGAACCATGAAAAACACCCTCTTTGTGTTGATATCTACCCAAAACTACCGCAACTTGAATTACTACGTTTAGCTGCACTTTTTCATGATATTGCGAAAGGACGTCATGGAGATCACTCTGTTCTTGGCGCACAAGATGTGGCGTTTTTTGCACAACAACATGGTTTAAATCAGAGAGAATCCGCCTTAGTTGAATGGCTTGTTAGTCACCACTTACTTATGTCTGTTACAGCGCAACGACGTGATATTCAAGATCCTGACATTATTTTTCAGTTCGCATCAGAAGTAAAAAATGAGAGTCGATTACGTTATCTTTTGTGCTTAACCGTTGCGGATATCTGTGCAACCAATAGCAGTCTATGGAATAGCTGGAAACAGAGCCTATTACGTGAACTTTTTCTATCAACAGAAAATCAGTTACGCCAAGGTATGCACTCTATTCCTGATTTACGTGAGCGTATTCGCCATCATCGTTTGCAAGCACTAACTATTTTACGAATAGAACAGGTTGATGAAGATAAATTGCAAGCAATTTGGGGACGTTGCCATGCCGACTATTTTTTACGACACACACCAGAACAAATTGCATGGCATGCACTTGCATTAATCGAGCATAATAGCGCTGATCCTATGGTGTTAATCAGCCAACAAACAGAACATGGTGGTACTGAAATCTTTATTTGGTGTGCCGATAGACCATCCCTTTTTGCATCGGTGGCAGGTGAATTAGATAGACGCAATTTAAGTATCCATAACGCTCAAATTTTTACTAACCGCGATAATATGGCTATGGATACCTTTATTGTATTAGAGCCTAATGGCAAACCTTTGGCGATTGATAGATATAATGCAATTCGCAATGCATTGATCCAAGTTGTATCTGCCCCTTATAACGCCAATGCAAAAACACGCTCATTACCAGCTAAATTACGCCATTTTGATGTTCCGACAAAAATTAACTTTATCGCTTCCAACCATAATAAGCGCACCTACATGGAACTATTCGCACGAGATCGTCCGGGATTATTAGCCATTATTGGTAAAGTTTTTGCTGATCTTTCACTGTCATTACATGGTGCCAGAATAACCACAATAGGCGAACGTGTTGAGGATTTCTTTGTATTAACCGATAGCGAAAATAAGGCACTAAACCAGAAAATGAAGGATGAAGTCGTAGAAAGGTTGACAAAAGCCCTAGTTTCAAAGGATAAAATATAGGAACCCACGACAATACATATAGGAAATACTATTGATGCAAGCATTACAATCTATTATTGATAACGCCTTCGAACATCGAGCTGATATCACTCCAAACAACGTTGAGCCTCATATTCGTGATGCCATTAATAACGTTATTGCACTGCTAGACAGCGGAAAACTGCGTGTCGCGGAAAAAATTGACGGTCAGTGGGTGACTCATCAATGGTTAAAAAAAGCGGTTCTACTCTCTTTTCGTATTAATCATAATCAAGTAATAGATGGCAATGAAAGTCGCTATTTTGACAAAGTGCCGATGAAATTCGCTGATTATGACCAAGCACGTTTTGAGAAAGAAGGTTTTCGTGTTGTTCCGCCAGCAGCTGTTAGACAAGGAGCTTACATCGCTCGTAACACTGTTTTAATGCCATCTTATGTCAACATTGGTGCTTACGTCGATGAAGGTAGCATGGTTGATACATGGGCAACGGTAGGTTCATGCGCTCAGATCGGGAAAAATGTCCACCTCTCTGGTGGTGTGGGTATTGGCGGTGTTTTAGAACCACTACAAGCAAACCCAACCATTATTGAAGACAACTGCTTTATTGGTGCTCGCTCTGAAATTGTTGAAGGGGTCATTGTCGAAGAAGGCGCCGTGATTTCAATGGGCGTTTATATTGGTCAAAGTACCAAGATTTATGACCGAGAAACAGGCGAAGTGCATTATGGTCGAGTCCCAGCAGGCTCTGTTGTTGTATCAGGCAATTTACCCTCTAAAGATGGAAGCTACAGCCTTTACTGTGCAGTGATCGTAAAAAAAGTTGACGCAAAAACGCGTGGAAAAGTAGGTATTAATGAATTGTTAAGAACTATCGACTAATATAAGAACAGCGGATAGAATTAATTCTGTTCGCTATTCTTTCACTCATCTTTCTATCAGGTGCCAATATATGTACGATAATTTAAAAAATTTAGGGATCCCGCATCCTGAAGATATTGACCGCTATACTCTACGCCAAGAAGCTAATAACGATATTTTAAAAATCTATTTTCGCAAAGATAAAGGTGAATTTTTTGCAAAAAGCGTAAAATTTAAATATCCACGCCAACGTAAAACGATCGCTGATAGCCAATCAGGACAAGGTTTTAAAGAAGTCAATGAAATCAATACTAACTTACGTTATGTTATTGAAGAATTAGATCAAATTTGTCAACAAGACCAAGTCGAAGTCGATTTAAAACACAAGATCCTAGACGACTTACGCCACCTTGAGCATGTTGTAGCGAATAAAATTGCTGAAATTGAAGCAGACTTAGAAAAACTGACTCGCCGTTAATAACCACCCCTTTTTAGCTGTTATGTATGTCAGTTTTATAGAAAAGCACCGCTTACTTACTGTATAAAACAGAAATAAGCGGTGTTTTAAATACAGAATAGAATTCATTATTTTATCAAACAATTAAATATTAAATTATTCTCTAATTAATCTAATAGATTAACCCAGTTTTCAAGCCAATCAATTGCAAATACTTCTGGCTCCGCGACATCCATACCGTCTATTTTTAATATTTCGCCGATACGTTTTGCTTGGTGTTCTTGTAACAACTCATCAAATTGCACTCCTGCGCCACAAAAAGAGTCATAACTACTATCACCTAAGGCAATCAAGCCATAACTTAGGTTTGGCTGATATCCAACATTATCACGTAATTCATGAAATAGCGGAGCAATGGTATCAGGTAAATCACCTTGTCCAGTACTTGACGTTATCACAAGCACTGTTGAATATTTTTGCCAATCTGCGAGTGTACCGTCTTCATAAATATTGGCTTGATGTTTATGCTCAAGCAAAATACGCTGCGCTTCTTCAGCTACCGCCAATGCATTGCCATAAACAGTACCTACAAAAATGCCGATTTTAGCCATAATATTTTATCCAAATTATATTGTGAAAAAATCAAATAAGCTTAAATTTAACATATAAGAATTCGGCTTTGTACTCAAAAAATTAAATTATCAACTAATTAAAAAGAGAACGTTTAAAATTATCCCATTTTATATTTTCACCATATAAATAACTTAATAATGTTCTTGGTGGTGTTTCAGATAATTTTGCCGTTACCATCGCAATAATTTCACTCTGTGAAAAAGTGTCATTCTGATTAATATCATAATGACTAAGATAACGTGATATATCCTCAATTTTATTGAGATGTTCATTTAATGATTTCATTGCATCATTATGTTTTTTAGGGAATATAAATTTATATATCCTAGATAAAATTCCCGATTCTTTTCTTTTTATACAATCAGATAATATTTTTTTACATTCATTCGTTTTTACTTCCATTGATGTAATCAAAGAGCAGGCACTGCCCTCTCCCTTTTTAATAAGAGAAGAATTAGCATTTATTATTTCATTTTTAAAGTTATTACAGCTATCAGAGAAAGGTTTTAACAATTCTATATCTATCTTTAAAGACCCCGTATTAGACTCTATCTTTTTTGTCATATTTACTAAATCAGTAACATCATCTTGTTTTAACACATCATCATTTATTTTTTTAATATAATTTTTGTAAAACAGATTAAGTTCCTCGGATGTTTTTTTAAACTCGTGATAACAATCTGCATAATCTTGTATAGATCTATTCTTATCTATTTCATCAAGTGCTGTATAAATACGCTCAAATAATAGGTCACCATCTTTAATAGAATTAAAAATCTTATTGATATTATTAAACTTTATACATTTATTATAGTTATCTATTATATCATGATATTTTTTAATGTTTTCATTAAGGAAATTAAACAGTATTTCAAATTCACTTTGTGCTATTTTACTCATCTCTTTACATTGTATTGAAGAAATTTCTTTCTTATCATGCTTTACAATTTGACTCTTTTTTTCGCTCTCATAAACATATTTATTACTGGCAGCTTCGCCATTACCCAGTTTAACGAGTACCATATCATGCTCTTTTGGCTTATATGGTAGATTACACCCTACATTTAATTCTATTATTTTATTTTTCAAATTACTGACTATTTCATTAATAGATTTAGTTTGAACTTTTGAAAAAAATGCACTATTAAAAAAAGAATTAATTATTGGATTTTTACTTTTATTAAAAATTGTATTTATTAAATCTTTAGAATTTGTTTCTGAAATTAAACTAGAAATAAATTTTTTCGCACTATTTAATGAATGGATATTGACGACTTGTTTAAGTTGGTTATTTGTATCTCTTAAAAATAAGTCTTTGTGATTATTATTAGCCTTATTAACCTTATCTAATCGCTTAAGATTACTATCTATATAATTATTAATAGTTAATGTTAATTCATTTTCTATTTTAGTAAAAATAGACTTATCAATATAAATTTTCGTTCCTGATCTTTTGTCTTTTTCAGTAAAAATAAAGAAATCATCGAAAGATAGCGAATTAGAGCAGTTAACAATTTTCGAAGATAATAAAAAATATATATTTTCTTTTTTATCATTTGGAGATAAAACATTGGCTAAATTTTTGAAGTGGATTTCCATTTTTATATTTCCTATCACTTAAAATGATAGAAATAATACGATTTAATAAATGATAATCATTTCAAAAAAGAATTTTATTTACTGAAATTATAATATAAAAAAACACGCTCAATAGTAAATTTGAGCGTGTTTTTTTAATTAACAGACACTATTCATTACTCATTTGAACCTAAAGACCGAATATATTCATCCATTTCGGTTTTTAAGTTATCTGATTTAGGGCCAAAAATTGCTTGAATACCCGAGCCAACGACCACAACCCCTGCGGCACCGAGTCTTTTCAACTCATCACGATCGACTTTTTCAATTTCTTTAACACCAATACGTAAACGAGTAATACAAGCATCTAAACTACTAATATTGTCTTTACCACCAAACGCAGCGACTAAAGATTGTCCCATCGCACTTTTATCAGCTTGTTTTGCATTTTTATCTTCCACTTCTCGACCTGGGGTTTTCAGGTTTAGTTTGACGATTAAGAAACGGAAAATAGAGTAATAAGTTATCGCATAAAGTATGCCAATAATTGGGAATAGATACAGTTTACTGCTATTGCCACTCAATACGATAAAGTCAATTAAACCATGAGAGAAACTCGTACCATCACGCATACCTAACAAGATACAAATAACAAATGCTAAGCCCGCTAAAATGGCGTGAATAACATAAAGAATGGGTGCGACGAACATAAATGAGAATTCGATAGGTTCAGTGATCCCTGTTAAGAAGGCAGTTAATGCCGCAGAAATCATGATACCCCCCACTTTTACACGATTCTCAGGACGTGCTGAATGCCATATCGCAATAGCCGCCGCTGGCAAACCAAACATCTTAAATAAAAAGCCACCTGACAACATACCCGCAGTAGGGTCTCCCGCCATATAGCGAGGAATATCACCATGGAATACTTGTCCTGCACTATTTACATATTCACCCACTTGCATTTGGAACGGTACATTCCAGATATGGTGTAAACCAAATGGCACTAATGCACGCTCTACAACACCATAAATACCAAAAGCGACGGCAGGATTTTGATACGCAGCCCACTCAGAAAAACGTTGGATAGCGGTACCAATAGGAGGCCAAATAAAGGCTAAGATAATCCCAACAAAAATAGCGATTAAACCTGAAATAATAGGCACAAAACGTTTTCCTGCGAAAAAGCCTAAATATTCAGGTAATTTAATTCGATAAAAACGGTTAAACATAGAGGCAGCAATAATACCAGCAATGATCCCTCCCAATACTCCTGTATCGGTAAGGTGTTGAGTCTCAATTTCAGCTGGTGTTAAACCTAAAACCCAAGGAGCAACCACAATCATGGTTTTAGACATAATGCCATAAGCCACAACAGAGGCCAGTGCTGATACCCCGTCATTATTGGTAAAACCTAACGCAACACCAATGGCAAAAATAAGTGGCATATTAGAGAAAACCGAACCACCAGCCTCTGCCATAACTTGAGAAACAGAAGATGGGATCCATGAAAGATCCGCGGAACCAACCCCTAATAAAATACCGGCAACTGGCAGTACAGATACCGGTAACATCAAGGACTTTCCGATTTTTTGTAAAACAACAAATAGGTTTTTAAACATCAAGCAGACTCCCGGAATGTGGGTTTTTATATGTTGTAAGTTTTTATTTGTTTAAAGTAGCGTGGGTTTTATTTCATAAACTTATCTAATGATAAGCCTTATTTATTTTACATCATAAAATAAATCGCTTAATGAATACATGATAGCTGTCACGTTTCAAACATGTGATCAGATCAATTAATAGAATTATATATTTTACAAATAGTTAAAATAGATTATAAATTTGCGCAAACCATTAAGACTTAAGTAAAAAAGCCTTAATAGTCACGCTGAGTAAGTAATATTTGAAATTAAGAAAAGAATTAAAAATGATGAGCTAAATCTTCACCATACTGCTCTAATTCAGGTCTTAACCCACGCCAACCAAATTGATTAATTAGGTGTTGCCAAGGCAGATCCCATTTAGCCGTTAAGTTAAGTGGTTGCAATGTGATTGGATGAATTAAGTTTAGATGGCTTGCATGTAACATCAAGCGATGAGATTGAAAATGATTTACAACACCACGGTTTTGGCGTAAATCACCATGAGCAGTATCACCAATAATTGGGTGTCGAATATGAGACATATGCCGACGTAATTGATGCTTGCGCCCCGTTTCAGGACGTAGCTCTAATAAACTAAATCGAGATGTAGGATAGCGCCCAATCGCAACCTCTTTTTCAACAATACCTAACGGCTGGCAGTGCGTCACGCAATCTTGAACTTTCGGAGGTTGAGTTGCAAATTTGTCTGCAATTTTGTCGAGTTCCTCGACTAAAGGGCTATCAATAACAGATGCTTCTTCAACGTATCCTCGAACAACAGCATGATAAATTTTTTCTGTTTTATGTTGTTCAAAACATTGAGATAGCGCCCTAGCAACATCAGAAGAAAGTGCCATTAATAGAACACCTGATGTAGGTCTATCTAGACGATGCACCGGAAAAACATGTTGTCCGATTTGATCTCTTAGAGTCTGCATTACAAACACTGTTTCATGCCTGTCTAACCAACTGCGGTGAACAAGCCAACCCGCAGGTTTATTCACCGCAACAAGATGCTCATCTTGATAAATAATATCTAGCATTATCGACCTTATGATTTAAACATTGCGTCAAGTTCACGCAAATGATTGAGTAAATCAGTAACATCTCGACTCTTATCGTCTTTAAATGCTTCTTCGTAATAAGGTGCGATTGCAAATGTATTCGGTAATGGCATCTCGTTTTCAATCATCGATGACAATCGCGGAATTAATACCCACTGTAACCATTCATGAGCACTCATTGTATCAATACAGAAAGGCTCAACACTTTCAAATGCTTGTTCAGTAGGAGATTCTAATTGCCATAGCGCAATGTTCTTCATCTCTTCTTCAATCAAGAGCAATTTCGCTAAAATGCGTTGTTCTAGTGTCATCATTTATCCCTTATATCAAACTTACGAATAAGGATAACATTGGGATGGAATAGCAGAAAACAAATAAAAAAATAAAAGGAGCCGAAACTCCTTTTAGACAAGAAAAATAGTTGTCTGTACAACACGTGCATCCAAGCAAGACCGTTTTTATCTATCCCTGTGATTAAGTCCATATTCACATTAATGGAAATATCCTATTTCCTGTGTCCTTGATTACTCTACATTTTATCGGTCACCAAACAGTCCCTTATTTGGTGGACGTAGAATGCCAATAATTGATTAGTTAAACAACCCACAAAAGAAAAACAATTAAAGAGCTATAACTATAAACAAAAACAATAAGTTAATAACTTATTGTTCTCCTTAAATAAACCAATCATCTTTTTATCAATGACGTTTTTTGATAAAAAAACACACGCTTTTTTGTAAGATATATCTCACAAAAAAAAGGGGATATAGATTACGTTACTCATTATATACAGCGACTAATTCTGATAGAAAGAGAGATAAATTTTCAGCTAAAACGTCTCTTTTCTTTTTGCCGAAAGTTTCAAGAATGACTTCACCAGAAACATTACACACAGAAATTATTTCATTTTCTGAATCTGTGGTACCAATAAACAATGTGGGTGTAAGTTTTAAACGCTTTTGAGTGACCAAATGCCCAATAATGTTTTCTTGTAAGCGAATAAAATCCTCTTCACTCCACACTTGGATCAAGCTGAAATCTATCTCTCTAAACCGGACCTGCATATCACCAGCATACTGAGTGGTAAAGTAATCGTGCAATTCAGGACGAATAATAATCCCCATCGCTTTTTCCACTTTTTCTAGTTTATCTGTTCCTACAAAAGGTTGCGGTAACCAATAAACAACTTCATCGCCTGTTCTTGATATACAAAGAGAAGGAACACCATAAAGATCTTCACTTGCAGGAGGTAAGCCTGATTTTTCTTGCCACAAATCAACATACTTTTGCGTAAAGGCTTTTAATTCTGAGGAGATGTTTTCAGTCATGATTATCTGTTTTATCTATTTAAATAAGAATTTCCTTTATGTTACCTGATTATGTCACTAATTCAGAGCATCAAAAATAAAGCATTCATATACTATTGATGTTTCAATAGTATAATTAACCTTCTTTTATTTTCAGCTAAAGTTAGGATGTAAATTATGTCTTTATATCAAGGTGATCAATCTCTTGAAGCATTATCTCTGGGCAAAGAGACTCAATATCATGATCAATATGATGCCGGATTATTGCAAGGTGTACCACGTAGCCTAAATCGAGATTCACTCTCTTTAACTGCTGAAAATTTACCTTTTCATGGTGGTGATATTTGGACTATGTATGAGCTCTCATGGCTTAATAGCAAAGGCTTACCACAAGTTGCTATTGGTCATGTTGAATTAGATGCAACCACTGAAAATCTTATTGAATCTAAAAGTTTTAAATTATATCTCAACAGTTTTAATCAAACTCGTTTTGAAAGTTGGGATATCGTCGAAAAAACCTTACTTAAAGATTTAACGGCTTGTGCTAAAGGCAAAGTTAATCTAACCATTTATCCACTTTCGCATTTTACATCACAACCTATTGTCGATTTTGCTGGAGAGTGTATTGATGAACAAGATATTGAAATTGATAATTATCAGTTTGATGTGCAATGGTTAAACGAATCGACAACCGATACTCTGGTTGAAGAAACCCTTGTCAGTCATCTGTTAAAATCAAATTGCCTTATCACTCATCAACCAGATTGGGGTTCAATCGCTATTCAATATAAGGGTAAAAAGATTGATCGTGAAAAACTACTACGCTATTTAGTTTCATTTAGACAACACAATGAATTTCATGAACAGTGTGTTGAGCGAATTTTCCACGATATCATGCAATTATGTAAGCCAGAGACATTAACTGTTTATGCCAGATATACGCGACGCGGTGGATTAGACATCAATCCTTGGCGTAGTAATTGTGAGTTTGTTCCAGAAATTAGTCGATTAGCCAGACAATAACGGAATAATGCCTGTATGTTAATATGATCTGTGTTATACCAAGATCAGTTGCACTTCAGTTTGTTATTTCAGGAGAAAAAGGAGTCCTACGTGATAACTCATGTCAGCCCATTAGGTTCCATGGATCTGCTTTCACAGCTAGAAGTTGATATGCTAAAGAGAACCGCAAGCAGTGATCTTTATCAGCTGTTTCGCAATTGTTCTCTTGCTGTTCTCAACTCTGGTAGCCTTACTGATAGTAGTAAAGAGCTATTATCTAAATACCAAGATTTTGATATTAACGTACTGCGCCGTGAACGTGGCGTAAAACTAGAGTTAGTCAATCCTCCTGAAGACGCTTTTGTTGACGGAAAAATTATTCGCTCACTACAAGCTAACTTATTTGCAGTCCTTCGTGACATATTGTTTGTTCACGGGCAGATCACAACAGCAAAACGTGATCTTCACCTGAACTTAGAAAATAGTACTCACATCACTAATACCATTTTCTCGATTTTGCGTAATGCTCGAGCCCTTCATATTGATGAAGATCCGAATATGATCGTTTGCTGGGGTGGTCACTCAATCAATGAAACTGAATACCTTTACGGCAGAAAAGTAGGTAACGAATTAGGGTTACGCGAACTTAATATCTGCACAGGCTGTGGTCCTGGTGCGATGGAAGCACCAATGAAAGGTGCTGCCGTTGGTCATGCTCAACAACGTTATAAAAATAGTCGTTTTATTGGTATGACCGAGCCGTCAATCATTGCGGCTGAACCACCAAATCCATTAGTTAACGAACTGATTATTATGCCAGATATTGAAAAGCGTCTGGAATCTTTCGTACGAATTGGACATGGTATTATTATTTTCCCAGGCGGTGTAGGAACAGCAGAAGAATTGCTGTATCTACTTGGTATTCTTATGTCTCCAGAAAACCAAGACCAAGTATTACCACTGATTTTAACAGGTCCTAAAGAGAGTGCAGACTACTTTAATGTATTAGATGATTTTATCGCAAATACATTAGGTGACGAAGCTCGACGCCATTACCAAATTATTATTGATGATGCGCCTGAAGTCGCTCGTATCATGAAAAAATATATGCCTTTGGTAAAAGATAATCGTCGTAGTACTGGTGATGCTTATAGCTTTAACTGGTCAATGAAGATTAATGCTGATTTACAGCTTCCTTTTGAGCCGACGCATGAAAATATGGCATCGCTTAACTTAAGCACGGATCAATCACCTGAGAAATTAGCAGCTGACTTACGGCGCGCATTCTCCGGTATTGTGGCTGGTAACGTAAAAGAAGTCGGTATGAAAGCGATTGAAGCTTATGGACCTTATAAAATTCATGGTGATCGTGAAATTATGCGCCGCATGGATATTTTATTAGCGGGCTTTGTTGAGCAACATCGTATGAAACTTCCGGGCGGTACAGCTTACCAACCATGTTACGAGATTATCAGCTAATTTATTATGATACATTTGCTGATTATTGATGCTTTAAACCTGATCCGCCGCATTCATGCGGCATCAGGTTCTTCCTGTCAGACTGTGTGTGAACAGAGCGTCAACCAATTACTTGGTCACACACAACCTACTCATGCTGTAGCGGTCTTTGATGAAGATGACAGAGACGGTAGTTGGCGACATCAACTATTACCCGATTATAAAGCGGGTCGCACACCAATGCCCGATGATTTGCGACAACAATTACCTGAAATTAAAGCAATGTTACTTAATTTAGGTATACAGAGCTGGCACTCAGGTGGTGATGAAGCAGATGACGTTGCAGCCACTCTGGCAACCAAAGTAGCAAGTGCAGGTTTTCGAGTCACAATTATTTCAACGGATAAAGGTTATTGCCAATTACTTTCTCCTTCTATTCGTATACGCGATTATTTTCAACGACGCTGGTTAGATTTAGAATTTATTAGATCTGAATTTGGTGTCGAACCATCCCAACTTACCAACTATTGGGGATTAACAGGAGTAAGCAGCAGTAAAGTTGCAGGCGTTCCCGGTATTGGTCCTAAAAGTGCGACCGAGCTTTTACAAGCTCACCCAGATCTAGAATCGATCTATCAGCATATTGATGATGTGCCTACTAAATGGCAAAACAAACTTATTACCCATAAAGAGTCTGCATTTATTAGTCGAAAAATCACGACATTACGTACTGATATTCAATTAAACGGTAATCTACAACAGCTACGTTTAAAATAGCTAAGTTCCCACTCATTCAAATTCAACAAGCTAATATCTTTAAATAACTCGCTCTCATTAAAAAAGGCTAAGTTTCTATTTATAAACTTAGCCTTTTATTATCATCAATAAATTGATGTGCTTTGAGCGTTTTTAGAACTCACGATCTGGTCGATAAGCAGCCCAAATATTTTGAATATGAACCGTTATCTCTTCTCTATCATGGTAAAGGTGCTTAGCTTGAACCTTAACGTTAATCCCTTTTTCCGCTAACTCTGACTTTATTTTTTCAAGGATATGAGAGACTTCCTCATAACGTTTTTTCATTGGCAGTTTTAGGTTAAAGATAGCTTCACGGCACCATTCATTAGCAATCCACGTTGTCATCAACGCAGCAACTTTGGCTGGTTTTTCTACCATATCACAAACAAGCCATGTGATATTTTTAGATGTAGGTTCAAATTTAAAACCATCGACTTGGTGATGACGAACTTGTCCTGTATCCATTAACGATTGTGCCATCGGACCATTATCAACAGCATGTACCATCATACTGCGTTTCACTAATTGATATGTCCAACCGCCGGGACATGCCCCTAAATCGACCGCTCTCATTCCACTGGCTAAACGCTCTTCCCATTCATCATAAGGAATGAAAATATGAAATGCTTCTTCAAGTTTTAATGTCGAACGACTTGGTGCATCTGATGGGAATTTTAACCGAGGAATACCCATATAAAACGCGGAATTATTGAAACTATAAGAATAGCCAACATAACAACATCCTGGTGCAATAAAAAACACATGGATAACAGGACGGCTAAAATTCTCAACTTTCAGCAAAATTTTCTCATTACGTAAATGATTACGTAATGGCACTGTAAATTTACGGCAGAATTTTAATAATTCCTTGCTTTCGTTAGTGTCTGCTACTTCAACGCGCAGTTCACCCGCTTTTTCAACAACACCTTTTAGCATTCCAACAATCGGTGTAATTCTATCTTCTGGCGGTAGATCTTTAAGTAATTCGCCTGTCACAAACATCTGACGAGCAAAAATTAATTCACGGAAATTGACTTCACGCGCGATCTTGTCTGCGTCACCTTCTTGGTAGCATTCAAAGATCACATAACCACTTCCCTCTTTAACTCGAGGAAAACCATAAACGCCGATTTGACCTGCTTTATCCGTAATCTCAGCCGCGCACTCTTTTTCAAAACCTTGGCGACAATATAATGCAACTTTATTCATGGCGAGACGCCGGTGCCCTTAGACGCAAAGCGCCAATAAAAATTAAAGCCCAACCAATAAGAAAACTAAATCCACCAATTGGCGTAAAATAAGATAACAATCTGACTTGGGTTAGCGCCATACAATAAAGGCTACCACTGAAAAGTAGAATACCAACACCAAAGAAAATACCCGCCCAATAAAACCATAAAATGGTTTTACGCATTAACATTGCCGCAATCCCGACAAGTAATAAGGTATGGACGATTTGGTAGCGCATCGCTAACTGAATGTATTCCCAATGTTGTGGCGATAAATGAGGTGCAAGCTTATGAGTTGCAAATGCACCAAAAGCAACATAAAAGAAGCCACTGATCGCGGAAAACATAAGCAATGTACGACTATTCACTGTTTATTCCTTCCTATTTAGAAGATATTTGCCAATCGCAATATTAAGATGATGTCAGTAAACCCAGCTTTTCTTGCTCATTCGCTGCTTGAGATAAAATCCATTGGCGAAAAGCCGCAATTTTACCTAATTCAGCCTGACTATCTTGGCAAACTAAATAAAATGCATTTTTACTAACAAGGACATCTGGAAAAGGTCTTACTAATCGACCTGATTCTATTTCACTACGTGCCATTACATTATTAACTAATGCAACGCCTTGTCCATGTACAGCAGCCTGTATCACCATTGAACTATGACTAAAAATTGGTCCTTGTTGCACATTGATCTGATTTTGTATCTCTAATTGACGTACATAAGCTTGCCAATCTCGACGAGATGTATCATGTAGCAGTGTATGATAAATCAGATCGGATGGGGTTTTTAGTGGTTTTTCACCTGTCAGCAAAGATGGTGCACAAACAGGGATCAAATATTCCGCATAAAGGCGATCTGTACGTAATCCTGTCCAATTTCCTCGACCATAAAAAATAGCGACATCAACATCGTCAGCCAACTTATCTTCTTCTCTATCCACCGCTTGAATTCGCACATCAATGCCGGGATAAGCTTGATTAAATCCAGATAACCGTGGCACTAACCATTGAATAGCAAAACTTGGAGAAAGGCTAACGGTAAGTGCACCTTTTGCGCTTCGCGCTAATAATTTGCGAGTTGCCTCGTTAATTGATGAAAAGATTTCTTTAATGTCGAGGTAATAACTCTGCCCTTCTTCCGTTAATAAAAGAGAGCGGTTGCGTCTTCTAAATAATTTTAGCCCAAGGAATTCTTCTAATGTTTTAATTTGGTGGCTCACGGCTGCTTGTGTCACAAATAATTCTTCAGCGGCTTTAGTAAAACTTAAATGACGTGCCGCTGAATCAAAAACCCTAAGCGCATTTAATGGCGGTAAACGTTTAGACATATTCAGTTCTTAACCCCCTATTTTGGCTATTAGTAGACCCTAACTTTCATCATTAGTTTTTTTTATGCGAAGCATTATAAATTGTCCCTTGATGATTAGCCAGTAAATACCTATAGTAAGCGCACTTCCTAAGCCGGAACGAAAAGTTGTGTAGTAGTAATACTGCAAAACTTTTGGCTTTGTGGTTGTGATGTTGTGTTTGCAAGTTGTCTGGAAATTCCAGACTTAGTAGCTGATGCTACTGTTTTTTTTCACTTCCTGTACATTTACCCTGTCTGTCCATAGTGATTTTATAGTGCACCGCCAAGGCGGTGCTTTTTTTATTCCCTATTTTTCTCTACTTTTTAATTACTCACGTACACCGTTTTGATGTTTTCATCCATTTTTTATAATGAACTTATCATCATTATTCTAAAAAACTCACCGCAAATTATCCTCAATAAATTAAAATAAGAAAAAATAGGATATTAATCTGCTCTCCATGATTTTTTATTGAGTGAACTTTCATCATCTTAATCGTGCTATTATGGGCGCAATGACCCATAACAAACGGATGCTTTCAGGTTTCCGTTATAAATAAATATAATTAACCGTATAATATATACGCCCTGTTTTTAACGACAAATCACGAAAATTTATTCGTCTACCAATACAGCCTAACTATGAACGTATTTTCACCTGATTTATTTCGACAACAATTTCCTGCTCTTAAAGAAAAGACGATTTATCTCGATAGTGCAGCAACTGCATTAAAGCCTCTTGCCATGATAGAAGCCTCAGATGCGTTTTATCGCCATAATTTTGCTACAGTTCACCGTAGCCAATATCAGCATGCGAAAGAGACAACACAACAATATGAAGCGACGCGTCAACAAGTTGCCAAATTAATCAATAGTGCTGATAGTGATACGATTATTTGGACAAAAGGCACCACAGAATCTCTGAACTTTATTGCTCAAGGTTATTTTCGCCCACGCTTACAAGCAGGTGATGAAATAATTGTTAGTGAACAAGAACATCATGCAAACCTTATTCCTTGGCTGATACTGGCAGAACAAACAGGCGCTCGAGTGATCCGTTGGGCAATTGAAGATCATTTTTTACCTTCAATTGATCGCTTAAATGCGTTAATCAATAAGCGGACACGAATTGTCGCCGTTAGCCAAATGTCAAATGTGACAGGCGCTCAAATCGCATTAGATAAAGTGTCTCTATGTGTCCATCAATATGATAATTGCTTACTCGTTGTCGATGGGGCACAAGGTATTGCGCATCATCCAACCGATGTCACAGCACTTGATATTGATTTCTATGTTTTTTCTGCTCATAAACTGTATGGTCCTAATGGATTAGGTGTCTGTTATGGCAAACGAAAACATTTAGAGGACATGGCACCTTGGCATGGTGGTGGAAAGATGCTAACTAACGCAACATTTAACGGATTTACGCCAGCCCCTATTCCTCAACGCTTTGAAGCAGGAACACCAAATGTTGCCGGTGTTATGGCATTTTCAGCCACATTAGCATGGCTAGAACAACAAGATATGCATCGTGCTAACCAATATGCTATTGAGCTTGCAGAAGAAGCTGAGAAGCGGCTCAGTAAGCTAAATGGCTTTATCAGTTACCGAGCCACCAATTCATCGGTTATTTCTTTCAATTTCGACGGTGTTCATCATAGTGATTTAGCAACATTAATCACAGAGAAAGGCATTGCATTACGCACAGGGCAACATTGCGCACAACCGCTTATTGATTCATTAAATATTTCAGGCTGTTTACGCGTTTCTTTTATGCCTTATAATCAACTTTCTGATATCGATGCCTTTATTGACGCTGTTATTTTTGCGTTAACACTCTTAAAAGACGAATAATCATCATGACTAACATCACAACACAGCATCCCTTTGGCAATGAAATTACGTTAGATATCTTGCTTAATGATTTTCAAAAATCAAAAGCATGGGAAGAGAAATATCGCCAATTAATCCAACTCTCACGTAAATTACCCGCATTACCTAATGAATTAAAAACATCAGAAAAAGAGATCAAGGGATGTGAGAACAAAGTATGGCTAGGTGTCGAATTAAATAGTGACGGTAAATACCATGTTTATGGTGATAGTGATGGTCGTATTGTAAAAGGCTTACTGACTATTATTTTAACCGCAGTTGAAAATAAAACGGCGCAAGAAATCGCTGATATCGATATGTTAGCGATTTTTGAACAATTAGGATTGGCTAATCAAATTAGCCAATCTCGTACTGACGGAGTGAATGCGATTATCGCACGATTAAAATCACTCACCTCCCAGTATTAAGTTTTATACTCTAAATCATTCAAGATGTCGCTAGGCGACAAGTCAGTGAGTCACTAGGAGCATACATCAGTATGCGACTAGTGCGAATGAACGCCATCAACAACGCTGTGGCTGAGTACGCTGCGCCTTTGCTAGCATCTTCTTCAAAGCATGAGACACCGCAATAAACCCAAACGATGCCGTTACCATCGTTACAGCCCCAAAGCCAGCTGAACAGTCCATTCGTTTCACACCATCTGCCGTACTTTTTGCGGCACAAACCGTACCATCGCCTTGTGGATACACGAGTTGTTCTGTTGAAAAAACACAGTCGATCCCAAGTTTTCCCTTACTGTTTTTTACGACGTTAAAATCAGATTTCAAACGTTCTCTTAATTTAGCCGCTAAAGGATCTTGAATTGTTTTTGCTAAATCAACGACTTGAATTTGTGTTGGATCAATTTGACCACCCGCACCACCTGTAGTGATCACCGGAATTTTATAACGACGGCAATACGCTAATAACGCAGCTTTGGGTCTTACACTATCAATGGCATCAATGACATAATCAAAGTTGTTATTCATCATTTCAGCGACATTATCAACCGTGACAAAATCATCAATACTGGTCACGTTGCATTCTGGATTGATTTCTAAAATACGCTGTTTCATCACATCGCATTTTGGTTGACCCACACTTTCTTTCAATGCATGTATCTGCCGATTCGTGTTCGTCACACACACATCATCCATATCAATTAAGGTGATAGCACCAATACCACTACGTGCTAATGCTTCCGCAGCCCAACTGCCGACCCCTCCAATACCCACGACACAGATATGAGCCTGAGCAAAATAAGACAACGCTTGTTGCCCATAGAGTCGCCCTATTCCAGAAAAGCGTTGTAAATATGAATCTGATAATGAATTTTGCATAATGCGATAACAACCTAAATAACAGAAATAATCATGGCTATTAATATCAATAGCCATGTCGTTTGCATCATTTTACCGTTAATAACGTGCAGATAAAGAGTAAATCGTTTTTATGACGAAGGGTTTAATAAGTTGAGTTGTGATTTTTTTAATACCCAAACGCGCCCATAATGATTATAAAAACCTGCCATATGACCAGCATCTTTACCAATTCCATGATAAATATCGAAATGATGGCCTTTAATTGCCCCTCCTACATCTAATGCCACCATTAAACGCATTTGATATTCGCCAGTGAAATTACCCGTATTATCAAGTACAGGAATTTCAGCGAGTAATACCGTTCCGGCTGGAATAATACTTCTATCAGAAGCCACAGAAGCAAGTGCAACGAGAGGGATAGCACTGGCACCTCTAACTGGTGTAAAAGGCTCTGGTTTGAAAAAAACAAATGATGGATTTTCTTCTAATAATTTTCTCACTTCAGCATCATTGTGTTTATCAGCCCAATCTCTAATAGCAAGCATAGACATATCTTTTCTTTCTACTTCACCATTATCAATAAGTACTTTGCCAATACTGCGATAAGGGTGTCCGTTTTTCCCTGCATAACCAAAGAACGTCAAAGGTTTACCATCACCAAAATCAACATAACCACTTCCCTGAACTTCCATCATAAAATTATCCATAATGGAGTTACTGTACGCTGCAATTAAAGATGGGCTTAATGCACCATTATAAATAGCCGCACGAGAAGGTAATTTTGACCGACTATTAGCAGGCATTTTATAAAGAGGGTATTGGAACTCACCTTGTTTTGTTAAACGGGCTTCAAGAACAGGTGTGTAATATCCCGTAAATTGGACATTACCGTACTTATCAACCCCTTCCATTTGAAATGCAGAAAGATTGAACTGACGTAATTGTCGTGTATCTGCACCAGAACGTAGCCAGTTTTCAACCGCCTGATAAGTCTCTTTGTTGCTATTATACAAACGAGATGATGTTTGGTTTATCTGACTGACTTGTTGTAAGTAATCAGGGCCATTAATAGGTGTACCTTGTGTATTTGGCGAAGTTACTTCAATGAGATCTTGCTTAAGCTTTCCATCTTTATACTGTTGCCCTTGCTCTGTTGGACGATGACATCCTGTCAAGGCAAGCGCTAACATACCTAAAATTAACGATTTTCGCCAAGTAACCATTTTCGACCCACTTAATGACTGAATTGAGTGTTGATTTTGAGTTAGAAAGATACCAAAGCAAAATCAATAAAGATATGGATAGACAAACACTTGAGATATTTTTCTTATCATTAGTGAAATTAAAATTCACCCAACAAGTATAACTGCCTAAATTTGCGTCTCGATGTATTATTTCTGACCGTTTTTAAAAGAAAACTGTAAAAATTTCATAAAAAACTTGCAACTCGGCAGATCCTGAGTATAGTGCCCCTCTGTGGAGACGCGGGGTGGAGCAGCTTGGTAGCTCGTCGGGCTCATAACCCGAAGGTCGTCAGTTCAAATCTGGCCCCCGCAACCAATTCACAAAGCAATAAGTTATAGTATCAGTCGCGGGATGGAGCAGCATGGTAGCTCGTCGGGCTCATAACCCGAAGGTCGTTGGTTCAAATCCAGCTCCCGCAACCAATTCTATAAACAATAATTCAGTCGCGGGATGGAGCAGCATGGTAGCTCGTCGGGCTCATAACCCGAAGGTCGTTGGTTCAAATCCAGCTCCCGCAACCAATTCTATAAACAATAATTCAGTCGCGGGATGGAGCAGCATGGTAGCTCGTCGGGCTCATAACCCGAAGGTCGTTGGTTCAAATCCAGCTCCCGCAACCAATTCTATAAACAATAATTCAGTCGCGGGATGGAGCAGCATGGTAGCTCGTCGGGCTCATAACCCGAAGGTCGTTGGTTCAAATCCAGCTCCCGCAACCAATTCTATAAACAATAATTCAGTCGCGGGATGGAGCAGCATGGTNACTCTTCAAAATTTCTTCTTATTTTATTTTCTCTCTTATTTTACAAACCTAATCATACCACTCATCGATTTGCTACATTAATTTCTATTTATCTCAATAACATATTGTATTAAATGGATTTTCGTATTGAAAATACAATAAGACACTCCAATAGAAAGCACATAAGCTTCGCTTTCTACTGGAATATAAAAAAAATAGAGAAAAAGATTAGCTACGATCCGCTAAGGTTAATTCACCGCCATTAGCAAAATAAGCTTTGATCCCTTTGAAAATAGATTCTGCAATCTGTTGCTGGAATTTAGCTGTTTTTAGTTTTTTCTCTTCTTCAATATTACTGATAAAAGCGGTTTCTACTAAGATAGAAGGGATCTCTGGCGCTTTTAATACCGCAAAACCCGCCTGATCGACTTTATTTTTATGCAGTTTATTGATACCGCCTAATAGCTTTAGTACTTCACTACCAAATTTTAAGCTATCATTAATTGTCGCAGTCTGCACGAGATCGAGCATTGCATGGTCTACATAGCGATCACCACTTTTACTCACCCCACCAATTAAGTCAGACTCATTTTGTGTTTGAGCAAGATAGCGTGCCGTATTACTGGTTGCCCCCGTTTTTGATAATGCAAAAACAGATGAACCTCTTGCAGAGCGGTTTGTAAACGCATCAGCATGAATGGAGACAAATAAATCTGCCTGCATTTTTCGAGCTTTAGCAACACGTACTGTTAATGGAATAAAAACATCTTCATTACGTGTCATATACGCCTTCATTTTGGCGTCTTTATCAATAAGCGTTCTTAAACGACGAGCAATTTGCAACACCACATCTTTTTCACGTGTTTTATATTTACCAATCGCGCCCGGATCTTCCCCACCATGACCAGGATCGATCATGATAATAATGGGTCTATCTCGCCCTGCTCTACCTGGTTTACGGGTGTCGGTTTGTGCGGGTACTGCTTGTTGTAGATCACCGTCGTTATATTCACGCAATAGTGCTAAAAGAGGATCGTCTTCTGTGTCAGCACCATGGCTTGGGTAGAAGTCTAACACCAAACGGTTTTTAAATTCGGCCACCGGTTTAAGCGTAAACATTTGTGGTTGTACAGGCGTTTTTACTTCAAATACCAGTCGTACTGTTTTAGGTGTATTTTGACCAACGCGGATCAGTTTTAAATACGGATCGTTAGTCTGAACCTGATTAGCGACACCTTTCAGTACGCTATTAAGTTGAATACCTTCTAAATCCACCACAATACGTTCGGGGTTTGATAATGCAAACTGACGATATTTCAGTGGGGTACTGGATTCTATAGTCACGCGAGTATAAGTCGAGGCAGGCCAAACCCTCACAGCAACAATAGATGCTGTGGCAGCAAGACCAACAGGACTAACACTTAACAATAATAACGCGCCAATTCCTTTAACAAGACGACGACGAGTTTGATTGTGCTCAGAATGACTCATGAAAATATTCCAAAAAAACGATTAACGTCAATAAACTCTAAAAAGAGATAAAAAAAGTTAAGAACGAAAAACTTTACCCAATCCACACTTCACTGTCACTTAAAAACAGCACAATTACTCACTTTTACACGAATATTCTGCCTTCAGGGAAAACAATAAGATAGGATTTTACTTGCCATTCCTCCTCAAAAAGAATAAAAATACATTAAATGCGAATAAAAATTCACTTGAGAGGGTTTTATGAAAGAGCGTAGCACCGAATTGGTCGATGGATTCCGCCATTCGGTTCCGTATATTAATGCACATAGAGGCAAAACATTTGTCATTATGTTAGGTGGCGAAGCCATAGCTGACGAAAACTTCCCATCTATTATTAATGATATTGGATTATTACACAGCCTAGGCATTCGCTTAGTGGTTGTTTATGGTGCTCGTCCACAAATTGATGCTGCTCTTGAGGTACAAAAAGTATCTCCAATTTATCATAAATATACGCGTATCACCGATAGCAAAACCTTAGAAGTTGTTAAACAAGCGGCGGGGACATTGCAACTCGATATTACAGCTCGCCTCTCTATGAGTTTAAGCAATACGCCATTACAAGGTGCGCATATTAATGTTGTCAGTGGTAACTTTGTTATCGCACAGCCATTAGGAGTTGATGATGGCGTTGATTATTGTCATAGCGGAAAAATTCGTCGTATTGATGAAGAAGCTATTCATCGCCAGTTAGACAGTAACGCCATTGTATTAATTGGTCCAGTTGCAGTGTCTGTTACTGGCGAAAGCTTTAATCTCACTTCAGAAGAAGTGGCAACCCAGCTTGCGATAAAGCTTAAAGCACAAAAACTAATTGGTTTTTGCTCATTCCAAGGTGTTGTCGATGAAGAAGGTCACATTGTTTCTGAACTGCTACCTAATCAAGCTGAAGATAAAATTCGAGAGCTACAAACAGAAGGTGATTACCATTCAGGCACAGTAAGATTCTTACGGGGAGCGGTGAAAGCCTGTCGTCGTGGTGTAGAGCGCAGCCACTTACTCAGTTATCAATCTGATGGTGCGCTTATTCAAGAATTATTCTCTCGTGATGGTATTGGTACTCAAATCGTCATGGAGAGTGCAGAGAAAGTTCGTAGAGCGAATATTAATGATATTGGTGGCATACTCGAACTTATTCGCCCATTAGAGCAGCAAGGCATTTTAGTCAGACGTTCAAGAGAACAATTGGAAATTGAAATTGACCAATTTACGATTATTGAACGCGATAATATGACGATTGCATGCGCAGCACTCTACCCTTATCCATCAGAAAAAATTGGTGAAATGGCTTGTGTTGCAGTACATCCAGATTATCGTAGCTCTTGTCGTGGTGAGGTTTTGCTACAGCGTATTTCAGCACATGCGAAGCAATTAGGGTTAGAAAAGCTGTTTGTTCTAACAACTCGTAGCATCCACTGGTTTCAAGAAAAAGGTTTCGAACCAGCTGAAATTGATAAGCTACCAATTGAAAAACAAGCACTTTATAATTATCAACGCCGTTCTAAAATTTTGATTTTGGACTTACATAAAGAGTAATTACCCAGTACAAAAAAGACAGGTTCCCTCTCATGCCTGTCTTTTATTATTTTCGCATTATTAACGAACTGCTAATAACGTAATTTATCAATTAACCCACTTCGACGTTGAATACGTGTTTGTATTGCCATTTTCACCATAGACTCTGAAGCATAAAGAGAAAGCTTCTGTTTAGCGCGTGTTAATGCGGTATACAACAATTCACGACTAACAACAGGTGAAAATTTATCAGGTAGCACTAATGCTGTATGGGTAAATTCAGAACCTTGTGATTTATGCACTGTCATTACATACGCAGTTTCATGTTGTGGTAATCGACTTGGTTGTATCGCTTTCAACTTCCCATCAGGCAATTGAAAAAAAGCTTTCATTTCACCTTCATCGTTATTGAGCATAATACCAATATCACCATTAAACAGACCTAACGTACTGTCATTTCGTTGGATCATAATAGGGCGTCCAATATAATCACTTTGATAACTATGGGTAGGACGACGGATCAATCGCTGGCGATGCAAGAACATTTCAATTCTGTCATTCAAACCACTGACACCAAAAGGACCTTCTCTTCGCGCGCACAATAAACGGTATTGGTTAAAAGCATTCAGAATAATATCAGGTGATGCTTTTTGAAACACTAAATTGAGGTACTCACGATAAGCATTAACGGCATCTTGTATCATCAGTAAATAACGTTCTTTTGACTCTAAAGCAATAAAACTCACATCTTGAGGTTCTAATGCTATTTCGAGTTGTTGGGAACTAACTTCTGCTTTTTTTAGTAACGCAATAGCCGTTTTTGTCTGCCCTTTATTAACCGCAAAAGCAAGTTGTCCTATCCCAGAATTCTCACCAAAACGGTAGCTTTTACGTAATAGGCACAGAGAATCACTGACGACGGAGACTGGTGTTTGAGAGACAGGAATAATATCTGTAGATTTAACCAATTCACCTTGAGTTAAATGATTAATCTGATCAAATCGTTTTTGGCTGAAACCCTCTTCAGAAAAGCGGCAAATATCACCTAATACAGCACCCGCCTCAACAGAAGCAAGTTGGTCTTTATCACCTAAGAAAATAACGTGGCATTTTGGTGGGAGCGCATCAATCAAGCGTGCCATCATAGGTAAATCAACCATTGAGGCTTCATCAACAACTAAAATATCAAGCTGTAATGGATTATCTTTATGATAACGCACTTGCTGACTTTCAGGCTGAGCGCCTAATAAACGATGAATAGTTTGTGCCTGCTTTGGCATCCACTTATTTTCTTCTTCACTTAAATTAAGTTGCGCTAAGGCGTTACCTAAAGATTCCGTTAATCTCGCAGCGGCTTTACCTGTGGGAGCCGCTAATTGAATAATCGGCTTTTCATTCGATGTGAGCATCACAAAAGCGGCTAAAATTTTAGCAACGGTTGTCGTTTTCCCCGTTCCAGGACCGCCAGAAATAATAGAGATGGGGCTGGTAATAGCAACACTGGCAGCCACTTTTTGCCAATTGGTTTCTTGGCTTTCTTTTGTTGCTGGAAAAAGCGCATTGAGCACCTTAATTAAATCATTTTCATCAAGATCAACAATGGCGTGCTCTTGCCTAAAAAATTGAGCAACTTTCTCTTCATAGCTCCACATTCTTTGTAGATAAAGCAGTTCATTATCTAAAATAATAGGAGAAGGTGAATCATCACTACTTTGATTAACGCAATGACAATGAGTCAATTCTTCTACTATTTTTTGAGCAGAAGGCTTACCCATTTTTTGCCAAATCTCTTGTGCAAACTCTTTTTGTCTACCATCAAAAAGCTGATCTTTTTGAATAATATTTAATGGTAAACAGACATGACCCGCTCCGGTTTGAGCACTCAAATAAGCAAATATAAAGAGTAAAATAGGGTTTTCATCTTCAACCAGCATTTGTGCAAATCGAAGATCTAAAGGTCGTAATAAGTTTTGTGTAATCGCTTGTTCTAAGAGTTTGATCATTTTTATTTCTCACCGACTTCATCGGGCTTACAACTTTTACCTGTAAATAGTGAATCTAGTGCCAAAACAAAAGCTTCATCAGGCAAATAAGCATAAACGCCATTTCCGGGGTGTGCTTTGTCTATTCCACGTAAAAAGAGGTAATAAATCCCTCCAAAGTGGCTTTTGTAATCATAATCAGGGATGCGCTGTTGTAAAAAACGATGTAACGCTAAGGTATAGAGTTGATATTGCAAGTCGTAGCGATGATCCATCATTGCATTCATCATCTCTTCTTGAGTGTAATCCTCGCTCGATTCACCAAGCCAATTCGATTTGTAATCCACAACATAGTATTTCCCTTCCCAAGAAAAGACTAAGTCAATAAAACCTTTGAGCATCCCTTCAACTTGTTGAAATTGCAAAGCCGGACAACGTTTTGATAGAGGGTCAAACTGACTAATTAATTCAGTTAATTGCGCTGATGAAACCGCTTTCTCAATAGGTAAATAGAATTGTAATTCATCAAGTTGTTGTGATTTTGGGATATTAGCCAGGCACAATCCTTGAGAATTAAGCGGTGTATGAAACAGCGTTTCCATCCAGGTCACTAAAAGAGGAGCCCACTTTTCATCAAAGCCTTGAGCAGTCAATTGCCCTTGCATCCACAGTTCATCAATAGGTTGCGAAAAATCTAATACTTCCAGCAAACTGTGTAAGAAGGTTCCTGCCACTGCACCTCGAGGAAAATGATGAATAGAATTTTCATCAACCTCTCCCTGTTGCTTCTCGCCTTTAGCATCTGTATCAAGCCCCGGAGCAATAGATTGCACCAATGCTTCAATATCACCTAAATCAAAATGATAATGACGATGTGAATGCTGATAGGTTAATCCTGAATAGCTCGTTATACGCCAATTATCATGGATCTGACGTTTAAATATAGCGGCTTCAAGTTTTGTTTCAGCCTTTAATTGAGGCTGATAACGATGTGCTGATATAGTATCAAGCGTTGTTACACTGATATTATCATCTAATAAAGCATGGATTGATTGATGCAATAATTCACTATTGCCCTCTTCACCTTGCTGTAATAAATACCCTAAAGCATTTTTATGCAGATCGGTAAGCCCTGTTTTACGTTTATTTCCTTTAACCAGAGGAGCAACACCAACATAACAACAGAATTTAGAGCGTGTTAATGCCACATAAAGTAAGCGTAAATCTTCCGCTAAGCGCTCTTCATCCGCTAAACGTAAACTTTCAGGTCGGCTAAAAATATCTAATTTTGCGTAAAATTTCTCTCTATCATGATAAAGCGCCCCTTTTTGTTCTTGGTAATTACAAGCAAAAGGTAAGCACACAATAGGATATTCAAGACCTTTAGATTTATGGATAGTACAAATTCGTACAAGATTCCGATCACTTTCCAAGCGCATTTGTTGGCTTTCTGATTGTGCATCAGGATGAGAAATCTGTTGTGCTAACCAACGAATAAGGGCATGTTCACTGTCGAGTTGTAATGATGTTTCTTGTAATAATTCACCAATATGCATGATATCTGTAAGTCGGCGCTCACCATCAATACTTGCGAGTAAATTCTCCGCAATTTGATTATCCATCATGATCTTACGCAACATGGGTAGAACACCACGCTTTTGCCATAGTACATAGTAATCAGCAAATTTCTCCACGTAGCTATTCCAGCTCGCTTCGCTGTGATTCAGATCATCAATTTGCTTTGCACTAAAACCAAATAATCGGCTAGCTAAAGATGCCCTTAAAACACGTTCTTTTTCGGGTGTTACAACGGCTTGTAATAACCAAAGTAGATCTTTAGCTTCATGAGTTTCAAATACACTTTCACGATTGGATAAGAACACGGATTGTATTGAAAGCAAATTCAATGCATCACGGATCAGTATCGCTTCTCTACGGCTACGCACCAATACCATAATATCAGCAGACGTAACCGCTTTTTTTGTCCCTTGCTCAATCAGCCAAGCCTGTTGCTGATCCCCTGCTGATAACCAATCACGAATTTGTGCGGCACATTGCGCTGCCATGATTTGCTCATAATTTCCCGTAGAAACACTTTCGCCATCAGCAAGCCAAAAATTAAAAGGCGAAATCGGTTTATCATGGTAAATAAAGGCCATGTCTTGGTTTTTTTCAGCCGAACTGACTTCAATAAAAGGGATATGCTCAAATAAAAAGGGAGCATTGGAACGCATAAAAAGCTTGTTAACGGCATTCACCATACCTGGTGCAGAACGCCAGTTAGTATTTAGTGTATAGTGATGAGATGTCTGTTTTCGTGCTTGAATATAAGTAAAAATATCTGCACCACGGAAAGCATAAATTGCCTGTTTGGGATCACCGATAAACAACAACCCGCTATTTTCATGCTCACCATAAATCGCATCAAAAATACGATATTGTTGGGGATCGGTATCTTGAAATTCATCAATCATTGCAACTGGGTAGCGTTCACGAATAGCTTGCGCTAAAGCTTCACCACCTTCACGTTTTAATGCTCTATCTAAACGTGTTAATAAATCATCAAATCCCATTTCACCACGACGCATTTTTTCATTTTCAATGCCTTGGCGTATTTCAGGGATCGCATTAACCAAAATAACATCTCGCAGAGTGAGACTCTGCTTTGTTAATTGTTCAATTTCAACAAAAAGAATATGCTCTGGTGCTGGGCCTTTAGTGCTCTTCTCATTCAGCGTTTCTTGAGAAAAACGAACTAAACAATCAGGTAATTGATAGCTTTTCGTTTCTAATGTTGCTGCCCACAGAGTAATTTCCTCAATCCATTTGGGTAAGAAACGACTGCTATAACTACGTTTATCAACGCCTGAAGCAGTTATCCACGTTTCAACTTCATGATGATGTTCATGCCAACGGGCTTTCACCTTGTTAATAGCTTCAATAACCGCTTGATGACGCTCTTTTACTGATTCATTTTCACTGTCTAATGCCACACCTTCGATTTCAGGCATTTCACCTTGTAAATAAGGCTGTATTTCATAAAGCAGTTGTTCAGGACCAGACCAAATCTGACTGACGGCATTAGCAACATCATAAGAAAGCGGATAACAATGACGGCGCCAGAAGTCAGCACATACTCGTTTCTTGAGCTCATATTCATCTTGGATCAAGACTTGTTCAAACAAGACGCCTGATTCAAATGCATTGTTTGCCAACATACGCTGACAAAAGCCATGAATGGTATAAATAGCCGCTTCATCCATTTGTCGTTCTGCTTCTAACAACCACTGTGCAGCTAGCGCTTTATTAGGGATCTGTTTCAGTAACTCATCGTAAGTCTCATCGCTACTTTCAACATTATGACGGATACAGGCAAGTCTTAGTTCATGGATATTTTTACGTATACGGGCTCGTAATTCATCTGTCGCCGCATCCGTGAATGTCACCACTAAAATCTCTTCAACATTGAGAGGACGGTAGAATGCAGACTCTCCGCCTAATCCAAGAAGCAACCGTAAATACAACAACCCTATTGTATAAGTTTTCCCTGTTCCTGCTGACGCCTCAATGAGGCGTCTTTGGTACAGAGGAAGTGTATACGGGTTTAATGGCTGTGCCTGTATCACTTCACTCACTCTTTAATTTCCTCAATAGGTAAGGTTTTCTGTAATTCACTTACCGTAGCATAACGTTTCCATTGTTTATTTTCGGCATAATCAGTCTCTTTGCCATCTTTACCAATCACTTGTGAGACAAAAATAAATCCATTCGGTTTTATAATTGCTTTTTCATAAAATTCAATGGCTTGTTTTAACGTTACTTTATTAAGTTCAGCTAAGAATTTTTCACGTCCATCATATTTTAAATTGTTGCGATGGAAGTCATTTCGATAAAGAGAAACTTCTTCATAGAACGTTTGAGGTGGCTGTTTAATTTCAGTAATCATCGCCTGTTTATACTGATTAAAATCAGCTTCGTTCATTTTTTTCAAACGCTCGTAAGCCTGTTGATAAAAGGCGTTATAACGCTCATTTAAGTAGACAGGCGGTTTCGCATTACTTTGCAGTAAAAAGCCGAGACCTGATTGCTCACCCATAGTGCCTTGATAAGCAAATACAGCGTAACCTAACTGCTCTTCTGTTCTTAATTGATCATAGAACCAAGGCTTGATAACAGATGCTAACACTGAAGAAATTGCCTGACCTTCAAGGCGACTGTAACCTGTTGGGATATAAAGCTCACCTAATGCGTTATCTGTGCTCTTCGATTTATTTTGGAATTCAACTGCATCTAATTTATTGAATACCAGTGTTTCACCGATCCAATATTCTGTGCCTTGATTACCTAATAATTCGTGTGCAGATTTCGCAATATCGCGACTTTGCTCTGGCGTTAAGTTACCAATAATCAATGCTTGAAGTGCCGCGTTTTTAATGACTTCACGGCGATTATCAATAATATCTTGCAGTGTAATTGACGCTAATGCTTTGAGTTTGTCAGCTTCTTCATAGTACGGGATCGTATTTAATCGACGAGCTGGCAGCATAGCTGCTTCAAAGGCTTTTAAGTTATGAGTCACTTCAAGTTGTTCACGATACCAAGATTTAGCTTGATCGAGCTCTTCTTGAGTTGATTCAAAGCGCATATAGTTTTTCAGTGTCGCATTAACGAGTTCTGGTAAATGCTGTGTATAACCATTCATTGTAAAATCAATACCTTGTCCTGATGAGGATGAAATATTCATTCCAGCAACAGAAGCTTGGTAAGATAATTCACTTAATGCTAAACCAGCAAGATAGTCCGTTAAGGTTTGTGTCACTTGTTGCTTAACAGTAATGTCTGATTTCTTATTTACTAAACTTAATGTCACACTGGCTTTGGGCTCATCAGAAAAATAGTGCGATGGCATATAAAACAAGCGAGCGCTTTTATCCTGCCACAACAATTCTGGTTTGATGATTTTGTTATCCGCATCGATCAAAGAAAGGTTATCAGGAATATAAGGATTAAGTGCTGGCAGTGATAATGAAATATCATCCGATAATGTTTGCCATGTTTTTAATTGCTTATCTGTGATTTTATCGACCTGATAAGGAGCATTAACAAAGTAGGCTTGTTTGTTAGACGGTTCATTAGGGCTTATTACCCAAATACGCGCTTTCTCTGGTGTAAGAGAATCAAGACGAGAAAGGATAGCTGAAGGTTCATAATTATCAGCAATATAGTCTGCATCTAGGATATTTTTGATTGGATAACGCAACATCATATCCGAAATGCCTTCTATGTAATTCATATCTCTTACAATAGAGCCATAACGGAATGAGAGATCTAATACATTCGCAATTTCATTAAAGTAACGCGGACTAATACCTTCGGTTTGGATTAAACGAATATACGAAAATATAGCGGAAATCACTTTGTCTTTTTGCGCTAAACCTTTATCCGTCAACGCAACATAAATCGTAAATGAGCCTTGGTTACGGTCGATATAAGGTTCTGAAAATGCACTAATACTTTCAGCTAAGCCTTGATCTTGTAGCCATGTTGCCAATGTACCCGCGCTACGATTACCAATTAAATAACCAATATATTCATCAGATTTACTGCGAAAATCGGCGACATTATTATCAATCCCAAATTCAATCTGTAAAGTTTTTTGTGGTAAAGCGGGTACCAGATGGATCATTAGCCCTTTTTCTTTATCCGTCATAGCCGGTACTGTGGTGACAGGCACATCAGCCTTTTTATTCGGGATACGAGCGAAAGTGTCTGCGGCTAATTTAGATAATTCATCGAGTGATTTATTACTATAAATCACTCCATTCATTAAGTTGCCAGAATAGTATTTTTGATAGAATTTGATCAATTCATCCTGAAGTTTACTATTTGGTTTATCACTTAATGTCTCTAAATTACCGCCCATAAAGCGAGAACTTGGATGTGATGGGTTTAAAGTTTCAGCCCTGACTTGCCAAAAACGCATACCATCGCGCGCACGTGCCATTGTTAATTCAGCATTAACCGCATTACGTTCACGATCTGCATTTTTAGGATCAAGTAAAGGTTCTGCTAAAGCATCAGCAAGGCGATCAACTGCTTCATTAATAGCACTATTTTCCACTTCTAAATAGAATGCGGTGCGATAAGTCGTTGTACTCGCATTATGAGAGCCACCATTCTTTTGTAAGAATTCAGACATACTGCCTGATTGAGGGTATTTCACCGATCCCATTAGCACCATATGTTCTAAATAGTGTGCAAGACCTTGCTGACTATCTGGATCTTCTAATGCGCCAACAGGCAATGCAACCGCCGTTAATGATTTAACGGCTTTTTCATCAGAAACCAGTAATACGGTCATTTCATTAGGTAGTTTAATTGCTTGATATTGCCGTGGATCGCTCTCACTTTTTTCAATGCTATCAGGCAATACTTGCCAGAGTGGATCAGCAGCAAAGCTGTTGATACTCACTAGCATCAATAGCAACATGATCCATAGTTGCGAGCAGTATTTTCTCATCTGATATGAGCTCCCTTATTTTTTCAGAAATGGAATTATTGGTTTAAATATTGTTAATGCCGTCTCTTTGACTGTTTGTAAAAAAGGCTCGTCTAATTGAGAGAAAGCACGCTGAACATACATATCACTCATTTCACCCTCTCGATTATAGCTATCCGTTAAATGTTGCATCAGTACTAATTCTGCTTTCTCAAGTGTCTCTTCATCATCAAGTAAAAATGCTTGTGATTTTTTATCATAGCAAGCTTGTAACCAAGCCCAGCCACTTTTCGCAAATAGCGCTAATGGACTGTTTAGCCCTTGTTTATAATCACTGATTAATTTGTCCAATATTGAATAGGCAACGTCAGGATCAACTGGTAATAAACACCATTGAGTCTCTTTTCTACCATAAAAACGGCTCTCGCCCGTGCCCTCTTTCAAACAATAAACTAAGTGCTCAATCCAAAGCTGCAACAAGTCATTAGCGGTTAAGCTAGCTGGTCGCCAACGTAATAAACCATCAGCTTGTACCTCATTTAAACGACCAATCAATGGCATTGCACTAAAGCTTTGCTCTAATGTGACAGAATGTGTTGCCGATCGTTCACTTCTTATCTTTTCAGCTAAAGGAAGTAATTCTTCTATTTGTTGCTCCCAATAAATCTGACCAAATGCACTCGCAGGAAGTTGTCCCGCTGCTTTGATGCGCTCAAACAAAGCTTCTGTTGAGGTTTGATCAATCAATGCTTTTAATAACCATTGATTCAATAGATAACGTTGAAGTGCATTTATTACAAATGGCTCTTCTTCAGGTAATTCTGTTTCTTCAATAACAAAGTTTGTTTTTAATCTTTGTTGGAAGAAAGCACGAATAGGGTGACGATAAAAACGAGCAAGCGCATCAACAGAGACATTATCTATTGTGTCATCATCATTAAGTGCTTCCGTAAAACTTTGATGTACCTCCCCTTGTCCACTGGCAGCAGGTAGCCATTCAGCGGCATAAGAACGAAAGGAAGCGTCTATTCGGAAATTTTCTTGAGCAAAAGGAACTCGGCTATGCTGTGTGAATAAATGCTGATTTATACGGTTCGCACTGTCATCGACATTGAGTTCACCATCCTCCGGTAAACGGAAATTTTGACCAATATAATCTTGTAACTCTTTGATTAAAACTGATGGATTACATTCTCGATCGTCACGTATTGATTTCCCGATATAACTGATATAAAGGTATTTTTCAGCTGAACTAAGCGCTTCAAGAAATAAATAGCGGTCATCATCACGACGTTTTCTATCACCTCGACGGCGTTTTTCAGCCATTAAATCAAATCCTAACGGCTGAATATTACGAGGATAAATACCATCGTTCATGCCTAATAAACACACTGCTTTAAAGGGAATAGAACGCATAGGCATTAATGTGCAGAAATTAATGCTACCCGCTAAGAAACGTTGACTGATTTTTTCATCATCGAATCGTACTGTTAATTCATCACGAATAAGGACTAACGGAATTTCATGTTGATATTGTGCTTTCAACCCATTTTCAATCACTTTTTGCCATTGTTGGATAATCAGCGCTAAGACTAATTCTGTTTCCTCATCAGACTCAAAAAAGGCATCCACTAATTGTTGTCCAACTTCTAGCCATGCTTCTAATGAACGGGTTTCACTCAAACGTGTACGCCAATCACTTAATGTATAAAGAAAATCAGCAAGATGTCCTGCAAGTTCAGCAACTAATCCACTGGATTCATCGTAAGGAAGAACACCTTTCCAAGGCCCATTTTCACTTTCCATCGCATAGCCAAGCAACATACGCAGTAAGCCAAACTCCCACGTATTTTTCCCCGTAATGGGTAATAAGAATGAAGCCACATTCTCATCATCTAATCCCCAGCGTATGCCTGACTCATCAACCCAACGACGTAGTAGTTTTAGTTCATTTTCAAAAATAGAAAAATGCCCCGCTAAAGCAGGAACTTCAAGCAGCGCTAAGACTTGCTCGGCAGTAAAACGACTTTGAGGAAGCTCTAACAACGTAATAAAAGCCTGTAATACAGGGTGCGCTTGACGAGCTTTTCTATCTGAAATAGCAAAAGGAAGATAACGTTCCGAAGGCGCATTACCAAACACTGCTTGAATATAAGGAGTATAACTATCAATATCCGCAACCATCACAATAATATCACGCGGTAACAATTCAGGATCTTGCTCTAGTAAATGCAGTAATTGATCTTGTAACACTTCCACTTCGCGCTGTGGGCTATGACTGGCATGAAAAGTCAGTGAATGATCATCTGGCGAAATCACTCGTTTATTTTCACTACACTCATAAGTTTCAAGTGTTGTACCTAATTGCGAAAAATCTTCTAAATCAAGAATGTCTGCTTGCAATTGATGAAGTAAATTGTCTCTTGAAATCTCAACAAACGCATCTAACACATCGGTATATTCAAGTTCAGAGAGGAAATAAAGGTTATCTTTACCCAGTTTTCCCCATGACGCTAATAGCGGATTACCGATATTTTGCTCCCCCTCGTCATTAAATAACGACGATGCATTTTTTTCGTCTTTAAACCAAGGTAATTCATGTAATTGCTTATAATGGCGTGGTTTTCGGCTATTAAGACGAGAGAGAAATTTAGGATCTTGAATATCTCCCCAATAATAACGGCAAGGATTGGTAAAGAGTAAATAAATTTCGGTATGACGCCCTATCGCTTGTAATGCCTGCAAGTAAACTTGCGGTAGCGCTGAAATCCCACAAATAAAAATACGGGGTGGAAAACAGTGCTGAAGCTCCCCTTCTTTTGCATTATTTAATGTCGAAATAAATTGCTGATAAAGATTAGAGCGGTGCCATTGGGGCTGATTAAGATCTTTTGTGTATTGTTGTAATGCTACCCACAATATTTTTTGCCAGCGTTGGTTTTCACTCAACCCTTCGATTAATTCATCTTTTTCCCACGAAGCTAACCAATCAGAACGATACACTAAATATTGGTCAAATAAGTCAGCGACACGCCCTGCTAGCTGGTGAAGTTTACGTTTGTCTTCATCATCATCAAGGTAATGCAGTAAGGGCTTAAATTCTTCATGAGGCAAAAATTCAGGGAGTAATGCCATTAATTTCCATGTCATGGCATCTTTAGAAAAAGCGCTTTCTTTAGGTATACCTGATAATACCCGCGTAAACATTTCCCAAATAAAAGTTGCGGGTAATGGGTAACGGATATTAGCAGCAATACCCAAGCTTTCTGCAAGCTGAATTTGCAGCCACTGAGACATGCCGGGGCTTTGTACAAGGATCACTTCTTGTTCAAACGGAGAAGAAAGTGGTCTGGTCTGCATAAAGTGCACCATAAGTGACTTTAGTAATGACAATTGATTTGAGTGATATATATGAAACATCAGATCCTCATCTTATTAATAGCATGACCAGTAATACAGCCTTATTTCGGGTAATACATTATTAGCAACATAACCTTCTATTTGCAGACAACCTTCAGACTGTAAAAGTGAACGTGTCATTATTTTGGGGTTAAATGCGGAATAGTCAGGTGATTTATCAGATATTTGTTCAAATAAAACAAAAAGTTCCTGCCCTGCCTGCTGAATTTGAATTAACCGCTGAAAGTCAGCTTTTAATGATTGACTATACCCTATAATAGCGACAAAACTAATATTAAAAAACAGTAATATAAACATTGTATTAAGTAAAATAGAGCCGCTTTCTGATTTATTTTGAATGTTATCTATAACACACACTCCCTATGCACTAATGGGCAATAATCTAGCCATCCATTTTGATGCGCAACAATGGATTTATTCTTGTCCTTCAAAAAATCAACCCATTGATAATGATATATTTTATAACCATTTACGCTTTCTGCTTGTCCTTGCAATAAGCCCTTTTCTAAAGAAATCAAAAATAAACAGCTTTTTATTTTTGGGTTTGCATGAAAATGGCGACATTGCCATTTATTTAACTGTGGCGATAAAATTTCCCAATTCAGTTTTATTCCCCACGCTAATGCAGATTCAGCAAATAAAAAAGCCTGTCGTGCTTGTAACTCTTGCATCACGATTTGTTGAGACTGCCTGTAATGATAAGCAAAATTCCCAAGCGCCGATAAACACATAACAATAAACCCCATTACGACAAGTAAACTGGCAAATCCTTGCTCACTTTTATTGTGAATTGAATCAATACTCATCATGCAGTCACATTCCTTAACCGAATGTCATTTTTATAATGCAACTTTACTGTAGTATTTTGTTTTAAATGGCATTTTAAAGAAACTGAAAGATAAAAAGAGGGTTTCTCTTTGATAAGATGTTGTCTTGAGTAAGGGCGTAAAATAAACTCAGTCACTTCAATCTCATGGCTTTCAAAAAATCGTTGCCATCCTGAAGAAGTACAATTTTGTACTCCTCTTAATTGTTCTAATTGCCCATTTTTAAGCCGGTAGCCAAAATAATCGCTCTCTTTTGAAGAGGGAGCATCCCATCGACCATTGCCATTTACGTCATAAGCAAAAATAATGCAGGTGTTTTTTTCTTGATAAGAATACTGCCCTATTTTTAATGGGGAAGTGTGTGGCTCCTTTAACTGCGATATATCGGCACAATCACCTTGGCAATATCCAGTTCGCCTGAGTTGTGCTTCTAGTACCAATAATCTTTCTCTTAAAAAGATATCTAACTGATGCTGTTGGTAAGAATGGAGCAGAGTATTCATTAGTTGAGGATAAGCCCGACTAATACAAAGAAATAGCACACCGCTCATGACCATGGCAAAAAGGCATTCCATTAACATCATGCCAGATGAAAAGGAAAATATTGATCGCTTTAACATGGCGAAAACACCTTAATTTTCTGGCTACATGCTCGTATTCTGCCTAAAGAGGAAATAATAATTTTCACTTCACCCTCTGAGCTTTGAAGCACAAAATTCATTGGTCTTAAGGTTTGACGAACACGCCCAAACGTAAAATTTGAGACTGTTGATTGTTTAAGTTGAACACCCGTAGATAATTGAAAAATAGTTTGTTTTTCATTTGAATACGGTAGAGGAAAAGGCGTAGCGACGACTTGATTACTGGGTGATAAATGAAATGATATTTTAATTTTTATATTAAACAGTAGCGCTTGTTGTCGCTGATAAGAAAGAAAAGCAATGGTTTCTCGCACACTATGTATCAATTGACGTTGATGAGTAAATTGCTGATAGGTCGTGATTGATAAGTAACTTAAAATTGAGGCTATCATCATGACAACCAGCATTTCGAATAGGCTTATTCCAAATTCACTCTCTTGCTCAAGTTTACTGTTTAGGCTTATTTCCATATTACTGTTCATTCTGTTCTCCTTTAGCGCCTGCAATAAAGATGCAGCTAAACCTTTGTAAGGTAAATAAAAGAGAGTGTTTTTTTCGAACAATGCCGCAGGAACAATATTTTCAGAACAAACACAAAAAGTAGTCTTCGATAAGGCTAGAATTAAACTTATTCTATTGAATTTAATGATAGAAAATAAAAAAGCCTCTGTTTATCACTAAACAGAGGCTTTAAAACATAAAGGAAAGATCAAACCGTAAATGGATATTTTATCGCTTCATGGCATTGATAACCTTCAACAGTAAAGTCATCCGTTGTTACCCACGTTTCGATATCTTCCAACGTTTTAATTTTTGGATTGATATGTAATGTAGGTAACGGTAATGGCTCTCTTTTTAGTTGTACATCTCGCATAAGTGGTAATTGGTTTTCATAGATATGTGCATTGATTATCTTATGAAAAGCTTTACCTGGCTTATGGCCTGTAATTTGAGCCACCAGCGCTAATAAAACAAAGCACTGTATTTGGTTGAAATTTAAACCCAATGGCACATCACAGCTACGTTGATAAGACGTTAAGTAAAGCGTATCACCCACTAATGAAAATGTGTGTGTATGCATACAAGGGCGCAAACAACCTAGCTCGGTTTCGCCTGGGTTATAGAACGTTACGATCTCCCCCCGATCATCTATACCTTTAGTCAGGTTATCTACCACTTTACGTAGTTGATCAAAATGGGAGCCATCAGGGCGTTGCCATTGGCGTCCTTGAACACCATAAACACGCCCCATATCGTCTTCACCTTTACGATGTGGGTTGTTTAGCCATGCCTCATTTTCATTTGCGTTTGCATTCCATGTATTACAACCAATTTCACGAAATTGAGCTGCGTTGTTGTAACCACGTAAATACCCTAACAATTCTGCAATTGCGGCTTTATAGAAACTTTTACGTGTCGTTATCAGCGGAAATTGGTTATTCGCAACATCATATTCCAGATCGGCATTAATCACCGTTAAACAACGGGTTCCTGTCCGTTTATTATCAATCCATTGCCCTTCATCGATAATGCGTTGACACAATGCCAGATACTGCTTCATGTTGTCTCTCTTGTAATTAGCTAATAATAAAAAAATTTATCTCACACTATTTGTGAGTAGGTGTTGGATTCTGTGGTGTCTTTTTATCTTGACGATAAGCCCATACCATAAAAATAATACCCAACAAAATCATTGGAATTGAAAGTATTTGTCCCATACTCACACCACCAAATAATCCTAGTTGTGCGTCTGGTTGACGGAAGAATTCAACAATAATACGGAATGCACCATAACCGATCAGGAACAAGCCTGACACACTACCTACAGGGCGACTTTTACGTACAAAGATATTCAGGATAATAAATAGCACCACACCTTCTAACAGCATTTCATAAAGCTGTGAGGGATGACGAGGTAAAACGCCATATTCTTGAATAATCGGCAGTAGTGTTGTTGGATCTTGAGCAACAAGCTGGAGATCTTCAGAACGAGAGCTTGGGAATAAGAAGGCCCAAGGCGTATCTAATGTGACGCGTCCCCATAATTCACCATTAATAAAATTACCAATACGACCTAAGCCTAAACCAAATGGAATTAAAGGTGCCACAAAATCAGCCACTTGGAAAAATTTACGTTTAGTGCGTTTAGCAAACCAAATCATGGCACAAATGACCCCAATTAAACCACCATGGAACGACATACCGCCATCCCACACTTTAAAGAGATAAAGAGGATCATTTAAAAAGACAGGTAGGTTATAGAATAAAACATAACCTAAACGACCACCGATAAACACACCGACAAAACCAACATAAAGTAATGTTTCAACTTCATTTTTATTCCAACCACTATTCGGTTTTGCCGCTCGACGATTTGCAAGCCATAAGGCAAAGACAAACCCAACTAAATACATCATACCGTACCAGTGTAATGACACGGGTCCGATAGAGAACATAACGGGATCAATCTCTGGAAATTTAAGGTAGCTTATACTCATTATTCCCTACTTCATTTAATCAATAATTTCTGTGCTGGTTATTTATTACCAACATAGAAAAGGCTTATACGAAGGTCGACTAAATACCTCCGCGAATTAATCCACCTAATCCTTGCCGTTCCATAAATTCAGAAGACAATTTTTTGATTTCTGTTGCCGTTTCAGCTTGCAACACCTGTTGCATAAAAGACTGTAACATCACAGGATCAAGATGGCGCAATAAGTATTTTACCCTAGGTAAACTACGACCACTCATGCTTAACTGCCTAAAACCGAGCCCTATTAATAGCAATGCCCCTATTGGCGTACCCGCCATTTCGCCACAAACACTTACGGGTAACTGATAATATTGGCATTGTGTTGCAATCAAATTCAGTGAACGCAATAAGGCAGGATGCAAATTATCATAGAGTGATGCTACATGGGTATTATTACGATCGACCGCAAGCAAGTATTGCGTCAGATCGTTTGTTCCCACTGAGATAAAATCGACCCGATTAGCTAATTGTGACAGCATAAAGACCAATGAAGGTACTTCAAGCATAATACCCAGCGGAGGTGGGACACATTCACAGTTTAGCTCTCGACTCACTTCATCACATGCTCGTAGTAGCAATGTTCTTGCTTCGTCAATTTCATCAATACTTGTCACCATCGGCAACAAAATTTTCAAATTTTTAAATTCGAGGTTTGCTTTTAGCATTGCGCGTAGCTGAATAAGGAAGATCTCAGGTTGATCAAGTAATATTCTGATCCCTCGCCAACCTAAACAGGGATTTTCCTCATTAATTGGCATATAAGGAAGTTGCTTATCAGCACCAATATCTAAAGCTCGCAATACAACCGGTTTATCCGGGAAAAAAGAGAGTATTTCGCGGTAGCGATTTTTCTGTTCATCTTCAGATGGAAAGCCGCTTTGTAGCATAAAAGGGATTTCAGTACGATATAAACCAACGCCATCAATTCCCACACTAATGCGTTGCTCATACTTTATATTTAATCCAGCATTCAATTGAACGCTAACTGCCTCGCCATTTTTTAAAACCGCTTGCTGTTCGAGCTGCTCTTCTGCAATTTGGCTTAATACGCTCTCTTCATCAATAATTTGTTTGTATTCTTGGGTAATAAAAGGCTCTGGCTCAATAAATATTTCACCACGATAACCATCCAGAATAAGCATGCGATTATGTAAAAGCTCAGGTTGAATATCTGCCCCCATAATCGCAGGTATTCCCATTGCTCTAACAAGAATGGCAGAATGCGAGTGAGTTGCGCCATCTCGAACAATGACACCAGCAAGTTGCTGCTCGGGTAACTCTGCCAATAGACTTGCACTTAATTCATCAGCAACCAAAATAAAACGCTCTGGCCAAATATTGGTTGAGCTTAGATCATCATCTAGATGGAATAATAAACGGCGCCCTAATGCTTTAAGATCAGAGGCTCTCTCTCGCATATAACCATCTTTTAGGCTAGAAAATTGGGCAGCCACTTTCTCAACCACCACTTTAACTGCCCATTCCGCAACATACCCTTGTGTAATGATTGCAGTCATTTTATGTTTAAGTTGCGGATCATTGAGTAAATGCGAGTAGAGATCGAATATGGCAGCACTCTCTTTTTGTGCATTCGCCATAAATCGCTTACTAAAACGACGACATTCTGCGGTAGCATCTTCTAACGCTACCGTAAGTCGATGTAATTCTGCTTTTATATCAAGAGCACTGGCTTTAAAGACATTTTCAAGGATAGGTTGAGAGACTTCTTGCCAACCATAAGCCATAACGACGCCAGTCGAAACTGAAAGTGCTTTGATCCGACTTTGGCGATATTGACCAAAAAGCCCTTTAGTTTGTACTTGCGATAATGTAGCACCAAGCTGTGTCGCCAACGTCACCATAAAAGATTCTTCGCTTTCATTAAATAAGCGACGCTCTTTTTGCTGAACGACTAGCACACCAAGGAGTTGACGGCGATAGACAATAGGAACGCCAAGGAAAGCACGAAGATCATCTTCTTTAACTTGAGGAAGGTATTTAAAACTAGGATGTTCGCGAATATCAGCGAGGTTGATAAGCTCAGAAAGACGCCCTACTTCCCCCACAACGCCTTCATCAAATGAAAGGCTAACGGCTCTCCCTCTAGGTTTTTTTAGCCCTTTGGTCGCCATAAGATAAAAACAACTACGTTGTTTATCAGCAAGATAAATAGAACACACATCCGTGTGCATTGCCTGACACGTTTCCTTGACTAAGAGTTCAAGCGCTTCTGGAAGCCCTGCTGCCATAGCCACTTTTTCTACAATTTCTCGCAAACGTGTCAGCATAGTGTTATCTAATACCTTTTACGCCGATATCCATACGATGGACGTGGTAAAAACACTTGTTCTTGCAATGGCATGACTACTGGTGCGAACTCTTTCATTACACGTCGGTAAACATCGCGTTTAAAAGAGACGACTTGTCGAACTGGATACCAATAACTCACCCAACGCCAGCCATCAAATTCTGGCGTTTTGCTTTGTTGAACATTAATGTCTTTATCATTACTTGTTAACTGCAAAAGGAACCAACGCTGTTTTTGTCCAATACAAACAGGTTTTGTGTCCCAACGCACCAAACGCTTAGGTAACTTGTAACGTAACCAGTTACGTGTGGAGGCAAGAATTTTGACATCCTTGCGACTTAACCCAACTTCTTCGAACAACTCTCGGTACATTGCCTGCTCTGGCGATTCTCCAGGATTAATTCCCCCTTGAGGAAACTGCCATGAATGTTGCCCATAGCGACGAGCCCAAAGCACTTGCCCTTGCCGATTACAAATTACAATCCCTACATTCGGGCGGTAGCCATCATCATCAATCACTAGACTACCTCAATAACCAAATTTGAAAGATAACTCATTGTTTCATACTCCCCACAAACGGTAAACCTCTATCAACAGACTTTGCACAACGCGCGTATTTATCTACAATGGGAAAGTCTCAACGGGGTGCCTTGTTAGGCTGAGAAAAACTCGTGGAACCTGATCCAGCTAATACTGGCGTAGGGATTTGAGTCAGGATGTTGCAATATTCATTGGTTTGCCATCCTCACTCCTCAGATCCTACCTGACTTTTACTGAGGAACTAAACGTGTTAACTAAATCGCTTCGTTTTACTTTTCTTATCGGTGCACTGGGTATTATGAGTGCTTTTTCAACTCAAGCCTTAGCACAAAAACCTACGCTCACTGTATACACTTATGATTCATTTACCGCAGATTGGGGCCCCGGACCTGCAATAAAAAAAGCGTTTGAACAACAATGTCATTGTGAACTAAAACTGGTTGCTCTGTCTGATGGCGTGTCTCTACTTAATCGCTTACGAATGGAAGGTGATAAAAGTAAGGCAGATATTATTTTAGGATTAGATAACAATCTGATCCACGCAGCAAAAGAAACGGGACTGTTCGCACCAAGTAATATCGATACATCCAAACTCACTTTACCTGAAAAATGGACTGACGATACCTTTGTGCCTTATGACTACGGTTACTTTGCTTTTATTTATGATAAAAACCGTGTCCAGAACCCGCCTAAAAGCATGACTGAACTATTAAACAGTCAAGAGAAATGGAAAATCCTCTATCAAGATCCTCGCACCAGTACCCCAGGCTTAGGTTTAATGCTCTGGATGCAGTCGCTTTATCCTGAAAACACGGCGACTGAATGGAAAAAATTGTCAGAGAAAACACTAACAGTCACTAAAGGTTGGAGTGAATCTTATGGCTTATTCTTAAAAGGCGAAGGTGATTTCGTACTTAGCTACACATCCTCTCCGGGGTATCACATTTTAGCGGATAAAAAAGATAACTATGCGGCGGCGATTTTTGATGAAGGACACTACTTACAAGTCGAGGTTGCTGCAAAACTTAAGTCGAGCAAACAACCTGAATTAGCCCAGCAATTTATGCAGTTTATGTTGACTCCTGCATTCCAAGAAACCATACCGACGACCAATTGGATGTATCCTGTTATCGATATGCCATTGCCCGATGTCTATTCTTTGATGCCAAAACCCGAAAAATCATTGCAATTCGATGCAGATGTTGTCGCAAAAGAGCGTCAAACATGGACTCGTCATTGGCAATCTGCGGTTAGTCGCTAATGGCAAGATGGCTTATCCCGGGGCTATGTGCCTCGGGTTTACTGCTTATTGTCGCGCTATTGTCATTTGGTGCATTGTGGTTTAATGCGCCAAGTGGTGAGCTGTCCTCCATTTTTGCTGATGAATATTTATGGCATGTCGTCCACTTTACTTTCTGGCAAGCCTTTTTATCTGCACTCTTTTCGATATTACCTGCTATTTGGCTCGCCAAAGCCCTCTATCGACGCCAATTCAAAGGGCGAACACTGTTTTTACGCCTATGCGCCATGAGTCTGGTATTACCTGTTCTGGTTGCACTTTTTGGTATTTTAACGGTTTATGGCAGAGCGGGATGGATTGCTCAAATTTGTGAATGGCTAGGGATCGACTACCCATTTACCCCTTATGGTTTGCAAGGTATTTTATTAGCTCACCTCTTTTTCAATATGCCATTAGCAACCCGAATGCTATTACAAGCATTAGAAAGCATCTCATCAGAGCAACGCCAGTTAGCGTCTCAATTAGGCATGAATGGTTGGCAACGTTTTCGCTTTCTAGAGCTTCCCTATTTATGGCGCCAAATGCTCCCCACCGCATCACTGATTTTTATGCTCTGCTTTGCAAGCTTTGCCACTGTATTGGCATTAGGCGGAGGTCCTGCGGCAACGACTGTTGAACTCGCGATTTATCAAGCGTTAAGCTATGACTACGATTTACATCGTGCTGCACTGTTAGCCTTGATCCAGCTTTTTTGTTGTTTAGGTTTAGTGCTTATTAGCCAAAAGCTAAAAGGCGCTCTTTTTGTGGGAAACAGTCAAAAGCGACATTGGCGTGATCCCTATGATCCTATCTTTAGCAAAATAACCGATGGTCTCATTATCCTCCTGGCGATCCTCTTTTTAGTGCCCCCTATTTTAGCCGTCATAACTGATGGTCTTAATAGCCAATTTCTTCGTGTCATACAACAGCCTGTACTTTGGCAAGCTTTTACAACCTCACTGATTATTGCTGTTGGTGCGGGTATTGTTTGTGTTGTATTAACAATGATGTTGCTATGGAGTAGCCGAGAACTTCGCTTACGCCATTTTAAAAAAGCAGGTCAGGCCATGGAAATGAGTGGTTTGATTATTCTGGCGATGCCAGGGATTGTATTGGCGACAGGTTTTTTCCTTCTATTCAACAATACAATTGGATTGCCTGAATCACCTTATCTTTTAGTGATATTGACCAACGCATTAATTGCCATTCCCTATGCCTTAAAAGTGCTTGAAAATCCAATGAATGATATCGCTTCACGTTATGGTCTTTTGTGTCAGTCGCTAAATTTACAAGGAATAAACCGACTCCGTTGGATAGAACTACGTGCATTAAAAAAACCCATCTCCCAAGCACTTGCCTTTGCTTGTGTCATTTCTATTGGTGATTTTGGTATTGTTGCCCTCTTTGGTAATGAAACATTTAGAACATTGCCTTTCTATCTTTATCAGCAAATTGGCGCTTATCACACACAAGATGGGGCTGTAACCGCCATGATCTTATTGCTACTTTGCTTCACTCTTTTTAGCCTAATAGAACGATTAGCTGGAAAATCTCATGATTAAATTAGAGCACCTTGCTTACACTTATGAACACCAACATCTCTTATTTAATCTAACGGTTAATGCAGGAGAACGCATTGCTGTATTGGGACCAAGTGGTGCAGGTAAAAGTACATTGCTCAGTTTAATCGCTGGTTTTTTACCCTCAGAAAAGGGAAGCCTGTTTCTCAATGGCGAAAATCACACTAAAACCGTCCCGGCTAAACGTCCTATCTCCATGTTATTTCAAGATAATAATCTATTCCCCCATTTAACGGTAAGACAAAATATTGGTTTAGGGTTAAATCCGGGGCTAAAACTGACTAGAGACCAACAAGCGCTCTTAGAGAGTCGGGCTGAACAAGTGGCGCTTAGTGAATATCTTGAACGCTTACCGTCTCAATTATCAGGTGGTCAGCGTCAACGTGTCGCAATTGCACGTTGTTTGGTACGTGAACAGCCGATTTTATTACTCGATGAACCTTTTTCTGCATTAGATCCCGCTTTACGCATTGAAATGCTAGCACTACTTGAGCAACTTTGTGATGAGAAAGCGTTAACTTTATTGATGGTCTCACATAGCTTAGAAGATGCCGCAAAAATCGCCTCAAGAGCGATTGTGATTGATAATGGTATGATTGTGTATGATGGAAATACGCAATCACTAATAAATGGTGAAGTGGATCAATCACTTATTTTAGGTATTCCGTTTAATTAATCTCAGCCAAAATTAACTGTATAAATAACCACTACATTGACTATAATAAACACATCTTTAGTGAATTATTTGTGTTTATTGGGTGCTCATGATAGGTCATACGGAACAAGGCTTTATTCTTACTCGCCACTGGAGCGACACACCAAAAGGTATTGTCGTCTCTTATTGGCTGGCAACGGATAATGGTCCACGCAAAGTTACTGTGCCTATGCAACGCGCTATCGGTTTTGTAGCCCGCCAACATGAAACTGTTTTACGCGCACTCATTAATAAAAATCCTGATATTGAAATTCGCCCTCTCGATTTAAAAGATTTCGAAAGACAGCCCGTTTTTGGTGTTTATTGCAAACAATATCGCCAACTTACCCAACTTGAGCAACAACTTAAAGAGCACCACATCCGCCTTTATGAAGCGGATATCCGCCCGCATGAACGTTATATGATGGAGCGTTTTATCACCGCGCCGGTCTGGTTTCGTTATCAACAAAATAATCTTGCTACATTAAAACCAGCATCTGATTATCGTCCAACGCTTCGAGCTGTCTCTTTAGATATTGAAACCAGTGAATTTGGTGAGCTTTACTCTATTGGGCTTGCAGGCTGTGGTGATAATGTGGTGTTTATGCTTACTGATGAGTTACCCACAGAGTGTGAAAGTCAGCAACCTCAAGGCTATCGCTTATGTTATGTCAGTAGTCGATTGCGTTTAATTGAAAAGCTGAATGAGTGGATACAATATTACGATCCTGATGCGATTATCGGTTGGAATTTAATTCAATTCGATCTGCGTATTTTGTACACACACGCCCAACGATATGGCATCAGTTTATTATTAGGTCGTCAAAATAACCCATTAGAGTGGCGAGAGCATGGATTTAAAAAAGGTCATTTTTTTGCTTCAGCTCAAGGGCGTTTAATTATCGATGGGATCGATGCGTTGAAAATGGCAACATGGAATTTCCCCTCTTTTAGCCTCGAATCTGTAGCTCAAACACTGTTAGGTGAAGGTAAAGCCATTGATACGCCTTACGCCAGAATGGATGAAATTAACCGTCGCTTTAAAGAAGATAAACCCGCACTAGCTTATTATAATTGGCAAGATTGTATCTTAGTAAACCGTATCTTTGATGCAACATCGCTTATGGCATTCTTATTAGAGAGAGCTTGTGTTACAGGGCTTTCCGTTGATAGAAGCGGAGGATCTGTGGCTGCATTTACCCACCTCTATCTTCCTTCAATGCATCGCATTGGATATGTTGCACCGAACCAAGGTGAAAAACCCGAAGAACATAGCCCCGGAGGCTTTGTCATGGATTCAGCACCCGGCTTATATGATTCAGTTGTTGTGCTTGATTACAAAAGCCTTTACCCCTCTATTATTCGTACTTTTTTAATTGATCCAGTAGGAATGATTGAAGGAATGCACCAACCCGATGAACAGTTTTCTATTTCTGGATTTCGCCAAGCTCGATTTTCACGAGAGCTACACTGTTTGCCTGCTATCGTTTCACAAATTTGGCATGCAAGAGATAATGCAAAATTACATAAAAATGCGCCGCTCTCTCAAGCTCTCAAAATTATTATGAATGCTTTTTATGGTGTTTTAGGGTCTGTGGGGTGTCGCTTTTTTGATCCTCGTCTAGCGTCTTCTATTACGCTACGAGGTCATGAAATTATGAAAAAAACACGAGAATTAATTGAAGCCAAAGGTTATCAAGTTATTTATGGCGATACGGATTCAACCTTTGTTTGGCTAAAATCACCTCACACAGAACAACAAGCACAACAGATTGGATACCAATTAGTACAAGACGTAAATCAATGGTGGAAAACACACCTCTTTGAAAAATACCAACTAGATTGCAAATTAGAACTAGAATACGAAACCCATTATCGTCGGTTTTTAATGCCCACTATCCGGGGTATGGAAACGGGTAGCAAGAAACGCTACGCCGGACTCAGTAATGATAAAATGGTATTTAAAGGATTAGAAACCGTCAGAACAGATTGGACTCCCCTCGCTCAAAAATTTCAGCAGGAACTTTATACACGCATTTTTTATCAGCAACCTTATCAGCAGTTTATTCGTGATTATGTCGCGGATACACTTGCAGGTAAATATGATGAGAGATTGGTGTATCGTAAACGGTTACGTCGGAAATTATCAGAATATCAGCACCACGTCCCTCCTCATGTCAAAGCAGCACGTAAGGCGGATGAATATAATTTATCCCAAAATAGGCCTCAACAATACCAGCAAGGCGGTTGGATTAGTTATATAATTACTCTCTTGGGGCCTGAGCCGTTGGAGCACATTACCACTGCACCTGATTATGAGCACTATATCAATAAGCAATTAATGCCCATTGCAGATGCAATTCTACCTTTTATACAAGATGATTTTTCGACCTTGTTAAATGGGCAAATGACACTCTCATTTTAAGTTGTGTCATTTTGCAGGTGACGGTTTGCTTTGCATCTATTAACATAACGCCCCTTTGGTGATAATTAGCTTTTCTTTGGTCAAGGAACAAGCCATTTTTATCCCGCAGATTTTAATGACAACACCGCGATACTGCATTCATTAATAATTCCTAAATTATATATTTGAGAGCTGAGTTTATATATATGCCTTTTACTCTTGGTCAACGTTGGATTAGCGATACTGAAAGCGAGCTTGGACTGGGTACTGTTGTGGCAGTTGATGCCCGCATGGTCACCTTACTTTTTCCTGCCTGTGGCGAAAACCGCCTTTACTCCCGCCATGATGCGCCAATAACGCGGGTGATGTTTAATGCAGGGGATACCGTCACCAGTCACGAAGGCTGGAAACTCGCCATTGATAACGTTGTAGAAGATAACGGCCTACTTATCTATCATGGTGTACGTTTAGACACTGAAGAACCTGCACAATTACGTGAAGTCTTCTTAGATAACAAACTCACTTTTAATAAACCTCAAGATCGCCTCTTTGCCGGTCAAATCGACCGTATGGATCGCTTTGCATTACGCTACCGCGCTCGTAAGTTTATGAGCGAGCAGTTTAAACAAGCACAAAGTGGTTTACGTGGTATTCGTGCAAGTCTTATTCCTCATCAACTTTATATCGCCAATGAAGTGGGTAAACGTCATAACCCTCGCGTATTATTAGCGGATGAAGTTGGTTTAGGTAAAACGATTGAAGCCGGTATGATTATCCACCAGCAATTAATGGATGGTCGTGCTGAGCGAGTGTTGATTATTGTGCCTGAAAGCTTGCAACATCAGTGGTTAGTTGAAATGTTACGCCGTTTCAACCTACGTTTCTCGCTGTTTGATGATAGCCGTTATAGCGAATCTTTATTAGATAGCGATAATCCATTTGAAACAGAACAGATGATCATCTGCTCTTTAGATTTTGTGCGTAAAAACAAGCAACGTTTTGAACACTTGGTTGAAGCAACATGGGATATGTTGGTTGTCGATGAAGCCCATCACCTTGTTTGGAGTGAAGATGCACCAAGCCGTGAATATCAAGTGATTGAAGCGTTAGCTGAATCTATTCCATCTGTATTGCTATTAACGGCAACCCCAGAGCAATTGGGTCAAGAAAGCCACTTTGCTCGTTTACGTCTGCTTGATCCAAGCCGTTTCCATGACTATAACGAATTTATTAATGAGCAACAAAAATATCGCCCTGTTGCCGATGCCGTTACTATTTTGCTATCAGAAGATGATTTAAACACCGAACAACAAAATATCATCAGTGAAATGATCAGCGAGCAAGATGTTGAACCATTACTGAAAGCGGCAAATACTCAAGGTGAAGAACGGACTAAATCTCGCCAAGAACTTATCCATATGTTAATGGACAGACACGGAACGGGGCGTTTGTTATTCCGTAACACACGTTCTGGTGTTAAAGGTTTCCCAAATCGCGTACTTCACGCGATAAAAATGCCACTGCCAACACAATATCAAACTGCAATTAAAGTGGCTGAGATTATGGCAGCGAAAAAGAGCCTCGAAGTTCGTGCAAAAGAGATGCTCTACCCTGAACGTATTTACCAAGAATTTGAAGGTGAAAACGCAACATGGTGGAACTTTGACCCTCGTGTTGAATGGCTACTGGGTTTCTTAACGGCAAATCGTCATGAAAAAGTCCTGGTGATTTGTGCTCAAGCAGCAACAGCGCTGCAACTAGAACAAGTTTTACGTGAGCGTGAAGGTATTCGTGCCGCTGTCTTCCACGAAGGGATGTCATTACTTGAACGCGATCGCGCAGCGGCTTATTTTGCTTCTGAAGAAGAAGGCGCACAAGTTCTACTATGTTCAGAAATTGGCTCAGAAGGACGCAACTTCCAGTTTGCTAATCAACTGGTGATGTTTGATCTGCCATTTAACCCAGATTTACTCGAACAGCGTATTGGTCGTCTCGATCGTATTGGTCAAAATCGCGACATTGATATTAGCATTCCTTATCTTGAAGGCACTGCTCAATCCGTATTATTGCGCTGGTATCATGAAGGCTTAGATGCCTTTGAGCATACTTGTCCAACAGGTCGTACTATTTATGATAGTAAATATGATGCTCTCATCACTTACCTTGCGCAACCTAATGAATTAGCTGATTTTGATGAGTTTATTGTTGCTTGCCGTAAACAGCATGATGAAATGAAACTCAAACTGGAGCAAGGTCGTGACCGCCTATTAGAAATGCATTCTAATGGCGGTGAAGTTGGCGTTGCATTAGCGGGTGAAATAGCGGCTCAAGATAACGATCCTGAGTTAGTGAACTTTGCACTGAATTTGTTTGATATCGTCGGTATTAATCAAGAAGATCGCAGTGATAGCTTAATTATTTTAACGCCGTCCGATCATATGTTAGTGCCTGATTTCCCAGGATTACCGCAAGATGGTTGCACTATCACATTTGATAGAGAGCAAGCGCTATCTCGTGAAGATACCCAATTTATCAGTTGGGAACATCCAATTATCCGTAATGGCTTAGATTTAATTTTATCTGGCGATACAGGAAGTTGTGCCGTTTCTTTATTAAAAAATAAAGCCTTGCCTGTGGGAACGCTGTTAGTTGAACTGATTTATGTCGTAGAAGCACAAGCGCCTAAACATCTTCATTTAAGTCGTTTCTTACCAGCAACACCCGTTCGCTTATTACTTGATCTGAAAGGTAATAATCTTGCCTCTCAAGTTGAGTTTGAAAGTTTTAACCGCCAATTAAATGCGGTTAATCGCCATACATCAAGCAAACTGGTTAATGCGGTACAAAGTGAAGTCCACCATGTACTTAAAGCCTCTGAACCGTTAATGGAAGTTGAAGCGAAAGGACTTATCCAAACGGCGAAAGAAGAAGCCGATCGCGTGCTAACTCATGAATTATCGCGCTTAGAAGCGTTACGGGCGGTAAACCCAAATATTCGTGATGATGAAGTTGAAGCCATTGAGAACGAACGTGCTCATATTCTTAACCATTTAGATGAAGCAACGTGGCGTTTAGATTCCATTCGCCTCATTGTTGTTACCCACCAATAATCACCGTTAAAGCGGGGAGTCTTTTACTCCCCGTTGTTTTGATGAGATATCCACCATGATGGAAGTGTATAACCCGCCGACTGATCCTTGGTTACATGTTTTATATCAAGATGAGCATATTATTGCCGTCAATAAACCCAGCGGATTACTGTCTGTGCCGGGCAAAGCGCCAGAGCATAACGACAGTATTATGTCGCGCATTAAAGCAGAATTTCCTAATGCTGAGTGTGTGCATCGTCTTGATATGGCGACCAGTGGCGTTATCGTTGTTGCACTAAATAAAGAAGCAGAACGTGAATTAAAGCGTCAGTTTCGTGAACGTGAACCCAAAAAAACCTATATCGCACGCGTTTGGGGACATATCGAAAAAGAAGAAGGATTAGTTGATTTACCTTTGATTTGTGATTGGCCTAATCGACCAAAACAAAAAGTCTGTCATGAAACCGGGAAAGCAGCGCAAACTTTTTATGAAGTGTTGGAATACGAAGCGAATGCGACAAGAGTGAAACTTTCACCAATTACTGGGCGATCACATCAATTGCGGGTACATATGCTAGCGTTGGGGCATCCTATTTTAGGGGATCGCTTTTATGCACACCCACAGGCAAGAGCGATGGCACCTCGCCTGCAGTTACATGCTCAGGAATTATTTATTACGCATCCTGCTTTCCGATCCCCAATACATTTCGAATGCCTTGCCGATTTTTAGTGTCGCCTTATGACACTAAAACAGTCACTGAACTCAATGAAGCAAGGAGCAGGCAAAGCGCTAATCCCATAACCCCAACAAGAACACGGACGTTTGACATGGATATAGTTCCTTTTTTAAGAGAAGAGAGAATGAAATAATTAAATTTCACTTATATTTTACCGAGATAAATAATAAACTCAACTTAGTCTAAGTTATCTCTATCACGGAATAATTCTCTCTTTTCTCATCTTCTTTTACAAGATGTTAACGAAATCCTTTTTCTTTTTTAATCAAATCGTAAGCAACTTGTATAGACTGTGCTTTTTGTTTTGCAATTTCCATCATTTCTGGTGGCAAACCTTTCGCAACAAGTTTATCTGGATGATGTTCTCCCATTAGTTTTCTATAAGCCCTTTTTATAGTTTTAACATCATCATTCTCATCGACACCGAGTACCTTACACGCATCAGAGAGCGTTGGGCCTTGAGGTTGGGGCTGATAACCCTGTCCATTTTGATAATGAAAATTTTGACCAGCCTGCATCATTGCTAATATATGTTCAAAATGCGCACGAGAAAAACCTAGCTCATCAATAATGATAAACAGCATTTTTCTTTCATTTGGATGCAGTTGACCATCCGCAAAAGCAGCTTGTAATTGGATTTCCAGAAACATCTGAAGTAAGTCACGACGCCCAACACAAATTTGTCGAACACGTTGCAATGTGGCTCTTAATGGAAAATCAGGCGATTTGCCTTCTCTAAAAGCTTGTTGCGCGGCTTGGCGACCAACACCATGCAGATTCATGCGATCCATTAATTCACTGGCAAGAGAGATATCGGTTTGAGTCACTCGCCCTTTAGATTTTGTCAGGTGACCTAAAACTTGAAAGGTCGCAGCAAAGAAAAAAGCTTGTCTATCACGCGTATAGCGCCCACCACTTCCTAATTTACTTCGTTGCATGTCATAAAGGTGCCCAAGAAAAACACCAATAACAATTCCCCAAAAGCCTATTCCTGCAAAACTACCAATGGTAAGACCTAATAATTTTCCCCAATAGCGCATAGACTCCTCAAATCTTCAATGCTCTGACTGCAATTTTGCATTATCATACTATTCATTTGCTTGCACACCTAACACCAAGCAACCTCTAACTAGACTTTTTCTTAAAATGAAGAGATTTACTGTTTCTCTTTGGACAGAGGTAATGCTGTTTTCGTTTAAATTGTGTTAAAGTAAAATGAGTGACCAAACGAATACCTTTAGCGTTGTTATACAGCACGAAATACCGCATCAGCGCGGTGTTTTTTTGTTTCTAATAAGGCTATAACCCTATTTCAACACAGAAACATCGAAAAAATGAGGCTTACGCCTATTTTTCGGTTACCGTTAGAACAATGTTCAGAACGTTGGGCTGGTGTTGCATAACTCCCTGCGTTAGTTTCTAGCTGTTTATCAGCACGAAGCCACTGATGACGGAAGCACATAAATACTTATGAAAAAAAGTTATCCCACACTGCTGGCCACCCTAGTTTGGGCCACAATATACGGTCAGCCTGCTTATGCTGATCTTGCCTCCCAATGTTTACTGGGAGTTCCTGTTTATAACAAACCATTAGTACAAGGCGATCCTAACAGCTTGCCCGTCACCATCACTGCAACTGATATGCAAGGTGAATACCCTCGCATGATCAAATATAAAGGTGATGTTGATATTAAACAGGGAAACCAAACCTTAAGTGCCGACAGTGTTGAACTGACACAGACAGAGGGAGAAACGCCATTAAGAATGGTCACAGCAACGGGAAATGTGTCTTACGATGATCCTCAAATCATCTTAAAAGGCCCTCGTGCTTGGTCTAATCTTAATAATAAAGATACGGATATCGAGCAAGGTGATTACCAAATGGTTGGCCGTCAAGGTCGTGGTTACGCGGATAAAATGCAACTGCGTGGTGAAAACCGCTATACCATTATGGATAAAGGCATGTTCACGTCTTGTTTACCAGGAGATGATAGCTGGAGCGTTGTCGGCTCAGAGGTTATTTTAGACCGTGAAGAACAAGTCGCTGAAATTTGGAATGCACGTTTTCGTGTCGCCAATGTGCCTATCTTTTATAGTCCTTACCTTCAATTACCGATTGGTGACAAACGCCGTTCTGGTTTCTTAATTCCTAACGGAAGCTATTCCCGTAGTTCAGGCTTTGATTTCTTACTGCCTTATTACTGGAACATCGCCCCTAATTATGATGCAACCATCAGTACCAACTATATCAGTCGTCGTGGTTTAAAATTAGATAATGAATTCCGTTACTTAACCACACCAGGGCGCGGTACAATCGCAGTAGATTGGATTAATCATGATAGCCAATACAATAAAGATAAAGACGAAAATAAAGCAGGTTATCTTCCTCGTGATACTGCTAATCGTTGGTTATTCTATTGGGGACATAGTGGCGTTATGAACAATGTGTGGCGATTTAATATCGACTACACAAAAGTAAGTGATAACAAATACTTCACTGATTTCACTTCTCAATATGGTAACACCACTGATGGTTATGCAACTCAGAAATTTAGTACGGGTTATGCACAACAGAACTGGAATGCCACATTAACGACTAAACAGTTCCAAGTCTTCTCTGATAATAAAGACGCAAGGGCTTATCGTGCCGAGCCACAACTTGATCTCAATTATTATAAGAATGATGTCGGGCCGTTTGATTTCCGTACTTACGCTCAATTTGTTCGTTTTACCAGCGTAGGTGATAATACACCAGAAGCAAATCGTTTCCATATTGAGCCTACAGTATCCCTACCTTTATCAACCGGTTGGGCTAGCTTCAATAATGAATTAAAACTTATGGCAACTCATTACGATCAGGATATCCCTGATGCTTATGAGAAAAAGAACCCTAATCAGTTAAATGATAGCGTTAATCGTGTATTGCCACAGTTTAAATCGGATATGAAAGTGGTTTTTGAGCGCCAATATCAAACCAATGATATTACACAGACCCTTGAACCTCGCGTGCAATACCTTTATGTCCCTTATAAAGACCAATCTAACATCAACAACTTTGACTCGGCATTATTACAGTCAAACTATGGCGGGTTATTCCGCGATAGAATGTACGGTGGTCTAGACCGCATTGCTTCAGCAAACCAATTAACCACAGGTGTTACTTCGCGTTTTTATGATAGCGAATTAGTTGAACGTTTTAACGTTTCCATAGGTCAAATCTACTTCTTTGAGCGCCCAAGAACAGGTCCATCTTCTGTTGGTAACGAAATTATCAATAGCACAGATGAAACAGGTTCAATGGTATGGGCGGGTGATGCTTACTGGCGGATCACAGATACTGTCGGTATGCGTGGTGGTTTACAATATGACCGTCGCTTAGGTAGCGTCTCAATGGGCGATGCAATTATGGAGTATCGCGCTGATAGCGATCATCTTCTACAGTTAAGTTATCGCTATGTAGATCGTGACTATATCCAAGCAACACGTGTTCGTCCTTATGATGGTGGTATTAATAAACTTCCTGAATACCAAAAAGGTATTTCACAAGTCGGTGTCGTAGGAAGTTGGCCATTAGCAGAGCGTTGGGGACTTGTGGGTGCTTATTACTTTGATACCAAAGAATCAGAGCCTGTTAGCCAAATGGTTGGTCTGCAATACAACACCTGTTGCTGGGCTGTAAATGTGGGTTATGAACGGAAAATTGTTGGCTGGAAAGTTGACCACAGCGATATTGATAATAAATGGTCTGTCAATGTGGAACTCAGAGGCCTAAGTAACAATCATAGTTTGGGTAGCCAGAAAATGCTTGAACGCGGTATCTTACCTTATCAAAGAGCATTCTGATTTAATCAGACTACGGAATTGGCTGAATAAATATGTCACCCCGCAATAAGATGCGGAAAATACATAATGGGAAACTTATGAAAAATTGGAAAACGCTGTTTATCGGCTTAATGATCACGGTCGGTGCAGCTACCAGCTCAACAACATTTGCTGCTCAAGAATTAAACCGTGTATCGGCTATCGTCAATAACGGTGTCGTTCTAGAAAGTGACGTCAATAGAATGTTACAAACAGTCAAAATGAACGCAAAAAATGCAGGACAAGAGATGCCTGATGAGCAAGTTCTTCGCCAACAAATTCTAGAACGTTTGGTGATGGATAACATCATTTTGCAAATGGCACAACAAATGCAAATTGATATTCCTGATGCCGCAGTAGAATCGACAATTCAGGGTATTGCTGCTGAAAATAAACTCTCTCTTGAGCAGCTGAAAAAACGTCTCGCCGCTGATGGAATTTCTTACAACGATTATCGCCAAGATATTCGTAAAGAGATGATGTTAGCCGAAGTTCGTAACAATGAAGTGCGTCGTCGTGTTACTATTTTGCCTCAAGAAGTTGATTCTCTTGCTAAGCAAATTGAAGGTCAAGCAAGCCAAAGTATTGATCTAAACCTGAGCCACATCTTAATTCCATTATCAGAAAATCCTGCGCCCGCAGAAATGGAAAAAGCAAAGCAAGTTATTACTCGCATTATGAATCAGCTTAAAAATGGCGCCGATTTCGGTAAATTAGCGGCCACTTATTCTGCTGATCCACAAGCTTTAAATGGCGGTAATATGGGTTGGGCATCTATTGATGAATTACCAACATTATTTGCAAAAGAGTTAGCAAATGCACAGAAAGGTCAAATCGTAGGACCACTTCACTCGGGCGTTGGCTTACACATTATTAAAGTAAACGATATTCGAGGTGGTTCTAATACCCTTTCTGTTACGGAAGTGAAAAGCCGTCATATTCTGCTAAAAAGCTCACCAATCATGAATGATGAGCAAGCCTATGCTAAGTTACAGCAGATCTCTGCCGATATTCGCAGTGGTAAAATAACCTTTGCTGATGCCGCAAAAGAGTACTCTGAAGATCCAGGTTCAGCATTACGCGGCGGTGAGTTAGGATGGTCAATGCCTGATGTTTACGATCCAGCATTCCGTGATGCGTTAATGCGCTTAAATAAAAACGAATTAAGCCAACCTGTCCGCTCAAACTTCGGCTGGCATTTAATTGAATTAGAAGACACACGTAGTGTTGATAAAACAGATGCCGCGAATAAAGAACAAGCATACCGTTTACTCTTCAACCGTAAATTTAATGAAGAGGTGCAAAACTGGATGCAAGAGCTACGAGCAGGGGCTTATGTGAAAATAATGAACGAGAATAATGCAAACTAAGCAAATAAAACCACTTGTTATCACCCCCGGCGAACCCGCCGGGGTTGGTCCTGACCTTATTATCTCATTAGCACAAATGAGTTGGGATTTACCTTGGGTTGTTTGTGCTGATCCTCAGTTACTTAAAGCGAGAGCAGAGTTGTTAAATCTGCCTCTTTCGTTAGTTGAATACGATCCTACCACGCCACCTCAAACACACACACCAAGTCAAATTTGTGTACTCCCAATCACACTTCACACTAATGTCATTCCAAGTACATTAGATGCGCGCAATGGATTATACGTTGTAGAAACATTAGCTCGTGCTTGTGATGGTTGCCTAAATGGTGAATTTTCAGCACTCGTGACGGGGCCCGTTCATAAAGGTATTATCAATGATGCCGGTGTGCACTTTACAGGGCACACCGAATTTTTTGCTGATCGTAGCCACTGTGAACGTGTTGTTATGATGTTGGCGACAGACACATTAAGAGTCGCATTGGCAACCACGCATTTACCATTACGAGATGTGGCAGATGCAATTACAGGTGAGCTGTTGCATGAAATTATCACCATTTTACACCATGATTTAAAAACCAAATTTGGTATATCAGACCCTCAAATTTACGTTTGTGGCCTAAATCCTCACGCAGGAGAAAGCGGTCATATGGGACGTGAAGAAATTGATATTATTGAGCCCGCATTAACACAATTACGTCAGCAAGGTATTCATCTTCATGGTCCTTATCCTGCTGATACATTATTCCAACCTAAATATTTAACGCATGCTGATGCGGTACTTGCGATGTATCACGATCAGGGATTACCTGTGCTAAAATATGAAGGTTTCGGTCGTGCCGTGAATATCACTCTCGGTCTTCCTTTTATCCGTACTTCTGTTGATCATGGCACCGCCCTTGAGCTGGCAGGTACGAAAAGCGCAGATGCTGGCAGTTTTTGCACCGCATTAAATTTAGCCATTAATATGATACAAAATTGTAATGAATAATAGAGTCCATCAGGGGCACTTTGCCCGCAAACGCTTCGGGCAGAACTTTTTAACAGACAGCTATATTATTGAAAGTATTGTTGAATCCATTTACCCTCAACCAGGTGAAGCCATTGTTGAAATTGGTCCTGGTTTAGGTGCAATTACAGAGCCAGTAGGCGCAAGAATGGATAAAATGACGGTTGTCGAAATTGACCGTGATTTAGCCGCTCGTTTAGAAGTTCATCCTACATTAAAAGACAAGCTGACCATTATTCAGCAAGATGCAATGACGATCGATTTTGCGCAATTAGCAAAAGAGCGCCAGCAGCCTCTGCGTGTTTTTGGTAACTTGCCTTATAACATTTCTACACCACTTATGTTTCACTTATTCAGTTTTGCTGATGCAATTTCTGATATGACATTTATGTTGCAAAAAGAAGTGGTTAATCGGCTTGTTGCTGGTCACGGTAGCAAAACTTATGGTCGCTTAAGTGTGATGGCGCAATATTATTGCCAAATCATCCCTGTACTTGAAGTTCCACCCACTTCATTTAAACCAGCACCTAAAGTTGATTCAGCGGTTGTTCGCTTGATCCCTTACAAAGAAAAACCATACCCAGTAACAGATATTGCAATGCTTAGCCGTATTACCGCTCAAGCATTCAATCAACGCCGTAAAACATTACGTAATAGCTTAGGTGGATTACTCACAGCAGAAGATATGATAGCACTTGATATCGATCCAACGGCAAGAGCTGAAAATATTTCTGTTGAGCAATACTGCAAAGTGGCAAACTGGTTATCGCAAAAACAAGATCCACAAGTATAAGATAAAGCCAGAGACAGGAGGCACTATGTTCACCTCATCAAAAGTGGCGATACAGGTACAAAGCGTTTACATTGAAAGCCAATCTTCTCCTGAAGACGAGCGATATGTTTTTGCTTATACCATATCAATTCATAATTTGAATAAATGTGCAATTCGCCTCCTGCGTCGCTATTGGTTGATCACCAATGCACAAGGTAATACCACTGAAGTTCGAGGTGAAGGTGTTGTTGGCGAACAGCCACTTATTGAACCTGGCACACAATACCGCTATACCAGTGGTGCCGTTCTTGAAACACCAATGGGAACAATGGAAGGTCATTATGAAATGATAGACACTGATGGTCGATTATTTCAAATAGAGATCCCTGTTTTCCGCCTTGCACTTCCAACATTGATAAACTAACTATGGCAACTTATTTAATTGGTGATATTCATGGCTGTTACCATGAACTGCGCCACCTTCTTGATAAAGTCAGCTTTGATCCTGCGCAAGACACATTATGGCTAACGGGCGATCTTGTTGCACGAGGCCCTGACTCGCTTGAAGTACTTCGTTTTGTAAAAAGCTTAGGCTCTTCACTTAAACTCGTCTTGGGCAATCATGATCTTCATCTTTTAGGTGTCTTTGCAAAAATTAGTCGCAATAAACCAAGAGATAAGCTGAATGATTTACTTAATGCGCCTGATGCAGATGAATTAATTAATTGGTTAAGACGCCAACCTGTGTTGCAAGTTGATGAAGACAAGAAAATCATCATGGCGCACGCAGGGATCACACCACAATGGGATTTAGAAACAGCCAAAATGTGTGCTCGTGAAGTCGAAGCTATTTTAAGTAGTGATAGCTACCCTTTGTTTATTAACTCAATGTATGGTGATTTACCAAACAACTGGTCACCAGAACTTTCGGGGCTAGCACGATTACGCTTTAGCACAAATGCACTCACACGTATGCGTTACTGCTTTCCTAATGGTCAGCTTGATATGATTTGCAAAGATAAACCACAAGACGCGCCCGCACCATTAAAGCCTTGGTTTGATTTACCAAGCCAATTATCTAACGGTTATAGCATTATATTTGGGCATTGGGCATCGCTTGAAGGTAAAGGTACTCCTGATAATGTTTATGCACTAGATACAGGATGTTGTTGGGGGGGAAATCTCACTTGTTTACGTTGGGAAGACAAACAGTATTTCACGCAATCTAGCCTATCAGCTCCCAAATAATTCACTTATTATCCCCTTCTTCTTAAAGCGCAAAAATGGCGACATTGCCTTTTGCGCGATATGGGTTTTACCCTCATATATTACCTAAATGACTCTTTTTTATTCTAAAGAGAACGTTTTATATACAAAAACGAACACCTTAAGAAATTTATAAATTTAATCATTAATAATCAATAAGTTATTTTTTTTCATAGAAAAATAAGTACGAAAAAACACAATATTGAGAATAAAAAATCTCTATATTGATTAATATTTTATATTTTATTCTTATAAAATGAGATTATTAAAATATAAATAAGGGTTAGTTTAAAATAAGGCTCTTTTTATAAAAGTGAATATTTAACTAGAATAATAAATCTTACTTCTTATTATTTTTATATAAATAAAATAGGAATAATAAAAAGGGAGATATTTAATCTCCCTTTTTATTTAATTCTTGTTATTTTCTTCTTTTTAATATTTCGAAGCAGTAGTTATGTGAGTTATTTTCATCAGCTTCATGGTATTCCATAAAGGTAGAATCCCACTCATCAGGCTCATAATCTGGGAATGTTGTATCACCGATAACTTCAGCATCGATGTGAGTTAGATAGAGTGTATTTGCCATAGGCAGAAATTGCTCATACACTTTTCCACCCCCGATAACCATGATTTCATCATGATTTTCAGCAGCTTGCAAAGCCTCTTCTACAGATTTAACCCAAACAACGTCACTATCTGTTCCAGGGTGACTACTTAAAACAATATTAAGACGATTCGGTAAAGGACGCCCAATAGACTCATAAGTCACCCGCCCCATAATAACGGGTTTATTTAGCGTATTCTTTTTAAACCATGCGAGGTCACCTGGTAATGTCCAAGGCATTGCCTTTTCCATACCAATAATGCGATCCATCGCTAATGCTGCGATTAAACTAATATTCATTTACACACCTACGGGTAAAGATGGGAAAAAACTGTCCACACTATACGTAAAGCTAAAACCCGAGTCGATACAAATTATGCTTCCTTGATAATAAATAATTGCTTTATACTCGAAGTGTTAACTTAATCATATAAGATTCAATCATTATAATATTGTTATATACAAGGCGCTATTATGCTTGAAACTTCTTTAGTTGTTTTTACAATTGCTTTACTCGGTATGATCTCACCAGGTCCTGACTTTTTTCTCGTTGTAAAAAATGCGGCACGTTATCAACGATCTGCAGCAATGATGACTGCAATGGGAATTGTGGCTGCATTACTTGTGCATATGTCATATTGTGTTGCAGGTATTGCTGTTCTTATCACAACAACACCTTGGCTTTTTTCCATTTTGAAATATGCAGGTGCTGTTTATTTGTTATGGATTGGCTTTCAGAGTTTGCTCTCAAAATCTAATCATTCGATTGATGAAAAAGCCACACAACATTCACAAATTAGTTTTAAGAAAGCTTTTATGCAGGGTTTTCTCTGTAATTTACTCAATCCTAAAGCCACTTTGTTCTTTCTTGCCGTTTTCACTCAAGTATTAAGTGTTGATTCAAGCATCGGTGAAAAATTGTGGTATGCCTTTATTATTTGGGGATTAGCGGTCGTTTATTGGCCTTTGCTCGTCTTATTGATTCAAAGTGCACCAGTAAGAAAAGTACTCAACAAAATCCAAAAAAGTATTGATAAAGTACTTGGTGTAGTATTGATTGGTTTGGGGATTAAAGTGGCATTGAGTTAAATAAAAACCTCTTTAATAGGATTTATTAGAGAGGTATAACTCATTTATAATAAATTTAAATGCCAATCATTATCACTCTTTAAACAATCAATAATATCCAATAAAACCCTTTCGTTCTCAAGATAATTAGACTTATTTTTCATTTGGCTTAAAATAAACTGATAATTATCTCTAATAAATTTCGCTATATTGTTTTTCATTTCATCACTGTTTATATTTTCACTAAAAATATTCTTTATTTTTCGATTATAATCAGATATAAAATATTCATCCTCTGCTGTTTTTTCTTTTTCTTTAATAATGTCCTCGTATTCTAACACGCCAGACCCAAGCATATTGTCTACAAACTCCTTGACACCTTCATTATTTTTTAATTTATTTATTAGAAGATTTAATATCGATTTTTTAAAAAACTCATTGTTATAATTCCCAACATTATACTTCACTACTTTATCAATAAAACACTTAGTTATATTAACAATAAAATTCTTTTCCATTTCTATCGAGTAAATATCATGCATTGTATTAACCAAATACATTATTGAATTACCCATTTTATTAAATGTTCTTCTATCAGACTCTTCACAAGCATAATGCATTAAAGTATCAATGCATTTCATAGAGTTAAAGTTAATGTAATTTAATATATTAATGCATTCCGAATTATATCTATTTAATGGCTCAATTTCCTCTTTCCTATAATGATGAATCACATCTAGAGAGATGTTCATTATAGTGAGAAAGTCTCCTTTTGTTTGAGATTTTTCATAGAGATATTTTTTTATTAAATTTTTAACATTATCATGACAATCATTTTTTATTGCCGTATTTAAACTTAAAAAGAACGAATCTAACAACTCACGCTTAAAACTCACAAAGTGAGAGTTTATTAATTTACAATTATTAAATTTTATTCTATCTCCTTTTGCAAAAAGCGTGGATAAGTCATTCAACTTATTATGTTGAACCTTATCTAATATAAAAATAATGCCCGTTTTTAAATTAAATATTTTCTTTATAAAAAAGGATAACTTAGATGAAAAACTTTTATTTCTCTCAGCTACATAAAAACGACTAAAAACGTTTAATATACTATTAATTTCATTTTTTATTTTGTATTTTTCTTTTTTGTTTATATTAAAACCGTCTACTTGAGTAATTTTAAATTTAGTATCGTTTACATGCATAATGGCTCCTTATTTCATAGAAATAATAATCCTTTAAATGCCTATATTTTCATACAAAAAAAAGCCCTTATGACTAAGGGCTTTTAATAGAAAACAACCTAATTTAAATTAGAAATTAATTTTCAATGTTGCATTAATACCACTTGAGCTTACATCGCTGTTATATTGACCTTGGTAAGAAACGCCGAAAGTGGTTGATTTACTTAATTGTGCATCAACACCTAAGCCAACACCAAATAAATTATCCAGCTTACCACCACGTAATGTTGCATCACCGGAATTTGATAAGAATAGGCGTGATTCAGGGCGATTGTCACCAAATAAATGGCTAGCAGAAATATCGCCTTTTAATGCCATATTAACGTTACCCGCCATAAATGGATATCCACCACGTAAACCAATAGTACCGACTTGAATATCTTGTGAATCAGTCTTAGTGGTAAATTTCATATTACCGACATTTTCATTGATATCATCTGTTGATACACGCAACCAGCTAAATCCAGCATATGGCTCAATAGTGTATTGATTAGTATTAAATTGAGTATAAGCACCTTCTAAGAAGATTTGAGTAATTTTTGCATCATAACTTGTAGAGTTATAACCTGCATTTTGTCCCACCCAAAGTGTTCTTTTTGCATCTCTATCTTGGTTAGTATGTGTGAAGCCATAGTTTAATGAAGCCACATCATACAAATTAGACACACCATAAGCACCAATATGGATATCGTTGCTGTCTATTTTACCGTGTTCATTACCTTTATATTTAGTTGAACCTGCACCAAAGAAGAGACCCGCTTTAGTATTTTCAGTCACATCAATTTCTGCGCCTAATAAGCCGACATAGAAATCAACATCCATATTGCTGTGACCATAGTCAGCATTACCCCATTGACCAATGCCTGTCATCCAAATACGTGCGTTACTGTTATCCAATGTAGCATAACGACCTTGACCAATCCCCATGGCTTGATCTTTCACAGTACGAGTTAATCCTAAAACATTTACGACACTCGCGCTGTTTGCATTTAAATACATATCACTGCCTAATGATCCGTAGGTCTTATTCAGATCTCTTTCATTCATAGGAAGTACAGCATTAAATAAATCACCACCACCTGAATTATCTAAAGCATTCGCAATAGAACGGCCATTTTCATTATTTGCGAAAGTTGCCAACGAGGTATTTTCTTTCTTACTTAATGTGCCTGTAATAGTGTTGTCTTTTACAGAAACATTTTTATCAAATAATGCATAATCACTATTTGAAGCCACATTGTTATTCGCTAACATTTTTGTTTTAGTGCGATTATCAACTAAATTGTCTGCATTAACAGTACCTGTCGCAACTGTGTTATTAAGGTAGATATCTTTTAATTGACCTTCACTATCAGCACCAATATCTAAACTTGCGCCTTTATTTAAGGTCATATCGCCGACATTAACATCATGTCCTACCGTCACTAAATACGTGCCTTTATCGTTGATATTAATATTGGCTTTATGACTCTCATTTGATGCTAATTGGCCTTGTTGTGTAAAGGTATCGTTATAGCGATCAATAACACTTAATTTACCGCCATTCACATTGACCGCTTCTGTACCAAATGATTCTGTAAAACCATATAAAGTACCTTGTTCGACTGTTGTACCGCCACGATAAGTATTATCGCCAGTCATCACTAATGTACCTTCGCCTTTCTTGACTAAAGCGCCATCATATAACCCAGCGTCAATTTTCGCTTGAATAGCATCAGCACGTTTTTGGTAATACTCTTTACGCCATTTTTCAGCATCTTCTTTGCTGACAATGTGTGAGGTTGGATCTGGGTTACCATCGTTGATAACAAAATCCGTTCCTAAAACATAATCACCACCAGCAGCAATGCCTTTATCTGTATATTCCTTCAACCATGCGAGATCTTCTTGTTCACGTAAATCTAATGCAGTTTGTGAAATATCATTTGTCCAAACATCAAGTGGCGTCATGCTTAGGTTGTATTCAAACTTCCCTAAGAATTGACCAGGACCATACATCCCTTTATCTAAATCAGGAGTCCCCCAACCATAACGTACATCTGGCGTACCTTCAGCGGCAGTCCAACTATCATATAAAGATCCATCTGGGTTACGATGATTAGCCGTTGTAAACATCACATCACGTACTTGCATCGCATTCATAGATCCATAGCGTGACATCAGTACGCCCATCGCACCAGTCACATGAGGTGCAGCCATGGATGTACCGCTAAAGGTATCCCAACCTGCATTTCCCTCTTCATCAACAACTGACGAATAAATGTAACGACCTGGTGCAACCACCGTCCACCATTTCGCATTTCCTGCTTCATTAAAGATTTTTTCTAATTCATAACCCGATTTGTCCGCATTCTGTTTCAGACCCGCAACGGCAATCCAATGTTTTTCTGCTTCAGGATTAAAGTAAGGATAAAGAGGACGATAATAAGGCTGGGCAAAATCGCGGTTACCCGTTGTAAAGACTTGAACAACATTCGTGCCTTTTACTGCGTCATAAGCAGCATCAACAAAGGATGGTTTATCACCATAGATTTTTTTAAAGTAGAAATATTCGTATTCTGTTTGTGCAGTCGTATCTACAGGCATATGTACGGTGGTATTACCACCATCAGGACCTTTCGTCGGAACTGTATTAATAATTCGTGGGTTGGTTCCCCAGCTATTATTAATCACCTGAGCGCCTGCATCGACCATCGCTTTCCAACCCGTATAGAAATAGGTGTAATCTTGATAAGGTCCGTAGTTATTGCTATCTGTTGCACCCGTATTTCCTAAATAAACATCAGCACCCCATGCAACCCCATGCATGCCATTACCATCACGGCTTGCGCCTACCGTGCCTGTAACGTGTGTTCCGTGTGTATCGTTCACCCCTTTGATCCAGCCACCGTCAACATCAAAGGCTTGACCTTTTTCATAATGCCCCCCCATTTCTTGAGGGTAACGCATGCCTGTTGAACCATATTGACCTTTGGCTTTAACTGCATGGAAACGTGCATCATTTAATTCTGGATGTGATAATAATGCACCTGAGTCCATGACACCGATTTTGGCACCTTGCCCATGAAAACCAAGTGCATAAGCACTAGAAGCATTCATTGCAGCAAGCCCCCAGTCTTTTTGATACTCTTGGCTTTCCCAACTTTTGGTATCGCCTAATTGCCCAGCTTCTGAATATGCTACGGAATATCCAGAAAAAAACAGTGCTGATGCAACAATGGAAAGTTGAAATATATTTTTATTTATTTTATTTTTTTTATTCATTTTGTGATGATGACTTAAAGCTATTTCTTTGTTCATTCTGTACCTTCAGTTATATTAAAATTTAATAACATTAATTAAGGATCAAAAATAAAAGACGCGAAGATTCTCTAGTTTCCAGAGAAATAATTACTTGAAGGACATCTCAAAAATATGATTTCATGCCATAAAAATAGATAGATTGACTACATAATCACAAATTAATAGATAGATTAAACAAAATTAGATCACTTGTTATTATATTACAAACAACCAAAATTAACCTATTTCAATATTAACCTCATGAGTGACAATATTTAAATCAACTTAATAAAGAGAACTTAAATAAATAAACAAAAATATCAAATTGATTAACAATTTTTTTGAGAATAGTCTTCTCTATTTAACTTTAGTCTAAAAAATATAATCCACATTATTTTTAATATAAAAAAAAACAGTATTTTTATTTTAAAAATACTGTTTTTCTTTTAATTTAGTGTTACTACATCGTGTCTATTCTAAAGGCGTGACTTCCATTTGCCCTACTATACCTTTATCTGCATTTTCTAATAATTGACTATAATACAAGAAAGGGAAATGCGAATAAGAAGGCTGTTTTAGTTCCACTAGCAATTCACTTTGATCCTCAATCCAAACCGTATCTTTCCAACCAAAATCGGCGGGGGTAGGTTTCTGACCATTATGGTTAATCACTTTAAAACGGGCACCTTCAATATGGAATGGCTGCGGTGTCGGTACTGTTACAAGCCAGCGTTCCCACCCATTTTGCTTACCAACTAAATCAATTCTTGAAAGCTCCCAGCGAGCATTATTTATTCCTGGAGGACTGTTATGCAGTTGAATAGTTCTAGGCTGAATAGAGGTGGTGATTTGTGTATCATCTACCGCTAATTGCGTAGGTACTTTGTCTGTCATTAATGACATTAATCCGGTTGGTTTAATGGTTAATACATTGGCATTACGTAGTAAATCAGAAGGTTCAAAAATACCACGAAGCCTATCCATAAAGCCGGCACTTTGCCCTGCAGTAATGGTGACTTCACCACCTTCAGACATATCAACCAATATTTCCCGTCGCTCCCCCGGAGCCATTGGAATTGATTTCAACTCTACGGGGCTTGTTAATAACCCCTGATCAGAAGCAATAAGGTAAAGTGAACGACCATCATTTGCGGTTAGCTCATAACGACGAGCATTCGATGCATTGACTAAACGTAAGCGGACCCAGCCTCTAGAAACTTCAATATAAGGATCTTCACGTCCATTGACGAGCAGTGTATCACCGTAGAAACCATCACTAGCGGCTTCTTTGTCGTATTGTGGCGTACCAAAATTATCAATCCGTTTATCTTGAATAATGATCGGAAAGTCATTCACTCCATAATGTTTTGGTAAAGGTAGAGATTTACTCTCTTCATCTTCCACAATCCACATTCCCACCAATCCATTATAAACATGAGGTGCCATTTTAAAGGGCGTATTGGCGTGATACCAACATGTTGCTGCTTTTTGACGAATGGGCAATACTGGCGACCAATAAGCACCAGGTGACATTAACCTTGCCGCACCACCGACTTGTGTACCCGGAACTAATAAGCCACTTACCGTCATTGATACCGCTTCATTAAGGCGGTTACTATAAATAAGTTTTATATCATCGCCACTTTTGACTTTGATTGTCGGTCCCGGAGTTGAGCCATTGATCCCCCAAACTTCCGCTTTTTGCGTACCATTAAACGCCCAATGCACATTTTGCAAAGTCAAAAATAGCGGCTGACCACGACGAGATTCCAACAATGGCGGTATAGGTAATTGTTTATCATTGACTGATTCAGCACGAACAGAAGAAGATATAGAGCCCAGACATACCGCTAAGCCTGAAGCCTGAATAAACTGGCGACGACTAAATGACATACTTTCTCCGCAACAAAATACAAATATTCCTATCGTTTAATCAGAAATGCTGTGACAGGAAAAAAGCTGCTGTGATTTAAAGACAAAAGGACTTAAATGAAATTACGGGAGCATAATAGCGCGGATATGACATAAATCCTAAAAATAGTTGATAACCCGCACACTAAATAATGCAAAATGCGCTAGGCAACAACGGGAATACATAAAAATATATACTCTAAATAATTCAAGGTGCAACTAGGAGACAAGTGAGTGAGTCGCTAGGAGCATACATAAGTATGTGACTAGTGCGAATGAACGTAGTCAACAACGTTGCACCTTGAAGTATGACGAGTATATGAAGATCAGGCTTATATTCGTACTAACAAAGAAACTAAATAAGTATTAATTTAATTTACCGGGAAAATCACGTTGATTCATTTCTTCAACTTCTTTATCTAGCTCTTCGATTTTCGCTTTCATAATTTGACGACAATCTTCTGCTAATTCTCGAACTTGATCTTTGGTGTATTTTGAAACATCAATTGGAGGCAACATTTCAACAATAACATAACCATTATTCCAACGGTTTAGCTTAATTTTATCCTGCGTTGTGGAAACACAAACAGGAATAATAGGCACGCCTGCTTGAATGGCTGCATGGAATGCCCCTGTTTTAAAAGGTAATAAACCGCGACCACGACTACGTGTTCCCTCTGGGAACATCCAAACAGAAATCTTCTTCGATTTAATTTGCTCAGCAACTTGTGAAATAGTGCCATGCGCTTTAGAGCGGTTTGCTCTATCAATTAAAATATTACCGGTTATCCAATACAATTGACCAAAGAAAGGAATAAAAATTAAGCTTTTTTTACCCACTGTTACGGTATTAGGTTGTACCGCATTTGACATCGTCACCATATCAAAATTGTTTTGATGGTTTCCGATATAAATACTTGGGCCATAGCTTTTCGCTTCTTTTGGGAAACGCTCAACGAGTTTGATACCAAAAACAGTAGATAACTTGCCGAATAAGCGACCGTAAGTCATTACATGTTTAGGATTTCTTGGTGAAAACATGCAATAAATCATTCCAAATGTCACCACAATAATGGTGTAAAGAATGACAATGATGCCTCGAATAATGGCTAACATAAGTTTTAGCGTCCTAAATAGAAGTGGGTCAACAGACCCACTCAATATCAATTAAGTATTAGATTTAATGTGTTTCAATATCAATATGATCGATAACTTGAGCACCCCGAGGTAAAGAGGTTCCTCGACGTCCACGTTTTGCTTTAAAGCTAACTAGCTCATTCATCGACATTGTCATTTTACGTTTACCAAAATGCAGGGTAACAGAGGCATTTTCAGGTAATACTCGTAACCAAGCAACGTTATCTTCACCACTTGCGGCTTGTGATGCCGGAATAGAAACCATCTGATTTCCCTTTCCTTTCACCATAGTTGGTAGCTCTGCTGCTTCAAAAATCAGCATCCTACCGCCTTTTGTAATGATCATAATGAGATCAGTAAGCTCATTATTCAAACGTTGCGGCGGTAATGGTAATGCATTTTCAGGTAAAGTCAGTAGTGATTTTCCTGCTTTATTTTTAGAAGTTAAATCATCAACCTGACAGATAAAACCATAACCTGCATCAGATGCCATTAAGATCTTATCCGTGCTTTCGCCCATAACAACATGACGTAATTGTGCACCTTTCTGAACTTTTAATCGTTCAGTTAGCGCATCGCCTTTGCTACGACCAGAAGGTAATGCATCAACATCAACGGTATAACTTTGACCTGTGGTATCAATTAAGTGTACCGGTTGATTACTCATCCCTTCAACAGCATCAAAATAATCATCACCCGATTTAAAACCCGCCGATTTCGCATCTATATTATGTCCTTTTTGGCAACGAATGAGCCCTTTTTCAGACATAATGACAGTAACCGCTTCAGGATGTAGATGTTTTAACGGAATAGGTTCATCGCCAGCATTGCCGCTAAAATAGTTGATCTCTTCTGCTTTAAGCACTTCTTGCTGACCATCAACAGTAAAGATTAATGCTTCATCTTTAGGTGCAAACAGCATTTGTTCAATCACATCACCTTGCTCTTTTCCTAAAGCAACAAGACGTGTACCACGCCCTTTTTTATTCATTTCATTCAGTTGTTCGGCTGAAATGGCTAAAATACGTGTTTTATCCGTGATAATAATAAACCAATGTTGCTCATTTTTCTTTTGAGGATCAACTAAGAGCGGTGCTAATAACTCAGTCTCCTCAGGAACGGTTAGTAACCCTTTACCTGTCTTATTCTTCGTTTCCATTTCATCGTAAGAGAGAACCGAGCCATAACCTTCTTTTGTTGCCAGTAAATATTCTTGTCCAGCACTTCCCGCTAACATGTATTTCACGCTAGCTTCAGGTGGGAAAGTCAATTTACCCGTTAATGGTTCGCCTTGACTACGACCTGAAGGCATATCATTTGGACTTAAAGTATAGCTTCGACCTGTGGAATCTAGGAACAGAACAGGTTGATTACTCATACCTCGTACTGCACTGTGATAACTATCCCCAGCGCGATAGCTCATGCCACTCGGATCGATATCATGCCCTTTTGCATTACGTACCCAGCCCATTTCAGAAAGCACAATAGTGACGGGCTCTGATGGCAGCATATCTTGCTCATTGACCACTTTCGCCTCTTCTTGAGGGTGGATCGGTGAACGACGATCATCACCAAATTCTTTCGCGTCGGCTTCAATTTCTTTTTTTAGTAAAGTATTTAAACGACGTGGTGAACTTAACAATTTCTCAATGCTGTCGCGTTCTTTTTCAAGTTCATCACTTTCGCCTTTTAGTTTCATCTCTTCAAGCTTGGCTAAATGACGTAAACGTAACTCTAAAATAGCTTCTGCTTGAATATCGGATAACTCAAAGCGACGCATTAATTCTGCTTTTGGCTCATCTTCATGACGAATAATTTCAATCACTTCATCAATGTTGAGATAAGCGATTAATAAACCTTTGAGAATTTCTAAACGACGTAACACTTTTTCTAAACGATGATTTAAGCGGTTTGTTACTGTTTGGCGACGATAAACTAACCATTCGTTTAAAATCGTCAGTAATCCTTTTACTGCTGGACGGTTATCTAACCCAATCATATTTAGGTTAACGCGATAACTTTTCTCCAAATCAGTATTGACAAACAAGTAGTACATCACTTGTTCTAAATCGACACGATTACTACGAGGAACAATAACAAGTCTAGTCGGATTTTCATGATCAGATTCATCACGCAAATCTTCAACTAAAGGCAGTTTTTTTGCTCGCATCAATGCGGCTATTTGCTCAAGGACTTTGGCGCCAGACACTTGATGAGGTAATGCGGTGATCACCGCACATCCTTCTTCTTTCTGCCATACAGCTCTCATTCTGACAGAGCCACGCCCTGTTTTATAAATCTTTTTGATATCGTCTTGAGCGGTAATAATTTCAGCTTCAGTCGGATAATCAGGACCTTGAACATATTGCATCACGTCAGATAACCCTGCATCAGGATTATCTAAAAGCATCACTAAAGCTTGTCCTATTTCACGCGCATTGTGCGGTGGAATGTCCGTTGCCATCCCAACAGCAATCCCCGTTGTGCCATTAAGCACGATATTGGGTAAGCGTGCAGGCAACATTTTCGGCTCTTGCATTGTGCCGTCAAAATTAGGTATCCAATCTACCGTACCATGCCCTAATTCACTCAATAATGTTTGTGAATATTTAGAAAGGCGTGATTCGGTATAACGCATCGCGGCGAAAGATTTTGGATCATCCGGCGCACCCCAGTTACCTTGTCCATCAATTAATGGATAACGGTAAGAGAACGGCTGAGCCATAAGTACCATTGCTTCATAACATGCACTATCACCATGTGGGTGATATTTACCTAGCACGTCACCCACGGTGCGAGCTGATTTTTTAAATTTAGCGTTATTACTTAAACCAAGCTCTGACATCGCATAGACGATACGACGTTGCACGGGTTTCAGCCCATCTCCAATAAAAGGTAATGCACGATCCATAATGACGTACATGGAGTAGTTAAGATAGGCGTTTTCTGTAAATAAGTGGAGCGGTTGGCGCTCTACACCATCATGAGTCAATTCACTCATTCAATTTTTCCTCAGACTCTTGTGGTATCCATTACACTTCGATGTCAACTTCATCGCCTTTCTCTTGTAACCAATTTCGGCGATCTTCAGAGCGTTTCTTCGCTAACAACATATCCATCATGCCTAAGGTTTCTTGATAATTCTCATCATCAATCACCAATTGCACTAAACGACGCGTATTAGGATCAAGCGTTGTTTCACGCAGTTGAAGTGGGTTCATTTCCCCCAAACCTTTAAAGCGCTGTACGTTAGGCTTTCCTTTCTTACGACTTAAACGTTGTAAAATGGCATTTTTTTCTGATTCATCAAGGGCATAATGAACTTCTTTACCTAAATCAATACGGTAAAGTGGTGGCATCGCCATATAAACGTGCCCTTCCTTAACAAGAGCAGGGAAATGGCGCACAAATAAAGCACACAATAAGGTTGCGATATGTAAACCATCCGAGTCCGCATCCGCAAGAATACACACTTTACCGTAACGCAATTGGCTTAAATCATCACTATCAGGGTCCATACCGATTGCGACTGAAATATCATGAACTTCTTGTGACGCTAGCACTTCATCTGAAGAAACTTCCCATGTATTTAGGATCTTACCGCGCAGAGGCATAATCGCTTGATATTCACGATCTCGAGCTTGTTTAGCAGAGCCTCCCGCAGAGTCCCCTTCAACTAAAAACAGTTCGGTGTAACGTAAATCTTGAGAAGTACAATCAGCCAATTTACCCGGCAATGCAGGCCCTGAAGTGAGTTTTTTTCTCACCACTTTTTTCGCTGCTCGCATACGACGTTGAGCACTGCTAATCGCCATTTCAGCAAGTAATTCACCGACTTGAACATTCTGATTTAGCCATAAGCTAAACGCATTTTTTACCGCATTTGCAACAAACGCACTGGTTTGTCTTGAGGAGAGTCGCTCTTTGGTTTGCCCTGCAAATTGAGGATCTTGCATTTTCACTGATAACACATAAGCACAACGCTCCCATGTATCATCTGCGGTTAATTTAAGGCCTCTTGGCAGTAAATTACGGAATTCACAAAATTCACGCATTGCATCTAACACACCTTGGCGCAAACCATTTACGTGTGTACCACCTTGAACGGTCGGAATTAAGTTAACATAGCTTTCAGTGAGTAGATCGCCACCTTCAGGTAGCCATAACATCGCCCATTCAACAGCTTCATTATCACCTTCAAATTTACCTGTAAAAGGCTCTTCAGGAAGGCGAACAAATTCAGCGACAGCCTCACTTAAATAATCGGTTAAGCCATCAGCGTAGCACCAATTTTCTTGGGTATTGTTTACTTTATCTATAAAAGAAACATTAACGCCGGGGCACAGTACCGCTTTGGCTTTTAATACGTGAGATAAGCTTTTAGAAGAAAAACGAGGAACATCAAAATAGGTGCCATCAGGCCAAAAATGCACACTCGTTCCTGTATCTCGTTTTGCACAGGTGCCAATCTCATGTAACTCTTCAACTTTATCGCCATTTTCAAAGGCAATTTGGTAAATTTTACCCTCACGACGAACAGTCACTTCAATACGCTTTGAGAGGGCGTTAACAACCGAGATCCCCACACCATGCAACCCGCCAGAAAATTGATAGTTTTTATTAGAGAATTTTCCTCCGGCGTGGAGGTGAGCAAGGATTAACTCGATAGCAGAAACGTTAAGTTCAGGGTGAATATCGACAGGCATTCCTCGCCCATTATCGATAACTTCGATAGATTGGTCTGCGTATAAAATAACATCGACCTTTGATGCGTGTCCCGCAAGCGCCTCGTCCACGCTATTATCTATCACTTCCTGTGCCAAATGGTTCGGTCTTGTTGTATCTGTATACATCCCCGGACGGCGACGTACAGGCTCTAGACCATTAAGAACCTCAATATCCTTTGCGTTATAACTTGATTGAGTCATTGTTTTAATCTGCGGTTCGCTGTTAGAAAAATACTGTTTATAATAACAGGTGTTGGCGGCAATATGATATTAATTTTCGGCTAGATACATCAACCTACGTTTTACAGGTTAATCGACCGAAAGGCTAAATTATCTTTAAAAATTGAATAATTTTCGGAAAAAAACGTTCAAAACCGACAAAAGCATGGTTTCCATCCGATTCTATGGTTTGCCTACACGCGCCAAGATATGAGACAGCTTGACGATAATCAAGTATTTCATCTCCAGTTTGTTGAAGCAACCAAATAAGTTCCGGTGATGTGATTGTGGGAATACGCAAAGCAAGCAACTCATCCATATGATGAGGTTCTAACTTATATTTTTGATGTGTATAAGGATTTTCATTCTCACCCAAGAAATCTTGCAAAAGATCGAAAGGACGTATCGCAGGATTAACAACAACAGCGGGTAAATTAAAACGTTGAGATAACCAAATAGATAAATAGCCACCTAATGATGAACCAATTAATCCGAGCTTATCACCAGCACTTTCTTTAACTAACGTTTCAATTTGCTGAGCGGCTTCTTGAGGATAAGGTGGCAATTGAGGAACTAACAATTCAATTTCAGGATGTGTTACTTCAAGCCATTGGCGAAAAGCCTGTGCCTTTGCTGATTTAGGTGAGCTATTAAAGCCATGTAAGTAAAGAATACGAGGCATAACCTAATAACCATCCGCATCAAGATCAGGACAAAATTCAGTCCCCGCTAAACGATGAACGTGTGTTTCAATTTTGCCCTTTTCATCAGACGAAAGTGACATTTCTAAATAACGCCAGCCAGGAGAAACCGTATCTAATGTAAAATTTGTACAATGAGGACGAAACTGAATGCATGTAGAAGGCGTCGCCAACAAACGAATACCATTCCACATTTCATCCATTTCTTGGTGAATATGACCACAAAGCATCATTTTTACTTGAGAGTGATTTCTTAAACGCTCTGCTAATTCTTGAGAATTTCTTAAACTGTGTTGATCTAACCATGTACACCCTGAAGGCATAGGATGATGATGCAACAAGATAATCGTCTCTCTGTGCTTTTGACTTTCTAGGCAACGAGTTAGCCAATCTAACTGACAGTCTGATAACTCACCATGAGGAACGCCTTGAATTTGGCTATCTAATAACAGCAGTTGCCAATTATCACCAATCAACACTTGTTTAGCTGACAAAATTCCTGCCTGATTTAAAGCATCAATCATCGCAGGTTGATAGTCATGATTACCCGGCAACCACACACAAGGAGGTGTTAGCGTCGCAATGCCATCAGCAAAATGCTGATAAGCCTCAAAGGTTTGATCTTGAACTAAATCACCTGTCGCAACAATCAAGTCAACATCAAGACCCTGCTCTCTAATCGCATTTAATACCGCATGATAGCTACGATAGGTATTTATACCCAGCAGAGTATCTTCCACATTAGCAAAGAGGTGGGTGTCTGTGATTTGTAATATTCTTACGGTGTTTTTGTGTTTCACCGATAATTCAAGCTGGCTTTCCAAAAGGTTTCCTTGTTTCACTCTTATTAGCCGTTATGTTAACGTATTTTCGTAGTAAAGATCTGCCAACCAATACACATTTCAAAAGATTAGTGAGAAATATTCTCGCTTTCAATCACGTTTTTTTCACTTCACTTTACAATTTAATTCATTTGATATCGTACACTTAGAGATAGTTACTCTACTTGATAATATGACTAAAAACATCCTTTAAAGATTGATGAGTGTATTAAATTACTGACCAACGCTTTCTTAATGCAATATGATGAAGTTGTAACCATTGAAGTGCGATAACAGATGCAGCATTGTCAATAACCCCCTCTTCAACCCAAAGATAGGCTTGTTCTCTGCTGACAACATGCACTCGAATATCTTCATTCTCACACGCTAGTCCATGAATACCTTTCGCGGTTGTTGCATCAACTTCACCGACGTAAACATGCATTCTTTCGCTTGTGCCACCGGGGCTTGAAAGATAACTTACAATCGGTTCACATCGTCCAACAATCACACCCGCTTCTTCTTGAGCTTCACGTCTAACAACATCTTCCGGACTTTCTCCTTGTTCGACCATGCCAGCAACCACTTCAAGCAACCAAGGTGTCTCACTGGTTTCATACGCAGGAATACGAATTTGTTCAATTAATACCACTTCATCACGTTTAGGATCGTAAGCAAGCAAAACACCGGCATTACCTCGTTCAAAAACCTCACGTTTAACCTCTTCACTCCATCCACCTTCAAAAAGGCGATGTTTAAAGCGATATTCAGTCATGCGAAAAAAGCCTTTGTATAAATCTCTTTGATTGAGCAATTTCACATCTTCACGACCATATAAAAATGGTGTATTTTCCCTTTTCTTCATACAATGTTCCTTAAGTTACATTTAAGAGTCTTTTTATTGCTTACGTTTAATACAGATTTAAAGAAATTTGCCAACAATTCATGTAAAGTTAATCTAAAATAAAAGGATATGGCACAAATGGCTACCCCTACTTAGGGAAACAATCTGCTAGAATTATCCCCAATCAAGATTAACAGAGGCAACTCAGCGAAACTGTTGCAAAAAGGAATTAAAATGAAAAAACTGCTCTCTCTTTTGGTCACGATGAGTTTGGCAGGATTCAGCACTGCAAGTCAGGCTGAGGATCTGCTTCAAGTTTATCAAAAAGCAAAGGACAGTAACCCTGAGTTACGTAAGTCATTAGCTGAACGAAATCAAGCTTTTGAAAAAATTAATGAAGCTCGTGGCTCATTATTACCCCAATTAGGATTAGGCGCATCTGCAGATTATAAAAGCGGCTACCGTGATGCAAGAGATACCGAATCCAATTCGATTGGTGCAAGTTTAACGCTGACTCAAAGTGTGTTTAACATGGCTTTATGGCGCCAATTAAACATGCAAGAAAAAACAGCGGGTATGAGCGACGTAACTTACCAGACAAGTCAGCAAAAGTTGATTTTAGACACCGCGACCGCTTACTTTGATGTTTTACGTGCTATCGACTCCTTATCATTTATTGAAGCGCAAAAAGAACAAGTTTACCGTCAGTTAGATCAAACAACTCAACGTTTTAACGTAGGTTTAGTGGCTATTACTGACGTGCAAAATGCGCGTGCAAATTATGATAGCGTACTGGCACAAGAAGTGGCTGGTCGAAATCAATTAGATAATGCATTAGAAAAACTACGCCAAGTAAGTGGTATCTATTACATTAATCTTGCATCTCTCAATATTGGTCGTTTTTCAACCACATCACCCGACTCTATTGAGAAACTGCTAAAAGATGCTGAAGAACGTAACTTAAGTTTATTAAGTGCACGTTTAGGTCAAGATTTAGCGCGAGAGAATATCCGTTTAGCGCAATCAGGTCACTTACCAACCGTCGATTTAAATGCATCAACTGGCGTATCCAATAGCCATAGTCACGGCAGCGCATTACCACCAGCAACAGCAGGTAATAGTCGTAATAGTTACAGTGGCCAAAATAGTATTGGTCTGTCTGTTAGCATTCCTCTGTATACCGGCGGTAAAACCAGCTCACAAGTTGAACAAGCACAATATGGTTTTACTAGTGCAAGCGAACAATTAGAATCGGTTTATCGTTCTATTGTCCAAATAGCGCGTTCTTCTTATAACAATATCTCTGCATCAATCAGTAGCATTAAAGCGTATCAACAAGTTGTAGTTTCGGCGCAAAGTTCATTAGATGCAACTGAAGCGGGTTATCAAGTGGGGACTCGTACTATTGTTGATGTGTTAAATGCCACAACAACACTTTATGATGCAAAACAAAAATTATCCAACGCGCGTTATGACTATTTAATTAACCAATTAAATATTGAATATGCCCGTGGCACATTAAATGAAAATGATTTGATTAAGTTAAATAATACACTGGGCGAAGAAGTTTCGACTTCACCAGATAGTATTATTCGCCCGTTAACAAGCCCGGCTCTTAACGTTGCGCCTTGATCGTAAATTAAGAATTTAGTCACTGATAAAAAACCGCTCTCAGCGATAAACTGATAAGCGGTTTTTTTTTATACTTCCTCTTCACATAAGATATTGTGTTATGACTTAAATTAAGATCTCAACAATATCTATATTCTTGTATTAACAAATACCTTAATTACAATTAAGTTAAAAAGAGAGGATTTACCTAATTTCATTACCCTTAACCTTATAAAGATCACAAATTTCTGGTTATCCCTGATGATTAGGCGTTTCTTATTTATTTTCTAGACTATTTAACCTATCCTAGCTTTTATTTTGAACGTTTTACCTTTTATGGATCTTATCAATATGCCAATGAAACGTACCAAATCGATTAATCGTGATGCTTTCCGTAAGGCATTTCGTCCTTATCGTCTGGCGCCTGTTGCAATCGCCATCACTGCTGTATTCGCGCTTTCAGGATGTGAAGAGAGCGATGAAACAGTTTCACTGTATATGAATGCACAAGAATGTGCTCAAGCAAATCCTTCACAAGCAGCGCAGTGTGAAGACTCTTATCGTACTGCATTGCAAGAAGCGCAGCGTACAGCACCTAAATACGCAACATTAGAAGACTGTGTAGCGGAATTCGGTGATGCACAATGTACACAAACAGCGTCTATTGATGGACAGCCTGTCAGTACTGAAAATGCCAATAATTTAAGCCCAGACAGCTCACAAATGGCTCAAGCTAACTCTGGTGGTAGCTTCTTTATGCCATTAATGGCGGGTTATATGATGGGTCGCCTAATGGGCGGCGGTGCGCCAGCACAACCTCTGTTTAGTTCACGTAATCCAACAAGCCCTGCAAATGGTAAATTTGTGGATGCAACAGGTCGTAACTATGGTCCAGCGGTGGGTGGTCGTCAAATGAACGTCCCCAAAACAGCCATGACACCAAAACCATCAACAACCTCAACGATAACACGTGGTGGCTTTGGTAATACGGTTTCAAGACAGGCAGCGGCTCAACGTACCAGTGCAACGAATAATAACCGTAGCTCAACCGGTTCATCTTCTTACCGTTCAGGTGGTTAATTAAAACCATGAAACGCGAAAATATCATTGAACGCCCGGATTGGCGTGAAAAAGCAACTGAATTTGGCTTTAACTTTCATACAATGTATGGCGAGCCTTATTGGTCTGAAGATGCTTACTATCAATTCTCAATGGAAGAGGTTGAAACGTTAGAAGAAACAACGGAAGAGTTGCATCAGATGTGCTTACAAGTCGCGGATAAAGTGGCTAATAGTGAAGAGTTGCTGACGCGTTTTCAAATCCCTCGTCACTGTTGGGATTTTGTACGTGATTCATGGAAATCCTCCCAACCTTCTCTCTATTCACGTCTTGATTTAGCGTATGACGGTAAAAGTCCGGCAAAACTGTTAGAAAATAATGCAGATACGCCAACTTCACTGTATGAATCTGCTTTTTTCCAATGGATCTGGCTTGAAGATCAAGTTAATGCAGGCCGTTTACCACAAAATTCTGATCAATTTAATAGTATTCAAGAGAAGTTAATTGATCGTTTTGCAGAGCTTCGTGATCAATACGGAATGCGTTATCTACATGTATCTTGTTGCCAAGATACGGAAGAAGATCGTGGTACAGTTCAATATCTACAAGATTGTGCTGAAGAAGCTGAAGTCACGACTGACTTTGTCTTTATTGAAGATCTGGGTCTCGGTGAACGGGGTGAATTAACTGATCTGCAAGATCAGATAATCAGCAATATGTTTAAGCTTTACCCTTGGGAATTTATGTTCCGTGAAGACTTCTCAACTAAGCTGGCTGATGCCGGCATTCGTTGGTTAGAACCTTCTTGGAAGAGTATTATTTCGAATAAAGCATTACTGCCAATGCTTTGGGAGATGTTCCCTAATCACCCAAATCTACTACCTGCGTATTTTTATGATGGCAAAGCGCCGGATTCATTATCACGTTATGTTATCAAGCCACTGTTTTCACGCGAAGGTGCAAATATTCGCATTGTTGAAAACGGCAAAGATATTGCTGTTGCAGATGGACCTTATGGTGAAGAAGGCTTTATTGTTCAGGATTTCCATCCATTGCCAAAATTCGGCGATAGCTACACCTTAATCGGTAGCTGGTTAGTGAATGATCAATCTGCGGGTATTTGTATCAGAGAAGATAGAGAGTTAATCACACAAGATCTCTCCCGCTTCTATCCACATATTATTTTAGATTAATAGAAATCTTAAAATTATATTGAGCACCTTATTGTTTATAAGCAGTAAGGTGTTTTTTATTGCAAAAATCTTCTCATTTTATGATTTCAATATATGGCTATATTCCAGAAATAATCATATCCATAGCAGATACAATCGCAGTATGGATCTCAGGTTTAACACACACGATATCAACGGTTCTTAACTTATTCTTTGCTACAACGGTTATAGATTTCGTCATAACAACATATTTCTGATTATCTATTTCAATATCGATTTATTTAATGAAATATAAAAAGTATTCATTGAATAGTAATGAAACTTATCAGAGATTTATTCAAATGAAAATAAAATCAATATAAACAAAAGGTTAAGTGTATTTATTATATCTATATAAAAAATTGGAAAGAGCAACAATGAGGAAAATATAATGAGTCGATACATTATATTTAATATAAAAAAGGTCAAATTCTACAAAAGTGAATTTGACCTTTAGATATTATAAATTAGCTTTATTGAACAATCTTATCCAATCTGAAATGTCATCATACTGAGTGATTTATTGACAATGTCATTATTCAGTAATGTCACTTTTTCACCTTCTTGTTTTAAACCTAATAGGTATAACGCAGGTAAAAAATGCTCTGCGGTTGGATGGGACAATCGCCCTTCTTCCGTTGATAAAATCGTAAAGAGATCAGTTGGCTCTTTGTCACTTTGCAAGCTACTTTCTATTGCTTCACTAAATGAAAGTGCCCAAGGATAAGGCGTTGCATCACTATTTTGCCAATCCATCATTCTTAAGTTATGAACAATATTACCGCTACCAATAATTAAGACGCCTTCTTTACGCAATTCAACCAACTTTTGCCCTAATTGATAGTGCCATTGTGCCGATTGACGTGCATCAATGCTTAATTGAACCACTGGAATATTCGCATTGGGATACATTTTTTCAAGTATTCCCCAACTTCCATGATCTAATCCCCATTGATCCATATCGAGTTTTAATTTAATCGGATCAATCAGATCTTCAACCAACGCAGCTAAACTTATCGATCCTCGCGCGGGGTATTCTATTGCATACAATTCTGGTGGAAATCCATAAAAATCATGAATTGTCTTTGGTTGCGACATCGCCGTTACATAAGTACCATCGGTATACCAATGGGCTGAAATGACTAAAATCGCTTTAGGCTGAGGAAGCGTTTCCCCTAATTTTGACCAGAGGCGAGTATATGTATTATCTTCTAATACATTCATTGGACTACCATGCCCAATAAACAGCGCTGGCATCATTTTTGTTTCCATAACCACCTCTTATGGCAAGTGTTCTTATCACATAAGCATACTGCCTTCTTACTTAAAATATAGTCAAAGAAGCATGAAATAGTTATTCAAAAAATATGAAAAAAGCCACCTAAGTTTCCTTAAGTGGCTTGTATAAGTGTGTGTGTGTTTTCAGTGTCGTTTATAACATGTTAATTTCAGCCAGCTTTTTTCTCCTCACGAAGACGATAAGCCACTAAATCTTCAATAGTTAACACCGGCATATTGTGCTTTTTAGCAAAAGTAATCACTTCGGGTGCTCTTGCCATTGTACCATCATCATTCGTTAATTCGCATAACACGGCAACAGGTTTAAAACCGGCTAACGTTGCTAAATCAATCGATGCCTCAGTGTGTCCACCTCGCGTTAACACACCACCAGGTTGCGCACGTAATGGGAATACGTGACCTGGGCGATTTAAATCACTTGGTTTTGCATTGTCAGCGGCAGCGGCTCGTACGGTCGTTAAACGGTCAGATGCTGAAACACCTGTTGTTACACCTTGCGCTGCTTCAATGGTTACTGTAAATGCCGTATGGAAATGACTGGTGTTATTTTCCACCATCATAGGCAAATCAAGTTGTTGACGTCGTTCTTCTGTAATGCATAAACAAACAATGCCACTACCATGACGAATAGACATCGCCATTTGTTCTGTGGTCATCGTTTCTGCTGCGAAAACCATATCGCCTTCATTTTCGCGGTTCTCGTCATCGAGCACCATCACGCCTTTACCAGCACGAAGGGCTTCTAGAGCAAGTTCAACACGCTCAAATGGATTACCAAATTCGGAAAGTAGCGTCTGATTCATGGTAAAAAAACCTCAATAATTAATGAAAGTTACCAGAATCAGGGCAGTCTTAGGAGTGGATCTCTGCTTAACAAATACACAAGCAGAAACAACAGGAATGGATACAATGATCCTACTGATGCTATTTTATTCTCTCCCATCCAGACTTTAACTGTCGGCTCCAGGATCACACTGGATCTGCTGACCTTTGCATTACAATGGCAACACAAAGCGCTCGCGGGCTTTACCTAAGTATTCAGGTATCTACCGCCGGTGGGGACTTTCACCCCGCCCTGAGATTAACAGTGAAACTATACGCTTTAAAATTATAAGAGGCAATAATCAATCAGCGACAATCGTTGTTTCATCACATAATCATTTTATGACATACGGTTATTTAACGATTTATAATAAAAAAGTAACAATAATCTTGATATCTGGTTTTATTCCCTCTGTCCTCATATTACACTTAGCCTCAGCTTTCTATTTTATTTGTGAGGACTTCCCATGTTGGACCCGAAAAAACTTGAACAAGTTGCGCGCCAAATCCAAAACGTTCTACCACAGGGCATTAAGGATTTGGGTGATGATATTGATAAAAAAATCCGCACTGTTCTGCAATCTCAATTAAACAAATTGGATTTAGTCAATCGCGAAGAGTTTGATGTACAAACTCAGGTCTTATTACGTACTCGTGAAAAACTTAATCGTTTAGAACAACGTTTAAATGAGCTAGAAGCGGGTCTGCAGGTAAAACCTCAAGCAGAAGTTACCCAAATTGAAGACGTTGAAATTGTGGTAGAAACTCAAGCAGAAAATAAAGCTTAATCAATGACTTTATTGCTTATTTAAGCCATAAAGCAAAAACCCTGTATCTCACAAAGACACAGGGTTATTTTTTATCTACTCACTATACCTATTAGCAACTATTTTAATTCTGGCCAATAGTCTTTATTCACTTCAATTAAATCATCTAAAATTGCTTTTGCAACAGTCGCACTAGGGACTGTTTTAGACATCGTAATCGCCTGCCAAAGTTTCAAATATGATTTTTCAATCCATGCTTCTACCACTAATTTTTCAACTGCAACTTGTTGGCTCATCATCCCTTTTTGGAATAATGGAATTTTACCCATGACTAAAGGCTCTGGCCCATGACTTCCTACAATACATGGGATCTCAACCATTGCCTCTGGATCAAAATTTATAATTGAACCGTTGTTAGGAACGATCAATAACATTCTTTCTTGAGTATTAAACGCAATAGCGGTTGCCAGATCGACAATGTAAGAAGCATGCTCATCAATCTCAAGATGCCCTGCTGATGATTTACCCGCACTTGTAATGGCACGACAAGCGCTAAATACATTCTTTTCTCTGTGCTCCATCACTTCATTCGCACGAGTATGATGAGGATCAGAATGCGCAACGACATAATCTGGGAATAAATAATATTTCAAGTAAGTGTTTGGCATTGTTGATGGATCTAACGCCCAGACATCTTTTGCTTTACCGAATGTATCATTCCAACTTGCTTCAACCGGCTCACCAGCCACTTTGGGAATATATCCATGTTCAGCAACATGTTTACGAATAACAGGCAATAAATCATTACCCTGCAGATCTTCAACCTGAGTCCACCAGCCAAAGTGATTTAAACCGTAGTAACGAACCCGCATCTCTTTGCGTGATTTTAATCCTGCAATTTGCGCCATACGTGACTCAATACCAATTGGCATATCACAAATATTTAAGATCTTCGCATTAGGTTTTAAACGACGAGTAGCTTCAGCAACAATGGCTGCAGGGTTAGAATAATTTAGCATCCACGCATTTGGTGAATATTTTTCCATATATTCAACTAATTCTAAAACACCACCAATAGAACGCATACCATAAGCAATACCACCAGGCCCACAAGTTTCTTGCCCTAATACACCATGACGCAAAGGAATTTTTTCATCTTTTTCACGCATTGGATATTTACCAACACGGATATGTGCCATAACAAAATCAACATCCGTAAAGGCAGTCTTAGGATCTGTGGTATAGCAAAACTCAATTTCAGGTGCTTTTTCTGTCAGAATTATTTCACACGCTTTAGCAATGATTTCTTGCCGCTCGGCATCATTGTCATAAAATTTGATGGCTCTTAGTGGAAAACGTTTTAAATTCTCCAGTAGCATCAAAATAATACCGGGTGTAAATGTACTACCGCCACCTGCAATTACGACTGAGAACTTCTTCATTATATAGCCTCCGACAAGGTGATATTTTGTGAATCGTCTTTCATTAGTTGTTCAATCTTGTCTCTCACTTGAGAAACGTGTAGCCCGATAATAATTTGTAATGCATGACCTTTACGCACTACACCATGTACACCGAGCCCTTTAAAATAAGCATCCGTTTCAACTATCCCGTTATCTATTACTTCAATACGTAAACGTGTTGCACAGTTATTTAAGGATTTGATATTTCTGCTTCCCCCCAAGCCTTCGAGAATACCTTTAGGCAATGCGAGTTTGCGGTCTTCTTTTGCTGTTTTTGCACTATCTGAATCTTGTGATTTTTTATTTTTATAGTCTTGTTTGCTATACAGTTTTATCTCTTCGTCATCTTCTTCTCGGCCTGGTGTTTTTAAATTAAGTTTGATAATTAATGTTCTAAACACCACAAACCAAATCATTGTAAAAATTAAACCGATGACTATTTGCGTGATAATCATTCCGTAATGGTTATGAAACATTGGGATCCAATTCATAGGAAGGAAATTATCGATGATCCCCCCACCCATATTTCCAACAACACCAAAGTGATAAAGCGTTGTCGCTAATGTGGCGGCTAACACGGCATGAATCGCAAACAATAACGGTGAGATAAATAAGAATGTGAACTCTAAAGGTTCTGTTATTCCCACAAACACTGCGGTCAACGCAGAAGGTATAAGTAAACCTGCAATTTTGGCTCTATTTTTAGGTGCGGCAGTAAAATAAAGAGCCAGCGCGATACCAATAGAGCCAAAGACCTTGCTATTACCATGTAGCGCAAAGCCACCCTCAGGAAATAACTCTTTTAAAGATTGAGTGCTTTGACTGAAATATTGCATATTTTGAGCCCAATCAACTTGAATACCATGTTCAGTGACGGCTGGGCCAAAAATAAAAGGTCCGTAAATAAAATGATGTAAACCAGTAGGAATTAAAATACGCTCAAGAAAGGTATATATCCAAACACCCAAAGAGCCTGATTCAACCATAAATACTTGCAAAGATTGAATACCAATTTGCACTTTAGGCCAGAAAAATAACGTTATCCACGCTAAGGGTAACATGACAAAAAAACTAATTAATACAACATAGGATGTCCCCTGAAATATACCTAGAAATACAGGAAGCTGTTTATCGAAATAACGATTATGTATACCGGTTACAATACCAGCAATAATAATTGCACCAATAATACTGGTATCTAATGTTTTAATACCGGCAATCATGGTAAGACCACTATTTCCGCCAACTTCATTTGTAAAGTCCACGCCAAAATAACTGCCCCAAACAATCCCCATTGCATTAATAAAATAATTCCATGTGAGAAAACTCACCATAACAGCAAGGCAAGCTCTTGCTTGTGCTGTTTTAGCTAAACCTATGGGTAAACCAATTGCAAAAATAAGAGGCATATTACGAAAAACAGTCCATCCTCCCTCTTCAATAATATGAACAATTTGAGAAAATAAACTATCGGGTCTTAATAAATCTTCACTAATAAATAATGGATTCTGTAATAGAATTGCAATGCCTACAACAATACCTGCAAAAGGAAATAGCAGGACAGGGGTAAACATGGCTCCACCAAATCTTTGTATTTGACTGAGCATAAAAATATCCTCTTATTTACTGCTACTGAGATAACATGCTATTTAATTTATTTTTATTCTGTAAATTTAGATTAGATTCTTTTCTCTTTATTCTCTCACTAGAAATGAGGTATTCGTGATCTGATTCATATTAATCTTTTAAGCAAAGTGATCTATTTTTTAGTAAAAAAGCAGATCATTTTTTATTTTTTGATAACGTTCACATTTTCACTCTACAAATCATTTTTCTATATATCAAAAGATTAGACTCAGATATTCTCAATATAGAAAGCCGTTTTTTAGAATAAAAAGAGGTATAAAAGTGATCTATAAAGACATTGCAAAAAGCCTAAGAATTCAAATAAATTCGGCTGGATATCAAATTGGTGACACATTACCGTCTGAAAAAGCATTAGCAGAACAATATGATGTTTCAAGAATGACTATCCGTAAAGCAATAGACTTACTGGTTATCGCAGGTTTATTAGAACGAAAACAAGGCTCAGGGACTTATATTAAAGAGAAAGATGTTCATCATGAAAATGCAAGCTTAAAAGGTTTTGTCGAATTAATGGCAAATACAGGCCACAATGTAAGAAGTGACGTTATAGAATTTAGTGTTATTCCCTGTCCTTTATCTATCGCCAGTAAACTACGCATTAATTCAAATGAACGTATTTTTTATTCAAGGCGAATACGTTACGTTGATAATAAACCACTTATTGTTGAAGATAGTTATATGCCTGTTAAATATTTCGGTAATTTAACATTAACCCATTTAGAGGGTTCTAAATTTGATTTTATTGAAAATATTTGCCAAATAAAAATAGCGGGAAGTTACGAGACATTTCATCCTATAATGCCAGACAACAATATTTGTCAATTATTAAAAATAGAGAATAACATTCCAATATTAAGGCTCAGCACATTATCATACAGCATCCATGGTGATTATATAAACTATTCAATAATGTATAGAAACACTCAAGATTATATTGTTGAATATCATTTAAAACGAGAACAATAGTTATTAATAATGAATAATATTAAAGACGAATAAATAATGGCTATAGCAAAAAAGCACCCCGTAGAGTGCTTTTTAAACTTAATAAAAGCGCTTAATTATTTCTTTTTAATCGCATTAATAATATTTGTTGTAGAAATGCCGTCTTCAAAATTCAGCACTTTTACTTCACCACCGGCAGCCCAAACTTCTTTGCTACCTGCGATATCTTCAGGCTTATAATCACCACCTTTAACTAAGATATCGGGTAATACAGAGGCAATTAAACGCTGCGGGGTATCTTCTTCAAACGCAACCACCCAATCGACTGCACCTAAAGCACCTAAGACTGTCATACGCTGTTCTAATGGGTTAACGGGGCGTGTTTCACCTTTTAGACGCTTCGTTGAAGCGTCGCTATTGACAGCAACAATCAAACGATCCCCTAATTTACGGGCATTTGCTAAATAGCTTACATGTCCTGCATGAAGAATATCGAAGCATCCATTGGTCATTACAATGCGTTCGCCACGTTGACGCGCTAATTCGACGGCTTGTTTTAATTGATCTTCTGCCATGATACCAAAACCATTATCAGAACGACCACGAATAGCATTTTCAAGCTCAATAGGCGAAACCGTTGAAGTCCCCAATTTACCGACAACAACGCCAGCGGCTGCATTAGCAAGGAAACAAGCTTCACTTAAAAGTTTGCCGGCAGCTAAAGAGGTGGCTAATACACCAATTACCGTATCACCTGCCCCCGTAACATCATAAACTTCTTGTGCTTGCGTTGGTAAATGTAATGGGGCTTCATTCGCACGAAGTAAGCTCATTCCGCGTTCTGAGCGAGTGATCAACAACGCTTCAAGCTCTAAATCTCGAACTAATTGAGTCCCTTTTTCCACCAGCTCATCATCGGTTTTACAAACACCAACTACTTGCTCAAACTCAGACATATTGGGTGTTAATAATGTCGCGCCACGATAACGCTCAAAATCGCTTCCTTTTGGATCAATTAAAACTGGCACACCCGCTTTTTTCGCCAGTTGGATCATCTCTTGGACATGAGAGAGCGCCCCTTTGGCATAATCAGATAAAACCAATGCACCAATAGAAGGTAAGGCTTGCTGAATACGTTCATAAATAGGCTGAGGATCAACATTGCTAAACCCTTCTTCAAAATCAAGACGGATTAATTGCTGATTACGAGAAAGAACGCGTAATTTTGTGATCGTTGGATGTGTCGCAACAGAGACAAAATCACAACGCACATTGACCTGATTTAATGTATTGCTCAATGCTTTTGCGGCTTCATCAATACCGGTTAAACCCACTAAACGCGAATTAGCACCAAGAGACGCAATATTCATTGCAACGTTTGCCGCACCACCCGGTCGCTCTTCGGTGGTATCGACTTTAACTACTGGCACTGGGGCTTCTGGTGAAATACGGCTTGTTGGGCCATACCAATAGCGATCTAACATGACGTCACCGACAACCAGTACATTGGCCTTATTAAAATCCGGCAGCGTTACTTTCATCCCATACTCCACATTTATTTTCAAAATAAGCCGAAATAATACCATAACTTGTTAGGCAAAAAGAGAGACACACAAGACTTCATGCCAACAAACCATTACTCTTGTTCACCAAGCCACTTCAGTTTGCTTTTTAATACGCATTCTCGCTCTGCGATAAAACAATGATTATCCACAATGGCAGGTAATGCTTGTAGCGCCAGATGATGTAATTCATTACGCAATGTGACATAAGCATGTGTTAAAACGAGCGCTTCATCTTCATCCATCACTTGATGCTTTGCCATTAACTCAAAAATACGCACATTATCAGACCAACGAGTTAAAGCAGGATATTGGTGAGAAAAACGCAATACTAAATATTGTGCGATAAATTCAATATCCGTAATACCGCCAGATGAGGTTTTTAAATCAAACTTGTCCGCTTGTGTTGGAGCAAGATGTTGCACCATTTTTTTACGCATATCGCGCACTTCATTTTGTAACACATCAGCATCACGAGAAAGGCATAGCGTTTCATGACGAATACGTGAAAACATCTGTTGTAATTCATCATCACCATAAATCATTCTAGCGCGAATTAAAGCTTGATGTTCCCAAGTCCAAGCTTCATTTTTCTGATATTCATCAAACGCTTGGATAGTACTCACAAACATACCGGATTCACCCGAAGGGCGTAAACGCGCATCGACTTCATACAACACACCAGACGATGTTCTGGTACTAAACAAATGGATAATACGCTGAGCTAAGCGCAGATAAAATTGGCGGGCATCAATCTGTTTTGCCCCTGTTGTTACTGTGTTTATTGGACAATCTAGTAAAAAGACCAAGTCTAAATCAGAGCTATACCCTAATTCCCATCCCCCCAATTTACCGTATCCAATCACCGCAAAACCCAGTCCATCACGATGAGCTAGATGTTCAGGTTCCCCATAACGTTTCACCATATATGACCAAGCTTGATGAACAACCGCATGAATAATAGCTTCAGCTAAATAGGTTAAGTGATCGCTCACCTTCATCACTGGCAATACCCCAGTTATATCTTCAGCGGCGATACGTAGTAATTGAGCTTGCTTAAACTGACGTAATGCTTCTAATCGTTGTTCTTCGTCTTCTTCTGGCACACGTAATAAATATTGACGTAATTCATCACGATACGCATCTAAAGGCAACGGTTGATAGAGAGAACTAGGATCGAGTAATTCATCTAATAATAAAGGGTGAAGCGCTAATTGTTCAGCGATCATCGGAGATGCCGCGCAGAGCCGTATAACATGCGTTAAAACTTCATCTGACTCCTGCATCAACTCTAAATACGTTGTGCGACTCACAATACTTAATAGCAAAGGCGTCACACGTTGTAGTATTACTAGGGTTTGAGGTTGCTGACAAATTTTAGCCAATAGTTTGGGCATTAAGGCATCAAGAACATCGCGTCCTCTCGGTCCTATTGTTCGCTTGCCAATATCTTGGCGAAAATTCTGCAACGTCTGATTTATTGCCTCAAGCGCTTCAATGGTTAATGTTTCATGAAATAATGGCGACGTTTCAGGCAAGCGACCAAGTAACCAAAGACGTTTAAATTCAGAAATATCATCTTCATCATCATTTTCATCTTCTTCACCAATTAATTGCGTGAAGATCACGGAAACAGCTCGCATCTTATCGTTAATTTCTTGATAAAGCGTTTCCCAATCATCAAATCCCATTGCAAAAGTTAACCGAACTTTATCTTCTTCACTTTCAGGTAAAGTTTGGGTTTGTTGATCACCAATAGATTGCAGTAAATTTTCTAATCGACGAAGGAAAAGATAACTTTCAGTGAGTTGAGCTGTTTCTTGTGACGTTAACAACTCAAGTTTAGTGATAACATTGAGCACGGTTAACAATGAATTACTTTGTAACTCGGGCTCTCTTCCCCCACGAATTAGCTGGAAAACCTGAGTAATAAATTCGATTTCACGAATACCACCAGAGCCTAATTTTATATTATCAATCATACCACGACGACGAACTTCTCGACTTATCATGGATTTCATATTTCTAAGTGATTGAATAACACTAAAATCAATATAACGACGATAAACAAAAGGACGCAACATTTGTCGTAAAACTTGGCAATACTCTTTCTTTTCAGCACCTAAAACACGCGCTTTGATCATCGCATAGCGTTCCCAATCGCGCCCTTGCTCTTGATAATAATCTTCCAGTGCTGCAAAGCTCATGACTAAAGGCCCACTTTCGCCAAAAGGGCGTAATCGCATATCAACACGATAGACAAAACCATCAATAGTGTGCTGATCTAAAGCCTTAATAAGCTTTTGACCTAAGCGAGTAAAAAACTGTGCATTATCTAATTCTCGGCGCCCGCCTTGTGTAAATCCATTTTCAGGATAGGCAAAAATTAAGTCGATATCGGAAGAAAAGTTAAGCTCAAACCCACCGAGTTTCCCCATTCCTAAAATCAGTAACGGCTGAGGTTTCCCTTCATTATCACAAGGTGTTCCCCATTGCTGGCAACATTGTTGATAAAGCGTATCTCTCGCGACACAAATCAATGTTTCAGCTAATACGCTCAAATGTTTTAGCGTACAAGGAATATCACCCAATCGAAAAAATTGTAGCCATGCAATACGCACTAATTGTTGATGACGAAATTGGCGTAAGATCCGCATCACATCATCTTCATTATCAATATTGGTTAATTTTGCCGTTAATTGAGATTCATAACTCTGCCATTCCTCATGGGTTGGTGGATTTTGCCTGATATCAGCCAACCATTGAGGATTAACACATAAATGCTCTGTTGCAAAAGGGCTAAAAGCCAAAAACTGTTGTTCTTGTTGATTAAAAGGCGCTAGCGCATTTAATTGAGAAGAGAACCCGCACTGTGCTTTATTCCACAATTGTTGAAATACACCGATAACAGACATAAATAGACTCTCAAGTTGTCAGGAAATTAAGCAATAGATAGTAACCACGCCATAGAAGATAACTTAAAGTTCAACCATAAAACATGATAATAGTCGGTTGCGGTTGTAAATGTTAACGGCGAAATAGCACCGAGTGACTGTTGCATAGATTCAGGTAAATCAGACTGTTTTTTACACCAATCTGAAAATAACGCTAACATCGCAGGCATGGTCATTGTCGGTGGTGTGGGGTTAGCAAAGATAGCTTCTTCTAATGCTTGTATTGCACTTAACCATTTTGTGAGTTGCTGAGCAGTTGTGTCACTCGGGGAAAGATTTACCACACTTAACGATAAATCTGGTTTATCTTTCGCCAGATAATAGCCTCTAGCCGCTTTACTGCGAGAAGCAAGACGTAATCCCCCTTTTTCCCCCAAATAAGCCGCTAATGCGATAACATCGGATACATGACCTTTTTTAAGTTCTAACTCGAACTCTTCAATCGGCAACTCATATTGATGAGTGCGAATAGCCCCTTTATCTAACACCACTTCAATTTGGCTATCTTGAAAATCCACCAGCCAGATTTCGCGATAAAAATCAGTATTAAACAGCACATCAAGTTGCGTTTCTAATTGAACAAGATCGGTATTTTCAGGCCAGATTTCTGCAGGAAAGCGAGCCAGCTCTAGTTTGGGCTGTGCTAATTCCACGTTATATTCTGGACGTTGATGCAAACCTGCAACGACGTTACCCGCTGTTTTAATTGTCATTTCATAATGATCATCAACACCACGAATACGCAACCCCATATCCCAACGACGAATTTGATTATCTGTCGTCTCAAAGTAAAGATTAGTCAGCTTTTTGGGGGCTGAGTGCTGATGAGGTAGGATCAGAATGCGCTGAATAATGTGAGGAATAGCGGCAGGTATGGCACTCATTTTGAGTTCAGTTTCTAATTGGCTCATTCTATTTCCCTTAAGTAAATCAATTGATTAGTAAAATATTTGACGCATTTTCATTTTGCAAGTGATAGCCTAATAACAATAATGAATAAAAGGCAGATTATCCCTATATTCTACCAGTTAAGAGTGTTCTCATTCTGGTTTACTATTTGCTTACGCAAACTTTACTCTTTAGTATCAGTAAAAATATTCTCTTGTATAGATAAAAAAGTTGAAAACATAATGCGAAAATTACCCTTACTTTTTCTTTCCTTACTTGGCTTAGGCGTTTCTCTGAGCTCACACGCAGAAACTCGTTATGTTTCCGATGAATTATCCACTTATGTACACAGTGGACCAGGAAATCAGTATCGAATTGTTGGCTCTTTAAATTCGGGCTCAACCGTGACTGTACTTTCTCGTAACGCAGCAACGGGCTATGTACAGATTAAAGACGATAAAGATCGTACCGTTTGGTTACCAGAAAGCCAACTCAGTACCCAACCAAGTATGCGTACTCGCATTCCTGCTATGGAAAAAGAGATCCAAACACTGCGCGATAAACTGGCGAATATCGACCAGAGCTGGAACCAACGTACCACTGATATGCAAAATAAAGTTTCAAACAGCGATGACATCATCAATGGCTTGAAAAAAGAAAATGAACAAATGAGAACAAAGCTCGCTGTTGCAGAGAAAAAACTCGATTTTGCTAATCAACAATTAGATGACAGACAACGCGATATCATCTTACAGTGGTTTATGTATGGTGGTGGTGTTGCGGGCGCAGGTCTTATCTTTGGTCTGATCCTCCCACATATTATTCCACGTCGTCGTAAACGAAATGATCGTTGGATGAACTAACATCCGACCAAAGGAACAGTAAACCCGTGAATATATACCTTGTTGGTGGCGCTGTGCGTGACCAACTATTACAGCTCCCTGTTAAAGACAGAGACTGGGTTGTTGTTGGTGCAACACCTCAAATGCTGTTACAACAAGGCTATCAACAAGTAGGCAAAGATTTTCCCGTTTTTCTTCATCCTGATACCCATGAAGAATATGCCCTTGCACGTACGGAACGAAAATCAGGCTCAGGTTACACGGGTTTCACTTGTTATGCAGCACCAGATGTCACGTTAGAAGACGATCTCGCGCGTCGTGATCTCACGATCAACGCCATTGCTTATTCTGCTGATGGTGAATATGTCGATCCTTATCATGGCATAGATGACATCAATGCAAGACAACTTCGCCATGTTTCTGAGGCATTTACCGAAGATCCGTTAAGAGTTTTGCGGGTTGCACGTTTTGCGGCACGATTTGCACCTTTAGGATTTAATGTTGCGCCTGAAACACTGCAATTAATGAAGACAATGGTACAAAGTGGTGAGTTAAATGCACTGACTGCTGAGCGAGTTTGGAAAGAAACTGAAAAAGCCCTTGAGAGCGCGGCACCTTCAGTCTATTTCGAAATTTTACGTCAATGTGGTGCTTTAAGCGTTCTTTTTCCTGAAATTGATGCGTTATTTGGTGTACCTGCTCCTGAAAAATGGCACCCAGAAATCGATACCGGCATTCATGCCATGATGGTACTTAATATCGCCAGTCAATTAACAGATGATATTGCGGTGCGCTTTAGTGCCCTATGTCATGATCTAGGAAAAGGATTAACACCTCCAGAGAATTGGCCTAATCACCACGGACATGGTCCCGCCGGTGTTCCTTTAGTTGAAGCTTTGTGCCAACGTTATCGTATTCCTAATCATATTCGTGACTTAGCGCGTTTAACGGCAAGATTTCATGATCACATCCACCTTATTGATAGAATGCGCCCTTCTAAAATAATCCGCTTATTTGATGCTATTGATGCATGGCGAAAACCTGAACGCGTTGAGCAATTAGCCATGGTGAGTGAAGCAGATGCAAGAGGGCGCAAAGGATCAGAAAATCTTGTTTATCCACAACGCGCATTTCTTTGCCAAGCTTTCGCGGTTGCAAATAGTGTGGATATTAAGCCAATCATTGAAAGTGGGTTAAAAGGAAGTGCAATACGAGATGCACTAACCAAACAACGAGAAGTCGCGATTATAAAATGGAAATCGCGACTTAATCAGGATCAGTGCTAATTAAGCGCGACGCTCAATAATCACACCTACATTGGTGGCTTGTGCAACAGCTCCGGGTTTCGCTAATTTAATTTTTACTCTTGGCACAGCAAATTGCGTTATCAATAGCTGTGCCACTTCTTCAGCAACTCGTTCAACTAATTCAAAACGTCGCGTCTCAACATAGTCGATAATTGCATTACTTACACTGGCATAATCTAAACAATGAGCCACATCATCGGTTTGGGATGCGCGTTTGGTATCCCATTCCATTTCGATATCGAACACTAATTTTTGTTTTATGGTTTTTTCCCAATCATAAACACCGATTGTGGTTATTACTGATAATTGCTCAATAAATACGATATCCATCACGTCATCTCTTATTTTTTCTGCTCATCGGATACCACTTCCGATGAAATATGCGTATTATCCATACATGCCTAACGAACTTACATAAACATTGGAGAATACAAATGAGTGCTAACGCACTTGGAATGATCATCTTCGCCTACTTGTGCGGCTCAATCTCCAGCGCGATATTGATTTGCCGACTGGCAAGACTACCTGATCCAAGAAAATTTGGCTCTGGCAATCCCGGAGCAACCAACGTCCTGCGTATTGGCGGAAAAGCCGCCGCCGCAGCCGTTCTTATCTGTGACGTCCTAAAAGGGATGATCCCTGTTTGGCTCGCCTATTACTTAAATGTGCCTCCTTTTTACCTCGGTATTGTCGCAATAGCAGCTTGTCTTGGGCATATTTATCCTGTTTTTTTCCACTTTAAAGGCGGAAAAGGTGTAGCCACTGCATTTGGCGCTATCGCTGCCATTGGCTGGGATTTAAGTGGGCTTATCGCAGGAACATGGTTACTCACCGTTTTACTGAGTGGCTATTCATCGCTTGGTGCGATTATCAGCGCACTGCTTGCCCCTTTTTATGTTTGGTGGTTTAAACCCGAATTCACTTATCCCGTTGCTTTATTATCATGTCTGGTACTTTACCGTCATCACGACAATATTCAACGTTTATGGCGTGGTCAAGAGAGCCGTATCTGGCATAAATTGAAAAAGAAAACCGAAAAAACGGAAAAAGAGATCATTCAAGAAGCTAAAGAGCAAGAAAAAGAAGATTAATGACATTACGCTTCAAATGAACGCCAAAAACAAAAAGCCACTTTTAAATGAACTGCACCCCAAAAGTTGGACACCAACTTTGGGGTGTTTTTCTATGGCTAAATATTCTCTTGATTTTAAACTAAATG
>NZ_PENW01000015.1 GCF_003144405.1 Proteus cibi
GATGACTGGCGAAACCATGGGTATTTTATCGCACTCACTTTATGGCAAAACCCCCGAAGAACTTACTGAGTCTGAAAAGCAGAATATAAGCGCATGGGCAACGTTAGCTTCCGGCATTGCCGGCGGTTTAATCAGCGATAATAGTGCAGGCGTTGCCAATGCCGCCCAAGCCGGGAAGGTGGTGGTTGAGAATAATTATCTGAGTTTTGATGAGGCTCGTGCGTTTGATAAAGAAATGACAATATGTAAAGCAGCAGGTGAGAATTGCCAGCCTATCATTGACAAGTACGCCACAATTCATGGAAAAAATTCAGAAGAATTTAGAAAAGCATGCCAAAGAAACTCATTAGAATGCACAGCTGGTTATGAAAGGCTCAAGCTGAATGGAGGAATTTCGGCAGCCTCAGCAGAGGCTAAACTGATAGGAACTGGATTGAGTATGAGTGCAAATGCAGGTGTACAAATATACAACGGCAATACTGGTGATAAATTTGATTATCTAAGCTTTGTGCTAGCAGGCTTTACTGGTTGGACAGGAACAGGTCGAAATCTACATTCCAATGTTCAATTAAACGCAGGTAGTGCTTATTTAGGGAGTAAAATAGCAGGCGAAAATTCAGAAGCTGCAGTGGTTGGAGCTATATTTGGAACAACGCTGGGGTATGGGCTTGGTTTTGGGGTCACTAATTATTGGGAAAGGCAATTGATTAAGCGTCATTTTGGTATGCCAGTAAGCCGTTATATATTAAAGTATGCTGAAATACCTTTTTATTCCAATTATATATCGCAGGAATTTACATTACCCCCATTTCCTGGGATTGCAGGAGGCGCTTTGGGTTCTGGTTTTCTGGAATATAGTGGAGCAGGGATGAACAGTAATATTACAAGTGATCAAATAATAGAAAAAAATGATATTAGTAATAAAATGACTAGTGATAAAGTGAATCAAGAGGATAAACGTTAATGAAATTATCATTTAACCACTTAATTTTATTGATGTTTATTTGTATTGTTACATGTTCATTAGGTTTTGTAGCGTCTGAGTGGCTACTGACTAATAAGAGCGTATATCAGCTTAATTGGATAGATAGCTTGGAGCTTGGTAGTCTACTTGGTGGGGGGATTGGCATTACTTTTTGGTTAATGTTCCACTTTAATATTAAATGATGCGTTTTTTTAAATAATTATATTCATCAGTGTTATTATCTTTTTTAGTAGAGTTTTTTTAATTTTATTCAGATAATCCAAATTTACTTAAAGTCAATGAAATAAAAAACATTATAGAGTTAGCGATAACAACCGAAATGACTAATACAGAATTCCAAGAAAAAATTAACAATATTAGTGAACAGAAAAGAGACAAAATAATAAGCTAATTATATTCTATAAATAAATTTTTTTGTCCATGTTTTTAGTGGTTGGTGAAAAAATAAATATAGTGTAAATGAATTGTAATTTAAATCTTAGTGAATGGAAGATATGGAGAATATATTGGCAAGATGGTTAAAAGATAATAAAGAGATAAGTGTTAAGATAGAGCCTGTTTATATGGAAAATAATGATGGGCCAGCAAAAATTAATGTAAGATATACAATAGAAGGAGAAAGATCAGTGATCAAAAGTTTTACTAATGTTCAAAGAGGAAATTAAATATGAACGATCAAGTTATATACCAAAAAATTGGACAGTTACTTGTTGATTCCAGTCCACCTGATGCTAAAAAAATTATCATTAGAGCTCAACTTTTTTGTGAAAGAGATGGTTGTACTTATGAATTTGACTATGTAGATAAAAATAATAAATTAAATTGGTATGATCCTGATGGCAAAGCTATAAATGATTTAACTGATATATTAGAAGATTTGAGAAGTTTTTATATTGATAACATAAAATCCGGGAAAAATTCATTTTGGTATGGGTGCGAAATAACTTTAGACTTAGAAAAAATGAAAATTAATATAGATTTTAAATACGATGATTAAAGTAAGACATCCCAAAATAGTAATTTATATTGTTTATTTTCCTACTTTTGATGTGTTAATTTTCACTTAAAAGTAGGCAAATAGCGATGAGATTTTTTAAAGTATTTGTGACCCGAGTTCGTAAAAGAAATCAATAATCGAAACTAACTTTAATAAGTTGATTCGAAAGCCTCTAATTTAATCGTCTAATGTGGGTTAAATAGCGAGTGGGCATAGTATTCGACAACAATTATTTAAAATTGCATTGTTTATAATATTGGTTAAATCCAAATAAAAAATATACTCTTCAATCTGCGGTATTAAAAGGCACATGGACAATACGTGATAGCGATAAAATGGACAGCAAATACTGCTTAGTGGAAGAACAAACGAGCTTATTTGCAGGTAATCAAGGTTTTGATCTGTTTAAGAATGTTTTTATTTTGCTTTAATAACAATGCGTAATCATTTAAATGCAATGTGAGCAATATAATGATAAAAAATGACATGGTCTGTATATTTAAAATAAAAATCAGACCATGCCGGATATTTAAGTCATGGCAAACTTAACAAATAAAAATAGCTAAGATTTTATCTATTTTATTCTGCTTAAAGACTTTATTTATCACTTCATCCATTTATTTTAGAATGAATATAGTGAACTTTTCGATTCTTTTAATTTTTGTGCTAATTCAGATGCTTCATATCGTGCGGTTACTATTTCGATATAAGAGGCACTCTCTGTTGATCCGGCTACTTCAAGGGCTTTATTTAATTCATTTATGGTTGTGACTTTCTCACAATGCCAATCTGTTGCGCCAAAAGCTTTAGGTAATTGGTGATAATTCCATTGAGCAAGATCGTTATAATAAGCTTCGGGATAATCACATAATAATCGTTCAATTAAGTAACCATCATTATTTAAAATAAGGATGATCGGTTTTAATCCAAAGCGAACAAACTGGCTAATCTCTTGTACGGTTAATTGATGTGAACCTTCACCAGTAATTAAAATAACGCGTTTGTTAGGTGCTGCAAGTGCGGCACCAAATGATGCTGGTGTCGCCCAACCAATAGAGCCCCATAATGTTTGGTTATGAAATTGTGCACCTTCTGGTAATAGGGCAAAACCTAATCCCATTGATGACGTACCAGTCTCTGCAATAATAATATCATTAGGTTTAAAAAACCGCTCTAACCGTGGATAGAGATATTGCGCTGTAATTTTACCATTATCTGATATAACAGGTTTATCTAATCCTCTGGCTTTTATCTGATGATAAGTTTTATTTGGTAGACGTTTTGTTAATTCAGAAAGAATATCTTCCATATAAACGGAAGGGTAGATAACAGAATCAATCTCAACATAGTCTGACATAATGTTGATAAATTGTTTTGGTTTAATATTTGCAGTGAAACTTCCTGTATTGAAGTCGGTCATCATTGCACCAATTCCTAATATGTACTCACTCTTTTCCACAAATTCTCTGACTTCAGGTGTCATTAATTTGCCATCATACATACCAACATATTGGGGATTAGATTCACTCAAAATACTTTTATCCATAAACATAGTGGCATAAGGCAAGCCAGTTTTATTGATAAGAGCTTGAACATTATCTGATAATCCTAAGCGTGTGGATAAAATACCAGGTAATACACAGACATTATTGCTGTGAGTTAGTCTCTCTATTATTGTTGATACTGCCTTTTCTAATGTTTTTTTATCACTTGTTGATTTTTTCGGTGTGGTAACAGGTAACGGTTCTGTCACTTGCATTACGGCATAATCAGCAGGTAAGCCAATATAAACCGGACGTCGCTCTTTTAATGCAGTAGCAATTAAACGTTCCATTTCTGAAATACAATTTTCAGGTGTTAATATTGCGTGAGCACAAGCAAGACGTTGACCTAATTGATAAAAAATATCAAAGTCACCATTACCTAAGGTGTGATGAACAAGGCGCTTACTTTTTTGTACACCGCTTGCGGGCATACCGACTAAATGGAAAATAGGTAGATTTTCTGCGTAAGCGCCGGCAATAGCATTAATTGCACTTAACTCCCCAACACCAAATGTTGTCGATAATGCAGCCATACCTTTAATTCGGGCATAACCATCAGCAGCGTAAGCTGCATTGAGTTCGTTGCAGCTCCCAATCCAACGCATATGATGACTATTACAAATAGTGTCTTCTATAGGAAATGCGTAATCGCCAGCAACACCAAAGACATCACTTATTCCTAAGTCATATAAGCGGTTTAAAGTATATTCAACGACAGTCTTATTCATTGTATCTCCAAAAAAATAGAATAATAATCTGTAAAAGTATAGTAATACTTTTACATTATGCTTAATGTTTTATCTCGGATATTAACTAATATGAAATGGTTTATTATTATTGGGGGTATAACTAAAAGTAATAAGGTGAAAATAATTTATGGATATTCGTGTATTACGCTATTTTGTTGAAGTTGTTCAATTAAATGGCTTTAGTCGAGCCGCTGATGCACTATTTGTCACTCAACCCGCAATTAGTCGTAGTATTAAAAAATTAGAAGATGAGTTAGGTGTTATTTTATTAGTGAGAGAAGTTGATGGCGTTAGATTAACGGATGATGGTGCAATACTGTTTGAACATGCAAAACAGATAATTGCACAATTTAATGATATGAATAAAGCATTACAGGACAAGTCTGGACCATTAACAGGAACATTAAATGTTGGATTACCTCCTGTAATAGCTTCGACGTATTTTGCTGACATTATTATGGCTTTTAGTTCTCGTCATCCTCAGGTTGAACTAAAAATATTTGAATTAGGCACTAAACAAATGGCTGATGCCATGAGAGAAGGAAGAGTTGAAACTGCTGCCGTCGTATTGCCTTTTAATGAAGATACTTTTGAATTAACTCCTTTTTCAGAAGATCACTTAATGTTATTAATGTCGCCATCCCATCCTTTAGCGATAAAAAAAGAAATTCATTTTGAAGAGTTGATTAATGAGTCTTTTATCTTTTTTTCTGAAGATTTTCGTATTAATGATTTAATTTATAGTGCTTGTGGTATTTACAATACAGTGCCTATTATTGCAGGGCGTAGCAACCATTTAGATTTAATTATTGCAATGGTAAAAGCGGGGGTGGGAGTAACACTTTTACCAAATAGTATGTGTAATAAAAATCCTATTGATGATTTGGTTGTTCTTCCTGTTGTGGAGCCTATATTGTCATATCAAATAGCACTCGCTAATAATAAAAATGGCTATAAAAGCCGAAGTTGCCAAGCGTGGGAGCAGTTAGCAAGAGAAAAGCTACTTATAGGATAAAATATTAAAATAGGGCTTATTTATATTCTATTTAAGAAATAAATATTGAAGTTGTCTTTAAATAATAAAAATGATTAGAAATAAATGTTATTTTTTAAGAAATGCAGATAGCTGTATAAAAGCAGTTATATAAATGATAAGTTTATATTTTGCACATAGTCTTATGAGTAATAATAAAAATAGGTAAATAAAAGATTAATCAGAGAGTACAGGAATAGGATAGGGAAAATAATGAATGATAGTAATAGTTCTGTAAATCAACATTTTATTCGCAAACTTGAAGGCATCGTTGGTAAAAAACAAGTATTAACACAGGCACATAAAACAGAACGGTATCGTAAAGGTTTTCGTTCAGGGCAAGGTAAGGCGCTTGCTGTTGTCTTTCCCGCTAATTTATTAGAACAATGGCGAGTTTTTAAAACCTGTGTTGAAGCCGATAAAATTATTATTATGCAAGCGGCAAACACAGGATTAACTGAGGGCTCGACACCTAATGGAGATGATTATGATAGAGATATCGTGATTATTAGTACATTACGTCAAGATAAAATACAGGTTCTTTCAGAACATAATCAAGTTATTGCTTTTCCTGGCAGTACACTATGGCATTTAGAAAAAGTATTAAAACCATTAGGTCGTGAGCCTCATTCTGTTATTGGATCTTCTTGTATTGGTGCATCGGTGATAGGCGGAATTTGTAATAACTCGGGGGGAGCTTTAGTTCGCCGTGGACCTGCTTATACCGAATTATCACTTTATGCTCGTGTTAATGAAAAAGGCGAAGCTGAATTAGTTAACCATTTAGGGATTGATTTAGGCGAAACGCCAGAGGAAATATTAACCAATTTAGATAATCGTCACTATCATGAGAAGCAGATACAAACGACAGAAAAATTGGCTTCTGATCATGAATATCATGAGCGTATACGTGATGTTGATGCTAATACCCCCTCTCGCTTTAACAATGATGAACGGCGTTTATATGAAGCCGCAGGGAGTGCAGGAAAATTATCTGTATTTGCTGTGAGATTAGATACTTTCCCCGCAGATCATCGTACTCAGGTTTTTTATATTGGTACTAATAATCCGGACGAGCTTGAAGATATTCGTCGCCATATTTTAAGCCATTTTAAAAAGTTGCCTGTTGCTGGCGAATATATGCATAGAAGCTATTATAAAATGGCTGAAGTGTATGGAAAAGATACGTTTTTGGTGATTGATAAATTGGGCACAGATAAAATGCCAATATTATTTGCCGTAAAAGGGCGAGTCGATGCGGTATTAAATAAAGTGCCTTTTTTGCCTAAAAATATGGTGGACAGAACCATGCAGTTTATGAGCAAACTCTGGCCTGCTCATTTACCAGCGCGTATGACAGATTTTCGTGACAAATATGAACATCATCTCATGTTAAGAATGGCGGATGATGGAATTGAAGAAGCGGCAACTTATTTAAAAGAATACTTTAAGTTAGCATCAGGCGATTATTTTGAATGTACCGAAGAAGAGGGAAATAAAGCCTTTTTGCATCGTTTTGCCGCTGCGGGTGCGGCTGTACGTTATCATGCCGTTCATGTTAATGACGTAGAAGATGTGTTGCCATTAGACATTGCATTGCGCCGTAATGACAAAGATTGGTTTGAAAAATTACCACCTGAAATAGAGAGTAAATTACTTTATAAACTCTATTGTGGGCATTTTATGTGTCATGTAATGCACCAAGATTATATTATTAAAAAAGGTGTTGATGCTAAGGCATTAAAAGCAGAAATGCTGGCATTATTAGATCAACGTGGTGCGGAGTATCCCGCAGAGCATAACGTAGGTCATATGTATTATGCTAAGCCTCAATTAAAAGCATTTTATAAACATAACGATCCAACTAATAGCATGAACCCAGGTATTGGTAAGACCTCAAAATTAAAATATTGGGGAGAAGAGTGTGGTTGTGGACATACACATAATGAACCTAAAATAAGTAGCGTAGAGAATAAAGAATAACTGTTGTAGATTGTGTATTAAATTAAAAAAGAAAGGCAGGATAAAACCTGCCTTTTTTCCATCTAGTCATTAGCCCATAATGATTCGCTATTATGAGCAATAAAATAAACATTAATTTTTTCAGGATCAATAAAATGACGGATACGAGAATAAAAATGATCACATGTATCTTCATATTTATCATTCATAAAAATCACGATCCCAAGATGTCTAATTTTATTAAAAGGGATTTGCCTTAATATATGCTCATCTTGTGCCCCCATACTCCAGCCTAAAATGAGTAAACTATCGTTAATTTTAGGAATAGCTTCATGATAAATACGTGTTAAATAGTTACTGGAACGTATAGTTTTTAATTTTTCCTCACTTGTACCTTCAGAGATAAATAGCGGAGAGTAATTATAATTATCCCAAATTTGACTAATTTGATCGATAAGATGGTTATCGCCTTGAATACTTAATTTTAACTCTTCATCATTTTCATTCTTTGCAAGAATAAGATTACCATGAGGATAAAAAACAAGATTAGAACGATTACCTTTGTATTCGCGGTATTCTTCAAAATCTTCATAAAAGCTACTGTGATTGAAGCAATCTTTAAAAAGTGGATATGGATGATTATCATTAACTTGCATAATAGTCCAATAAAGCATAATGTCATAATTCAAACTGAATATTGTGTCAAATTGCTTAATAAAGCTAGCACAATTATTAATTTTATCTCTCACTTTATCAATGCAAGGGTGAATACCTTTAACTGTATTAATTAAGGTTTCTTTTACTTGACTGTGAGCCTGATGAATATCCTTGCAATCAATATTGAAGATATTATTTATTACTGTAGCTTGGGTGAATTTTCTTAGAATATATTCAAAATCTTGAGATTGGAAAGAATCAAAAATACTTTTTACATTTTCTGGTAACTTAGCATTGGAAAATAAATTAGAGTAATTAAAATTAGGATCTATAGCAATTGATGAACCATTTCCTAATAATAAACTTCCTGTAAATAACTCAGAAACAGCATTCCACTCTTTTACATTAAAACGCATAATAACCTCGGTATAAAATATGAGTGGTTATTATATTTATTTGTATTTTATTTTTATGCGTAGCTATTCGTAAATATATAATCAATTTATACCTAAAAAGGTATATTAATATCAGAGATTATTATAATCTCTGATATTAATTAATAACTTATTGAATAGTATTAACTCGCAATCTCTTGAGCATATAAATAAAGCGCTTGTAGCTGCTTTAATTTTTCCTCGTTATCGGCATGCTCTTCAGCTAATAACTGAATGGTATTAATATATTCGGTTAGTTTTTCTGGCGATAACATCTCTTTTCTATGCGCTAACCAACGTTGTTGTTCGTCATAAGTAAGTGTTGAAGGATAATTTCTTGCACGATAACGGAAAAACAGAGGTTCCATTCTTGCATCTTCAAACGTTAAATCTAAAGCAGGTAAATTCTGTGGTTGTGTTGAGCGAATAATCTCCATCACACTACGATCATTTTCACTGAAAAAACCATTATAAATTTGCGAATCAACATTATCAGAGACACTAAAAGGCGTTTGTTGCGCAAATATTTCCACGACTTTATTGCGTATTTCAGGATGAGAAAACAAGATTGCTTGGTTTTTTAAACAATTATCAACATCTAAACCAATTCTATCTGCATCTTGCTGTCTTAATGTATTTTGCGGTGCCACGATGGGACATTTATTAATATGCAGTAATTTAATTGGAACAGGTGGCTCATCAACTGATAATTCACTACGTGGTGTATATAAACGCTCACGCAATTGCTCTGAGTTGAGTGTTAATAATGGAGAGATATCTGCGGCTAAGTCGCAGACAATAACTGCATTGCGATTATCAGGATGCCACGCTAATGGAGCAACAAGGCTTAAATTAGAACGCGCAGCACCAAACATGCCTGAAACATGCACAATCGGTGTCATTGCCGGAATATCAATTAGTGCCTGAACTTTACGTTTATCGCGTAAATTAAAGAAATAATCAAACATACGCGGTTGAGCTTGCTTTAATTTTTTTGCCATCGCAATGGTGGCATAAACATCAGACATTGCATCATGCGCATTTTCATGAGAAATGCCATTTGCTTTAGTCAATAACTCTAAGCGAAAGCTTGGAAAACCGTCTTCATTTTCAGGCCAAACAATACCTTCAGGGCGCAGTGCATAGCAGGCACGTAACACATCAAGTAAATCCCAACGTGAATTTCCTTTTTGCCAGCTATAAGCATAAGGATCATAAAAATTACGATAAAGGATATTACGAGTGACTTCATCATCAAATCGAAGGTTGTTATAACCCATAATGCAACTATTCGGTTGGCTAAAAGCTTGATGAATTTGACGAGTAAATTCAGCTTCAATCACCCCATTTTTTGCTGCAATTTGTGGTGTTATTCCTGTGATCATTACGGCTTCTGGGTGAGGAAGATAATCATCATTAGGTTTGCAATAAATCACGAGAGGATCTTCAATGATGTTGAAATCCATGTCAGTTCTTACACCTGCAAATTGAGCAGGGCGATCTAGTGCTGGGTGAGTACCAAAGGTTTCGTAGTCATGGACATAAAATGTGGGCATTTTTGCTGAATTAGACAAGGTTTCCTACCATTAAATTTATTGGTGATTTTGTAAATCATTACTCAATGAGTTGTATTGGGCTTCATGAAGACCATGGTAAACCATAATGCAGTAAACGTGAAATGCCAGATTAAAACGCACTCATGTCGTGTTTAATATAAGGTGTTACGGTGAGGATAAGTAGGAGTGTACCACCGCTAATATTGATTACTTTTTTCATAGTAACAATATTGATCTTTTGTGATGACAATAAAATAAAACCACAGCAAGCAATTAGCCAGATACTCATCATTAAAATATGAATAGAAGATAAAGCAAGATAATTACCGAGTGTTGGTGTTGCACCTGCATAACGGGATACAACTACGAGATATAACATAATTGCTTTAGGATTAAGCACATTAGCAATATAAGCGGTTTTGATAGAGGCTTTTTGATGAATAATTGTGGTGTTTTTAGAAGCTTTTAATCCAGAGTGTATCAGTGAAATTCCAAGATAAATTAAATACACGTTACCAAGAATGGTTAATACCATAAAAGCCGAAGGAGACGAAACTAATAATTGGGTTATTCCCAATCCAACCAAAAGTCCATGAGTAATAATACCTAATGCGGTGCCTGCAATCGTGATCAATAATCCTTTTACGCCATAGGTTAAGGTGTTATCTAACGCAATTGTAAAACTTGCACCTGGTGAGATAATTATAGGCAGTAACGTAATAATAAAACCAAGTATATCCATAGTATTATCTTAGTCATTATTTTTGTCTTCGTCGAAAAATTGCATGCCTGAATAAGGATGTTGACGACAGGCTTCTAAACGACTTTTTAAATCACCCACATGGGCTTCAAGTTTATGATGGTCAGGATCGTAAAAATAGAATGAATCACCTTCACTTTTATTTTCTTTCCATGCAGTAATACCATGGGATAAAAGGTGCTGTTTAAAGGTTTCAAAATTATTTGCAGATAAGCTGAAAGCATAGTGGGTGTAATCACTGTCTTCAGTAATATGGCGTTTATCGTGAGATAAACATAACCACAAGGAGCCCAGTTGTAGATAAGCACCGTTATCCCATAAAGCAAGAGGTTTAAAACCTAATATTTCAGTATAAAAGGCAAAGCTTTTGTTCACATTATTGGTGGCGAGTGTTAGGTGGTTTAAATCCGTTAGCATAGTCTTAATTGAATTATGGAGAGTACCGCTATTTTAGCAAAGGGAATTAAAGAAAAGGGATTATATGATACCTATTTGTGCGTTTTACTGGCAGTAATGGTAATAAAAAATAAAAGTAGATCCAGAACACATAAATTAAATTGTTAACGTTAACTTATGTGCTTTATATCACATTAAAGCGATATGATTGTTTGTTAACTTAAAAGTTAACGTTAACATTTAAGGGTGAAATGATTTTATAAGGCGCTCAACCAATGAACAAAGACTCAAAAAAATACTATGCGATCTTAAGTGCGCTGTTATTTTTCTTCTTTTTTACCTGGTCTTCATCTTTTTCATTAGTTTCTATTTGGTTAAATCAGTATGTAGGATTAAAAGCGACTGATACTGGATTAATATTCTCTGCAATTTCTTTGATTGCTTTATGTGCCCAACCTTTATATGGCTTTATTCAAGATAAACTCGGGTTAAGAAAGAATTTATTATTAGTGATTGCAGTATTACTTATTCTTTCTGGGCCATTTTTTCTAGGTTTTGCATCAATATTACGTTGGAATATTTTTGTTGGCTCCATTCTAGGGGGCTTATATGTTGGTATGACATTTAATGCGGGGATTGGCGTATTAGAATCATATACAGAGCGTGTTAGTCGTATTCGTGGTTTTGAATACGGTAGGGCGAGAATGTGGGGATCATTAGGTTGGGCATCTGCAACATTTATTGCCGGACATAATATAAATATCGATCCTAATTACAATTTTGTGATGGCTTCTATTTCAGGTGTCGTGTTCTTAATTCTTTTAGCACTGTTAAAAACAGATAAATCAGATGCATTTAATCAATTAGAGCATGGGAAAACATCGGCTATTACCATAAAAGATGCTTTGAATTTGCTTTCATTGCCTCGTTTTTGGGCACTTATTTTGTTTGTTATTGGTACCTGTGTTTATGGGGTTTATGACCAACAGTTTCCCGTCTTTTTCTCATCGCAATTTGCGACCTTACAACAGGGTAATGAAATGTACGGATACCTGAATTCATTGCAGGTATTCTTAGAAGCTGGTGGTATGTTTATCGCGCCTTTCCTTGTCAATAAAATTGGTGCTAAAAACGGCTTATTGCTGGCAAGCAGTGTTATGGCTGCTCGTATTATTGGTTCAGGATTAGTCGAAGGACCTGTCTTGATCTCTTGTATGAAATTATTACATGCTGTTGAATTACCCATTTTATTAATTTCAATCTTTAAATATAACAGTCAACACTTTGATAAACGTTTATCTTCAACACTTTATTTAGTTGGTTTTCAATGTGTGAGTTCTATTGTCGCGACATTATTATCTCCATTAGCCGGTTACGGTTATGATCATTATGGTTTTGCACCAACCTATATGGTGATGGGATGTATTGTAATAGGGACAACACTCCTCTCTGCCGTATTTTTACGTTCAGATGCGAAAGCATTATTGCCACTTGATGGCTTACAACATGAAGATCAAAATAAAGCACAACCTATTTAATTGCTGATTAATTTATCCTTTGTAGTGTCGATTTAGGCTACCAGTAAAAATGTGTAGCCATTTTTTTATCATAAAATAAGTGAATATTTACGGGTTAAAGAATATTGACTATATTGATTAATGTATATCATCCTAATTAATTGTTAATTAAGCAAAATCAATTAAATTTGTAAACTTTGCTTGTTTATTGACACGATTAAGCGATAATCTTAAACAGAACTATTTATCTTAAATATCAATTGTAAAGGTGTAGGAAATGGATAACGCAAACAAGCCGTCTTTCCAAAACGTACTGGAGTTTGTGCGTATGTATCGTCGTAAAAACAAAATCCGTCGTGAGATCACTGACAATGAGAAAAAGATCCGTGATAACCAAAAACGCGTTCTTTTGTTAGACAACTTAAGTGAATACATTAAACCGGGTATGTCGATTGAAGATGTACTGGGTATTATTGCTAATATGCGTAGTGACTATGACGATCGTGTTGACGATTACATTATTAAAAATGCCGATCTGTCTAAAGAGCGCCGTGAATTATCTAAGCAGTTAAAAGCGATGGGTGAAATTAAAAATCTTCCTGAGCTAAAAGACTGATTGCTTTACGCTGTACTAAGAATAAGAAATTAAAGGCCTCTGAATTGAATATTCAGGGGCTTTTTTTTGGCTTAATAAGTATTAAGTTATATTGATGATTGTTATTCCCAAGAAAAAGAACCCACTAAAAGTGGGTTCTCAATTTAAAACGATTATCAAGATATTATTAATAACACCTGATTATCAGTTTTGGCTTTCAGCTTTAGTCATTTCTGAAGAAGCGTGATTAGTAGAACAATGTCCACCAGCACCTATGCGACCTTTCTTATCAAAAGCTGGGCGTGCTTCCCACGCTTTGATTTCAATTGCCACAGGCGCTTCATCAGCGGCGGGTGCTTTTGTCATTGGTGAGCTTGCATGCAGTTTACGTATTGTAGCAACAGGCTCTTGACGAATAACGACTTCCGTTGGTTTGCTCTCTGTAACGACGTTGACTTCTTCAACAGCGGCTACGTTTTCTTCTGTCTGGTTTTCAATAACAGCGTCAACGACAGCGTCAATAACCGTTTCAACAGCAATTTCTTTGTGCTGTTCAACCGCGTCTTCCGTTGCAATTACTGCTTCAACAGGTTGAGGTTCAGGCGTTGATACCTCACTCTCTATAGGTGAAACAGTATCTTGTACAACTTCTTCTGGCTCGATATCTGTTTCAGCGTGTTGTGAAGTTTCATGCATGTAAGCTTCAGTGGTATTTAATACCGCTGAAATATTCTCTTTACGAGTAACGTGCTCTTCGGTATTCACTTCATTGATTACATCGCTGATGACATTGTTTTCAATGATATCGTTAGTTTCAACAGGTGTGGCTTGTGGTTCTACTGCAATAATTTCAGCAACAGCCTCGGTGTTTGCTTCAGTGCTAACGGTGACAGAGTAAGTTGATTCAGTCGATCCTACCTGTGCAATATCAGCAACAATGGCTTCTGAAACCGCAGGCGCGATAGCGACCATTTGTGGATCTTTATGAGTAATAATGTGGTTTTCAACAGAAACGTCATTGTTGTTTTCAACATTATTTTCAATCAATGATGCATCACTTACTGGTGTGATTGGGTAGCGAATGAAGACTTTACCTGAAGCAAGTTCAGGAGAAGCAACCGCCATTGCCAGAGGCATTGGTGATACTGTTAAGGTACGCTCATCACGATAGCGGCGACGACGTTGACCACTTACACGTAAATGACGAGGTGAACGGCGAGAACGACGTGGCATAACATTATCTTGCCCGTTATTATCTTCGTTTTTATTGTCATCTTGTGATTTAGTTGCATCAGGTAATGCTTTTACAGCTGGCGCTTCATTTACTTCAACCTTTGTAACAGCAACTGCTTTAGGTGCTGATTTTTCTGTTGGCGCAACTTTAGTTTGTGTTGTTGCAACAGGTGGCTCAGAAACCGCTTTTTCGGTCGAAACAGGTGCGACTACTAATGCATTATTATCATTGTCAGTTACACGTACAGATTGTGTTAATTGACGACGATTACGGCGTTGCATCACAGGGCGACGAGGTTCTTCTTTCTTCTCATCAGCACTGTTTTTTGCAACGGTATCATTTTCAGCAAGAGCGGCTTGTGCTTTAGCAGCTTCTTGTTGCTGTTGACGTTTTTCTTCTTGACGACGACGCTGTTCAGCACGTTGTTCACGACGTTGCTGGCGACGAGCTTCGCGTTCTGCAATCTCTTGTTCACTACTGACTTCCGTGGTTGGCGTCGTTTGTGGTTTTTGATTGCGATTTTTGCGATTATCTTCGCTATTTGCGTTATCACGATTACGATCGTTATCACGATCACGGCGATTATTGTTGTTACGTCGATTATTGTTATTACGACGATCACGACGATTGTCGTTATTCTCTTTCTTATTTTCCTGTGGTTTTTCTTGTGTTACCGCAGGTGCGGGTTCACTACTAAATAAGTTAGAGAAGAATTTTGCGATAGAAGCAAAGAAACCTGTACCTTGAGCTTGTTCTGATTTAACCGGTTTAGCTTGAGGTTGAGGTGTTTTTTTGCTTTTTGTCGCTTCAATTGGCTCTTCTTCTTGCAATCCAAAGGCTGAAATAGCCGGTTGTTCAGGTGCTTTACGCTCTGTAACAACATCGTCCTCAGCTTCATTTAACTGACTCTCATGGAATTGCGCTAAGTTGTAGCTCAGAGAAGTAATTTCTTCGCCTTTACGTACACGAATAACCGAGAAATGAGGCGTTTGCATTTGGTCATTAGGAACAATAACCACTTTGACATTAGATTGACGTAATTCAATGTCAGTCACTGCTTTACGTTTTTCGTTAAGTAAATAAGAGGCAATTTGAACAGGCACAATCGCATGTACTTCATGTGTATTTTCTTTAAGTGCTTCTTCTTCGATAAGACGTAACACAGAAAGTGACAGTGATTCGTTATCACGAATAGTACCAGTGCCTAAGCAACGCGGACAAACGTGATGGCTAGATTCACCTAATGAAGGACTTAAACGTTGACGAGACATCTCTAATAAGCCAAAGCGAGAGATGCGTCCAATTTGAATGCGAGCACGGTCTTGGCGAACAGCTTCGCGCATTCTGTTTTCAACTTCACGCTGATGGCGAACAGGCGTCATGTCGATAAAGTCGATAACAATTAAACCACCCAAGTCGCGTAAACGTAATTGGCGCGCAATTTCGTCAGCCGCTTCTAAGTTAGTGTTAAATGCAGTTTCTTCGATATCACCACCACGGGTTGAGCGTGAGGAGTTGATATCAATCGCTGTTAATGCTTCGGTCGTATCAATAACTAAAGCACCACCTGAAGGAAGGCGAACTTCGCGCTGAAACGCAGATTCAATCTGTGATTCAATCTGGTAATGGCTAAACAGAGGTACTGCACCTGTGTAATGGCGAATTTTACTAGCAAAATCACCACGACCAATCGCTTCAATATGGCTACGCGCCATTTCAACGACTTTGGCGTTATCAATTAAAATTTCACCGATATCAGGACGTAAGTAGTCGCGGAATGCGCGAACGATGACATTACTTTCCTGATGGATTAAGAATGGCGCAGGACGATTCTCAGCCGCTTTCTTAATTGCATCCCAGTGTCTTAGACGATAGCTTAAGTCTTGTTGTAGCGCTTCGGCAGATTTACCTACACCCGCAGTACGTACAATCAGACCCATGCCATCTGGGATTTCAAGGCTTGATAAAGCTTCTTTGAGTTCAGTACGGTCTTCACCTTCAATACGGCGAGAAATACCACCTGCACGAGGATTATTTGGCATTAAGACCAAATAACTTCCTGCAAGGCTGATAAAAGTGGTTAACGCTGCACCTTTATTACCACGCTCTTCTTTATCAACTTGAACAATAACTTCTTGGCCTTCTTTTAAGACATCTTTGATGTTAGGACGACCATGGGAGTGATAGTTACTAGGAAAGTATTCGCGGGCTATTTCTTTAATAGGAAGGAAACCGTGGCGTTCCGCACCATAATCAACAAAAGCGGCTTCTAAGCTGGGTTCAATTCTCGTAATTTTACCTTTATAGATATTCGCTTTTTTCTGTTCATGACCGGGGCTTTCGATATCCAGATCGTACAAACGTTGCCCATCGACAAGGGCAACACGCAACTCTTCCTGCTGAGTTGCGTTAATTAACATTCTTTTCATATTGTGACTTACTCGTTATTTTCACGTTTTATAATGTGCCACTAACATACGTAATTACACTATTGATAACCGATGACCTCGTGTCTTTTACAAAGGCGTCAACCTCACGGTTGTCGATTGTATAGAGGTGCAATATGTCGGTGAGTCTGATTTTTAGTTCAAAAATTCAGCACTCTTTAATTGAACACAATGTTTCAACTCAATAAGCGATGTATTTATGGCATACTAAATTGTTTGATTTTCGACTATGTCTTACGCCATTGCTGCATTTTGAAAATCAAACAAACAAAATTTTCATAAATATACCTGATAAACATAATCAGGAGAGTCTGCATTATTCCATTGGTGTTAGGGTTATAGCAAGATGACTTTTCTGCTTTGGTGACTTTTTCTGTATAAATATGAGAGATTAGCTAATGTTTCGTCTTTTTCCCATTATTCAGGTTAAAATAGACGACAGATTTTGATGTTATTTTGTACACCACAAAGTTGTTTGTTATTTTTATTTTAAGAGAGCCAAAGAATCGCCACTATGAAATCATTTAATCAAGTTCAGTTCGTCACCATTGATGGCGATGAAGCAGGCCAGCGTATCGATAATTTTTTACTGGCACGCTTAAAAGGTGTACCAAAAAGTATGATTTACCGAATTATCCGCAAAGGGGAAGTTCGAGTTAATAAAGGGCGAATTAAACCTGAATATAAACTCAATGCGGGTGACAGTATCCGTATCCCTCCTGTGCGAGTATCGGAAAAAGAAGAAGTCGCTGTATCACCAAAACTTGATAAAGTCTCGGCGTTGGCTAATTGTATTTTATATGAAGATGAGCACTTAATGCTCATTAATAAACCTTCAGGTACGGCTGTACATGGGGGAAGCGGTCTCAGTTTTGGTGTGATTGAAGGCTTACGCGCATTGCGTCCAGAAGCTCGTTTTTTAGAGCTTGTACATCGTCTCGATAGAGATACATCAGGTGTTTTGTTAATTGCAAAAAAACGTTCAGCATTGCGAGCGTTGCATGAACAATTACGCTTAAAACAGATGCAAAAAGATTATTTAGCCTTAGTTCGTGGTCAATGGCAATCTCACACTAAAGTTGTTCAGGCACCGTTATTGAAAAATATTCTTCAAAGTGGTGAGCGAGTGGTTAAAGTGAGTAATGAAGGAAAACCTTCAGAGACACGTTTTAAAGTTGAAGAACGTTTTGCATTTGCCACACTTGTTAAAGCAAGTCCTGTGACAGGAAGAACACACCAAATTCGTGTACATACATTACATGCAGGTCATCCTATTGCATTTGATGATCGTTATGGTGATCGTGATTTTGATTCACAATTGGTAGGAACCAAACTTAATCGCTTATTTTTACATGCAAGCTCTTTGACATTTACTCATCCTTCAACAGGTGAACAAATGCGAATTGAAGCGCCAATGGATAATCAGTTACGCCATTGTTTACAAGTATTACGCAGTCAAAAATCTTAAGTCGAAAAATTTTATTTCGACAGAAAATCTAAATACCCAATGCGCCCAGTTAGCTGGGCGTATTGCTTTTCTTAAACCACTAAAAAAGTGAATAGGAAATAGGACTAACCTTCCACTTTTGTCATGCATTGCTCAACAATTTTATCAATGTTCCACTCTTTAGGCAGTGATTTTGAACCGTTTTTGCGCATTTCCATATCTACACGGATAAATTCAGTAATTCCGTAATCTTTAATAATGCCGTCGTAAGTGCATTCACATACTTCAGCAATTTGAGGAATTAACGCATCATCGGTAATACCAGAACCTAATATGCAACTACTGACAAAATTCTTTTTAAATAAGGATGTGTTGTCATCTTTTTTGTCTGAAATCACACTGTCTTGGATAGTATTTGTCGTGTTAGCTGTTTTTGTTGTCGAAATTTCAGTGTCTTTTTCATCAGAACAACCCACTAATGCTGTTGCCATCACCAAAGCTGTTAAGACTGATGCTAATTTATTCATAATACGCTTTATCGCTACATAAGATTAAAAAATAAGATGATCAGATTTATTTTTGATCATCAGAGAAAAATAATGGGTTTATTCTTTGCGAGAGTAACATTTTATTCAATCGGATAAGTGGTAAACCAATTAAAGAATTTGGATCGTCACCAACAAGTTTATCAAATAGGGTAATACCTAGCCCCTCAGATTTAAAACTTCCAGCACAATTGAAAGGCATTTCTTTATTTAAATAACTGATAATTTCTTCATCTGTTAAATGGCGAAAGTAAACTTGGAATAATTCACAATGTGTTTGATGTTCTAAAGTTAGGCTATTATATACAGTTAATCCGGTGTAGAACGAGATACATTGCCCAGAAGCTTGTTTTAATTGTGCAAAAGCATTATCAAAATTATGGGGTTTCCCCGTAATCTTTTTATTTAGCACACAAACTTGATCAGAACCAATTATAAGGTGATGTGGAAATTTTGCTTGTAAAGCGCTGGCTTTTTCATAGGATAAGCGACTGACAAGATCTTGAGCGCACTCTGTGGGCATAGGGGTTTCGTCAATCTCTGGAGATGCCTGTATAAAGGGCATTCCAAGCTTTTTCAGCAACTGAGCTCGAAAGGGTGAAGTAGACGCAAGAACGAGTGGCAACATATTTTTTTTAAAATCCGTAGCAAAATGATGCCTGACATTCTAAACTATGCGCCGCTGATAAAGCGAATTTTGGTGGAAAGGTGTAGATAACCCGCCTTTTTCTTTGACTATATTCCATTACAAAGATAATATGCGCGCCTTATGCAAAAGGTAAAATTACCCCTGACCATTGATGCGCTGCGAGCAGCTCAAAAGAATTTAGACTATGACGGTCATTATTCTCCAGAGCAAGTAAGCCGCTTAGCTGAATCGGTGGTCAGTGTGGACAGTAATATTGATGTGGCTTTATCATTTGATATCGACCATCAACGTCTTGCCGTGATTAAAGGGCATTCCGATGTGGATGTAACTTTAGAATGTCAACGTTGTGGTGGCCATTTTCCGTATCATGTTCACGCAACATATTGTTTTAGCCCTGTTGTCAGTGATGAACGGGCCGAGACATTACCGGAAGAATATGAACCAGTTTATGTAAACGAATTTGGTGAAATAGATTTGCTGGCAATGATTGAAGATGAAATAATCCTCAACTTGCCGGTGGTTCCGGTACATGATTTTGAACACTGTGAAGTGTCCGACGCGGATATGGTGTTTGGTGAACTCCCTGAAGAATTATCAGAGAAGCCAAATCCATTTGCCGTATTAGCCAGTTTAAAGAAAAGTACTAAGGAGTAAGGTCAATGGCCGTACAACAAAACAAACCAACTCGTTCTAAACGCGGTATGCGTCGCTCTCATGACGCGCTGACAGTAACTCAAGTTTCTGTTGACAAAACTTCTGGTGAAACTCACCTGCGTCACCATGTAACTGCTGACGGTTACTACCGTGGCCGCAAGGTTATCAACAAGTAATTAGCTTTATAGCTCGTTGATACCTTGACAAATCTAACCATAGCGTTAGATGCGATGGGCGGGGACTTCGGTCCTCGCATCACAGTGCCTGCTTGTTTGCGGGCGCTGGCATCTAATCCTCATTTGAAAATATTGCTGGTAGGTCAACCAGACTCTATCTCTCCTCTGCTTGCAAATCAAAATGCTGAGCTAATCTCCCGTTTACATGTTATACCCGCAGAACATATTGTCGCCAATGATGCGAAACCGTCACACGCTATTAGAGCGAGTAAAGGTACATCAATGCGAGTGGCTCTTGATCTCGTGAAAACAGGGGATGCACAGGCGTGTGTAAGTGCGGGAAATACTGGCGTATTGATGGGATTAGCAAAGCTTCGACTTAATGCAATTGATGGAATTGAACGTCCTGCACTGGTTTCGGTATTACCTAACCAGAAAAAAGGTAAGACGGTTGTTCTGGATTTAGGCGCCAACGTTAATTGTGATAGCAAAATGCTGGTCCAGTTTGCGGTAATGGGCGCAGTTATGGCCGAAGAGATAGCAGGGATTGATTCACCCAAAGTGGCACTTTTAAATATAGGTGAAGAAGAAAGTAAAGGATTAGATAATATCCGCGAAGCTGCTACGGTATTAAAATCGACACCAAATATTAACTATATTGGTTATGTTGAAGGTAATGAGTTACTGACAGGAAAAACTGATGTATTGGTGTGTGACGGCTTCGCAGGTAATGTCTCCCTTAAAACGATGGAAGGAGTTATCAGAGTTTTCCTTTCATTGATTAAATCTTCTACTACCGAAAATAAAAAAACGTCGTGGTGGATGAAATTATTGAAGAAATGGTTACAAAAACGACTAATTAAGCGTTTTGGACATATGAACCCCGACCAGTATAACGGTGCTTCTCTGTTAGGATTACGCGGTATCGTCATTAAAAGCCATGGTGGCGCAAATGAAAGCGCGTTTACAGCAGCAATAGAACAGGCTGTTCATGCCGTTGAGCGAAAAATTCCAGAGCGAATTGCTTCACGACTGACAACAGTATTACCCAAGAGCGATTGATAGAATGTATACAAAAATCTTAGGTACTGGTAGTTACTTGCCTGTACAAGTGCGAACTAATGCCGATTTAGAAAAAATGGTTGAAACATCTGACGAGTGGATTGTTACCAGAACGGGTATTCATGAACGTCGAATTGCAACAGAAGAAGAAACTGTTGCCGTGATGGGCGCGGGTGCTGGCGAAAAAGCATTAGAAATGTCAGGTATTGATAAGCAAGACATTGGATTGATTATTGTGGCAACTACATCTGGCTCACATGCATTTCCAAGTGCCGCTTGCCAAATTCAAAATGCACTAGGTATTAATGACTGTATTGCTTTTGATGTTGCAGCAGCATGTTCAGGTTTTGTTTATGCATTAAGTATTGCGGATCAATTTATTAAAGCGGGTTCTGTTAAAAAAGCACTGGTTATTGGTGCTGACAGATTATCTCACGCTTTAGATCCTGAAGATCGTGGCACGATTATCTTATTTGGTGATGCGGCAGGTGCTGTGGTTGTTGGCGCATCAGAAGAAGAAGGCATTATCTCTACCCATTTACATTCTGATGGACGTTTTGGTGATCTATTAGCATTACCTTATCAAAGTAGAGAAAATGACGATTTACCTGCTTACGTGACCATGGCAGGAAATGAAGTTTTTAAAGTCGCAGTTCGTGAGCTTGCCCACATTGTGGATGAGACACTTGAAGCTAACAAAATTGATAAATCTGAACTGGACTGGCTTGTGCCTCATCAGGCAAATTTAAGAATTATTTCAGCGACAGCGAAAAAGCTGGATATGACAATGGATAAAGTAGTGGTGACATTAGATCGCCATGGCAATACGTCAGCAGCATCAGTCCCAACAGCATTAGATGAAGCTGTAAGAGACAATCGCATTCAACGTGGTCAGTTAATCTTACTGGAAGCGTTTGGCGGTGGTTTTACTTGGGGTTCTGCACTTATCCGTTTTTAATATTATCAGGAAAATAAACATGACTGATTTTGCAATGGTTTTCCCCGGACAGGGATCACAAGCTATTGGAATGCTTGCAGAACTTGCAGAGCAATATCCAATCGTGACTGAAACATTTGCTCAAGCATCTGATGTATTGGGTTACTCTCTTTGGGATTTAGTTCAAAATGGCCCTGAAGAAGAGCTAAACAAAACATGGAAAACACAGCCAGCACTATTAGCCGCTTCTGTTGCTATCTGGCGTGTATGGCAAGAAAAACAAGGCAAAATGCCACAAGTTATGGCAGGTCACAGTCTTGGCGAGTATTCTGCTTTAGTGTGTGCGGGAGTTATTGATTTCGCTGCTGCAATTAAATTAGTAGAATTACGTGGTCAACTGATGCAAGAAGCCGTTCCTGCGGGTACTGGTGCAATGTATGCGATTATCGGTTTAGATAATGACGCTATTGCAAAAGCCTGTGAAGAAGCTGCTCAAGGGCAAGTTGTTTCACCAGTAAACTTTAACTCACCGGGACAAGTTGTTATTGCCGGTAACAAAGAAGCGGTAGAACGCGCGGGTGTGTTATGTAAAGAAGCCGGTGCTAAACGTGCATTACCATTAGCGGTAAGTGTGCCTTCTCACTGCGCTTTAATGAAGCCCGCTGCTGATAAACTTGCAGTTGCATTGCAAGAAATCGAATTTAAACAACCTGAAATTCAGGTTGTTAATAACGTTGATGTGATAGCGCAAACAGATGCCAATGCAATCCGTGATGCGTTAGTTCGCCAGCTTTATAATCCGGTTCGCTGGACTGAAACGGTTGAACTTATTGCTGAAAAAGGTATCACACAACTATTAGAAATCGGACCAGGAAAAGTATTAACTGGTTTAACAAAACGTATTTCTAAAGAGATGAACGCTGCAGCAGTTAATGATCTTGCATCATTAGATGTTGCATTAGGAAATGACTGAGGGATCTCATGGGATTTGACGGAAAAATAGCGCTAGTTACTGGTGCAAGCCGTGGCATTGGCCGTGCGATTGCAGAAGATTTAGTTGCACGTGGTGCGACAGTAATTGGTACAGCAACGAGTGAAAACGGCGCGCAAGCGATTAGCGAATATTTAGACGGTAAGGGTAAGGGTTTTGTGTTAAACGTCACAGAAAACGACTCTATCGAAAAATTATTAGCCGATGTGCGTGCTGAATTTGGCGAAATTGATATTTTGGTCAATAATGCAGGTATTACTCGTGATAACCTGTTGATGCGCATGAAAGATGATGAGTGGCAAGATATCATTGATACTAATCTTTCATCAGTCTTCCGTCTGTCTAAAGCAGTTATGCGTGCTATGATGAAAAAACGTCATGGTCGTATAATTACTATTGGTTCTGTTGTTGGAACCATGGGTAATGCAGGACAGGCAAACTACGCGGCGGCGAAAGCGGGTGTGATTGGTTTTAGTAAATCATTAGCACGCGAAGTTGCTTCCCGTGGCATTACGGTGAATGTTGTTGCTCCAGGCTTTATCGAAACTGATATGACTAGAGCATTAACAGACGACCAAAGAGCAGGTATTTTATCTCAAGTCCCTGCTAACCGTTTAGGTGATGCCAAAGAGATTGCCAGTGCTGTAGCTTTCTTAGCTTCTGATGAAGCGAGCTATATCACGGGTGAAACATTGCATGTCAATGGTGGCATGTACATGATCTAATTATGGGGACGTCTTTATATTTGCTTTTTGCGTACAATATAATGCAAAATATAGCGAATAAAGTAGTCCACACAGTCGGGATTGGTTAGATCTTTTCCTGTATTTATAAACTAAGAAAATCATCGCGCAAGCGAGTTTTGATAGGAAATTTAATAGTATGAGCACTATCGACGAACGCGTTAAGAAAATCATTGTTGAACAACTGGGTGTTAAAGAGGAAGAAGTTGTAAATTCAGCTTCATTTGTTGATGACTTAGGCGCTGATTCTCTTGACACAGTTGAGCTGGTAATGGCTCTGGAAGAAGAATTCGATATCGAAATCCCAGACGAAGAAGCAGAAAAAATTACTACAGTTCAAGCTGCTATTGATTACGTTGAAAACGCAGGTAAATAAGCTTGCTAATCTAGGCGGTCACTCGACCGCCTATATTTTTAATCCTAAACTTTTTCCCTCCTTGGAGGATAAGCGTGTCTAAGCGTCGTGTAGTTGTGACCGGACTAGGCATGTTATCTCCTGTCGGTAATAACGCAGAAGCTTCTTGGGAAGCTGTGTGTGCCGGACAGAGTGGTATCGGCCTTATCGAAGATTTTGACACCAGTCATCATGCGACTAAATTCGCTGGATTGGTAAAAGATTTCAATCATGAAGATTATAATCTTTCGCGTAAAGATGCGCGTAAGATGGATCTTTTCATTCAATATGGTATTGCAGCGGGTGTGCAGGCCATTGCGGATTCAGGTCTTGAAGTAACAGAAGCCAATGCAAGTCGTATCGGAGCTGCTATTGGTTCTGGTATTGGTGGCTTAGGCCTTATCGAAGAAAACCATACATCGATGATGAATGGTGGTCCTCGTAAAATTAGCCCATTCTTTGTACCTTCAACCATCATTAATATGGTTGCAGGGCATTTAAGCATTATGTATGGTCTTCGTGGCCCAACAATCTCTATCGCAACAGCGTGTACTTCAGGTGTTCATAATATTGGACATGCTGCACGTATTATCGCTTATGGTGATGCAGATGTAATGCTGGCGGGCGGTGCCGAAAAAGCGACCACACCTTTAGGTTTAGGTGGCTTTGGTGCTGTTCGTGCATTATCAACACGTAACGATAACCCTCAAGCGGCTAGCCGCCCATGGGATAAAGATCGTGATGGTTTTGTATTAGGTGATGGTGCGGGTGTTCTTGTTCTTGAAGAGTACGAACATGCTAAAAACCGTGGTGCTAAAATTTATGCTGAAGTCGTAGGTTTTGGTATGAGCAGCGATGCTTATCACATGACTTCACCGGCAGAAAATGGCGAAGGCGGTGCGCTGGCAATGACAAATGCACTGAAAGATGCGGGTATTGCCTCATCAGAAGTGGGTTATATCAACGCACACGGTACATCAACAAATGCTGGCGATGTTGCTGAAGCACAAGCGGTAGAAAACGTATTTGGCAAAGGCACTGATGTATTAGTTAGCTCAACAAAATCTATGACAGGTCACTTATTAGGTGCTGCTGGTGCTATTGAGTCTATCTTTACTATCCTTTCACTGCGTGATCAAATCGTACCACCAACAATTAACCTAGATAATCAAGACGAAAATTGTCATCTTGATTTTGTTCCACATAAAGCACGCAAAGTTGAGAACATGGAATATGCTCTGTGTAACTCATTTGGCTTTGGTGGTACTAACGGTTCAATTCTCTTTAAACGCGTATAACCCGTTTTTTGTAGAAAGTTGAAAATACCTAAAGGCCCAGAATGATACTGGGTCTTTTATTTTGTCCTTTTACTGCCAGTTGTTTTATCATGTGCAGATTGATATCAATAACATAGATGCAAGGTGTGTTAGATGTATTGGGTAAATGGACAACAGCAACAAAATGTAGATGCCAGTGATCGTGCGGTACAGTTTGGCGATGGTTGTTTCACAACACTCGCTGTTGAGTCAGGTGATCCCATTTTGTTATCTGCACACATAAATCGCTTAAAACAAGGCTGCAACGCTCTCTTCTTACCTCATCCTAATTGGTCTGAACTTGAAAAACAGATCATCGATATTGCTTCTCTGACGCAAACAAAAAGTGTTATTAAAATTATTATTAGTCGTGGGTGTGGTGGACGAGGGTATTCCTCCAATGGATTTATAACGCCGACAGTAATAATATCATTGTCATCTTATCCTACCCATTATCGTAACCAGCAGAGCGAAGGTGTATCGCTGGGTATAAGTCCAGTTACCTTAGGGCAAAATCCTTTATTGGCCGGGATAAAACACCTCAATCGTCTAGAACAAGTCCTTATCAAATATCATTTAGAACAAACAGAATTTGATGATGTTTTAGTGTGTGATAATGAAGGATATTTAGTTGAAGCCAATGCAGCGAACCTTTTTTGGCGCAAAGAAAATAGGCTTTTTACCCCCAATCTGACTAATTCAGGGGTAGATGGCATTATGCGCCAATCTATCTTTCGATTAGCTCAAAAAAATCATTGGGAAATTGATATTGTGAGAGAAAAACCTGAAACACTTTATCAAGCTGATGAAATATGGTTAACAAATGCGTTGATGCCAGTGATCCCCGTTTCACAAATCACTTTTTCAGATGATAAGCGCTATCAATATCCTAATAGGGATTATTATCATGTTGTTTTACAACACAGTTTGTCACTTAAATAGAATTTAATGAGTTATAAATGAAGATAAAAAAAATAGTATGGATAGTTTTTTTTGCCTTATTGATTAGCCTTGGTGCCGTTGCATTGTATATGATGCAACATCTTCGAGATCTAGAAGAAAAGATTGTTGTAAAACAAGATGAATTGCTACTGACTGTGCCCGCAGGAACAGGGCGTGTTGCTATGGAGCAACTATTAATAAAAAATAATCTGCTGAATGAAGGGGATTATTTTCAGGTTTTATTAAAAGCCAAACCAGAACTAAGCCAATTTAAAGCAGGCACTTACCGTTTAACAAACGGGATGACATTACATGAGGTTTTATTGCTGATCAAAAGTGGTAAAGAAGCTCAGTTTTCTATCCGTTTTATAGAAGGAAGCCGTTTAAAGGATTGGCAATCTATTTTTGAACAAGCGCCTCAACTTGCTGCTATTGCACACACGATGGATAGCGATAAGCTACGTCAAGAAATAGGAATAAAGCCAGAGATCACTAGTCTAGAAGGTTGGTTTGCACCAGATACCTACCACTATACTGCGGGTACAACTGATGTAGCAATTTTAAAACGTGCCTATCAACAAATGGAAAAGACACTAGAAGAAGAGTGGATCAAACGTGACCGTGATTTACCCTATAAATCCGCTTATGAAATGCTTATCATGGCATCAATTATTGAAAAAGAGACAGGTATTGATGCTGAAAGAACAAAAGTTGCGTCTGTTTTTGTCAATCGATTAAAAACGAATATGCGATTACAAACTGATCCAACGGTGATCTATGGTTTAGGGGATAAATATAGAGGCACGATTTATCGTAGTGATTTAAATGGCTATACACCTTATAACACGTATCAAATTGATGGTTTGCCACCAACACCAATAGCAATGCCCGGTGTTGCTTCAATTAGAGCGGCTGCACATCCAGCGGATACACGTTACCTCTATTTTGTTGCAGATGGAACGGGTGGTCATAAATTTTCAACCACACTTAATGAACATAATAAAGCCGTCGCACAATACCGACGCTTACAACAAAGATAATTATGAACAACAGCAAATTTATTGTAATTGAAGGATTAGAAGGCGCTGGAAAAACCAGCGCAATCCAAACGGTTATTGATACACTTAAAGATAAAGGTATCACCAATCTGGCTTTTACCCGTGAACCTGGTGGCACACCGCTTGCTGAAAAACTCCGTGAACTTATCAAGCAAGGTATTGACGGCGAAAAAGTCACGGATAAAGCCGAATTATTGATGCTATATGCAGCGCGTGTTCAACTGGTTGAGAACGTCATAAAACCCGCATTAGCGGAAGGTAAATGGGTGATTGGCGATAGACATGATCTCTCTTCACAAGCTTATCAAGGCGGTGGGCGTGGCTTAGATAAAGATCTTATGTTGTCACTTCGTAATACTGTACTTGGTGATTTCCGCCCAGATTTAACTTTGTATCTTGATTTAGATCCGGCAATGGGTCTTGCCAGAGCGCGTGCTAGGGGCGAGTTAGATCGGATTGAAAAAGAATCAATGGATTTCTTTTATCGCACTCGTGAACGTTATCAGGCATTAGCTAAAGGTGATGATACTATTATCACGATAGATGCATCTCAAACGATTGAAAAAGTACAAACAGATATCCGTCAAACATTAACCGCGTGGCTAGTTCAGCAGGAAAATAAATCACTATGAATTGGTATCCTTGGCTAAATCAGGCATATCGACAACTTATTAGCATGTATCAAGAAGGGCGTGGTCATCATGCTTTGCTTTTACATGCGATAGAAGGCATGGGAGGAGAAGCTCTCTCTTATGGATTAAGTCGTTGGTTAATGTGCCAGAATAAACAGGGATTAAAAAGTTGTAATGAATGCCATAGCTGTCGTTTGATGCTTGCTGAAACACACCCAGATTGGCATATTTTGCAGAGTGAAAAGGGTAAGTCCTCTATTGGGATTGAAGCAGTAAGAAAAGTCACTGAAAAGCTGGAACATCATGCTCAGCAAAGTGGTTTCAGAGTGGTTTGGATAAAAGATGTTGAAGCGTTAACAGAAGCGGCGGCAAATGCATTACTCAAAACGTTAGAAGAGCCACCTAAAAACACCTATTTTTTATTGAATTGTCAGCAACCGGAAGTGTTATTGGCGACATTGCGTAGTCGTTGTTTTTATTATCATTTAGCAACGCCAGATCTCCAGCACGCAACGCATTGGTTACAGCAACAATTACCAAACATCCCTTATGCAAATAGTGTGACGGCATTAAATCTCTCTCAGAACGCTCCGGTTTTAGCACTTTCATTATTGAAAGATGAGTGGAAAGAAAGAGCGACTTTTTGCCAAGCTTTATATGTAAGCATACAACAACATGATTTATATTCATTTTTGCCACAATTAAATCAAGATAATGCCGAACGTCGCTTGTATTGGTTGTTATCCTTGCTGCTGGATGCATTAAAATACCAAACCAATGCACAAGTATATTGTGTGAACCAAGACCAACAAGCATTGATTATGGCGTTATCACAATGGCCTTCGGATATTTTGTTATCCACGATTGATGGATGGAAACAGTGTCGTTACCAGTTAATGACCATTCCAGCATTAAATAGAGAATTATTACTAGTAGAGCAGCTACTAGATTGGGAAAATCAGCTAGCCACAAAAAATTAATTATCTATATATTAATTATGATTTAGCTGTAATAAAAAACACCTATACTCTAACTCATTCGAGTTGCAGGTAGGCGGCAAGCAAAGATATCCCGATGAGCATACTCATGTATGTGATTCGGGTTGCTGAGCGTAGCCAACACCCCCTGTAACTTGAAGGATAACGAGTATATAAGTCGTACCAGATAAATGAGAGTAAGTTATGTTTTTAGTTGATTCACACTGCCATCTCGACTGCTTAGATTATGAAAAATTACATGAAAATATTGATGATGTTGTCGAAAAAGCACAGCAGCGTGATGTTCGATATATGTTAGCAGTAGCAACTACATTACCGGGCTTTAAGAGTATGCGTGAGCTAATCGGTAAACGTGACAATATCGCCTTTTCTTGTGGGATACATCCTTTAAATTTAGATGAAGGTCATGATATTGAAGAATTAGCACGTTTAGCAGCGGCACCGGATGTTGTGGCTTTAGGTGAAACAGGGCTAGATTACTATTACCAACAAGAAAATGCGGCTCTGCAACGTGACATTTTCCGTGAGCATATTCGTATTGGACGCCAAGTTAATAAACCCGTTATTGTGCATACACGCAGTGCTCGCGAAGATACTTTGTCGATTTTAAAAGAAGAAAAAGTTCAAGATTGTGGTGGTGTTTTGCATTGCTTTACTGAAGATAAAGAGACGGCAACAGCATTACTTGATCTTGGTCTATATATCTCTTTTTCCGGTATTGTGACATTTAGAAATGCTGAACAAATTAGAGAAGCCGCTCGTATCGTGCCTCTTGATCGGATTTTAGTTGAAACAGACTCTCCTTATTTAGCGCCAGTTCCTCATCGCGGAAAAGAAAATCAACCCGCTTATGTCCGTGATGTTGCAGAGTATATGGCTGTCTTAAAAGGGGTGAGTGTTGAAGAGTTAGCGCAACAAACAACACGCAATTTTGCTAAGCTCTTTCATATTCAAAACTTACCTGCTTAATAGAATTAATCAGGAATTAAAATAAATAATAAGGTGATGGAAATGGCAGAAGAAACAATTTTCAGTAAAATTATTCGTGGTGAAATTCCAGCCAATATCGTTTTTCAAGATGATACAGTGACTGCATTTCGTGATATTTCACCTCAAGCACCCACTCATATTCTAATTATTCCTAATAAACTTATTCCTACGGTTAATGATGTTACTGCGGAAGATGAGCAAGTATTAGGACACCTTTTTGTTGTTGCGGCAAAAATTGCACAACAAGAAGGTATTGCAGAAGATGGCTATCGCTTAGTGATGAACTGTAATAAACATGGTGGACAAGAAGTTTTCCATATCCATATGCATTTACTTGGTGGAAAACCATTAGGACCATTATTAAGCCAGTAATGGATATGATACTAACAGCAGGATAACAGGAAGTAATACATGATAAGACAAGGTAAGGTCGTTTTTTCATTACTTATCGCTGTGTTTATGACGACATTGCTCACAGGATGTTTATCATCTCATTCAGATAATAAGCTCTATTTCAATCGTCAGCAGGCGATTATTATGGAGCCTTCGGTATTAGTTGTCGGCGTTGTTGCGGGTCAGCCAACCATTGAACACCATGCTAATGGTACAAAAGCGACAGTCATGTTATCAAATACACAATCTTACCCTGTCACTATTCGCTATCGTTTTTATTGGTATAACGAACAAGGACTTGAAGTTTCTCCGGCTGGGAATGTAAATGATGTGACGATTCTTGGTGATGGTGATGCCGAAATTAGTGGTGATATACCAGATAAAACCATTAGTTATGTCAGAGTTTATCTCTTTACTTAGGATAAGGTAACACGAGCATGAAAAGAGTTCTATTTGTGGCGATATCTGTGTTTTTATTAGCAGGTTGTCCATCTATGTTGCCACAACAACCGCCTGTACCTGTAGAGCCGGTGACGCCTACAGAGCCAGTAGAGCCACCTCAACCAATAGAGCCACCTATTGAAGTTGTGCCAACGCCACCTAAAATCACGAGTATTAATTGGAATGCTGCTGTCACTCCTTTAATTAGAGAAATGGCGGTTACTGGTGATTTAGAAGCGGGTAAACTTATCGTTGTTGATAATGTTAAAAATAATTCTGGTGGGAATATTCAATCGGTAAATGCAACTAATACCATTATTGAATCTGTTAATAGTATTAGTGCATTGCAAACGGTACCTTATACGCAAATGATTTCAGCACGAAAAGCCCTCGGTTTATCAGGTGAAGATAGCTTGGGTCTTCGTAGTGCAGCGATTGGCTTAGCCCGTTATTTGAAAGCTGATTATATTTTATTCTCAACTGTTGATGGTAAAAAAGATAACCGTGTGATCAGTATGCAGTTAATGTCGGTTTCCTCTGGTGAAATTCTTTGGAATGGGCGCCATAAGGTTGAGTGATCCGCATTACTCAAGTTTGCTTAATGCCTTGCAAGCGCTTTTCCCTGCAACGGCATTAAGTAAATGGAAAATCACTGCATTAGAAGGATCTGGCGGTGGTGCTTTTCGTGTGCAATGTGCAGATATTGACTGGGTTGCTCGTTATTATGGCGATGAAAAAAAAGCGCTTTATGTACATGGAAGAAAAGAATACGCCATTTTAAAACAGCTATCATGCTCTAATTTATCACCTAAAGTTGCTACACGTTATAAAGAGTGGTTTTTTCTTTATTGGTTACAGGGTGAACATCTTACTCACCAAGCACTTTTTAGTGTTTATTTAAAACCGTTGGCTGAAAAAATAGCCATACTCCATCAACACACTCCGTTAGGTTTTCCTCTTAACTTAAAGCATGAATTATTAATTTATTGGCAGCGTATTGATAGAAAACGTTTATCTGCTAAATGGTTACGATTACAACAACATTTTTTACGCCAACCTCGATGCAATCTCATAAAATACGCGCCTGCTCACATGGATTTACATGTTGAGAATATTCTTCTTAGTGATTCCGGTATAAAATTTATTGATTGGGAATATGCAGCCGATATTGATACAGCAGATTCGTTGATGACGTTTTTTGCAACAAACCAACTCAATGAGGCACAACAAAATACGTTTTTGGATTATTATTATTCGTATCATTGTCATTATGCTCAACCCAAAGCGGCAGATATTTATTCTGTGAACACGTTGAAAGAGCGTATTTTTTCAAGAGAGCCATTCATTTTTTATATGATGCTAATGTGGTATGAAGTCCGTTGGCAACAAACAAAAGATGGATCATTTTTAATAATGTCTGAACCTTTACGTCGCTATTTCAGTCTGACGAATTAAAGACATTATCTTGTCACAATTACAAAGAGAGGAATGTTATGGGTCCGGTAATGCTTGATGTTGAAGGATATGAACTCGATAGTGAAGAGCGTGAAATTTTAAAGCATCCTCTTGTCGGTGGATTAATCCTCTTTACCCGCAACTTCCATGATGCTGAACAATTAAATGAATTAGTTCGTCAAATTCGGGATGCATCTCATGAGCGCCTTGTGATTGCCGTAGACCAAGAAGGAGGGCGAGTACAGCGCTTCCGTGATGGTTTTACACGCATACCAGCAGCTCAATCTTATGCGGCACTCAATGAAGGTTATCAAGCCAGCCATTTAGCACAAGAAGCTGGGTGGTTAATGGCATCAGAAATGATTGCCATGGATATTGATATCAGTTTTGCACCTGTGCTCGATTTAGGTCATAACTGTATTGCTATTGGTGAGCGTTCTTTCCATGATTCACCTGAGATTGCCATGACAATGGCAGAGAGCTTTATTAAAGGTATGCGCTCTGCGGGCATGAAATCAACAGGTAAACACTTTCCTGGTCATGGCGCGGTAAGAGCTGACTCTCATAAAGAAACACCTCGTGATGATCGCTCTTTAAATGATATTCGCCAACGTGATATGTCTATTTTCAAAGACTTTATTCAACGCCAGTTATTAGATGCCATTATGCCGGCTCATGTTATTTATTCTCAGGTTGATGAGCGCCCTGCAAGTGGTTCATCGTACTGGTTGAAATCCATTTTACGTGAACAATTAGGCTTCCAAGGCGTTATCTTCTCTGATGATTTATCGATGGAAGGTGCTGCCATTATGGGAAGTTATGCAGAAAGAGCACAACGTTCACTAGATGCCGGTTGTGATATGCTTTTAGTGTGTAATAACCGAAAAGGGGCAGTAAGTGTGTTAGATAACCTGTCCTCTGTCAAAGCAGAACGCATTTCCACATTGTACCATCACCGAGGTCGTTACACATTGAGTGAGCTACAAACCTCTGATCGTTGGAAAAAAGCGCATCAGTTGCTGACCCAATTACAGGAGCAATGGCAGGAGCGAGCATGATTATATATTTACATGGTTTTGATTCCACAAGTCCTGGAAATCATGAGAAAGTTTTACAGCTACAGTTTATTGATCCTGATGTCCGCTTTTTAAGCTACAGTACGTTGCATCCTCGTCATGACATGCAACACTTACTGAAAGAGACGGATAAAGTGATTAAATCCACGAAAGAGCCCGTATTAATTTGCGGTGTAGGATTAGGTGGGTATTGGGCAGAGCGTATTGGTTTCTTATGTAATATTCGTCAGGTAATGATTAATCCTAATCTTTTTCCTTACGAAAACATGACAGACAAAATCGACAGACCTGAAGAATATTTAGATATTGCAACGAAATGTATTAAAGATTTTCGTTCTAAAAACAAAGATAACGCTTTAGTGATTTTATCTCGTAATGATGAGATTTTAGATAACCAGCGTTCTGCTGATGAATTATCGCCTTATTACTCTGTCATTTGGGATGAAGTACAAACGCATAAATTTAAGAGCCTCTCTGAACATCTATTTAAAATTAAAGCGTTTAATAGCAAAGAGTAAGACCAAAGTAATGTGCTTAAAATGGATGGCGTTTGTGCCATCCATTTTTTATCTAACGTAGCTAAAACGCCCATACTGTTCTTTCTATCTCTCTCTTTTCAATATTTGTTTTGCCCCTTTATTTTTTATCATCTCAATTATCACTAATAGTTTTAATGTTCTTTCTTATGTCAATATCTCTAATTCATTGTATTTAATAATAAAACAAATATTTTTATGTTTTTGATGGTGATTTATTCATCAGTAAAAGGCAAAAAACGACGGTTTTCTTCAAAAAATAGATATGAATATTCAAATATTTTTGATATAAATCAACTTTGGTATGACCATATTTCCAATTAACTTGCTTAAGAACAAAAATAACAGCCGAAACGATTTAACTGTCGTTATTTAAGTAGATTTCACTAAGACTATTTAAATAACAACAGTAAATATCTTTATGGAGTGACGTTAAATGTCATTAAAAAAAATTGTTATTGTCGGTGGTGGCGCGGGTGGTTTAGAACTGGCGACCAAATTAGGCAATAAATTAGGGCGCAGCAAAAAAGCAGAAATCACCTTAGTGGATCGTAACAATAGTCATCTATGGAAACCTTTGTTACATGAAGTGGCAACAGGCTCTTTGGATGATGGTGTTGATGCTTTAAGCTATTTAGCACACGGCTATAACCATCATTTCAATTTCCAATTAGGCTCATTAACTGGGCTTGATCGTGAGCAAAAAACTATCACACTGGCTGCTATTTATGATGAAGAGCAAGAGCTACTCGTACCTGAGCGCACATTAGACTATGATATTTTAGTAATGGCGTTAGGCAGTAAATCAAACGATTTTGGCACACCGGGTATTAAAGAGAACTGTATTTTCTTGGACAGTCCTCAACAAGCACATCGTTTCCATAATGAAATGTTGAATTTGTTTTTAAAATATTCAGCAGATAACAATGCACAAGAAGAAAATCGTAAGGTAAATATTGCGATTGTGGGTGGTGGTGCGACGGGGGTTGAGCTTTCAGCTGAATTGCATAATGCAGTCCGCCAGCTTAATAGTTATGGATTAAAAAAATTAGCACCTTCAGCATTAAATATCACTTTGGTTGAAGCTGGAGAACGTATCTTACCTGCATTACCAGTACGTATTTCTAGTGCTGCACATCAAGAATTAACAAAATTAGGTGTGCGAGTGATGACTAAAACTATGGTCACAAGCGCAGATGAAGGTGGATTAAACACCAAAGATGGTGAGCATATCGATGCTGACTTAATGGTGTGGGCGGCGGGTATTAAAGCCCCCGATTTTATGAAAGAGATTGCCGGTCTGGAGACTAACCGTATTAATCAGTTGGTTGTTAAACCAACCTTACAAACAACCGTAGATGAATTTATCTTTGCGATTGGTGACTGTTCTTCTTGTCCAAGAAAAGAAGGCGGTTTTGTTCCACCAAGAGCACAATCCGCACATCAAATGGCAAGCCGTTGTTACGGCAATATCTTAGCAATGTTAAAAGATAAGCCGTTAAAAGATTATGTATTTACCGATCACGGCTCATTAGTTTCACTCTCTAAATTTAGTACGGTGGGGAGTTTGATGGGGAATTTGATGAAAGGGGACATGATGATCGAAGGGCGCATAGCGCGGATTGTTTATATTTCTTTATATAGAATGCATCAAATTGCTTTGCATGGTTATATCAAAACTGGGCTTATGATGTTAGTTGGGTCAATCAATCGAGTGATTAGACCTAAACTAAAACTTCATTAATTTATCTTTTGTTTTACAGATAAGACAAAAGTTACCTTTTAAAACCCTCATATTATATGAGGGTTTTTTATCTATTTTTCTTTTAAATTAAATAATTAAATGAGAATATCTAAATAAGATAAAAAATCTTAGCATAAAGCACTAGATGATTTATCTTTCTATATCAAAAATAACCAATAACTCTAGCGTTCAATAGAATAATGATAAATATAATTTTATTATTAAGTTCAATCTTGTCATATTGAAAATAGCGGTTATTTTATTTATAGCGTTAAATTATTTAAGACTTTTCTTAAATAAAAAATGATGTTTAATTCATTAATTCATCAAATAAAGTGTTATGGTGTTTAGTAGATTTGTATAAGAAAGATAATAAGTGAAAATTATTAGAGATAAGCTTAACTTGTTATTTTTATTCGTATTTAATTGGATTAAATAATCTTACAAATCTTAAAAGTAAATTTTAGAATATGAAATTAAATATGAAATATATCCTATTTTTAGGCGACATTTGTTAACTTGGTGTTATCATAATGATATATTATAAATAGTATAACGATTTCTATTTTTTCAGCTTAATAAATTAAGATCTATCTTAATATAATGTGTAAGTCGTGAGAATATCGTCAGTATTTATTTAATTAAGTAATTAAAACAGAAATAAGTGGTGTATTTAACATGTCATAAATACGTAGTTTACTTATTATGTTAATCAGCATGGATGTTGAATTAAGCTATCAGATTAGAGAATTCATTTATTGAATACTAAATATATTAGCCAGTTAGAGTGAACCAGAGGCTTTTATTACGCATCGATGGCAATTAAGGATAAAACAAATAAAAAGGGGTGAAAGTGGGTGTTAATGTCAAAAAGTACACACTAATAGGACTGATCATTGTATTAGCTATTCTTTCATTTATTGCATGGAGGTGGGTATTTCCCCAACCTCAATACGCTCATGTCGTTTCGGCTACACCGATTAAATCGACTGTTTTTGTGACAGAAGAGTATTGTCATCGAATTGGATTACCGACACCTTTTACACCAGAAAAATTGTCACGATTTCACCCTGCAGAGCAAGAGTGTCGAGTGTTTTATATGATTGAAGCACTCAATAACAGCAATATTGCTAGTTTCCCTTACCCTCAATTTAAAGAGTGCATCCCGATTTATCGTCAAGAGCGTAGAATTGTGGGTTATGATGTGCTTTATACTATCGATGGAACACCGGGCAAGGTGCGTACCACGTTCAAACCCGGTGAAGTTATCGCCTTAGATTCTGATGGTAGACTGATTTTAGAACAAGAGCCTTATTGTTCTATGAATGAAAAAGTGCCTTGTCGCAAAGAGTAAATCAAATAATATAAAAAGAAAGGCGTAATGAAGTGCTTCAATTACGCCTTTATGTGGATTTAATAACGGCTAAAGTGCGGTTGTTTTATGCTCATCAAATGCACTTAACATATCATCAATAAAAGTGAGTCGTTTCTCACGCTCAGTTAAATCAGTAATAAATTTCAATTTTGATGGACCATCTAAACGGAAAATAGCAGGTTGTTCTTGAAGTAAGCTGATTAAATATCCTGGATCAACCTTGTTCTTCTCACCAAACTCAATAAATCCGCCTTTATCATGGGCTTCAATTCGAGTAATACCCAAACTCATTGCATTTAAGCGGATCGCGGCATTACGCAGTAAATAACGTCCTGCATCAGGTAATTGACCAAATCTGTCAATTAACTCTGCTCTTAGATCATTAAGCTCTGTTAAGTCGATTGCACTGGCAATTCGCTTATAGAATGAAAGTCTGACATTTACATCAGGAATGTAATCATCAGGCAATAAGACCGGCATTCTTAACTCAATTTCAGTTTGTTGATTGGTGAGATCTTCAAGTGATGGCTCTCTACCCTCTTTAAGCGCTTCTACCGCACTTTCTAGCAATTCCATATAAAGTGAGAAGCCAACGGTATTCATTTGACCGCTCTGTTCTTCACCTAATAATTCACCCGCGCCTCGAATTTCGAGATCATGAGTCGCTAATGCAAAACCTGCACCCAGATCTTCCAATGAAGCAATCGCTTCTAAACGTTTATGAGCATCCTTTGTCATTGCTTTAGGGTGTGGTGTCAACAAATAAGCATAAGCTTGATGATGAGAACGACCGACACGACCGCGTAACTGATGCAATTGCGCTAAACCAAAGTGATCTGCACGTTCAATAATAATGGTGTTCGCACTTGGGATATCGATACCTGTTTCAATAATGGTGGTACAAAGTAATACATTAAAACGTTGGTGATGGAAATCATTCATCACACGTTCAAGCTCACGTTCACGCATTTGTCCGTGACCAATACCAATACGCGCTTCAGGGACAAGCGTAGCGAGTCTTTCACGAGCTTTTTCGATATTTTCAACATCGTTATACAAGTAATAAACCTGTCCACCACGCAATGTTTCACGCAAGATAGCTTCGCGTACCACTAAATCATCATATTCTCGTACAAAGGTTTTCACGGATAAGCGGCGTGCTGGTGGTGTTGCAATAATCGAAAGATCACGCATGCCACTCATTGCCATATTCAATGTACGAGGGATCGGTGTTGCTGTTAGCGTTAAAATATCGACATTTGCGCGCATGGCTTTTATACGCTCTTTGTGACGAACACCAAAACGGTGCTCTTCATCGACAATTAATAGCCCTAAATCTTTCCATTGGATATTCGGTTGAAGGAGTTTGTGTGTACCAATGACAATATCAACGGTTCCATCAGCCAGTTTTTCGGTGATTTGCTGTTGCTCTTTTGCGCTACGAAAACGCGAGATCATCTCAATGTTAACGGGCCAATTAGCAAAGCGATCACGAAAATTATCAAAATGTTGCTGAGCTAATAAGGTGGTTGGTACTAAAATGGCGACTTGTTTATTGTTGTTAACGGCAAGAAAGGCAGCGCGCATCGCAACTTCGGTTTTACCAAATCCGACATCACCACAGACCAGTCTATCCATTGAAATAGCTTGGCACATATCACTCAGTACAGCATTAATAGCCATTTCTTGGTCAGGTGTTGTTTCAAAAGGAAAGCTTTGGCGGAATGCTTGGTATTGCTCTTTATCCATTTTAAAGGCAAAGCCTGTTTTTACTTCCCGTTGAGCATAAACATCTAATAACTCTGCTGCGACATCTCGCACTTTTTCGGCGGCTTTTTGGCGCGCTCTTACCCATGCATCGCCACCCAATTTATGGAGTGGGGCATTTTCATCTGCGCCACCAGAATAACGACTGATTAAATGCAGTGATGAAACAGGAACATAAAGCTTGTCATTACCTGCGTAGCTTAACATCAAGTATTCAGCTTTAACGCCACCCGCTTCTAACGTTGTCATTCCTTGATAGCGACCAACACCATGCTGAAGATGAACAACGGGTTGCCCTATACTTAATTCAGCAAGGTTGCGAATTAAGGTATCGGTATTAATTGCGCGACGATTGTCTTGGCGACGACGGTTAATGCGTTCGCCTAACATATCACTTTCACAGATCATGGCTAATTGACGATGGCTATCAATAAATCCATGTTCAGCAGCACCAATGATAAAGTAAAAACCTTTCTCTTGAGCGTCAGATAATTCAATGATCTGCTTGGGGGCTATTTTTATCCGTGATAAAAGCTCTTGTACGGTTTCGCGTCGTCCTTCACTTTCAACAGAGAAAATCACACTGCCTGAAAATTGTTCTTGGAATCGGCGTAAGTTATCTAAAGGTGATTTGCTTTGAGCGTTAATCGATAAATCAGGAAGAGGTTGATAGCCTAAATTGATTTGTCCGGCTTTCTCTGGCAACGTTTCTGTTTTAAGTTGAATACGAGGCCACTGTTTTAACTCTTTATTAAATTTATCAACATTTAGCCAAATATCATCAGGTGGTAACAGTGGGCGCATAGGATCAACGCGACGGCTTTCAAAACGTTGATTAATGTCTTGCCAAAATTTTTCTGCAAAATCTTGTAGATCTTGCGTCACTATCAATGTGTTTTTAGGGAAATAAGCAAATAAGTTAGATAAAGGCTGTTCAAAAAACAGGGATTGCCAATATTCAATTCCCGTTGGCAATATGTGTTTACTGACTTGCTGATAAATATGTTCAGGATCACGTCTTACATCAAACCGTTCACGCCATTGGCTACGGAAAATTTCTATCGCATTTGTATCTGTTGGGAATTCATGGGCGGGGAGTAAATTAATTTGCTCAACTTCAGCGAGTGTCCGTTGTGTATCGACATCAAATGTACGCAAACTATCTATTTCGTCATCGAAAAAATCAATACGATAAGGAAATTCGCTTCCCATAGGAAATAAGTCTAATAATGCACCACGCGTTGCGTATTCCCCATGTTCTAATACTTGTTCGACATGACGATATCCCGCTTCATCTAATGTTTTACGTAAATTATCACGAGAAAGTACCTCTCCTTTTTGCATTACCAACGCATGACTTGCGAGATAATCAGTCGGGCAGACCTTCTGCATTAACGTATTGACAGGTAAGATTAAAATTCCCTTGAGAAGTGATGGAATACGGTATAGCGTAGAAAGGCGGTTTGAGATAATTTCTTGGTGAGGTGAAAAACTGTCGTATGGCAGCGTTTCCCAATCCGATAATGTCTCTACTGGATAATCACAAAACTGACGGATTTCATCTTGTAAACGTAATGCATTTTGCATATCGCGAGTAACAAGAACGACTAATCCAGAGTGACGTTTGATGATCTCTGCACATTCTAGAGCACAAGCGGCACCAGTCAGTTGACCTAGCTGACGAGTATCCCCTTGTTTTATAGGAAGTTGATAACGATATTCTGAGGACATAAGCGTGTAATGTGAACTCTTTGTTGTAGTTAACTCCCAACACATCTTTAGCTTAATGGCTAAAGCTTAAACTGGCGGGCAGGTTAAGATAAAAGAAAAAACCACAGTTTGGGAATAGAGTGGTTCCATTCAGTAAGACTACCCTTTATTATCCCTGAACACTTCGCATTAGCAACAGGAACAGCACAGATTTCATGTACAATTCTGTCTCATTTTATATAGGGCTCCGTTATATGCGGGGTCGTGCGGTCGATAAATTCGGTCGCTTCGTCTCATGGTTATCCGCTTTAGGGATTATGTTAGGTGTAGCGGCACTGATCACAGTGACTTCTGTCATGAATGGTTTTGAACGGTCATTGCAAGCAAGCATTCTTGCTTATATTCCACAAGCCATCGTGACATCACCTAATGGGCAATTACCTCGAGATTCAAATATAGCTGAAAGATTACTGACGCGTGAAGGTATCATAAACGTTACCCCTTTAGTAGAAGGCGATGTTGTTTTACAGAGTAAAGACAATATCAGCGTTGGTGTCATGCTGGGTATAGAAAAAGAGCAAGATGAACCTTTAACGAAACATATTCGTTATGGCAATTTTTCTATGCTGAAAGCAGGTGACTATGGTGTGATTTTAGGAAGTGGCCTTGCTAAACAGCTAAAAGCAAAAGAAGGAGATAGCATCCGCCTTATTGTGCCAAGTGTAAGCCAATTAACGCCAATGGGAAGATTACCTAGCCAACGATTATTTACTGTTAAAGGTATTTTCCACAGTGGTGGCGATGCAGATGCCTCACAAATCTTAGTTAATCAGCAAGATGCCGCACGTTTAATGCGTTATCAGCCGGGTAATATTACCGGATGGCGTCTTTTCTTTACTGATCCTCTCAATATTGAAAAATACAGTGCACAATCGTTAGATAAAAATCTAAGTTGGAAAGATTGGCGCGAACGTAAAGGTGAATTTTTCCAAGCGGTTAAAATGGAAAAAAATATGATGGGATTATTATTAAGCTTAATTATCGCAGTGGCGGCTTTTAATATTATTACTTCACTTTCTTTGTTGGTGATGGAAAAGCAAGGTGAAGTTGCTATTTTGCAAACGATGGGCTTAAAACGCGCTCAGATTATGTCCATCTTTATGCTACAAGGTGCAGGTGCAGGTATTTTAGGCGCGGTAGCGGGGGGGCTGCTAGGTGCATTACTCTCAAGCCAATTAAACGTCATTATGCCCGCGGTAGGACTTATCCCTCAAGGTGTGGAATTGCCCGCAACACTTGATTGGGGACGCGTCTTTATGATCGGTTTCTCCGCTATTGTCATTTCACTTTTATCCACTTTATACCCGTCTTGGCGGGCCGCGGCTATTCAGCCAGCAGAGGCGCTACGTTATGAGTAATTCTTCTTTGAATAAACAACCAATGGCATCAGAAAAACCAATACAAATTAACAAAGAGGGTTTATTGGATTGCCACGCCCTATGTAAACAATACCAAGATGGTTCTATTTCCACACAGGTGCTGAAATCCGTCTCTTTTAAAATGGATAAGGGGGATTTTCTTGCCATCGTAGGGAGTTCAGGCTCAGGTAAAAGCACCTTATTACATTTACTAGGTGGATTAGATTCTCCAACATCAGGTGAAGTCTTTTTTAAAGGGCAATCACTTAATAAATTATCCTCTTCTGAAAAGGCCGATCTACGTAATAGTCAATTGGGCTTCATTTATCAATTTCATCATCTATTACCTGATTTTACAGCGCTTGAAAATGTTGCTATGCCACTGATGATTGGTGGCACGAGCGCTTCCATTGCGAAAGAAAAAGCGATGTCTTTACTTGAAGCGGTTGGGTTAAAAGATCGTGCTCATCACCGTCCTTCAGAGCTTTCTGGTGGTGAGAGACAACGTGTTGCGATTGCGAGAGCATTAGTGAACGATCCTGCATTAGTCCTTGCGGATGAACCAACGGGTAATCTTGACCAGAAAAATGCAGAAGGAATTTTCGAATTATTGATTAAATTAAACAAAGAAAAACAAACTGCTTTTCTGGTTGTAACGCATGATTTGTCACTGGCTGCTCGTTTTCAGCGCCAACTCGAAATGAAAGATGGTCAACTACAGTCACAAAACGCAATTTCAGGAGTGAAATAATGGCGCAATTGCCACTTGCATTAGTGACCGCATTACGTTTTTCAAGAGGACGAAAACGTGCGGGAATGGTTTCTTTAATTTCAGTCATTTCAACGCTGGGCATTATGCTTGGTGTTGCTGTCTTAATTATTGGTCTAAGTGCCATGAATGGGTTTGAACGTGAACTAAAAAACCGTATTTTATCTGTGGTGCCTCACGGACAAATTTATTCAGTAGAACAGCCATTTGTGCAATGGCAATCCGCATTACCCCGTATTGAAAATACCCAAGGTGTTGTCGCTGCTGCTCCTTATATTTTACTCACTGGATTATTAGAAAAGGGAACCGAGTTAAAGGCAGTGCAAGTTATGGGGGTCTCACCTGAAAAACAAGGTGATATCAGCTTATTACCTCAATATGTACAAAATAATGCATGGCAAGATTTTCAGGCAGGTAAACAACAAATTATTATTGGGCAAGGTGTTGCTGATGCATTAAAGATCAAACAAGGTGATTGGCTTACTGTATTAATTCCCAATAATGATGATCCAACAAAGCTTTTACAACCTAAACGTGTTCGCTTACAAGTCAGTGGCATATTTAAACTCAGTGGTATGCTCGATCATCAATTAGCGTTAGTGCCTTTAGCCGATGCTCAGCAATATATGGACTATGGGCAAGGCATTACAGGGATTGAAGTGAAAACCGTAGATCCTTTTTTCGCGAATGAGATTATTCATAATGCAGGTTTAAATAGTAAAGAATATGTTTATGCTAAAAGTTGGATAAGCGATTATGGCTATATGTATAGCGATATTCAGATGATCCGTAGCATTATGTATTTATCGATGATTTTAGTGATAGGTGTCGCTTGTTTTAATATTGTCTCAACGCTGATAATGGCGGTAAGAGATAAAAGTAGTGATATTGCTATTTTACGAACATTAGGTGCACGAGATAGCCATATTCGTAATATCTTTTTATGGTACGGCTTATTATCGGGCATGATTGGCTGTGTTGCCGGTGTGATATTCGGTGTCTTGGTTGCTTATAATTTAACACCATTAGTGTCTATGATTGAATCATTAACAGGGCATAGTGTGTTGTCTGGCGATGTTTATTTCGTCGATTTTCTACCTTCAGAAGTGCATTTAATTGACGTTTTCTCTGTATTTATTACCACTGTGATCTTAAGCCTGATTGCAAGTTGGTATCCTGCACGTCGAGCCACTAAACTAGATCCTGCAAGAATTTTAAGCGGACAATAAGTTTATTGACAGACAAAAAAGAAAAAACGCTTAAACTAATGAAGATAAAAAACGCGATATTTAAACTTGAAAACCAAGGATTGTAATGATGAAACTTAAACTTCGTCATCGTCGGCTTAGGAAGTTTCGTAAAATAAAAGGTTTACGTAGACAACATTCACGTTGTCGTTATTTTCATCTAACCCATAAAACGGAACATGAAATGAATTTACCCAAAGTTGTCGTATTAACAGGGGCTGGCATTTCGGCTGAATCAGGAATTAAAACATTCCGATCAGAAGATGGATTGTGGGAAGAACATCGCGTTGAAGATGTTGCAACACCTGAAGGTTATCAACGCAATCCCCAATTGGTTCAGCAGTTTTATAATGAACGTCGCCGCCAATTGCAACAACCCTCTATTCAACCGAATGAAGCGCATTATGCATTAGCAAAACTAGAGCAACGTTTAGGTAAAGATAATTTTTTACTTGTTACGCAAAATATTGATAACTTACATGAAAAAGCGGGTAGTAAACATATTTTGCATATGCATGGTGAATTGCTAAAAGTGCGTTGCCCTCAATCTCGTCAAGTATTTGAGTGGAAAGGGGATTTAGAAACAACGGATCGTTGTCATTGTTGCCAATTCCCATCACCACTACGGCCGCATATTGTCTGGTTTGGTGAAATGCCAATGGGTATGGAAGAGATTTATCGCGCTTTGGCTGAGGCTGATATTTTTATCTCTATCGGTACATCTGGAAATGTTTATCCTGCAGCTGGTTTTGTTCATGAAGCTCGGTTAACGGGAGCGCATACCGTTGAGTTAAATCTCGAACCAAGTTTGGTTGAAAGTCAGTTTGAAGAAAAACATTATGGTCCTGCAAGTCAGGTCGTTGATGAATATGTTCATAAATTGTTTGAATTAATTAATGATCCTAAAGCTGATTTGACGCAATAATTATTTTATAGAGTTCCCTATTATTGTTCTTAGAGAGATCTTAGGGGGCAAAATGGATAAATTATTAGAACGTTTTTTTGAATATATTAATTTTGATACACAATCAAAACCATCTTCAAAAATGTCACCAAGCAGTGATGGACAATTAAAACTTGCTAAAGCATTGGCTCAAGAATTAAAAAAACTGGGTTTTTCCGATGTAACGCTCAGTGATAAGGGATGTGTAATGGCAAGTTTACCATCCAATGTATCTTGGCCAGTGCCAGTTATTGGCTTTATTTCCCATCTTGATACATCTCCTGACTTTTCAGGAAAACATGTAAAACCACAAGTTCTTGAAGATTATCGTGGTGGTGATATTGCGTTGGGTATTGGCGATGAAGTGTTATCGCCGGTTATGTTCCCAATCTTACATTCAATGATTGGTAAAACATTAATCACCACAGACGGTAAAACGTTATTAGGTGCTGATGATAAAGCCGGTATCGCTGAAATCATTACTGCCATGGTACGCCTAAAAGAAACCAATCGACCTCATGGGGATATTCGTATTGCATTTACACCCGATGAGGAAATTGGTCGTGGTGCGCATTATGTAGATTTAAAAGCATTTGGCGCAAGCTGGGCTTATACTGTTGATGGTGGTGGTGTTGGCGAATTGGAATACGAAAACTTCAATGCGGCATCCGTGAATATCAAAATTGTCGGTAACAATGTTCACCCTGGCAGTGCAAAAGGGGTGATGGTTAATGCATTAGGATTAGCAACACGTATTCATCAGGAGTTACCTGTTGATGAAACACCAGAAAATACCGATGGCTATGAAGGCTTTTACCATCTGCAAAGTATCAAAGGTTCGGTAGAAAGAGCGGAAATGCATTATATTATCCGTGATTTTAATCGTAACTTATTTGAAAAACGTAAACAAAATATGATTGCGATTGCGGAGAAAGTGGGTAAAGGCCTGCATCCTGACTGCTATATTGAGCTAACGATTGATGATAGCTATTACAATATGCATGATAAGGTTGTTCAATTCCCTCACATTATTGAAATAGCTAAACAAGCTATGATTGATTGTGATATTGAGCCAAATATCAAGCCTATTCGTGGTGGTACAGATGGAGCTCAACTTTCTTATCGTGGATTACCTTGCCCTAATATTTTTACTGGCGGTTATAATTTCCATGGTAAGCATGAATTTATCTCTTTAGAAGGCATGGAAGCGGCTGTGAGCGTGATTATGCGTATTGCTGAAATTACAGCTGAAAGAGAAAAGGCTAAAGTGATTAACTAATCGCTTATTAGTATCAAAAATAAAAATAATAGCCGAAATATCGGCTATTATTTTTTTTATAATGGCTAAATAGACTTTCTGGGCGATTTTTATTTTTAGTTAAATGGTATTGGAACCCTCGATGGTATCAAAGCAGTAAAAATTTCATTTTACCTTAGGGTAAATGGATAAAATAAAATAGAAGGAATCGTTGGAAATTAATCTGTAATAGATCCAATAGCATAGCTTAGTCTAAAATAGAACTACTTTATAATAATGAGAATATTAATTATGAGTTTTTTAAACCTAAAATATAGGCTATTTTATTGTAATAGATTGATAAATTAGAATAATTCAATTTCATCTATAATTATTATAAAATGATAATATAAGGATGGTAGAATGGATGCGATTTCAGGAAAATTAGTTAATTCCTCAATTAAAAAACAAACTAAGTTAAATCAACAAAAAGAAAATAATATTAACAATGAAAGTGAATGTTTAATCAAAGGATCTGAAAAACATTCATTTATTATTATTTTTAGTTATTTTATTATTGCTTTCATAGTTTTATTTTCTTTATTTACGACAAACAGCAAGCACACTTTATTACTCTTTTTCTTACAAAGCGCTTTTTTTGTTGCAATTCCGTTTCTCTTTCATAATACAAGAGTACTTTTAAAAGAATCGATAAATTATTTAATTCATTAGATTTTAAAATGAAATATATTTTTTATTATTAGGTATTAAAAAAGCCCTGCAAATTAATATTGCAGGGCTTTTAACGTTAACTATATCGAGAATTATTGATATTAATCTTCAAAATACCAATAACCTTGATTAACTAAGTGTGTTAATAAACGTACAAACTTCGGATCAGCTAATGCATCACCTAGGTGTTGTTTATCAATATAATCATATTGGCAAAGCGCATCTGCTGCTTCAATATAATTTGTATCTATTAATTCACCATTTACAAAACAGTTATCGCCAACACGCAGTGCGCGAAGACCGTTTAAACGATGAAGTTGCTCGCCTTGTTGCAGTAAATCATGAATTTCTGCATTTTCATATAAAGGCTCAGGAACGGCGAGATCAAGTTCATGACGAGATTGAGAAATAAATTCCCCAAACCAATGACGGAATACTTCTGGTTGAGCAAGTAAATCTTCCATCATATCGTGAAGCTTATTTAACTCTTGATGTTGCACTAACGCTGGATTTTCACGCGGTGTTAGATCAGGATCGCTATAACGATAGCTACCTAAATCATTTGCTAACACATAGTCAGCAAAACCACTGAAAAGCTCACGGGCATTAGGTGATCTGAATCCCACAGAGTAGTTTAGCGATTCTTCAATCGCATAACCTTCATGTGGGAATCCAGGTGGGATATAAAGAATATCACCCGGTTCTAATTCTTCATCAATAATTGCTTCAAAAGGATCAACTTGAAGCAGATCAGGGTGAGGGCAGTGTTGTTTCATTGGGATTTTTTCACCCACACGCCAACGACGGCGACCTTGCCCCTGAATAATAAAGACATCATATTGATCAAGGTGTGGTCCTACACCACCACCGGGGACAGAATAAGAGATCATTAAATCATCAATGCGCCAATCGGGTAACACACGAAATGGCTTCATTAATGCCGCACTAGGAAAATGCCAGTGATCGACGGCTTGTACAAGTAAAGACCAATCTTTATCACCAAGTCCTTCAAAGTGCTCGAAAGGCCCGTGTTTGACTCCCCATTGTCCGTCTTGACAGCTAACAAGACGGCTATCTACTTCATCTTCCATTGCAAGACCAGCAAGTTCGTCAGGAGATAAAGGATCAACAAAACGAGAGAAGCCGTTTTTAATTAATAAAGGGCGTTTTTGCCAATGGCTTTCGAGGAATGATTGCCAATCTAAATTAAGTTTATAGTCCATTGTGTATATCCTGAATTCGGGAAGCCTGAAGCCATAGTATAATGAATTCTAATTTCCTGCTAAACATTCCTTTGAGCAATGTGAGTAATAGCGAGTAACGCGATAATAACTGAACAGATATCATACATAACGCCGTATATTGGGCGGTGATTTAAAAAAGAAGCGTTATATCAACAATGATTATTCTCGCTCAGTAGTAAGTTGCTGCTCAGCAAAGATTACTGTGATACGCGCACCACCTAAAGGGCTATCGGTAAGAGTAATTTCACCACAGTATTGTTCAATAATATCTACCGCGATAGATAATCCTAACCCTTGTCCAGGGCGCAGAGTGTCTGCTCTTGTTCCTCGTTGGAAAATAGCTTCTCTTTTTTCAGGGCTGACACCAGGACCGTCATCATCAACAATAATAATTACACTATTTTCATTATTGCTAACATTGATTTCGACAAATTCTAAGCAGTATTTACAGGCGTTATCAAGAATATTACCCATGACTTCCATAAAATCATTTTTCTCACCTAACCACATGATTTCAGGTGAAACATTGAGTGTTAAATCAACACCTTTTGACTGATAAACTTTACTTAATGCGCTGCAAAGATTATCTAGCAATCCTGACAGTGAGTGGAGTTTTCGCGTGGTAATATCGTGATCACCATGGATGGATGCTCGATGTAAATAATAACCAACTTGTTGTGAAATCCGTTCTATTTGATCGAGCATGATAGGTTCAGCTTGCTCTATTGTCATCTGTTTGCCCGAACGTAAAGAGCGTAATGTTGATTGCAACACGGCAAGCGGTGTTTTTAAGCTATGGGTAAGATCAGATAAACTTGTGCGATATTTACTGTAACGGCTGCGTTCATTACGCAATAACACATTTAAATTTCGGACTACGCCTTTTAACTCTGTTGGTGGGTTTTCATCCAAATCATTGCGGGTCCCTTTTTCTAATGCACTGATTTGTTCAATAACTTGTTTTATGGGGCTTAAACTCCAATGTGCAGCCAACCAAATTAAGGGAACAACCAAAAAGAGATTGGCAAGAATGATATATAAGAACCAATCCCAAACTTGACTGACTTTTTGCATACGTTGAGGAATAGGATCAATAACCGCGATCGCCATATAAGGCATATTATCAGCGGCAGGATAATGATTAATCACAACTGAGTGAGTTAAAAACTCATTACTCGAGTATTCTTCAAGACGTTTGAGATAAACACGATATTGCGGTAACTGCTTTAACATTAAACGTGTTGTTTTGATATCAACGGAGGTCTCAAATAAGCCTTCTTCATGGCGCCATTTATGTTTAATGCTATCTGGAATGGCTTTCGGTAAATCGGGAGGTGTCCATAACACGTTGCCTTTATCATCAAAAATGACCACCAGTGAAGTGTTGTTATTATTAAGATTCGTAGGAAACTCAATATTCAGCTTGCCCTTATCCCACTGTGCCAAGCTGTAGTAAAGATTACTTTGACTACGCATTAGCATAAAAGTGGTTTTATCTACACTGACTATCGAACCGACAATGGCAACTAACCCATAAGAGAGCGTAAGTGCCAAAATTATGGCACTGGTTGCAAGTAAAAAACGAGTTCGTAATGAGAGTGGAGAGCGCTGTTTTTTTTGCATATTAAGATTTCATATCAAAACGGTAGCCTTGTCCGCGCACTGTAACCACTACATCATCAGGATATTTTTCTAAGATTTTTTTACGTAGTCGTCCCATTAGCACATCAATCGTGTGACTCTCTTTTAATTCAGCATCTGGGTACAATTGACGCATTAATGCATCTTTGCTAACAACTTTATTTTGATTACGCATTAAGGTTTCTAAAATTGTATATTCAAATGCAGTTAACTTAATTTGTTCTCCTGAAATCATGAACTCTTTACGTGATAAATCCAATTCAAAAGGTTCAATGGCGAGGATTTGCGATGCAATTCCCATGTTTCTTCGCATTAATGCCTGAATACGTGCAACAATTTCCTCAAAATGAAAGGGCTTTGTCACATAGTCATCAGCGCCCGCATTTAACGCGGAAACTTTTTCTTGCCAACTTTCTCGAGCTGTTAAAACCATTATTGGTAGGGTAATGTTATTCTCTCGCCATCTACGAATAAGGCTGATGCCATCTTCATCCGGCAATCCTAAGTCCACAATCGCAACATCAGGTATGCCTTCTGCAATAAAAGTATCTGCTTCTTTGGCATCTTCTGCCGCATCAACCTGATGCCCTGCATCACGAAATTGCACGGATAAGTGATGGCGAAGTAAGATATTATCTTCAATAATTAAGATCCGCATTATTCCACCTTGAGTACAAGCAGCGAAAACTCACTGTTGTAAAATAAATATAGGAAATGATAGTCAACCTATCAGAAAAAATATGGGCAATCATAGACAATCTATCGCTTAAAAAACACTGTATCCAGCAAAGTGTTTAAGTTATAGATAGTTTTCTTTGTGTTTGGATTATAAAAAAAGGCAGAAATTATCTGCCTTTTTAGAGAGATAAATTAGTTTAATTTATCAACAAGTTGGGTTGCAAAACCAATATAACTTTCAGGTTTCATTGCTTTTAAGCGTGTTTTTTCATCTTCTGGTAGTTGTAAACCATCAATGAAAACGGCCATATCTTGTTCTGTGATACGTTTACCACGAGTAAGTTCTTTTAGTTTTTCATAAGGTTTTTCAATGCCATAACGACGCATTACAGTTTGAATTGGTTCTGCTAATACTTCCCAGTTGCAGTCTAACTCTTCACGAAGATGGTTTTCATTCACTTCAAGTTTATTAAGACCTTTCACGGTTGATTGATAAGCAATCAGCGCATAACCCATACCAACACCTAAATTACGCAGTACAGTTGAGTCTGTTAAATCACGTTGCCAGCGAGAAACAGGTAATTTGCTTGAAAGATGTCCCATAACTGCATTTGCTAACCCTAAGTTTCCTTCAGAGTTTTCAAAATCAATTGGGTTTACTTTGTGAGGCATGGTTGATGAACCAATTTCACCTGCAATAGTTTTTTGTTTAAAGTGGTTCAGTGCTACGTAACCCCAAATATCACGGTCGAAATCGATCAAAATAGTATTGAAGCGACTAATACAATCAAAAAGCTCCGCAATATAATCGTGTGGTTCAATTTGAGTTGTATATGGATTCCATGTAATACCAAGTGAAGTGACAAATTCTTCACTAAATTGATGCCAGTTGACTTCTGGATAGGCGGCTAAGTGAGCATTATAGTTACCGACTGCGCCATTGATTTTACCTAAGATCTCAACTTGCGTGAGTTGGCGATATTGACGCTCCATGCGGTAGGCAACGTTAGCAAACTCTTTGCCAATTGTAGATGGTGTTGCTGGTTGACCATGAGTGCGAGATAGCAAGGGCAAATCACGGTATTCTTGAGCCATTTTACTAATGGTATCAATAAGTTCACGCCATGCAGGTAATAAGATCTCTTGGCGTGCCGTTTCGAGCATAATAGCATGAGACAGGTTATTAATATCTTCAGAAGTACAGGCAAAGTGAATAAATTCAGAAACCTGATGTAAAGCAGGGATGGTCGCCACTTTTTCTTTTAAGAAATATTCTACGGCTTTTACATCATGGTTAGTGGTGCGTTCGATCGTTTTAATACGAGCCGCATCTTCTTCATTGAAGTTAGCAACGATCGCATCAAGGTAATCGTTTGCGTTTTTTTCAAAGGCGGGAACTTCTTTAATGTCGGCGCAAGATGCCAGCTTTTGTAGCCAGCGAACTTCTACCTGTACACGGAATTTCAGAAGACCGAATTCACTAAAAATAGAACGTAACGACGAGGTTTTACTACCGTAACGACCGTCAATCGGTGAAATCGCTGTCAGCGAAGATAATTCCATTGTTGGCAACTCCCAGGTTGAATTTAAAGTATTAACATTGAGCGAGAAAATCATCAGCTTGTCGTAGGATAGTCTTTTGATGCAGTAAAAAATCAAAACGACGACCACCGACTTGACGCCAGAGCACCGCACTACGAATGCCAGTTAATAATAGCGCTCTAACTTTAGCTTGAATAATAGGTGTATTTAATAGATCAATCGAGCCATGAACCTGAATGCGAGGGCCGACAGGGCTAACTGCATCAACATAAACGCCAGCAAGGGCATTAAATACACCTTCGGACATGGGTTCAAAATAACTTTTTTGGCGCTCTAATTGAGAAATTTTTTGTGATAAACGAGAGCTATAATCATTATTTCTATTGATAAGACGCTCTAGATTGATTAAGCCCTGCTGGTAAGTCATTAGTTCAAGTGTTAATTTTTCTCTTCTTACCGCCTGATGAATGGCTTTCAGTGTTTGAAAGCCTAATTTTAAGTGGCTGACTTGATTGCCATAAACATCTAATGTTGAAGTTGGGTTGAGATTAAAAACACTGTTAACCATCACTTCAACATCATTCTCGTTCGCATTACCTTGGTAAGCAATTTGTTGAACGAGACGACTTGCTTGGCAGATGCCTGCCAATGCAAGTGTAATATCACGAAAATCTTTAGCCACATCTACTCCTGAATTCGGGTTTCAATGATACCGCCACCTAAACAGACTTCGTCTTGATAAAAGACGGCTGATTGTCCCGGAGTAACAGCTGCAACAGGGCAATCAAAGCGGACTTCAATTTTGTCTTCACCTAATGGTGTTACTGTACACGCAATATCAGGTTGGCGATATCGTGTTTTAACAGTACAGCGGAAAGCTTCAGTAATAGGTTCTCTTGATACCCAATGTAATTGCTGAGCAATTAGACCGACAGACATTAATCTTGGATGCTCATGACCTTGAGCGACAACAAGAATGTTGTTCTCAACATCTTTATCCACTACATACCAAGGATCTTCTCCGCCATCTTTTGTACCACCAATACCCAAGCCTTTACGCTGACCTAATGTGTGATACATCAAGCCTTGGTGCTCACCAATAGTTTCACCATCAACAGTCACGATAGCACCGGGTTTTGCAGGCAAATAACGCGATAAGAAATCGGTAAATTTACGTTCGCCGATAAAACAAATACCCGTTGAATCTTTTTTCTTTGCTGTCGCTAATTCCAGTTTTTCGGCAATTTTTCTGACTTCAGGTTTTTCCATTTCACCAACAGGGAAAAGGCTTTTTGCAATTTGCTCATGACTTAAGGTGTATAAGAAATAGCTTTGGTCTTTGTTATTATCAACACCGCGAAGTAATTGACTTTTACCCTCAATATCACGACGGCGAACGTAGTGACCTGTTGCAATGTAATCGGCACCTAAATCTTCAGCCGCATATTCTAAAAATGCTTTAAATTTTATTTCTTTATTGCATAGAATATCTGGGTTTGGCGTGCGACCTGCTTTATATTCGGATAAAAAGTGTTCAAAAACATTATCCCAATATTCAGCAGCAAAATTGATGGTATAAAGCTCAATGCCAAGTTTATCACACACAGCTTGCGCATCGGCAAGATCGGTAGAGGCTGAGCAATATTCTGTATCGTCATCTTCTTCCCAGTTCTTCATAAACAGACCAACGACCTGATATCCCTGTTCCTTAAGAAGATAGGCTGAGACGGATGAATCTACGCCACCGGACATTCCTACGATGACTTTTTTTTGGCTGTTATCTGACATAACGGGATCTCACTGCGGAAAAATAAGCGCCATACTTTACCATATCACTAACATAGGTGCATCAAGTCTTACTCTGTTTTTGATGCTTTGTTTTTTCTTTCCCTTTTCCTTTATTTAATTAAAAGGCGTTCCGAAGCTACTTAATAAGGAAAGAGGATAGCGTTCACCTTGTTGATAACAGAGTAGGCTTTCTCTTACTAACGGTGAACGTAATTGCTGACTATGAATAATTTCATCGGCGCTAACCCAGTGACAGCAATCAATATCGCTATCTTGAGGCTGAGTTTCAAATTGTTCTTGTGCTTCAATAAGAAAAAGAAAACGTAGAAAGGGTGTTTTATCCGGGGCAATCCATTGATGTAATTTAAGAAAATGTTGAACAGGAAGTGTTAATCCCGTTTCTTCCCATAATTCACGCTGAACAGCCTGAATAAGTGTTTCATTGGCTTCAAGATGTCCAGCCGGTTGATTCCAGGTTGCTTTTCCATTGACCGTTTCTTCAACAACAAGAAACTTATCGTTTGCATGAACGATACACGCAACAGTCACATTAGGTTTAAACAAAATCAATCTCCTTCCATTCACCGGGTAACAAATTATCCAATGTAATATTGCCCATACTAAAGCGGATTAAACGTAATGTTGGATAACCGATATGAGCCGTCATTCGTCTCACTTGACGGTTTTTACCTTCAAATAAGGTTATTTTTAACCAAGTTGTCGGGATAGTTTGACGTTCTCTAATTGGAGGGTTTCTCTCCCATATCCATTCAGGTTGTTCAACTATTTCGACTTGTGCAGGTAATGTTTTGCCATCTTTAAGCTCTAATCCATTGCTAAATTGTTGTAATGCGATAGCACTTGGAATGCCCTCAACCTGAGCATAGTAGATTTTTCCTGTTTTTTTACCTGGTTGTGTTAATTGTGCTTGTAGCTTCCCATCATTTGTTAAGACTAAAAGTCCTTCACTGTCTCTATCTAAACGTCCTGCTGCATAAATATCACGAATAGGAATAAAATCTTTTAGTGTTTTTCTGCCATTTTCGTCTGTAAATTGTACAAGGACATCGAATGGCTTGTTAAAGATAACAACTTTACGCTCACCTCTTGGGCGTACTGGTTTTCTTTGTGCTGATGGAGTGTGATGTTTTCTCGATTTAGCGCTATTTTTAAGTTGATTTGCCATAGTTAATTTTTGTAAAAAATGGGAGATTGATTATACCTTAAAAGAGAAGCGATTGGCGTTAGCTGAATAATCAAGTAGTATTGACAGGTCTCTTACAAAAAATTAACAAAGCGTGCGCTTACATGAAAGGAGAGGTAGATGGAAAGCAAAGTAGTTGTTCCGGCTAATGGCGCTAAAATTACACTAGATGCTAAAGGTAAGCTTGTTGTTCCAAATAATCCGGTTATCCCTTATATCGAAGGGGACGGTATCGGTATTGATGTTACGCCAGCAATGTTAAAAGTTGTTGATGCAGCTGTTGAGAAAGCTTACGGCAAAGAACGTAAGATTGAGTGGATGGAAGTCTACACCGGTGAAAAATCAACACAGGTTTATGGTAAAGATGTTTGGCTACCTGAAGAAACCTTAGATCTTATCCGTGAATACCGTGTTTCTATTAAAGGTCCTCTTACTACCCCAGTTGGCGGTGGTATCCGTTCATTAAACGTTGCATTACGTCAACAACTAGACCTCTATATTTGCCTACGTCCAGTACGTTATTACAAAGGCACTCCAAGCCCAGTTAAACAACCTGAACTCACAGATATGGTTATCTTCCGTGAAAACTCAGAAGATATCTATGCAGGTATTGAGTGGAAAGCGGGCTCAGCAGAAGCAGATAAAGTAATTAAGTTCTTACAAACTGAAATGGGTGTGACCAAAATCCGCTTCCCACAAGATTGCGGTATTGGTATCAAACCTTGTTCAGAAGAAGGAACTAAACGTTTAGTTCGCGCTGCAATTGAATACGCTATTGATAACGACCGTGATTCAGTCACTCTGGTACACAAAGGTAATATTATGAAATTTACCGAAGGTGCCTTTAAAGACTGGGGTTATGAGTTAGCTCGCGAAGAGTTCGGTGGTGAATTATTAGATGGCGGTCCTTGGGTTAAAATTAAGAATCCAAAATCAGGTAAAGAGATCATCGTTAAAGACGTTATCGCTGATGCTTTCTTACAACAAATCCTGTTACGTCCAGCAGAGTATGATGTCATCGCATGTATGAACCTAAATGGTGACTATATTTCTGATGCATTAGCAGCTCAAGTGGGTGGTATTGGTATCGCACCAGGCGCAAATATTGGTGATGAGTGTGCTTTATTTGAAGCAACACACGGTACAGCACCGAAATATGCAGGCCAAGATAAAGTTAACCCAGGCTCTATTATTCTTTCCGCAGAAATGATGCTACGCCACATGGGTTGGACAGAAGCTGCTGACTTAATCATTAAAGGTATGGAAGGCGCGATTGCCGCTAAGACTGTCACTTATGATTTCGAACGTCAGTTAGAAGGTGCTAAACTGCTGAAATGTAGCGAGTTTGGTGACGCGATTATCAAACATATGTAATTGTTGATTTGATAAATAGTTAACGGGAGCTTATTAGTTCCCGTTTATTTTTTGTACTATAAAATTCTTCCCCAAAATATCCCCAAAACTCTTCCCCAAAACTGTTCAATTAAACAGCAATAATTTGCCATTCTTTGCCTCTATCGTCGTGGTATTTATCAGTCATATTTTGTGTTTTATGCCCCAATAATTTTTGTGTATTAATTCCTTGCTCACGATAAAGCCGCTCGGATAAAGAACGTTGTTCATGGAAAGTAGGTGCCGTACCTTTTTCCCAAGTTAACCCACATTTATCTCGCGCTTTTTTAAACGTTGTGGTTAATGTATTTGGTGTGACTTGTTCGCCACGTTTCGCTTGCGCGGTGGTATGTCGATAATGCACGAGATATTTACTCACAACCGCGTCACGACATTGAGCAACAACATCCCTTAAGGAGAGGTTGATAGCCTCACATTTTAGCGAGAGAGGGATGGCTAACTTACTCCCCGTTTTCTCTTGCTGTATATGTAACATATCATCCCAAATATCAGAGAATTTCATTTTACAGATATCACCGATCCGCTGACCTGTGGTTAAGGCCAGCAACATGCCGCATCGCAAGTAAGGAGGATGGTTCTTAGCTTGCTGGTAAATAGTGCGCCATTCGTCCAATGTCATGCGTTCTCTTTTCACTCTGTTCCGTGGTTGTTTAGTTGCTTTCGCAGGGTTGTAACCAGGAGGAACATAGCCAGCATGTTGAGCTTCTTTAAATACATCAATAAGCACCATGCGAACGACCTGAGCCATTCTTGAATGTCCTAATACTTTGACGGAATCTATTATTTCAGCAATATCTAAAGCGGTTATCTCTTTTAATATTTTCGTACCACAATACTGACGGAATAAATTAATAGGTTTCATTTTTTGTCGATAAGAATTAATTTTTAATTCACCGATATCTAATCTTTCTTTTTGAATATCTAAATATTTATCCATCCATAGTTACTTATTTCAGTTGGTTATTATGTACTATGTGAAGAATTATCCTTTGCGTTCAATGGCTTCAAAGCTCGGTATTTCTCATAATGAAGTGGCTAAGTGATTGCAGACAGCGGAAGGATTTATTGAAGGGTGCTTATCGGTTGATAACGTAAAATTAGATATGGATAAAATAATTATAAAACACAATATTTATAGTCTTTAGTAATTACAAAACGCAATATATTGTGTTAATGATGGTTTTGATATTACGCCTCTTACCTATTGAAAACCTCGTGAGTATAACGGGGGTGTGTTTTTTATAGGTCTACTTAAGCTGACTTATCGCTAAAAAATAAAGTTTGCTATCTGAATTTTTCTATGGCTTAATAGCGTCACTGGTTTGGAAGTACAGACCTATTTATGTTAGTAAGTTTAAAGTTGTTCCCGTTTAGCGTTATCCTCGATACCTCTTCATTGTGAATTCCTTCTAATTAATTCCCATAAGTAAAAATACAAAACAAACCGCATATGCCTTATGGCAAATTAAATAAATTAAAGGAAATTCTATGTCTAATACAATGACTGGCACAGTAAAATGGTTCGATGAAGGTAAAGGTTTTGGTTTTATTACTCCAGCTGATGGCAGCAAAGATGTCTTCGTACATTTCTCTGCAATCCAAAGTGATAACTTCAAAACATTAGCGGAAGGCCAACAAGTTTCATTCACCATGGAAAATGGTATGAAAGGCCCAGCTGCAGGCAATGTGGTGGCTCTCTAAAGGCGCTATTACTATTCGCCTCTATTTTAAATGCCCTTGTTGTAGCAGTTCACAATATAGAACATCACAATTTGATGTCACAGTGAATAATCCACATGGCGCAAAATGTATCTTTTGCAAAAGTGTGATGACAGCTCAAATGAGTTAAGCATTAAATAGTTGAATATACAAAACCTCGCTTCGGCGGGGTTTTTTGCTATCTATAATCCCATGCGGGTTAAAGATAAAAAATTTAGGTTTTAGGCCTTGAAAAAATTTTGCTCGTTCATATTTATATTTTGGGCAAATAAGATACCGCCCATAATTCACTAAATACTGAAGGAGGAGTTATATGCCTAACATTAAACCTTTTTCATTATTCCCAACATTATCTGACAACTTACTTTCAAATCGTTTTGATCAGATAGATCGCCTGTTTAGTCAGTTAACAGGCAGTAAGCCCATTGCATCACCTGTACAGACTTATAACCTGAAACAGATTGATGATAACCATTATGAACTGACAGTAAGTGTGCCTGGATATCAAGAAAATGACCTATCGGTTTCATTAAAAGGAAGTCGTTTATTGATTGAAGGGAAAAAAGAAGAAAAATCAGAAGAAGACAATGATAAATGGATCCACCGAGGCATATCTCAAGGGCAATTTACGTTGCAATTTGACCTCGGTAAAAATGTTAAAATAGAAAAAGCCGATTTATCAAGTGGGCTTCTGACTATTGCTATTGAGTATGAGTTACCGGAAGAAGAGAAACGGCAAACAATAGCGATAGAAAATAAAGATAAAAAATAATTGAGTTAGATAACGTGAATAAGATTAAGGCTACACATAATGTGTAGCCTTAATTGTTTTTGTAAGAGCATTCATTCAAATTTGGGTTTGCAAAGATTGTGAGTCGAACACAATTAGATCTGAGCGAAGACGGACACGTCAAGTATTAACACAAGCAGTAATACTCTTCGACTCTTGTCATACCGCTTGTCATAATAGTTTCACGAAACCCAACAATTTAGGGTTCGAAATATTTTAATGTTATTAGATTTCATTATTTAAAGGACAAGTTATGCTAATCATCTTCAGTGGTTTGCCGGGAAGCGGAAAAAGTACTATCGCTCAGGCTTTGGCAAAGCGGTTAAACGCTTTTTACTTGCGAATCGACACGATTGAGCAAGCCATACACAAAGCCGATGAAGATGATCGCGAAATGGGGCCAGCTGGTTATTTTGTCGCTTACTCACTCGCCAGAGAGAATCTACAATTAGGGGCGACAGTAATTGCTGACTCAGTGAATCCATTGGCGTTAACCCGTGATGCCTATCGAGAAATAGCTTTATCCACAAGAACTGGTTATTTAGAAATTGAGATCATATGTTCCGATATAATTGAGCATCGTAAACGAGTTGAAACCAGAGTGTCTGAAGTTGAGGGATTAACCTTGCCTGACTGGAAACATGTCACAAACTTGACTTATGAACCATGGAACAGAGAACACCTTATTTTAGACTCATACAGTTTATCCAGTGATGAATGTGTCTCACGGATCATCGAAGTTCTTTCCCAATATCCGACACTTGAGAAACTCTCCAACGGAAAAAGTTAGTAACTCTACTTCAGGCACAAAGCTGCTTTAGGAAAGATCCAGTGGCAGCAATGAGCGAAGAGCTGACGTCATGGTTTTTATTGATTACAAACAAGATTCTTTAGTAACCTAAATTATAATTATCAGTATTGATCACATTGGAAATGGAAGAATGAAAAGCAATTTATTTATCTCTTATGCATGGACGTCTGAAAGCCATCGGGCATGGGTTCGTTTGTTAGCAAGCCATCTCCATCTGGCTGGTTATGCTATCAAAATTGATGAAGCTGTTGAATATGGCTCCAGCTTGAATGGATTTATGAGAGAGGTTACTGAGGCCACACATGTGCTTTTAATTGTTGATGATAACTATGTACATAGAGCAAATAACATGCCAAATTCAGGGGTAGGAATTGAGACTAAATGGATAAGTGAGGCTTTTTTGCACAAGCCTAATGCTTGGTTATCAGTTATTTTTGTTCAAAATCCCGAACGAAAGTTGCCAGCTTGGTTAGTTGAGCATAATCCAAAAGGCTTTGACTTCAATTGCTGCCCAGATAAAGAGGATTTTCCTGGAGCAGCTCAGATTGAGGATGTTTGGCGTTGGATTGAAGGCTTACCGGCCGACAAAAGTCATGCTATCCATCAACCAATGCTTCGTGAACGTGCTGCTCGGCTTGAGTGCATAAGTAATATGCGTGACCCTGCATACTATACTAGTCCAGCTCTCAATGGTCGCGTGACCTTTTGTTACAATGATAATCCTTTCTACCGAGTAGGTTATGGTGAGTATCACTTTGATATAATGATCGACGAAGCAAATAGTGAGACAATTAGGATCTATAAAGATTATGGACTCGAGGCTGTTTGGTTTCTTCCTGAATCGTGTTCCGAACCATTAGATTACAAGCCGTTAATCAGGTCTATTCGAACTGTCCAACTCGAAGTTAGGCAAAAAGCAGTTCTCATGAACTCCGCGGGCATTCTTTGTGTAATCACCATTGAGCAAATACAACCTGCAGTAAAGGATAAAGAATTTGTTCGTGAACACGTCACATTCTCGTATGATATTCTTCATGAACATTGAGATTGAACGGGTTAAAGTCAAGAATAGTGTGATTTTCAGGGTGCCTATGACTGCTCTTGGCGCTGAACAGAATATCTAAACTATAAGTATGAAAGAACCGCCCAAAACAAAATAAAAAAATGCCGATACGCTAGGAGTCATATCGGCATATAAAATAAACGCAAGAAGCAATGTAAGTCATGTCGTACTAATTCGTATCAAACCTGTCAACTTGATATATATGTAATGATAATTATTCTCATTAGTATATTCAACCTTAAATTAAATAAGGTTACTTTGTAGCCTTTTCATCTACGCCGACCACAGAATCAACACCCACTTATACCGTTCACACAAGAGCTGTGAGTCGGCACCTTATTAACTAAATAAATCGGTAAATGTTATGTCAAAAGAGATAAGCGAATTACAGTTTAGTTTTCACTATGCTTCAGAAACAGACAGTGAGAAGAATGCCTCTATCATTTAACGGCGAATATCCATACGGCTGATGGCGAAACTCAACAACTCACACAACTAATTTGCACGACATCTCCCGCAGGTAAAAAACAGTATCGAATCGGTACACAAAAGATTAATGATGCAGGCGCTCCATTGCTGGTGGCGATTGAATCTTATTGGCGAAAAAACACACAAGAGAGTTGTGTTTATTTGTTAGAGAAAGCGAAGCAATTTATTCAGGGACACTTACAACAAACGAATACATGGATATCCATGTACGGCCTTGTGATTGTTTCTAATGCGTTACTGGAAGTCGATACATTAATCAAAGTACCACTCGATGATTACACCAAAGCTGCTTTATATTCCTTTGCTTTTAATGTGGGTACAACCGCATTTGCTCGCTCAACATTACTTAAGAAATTAAATGCGGGTGATAGAGCGGGTGCCTGTGAAGAAATAAAACGTTGGGTTTATGCAGGAGGAAAGGTCTGGCGAGGGCTTGTCAGTCGTCGAGAGGCGGAGTCAGCACTATGTCATGGAAACCTTTAATCATCATTATCAGCTTTATCCTTGCATGACTCATTACAGTCACTGGTGGCATTTATCTCTTGATTGATACCTCATGTACTAAAGACCAAGTGAGTTTAGAAAAACGCAGTCAGATTGCACTCTCACATCATCGGTACTAATCATGAAATACGGAAAACTCTATGCTGTCATTGCGATGGTAGGCATCATTGTGGGTAGTTATTGGGTGATTAACAGGCAAGCTAACAGGATTAATTCACTGATAGATACCAACAAAAAACTAACGGTGGCTCTCGAAGAACAGAAGTCTATTAACACTGATTATCAAGCACGCATAATGCGATTAAATCAGTTGGATATTCAATATACGCAGGAGTTAGCGAATGCTAAGAATGAAATTAGTCGCTTGCGTGATATTAGTGAGCGTCATCCTGAACGGGTGTATATCAAAACCGAGTGCCCAAAAAGCAAAACCACTCCCGCCACCAGCTTGGCTTATGCATCCACTACCAGACCTACTGACATCGATATCTGAAATTATGGGTTACTCAGAGAGCGAATTGCAGAGTCAGAGCAGATGATTAAAGGGTTACAGGAGTATATAAGGCAGAAGTGTTTGAAATAAAAAAAGACTTAGTTATGTATTCGTAACTAAGTTAGCAACAATGACACCTGTCAGTTATTTTTTCTAGGAGTATTACTTATGGTAGTTGTGTGCCTCGAAGGATATTCTGTGAAAAATTAATTGTTGAGGTCATAGACATGAGCACTCTTTCTAGAATAAGTAACTTATTGTTGGTGATTATAGGTTTGTCGATGATATCTGTTTCTTCTTATGCAGATCCAGATAATGGACATGGAAGAGGTCACAATAAAGGATATCAAGGCGAGAAACCAAACAAATGGCATAATAAATCACAAAATAATCAATTTGATAATGAAACCTCTTTCTCAATTTCTTTATCTTATAATGAGGCTAGAGCAATTGCGTTGAATGGTGGATTTACGGGATATTCATCACTCCCTCCAGGTATTGCTAAAAATTTAGTAAGAGGAAAGCCATTGCCTCCCGGTATTGCGAAGAAAATGGTTCCTGAAAAAATGCTTAGCCAATTACCTTACTATCCTGGTTACGAATGGCGCATTGTTGGAAATGATTTGGTATTGATCGCATTAAGTACAGCGATAGTCACTTCAATTATTAATAATGTTTTTGATTAAAACACAGTGGGTTAAATATATTCGGTATCATTGCGGGGTTTTAATCTATAAAAATCACGCTGTGAGTTTGGGCTTCCACAGGGCTTTCACTAGTCTGTGTGAAAACAATAGATCACCAATGTTCATTAAGACAATTTGTTAATAATGAACGTTACTCTTTAGATTTTAATAATAAAAAGAGCCTCAATAGGAGCAGAAAGTAAAACACATAGAATGTATTAGATATCAACTCTGGACTGATAGAAATTCATGTATAATTACTAAAATAAAGCCCTGCAACATAAGTTAAAAAACAGAGAAAACAAAATGATTAATTAGATAGTAATGATTACTCTATGATTTCTGATACATTTGAAAGTGGCACCCAACCATCCTCATTATTTTCATTTTTAGCCCAAATCCAATTATTTAACTCTCTTGATGAGAAAAGTAATTCACCAGGAGTAACACAAAGCTCATGGGTAGTGTAGCCTTCATTGGCTACTCCATGATTATTATCAATAAAATCAATAAGCTGTTTTCATTGAGTGATGTTGATGACATTTATTTAGATAGCCATCCGTTAACCGCTGGTGTTTTTTATTGGGGAAAATTTATTCTAATATTAAAGATATATAATAACGACGAGACATCTGATGAAAACACCCAATAAGTTAGATTGATTTTCTTTAGTTACAAATAGATCATTTATTCATTAGGCTGGTCATTATTGCAATTCTCTTTACTCTAAAGAATAAAATTAGTGATATTTTATTATTAAAACAATCATAGATAGTAATGACTAAACTCATAGTGAAGTAAATAAAAACTAAAATTAAGAATGAATAGAATAGATGAGGTGTGGATACTGATGTGAGTATACAAATAAAAATTATAGTAAGTGAAATAAACAACCCTTCAAATAAAATATGCTCAAAGATAAATGTGTCAAAAAACCATTTATTGAAATTTTCTTCTTTATTGGTTTGGTTGTTATAAGTTTGATTTATTTTTCTTATATCCTTGTCAGGTAAGTTATTCATTATTTTATCTATATCGAATATTTCCATTATATTTTATCTCTAAATTTTATTTTTCTAATGATAACATAATTGAATATTAAGTTATCATTATAAGATTTAATTATATTTATAAAATGATACTTTTTAATAAAAAAGATCTTAAGTGCAATTAAAACGGAAAGCTATTGTATTAAATAGCACTAGTTATCCAAGCTGCTAATAATCAATGTTATTTTTTAAGGAAAAAGTATGAAGAAGATTATTGACTATTCGGACAGTTCTTAGATATATAAATAATAGATACTGTATATTTAGACAGTGCTTTTGGGCCGTTAAAAGTATAAAAACGAGGGGTTAAGATAACTCTTCATCATAAACACTAAAGGAGTAGTGAATATGTTAACTATTAAAAATAATGGAAAAGATACACAAGAGTATGTTGAATTAACGTCAGATCAAATTAAGGAGATGGTGCGTACCCCGCTTGGGGAATATTACCAAGGCGCTTTAATTATTTCTATTATTCGTCGTTCATTTCCTGAGTATGTTGGTCCTATAGGTCATTGGCAAAAAGATCCTATTTTGGGAAAAGATAGTTATTTCGTAGTTTTTTGTTTAGAAAATAAATTATTTTTGTTTCCTTTTATTCCTGTTATTAATTCTGCACGAGATGATTGGTCAACGGATGATGCTTTAGCATATCCTATGGATGTCGCACCGGGTGAAGATGATATGATTAAAATGGTTCAAGGTTTTGATTTTCCATATGCTAATGAGTTTTAAATTATAATTTTTAGCCTTAATAAATAAAGCCTCGCAATCGCGGGGTTTTTTAATGGGTCGCATTGTCGCAGTCTCTTATGTGAGTGATGGTCTGTACTACACTCACAGTGAGCGCATAGTGATAATCAAAAACAATGGCTCTACTCAGTCTTAGTACGGAGAAATGAAATTCATGAGCATAAAAATAATGCTGCTATTGCGATGAAATGTAGCATTTGCTGTGTTTGAGGCTAATCAAAAAGGTAATGTCACTGAGAGTGTATTCGCCAATCGATAGCCCCACATTCGTGGGGCTTAATCGTTAACCGCCACGAGACATTTTCTCAATTTTTTTATCCGTATTGTATTGAGAAAGGGCGTAAACCGACCAGATAGCTGCAGGGATCCATCCGATTAAGGTGATTTGCAGGATAAGGCAAAAAATGCCCGCAAATGGGCGGCCAATCGTGAAAAATTGTAACCAAGGTAGTAATAACGCCAGAATAAGTCTCATAAAACCCCCTCTATTATTCGAAATTTTAGTTTATCAATAATTAAATCAATAGCAAATAATAAGGAATGTTACATTTATTCAAAAAAAACCTCATAAAGTTATGAGGTTTTTTTATATTTATATTTTATAAAATGAAAAATAAAATAATTAAAAACTCATTCTAAATCCTGCTGTTACATATATTGGATTTTCTAGTTTGTTACCATTTTGATAGCTCACTTCAGTATAGAGAAGTGAATCATGACCTAGATTAGTTGTTAAACCAACGCCGTACTTACCCGTATTTCCTGAATAATTACTATCAAATAATACGTTATTAATCTCTATTTCGTTACTTTTAATAAATTCACGAGATATTGCTGCTTTTATGTAAGGCTTAACATTGTGGTTTGCAATGAGTAAATCACTTTCTAATATAGTGCCTAATTCACCTTTTAAGCTATTTGCATTATGGATGTTTGCTTTCATTCCATTATCTAACAAATAATGTGACTTACCAATATGAGAATAAAGGATCTGGCTGTATGGTGTAAGTGTCAAGGCGTTTGAAAACGTAATAGGATAGCCTATTTCTGTTGACGTTGTAACCGCATTTTGATTGTAGTTTCCTTTAACTCTTCTACCTTCATTCATATTAGTATTGATTTCATTATGAAAATGATTCACTTTAAATAAAGAGTCTACATAAAAACCAGAATGATTAAACCAAGTTAAATAAATACCACCGCTATAGCTATTAATATCACCATTATTAATATTGTCAGATTTAATCTTACTCTTAGTGTAAGAAGTTATTAAACCAAATAGCAATTGATCATTATTTATGGCTATTTTCTTATCTATACCGATTTGCATTCCATTTAAATTTGAATGGAATTGACTATAACCTTTATCGTTCAAATGAGAATTATCATTTAAATAGCGAACCCACACTCCGAGATCATTATTATTTTCATGTAAGAAACCCATTCTTTGGCGTAACGTACTCATCTCAGTGCTCAATATGTGTTGCGGAGCTGAAGCCATATTAATAACGGCTTGAGCACTATTGCTTAATATAGGTTGAGCAATATGGGGCTGTTTAGGAGTATCAGGCTGTTTAGGAGTATCAGGCTGTTTAGGAGTATCAGGCTGTTTAGGAGTATCAGGCTGTTTAGGAGTATCAGGCTGTTTAGGAGTATCAGGCTGTTTAGGAGTATCAGGCTGTTTAGGAGTATCAGGCTGTTTAGAAGTATCAGGCTGTTTAGAAATATCAGGCTGTTTAGAAATATCAGGCTGTTTAGAAATATCAGGCTGTTTAGGAGTATCAGGCTGTTTAGGAGTATCAGGCTGTTTAGGAGTATCAGGCTGTTTAGGAGTATCAGGCTGTTTAGAGGTATCAGGCTGTTTAGAGGTATCAGGCTGTTTAGGAGTATCAGGCTGTTTAGAAGTATCAGGCTGTTTAGAAGTATCAGGCTGTTTAGGAGTATCAGGCTGTTTAGAAGTATCAGGCTGTTTAGAGGTATCAGGTTGTTTAGAAGTATCCTGCTCGTTAGCTTTTCCGCCTACAAGATACCACTCTGTATGACCATCATGAGTTTTACTATTTAGTTTATATTTCCAAACACCAACTTCAACATTACCGTTTTTATTTAATAAATTAAAATCAGCATCACCACTATTTACATAAACTAGTTGCGTATTTTTAGGATCAAAAATTTCTTCTCCGCTATCATTTATTTTTAATCCAAAATGCCCAGTTGCATGCTCTTCAATATAAATATTATCGCTTAAACCATTGGCTAAGTTACTACTTAAAATAAAAGTCCCTTCACCGGTGAGCGTTTTTAATTCAAGTCGATTAAATTGCATACCAGAAATATAATGTTCCATTTCAAATTGGCTACCAGATTGCATCTCTAAATTGTTAATCTGAGTAATTAATTCTGGACCTGGCTTTTCGGGTCTAGGGGCATCACCATCATCACCATAATCTTCATTCCATGAGGGCAAAACATATGTTTTACCTGCTAGTGTTAAGTTTTCTATAACGATTTTAGCTGAAGGGGCAGGATCATTTTTAGAGACATCAGTAGATTCAGTATCAGTGTTATCAATATATAACTCAGCATTTTTATCTATAAATAATTTGCCTATAGATGATGAACCTGCGTTCATATCAATACTACTTGTGCCTGTTACGATAGTATCTTTAATAGTGGGAATACCTATTTCTTTTGTATCATGAGCATACATGCTAATAGTCGCATCATCTTTAACGATAGTACCTATCGCTAGACTATTACCATTCATTCTTAATATTGCTTCATTTTCAAGAGTAATATTTTTTATTTCGTGGCTTTTATCTATATAAAGATTTGTTGTATCACGATAAGTTGAATTAGAGATAATTTCATTATTAGAGAGACTAACGCCTTGTATACTATTTTCTTTTGCATAAACTGAACTGGCTAAGAAAGATAATATACTTATAGTAATAATATTCTTACTAAAATGTTTATTCAATAGCATAAAAAATGACCTTTTTGTTTTTTTATTGTGTGAAAAATAGTTAATTTATGCTTAATGATTATATTGTTTGTTTTTTTTATCAATTTAAATAACCTTAAAAAATTTTATTTAGAATATAATCTTTCTTAAGGTGAATTCTATTAAATAAAAACATAATTATTTATTATATAGAATAATATATATTAGGGAGGTGATTTGACTTATGGTGTTTTTTTAAACAAAACACCATAAGCTAAAAAAGAGAGTGTTATAATTGATGGATATTATACTTTGGGTGTTCTATATACTAGAATAGCAATAAATACAGCCCATAAGAAACTGATAACTTTAAACCATTTAGGATATTTTTTTTGTAGAGAAAACCAGCAAAAAATAAAGGGGACAAAAAAAGTAGCAATAGCTAAAATAGCAAATTTTGTTTTATAAAATCTTTTTGCTTTGAATTCTTTTTTAACTCTTTTCTCAATTTCTCTACCGTTTCTTTCTACTTCAGCTCTTTCACTATTCCATGATGGATATTTATTATCTAGCCAACGCGTTATCCCAAATAATGATGTGGTAATTCTATTCTTTGCGTGTTGACTTGTATCGCCTGAATATCTAATTTCTTGAATAATTTGAAAAAATGATACGGTAAGTTTAAGAAACTCATTGTCTAATTTTTCATAATGCAGTGGCTTATCAGAGTTAGGGCTTTTGCTTTTTTTTTCTAATCTTTCAAAGCAGCCAATCATTGTAGAGACTTCATCAACGGCGTTATCTGCAAATTTATTAAATTCTATTTTTTGTATTTCTTGTGGTGACGGTCCATCATCAGAAAGATTAATTCTGTATGTGGTTCCCAAACCAGGAAAAATTGAGTTTCTTTTTCTTACATTGGCTTTTACAGTTCTTTTGGGATTTAGAAACATGAATGATACCTGTCTATTTTCTAATTTATCGTGAATATGTTAATGTTTTTCCTAAAAATAAACAACGAACTGTATCGCAAATATCCTATCGATAGCGTACCGCTAATGTCTTTAAATGATGAGTTTGTAAAACCGTGTAAGTCAGACCGTTCTGTAATTGTTTTGTGCCAATATTTTCTCTTTTACAACTGGAAAATTATTATGTCTACAATGAAAACAGAAGTTATTGTCATTCGTTTAACAAAAAAAGAGCGTGCATTATTGGACTCAATAAAAACAGCACCACTACTTGCAGATTGGATGAAAGAATTAGCTCTTTCTAAATTACAAGAGCAAGAGATTCCATCTAATAAATAATGACTCATGCCGGCAAAAGGGAATTGAGTCGGCATCCTTATTTTATTACTTATACTATAAAATTGAGTCGTAACAGTAATAATGGATTATAGTTTGTATCCAGCAAACTTTAAAATAATAGGTATGGATATTAATAAAACCAAAAATAGTTGAGTAAAGTTAAAGAGATGTAAAGCTAATTGTAATGAGAAAATGATATCAACAACTATTGCCAATAAAAAAGCCCAATGTGGCGGCATTGGGCTTAGTGACTCGAATAGATGGGTATAGAAAACTATTAGAGATCGGTATAAATGTAGTGAATTTTCATTTTATAAATTAACAATAAATGCTTTTTTTTTAGTAAAAAGTGCTTTTATGCTTTACTTCGTCTAGTTTTAAGACAAATTGTCGTTTTTTCATTCTATTTGCTCGTGTGAAGCTTCGTAGATTTACTGTTTTTTTACTTTTGCTATGTAAATAGATAGGGCTATGTTCTTTTTTATCAACACTTGGTAGATAACGATAAACTAATTATAATCAATAACTAATAAACTTTTCTCTGTCTTTCCCTGTAAAATTAAAGATGCAATATGAATAAAAACGATAAGTTATTTATTACTAAACAACAAAAAATAATGTGTGAAAGATATGGTGTTTCACCTCAAAAACCAGAAGAAATGGTCGCGATTGCTTTAGATAACCTAAATGGTACCCCTATTTATGGTACACGCGTAAAGCATTCTGAAGGTGATACTATAAGTTGGTTTTTCTATTGTGCAGAATTTTGTGCAAAGGACGATTTTTATCAACCATTGCATACAGAACATTTGGAAGAATTGCTCCCTGAAGTAATAAATTATCTTTATTTGCCAGAAGGGTATAATTTTATTATTGATAGAGATGGATATGAAGATGTTTGGTTTGAAGAAATAAATGAATAAGTATTTATTATTAATTTATAGTGTTTAGATTAAGTAGATTTACATTTTATATACTCTTAATTATTGAATTTTATAGCGATATGAGAATATAAAAGTATTAAGTTATTTTAGAAATTAAAAATATTAATTGATGTTGATCTTATTTTCAACATAAAGACAATGACAGGTTAATCAGTTTGAGTAAATATTATAAGAGTATTTAATTCACTATTAATAAGGAAGGTCACTATTTATGTTTCCAGAATATCGTGATTTAATTTCAAAACTTCGTCAAACTGATCCTCATTTTCGCGCTCTTTTTGAACAACATAACGAACTTGACCATAAAATTGTTAGATTAGAACATAAAGATAGAAGAGGATATGGTGAAGAAGTTGTTGAGCTAAAAAAACAAAAATTAAAACTGAAAGAGGAAATTCATCAGATCCTTAAAAATCCACCGGAAGATGAGTAATAAAAATAATTACTCTTTAAATCCATAAAGATACAGAAACCATCCAACTAAAAAGGGATGGTTTTTTGCTTTTAGAAAAATAAATTATTGTTGATATGAAAATTATATAAACCACAAGGTTTTATTTATAAAGAAAAGGCTACTGTGTAGCCTTTTAATTATCTAGGTTCTAAAAAGGATAATTTAACTCTGTACTATGTCAAAACTCATCTTTCCAAAGCACATCAAAATGATTTTTATTTATTTTATAAACAGCTCTAACATTATCATTAATATACTGTTTATAAATTTCATCAGCAGAAAAATAAATGGATACGGCTAACTCACATTCAGATGATATTTTTCGCGGGGCATCAATAATGTTTGAGGAAAAATTATCTTGTTGGAGTTGTTGCTGAAGTTTTTTTACAGCATATTGCTCATGAAAAAGAAATAAATAATTATGCGTCATTTTTTCTAATTCCATTATTTTTTGCTTTATTTACAACATAGGTATAAATAGTAGCAACAATGACTGCAAACAATAAACCAATAATAATAACTAGCTTACCATTATCTGTAACACCAGCAGGGCTTGAAGCATAAGTGAAGTTATGAGCAAATGCAGCCCCTACTAACATACCCATGACGCTGACTGCCGCATCTGAGTTACCTTGACCTGCATTAGCGAGCTGTCGTAATGGACAACCCGTAATGAGGACACCGCACAAGCCGACAAGTGCCATAGAGAGAAAATTCCATAGTCCATCGCTGTGGGCTATGGGTTGATTTTCAAAACCAAGATTAAACTTACCTAAATAGAGATTCCCCAAAAGCACAACGAGTGTTAATGCGATTACACCAAACGCCATATTATAATTGCGTGATAAAAATATATGCTTGGCCATACCAATAAAACAAAATCTTGTGCGTTGAATAATAAAGCCAATAATAAGCCCTGCGATGATAGACATCCACACTGGCGCATGACTTGCTCCTGGACCTTTCACACTGGCATTGAATATATCACTGTTCCATAAGAATAGTGCAAAGAGGAATATACATATAATAGGTAAAACAAAACCTTCTATAGAAGATTGGCTATAATTTCTTGGGAGAGAAAATCCTTTTTTAACAAATAAACTGCCTATGCCAATTCCTATTATTAATCCCACTAATCCTATTACAGCATTTAAATCGCCAGCACCGATACGTAGTACCATTCTTAATGGGCAACCTAAAAAAACTAAGCAGCCTGCCATCATCAGAAAACCTAGCGTAAAACGAATAATAGGTGCAGAGCCAGCTTTTGACTGAAATTCTTTGAAGATAAGTGCGGCAATAAAAGAACCTAGAATAAAACCGAATATTTCAGGGCGAAGATATTGTACCGTTTCTGTGTGATGTAAGCCCATACTTCCCGCACTATCACGAATAAAGCAAGCGACACAAACACCCATGTTAGGTGGATTTCCGTTAATACCAAGAAGTAACGCAATAGTACCGATAATAAACCCAGATAGGATTAAAACCCATTTTATAGACATCAAATGCCTCCGTTGATGGGGGAAGCCCCCCTGACTAATAGAACCTATTAAGTACGGAGCAACTATATATAAGAATAACATCTGATTCTTTTATATAGATCACGTCAAAGTTAATAAACTAAATTTAATTATCATATTTTGATTATATTTATCATAACAATCATTATTAGATTAGACTTTATTTCTTAATTAAGATAATACTTATCCCTATTTCATTATTTTTTGAGATAATGCTAACTTAAGATAAATACTGGAAGTTACTTTCTAACTGTTAATAATATTTAAAGGATAATTATGAAAAAGCTTATTTTAGCATTGGGTTTATTATCAATTTCTTCTATTGCTGTTTCTGCTGATTTATCTAAAGCATGTGAAGACTATTTTAAAGAAACAGACTCTTATGTTGAGCTAATGGCAAAAAATGATGCAACTAAGGCTCAAGCAGAAGCGATGAAAGCGCAATATGCTCAAGCTAAAGAACAATTTGCGGCATTACCTAAAGATGTTCAGGAAAGTACTTGTAAGCAAGCTTTAGATTCTTTAGAGCAAATGAAAAAAATGTCAGCAGGTCAATAAATTTTATTCTGTTGTAATACGCCTTATAATAATTAAAGTTATAAGGCTTTTTTCTTGCTTAAAGATAAAATTAATTCTTATATCGCATTGCTTTATTAATTTAATGTAAATTTAAGAAATAATTAATTTTAATCTCTTTTCTATTTTTATTTTCTCTTTTTTAGTTTTAACTTACCTCCTTAATAAAGCGTACTTAAAATAAACAATATGATTTATATCGCAACCAGTTTAAATAGTTATGTTGCTGATAAAAAAGATAATATTGATTGTCTTACCCATATTGAAAATCCTGAAAATTTAGATTTCGATTTTGCTAATTATCTTAATAAAATAGATGTGATGGTTATGGGAATAACAACTTTTGAAACAATAATAGTTTTTCAGTTTGTTTTTTTATTTTAGTTAAGTTAGTTATTTATTCTTTATTTTTCGCTGTAATATAGCTTAAATTATTTCTAATCATCGTTTTATGAGCGATTGCTTTTATTTTTATATAAACAGTAAAATTTATTTTGGTGGAGAATAGATTTTATGGAATAATTATCAACTCCTATTTCTTATTGATATTCAGTTTATGTATTACTTTTTATTTTTATTACTTTCTATATTTATAAGCTCTGGATGTACCACTAATAAAGCAACTCAGACGCAATTAATTGAAACACAGTCTAGTAATCTCACCCCTGATAGTCACGCAGTTAATAATAACTTGGTTTTTATGTTAGGAAAACAATCTCGTTTTGAAATGGAAGTGCAAGAGGAAAAAAAAAGATTTGGACAAGTCTTTAAAGTTGGTTTAAACGAGGAAAAACCATCATTAAATAATCAGTATTTAAATAATAATTCAACATTAAAGCCTATTCAAAAAATAAGCTTTACCATGCCCGTTCCTGAACCTATTTGGAATGAAGAAAAACAAACAGTTGAATTTAAATGGAAACAAAAACCACATTATACTTTTGATGCCTATTAATATATTAATATCAATTTAAAATTTAATTTTATATGGAAAAATCATGCGCATAGTAATTACTTTATTATCTTTTTTATTATTGGGTTGTACTACTGATAACGTTACTTTTAGTGCGGGTAATTCAGGAAACCATAGAATAGGTAGTCCAGTGTGTTCTACATTAGTTTGTGGTAAGAATACTCGAACACCTGGAGAGCAAAAAGCAATTAATGAAGCGGTTCATGAACAACAGCGGGCTATTATGCGAGGAGAAAAACCTGATTTACGGATCATGGCTTCTTATTAAAAACTAACACTATTATCTATGCCAGTAATGACTACTGGCTGATAATGATTTTTTAGATTTTATTAATAATAAAATTAGCTCTATCAGTTATTTTTATTTTAGGCAGTTCTATTAAATCATAATTATATTTTTTATAAACAGCTCTCATAGCTAAATAGGTTTCTTCAGCTTCTTTTTCTGTTTGTTTTCTTTCTTGATCTTGAGTATAAATTTCAGCCCATGGTGGCGCAATAAACACATTTGTGGAATAACGAAATAAGCTAATTGCCTTATCAAGGTGTTTGGGAATTGCTAAACCACATAGTAGTAAATAGCCTGCAATATCAGGGATGCCTCTATCATAGAAATAAAGCCTTTTATTGTTGTTTGCTTCATGCCATGACCGTAATTCCCAAATTAGCATTGCTTGTGCAAAAGCGTTAGGATCTTCCCATGGTAATGCATTTCCTTCAATAATACTTTGGTCTTGAATAATGGCTCTTCCTGCTTCTAAAGAACAAGGGTAACCTCTATTTTTAAGTTCATTTATTAGCGTGGTTTTCCCAGAACCAGGACCGCCAGTTAATATAATACGATGTGATTTTACAGGCATGATAACTCCTATAAGTTGATACAATTAAGGGAATGGTGATGATGTATAGAAAGGCGTTAATGCTAGCGTTGTTAGAGATTAAGTATACTAAAATAGGGAACTAGAAAAAGTGTACTAGCATTAAATGCTAATATAAATCTTAAGAGTCTTGATTTCATGAAGCTCAAAAATAGCGTAATAATTTACGCTATTTTAAAAGAGACGTAATGAATAAACATTAAGGAATGCAAGGCTCTGGTGCATAGTGACTATTTGGGAAAGGATTTGGTAAATAGCTACATTTTCTTATTGTTTTTTGTGTGCCTTCTTCTGATTCAAAAAGCGCAATACCAATTACGCCAGTATTTCTTTTATCACCTTGAGTATTATAATTGACATATCCTTCCTCAGGTGCGCCAAAACGAAAAGCGGCAACTTGTTGCTGATTTTTTCTAAAACCCTCAACAAATAAAGTATCACCCGGTCTTAATAAATAACCTCTATTTTGATAAGAACCGGCTGTGCCACTGATTACATCTAAACCATCAACAGTAATAACAGCTTCGTACATTATTTTATAACTAGTGTTATGTAGAAAAATAATATAACGCTCACTCGGTTTTCCATACAATAGATATTGATTATTTTGCGAGTGATATAATGGCATTATATTTCTGTGTTCAGTTAAGATTGATAACTGGACTGGGCTTTCACTAATTCGTGAAACTTTAGAATAAGAATTGGCAGGTGCTCCACTTTGATAAAATATAGATGTTGTTTGTGAAGGTGCCTGTGATAATCGATATGCTTCAACACTTTCAGTAACAGAAAGTAAATTCTCTCCCCATTTTGTTGAAAGGGCTCTATTTTCTGTTTGCTCATTAGCAACACTTAAGCTAGTGGGATAATTTTTCTCAATTGTTGTACAGCCAGAGGTTAGTATTAAAATACTGCTCAATAACGAAAGTGATGTAATTGTTTTGAATAGATTCATATCCTTGCTTTCCTTAGTATTTATACGAAATTCACTTCTAAATTTTATTAATACTAAATTAGCGTTTGTTTTCTAATTTGTCTCTCAGCTAATTCTTAGGTGAGTCGTATTTAAAGATAAACAGTTGTAATTTGGGATAGTCTGAAGTCAATGTCATGAATTTATGGAGAGTTTGATTCAGTATATGAAAAGCAAAAGTAGGATCTCATTATTCTGAATTTTATTTCTTCTTATTTTTCTTATTTAAGCATTTTATGTCTATGGGAGCATTGAATAGCAATTGAAAGAAGAAGCGTTTGATTCTATGATAGAACGTATATGTTTTATTATGATTTGTATATAAGGATTGGCGTGGGTATTGTAAAAATTTCTGATGAATTACATGAGTATTTGCGAAAAGCAAGTAATGTGATGTCACGCTCTGTTAATGCTCAGGCAGAGTTTTGGATAAAAATTGGCATTCAAGCAGAATTAAACCCAGATAAAACGTTTCCTATGATTATCAATGAGATGCTGGAAAAAGAAGCCATCAAGCAAGAAGTAGAATAAGAGGAAAGAAAAGTGGACAAAATAACGATTAAAACGGCTGATGAAATTGAATTAATGCGTGAATCAGGGCGTTTATTGGCGAAAGTTTTTACAATGCTTGATGATTTTATTGTACCGGGTGTTTCTACACTAGAGATTAACGATAAAGTTGATGATTTTATTGTCAATGAACTCCAATCAAGACCAGCAAGTAAAGGTCAATATGGTTATGAATATGTACTAAATACATCTATCAATGAAGTTGTTTGCCATGGCGTGCCGAAAGCCGATGAACGCCTTAAAAGCAAAGATATTGTTAATGTTGATATTACATTAGAAAAAAATGGATTTATTGCTGACTCGAGTAAAATGTATATTATGCCAGAGGCATCTCCTATTGCGCGTAAATTAGCAAAAACAACCTACCAAGCCATGTGGGAAGGTATTAAGGAAGTAAAACCAGGTGCGACATTAGGTGATATTGGTCATGCTATTCAAAGCTTTGCACAAAGCCATGGATATAGTGTAGTGAGAGAATATTGTGGGCATGGAATAGGAAGAGAAATGCATGAAGCGCCACAAGTACTACATTATGGTATTAAAGGGCAAGGTGTTGAACTAAAAGAAGGTATGACTTTTACGATTGAACCAATGATAAATCAAGGTGGCGCTAAAATAAAAACCAAAAAAGATGGTTGGACAGTTGTGACAAGAGATAAAAAGCTATCGGCTCAATCAGAACATACTATTTTAGTAACAGCAACAGGGTATGAAGTGCTCACTTTACGTCCTGAAGAAGTATTACCATAATTTATACGCCTTTCTATTTATAGCCATTTTAAGAGAAAATAATCTTTATAATTTCAAAATTATTTAATTTTTAATTAAAGTGGCTAGTTGTATCTTTTTTATTTTCCATTTCTATCAATAAATTAACTTCAAAGTTCATTATCTTTATAAATCTGAGTTGTAAATTACTCGTTGATCACTATATTAATGTAAATATTTATTAAGTGTTAATGGTTCATCATAAATGATTGCAGGATGCGATTATTACTCTATGGAAGAATAAGGATGTTAATATGGAAAATATTTCAAAAATTTTGGAAGAGTGGGGATCATGGGTAGCTAATGATCAAAATGCTATTAATTTATTGAATAATAATAAAAAAGAACTTATTCCAGAACGTATAAAGTTAAGAAAAAAATGCACTCATCATAATGCTAATATTATCAATGATTTAATGAAAAGATTGATGATGCATAATAAAGAGGACTATCAATTACTTATTAATTACTATGTCTTTGGCAAAACGTTTATTCAACTTGCAAAATATAATCAATGTTCCGATACATATATTGGAAAAAAACTGAAAAAAGCAGAAGGTATGATTGAAGGTATGCTGATTTTTTCGGATGTTGATTAAATGATAAAAATTAAAATTGATTAAAATAATGCTTTACGATCGTAAAATAGAGATTATGCTAATAACACTTAGAACAATTAAGGTATAAAAATACGATATTTACTTTGATTTTTGTACTTTAAAGATTGTATTTTAAATTTTGTATTCTAAATGTTGTTTTAAGTATTGCTAATAGGATGTTTAGCAAATTAAATAGATTAATTTAAACCCAAGGAGTGGAAAATATGTCAACTACATATCCAATTGTTTTAGTTCATGGTTTATCTGGTTTTGATGATATCGTGGGTTATCCTTATTTTTATGGTATCGCTGATGCCTTAGAAAAGGATGGTCATAAAGTTTTTACTGCATCTCTTTCTGCATTTAATTCTAACGAAGTTCGTGGTGAACAACTTTGGGAATTTGTGCAAAAAGTTCTCAAAGAAACTAAAGCAAAAAAAGTAAATTTAATCGGTCATAGCCAAGGCCCATTAGCATGTCGTTATGTTGCTGCAAAACATGCAAAGAGCATTGCTTCTGTTACCTCTGTTAATGGTGTAAACCATGGTTCAGAGATTGCAGATTTAGTACGACGTATTATGCGCAAGGATAGTGTGCCAGAATATATTGCTGATGCAGTAATGAAAGCTATTGGTACTATTATTTCTACATTTTCAGGTAATCGTGGTAATCCACAAGATGCTGTTGCTGCATTAGAAGCATTAACGACTGAGAATGTAACTGAATTTAATAAAAAGTACCCACAAGGGTTGCCAGCTGTTCGTGGTGGTGAAGGTAAAGAAATCGTAAATGGTGTTCATTACTATTCATTTGGTAGTTATATCCAGGGTTTGATTGCTGGTGAAAAAGGCAATTTACTGGATCCAACTCATGCTGCAATGCGTATATTAAGTGCATTCTTTAGTGAACGTGAAAATGATGGCTTAGTAGGTCGTACAAGTATGCGGTTAGGTAAATTGATTAAAGATGATTACGCTGAAGATCATCTGGATATGGTAAATCAGGTTGCTGGGTTAGTGGGGCGTGGTGAAGATATTATTGCCATTTATACAAACCATGCGAATTTCTTAGCAAGTAAAAAGCTCTAATTATTTTGCATACTTGTTGTGAAATAATCTAATACGAATGGCTCTAATCGATTTAGAGCCATTTTTATTTTAATTATTAGTGTGTAATATCTTTGTTAACGCTGACAGAAATAGCATAACCTAATAAATAAAGTGCTTGCTCTAGACTATCCACTTTCGAAGTTTGATTAATTTCAAGTAAACGCTCTATCTGTGCACTCGTTAAATTCATCTTTCTTGCAAGATCGGATTTTTTTGTTTTTGTCTCTAACATTGCATTATGTAACGCAATTTTTAAACAGCTAATAAGAGGCAAGTAGACAATAAAATCACCAGGTTGTGCGTTGGATGGCGCTGGAATAGGCAGTTTACTCGCAATAAATTCTTCAAGACCTACATGTAAAATATCAGAGGCTTCTAGTTCAATATCATCTTCTGTATAAGCAACAGCATGAATATTATCAAAATCACGGTAGGTAATTTCGTAAGTTTCACTTTCTTCATCAAAATGAGCGACTGCTGGATAGCTGAACATAAATAACCTTTTATAAAGTTGAAAACCCGATTTAAAATGAAATTACACAATATAATGTGTTTTCAAAATTCCTGTGTATAGTGCTAAAGTGAAACTTTATTTATCTATTTGATATTAAATAGTATGTTAAAGATTAAAGCATATTTATCAAAAATTATCTTCATTTCTTGCTAATGTAAGAAAGAGTGAAGTAGATAGTATATTGTTTGTTGATGATCATGTCTTTTTACGAGAATTGATAATTAATTTTGGATAGATCTTATTTTTAAGAAAATCATCTGCTCAATATTCATAAGGTGTTTTTAGAAAGGAGTTATTTATGTATCCCGTTGATTTACATGCTCATACTATTGCTAGTACACATGCTTATAGTACAGTTAGTGAATATTTCCAACAAGCTAAAAAGCAGGGAATTCAATTGTTTGCAGTTACTGACCATGGCCCAGATATGGATGATGCACCTCATGAATGGCATTTTTCTAATTTACCGGTGATCCCTCGTGTTATTGATGGTGTTGGCATTCTTTATGGTATAGAAGCGAATATTAAAAATATTAAAGGTGAAACAGATTGTAGTGAGAAAATGAGCAAGAAATTAGATATTGTACTTGCTGGTTTTCATGAACCCGTAATGAGTTCATTAGGCCTTGTTGATAATACAAAAGCATTAATAGCAACAATAGCAAGTGGCCATGTTCAAATGGTTACGCATCCAGGTAATCCTAAATATCCAATAGAAATTGCTGAAGTTGCAAAAGCTGCCGCCGCTTACAATGTTGCTTTAGAATTGAATAATTCATCATTTATTCATTCTAGAGTAGGAAGTGAGAAAAACTGCATAGAAATAGCGAAAGCAGTACGTGATACAGGAGGATTAATTGCCCTCGGTTCTGACTCACACATTGCTTCTTCACTAGGAAATTTTGATCGAGTATTAGAGGTATTAGCTCAAATAGATTTTCCACAAGAGCGTATATTAAATGTAACCCCAAGAAGAGTGTTAGATTTTTTAAAGTCGCACGGTAAAAAAGAGAGCCCTGAATTTAGCCATTTTTAATATTGGCTTAAATCAGTAATAAAAAAGCTATCCTAAGATTAAGATAGCTTTTATGATATGGGTAAACTTAGCTTTTACTGATGAAAAACAGTTAATTCTTGTTTTAGCCTATCTGATTGTGTTTGCAAAGAATCTAATGAACTGACTAATTCACGTGTCATTGTTGAGTTAGCTTGTGTTGTTTGATCTAATTGATTTATTGCATCTTCAATTTGAGCAATTCCATTACTTTGTTCATTTGTAGAAATAGAAATATCGTGGATCATTTCATTAATATTTTCAGTATGTTTAGAAATATCTACCATATTATCGTTTGCATCCGCGGCTAACTGAAAACACTGATTTATTTTTTTACTTGAATTAGCGACAAGTACTTTTATCTCTTTTGATGCCAAATTACAGCTAATGGATAATTCTCTTACTTCTTTAGCAACAACAGCAAAACCTTTTCCATGTTCACCTACTCTTGCTGCTTCTACGGCTGCATTTAAAGCCAATAGATTTGTTTGAAAGGCAATATTGTCGATCGTAGAGGTAATATCGTTAATTTGTTCAGAGAACGTGACAACTTCATGCATATTTTCAACAACGTTAGCGAGCATTTCATTGCTTTGATGGATCATCGTATCTGTTTTTGTTACTAGCTCACAGGAAGCTTGTGTATTTTCTGCATGTTGTTTTGATGTAACGCTTAATTGTCGTATTCCTGCGGAGGTTTCGAGTACGGCTGCTGATTGTTGTTCAACACGAATAGCAAGATTATTGTTCATAACAGCAATATCACTTAATTCTGAATTAATGAGGCCAGAGCTGTGATTGATGTTGTTGACGATCCGTTTTATTTGATCTCGCATTTTTTGAATATTGGTCGTGAGAATATTTATTTCATATAGACCTTTTGTGGTGACATCGGTTGCTAATTCACCATGACTAATATCTTCGATATTTTTCATTATAGCGTTTAAAGGTGAAATAAAGTTTTTTCGTAGTACGACTTGAACTAAGAAAGAAAAAATAACAATTAATATTGAAATGATGATTAAGCTATAAATAATTTTATCGTACAGTAATTCACTTTCATTCAATGAAGCCGTGTAATAATTTTCTAGCTGTTGGTGATAGTTAGTATAGGCTTGCTCAAAATTGTCTTGATAGGTTTGTGTGGGTTGATTTAAATACTCGTATGTTTTGCCTTGTTCTAGAAAGGCTAAAAATTCAATGAGCGCTGCATTAAGCTCAGTATATTTTTGCTCTAATTGTTGTATATAACTTTGATTTTCAACATTATGAGGAAAATGCTTGAAGCTTTCCCATCCATTTTCAACATGTTGAAGTTTTTCTTTAGTTTGTTGTAATAATGAAGAGATATCAGTATTTGCAGTGGCCATTTTATTAATGATTAATAAGTGGCGAGAACTAGCTCTATTTAAGGTATTACGTGTTTGTAGTAGATTTTCCCATGTATTATTTAGTAGTGATTGTTCATGATAGATATTATTTAGTGTGTTTAAGTTTCTCTTGTAATCATTAACGGAGGAGAGAAATAAAACACAGGCTAGCCCAAGAAGTAAGATTAAAGATCCTGTAATAAGCCAAACTAAAGTAGTTGTTTTTAAACTCGACATATTAAAAGAGACGTTTGGCAAATAACGTTGTTTGAAGTTTTTAAACATGTAATGTTATTTCCTTTTTCATAAAAATATAACTGTGTAATTTGTTGATTTTTTAAGTTTTATTTTTACTTCCTGTAACTGGTATAGACAAAGAATTAAAAAATAAATGAAAATATTTTTTTAGCTCACTCTTTGATTTAATGCCATATATCCTTTTGATTTTTTCAAATACTAAAAAATAGTATCGGCATTTTATAAATATTCTTTATGCTTATTTATTGTTCTGATTAATAAATTTATTAAATGTATTTATTTTTTTGTAACGCGTTGATTCTTAATTAAATTTTTTAAATATTAAAAGTTAAAAATAAAGAATAAAAATGATATAAAAGATACCATCTTAGTGAGTGATGGTTAACCTGTTGATTTATTATTAATTTTATGTGGTTGGTTAGTCGGTTTTTAAACAATTAGAGTTAAATAGTGTAAGTGTTTCTATTTATAAAATAAAAAAGTAATAATGATTAAAACAGTAATCAATTAAATTATTTTTTGTATATTTAATAGGATAAATAAGAGAATTTAACGTTATAAATGAGCGGAAGATAAAAAGATTGCGGTAGAGAAAATAAGAAAGCCGACGAAATCGCTATAAACGGAAGGGTGATAACCTATCCGTTTATAAATAAATGTTACATCGATATTATCCCTAATAATGTAGGAAAATGTCACATAAGATAAAAATAAGCGGTTAAAGCGAAATACCAGAGAATGACATAAAACCAAGCGACATTAATCCTACGGTGATAAATGTGATCCCTAATCCTCTCAATCCTTTCGGAATGTCTGAATATTTCATTTTTTCGCGTAAACCAGAAAGGGCGACAATCGCAAGTAACCATCCTATGCCACAGCCTGCACCATATATCACTGATTCAGTAAATGTGTAATCACGTTCAACCATAAAAATGGTGGCACCAAAGATAGCGCAATGAATAGTCAATAAAGGTAAAAAGATCCCTAATGAATGATAAAGTGAAGGGATAAATTTATCTAAAAACATTTCTAAAATTTGAACTAATGCTGCCAAAACGCCAATAAAAGTGATATATCGTAGAAAGCTAAGATCAATACTCTCAACAACGGCATCTTTCTTTAGGATAAAATGATAGATTAAGTTATTGATAGGTGTAGCAATAATAAGTAAGGCAGTAACAGTAAGACCTAGTTTTAATGAGGTTTTTACTTCTTTAGAAACTGCAAGAAAAGTACACATTCCTAAAAAGAAACTTAATGCCATGTTCTCAATAAAAGTCGCCTTAATAAAGATATTAAGGTAATTTTCAAGCATAACCCCTCCTATTAATATATTTTTTTACTAATTCTAGTAAAAACAGAGTATTAATATAAGTGGTATTGTAAAAATATCTTTTAAATTAGATCTAAATGACATTTTTTGACTAAGAAAAAGCGTTATTTAAGATAAGGGAAATAAAATCAGTGGATAAGTGTAATAAATATGGCATTCAAAGAAATTTTCTATTTTAAGCCTCATTTTTATTTTTAATGGGTAAGATAAAAGAGAAAGAACACCAATATCTGTTGATAACATATTGATGCTTAACTGAGAAAGTTTTTAATTATCTCTATAGACGTGTTTACTGAATAAATTGGGTTATGATTTTAGCTTGTTTAACATGAGTGTTTTATAGTTATTTTTTTCAAGGTTTTTTTCTGTAAACCCAAATTCTGTGGCTAACTGTTTTAGTTGGTCAGCATAAAGCGGGAGTTTGTTTGGGTCATCTGTCATGATAGCAAACTCAGCAAATGAGCCTAAATTATCTAATTTATCAATAGTGATATGAAACTCATCTAGAAAATAGATTTCTCTTGATTTTGTATAATTGAGAATACAATGGTAGCCAAGTGTCGTAAACATAGAGACCGTTTTTTCTGCATTTTCGATACGAACAGCTTCACATTGTGATAAATCAGGACCTTTCACGATAAGGAGATTGATTCCTGCGGGTTGCATTTTTCTTATACACAAACTGATCGTTGGAGCTGAAAATTCAGTATTATTATGTTCCATGTACCAATCTGTTTCTTTATTCTCAGGTGTAAATAATGTAGCACCTGCTTTTTTTAATTCATTAATCAACTTTTGTGGATTTTGAAGGTGATATTTTAATTCTGCTTCAAATTTACCTTGAAAGTGTTCAGACATACGTTTCCCTCAAATTAGCGTTAATGAATTATAGCATTAACGAGGTACCTTTCTGGGATAAGAACGAATTTTTAGTGTTATTTTCTATTTTTGTAAATTAGATAAAAATATTTAAATAAAGTAATAGATGGCACTACGATGAAATAAGGAGAAGAGGATATAGCGTTATTAATAAAGGAAAGAGTAAGCGAAAATAAAAGGGGCGTAGGCCCCTTTAGGATTACAGAACACCTTCAAACGGGTTCCAGCTTTGATCATTTTTAGTTTCTTTTAAGTAGTATGCATAGTTGGCTGTTATCGCCCATAGAATGTTAACTGCGATACCCACCGCATTGATAACACCATTGTTTACAGGTAAAAAACCAATAATAGTGAAAATAGCAATGTTGATAGCAAATAATGTTAATGCTTTGCGCCATAAACCTAAAATAAGAAAGTAAATAAAACCAAAGAAGAATGCCCAGATATTCATTCCAATAAGAATACGTTTACCAAAGCTCAGTTCTTTATAAGCAGCTTTAAATTCTGGTGTTTTAGGTGAACCATATTTATCGAAAAATGAGAAACGTTCTTGCCATTTTTCAGAAAGTTCTTTATTCATTTTAATTCCTTTTACCCTGTCAATTAAATTTAGTCTTAATAGAAAAGTATCTTTACACAATTTAATGCTATGAACAATATAAATTTATTAATAGATGATTAATATATTGGTTATATAAAAAGCATTGCAGTGAATATGGTTTTGATTATTTTTAATAATTATCTCATTGCTTAAGAATATATTTTTAATCGTCACTCTTAAAAATAAGAACGATAAAATAAAATATCAATTTTAATGGATTCTATAGCGGAAAGAATAAGAAATCTGGCTTATGACAAATACCAGATTTCTTGAGGAAGTAGGAAGTGGGGGATTAACGCACGACTAATACAGATGATTCTGCGTAACTGACCACGGAAGATGCCGTTGAACCAAGAAGGTAAGTTTTCATACCAGGATTACGAGAACCAATGACTATCAACTCTGCTTGAATTTTTTTTGCAGTTTCTAAAATTTTATCGCGAGGATTACCGATAGACACATAAAATTGAGTTGTACTATTGGAAATATCGATATGCGATAAATTTTCTTTTAGTGTGGATAATGCAATTTCAATGCGTTGTTTGTCACTTGCTAGTTTATCTTGGCCTGCGAATGCAAATCCGACAAAAGACTCATAACTTGGAATGACTGATAAAAAATGAATATTCAATTTGTCAGCGACAGACAATGCTTTTAGATGAGACACAACTTTGTCCAATAAACCAAGCTCTGTAAAATCAACGGGTACTAACACTGTTTTTGTCATAGTGGCTCCTAATTAACCTTTTATTATGATTAGGGCTTTAATATTAATTTTTGTGCATACAAATATGAGCTACCTACTCATCTTATCAGTCAAAATGAAAAACTGCACAAAAATTGGAATTATTTTTATTTTTTTGAGAGTCATGTGTTTTTTTGTATGAAAAAAAGTGAAAAAACGGCTATATGAACAAAAAAAAAGTGTAGCCATATCAAATGGAGATCCCAAAAAATAGGGAATGATAATAAGTAATAAAAAGATATTTTAATTTTATAAAGATGATGATTAAAGATATTATCTTTTATATGTTTATCGATGTCTGATAAAATGTATTCTTAAACGTTATAAATACGTAAAATATAATTTTTATTTAATGTTAATCTAATTTAATTAAATATAAAGAAAAAAAATAAATATAAAAATTTAAAACAAAAAATTAAGGTTTGAGAATTATTCTTATGTATTTCAATATGTTGTGTTGTTTTTTGCGAGGGTTGAACACCTGATTGCTATTAATGATAATAAGTATTGTTTAGCTTCTGCTAGTATATAAAACCATATTACAAATGAGATTGGTTTTTATTTTTATTACAGCTAATTAATTGAAAAAAACAAATAAAACCATACTTAAATATCTATATTTTTATTTTTAACTGTGCATAATACCCATAATGTTAATTTTCATCGCAAAGGACGTAAAATATGTTACATCAAGATATGATCAATAAATTGAATGAACAGCTAAATTTAGAGTTTTATTCGGCAAATCTGTATTTGCAAATGAGTGCTTGGTGCGACGATAAAGGATTTGATGGTGCGGCTAAATTTCTAAAAGCCCATTCTCGTGAAGAAATGGAACATATGCATCGTTTATTTGATTACTTAAGTGATACGGGGGCAATGCCTTTACTTGGCGCGATTGACGCTCCACCTGCTGAGTTTTCATCATTATCTGAGTTGTTTGATAAAACTTATGAACATGAAAAACATATTACATCTGAGATTAATAAATTAGCGCATGTTGCAATGACAACTCAGGATTACTCAACATTTAACTTCTTACAATGGTATGTTGCAGAGCAGCACGAAGAAGAAAAATTATTTAAATCAATCCTAGATAAATTAGCCATGGTTGGTGACAGTGGAAAAGCTTTATTCTTGTTAGATAAAGATCTGAACACATTATCAACATCTGCACATATCTGATTATTAATAAAGCGTTAGATAGCTTAAGTTAATAAATGAATTATTGCGCTCTGCTGTGAATGAATAGCAGGGCGTTTTTTATTCTTCTATAGTCTCTCCCTTTCTATTGTTACTATTCTTATCTTTTATTTTTTCCTTTACTTGTATTGTCTGTTTTTTATCCTAAAAAATATCTATTTCATGCTATTTATACAGAGTAGTTATTTTACTTTTAGGTGTATTTGGTTATGTATTGAACTGTTTAGACTGTCAATATGGGTATTATATTTTCTTAAAGTGTAAAAATGGGTGATATTTGAAACAGAAACTGGTCTAAATAACATATATTTTGAGTGCTAGTTCACAACCTTTTATTTCTAATATCAAGAAGCGAAGATCTCGACGTAAATTTGCTATAAAATATTTTCATAAATAAAAAAATCACCTGTAATTTAAGAGGTTATTATGTCATTAAATACACTTAAGACATCATGGGGTAAATTATCAGCTATTGCTGTTTTATTCCTTGGAATGTCATACCAACAAGCATTAGCACACGCACACTTAAAATCACAGTTACCTGCTGAAGGTGCTGCTATTGAACAAGCGCAAGCGCCTAAAGTTATCACGTTAGATTTCTCTGAAGGTATTGAATTAGCCTTTAGCAAAATTAAAGTGACTAATAGCGACGGTAAAGAAATTACCGTAGGAAAACTGAGTTTAGATCCTGTTAACAACACGAAGTTATTATTGCCCTTAGAAAGCGATTTAGCTGAAGGTAATTATTTAGTTAATTGGAATGTTGTTTCTGTTGATGGACACAAGACAAAAGGCTCTTATCAATTTAGTGTAAAATAATGACACCTGAAGACGTTTATATTTTATGCCGTTTTTTCCATTTCGTGGCAGTCATGTTTATGTTCGGACTGAGCTTCTCGGCTGCCATTCTTGCAAAAGATAAGTTCATTCCTCTTATTCAAGTTCGTTTGCGTCCCGCTTTAGCCATTAGTACGGTTACTGTCTTTATTACGACTTATTTATGGATGGCGGTGCAATCCGGCATTATGGGAGATGGATGGGAAGATGCTTGGTCATTTGAAATATGGAAAGCGGTATTAGGTACTTCATTTGGTCAAGTTTGGCAATGGCAATTGGTATTAGCAACCGTTGCATTAGTCGTTTTATTTATACACCAACGCTATATTCGTAACTTCTCTTTATTGATAGTTGCCTCAATTATGTTGATCTTACATGCATCAATTGGTCATGGTGCCATGTTTACAGGATCAGAAGCGATATTTTATAGAATTAATCAAAGTATTCATCTTATTAGTGCTGCGTATTGGTTTGGCGGCTTATGGCCATTTGTTGCTTGTTTGCAATTTTTACGGAATAAAGATGAGCTTGCAGATGGGATGATCAAACCGATTATTGGCACAATGAAGCGATTTTCACTCTTTGGTCATATTGCTGTTTTATTGGTTACTATCACCGGTATTATCAGTGCCGTCATGTTAATTCCAGGATGGCCAGCAGTACAATTATCATCTGAATATCAAAGTATGTTATGGCTTAAAATTAGCTTAGTTGTGTTAATGCTTGCTCTAGCAGTAATCAATCGCTATGTCTTAGTTCCTCATATCCGTAAGAAAAATAACTTTCAATGGTTGCTCGTAAATAGCTGGCTTGAGCTGTTACTTGGAACAATGGTTATTTTTACTGTAGCCATCTTTGCCATTAACTCACCTGTATAGATTGCTATATAATTGAAAAAATCTAATTTATTAAGTGAGATGTCCACATGAAACGTTTTTTATTGGCGGGAATGTTAATGTTTTTCTCTTTTCAAGCATTCTCGGCGGCACCTATTTCAACAGTCAGTAAGCTTCAATTTGGTGACGATTGGCCATTTACACGAGAAGAAGTGATGCTCAATTGTCGTGCTGATGGTGCTTGGTTTGTAATTAATCCAGCAACACTGATGCAGTATCCACTTAATGAGATTGCAATGAAACAAATGGAAAGTGGAAAAGTAAAAGCACAGTTAATTGATGTTATTTTACTGCCAGATCCTAATTCACCTGAAAAGAAAAAATCAGTAGAAGTGATACAGAATGCAATTAAGTCACTCTGTGAGAATAATTAATCAAGTGATTAATTATGCAGATAAGTTTTTTTTATTTTTATCGCATTGATTTAAATAATAAAAATTAAGAGTGGAGATTTTTTTATTGAAAGTAGTGTGCTATTGGGTTGTTTACTGGATCTTTACATATTGTTAGCTAATATTTAACAGTAGGTTGTGAGAACGAAAAGTCTGAGTTAGTCCTCGATTTTTGTTTATGCAGTAATCAGCAATTACTTTTTAGCGCACGGCTCGCAATGAGCCTTTTCCCTAAGCCAGATAAATGATTTATCTGGCTTTTTTTATGTGCTTTAGCATCTCGTTATGCCACTTTTAAGATCCAGTGGTGATTATCTTTATCATAAGCATGACGATAAAGCAGAATATTTTTATCTTTTAATTGGGCTGGAATACTTGTGTTTTCATCCCATCCATCTAATTGCATACAGAACTCTTTGTCATAATCACATGGAATATGGATATAAGTTAATTGATTATCGGAAGAGTGTTTCAACGTAATATCTTCAATTTCATAGCAAGCAATTTTTAAGGTGGTCTTTTTCATATAAAGCTCCGGTTTAAGCGATGTTGTATTGCGTTCCGTTGTGTTTTGTTGGTGGCATTTGTTTTAAAGAATGCTTTTTGACCAAACAAAATTAAGCATAGTATAAATGGAATCTATTTCCAAAATATTTTTTCAAAATAAAAAAAGCGGATCATTTTTTGTGATCCGCTTTAAATAAATTATCTGAAATAGGGCGAAATTATCTAATTTTTAAGGTTTAGGTATTGCTGTTCCCCATTCATCCCAATCTTTGGGTTCTTTATCATTTAAAATGAAATTCTGTTCCTGTTTGGCTTTCGCTTGTAATGGTGTGGAAGGCGGTGTTGCAAAAGTGATCCCACCACGTATAAATTGCTTGAATGTACCACTACGAATAACACCGCCAGTTAAGCCAAATGAGAAGTTATATCCAGATGAGAGCCAAAACTCCGTATTATTTCGAACAAGGTATTGGTGTTTTTTACTAATACGGATGTGAATTAATACTCTGTCAGACATGTTTCCTAGTTCAAGGCCTGTTACGGCGCCAACTTCAAGGCCTCGGTAATAAATTGGTGTGCCAATTTGTACCGAACCCGCTTCAGTCGCATTTAATATGAGGTTTAACCCATCGAGATAGCGTGAGTCTGTAATGTTAGATGTTTGTAATTCAAATTGACGGTATACACCACCATTGCCAGGCTCTGCTTTAATATAAGGTTGTATAAGTGAATCTAAGTTATCTAAGCCCGATGCTGTTAATTCGGGAGTAACAACAGCGAAGCGGCTACCTGATCTTGCAAAGGTTTTGACATAATCAGGGTAGAGAACAGCAGATACCGTCACCGCTTTTCTGTCTGGTGAAAGGATTAATGATTCAACTTGCCCAATATCAATACCTAAATAACGAATCGGCATTCCTTCAGAAAGTTTGCTTGCGTCATATGTTTTTAACGTAATTTGTGCACCGATAGCTCGTGCGCTAGTTTCTGATGGATAGAGTTTATAACGTGAAACGTTATTATTGATATTTTCGAAATTATCAAAACTGATTGCGCCTTTTAATGCACGATTTAGTGGGGTTGCTTCAACAGTTAATCCGGAGCCATTAACAGATACTTTGGCAGCGCCTTCAGTCCAAAAAACACTCTTTTCTGTAAGTAGATGGCGATATTGTTTGGATATATAAACATCAATATCAAATTCATCCATTAAAGGTCGAACATCAGTAATTTCACCGACTTGAAATTGGTGATAAAGAACCACGGAACCTTTTTGGATACCCGGAAGAGTTGATGCTTTTAACGTGAGGGTCACGGGTAATTCATTACCATCAATACTTGCTTTAGCAAAAAAGTCGTTACGATAAAGGCGATACTGCTCTTTAGGTGCCCCTTTAGTACCTTGAATTAGGTGAATACCGCCTTCAAGCCATTCTTGAGGTGTTGCACCTTGAACTTCAATGCCATTTAGACCCATATTGACGTTAATTCGACTATTGGCAACAAATTTACTATTTTCATAAATATAATGCTTATATTCAGGGGCAATAATTGCATCAAAAATAACACCATCATCACTCATATTACGCTGAATAATTTGCCCAATCGTAATTCCTCTAAAAAGAATAGGTTGCCCTGCATCGACTCCCCAACTTTCTTCACTGGTTAGAGAAATAATTAATCCATCTTCTCCATATATTGCTTTACCCGCATCTACGGAAGTTGCAGATTGTAAAACGAATTGTTGGTTTTCTTGTGCTGGAGGGCTGTTTTCTGGAGAGTCAAAAGCAATTGCGCCATTGATTAAAGCAGAAACACTTTCCATTTTTACTGATATGCCACTTTTTAAATTGAAATTCCCCTGAAAACCGGAGACGTTCCAGAAATGGCTATCTTGGCGTATTAAATGGGCGTATTGTTTATCAATGCTGAGCTCAATAAAAATACCTTGGTTATCAGGGCGAATCGCATAGCTATACACTTTACCAACAGGAACTTGGCGATAATAAATTGGAGAGTCAACATTCAGTGATCCCAGTTTATCTGCTGTTAATGTTATTAATTGTTGGCTTTTATCGATATTAGCTTGCGGGCGAACTTCCTGAGCAATAAATTTAAACTGCTTTTCACCGTCTCCCGGTAACATACTGATATAGTTACCACCAACTAAAGCATCGAGCCCAGATACCCCAGAAAGGCTGGCTTTAGGTGTAACTAACCAAAACTGTGTATTTTTGCGCAGTGCTGTCGCAAGATCTTTGCGGATATCAGCCGTAACAATAACTCTGCGTAAGTCATCGCTTAAAGTGATATCTTTAACAAGACCCACATCAACGCCTTGATAGCGAATAGGTGTTCTGCCAGAGACAATTCCTGATGCGGATTGAAAATCAATTGTGATTTGCACACCTTTATCTTGCCAATGTTGGAAAAGCAACCAACTAGCAATAAAAATAGCGATAACAGGGAGTAGCCAAAATGTCGAAATTTTACGCTTGCGGCGTATTTGGGCTTGTGTGTCCTGAACGTCGTTTTCTTCTTGTTGCATAAGTATCCCATAGTAAACGACTATCCAACCATTCAACGGCAAGGATAGTAAGAATAACCGCAGTACCAAAATAAAAAGCCGCTGGTCCCATTGTGAAAGTCATTAGTTGATCTCGATTAATCAATGACATCATTAGTCCAATCACAAAGAGATCGAGCATTGACCATCGCCCTATCCAGGAGACGAAACGGTATAGTTTCATTCGAAGTAGAGGGTCAATACGAGAGTTAAAGTGAATGCTTAATAATAAGCCCAGCATAATAATAATTTTGAAAAAAGGTACAAACACACTGGCAATAAAAACAATAATCGCAATGGGAGTGTTACCCGAATTCACTAAGGAAAGTACACCTGAAAAGATGGTGTCTTCACTACGCTGACCATTTAAATAGAAAATAGAAATCGGTAATAAATTTGCAGGGATTAGAAAAATTATTGCTGAAATGAGTGCTGCCCATGTTTTTTGTAAACTCATTGGTTGTCTTGGGGTATAGCAAGATCTACAACGAGGGCAGTGTGTTGATGGCGTTCTTTTAAAATGATAATGACAAGCATGGCAAGTCGCGGGGCTTTTTTCTATCTCTTTTTGTGGATAAAAACGTTGCCAAAACTGGTCCATATTAATGTTAATTAGCATTAATAAGCTGAGTACCATTAAAGAAACAAAAGCAATTAGTCCATTGCCAATATAGACGGTTGCATAATCGCCTAATTTTATTGTTGCAACACCAAGCCCAATCAAATAGACATCTAACATTACCCATTCCTTTAATTTTCCTAACATTAATAAGACTGGGCGAAGATTAAGGCGTAAGCGAGAACCTAAATGGAGATATAAAATCGCGATGGGGAGGCTAAGTGGTGCAGCAATAGCACAAAAGGCTACCATCGTTGCTGTAAGAGGAGAGCCTTGCTCTGACATCATCCGAATACCATCAAGCACATTTGCCGTTATCATTGTGCCTAATAAATGGATTTTAATTAGTGGCTGAGTGAATGCTATTGATGCCAAAATAAGCATTGTAATAGAGAGAATGAGTAGACGAGTTAATGACCAATATCGATAAGATGCGACTTTTGCTTGGCAACGTGGGCAATAAGCATCCTCTTCACGCTTTAATGTAAGCGGGAGTGTCACGAGATGATCACACTCCTGACAGCGTATTGATTTTTTTTCCTTTGTTGCGATATTGTTCACTGTGTTGCTCGCTAATTCGCCTAAGTTGTTTTTCTTAAGAGTTATCGTTTGATTAAGCTAAAAAAAAGTACCTATACTCAATGGTTCACAAGTTATCATTTTTATTATATTTATGCCTTTCATTTTACAATACAAAGTGTCTGATTTTTTTTGTGGGTGTTAAGGAATTATTATCGTTTTTTTACCCAATTCTTGAAAATGGAGTATTCAACCTCAAGATAAAATAGGCTAAATTACAAGTATGTTATCTATTTTAGTTATGTAAATAGGGTTTAATGATGCCAAAAACGCTTTTTTATCAGGAACTCACTGATAATTTGTCAGCCTTGTTGTCTGGTGAAAATGATCTTATCGCATCACTTGCTAATACCAGTGCGCTTCTTTACGAGAAGTTAGAGACGATAAATTGGGTTGGGTTTTATCTTAATGATGGCGATTCATTGGTCCTTGGCCCATTTCAAGGCAAAATTGCTTGTGTCAGAATAGGTTTTGGGAAAGGAGTTTGCGGAACTGCATACTCTGAAAACAGAATTTTAAGAGTCGGTGACGTTCACCAATTTAGTGGTCACATTGCTTGTGACAGCGCGAGCCAGTCTGAAATTGTTCTACCTTTAGAAGTAAATGGACAAATTATCGGCGTTCTCGATATTGATAGTCCTATTTTTGATCGTTTTGATAAAAAAGATGAAAATGGGCTTAAAGCGTTGTGTGACGTGCTCTGCGAGCATTTAAAAGTTTGTCATACAGCAAAATATTGTGAATTTTGTGTAAGTTAACAGGCGTTTGCCATAGAAATTGTTGGCAACACTATTATAATGTCGCTTGTTCATGCCTGCGCTGGTTGGCAAAACCGTTGTAATCAGGAAATTTCATGGAAAATCAACCTAAGTTGAATAGTAGTAAAGAAATCATCGCTTTTTTAGCTGAACGTTTCCCTAAGTGTTTTATCGCTGAGGGCGAAGCTCGCCCTTTGAAAGTTGGCATTTTTCAAGATCTTGTTGAAGATCTAAAAGATGAAACTCAACTAAGTAAAACACAGTTACGTTCGGCATTACGCTTATATACCTCAAGTTGGCGCTACCTTTATGGAGTTAAAGAAGGGGCAAAACGTGTCGATTTGAATGGTAATGACTGCGGCGAACTGGAAGCTGAGCATATTGAACATGCTCGTACACAATTAGCAGAAGCTAAGGCGCGCGTTCAAGCTCAGAGAGCAGAACAACGTGCTAAGAAGCGCGAAGCTGAAGGTGATAAGGAGACCAGCAAACGTCCGGCAGCGAAAAAGCCAAATAATACGCGTCGTCAGCCACCTAAAGAAGGTGAAAAACGACAGCCTCGTCCTCAAAAAGCGACTCAAGCACCTCGCAAAGCACCACCACGCCAAAATACTGAAAAGTTAATTCCGGTGAAAGACACCTCAGTTCTTACTGTGGGTCAATCGCTGAAAGTTAACGTTGGTAGTAGCGTGATGGACGCGACAGTGCTAGAGATAGCGAAAGAGGGTGTACGTGTACAATTGCCTAACGGTTTGGCAATGAATGTACGCACGGAACATTTAAAGTTCTGATACGGAGGCCAACCAGAGCATGAACAAACTTTTAAATGTGGCTTTTGCAATCGGATTAACATTCACAGCTACTTCTGTTGTAATGGCTGAGAAACCAGCCACTCCAGCAATGGTAACTATTGATCAGTTACCCGAATTAAAGCAAGAGCCACAGCATTCTACCGTAAGTGAGCGAGTAACCTCACGTTTTGAACGCTCTCATTATCGTCAGTTCTCGCTAGATGCGAGCTTTTCTGAAAAGATTTTTAATCGCTATCTTAATTTATTAGATTATAGCCACAATGTGTTGCTAGCATCAGATATTGCCCAATTTGATAAAGAAAAAACCAAAGTCGGTGAATATCTGAAAAAAGGAGAGCTTCAGCCCCTTTATGATCTCTTTAATTTAGCGCAAAAAAGACGTTTTGAACGTTTTCAATACGCCTTAAACCGCTTAGATAAACCCATGGATTTAACTGGTCAAGATAAGTTTGAGTTAGATAGAACAAAAGCGCCATGGCCACAAACTCAAGCTGAGCTAGATAAACTTTGGGATGAAAAAGTAAAATATGATTGGTTAACACTGAAACTATCTGAAAAAACAGATAGCGAAATTAAAGAGACACTAACCAAGCGTTATAAAGCTGCGTTACGTCGTCAAACGCAAAGCCAAAGCGAAGATGTTTTCCAAATCATTATGTCGGCATTCGCTCGCGAAATTGACCCTCATACAAGTTATCTATCACCAAGAAATACCGAAGCCTTTGATTCTGAAATGAGCCTATCCTTAGAGGGTATTGGCGCCGTATTACAGATGGATGATGATTATCCTATGATCAACTCTATGGTAACGGGTGGACCGGCGGCAAAAAGTAAAGAGTTGAAAGTTGGCGATAAAATTATTGCAGTAGGGCAACAAAATAAGCCGATGGTTGATGTTGTCGGCTGGCGACTTGATGATATTGTTGCTTTGATTAAAGGACCGAAAGGTAGCCAAGTAAAATTAGAAGTCATTTCTGATGAGAAAGGCGCTAAACCAAGAACAATCACTTTAGTCAGAGAGCAAATCCGTTTAGAAGACAGAGCTGTTAAGCTCACTGAAAAAGTCATTAACGGTGATAAAGTTGCCATTTTGGATATTCCAAGCTTTTATGTTGGTTTAACCAATGACGTAAAAACACAGTTACAAAAAGTGGCGAAAGATAATATTTCATCTTTAGTCATTGATTTGCGCGGTAACGGTGGTGGTGCATTAACAGAGGCAATTTCACTTTCAGGGTTATTTATTCCAAGTGGTCCTGTTGTGCAAGTCAGAGATAATAATGGTCGTGTACGACAAGATTTCGATAGAGATGATGTCGTGTATTATAAAGGACCACTGGTTGTTATCGTAAATCGCTTTAGTGCCTCAGCCTCTGAAATTTTTGCTGCTGCAATGCAAGATTATGGTCGAGCATTAATAGTTGGTGAGCAAACATTCGGTAAAGGAACGGTTCAGCAATATCGTCCATTAACACGTGTTTACGATCAAATGCTAAGCCCTGATTGGCCTGGTTTAGGTTCAGTGCAATACACTATTCAAAAATTCTATCGAATTAATGGCGGTAGTACTCAACTTAAAGGGGTAACTCCTGATCTGCTGTTACCGAGCTTTGATAGTGTTGAAATGGGTGAAAGTTTTGAAGATAACGCATTACCTTGGGATAGCATATCTCCAGCAAGCTATCAGCTATCTGAGTATTCAGACAAGCTGAAAGCGGCGTTAGCGCCATTAACTGAACAGCATACTAAGCGCATTGCAAATGACAGAGAGTTTTCATACATCTTTGCTGATATTCAACGCTATAATGATGCTAAAGCAAAAGGTGAAGATAAATTTGTTATCTTAAACTTCGCTGAAAGAGAGAAAGAAAACAAAGAGCTAGAAACCATTAAATTAAACCGTATTAATGAGCGTTTTAAATTAGAGGGTAAGCCTGCGTTGAAATCACTCGATGATTTGCCTAAGGATTATGAAGGACCAGATCCTTATTTAGATGAAACGGCTAAGATTGCAGTTGATCTTTCAAAAGTGCTTAAGCCTAAGAAACTATTAAATTAAGTTATCAATTATAACAGCTGATACTTAAAGTAACCCCCAATAGTTGGATAAACCAATTGCTGGGGGTTTTTTATATTTATATTAAGCGAGATATAAAGTTATCTTTGCCAATCAATGTTTATCAGGCTTTACATCAAAAATCTTTTTAAGAAAACCAATAATATCTTCTTGGATGGGTTCTTTCACCTTTTTAGTTATTCACTATATTAAGTTACCAGTAATATAAATAATTATTAATAAATGGATGTTTAAATTTAACTTTATGCTACTTAATTTTTAATTCGAAATATATCTTGAATACATTTATAAGCTATAAGAGAGAATACGGGGTTTATTTTTAGGTAAGAAGTGAGTTTCTGACTTAATAAGTGGAATAAAAAGATAAGCAGGCTTTTTGTTGTGATTAAGATCTCATTTAATAGTATCAATATTGCAATAAATGTAACATGCTGTGACAATGATCTCTTAAACTGACATAAAATTACTATAGTATACAGATTATGAAATATTTACGTCATTTTCGGATGTTGACGTGTTAGCTAAAATCTTACCTAAATGATGAGCTATCTTTATTCTATAAATTCAAAATGTATTTTTGGAGCCATATAACATAACTAAAATATTATATTTTTAGAGTAAGGTTCTCTACGTAAGGGATAATGACTAAAGGCAAATGACCTATATTTGCTTATGGGATTTTATTACGAAAAATAATTAAATATAAATATGGTGAGATATCCATATTGAATTTCTTATGCCAAAAAATGACTCTATTGCTTGAAGTTAGTGCAACTATAAATTTAATCAAAGGTTATTTTTTAGCTAAATAAAAAAATGGTGATTTGTTAACCTTGCTGAATATAAATCAGCATAACTTAATTCAAATATTTATTAACCAGGTTGCATTAAGATGAAAGTAAAAAAAATAGTATTGTTTATGCTGTCTCCTTGTTTCTTAGCGGTAAGCGCTGCTAATGCTGCGAATTGGGAAGACTCAATTAAAGAGAGCGCATTTATTTCAGATTCAGAACTTGAACTTTCTACAATTAATATGTGGAAATACTTAAAAACTGAAAACCGTTTTGATAAAGAAGAGCAACGTTACAGAAAACAAGTTGCCAATGCTTGGGGGCAAAACTTCCAAGCTGATTTCAAATCAGGTTATTTAGGTGGCATTCTAGGATTTGATGCCTCTTATTATGGTGGTATCAAATTAGGTGCAAGTAAAGACTTCGCCTCTCGTGCAATTTTATATAATGATGATGGCGAAGCAAAAGGCTATAACAAAATTGGTCAACGTTTTGCCAAAGTTAAATTTGATTTAGATCCGGTATTAATTAACGGTAAAGCAGGCTGGTTTACTCTGAAAAATACCGGTATTTTCTCTAACTCACAGCGTTTGTCATTAAACAGCTACAATGGTTATGCAACTAACACGGCAATGGGCGACTGGAGCTTAGATTTACTGTTCCTTGACGGTAAAGTCATGCGTCGTGATAGCCCAAATATCGACAGAATGTATTTCAGCGATGGCAATGGTGTTAGACATAATATCGATCATGTTCTTACTGGTGGCATTAACTACAACTCCAAACCGCTAAAAGTATTTTATTTCTATGGTCAAGCGGATGATGTATTCCGTCAACATGGTTTAGAAGCAAAATATAAATTAACTTCAGATGTTACTGTGGGGGGGGTTGTTTATTATCACGATTATGGTAGTGATGGTAAACGTACCTTAAGTGATGCCAATAAAGGTAAGCGTAACTTTGATAATGACGCATGGCACTTTGCTGGTACTCTGGAATGGCGCATTCCAGAATCACCATGGACATTACGTACAGGTGTGACATATACCGATGCTGAAAAAGCTAATGGTGTTGGTCAATTTGCTCGTAACCCAATTGGTAATACCCGTGGACGCTTTAATTCACCAGCTTACGCCGATATCGATTATGTACGTGACGGTGAAGTTATGGGCGCATTGGAAGCTGAATACAGAGTTAGCAAAGAACTGTCTATTGGTGCGCGTAGCAACTATAGTGAATTCAGCTATTCCGGCGAAAGATTAAAACAAGGACAGTTTGGTTTATTTAGTTATTGGAAACCAACCGCGAATCTTTCCGTTTCCTTAAGCGGTGGTATCGGCTGGCACCACCAGCAAGAAAACGACTATACCACACCAAAACTTTATAATGGTCACTCACAACGAGCTCACTCATTATCAGGCTCTATGACAACCACATATCGCTTCAAAATGTAATTTATAACATTTGAGTGTATTACTCGTATCAGATGCACGACTTGCATACATTGTGAGTCGTGCATAAAATTATCAAAGCAGTTACCCTATCGATTATCGTAAATGATAGTGTTTGTATGCTAATTTACGTTACTTTTTATGATAAACCCATTGCCACTCTATTAAGCGATATAAGCTTTTCCTAAATAAACGTCATCTATTTATTCGACAAAACAGAAAATTCATATCATCTATTATCAATCTCACTTTATACTTAAGTTTTGAATGATGTCTAATATTAGGTGTTCACTCGCTATTTTTTTATCAAAATGTAAAGTTATATCGTTTTTAATATTAAATACGTTAAAAGGCTTGATAAAATCTAAAAAAGCCTTATTTATAAGACAGTTTTAGCAATGTGATAATTAGATAAAATAGGAACAGTATCAATATGATGAGAATTGCTTTATTCCTGTTAACAAACTTAGCCGTTATGTTTGTTTTTGGGATCATCTTATCTTTAACAGGTATACAAGGTCGTAGTGTTCAAGGCTTGATGATCATGGCGGGCTTATTTGGCTTTGGTGGTGCTTTCATTTCACTATTAATGTCAAAATGGATGGCATTACGTTCAGTGGGTGGTCAAGTTATCGAAAACCCAACTTCAGAAGTAGAGCGTTGGTTATTAGATACAGTAAGACGTCAATCTGAACAAGTCGGTATTAAAATGCCACAAGTGGCAATTTATGATGCACCTGATATTAATGCGTTTGCAACAGGCGCGCGTCGTGATGCTTCGCTGGTGGCAGTGAGTACGGGTTTGTTAGCGAGTATGAGTCGTGATGAAGCAGAAGCCGTTATTGCCCATGAGATTAGCCATGTTGCTAATGGTGATATGGTAACCATGACTTTACTGCAAGGTGTTGTGAATACCTTTGTTATCTTTATTTCTCGTATCATCGCTCAATTTGTTGCTAATTTTATCTCTAATGATGAAGAGAGTGAAAATAGTAATGGAAACCCATGGGTCTATATGGGAGTTTCAATGGTTCTGGAAATTGTATTCGGTATTCTTGCTAGCATCATTACAATGTGGTTCTCACGTTATCGTGAATTCCATGCGGATGCAGGTTCTGCAAAGCTTGTTGGTCGTGAGAAAATGATAGCGGCATTACAACGCTTGAAAACGAGTTATGAGCCACAAGAAGAAAGTAGCATGATGGCTTTCTGTATTAATGGTCGTAATAAGTCATTCAGCGAATTATTTTTATCTCACCCACCATTAGATAAGCGTATTGAAGCACTGCGCAATGGTGAGTATCTAAAATAAAATTAAGAGTCTAATCGCAAACTCTTAAATTAAAGCGCTCAATATGAAAATATTGGGCGCTTTCTATTGATGAGGAAGAGCGGATTAATCTAAATATTCGCCAAAGTATGTCGTTACTTTTTCCTCATCAACTTTAAGATTGCCTTTCCATCCTGCCCATGGCATTTCCATATCAGAGCGACCTTTGGTGTTATTCAGTTGATTTTCGACAAGGGTAATATCGCCAAAATTAGCCCAATGATTTAAAGACAATGGAATATAGGCATTAGGAATAACACCAACTAAGGCAAGTGAGTGCAAAATACCTCGTTTGGTATACCTATCGCCAGAAATTAACTTAGCTTCATTTAACCGCTTTTCAAATTTACCGGGGGTTTCATCTTCAGGTGCATGGCGTAATAAATGGAGTAATTGCTTAAAGATCGCTTGATCTGCAGGTGTTGGACTGACAGGGGGGACGGTCAGTAGATGTTTTAAATTCAAATAAGCATAAGAAGGATTGCCTGTATAAGCATTACCGTAATAGAGGCAATATTGAAAATAGCTGTCATTAATATGTTTTTGCTGATCTCCATCACTACAAATCCAACAGCAGGCATATTGAGGTTTCTCTTCATAATCATGTAATGGCAAATTTTGTAATTTATGAAAAGCACTTAAAACAGAGCGACCTCTAAGATAACTGCCTCCAACGCCTGCAACAAAAGCATCTAAGCAACGCTTTTGGCTGAGTAATGGATTATTCTTTAATCTATTTAATTTCGAAATAACATCAGAATGATCAGTGAATCTTTCTATGATATTAGGTTGCCAATTGACCTCAGATAACAAGGCTTTTTCTTTATCTGAAAGAATATCAAGGTGATACAGTGAAACTTGGCGTTCTGGATCATATTGACTATTTTCATATTTATAGAGTTTACGCAAAACACGCATAATCTTTTGCACGATTTTACCTTGTTATGTTTATAGGGGATTAATTGATGTTGGAGATAATATAAATAGAAAACAGGTAACTTAATATAGATACAAAAAAAAGCCAGCTCAAATTGAACTGGCTTTATGAATAGAGGTAGATAAAGTTTATTTTACTGTAAGTTCAGTTTCTTCATCTTGGTTGAATATTGCTTTGTCCGTTTGTCCCATAATTTGGCTGGTGATTGTACCCGCTGTCATTGAACCACTAACGTTTAATGCTGTACGTCCCATATCAATTAATGGCTCGACTGAGATTAGCAATGCAACTAATGTTACGGGTAAGCCCATGGCAGGTAAAACGATAAGGGCTGCAAATGTTGCACCACCACCCACGCCAGCAACACCCGCAGAGCTAACCGTTACAATTGCAACTAAAGTTGCGATCCACATTGGGTCTAATGGGTTAATTCCTACTGTAGGCGCAACCATAACAGCCAACATCGCAGGGTAAATACCCGCACAACCATTTTGACCAATAGTTGTACCAAAAGATGATGAGAAGCTTGCGATAGATTCTGGCACACCAACACGCTTAATTTGAGTTTCAATATTTAACGGAATACTTGCAGCACTTGAACGGCTGGTAAATGCAAATGCTAATAAAGGTCCCGCTTTTTTGAAGAATTTAATAGGATTTAAACCAGTGAAGCTGACCAGTAATCCATGAACAACAAACATTAAGCCAATAGCAACATAAGAGGCAACAACAAAGCTTCCTAATTGAATGATGTCGTGCATATTTGAGCTTGCAACAACCTTGGTCATCAGAGCCATTACACCATAAGGCGTTAACATCATAACAATGCGAACCAGCTTCATGATCCATGATTGTAAGCAATCAATTGCAACTAACACTTTCTCACCACGAGGTTGGTCTTCTTTGAGCAATTTCAGGGCTGCCATGCCTAAGAAAGTAGCAAAGATAACGACGCTAATAATCGATGTTGAGCTTGCACCTGTTAAATCAGCAAATGGATTTTTAGGGATAAATGACAAAATAAGCTGTGGCATTGTTAAGTCAGAAACTTTGCCCATGTAATTTTGTTCAAGTGCAATTAAACGTTGCGCTTCTTGTTCACCTTGCACTAAGCCTTCTGCTGTTAAGCCAAATAGGTTAGCAATAACAATACCGATTAAGGCAGAAATAGCTGTGGTGAATAATAGTGTGCCAATAGTGAGACCACTAATTTTTCCTAGTGATGAAGCTTGATGTAAACGAGCTACAGCACTAAGAATAGAGGCAAATACTAATGGCATAATGATCATTTGTAACAACTGTACATAGCCATTACCCACAATATTAAACCAAAGAATAGATTCTTTAATAATAGGATCGTGTGAGTCATAGAATGCGTGTAATGCTAGGCCAAAAGCAACACCAAAAACTAAACCAACAAGAACTTTCTTTGAAAGGCTCCACTGACGTTGACTTAATTTAGCCAAGATGAGTAATAGCACAACAAAGACGAGTACGTTAATGATTAACGGAAAATTCATCTTAACTCTCCAACGAGAACTTTATTTATATAATTTCGACGATTGTATGCGATATGAGTTCTTAGGTAATAAGAAAGGATATAACAGCACCAATTCGCTATAGGGTAACAGGATTGTTAATAACTTTTTATAATTAATTATTATTTTATATAATCATTTGGTTATAAAAACAAGGAAAGTAGGCATAAAAAGAGGTAAGAATTGATAAATTAGTAGAGAAACGTAGAGTTTTGTCTAGGGGGGTTAAAAATTAGTACGCTTATCGTGGTACATCTGTAGCCAGTTGTTAACTTGCGAAGGCAGGGTAACAGTTAGGTGTGGAGGTAAAAAAAGTGCGCCAACAAGGATCAAAACCGAGATAAATCTCTCGCCTTTTTTATTATTCTTTTTGCCTAAAATAGGTAATGCAAAACGCATTTTTAAAGGCCATAAGAAAGGAACGCCAGCGGGAGTTAACATATCTGCAATAAGATGACTAAGATAACCCAATAAAAGGGCATGAAAGATATCGGTAGAAATATCCCAATGTGGTGAAACTTGGGTTTCCCACAAAATAGCCAAACCACAGAATGCAAGTAAGCTATGCGTAAAACCTCGATGACCACAGAGCTTTGATAAAGGCAGAGAAATAATACGGAATAATCGCCCTAGAATAGAACCAGGGTGATCTAGGTCAGGTAAAAGTGAGCCTAATAAGACAGCAGGGATCATGTGAAACCAATCACCATGAGCAAGAGCCGGCGTTATTTCAAGCTTCTGGGCTAACACAAGTGTTGCCACAGAAAAAAGTAGATGTCCTTCAGCAGTCATTCCATGTCTGTTCGTTTGCTGTTCATTTATACAGTAATGAAGTATAAAAGGTTTTGACAATAACTAACAGACAAAAAAGATAAAAATTGCCTTAAATATTAAGGCATAACAGGAATATTTTATTGGATTGATTTAAAAATGATCGAATTTAGGATAAAAAACTAAAAAGTAAGATAGCAACGAGTGACAGTAAGCGAAATAGACAGGGGAAGACTTCAATATAGAAAGGAGGAGCATGAGGTGAGGGATCTTAAAAAGAGAACAAAAAGGATATCTCATAAAGCGGGATATCCTTTTTATTTATGGAAATTAGCCTAATAAATGCAGTTGTGTGAGTTCATTAAGTGATGCAATTTTCACATCAGCTAAACCCCATTGTTTATCATTAAATTGTGCTGTTGCTGGTACGACAATAGAGCGCATTCTTGCGCCTTTACAAGCGATCATACCATTGCGAGAGTCTTCTAATGAAACACAGTGGATAGGGTCAAGATTAAGTGCTTTAGCTGCGTTTAGATAAACTTCAGGGTGTGGTTTGCTGTGTGGCAATTCATCGGCAGACACGACAGCTGAGAAGTAATGACGAATATTAAACAACTCAAGTACACGCTCAAGCATAAAATCAGGCGATGCTGATGCCAGTGCAATTTTTAGCCCTGATGATTTGCAAAGTTCTAAGGCATGCTCAACACCTGGTAATAGTGGCTTTGTTTCTTCAACCAATTTGACAACACGAGAAACCATTTTTTGTTTTGCTTCTTGTTTTGAAACACCTTGCCAAGGTGATGCTCTATACCATAAATCAATGACTTCGTTTATTCTTAATCCAACCATATCGGGCATTGCCGATGCAAGGGATAAATCGACACCTAATTCAGCAAAGACCTCATGTTCTGCTTGCTGCCAAAATGGTTCAGAGTCGATTAATAAACCATCCATATCAAATATTGCAGCTTCAATAGGGAATTTAAAAGACATGTTACTCTCCATAAATAAGGTCTATGTTGTCGAGTGGCGATTGTAGCAAGAGTTACAAGGAAAATCTTTTTAATCAGTTTCTTATTTATTTTGTAAAATAAATAGAGAGAATAGCTACTATTAATTTATTGTCGTATCAGCCGTTAATTAGACTACGATAAACAGATAAATATTGACGAATTCTACTAGTGAGGATGTGATGAGTTATCAATATGCAGGATTGTATGCCATTTTAAAGCGTGTACTTGGTTGGCTTATTTTTATTCCTGCCTTTATTTCAACAGCCGTATCATTGATAGGATTGGCTGCAATACAACGCCCAAGCGGTGATGGTGTAAATGCCGTAATTAATGATTTTTTTCGTGTATTAGCGGAAATGGTGCAATTTAATACACCTTTTTTAGGTTTTTTCTGGCGAAATTCACCTATCCCAAATACACAAATGGGATTTAGCCAAGAAAACATCACGTTTTTTGTTATCTTTCTTTTTATGTTTATTGGATTAGCATTTAGCGCATCAGGATTACGAATTTATCGCCAAGTGAAATACTTGAAAGAAAATATACAAGATCAGCTTATTATTGAACGCGCAATGAAAAGTGGTGTGACAGCGGAAGAATTGCAACAAAATATCAAATTACCGCGACATACTATATTTACTCAAATAATGGTGCTTTATTTATCACCTCTAGTTGTCATGGCAATAGGTTATTTTTTGATAAAATTTTTAGGCTGGTAACACGGCTTTAAAGTGAACGAGGACAGTTCATTTATATATTAAAGGGAAAAATAAACCTCGCACAACTGAATCTGGCGAGGTTATATTTTTTTAGTTTATCTCTCTATCTCAGGTCTACTTCACTCTTTTTCTATTAAGGCGTTGCTAATAGGTCATCAATTATTTTTCTGACTTCTAAATAATTTTCTTCGCCCCCAAATAAATTACAACGGTTGAGAAAGAAATAGAGTTGGTAAATAGGTTGACGTGATAAAAACTTATCAGATAGCGGCCAAACACTTTGATAGCCGTCGAAAATATTTGCAGGTACCGCAGTGCAAAGCGGTAACATTGCGATATCACATTCACGATCACCCCAATAACAAGCAGGATCGAACACGGTACCTTCTGATTGACCAATCGCGGCACAGTTTTTAGGCCATAAGTTGCCGTGAAGCAGAGAAGGTTGTGGGTTATGATCTGCGAGGCGATGAGTGATGATTTGAGTGATCTCGTCAATATCGCCAAAAACCATGCCTTTCTCAGAAGCCAGTTGTAACTGAAAACCAATCCGTTTTTCAGCATAAAAGTGATTCCAGCGTTTTTCCCAGCTATTAAGTTGAGGTGTAGTATCGATTTGGGTATCGAAATCAAAGCCATAGCTAGGTTGTTCTTCCCACTGATGTAATCTTGCTAATTGTTGCCCAAAACAGTAGGCGCTATGAGGTGTAAATGGTTGAACAGGCAAAAATTCAAGGAGTAGAAAGCTGGCATCTTTACTATTACCGATACCAAGAACCCGAGGAGTTCGAATGGTTTGGCTTTTTGCCAGCATTTCGAGTTGTTCTGCCTCATTTTTAAAGTTAGGCAGAAATTCACGCAAATTAGATTTCACAAAAACGGGTGTATCACCATAATAAATTTTCCATGTATGGTGAATATCACCACTAGAAAGGTGAATTTTTTCGTTTATCTTTGCTGAAAATCCTAAGTTTGATTCCAGTAAACGACCTATATTCTGCCACATACTTACACCTCGCAAAGTTGTTTACTTAGTAGACCCAAATAAAATAATAACGAGCGATGTTTATACTATGACAATAACACTTTAATTAAATCAATAAAGTATAAAGCTAAAAAACGGGATGATTATCCCGTTTTTGCTAAGATAAAGAATATTATCAGGCGCTAGCGGGTTTTGTTTGTCGCTTTATTTTTGCCAATTTAATCTGATTACCGAGTAGCGCAATAATAAAGAACACAGCTTGTGTTAGCACAATACAGGGACCTGTTGCCCCATCAATATGGAAACTAATAAATGTTCCTATAACACTAGATGCGACAGAAAATATAATTGCTAACATAATCATACGTGAAAAACTGCGCGTTAATAAATAGGCAGTGATCCCCGGTGAAATAAGCATGGCGACAACTAAAATAATCCCAACGGCCTGCATTGAAGCAACAATGGTTAATGCCAAAATAGACAGTAATCCATAATGTAATAATGTGACAGGTAAACCAACAATCCTTGCTTGGTTAGGATCAAAGCAATAAAGCATAAAATCTTTTTGCTTAATAAGCATAATAGTGATGGTGATGACACAGATAATACTAATTTGAGTTAATACATCAGGTGTAATGCCTAAAATATTACCAAATAAAATATGCATTAAATGTTGGTCTGTATCGACACTAGCAAAAATGACCAAACCCACGGCGAACATGCCTGAGAATACAATTCCCATCACTGTATCTTCTTTGATGCGACTATGATCTTTTAAATAACCGGTGGCAAAAGAGCAAAATAGCCCAGAAAGAAAGGCACCTACTGTTAGTGGGATAGCAGTGACATAAGCAAGAACAACGCCAGGTAAAACGGCGTGAGAGATTGCATCTCCCATTAAAGACCAGCCTTTTAATACCATATAACAAGATAGAATAGCGCAGGCAATACCTATAATAATGGCTGCAACAATAGCGCGTTGCATAAATGGATATTGAAAAGGCTCAATGAAAAATTCTATCAACTCATTCATAGTTTCACCTCTTCTTGTTTGGTTGATCCTTGATGCTGATGAGATTGCGTGATCAACTGCTGTGAACTCTGACGAGCACGACGGCGAGCGGCTAACATGCCGTGTTTAGGGGCAAATAAGAAAGCGAATAAAAAGAGTGATGTTTGCATTGTGACAATCACACCCCCTGTTGCACCATTAAAGAAGTAGCTAAGATAAGCGCCGACTGCACTTGTGATTGTACCGATACAGATGGCAATAATTGCCAGTCGTTTAAATTGATCTGTGAGTAAGTAAGCAGTTGCGCCCGGGGTCACAACCATCGCAATGACAAGAATAGCGCCAACAGTTTGAAGCGCGGCAACAGTACATGCGCTCAAAAGAGTAAAAAAGATAATTTTTAATTTTAATGGTGATAAGCCAATTGATTTTGCATGAACTTCATCAAAAAAAACGACCAGCAAGTCTTTCCAAATACAAAATAAGACAAAGAAAGAGACACCGGTAATAATCACAACTTGCCATACATCTTCATCAGCAATACCTAAAATATTTCCGAGAATGATGGTTTGAACGTTGACGGCTGTTGGTTTAAGCGAAACCAGCAACAGACCAAAAGCAAAAAAAGTGGAAAAAATAAAACCAATAACGGCATCTTCACGAAGGCGTGTGATATGACGAATAAGTGTCATTGATAATGCCGCGAGCAAACCCGTAAAAAAAGCACCAACTGCATAGGGTAAACCTAATATATAAGCTCCAGCAACACCAGGAACAACTGAGTGGGAAAGGGCATCTCCCATTAACGACCAACCTTTCAAAATAAGATAGGATGAAAGAAAAGCGCAGACAGCACCGACTAAGGCACTGACCCAAATTGCTTTCACCATATAGTTATATTCAAACGGTTGTAGGAGTAAATCTAGCATGGCTAATCTCCTTGTTTGCGTTGGCTTTGGTGAGCCGGAGTGTGTTCTTCTTGATGACCATAGAAAACAGCAGCACGTTCATCATCGGTAATAACAGTGAGTGAACGTGGATCGTCATCATCATGAAGGTCAGAACCCGAGAGGCTAATGTGGCGTAACACACCACCAAATGCGTGTTCTAAGTTTTTCTGTGTAAATGTCGTTTCAGTTGGACCACTGTCTAATACCGTTCTATTGATTAAAATAACGTGGTCACAAAATTCAGGTACACTTCCTAAGTTATGCGTTGAAACTAAAACTAAGTGACCTTCTTCGCGTAAATTGCGTAAAAGCTCGATGATGGCATTTTCTGTTTTCACATCGACACCCGTAAAAGGTTCATCAAGTAATAAAACAGTACCTTCTTGAGCCATTGCTCGTGCTAAGAAAACACGTTTTTTCTGACCACCAGAAAGCTCACCAATTTGGCGATGCCCTAAGCCTGACAAGCCAACGCGTTCTAATGATGCTTCAACAACTTCATGGTCGCGTTTTGAAGGAATACGAAAAAACCCCATTTTTCCATAACGTCCCATCATCACAACATCAGAAACAAGGACGGGAAAGTTCCAATCAACCTCTTCTGTTTGTGGAACATAGGCGATCATATTTTGTTTTAACGCCTGCTGGATCGGGCTATCGTTTAATGTCACTTTACCTTTAGAGGGTTTTACCAGCCCCATAATGGTTTTAAATAGTGTGGATTTGCCACTACCATTGATGCCCACTAGGGCACAAATAGTGCCACCAGTGATAGAGAAACTTGCATCGAAAATAGCGGTATGACCGTTGTTGTAAGTGACTGTGGCATTATCAACAGTCAACGTAGGATTAGCTTTCATCTTGCTCATTGCCCAAATCCTTTCGCAATTGTATCTACTGTAATCGTAATCAAATCAATATAAGTAGGAACTTCACCACCTTCAGCGGAAAGTGAGTCAACATAAAGAACACCACCGTATTTTGCGCCAGTTTCTTTGCTGACTTGTTTAGCTGGTTTATCTGAAATTGTACTTTCACTAAAGACAACAGGGATTTTGTGTTCTCTAACAGTATCAATGACATATTTAACCTGTTGTGGTGTGCCTTGCTCTTCGGCATTGATCGGCCATAAATAAACTTCTTTGAAGCCATAATCATTGGTTAAATAGCTGAATGCCCCTTCACTGGTTACTAACCAACGCTCTTCTTGTGGGATACGAGATAACCGTTCTCTTAATGGTGCGTCAAGCTGCTTAATTTTTTCTGCGTAGCGTGCTGCATTTTGATTATAAATAGCCGCATTATCCGGATCATGTTCAACAAGCGCTTTGCGAATATTTTCAATATAAATCAATGCATTATTTGGTGACATCCATGCATGTGGGTTAGGGTTGTTTTTATAAGCCCCTTCACTAATTGCCATTGGTGTGATGCCTTCAGTAACAACAACCGCGGGTACGTTACGCAATTCATTAAAAAAACGTTCGAACCAACGTTCAAGATTTAAGCCATTCCATAAGATAAGATCAGCTTTTTGGGCTTTTACTATATCTTTAGGCGTAGGTTGGTAATCGTGAATTTCAGCACCGGGTTTTGTGATTGATTCAACAATGGCTGCATCTCCAGCGACATTTTGAGCAATATCTTGAATAATAGTAAATGTGGTGACGACTTTTAGTTTATCTTTTGCTTGTGTAGGTGTTGTTAAAAAAACAGATGCCATAAGGCATAAAGCCGTAAGTGAAAGTTTGTTTACAGAGCGAAATATATCCATATTATTATTGCCTTATCGTTGCAGAGTTATTTTCTCAATTGATAATGATTATCAATATCATTTCAAAAAAGTCAAGTTATCTCTGTGTAAAAAGCTTCATTTGATAACTACCAGAAATAAGATAACAACATGTATTCCAATAAATGTTAAGTAGATTGTCGAGTTTTGTCACAAAAATTAACAATAGTTCGTAACGATTTGTGCGAGAGATTATTTTTATTACGTATAAAGATACACTTTTGCTTATTAATCCCACGTTGACTATGTCTCTACGATTTTTATCTGACCTCTCAATCGCTTTTTTACATTGCACTAATGCATATCATTTATTCAAAAATAAGTCAGAACACAATATAAATGTGTTATGGCAGATTCTATTTTGATTAATGTATTTGGATGGAACTCATTGTGAATAGGATAGGTTTGAGATAAAACGCACACACTAAAAGTAGTAATAGATTGATTTATTTCCCATCTTTTGCCATATTTTAGCATGCATTTTTGCGTGAAAGCAGAATAACCATCTGTAACTTATTGATGTATAAATATGTCTTTGTACAACCCTTTATGCAAAAGGATAAAACGTGAAAGTAAAAATCATCTTTTCTTTGGCTATTTTGCTTCTTGCTGGTTGTGCTGATAATGCTCGTCAACCTGTTCAAAAAGAAACATCACGATTCTTAAACCAAAAACCAGTAGAGAATCGTATTAATAATGCTTCAATCTCAACGGCACAATGGAAATCAACACCTTTTGATAACCATATACAGCAAGCTTCAAGCCGTTATGATGTTGATGAAACATTAATTAAGGCGATTATCCAAGTTGAATCAAACTTTAGACCTGAAGTTATTAGCAAATCAAATGCAGTTGGATTAATGCAAATTAAAGCATCAACTGCGGGAAGAGATGTTTACCAAAATAGAGGTAAGGCAGGGCAGCCAACAACGGCTCAACTGAAAGATCCCGCCATTAATATCGATTTGGGTACCGCTTATATTCAATTATTAAGAGAACGCCACCTTGTGGGTATTGCTGATCCTGAAACTCTCTATTACGCCACTATCTTGGCTTATGTAAATGGCGCCGGCGCTTTATTAAGAACATTTGATAAAGATAGAAATAATGCTATCGCTAAAATTAATTCAATGAGTGCGGATGATTTTTATCGTTATGTCGAAAAAAATCATCCCGCGTCTCAAGCGCCGCGCTATTTAGCAAAAGTAAGAGCGGCTTACCATGCAGGTGATAATTAATCTGGCAAATTCGCAGCTGCTTGAGCCTGTTTTAATAAAGCAGGCAAATCAGCAATAATTTCAAGTACGCCGTTGATCATAAACTGAACGCCCATACAGATTAATAAAAATCCCATTACGCGAGAAATAGCGTCAATACCACTGTGGCCTAAATATTTCATAATGCGGGTAGAACCACGGAGTGATACCCAAACAATAACACTAATTAAAAAGAAGCATGTCACAGGGGCAATATACAGTACCCATTGTGCAATATCAGTACGTGAGGGGATTGACGCCGCAGTACTAATTATCATTGCAATCGTTCCGGGACCTGCTGTACTTGGCATTGCTAAAGGAACAAAAGCAATATTAGGCTCTTTGGGATTATGATGTGGGTTGCTATCGTCTGAAATAGGATCATCGACATTAGGTGTGTTTGGAAACAGCATACTAAAGCCAATAAAGGCAACTATCATTCCGCCAGCAATACGAAGACCGGGGATCGAAATACCAAAGGTTGTCATTATGATCCGTCCCGCATAAAACGCGATGGTCATAATGAGGAAGATATACACACATGCCATTAAGGATTGTTGATTGCGTTGTTCCTTTGTCATATTACCTGAAAGGCCAAGCCAAAGAGCAACCGTCGTTAATGGATTAGTTAAAGGTAAAAGCAAAATAAGACCAAGACCGATAGCCTGAAAAAACTGGTAAACAGAGTGCATGGAATATAAAAGCCCCCAATAACAGGTCATTAAGAAGTAATTATGATAACAAATTAAACGAGATAAAAGTTATTTTCCTCGTAATATTCTTAATGTGTATTAGTATTTTTTCATAAGCCATTCTAAATGCACTTTTACTGATCCCCAGTCATAATCGGTAATGCTATAAACACAAGTATCTCTTTTTTGTCCCGTCGTCGTTAATCTATGATTACGCAAAATACCATCCAGTTTTGCACCAAGTCGTTCAATCGCTCTGCGGCTAGTCTGATTTAATATATGAGTACGAAATTCAACAGCAATGCATTGCAAGTCTTCTAAGGCATACTTAAGTAAAAGATATTTAGTTTCTGTGTTTATTCCCGTTCTTTGTACTTCTTTGGCATACCAGGTTGAACCAATTTCTAATCTAGGTGTTTGGTTATCAATATTCATAAAGGTTGTTATGCCAACCACATGGTTATTAGCTTTAGAAATAATAGAAAAAGGTAACATTAACCCTTTTTCTTGCAACTGTAGTTTATGCTCAATATCGCGTTGTAACTCTGTTACTGAAGGAACAGTGGTATACCACAGCTCATCAGGCCTATCTTTTTCAATGAGTTCATAGAGTTCTGAGTAGTGTTTCATACTTAAAGGGACTAAACGTACAAGCTTTCCTTCCAGTGTTGTCCACTCTGTTATCTTTTTCATCATAAATATTCTCTGGGATTGTGAATAAAAAGCGTTTCTTAAGAATGTTTTTTATACATAACAAATTTATGAATTGATATGGTTATTTAAAAGGTTATTAAAAAATAGGAAAATTTCAGAATAATGAAAATAGAGAAAAAAAGTGTGAGTGATTCTTTCTCAATAGAGAATGACTGCCTTACCACAGGTGAGCCAGCATCATGCGTGCTAATCTATAATTTAGTCGTAATGATGTAACCGTAAACACAATAGATTGGTAAAAAAATGGCAGATTTAATTGAATGGGATGATTTTCTACGTGTAGAAATGAGAGTGGGAACGATTATTAGTGCAGAAATAAATAAAAAAGCTAATAAACCAGCTTATGTTATGGATGTTGATTTGGGCGAATTAGGCATAAAGCGTTCAAGTGCTCAAATTACGGTAAACTACACACCGGAAGAGCTTGTGGGGCGTCGTATTTTATGTGTATGCAATTTTCCAGTTAAACGCATTGCAGGTATAAAATCTGAGGTGTTAATTACAGGAGCACCTGATGAAACGGGAGCCATTGTATTAGCTGAGTTTAACTTGCCTTTACCAAATGGCTCTCGTTTAGCATAAGTATTTTGATAAGACACTCTTAAATAGTGATGTTCTGCTGAGTTTTGATATAGTAATTATTCAATAGCAGGATGGATATAAAGGAGTGTCTTTTGTTATTACCTCAATTGCATTTGCGCTGTTATACACAAGAGACGGTATCTCATCAGCATGATAATTTATGGCAGATTATTTTCGGGCTTTCAGGTTCGATGGAAGTTAATTTCAATCGAGAAGACTTTCTGATTTCTAATCAAAACTGTTTGATTATCCCCCCAACGATTCATCATGCCTTTTCAGGCAATATAGATAATAAAAATCTTATCCTAGAACTTCCTGCAACTTCGCAATGGCAATTAAGTGAGAAAGGTGGGCAATTTGCGTTATCACCGGCAGCCATGAGTTTATTAGAGTGGCTACATCAATATCCCCAATCACCAGATCAATATTCAACGATCACACGCTTGTTACTCGCTCAAATGAAAATACAAAAAGGTTGGCGTGATAATCTGGATACTTGGTTAGCAAATAAGTTACATACACCATTAACAACACATGATATTGCTTTTGCTTTTAATACATCAGCGAGTACGTTACAACGAAAAATGAAAGCAGAGGTAGGAGTGTCTGTGATGCAATATGTCACTCAACAGCGACTTAGCAAAGCCGCTGAATTATTAAAATACACATCAGTCAATATTGAAAATATTGCTTTAGCAGTAGGATATGATTCGCACTCGGCATTTAGTCAGGCATTTCGTCAATACTTTAATAAAAGTCCTACTGAATATCGACAAGGTTAAGCCATTACACCACTTTATTTTCTGTCGAATAAACTCGGGGACATAATTTATCGAAGGCGAGTGTAAATAGATAGGTATAGATAAAGAAGAACACTAATATAGTGATTTCCATACTTATTGCTTTGATAAAACCCACATTATACCACCACATATAAAGTGGAATGGTAAAAAAGAACAGACCTAATTCAAAACTTATTGCATGGGTAAGTCGTACCATCACTGTACGTTTTTTGATTTTTAGTTTTGACTCAATTAATTCAAAGAAAGAATTAAAAATATAGTTCCAAATCAAGGCAATAATAGAAACAGCGATTGCAACGGGAAGTGAATTATGTGATTGGCTTTGGCTTAATATTGCAAGTAAAACAGTGCTTAATAAAATAGCGAGAGTTTCAAAAGTAATTGCATAGACTAATTTACGCGCGCGCGGTTTTAGATAAAACACCTTATATACCTTTATGTTAACAATGAAGGTTCTGGTCCGCCCCAGAGAATGTTATTTTAAAGCCACGGTTTCCGCTTGCTTATTATAGTAGTCAATTTAAATAAAAAATTCTATCTATCTCCCTGTATTAAAAAAGAGATATTAAAATTACCTAAGAGATAAATGTATAAATATTTACAGTCTGTGATAAGATCCCCTCTGAGTTGCGATAAGGCTCAGTGATGCTACAGATATTTATAAAATAAATATGTGTACATAGCTGTGTACAAACCTCGCGAGGTAAAGTGAGAAATTGTCGTAACGTACTGAATATATACGAAATAAAAAGCTTACAAGTGATCTTGCGTATGGGTCACCACTGTAAATAAGGATTTTAAATGCCAATTATTACTCTTCCTGACGGAAGCCAACGTCAATTTGAAAATGCAGTTTCTGTCATGGATGTCGCTGCAGATATCGGTCCTGGACTAGCGAAAGCATGTATTGCAGGCCGTGTTAATGGTGAGCTGGTGGATGCTTGTGAATTAATCGAACATGATGCAAATCTAGCGATTATCACCGCAAAAGATGATGAAGGTCTTGAAATTATTCGTCACTCTTGTGCCCACTTATTGGGACATGCGATTAAACAATTATGGCCACACACCAAAATGGCGATTGGTCCTGTTATTGAAAATGGATTCTACTATGATGTGGATTTAGACCATTCTCTAACACAGGAAGATTTAGACACTCTAGAAAAACGCATGCTAGAGTTGGCGAAAACAGATTATGACGTGATTAAAAAACGCGTAAGCTGGGCTGAAGCTCGTGAAACATTTGTTTCTCGTGGTGAAGATTATAAAGTTGCTATTCTTGACGAAAATATTAGCCAAGATTCTCAACCAGGTCTTTATCATCATCAAGAATATGTTGATATGTGCCGTGGGCCACACGTTCCAAACATGCGTTTCTGTCATAACTTCAAATTACAGAAGATCGCAGGTGCATATTGGCGCGGTAATAGCGATAATAAAATGCTACAACGCATTTATGGTACAGCTTGGGCTGATAAGAAACAGTTAAAAGCTTACTTAGATCGCTTAGAAGAAGCGGCTAAACGTGACCACCGCAAAATTGGTAAACAGCTTGATTTATATCATATGCAAGAAGAAGCGCCGGGTATGGCTTTCTGGCATAATGATGGCTGGACGATTTTCCGTGAGTTAGAAACATTTGTACGTTGTAAATTAAAAGAATATGATTACCAAGAAGTAAAAGGTCCATTTATGATGGATCGTGTTCTTTGGGAAAAAACAGGTCACTGGGAAAACTACAAAGAAAACATGTTCACAACATCTTCAGAGAACCGTGAATATTGTATCAAACCAATGAACTGCCCAGGTCACGTACAAATCTTCAAACAAGGTTTACGTTCTTACCGTGATTTGCCATTACGTATGGCTGAATTCGGTAGTTGCCATCGTAATGAACCATCAGGTGCATTGCATGGTTTAATGCGTGTTCGTGGCTTTACACAAGACGATGCGCATATCTTCTGTACTGAAGAACAAATTTTAAGTGAAGTAAATGACTGCATCAAATTGATTTATGATGTATATTCTACTTTCGGATTTGAAAAAATCGTTGTTAAGCTGTCTACTCGTCCAGAAAAACGTATCGGTGAAGATGCATTATGGGATGTTGCTGAAGCAGACTTAGCAAAAGCCTTAACTGATAACAATATTGAATTTGAATATCAGCCAGGCGAAGGGGCGTTTTATGGCCCTAAAATTGAATTTACACTTTACGATTGTTTAGATCGTGCATGGCAGTGTGGTACAGTGCAATTAGACTTCTCACTACCAGGTCGTTTAGGCGCATCTTATGTTGCCGAAAACAACGAGCGTAAAGTACCTGTTATGTTACACCGAGCAGTGCTAGGGTCCTTAGAACGTTTTATTGGTATTCTGACAGAAGAATACGCAGGATTCTTCCCAACTTGGTTAGCACCACAGCAGGTTGTCGTGATGAATATCACGGATGGACAGGCTGATTATGTACAAAAACTCGTCAAAGAATTGCAAGATGCCGGAATTCGTGCAAAAGCAGACTTGAGAAATGAGAAGATTGGCTTTAAAATTCGTGAACATACTTTACGTCGTGTTCCGTACATGCTTGTCTGTGGCGATAAAGAAGTTGAATCAGGCAAAGTGGCGGTTCGTACTCGTCGAGGAAAAGACCTCGGCAGTATTGACGTTAACGAATTTAAAGAAAAACTTCTGCAAGAAATTAGAAGCAGAAGTCTTCATCAGTTGGAGGAATAAGGTATTAAAGGCGGAAAAAGAATTCAATCAACGCGTCAGAATCGCATCAATGGTGAGATTCGCGCTCATGAAGTTCGTTTAACAGGTTTAGATGGCGAACAGATTGGAGTTGTTAGTCTGAAAGAGGCTCTTGAGAAAGCCGAGGAAGCAGGTGCTGATTTAGTTGAAATTAGTCCTAATGCCGAGCCGCCGGTTTGTCGTATTATGGACTACGGCAAATTCCTCTATGAGAAAAGTAAGACTCTCAAAGAACAGAAAAAGAAACAAAAAGTTATTCAGGTTAAGGAAGTTAAATTCCGTCCTGGTACAGATGAAGGCGACTATCAGGTCAAACTACGCAACCTGATTCGTTTTCTTGAAGATGGCGATAAAGCCAAAGTCACACTGCGTTTCCGTGGTCGTGAAATGGCACACCAACAAATCGGTATGGAAATGCTTAACCGCATCCGTGAAGATTTGGATGAACTGGCAGCTGTTGAATCTTTCCCTAATAAGATTGAAGGGCGTCAGATGATCATGGTGTTAGCGCCGAAGAAGAAATAGTCGGGCAATTCAAGTAATAGCGTCAGCCTTTAAAGGCTGATTGCTATTCGCCTTATTATTTTATGTTATTAACAATGCGAAGTGGATTATAGAAATGCCAAAGATTAAAACAGTACGCGGCGCAGCTAAGCGCTTTAAAAAAACTGCTGGTGGTGGCTTCAAGCGCAAGCATGCTAACCTCCGTCACATTCTGACTAAAAAATCAACTAAGCGTAAACGTCATTTACGTCCAAAAGGCATGGTCTCTAAAGGAGATTTAGGTCTGGTCGTAGCTTGCTTACCATACGCATAAGTATCACTTTTTTAACAGAATATAGACATCTAGGAGTTTAATATGGCTCGTGCTAAACGTGGTGTTATCGCCCGTGCTCGTCACAAGAAAATTTTAAAGCAAGCTAAAGGTTATTACGGTGCACGTTCACGTGTATATCGTGTAGCTTTCCAGGCTGTAATCAAAGCTGGTCAATATGCGTACCGTGACCGTCGTCAGAAAAAACGTCAGTTCCGTCAGTTGTGGATTGCGCGTATCAACGCAGCAGCTCGTCAGAACGGTATGTCTTATAGCCGTTTCATCAATGGTCTGAAAAAAGCATCCATTGAAATCGACCGTAAGATTCTGGCTGACATCGCTGTATTCGACAAAGTTGCATTCGCAGCTTTAGTTGAAAAAGCGAAAGGTGCTCTGGCTTAATTATTTATTAAGCAATGGAAGAGGGAGTTTTCTCCCTCTTTTATTTTGTCTAAATTTGTGGCTTAATGATATAAATTCAATAAGTTAATATTTTAAGAGACATTACTAATGTTAAATATCGCTTTTTTCCGTTTCTTTTTTTACTTTAGCGCCTAATTTTAGGGGGCTTTTGCGCGTAAGAAAAGAAACGAAAAGTAGCGCCTGAGCCTCCAATATGGAGGCTTTTTTGTTTTCAGATCCCCATACAGGGTTAGAAACCAAAAAGGGCAATTTTATTCGTCATCATTGATAACAACTAATAGACCTTATCAGGTCAAAGGAAGAGGAAACGATGCCACATCTCGCTGAACTCGTTGCTCAAGCTAAAGCAGCTATCGAAGAGGCACAGGATGTTGCTGCGCTGGATTCGGTTCGTGTTGAATACTTGGGGAAAAAAGGTCATTTAACGCTTCAGATGTCCACGCTGCGCGACTTACCCGCGGAAGATCGTCCAGCTGCAGGGGCTGTCATTAATCAGGCTAAACAAGAGGTTCAGCAAGCGCTGAACACGCGTAAAGATTACCTTGAATCAGCACTATTAAACGAACGTTTATCTGCTGAGAAAATCGATGTGTCTTTACCTGGTCGCCGTATTGAAAATGGTGGTCTACACCCAGTAACTCGTACAATTGAACGTATTGAAACTTTCTTTGGCGAATTAGGGTTTTCTGTAGAATCTGGCCCTGAAATCGAAGATGATTATCATAACTTTGATGCGTTGAATATTCCTGCACATCACCCAGCAAGAGCCGACCACGATACTTTCTGGTTTGATGCAAAACGTTTACTGCGTACACAAACATCAGGTGTACAAATTCGTACCATGCAAGATAAACAGCCACCTATTCGCATCATCGCGCCAGGTCGCGTATATCGTAATGACTACGATCAGACTCACACCCCAATGTTCCATCAAATTGAAGGCTTAATTGTTGATAAAGACATTAGCTTTACCAATTTAAAAGGGACACTACACGATTTCCTGAAAAACTTTTTTGAAGAAGATATGGAAATTCGTTTCCGTCCTTCTTATTTCCCATTCACAGAGCCTTCTGCAGAAGTTGATGTAATGGGTAAGAATGGTAAATGGTTAGAAGTGTTGGGCTGCGGTATGGTTCACCCAAATGTATTACGCAATGTAGGTATCGATCCTGAAGTTTATTCAGGTTTTGCGTTCGGTATGGGTATGGAACGTCTGACTATGTTACGTTACGGTGTCACCGATTTGCGTTCATTCTTCGAAAATGATCTTCGTTTCCTCAAACAGTTTAAATAAGGTGGGATTATCTCATGAAATTCAGTGAACTTTGGTTACGTGAGTGGGTAAACCCAGCGATTAGTAGCGAAGCGCTTTCTGAACAACTGACAATGGCGGGCCTTGAAGTTGATGGTGTTGAAGCTGTTGCTGGTGATTTTCACGGTGTATTTGTAGGTGAAGTTGTTGAATGTGGACAACACCCTAATGCGGATAAATTACGTGTAACGAAAGTTAACGTAGGTGGTGACAGATTACTCGATATCGTTTGTGGTGCACCTAACTGCCGTCAAGGCTTAAAAGTTGCGGTTGCAACCGTTGGCGCTGTATTACCCGGCGATTTCAAAATTAAAGCAGCAAAACTACGTGGTGAACCTTCAGAAGGTATGCTGTGCTCATTTTCTGAATTAGCGATTTCAGAAAACCATGAAGGTATTATTGAATTACCTGCTGATGCACCTATTGGTATGGATATTCGTGAATACTTAAAATTAAATGATAATGCGATTGAGATTAGTGTTACACCAAATCGTGCGGATTGTTTAGGTATTTTAGGTGTTGCTCGTGATATCGCTGTTATCAATAAAATGGAATGCCAAGTACCTGATATGTCGCCAGTTACGGCAACATCTTCAGCAACATTCCCTGTGCGTGTTGAAGCGCCAGAAGCGTGTCCGCGTTATTTAGGTCGTGTTTTCACTAATATGAATGTGAAAGCAAAAACACCTTTATGGATACAGGAAAAGTTACGCCGTGGTGGCATTCGTTCTATTGACCCAATTGTGGATATTACTAACTTTATTCTACTTGAAATGGGTCAACCACTGCATGCGTTTGATCTTGATCGCGTTGACGGTGCTGTTGTTGTTCGTATGGGTAAAGAAGGTGAAAAACTGACTTTACTTGATGGCAATGAAATTACATTAAAAGATGATGTGTTAGTTATTGCCGATGAAAAACAAGCATTAGGCATGGCGGGTATTTTCGGTGGTGAATCATCAGGTGTTAATGAAGAAACGAAAAATGTTTTCTTAGAGTGTGCATTCTTCTCTCCATTATCTATTACAGGTCGCGCACGTCGCTATGGCTTACATACTGATGCCTCTCACCGTTTTGAGCGTGGCGTTGATTCTGAGCTACAATACAAAGCAATTGAACGTGCAACTAAGTTACTGTTAGAAATTTGTGGTGGTGAAGTTGGTGAAGTCATTGATGTAACCAATAAAGCACATCTACCTAATATTGCGCCAGTGAAATTAACACGTAAAAAATTAGACCGTTTATTAGGTCACGTGATTGACGATGCACAAGTTCTGGATTCATTAACTCGCTTAGGGTTCAAAGTTTCTGTTGAAAGTGATGGCTGGTTAGCAATAGTTCCTTCATGGCGTTTCGATGTTCAAATCGAAGAAGACCTGATTGAAGAGGTTGCTCGCATTTATGGTTACAACAATATTCCAGATGTGCCATTACGCGCTGATTTGGTGATGACCAATCATCGCGAAGCAAACTTATCATTAAAACGCGTTAAAACAATGCTAGTCGACAACGGCTTCCAAGAAGCCATTACTTATAGCTTTGTTGATCCTAAAGTCCAATCTTTATTACATCCAAATGAAGAAGCATTAATTCTGCCTAATCCAATTTCAGCAGATATGTCAGCAATGAGACTGTCTTTATTAACCGGATTATTGACTACAACTGTATATAATCAGAACCGTCAACAATCAAGAGTTAGGTTATTTGAAGCTGGTCTGCGTTTTGTTCCTGATAATCAAGCAGAATATGGAATACGTCAGGAACTTATGTTAGCTGGTGTGATCGCGGGCAACCGTTATGAAGAACATTGGAGTTTAGAGAAGCAAACTGTTGATTTCTTTGATTTGAAAGGTAATATTGAATCAATTCTGGAATTGACAGGCCAGCTAGATGAAATTACATTTAAACCAGCTAATCATTCAGCACTTCATCCGGGACAAAGTGCTGGGATTTATCTGAGAAATGAATATATTGGCTGTATTGGCGTTGTTCATCCAGAGCTTGAACGTAAACTTGACTTAAACGGTCGTACGGTAGTATTCGAAATACGTTGGAATGCAATTGCAAATCGCAGTTTACCACAAGCAAAAGCAATTTCTCGTTACCCTTCGAATCGTAGAGATATCGCTGTAGTTGTTCCGAATGATGTTGCTGCAGAAGATATTTTAGCCGAATGTAAGAAAGTTGGCGGAAATCAAATAGTTGGCATAAACTTATTTGATGTGTATTGTGGTAAGGGAGTAGCAGAGGGCTATAAAAGCCTCGCTATTAGCATAATCTTGCAGGATATCGAGCATACACTGGAAGAAGATGAGATTGCTGCCACAGTGAGTAACTGTGTAGCAGCATTGAAACAGCGATTCCAAGCATCCTTGAGGGACTAGACCTATGGCGCTTACAAAAGCTGAAATGGCAGAAAATCTGTTTGAAAAACTTGGTGTTAGCAAACGCGATGCAAAAGACCTTGTAGAATCCTTTTTTGAGGAAGTGCGTCGTTCTCTTGAAAACGGGGAACAGGTGAAGCTGTCTGGATTCGGAAACTTTGACCTACGTGATAAAAATCAGCGCCCAGGTCGTAATCCGAAAACTGGGGAAGACATTCCTATTACAGCTCGCCGTGTTGTTACTTTCCGCCCAGGACAAAAGTTAAAAAGCCGGGTTGAGAGCGCGACACCAAAAGAATAAGATTTAAAAAACATCCAAAACGGCTTTCTTTGAAAGCCGTTTTTTTATCATTATTATCAGTATCTAATTTTGATAATAAACACATTGGGATGTTTATATTTATCAATATAGTCTGAATAGATATTTCTATTTGGATGGCATCTTTTTATTATCTTTCTTTTCATTTTTATTCTTTCTTTTTATCTCTTGTCTGCACCAATATTGTGGTAATTAATCTCCATTTTTTCTTCGTTGTTAGAGACAAATTGACATGTTCTAAATTTAGTTTTTCATCATTGAATGAGAACATGTTATGTTGCTAAAAAATTATTTTATAAATAAAAGTAGTAAGAGCCGTTGTTGCATGGATAGGGAATAAAATGAATAAAGAAGTTAATCCTCTGATTAAATTTACTCAAAGACAACGCATTGGTGACAGAAAAAAGCTGTTTCTAATGGTGTTAGTATTATGTTTCTTGTTTATTTTTTCCCTCTCTGTTGGTGAGATTTCGTTATTCCCACATCAATGGTTAACAGAGGAAGCTCATTTATTTGTTTGGCAGATCCGTTTACCCAGAATACTTGCAGTAGTGACGGTTGGTGCTAGCCTAGCAATTGCAGGTGCCATTATGCAGGCCCTATTTCAAAATCCACTCGCAGAGCCAGGATTGCTAGGTGTAAGTAGTGGTGCGGGAGTGTGTGTTGTATTACTTATTGTTTTACAAATTGGATTAAGTCCTTGGTTAATAAGTAGTGCGGCGATATTCGGTGCATTAGGAATTACGCTCTTATTAATGTTTTTTACTCGAATAAAAAAGTTATCTAATGCTCAGTTATTATTAATTGGTGTGGCATTAGGCGTTATGGCAAGCGCGATAATGACCTGGCTTGTTTATTTCAGTTCAGCTTTGGATTTAAGACAATTAATGTATTGGTTGATGGGAAGCTTTAGTGGTATTGATTGGCGTCATCAAATCTTATTTTGGGCTCTTATACCCATTGTCTTAATTCTTATTCTACAAGCCGATGTTCTTAATTATTTATCTCTGGGGTCATTCAGAGCAAAGCAATTAGGTATAGCCGTTAATCAATGGCGAAATTGGTTTATTTTAGCTGTCGGGTTATTGATAGGGCTAAGTGTTGCTTTAGCGGGGGCTATAAGTTTTGTAGGACTTGTTGTACCACATTTATTACGACTATGTGGATTAACTCATTATAAAACCTTGCTACCAGCGTGTGCGCTTTCTGGGGGCGGATTGCTATTGCTTGCTGATCTGCTATCTCGATTGATTTTAAATGGTGCAGAAGTTCCGATAGGGGTAATTACAGCAACGCTTGGAGCGCCTTTATTTATCTGGTTATTGGCAACAAAAGAAATGGGACGTTTGTAATATGGTGTTACTTAAACTTGATCATTTAAGTGTTAATAATGGACGACTTAACACATTTACAGAACAAGTAAACTATGGCGAACGTGTCCACTTAATTGGCGCTAATGGTGCGGGAAAAAGCACACTTTTAATGGCGATCGCGGGAGAGCTTCCATTTAGTGGTGAAATTATTCTAAACGAAACCTCAATAAGACATTATAAATATGATGATCTTTCTAGAATGCAGAGCATGGTTATACAACAATTGGAAGCTTTGTCATTTATGCCTGTTTTTCATTATCTCTCGCTATATCATAAATTGTCTAAAATGGATGATCAGCAATTAAACATGCTGTTAAATGATTTTAAAATTGACAAATTATTGTCAAAAAACATTCATCATTTATCGGGAGGTGAGTGGCAGAGGGTTAGAATTGTTGGCGCATTTATTCAACTATGGTCAAGTTATGATTTAAAAGGGAAATTAATGTTACTTGATGAACCAACGAATAATTTAGATGTCATACAGTTGGCGATTTTGGACAAGTGGATTGAGGCGTTTTGCCAGCAAGGTGGTGCCGTTATTATGAGTTCACATAATTTGAATCACTCCTATCAAAAAGCAGACAGAGTTTGGCTCATAAAAGAGGGATATTTGGTTAATTCTGGCGCATCTGCACTCTTATTGGACGAAAAGTTATTATCAACTACATTTAATACAAATATCAAGTGCATCAATGATGTTGATCATATTGATTGGCGGGTTTTGCAATAATATGGCTATTGTTAAGCTTATCCCCAAGTAATTATTAAGGTTTTTTTAATGTTTTCTTAATAAGACGGATGTCGGTGAACAATAGTTTGTATATAATTGTTTTTTATTCATTCATTAATTAGGCTACATTTTTATGAGTCACTTCCTTCCTTTCTCTCGCCCTGCGATTGGCGATGAAGAAATCAAAGCCGTTGAGGATGTACTGCGTTCAGGTTGGATTACAACAGGCCCTCAAAACCATCAATTAGAGCAAGATTTTTGTGAGAAATTTGGTAGCAAACATGCTATCGCAATTTGTTCTGCCACTGCGGGTATGCATGTTGTTTTAATGGCGATGGGAATTGGCGCTGGTGATGAAGTTATCACACCATCACAAACATGGGTTTCGACGATAAACATCATTACATTACTTGGTGCAGAGCCTGTGATGATTGATGTTGACCGTGACACTTTGATGGTGAGTGCAGAAGATGTCAAAAAAGCGATTACACCTAGAACAAAAGCAATTATTCCGGTTCATTATGCAGGTGCACCTTGCGATCTTGATGCATTACGAAAAGTTGCACAAGATGCAGGTATTCCTCTTATTGAAGATGCCGCGCATGCTATTGGTACTCGCTATAAAAATGAATGGATTGGTGAGAAAGGAACTTCTATTTTCTCTTTTCACGCAATTAAGAACGTAACTTGTGCAGAAGGCGGATTAGTTGTTACTGATAATGACGAATTAGCCAATAGAGTACGTTGTTTAAAATTCCACGGTTTAGGGGTAGACGCCTTTGATAGACAAATTCAAGGTCGTAAACCTCAAGCAGAAGTTGTTGAACCTGGTTATAAATACAACTTATCTGATATTCATGCAGCGATAGCTGTGGTGCAATTAGGGCGTTTAGATGAAATGAATGCTAAACGTGCTGGGTTAGTGGCATTGTATCGTGAAAAACTCAAAGACTCTCCATTAGAGATGCTGAGTGTCCCTGACTATTCACATTTACATGCAAACCACCTATTTATGGTGAGAGTTGATAAAAATGTCTGTGGTATCGATCGTGATACCTTTATGGAGAAATTGAAGCAAAAAGATATTGGTACAGGGCTTCATTTTCGTGCAGCGCACACACAAAAATATTATCGTGAGCGCTATCCTTCTTTATCCCTTCCTCAATCAGAATGGAACTCTGCAACGTTATGCTCGCTGCCTTTGTTTCCTGATATGAATAATGAAGATGTCATTCGCGTTGTAGATGCGATCAATGAAATTCTTTCGGAGCATATTTAAGTGTCAACATTTGATGAAATCAAGAAAGTATCGGTTGTAATCCCCGTTTATAACGAGGAAGAGAGCCTTCCTCAGCTTTTAGAACGTACAATTAAAAGCTGTAAACAATTAGAACAAGAATATGAACTGATCCTTGTTGATGATGGTAGTAGTGACAATTCAGCTAAGATGTTAGAAGAAGCGGCTGCAATTGAAGAAAATCACGTTATTGCAATTATTTTAAACCGTAATTACGGCCAACACTCCGCAATTATGGCTGGTTTTAATCAGGCTGATGGTGATTTAGTGATCACATTGGATGCTGATTTACAAAATCCACCTGAAGAGATCCCAAGACTTGTCGCGACGGCTGAAGATGGGTATGACGTTGTCGGAACTCGTCGTCGTAACCGTCAAGATTCATGGTTTCGTAAAACGGCTTCAAAAATGATCAACTCAATGATCACTAAAGCAACGGGTCGCTCTATGGGGGACTACGGTTGTATGCTACGTGCTTATCGTCGCCACATTGTTGACGCAATGTTACAGTGTCACGAAAGAAGTACATTTATTCCTATTCTAGCGAACACATTCGCTCGTCGTACTATTGAAATTGATGTCGCACACGCAGAACGTGAATATGGCGATTCAAAATACAGTTTTTTAAAGCTGATTAATTTAATGTACGACCTATTAACTTGTCTTACCACGGCACCATTACGTTTATTAAGCATCGTCGGCAGTGTGATCGCTGTATCTGGCTTTGTTTTAGCCTTATTGTTGATTATTTTACGTATTATTTTCGGTGCAATGTGGGCCGCTGAAGGTGTATTTACACTTTTCGCAATCTTATTTATGTTTATCGGAGCGCAGTTCGTAGCAATGGGCTTATTAGGTGAATATATAGGCCGAATTTATAATGATGTAAGAGCGCGTCCTCGGTATTTTATCCAAAAAGTGGTTGGCGTTAATAAACCCAACGAAGATCAGGAAAAAGACTAATGAAAGCAATAGTATTTGCCTATCACGATATTGGCTGTGTTGGTTTAAAAGCACTTGAAAAAGCAGGCTATGATATCCAAGCTGTATTTACCCACACTGACGATCCTAATGAAAATCATTTCTTCTCATCTGTTGCTCGCGTGAGTGCAGAAATGGGATTGACAGTATTTGCACCCGAAAATGTCAATCATCCATTGTGGATTGAACGTATTCGTGAAATGAAACCTGATGTCATTTTTTCTTTCTATTATCGTCACATGTTAAGTGATGAGATCCTGAATTTGGCACCTAAAGGCGCATTTAATTTACACGGTTCTTTATTACCAAAATATCGTGGTCGCGCACCAATTAACTGGGCGATTGTGAACGGTGAAACAGAAACGGGTGTTACTTTACATAAAATGACAGCGAAAGCTGATGCTGGTGATATCGTTGCTCAAGAAAAAGTCACCATTGCAGATAATGATACTTCTCTGATTTTACATGAAAAAGTAAGAGAAGCGGCTAATCAGTTACTTGCTAGCGCATTACCACATATTGCATCAGGTGATTATTCAACAACTGCACAAGATGAAAGCCAAGCAACTTATTTTGGCCGTCGTTGCGCTGATGATGGTTTAATTGATTGGAATACAGATGCAAAAACAGTCCACAATTTAGTACGTGCGGTTACAGAACCATACCCTGGTGCATTTACTTTCTTAGGTGAACGCAAAATGATTATCTGGCGTTCACGCGCTGTTGCTGATAATCAAGGCAAACGCCCTGGTACTGTTATTTCAACAGAGCCGTTAGTGATTGCATGTGCGAAAGGTGCAATTGAAGTTGTTACTGGTCAAAGTGAAAATGGTCTTTATGTTCAAGGTAGTCGTTTAGCGGCTGAAATGGGCATTGTGACTGATGTTCGCGTTGGACCAAAAGCGACTGCACAAGTTAAACGCCGTAAACGTGTTCTGATTTTAGGTGTGAATGGCTTTATTGGTAACCATTTGACAGAGCGTCTATTGAAAGATGATAACTACGATATCTATGGTATGGATATTGGTTCTTCTGCCATTGAGCGCTTTATTGGTAATCCACGTTTCCATTTTATTGAAGGAGACGTGAGCATTCATACTGAATGGATTGAATACCACATTAAAAAATGTGACGTTATTCTGCCATTAGTGGCTATTGCAACGCCAATTGAATATACCCGTAACCCATTACGTGTATTTGAATTAGACTTTGAAGAAAACTTAAAAATTGTACGTTATTGCGTTAAATATAATAAACGTATTATTTTCCCATCCACATCAGAAGTTTATGGTATGTGTGATGATAAAGAATTTGACGAAGATAATTCACGTCTGATTGTTGGTCCAATTAATAAACAACGTTGGATTTACTCTGTATCTAAACAGTTATTAGACCGAGTTATTTGGGCTTATGGTGCTAAAGAAGGTCTGAAATTTACATTATTCCGTCCATTTAACTGGATGGGACCTCGTTTAGATAACTTAAATTCAGCACGTATTGGTAGCTCTCGTGCAATTACACAATTAATTCTGAATTTAGTTGAAGGTTCACCAATTAAGTTGGTTGATGGTGGTGAGCAAAAACGTTGTTTCACTGATATCAATGACGGTATTGAAGCTTTATTCCGTATTATTGAAAACCGTGATAATAAATGTGATGGTCAAATTATCAATATCGGTAACCCAACTAACGAAGCAAGTATTCGTGAATTAGCAGAAATGCTGTTAGATTGCTTTGAGAAACATGAGTTACGTGGTCACTTCCCTCCATTTGCTGGCTTCAAGAAAATTGAAAGTAGCAGTTACTATGGTAAAGGCTACCAAGATGTTGAACACCGTAAGCCAAGCATTAAAAACGCAGAGCGTTTATTGGATTGGAAACCAAGTATTGAAACTCGTCAAACAGTAGAAGAAACATTAGATTTCTTCTTACGTGGCGCAGTTGAAGAATTAGGCACTAAATAGGAATAAATAATGAAGAAAGTTGGTTTGAGAGTTGATGTGGATACTTATCAAGGAACGAAGCAAGGTATTCCACAACTGCTGGATGTATTTGCCAGATATAACATTCATGCCAGCTTCTTCTTTAGTGTGGGGCCAGATAATATGGGGCGCCATTTATGGCGCCTTTTAAAGCCTAAATTTTTATGGAAAATGCTGAGATCTAATGCTGCATCACTGTATGGCTTAGATATTTTATTAGCAGGAACCGCGTGGCCGGGCAAAAAAATTGCTAAAAATTTAGGTTATTTGATGAAAGAAACCCAAGATGCGGGACATGAAGTTGGATTGCATTCATGGGATCATCAAGGTTGGCAAGCAAAAGTTGGGCGCTGGTCAACAGAAGAATTAATGCAACAAGTTCGTTTAGGTGTCGAAGCACTGGAAAAAGCACTTGAAAACCCTGTAAAATGTTCAGCAGTTGCTGGATGGCGAGCAGATGAACGCGTATTAACAGTTAAAGAAACTTTTCAATTCGATTACAATAGCGATTGTCGTGGAACGCATCCTTTTAGGCCTATTTTAGAAAATGGTTCTATCGGTACGGTGCAAATTCCAGTAACATTACCAACTTATGATGAAGTTGTTGGTACAAAGGTAAAGGATGAAGATTTTAATCAATTTATTATTGATGAAATCAAAAAAGACAGTGGAATACCTGTTTATACTATCCATACCGAAGTTGAAGGAATGTCAAAAGCTGCTCAATTTGAGCAATTATTGGCAATGATTGCAAATGAAGGCATCGAATTCTGTCCGTTAAGCGATTTATTACCACAAGATAAAGAAACGCTTCCGATGGGTAAAGTTGTTCGATCTGACTTTCCAGGTCGAGAAGGCTGGTTAGGGTGCCAACAAGAGGTCTAACGAAACTATGTTGAATAACCGGGCGAGTAAAATCGGGGCCATCCTCTTGGCTCTTTTTTTTGTTCTTACCTACTTATTTCCATTGAACAGCCGGTTATTATGGCAACCAGATGAAACCCGTTATGCGGAAATTAGCCGTGAAATGGTGGTGAGCGGGAACTGGATTGTTCCTCATATGCTTGATATTCGCTATTTTGAAAAGCCCGTAGCTGGTTATTGGATTAATAATGTTAGCCAATTAATTTTTGGTCACACCAATTTTGCTGTGCGCTTTGGCTCTGTTATTTCTATTCTTTTAAGCACATTACTTGTCTATTTATTGGCAAGAATGATGTGGCGTAATCGTCAAGTCGCTTTTGTTTCTAGCTTAATCTATTTATCCATGTTCTTAGTGTTTAGTGTCGGTACATACAGCGTATTAGATCCTATGTTGGCACTTTGGGTTACTGCGAGTATGGTTTGCTGTTTTTGGGCGCTTAAAGCTACCACAGTAAAAACACGAATATTAGCGTGGATAACATTAGGGCTTGCATGTGGTATGGCATTTATGACTAAAGGCTTTTTAGCGTTAGCTATTCCGGTCATTGTCATGATACCTATTACGCTGTATCAAAAACAGTTTACGCAAATGTTGCTCTATGGCTTACTGGCCGTATTTAGTGCCGCATTAATTAGTTTGCCGTGGGTATTGGCTATTGCAAAAGCAGAACCTGATTATTGGCACTATTTTTTCTGGGTTGAACACATCCAGCGTTTTTCGGGTGAAGATGCTCAACATAGTTCTCCATTTTGGTACTATATCCCCGTTGTCTTATTGGGTGTGATCCCTTGGCTTGGATTACTTCCTGGCGCATTAATGGGTGCTTGGAAGAAAAGACGTAAACGTCCTGAATTATTCTTCTTATTATGCTGGTTTGTCGTTCCGTTCTTATTTTTCAGTATTGCGAAAGGTAAGCTACCGACTTATATGTTGCCATTTATGGCACCACTAGCAATGTTAATGGCAAAATATGGCGTAGATTGTGCACGCAAATTTAGAATGAAAGCACTGCGTATTAACGGTTATATCAATATCTTTATTGGTGTTGCTGTTGTTATCGCTATTTTAGTTATTCAGCTCGTCTCTTCAAAACCTATTTATATGCCATATGAATGGTCAAAATGGGTATTAGCTATAGTGGCATTCTCATTATGGGGCATTATTGGTTATCTTTGCTCTACACTTAATGGAAAACATTGGTTATGGGCAGCGTCTTGTTCGCTAGGTGTAAGCTTATGTATCGGTCAAGCAATACCAAATAGCAGCGTAGATGGAAAGTTACCTCAAGAATTTATTCGCCAAAATATAGAGACATTAAACGCAAGCAAATACATTGTGAGCAATAGTGTTGGTGTCGGTGCGGGATTGGCGTGGGAATTACAGCGTAGCGATATCTACCTTTATGAAAGAACAGGCGAATTGACTTATGGTGTCGAAGAGTACCCAGATTCTCATCATAAATTAATTAAACCTGATAATTTTGCTCAATGGTTAGAAGAAGCAAGAAAAGAAGGGAATGTTTCAGTTGTTATTACTTTTAAAGATCCTAAGAAGTTAGCACAATTGCCAAGACCTGAAGAACTGGTGACAAACCATCGAGTCGCTATTTTAACTTATGAGAAGCGTAATTAATGTCATTTGTTTTATTGCTAATCGTGAGTTTTTTGACCTGCATTGGTCAAGTATGTCAAAAACAAGCGGTGGTTAGCTGGCAAACTGACTCATTAACAAAAGCCAGAAAAACGATTTTCTGGCTTTTTGTTGCAATTGCTATGCTTGGTTTAGGCATGTTGTTTTGGCTACGATTATTACAAATCCTTCCTCTAAGTATTGCTTATCCAATGTTAAGTATTAACTTTATTGTGGTGACATTAATTGGTCAGTTTGTTTATAAAGAGCCCGTTAATATAAAACATTGGATTGGTATCGCGTCAATTATGGTTGGTATTATATTGATGAGTATACAAGTATGAAAGGCTATCTATGGGCGGTGGGAAGCGCGTTATTAGTGACAGTAGCTCAATTGTTGCTAAAATTTGGCATGTCTGAATTACCGGCTTTACAGCTAGAAAAACAGTGGTTTGATTTTTCATGGTTATGGGTCAATGTCACGCCACTCGCTATCGTGTTTGCTGGTCTTGTCGGTTATGTTCTTTCTATGGTTTGTTGGCTATTCACTCTACGTACCATTCCTTTAAATAAAGCCTATCCTCTGATCAGCTTGAGTTATGTGTTTGTTTATATTCTTGCCGTGATATTACCTTGGTTTCAAGAAACACCATCATGGACAAAAACAATAGGTGTAGCATTTATCATGGTTGGAGTGTGGTTAATAAGTCAAAAAACGAAAGAAGCACAAGCTCATTAACTTAATGATTGTAGAATTTATTTTTTGAACCTTGTTGTTAATTGTGCGGTTTATGCTACCAATCATCACTCATTCATCTTCAATAACTTGTTTTTGCTTAAAAAAGCAGATAGATTTTAAAATCTATGGGTAACAATAATGGTGGATGTAATGAGAAAGTCCGTTTTTTATCCTTTCTTACTCTGTATTATTCTGCTGGCTGGGTGTTCATCTAGCCCGTCTAAGCGTATTCCACCCGCACCGCCTTTAAAAACACAACTTTCTGATCCCATCATGGTTATAGTGCAATTAAAATCGCAACTTGAACAATGGTATGGTACGCCATACAGCTATGGTGGAATGACGTCTTCTGGCATTGATTGTTCAGGCTTTGTATATAAAACTTACAGTGATCGTTTCGACATAAAGCTTCCTCGAATGACCATTGATCAAACCAAATATGGTACACAGATCAGTAAAAGTGATTTAATGCCCGGTGATTTGGTTTTCTTCAAGACAGGTGGTGGTGAAAATGGGCTTCATGTTGGTATTTATGATACTGATAATACATTTATCCACGCATCAACTAGCAAAGGGGTCACTCGTTCATCCCTTGACAACGTCTATTGGAAAAAGACATTCTGGCAAGCTCGCCGATTGTAGTTTCGTGCCATTTAACAGCCTAATATATTGAGAGTTATGGTATCTTATACCTTATTTTCTTCATATAGGTATTCCTTATGTCAGGCAAATTGCGTCTGTTAATTTCCGAGTCTTATGATCCTTGGTTTAACCTTGCTGTTGAAGAGTGTATTTTTAGACAAATGCCCGCTGATCAACGCGTACTTTTCCTTTGGCGTAACGATAATACGGTCGTTATTGGTCGAGCACAAAATCCATGGAAAGAATGTAATACCCGTAAAATGGATGAAGATGGTGTGAAATTAGCTCGTCGTTCGAGTGGTGGCGGTGCTGTTTTTCATGATCTGGGCAATACTTGTTTTACCTTTATGGCAGGAAAGCCAGAATATAATAAAACGATTTCAACTCAAATTATTCTGGATGGATTATTAAAAGCGGGCATTAATGCTACGGCATCAGGACGTAACGATTTGGTGGTTCCTCAAGAAGATGGTGAAAGAAAGGTGTCTGGATCAGCCTATAAAGAGACTAAAGATCGTGGCTTTCATCATGGCACATTATTAATAAATGCTAACTTATCTAGATTAGCTAATTACCTCAATCCAGATCCGAAAAAACTTCAAGCTAAAGGGATCACTTCTGTACGCTCTCGCGTTGCTAATTTGGTCGAGCTCAAACCTAATATCACGCATGAAAAACTGTGTGAAACTATCACTGAAAGTTTTTTTGAATATTATGGTGAGCGAGTAGAAGCAGAAATGATTTCACCACAAAAATTACCTGATTTACCCGGTTTTGAAGAAACATTCGCTAAGCAAAGTAGTTGGGAATGGAATTTTGGACAAGCACCTGCATTTTCACATCTTTTAGATCATCGTTTTAAATGGGGTGGAGTTGAACTACATTTTGATATTGAGCGTGGCAACGTTATTAGAAGCCAAATATATACAGACAGTTTAGATCCTGCGCCATTAGAAGCATTATCAGAGATGTTGGTAGGGCAACGTTATACACCTGAGTCACTAAAAGGGCTTATTGAGCAACTCATTCAGCGATACCCTAATAATAAAATAGAGCTTAATGAGCTTCAAGAATGGCTTGTGACGGCGATAGCGTGATTTTTATCTACGTTATAAAATAATAAAAACCAGCTAAAAAGCTGGTTTTTTTATGAGGAATAATGTGATGCGAAATTGATTAGTGATTTTCACATGACATAAAGCAATGAATGTCTGGCATTTTGCCATTTTCTCTAAATTTAGCGGGTGTAGTATTGAAATGCTTTTTAAAGATACGTGTAAACGTTGCTTGAGAGCTAAAGCCATACATTAAAGCGATATCTAAAATAGACATGTCTTTTTCTTGTAATGATTTAGCGGCTTCTAATAAGCGACGTTTACGAACATATTCGCCTAATGTGCAGCCTTTAAAATCTTTAAAAATACGTTGCAAGTGCCACTTTGAGTAGCCACTTTTATTTGCAATCGTATCAATTTTTATACCTTCGTTACGTTGTAACTGGGTTTCTAACCATTTCAGAATATCATTAACGACATTTTCAGCCATAAAACCTCCCACAAAAATGGTGGGGACATAGTGCCCAAGTAAATAGAATAGTAACGCATGTTATTTATAATCTATTTTAAGCATGGAGAAAATAACAGGTAGGCAAAAAGTGCTTTTCGTGATTGATAATCATTATCATAATAATAGGTGTGACTTATACAGTTAAAGTAAAGTTCAGTTTACTAAATCTTTCTGATGAAAAACGTCATTTTGTATGACTTTTACTTTATTGAATTTGTTGATTTATTTTTTCAGTTTTACGGCTCTGTTATACCTTTTATTTTTAGTTCTGTTATATTTTTTGGCGTAAAATACAAGCTAATCATTGATGAAGGTGTATTTGAAAGTCAATTTATTTAACTAAGCATCGAAAAAATAATATAAGAATTGCTAATCAATTGATGTGATATTACCTTCGCCAATTTATTTTCAATTGATAAGTTTATTGATAATAAATTACTAAGCCACCTCTTAGAAAATAAGACTAAAAGGTGGCGGGTAACAAAAATTTAGCGACGTAGAAAGACTTGAGGATATAAATGTTCTGGATGAGTATTAACACTCACATCTGCGCCATACCATTTCTGAATATTCTCTGTTGTGAGTACGCGGTGTGGCGTACCTTCACAAACTAGCTTACCTTGATGCAGTAATAAAACTCTATCGGCATAAAGAGACGCTAGATTAAGATCATGCAAAATACAACACACCATAAGGTTTTGTGTTTTTGCCAATTGTTTTAATAAACGTAAGCTGTGTTGCTGGTGGTAAAGATCAAGTGCGGAGGTCGGTTCATCAAGGAACAATACGGCTTCTTGTGGTGTAGGGTGCCATAATTGCGCCAACACTCTAGCAAGTTGTACTCGTTGCTGTTCTCCTCCCGATAATTGACGATAGTCTCTATCTTTAAATTTTAAACAATCTGTTTGGAATAGTGCGGTTTCAATTGCGATTTTTTTATGTTGTTGTCCATGAGGCGTTCTCCCCATGGCAACCACTTCTTCGACTGAAAATGAAAACGAGAGCTGACTATTTTGTCGCATAACGGCACGGTTTTGCGCTAATTGTTGGCTATTCCATTGTGAATAGGTTTTTTGTTTAAAATAACATTGCCCTTGTGTTGGTGTTGTATAGCCTGTTAATAAGCGTAATAGCGATGATTTTCCTGCGCCATTAGGACCAATTATGGTAACAAACTCCCCAGCATTAAATGAAAGTGACACATCATCAATAATGGTTTTATTGCCAATTTGGTAAGTTAAATTATTTCCATAGAGTAATGGCGTGTTTTGTTTTTCAATCATGACATTCTTCCTGCGGGTTGTCGTAAGATCAGCCAAAGGAAATAAGGGCCACCAATTAATCCTGTAATGAGCCCCACAGGGATTTCTGCTGGAGATACCAGTGTTCGTGATAATGTGTCAGCAGCGAGTAATAGTGTCGCACCACCTAAAATAGTGGCAGGTAATAGCCATACATGATTACTACCAATACGCATACGAATAAGGTGTGGAACGACAAGTCCAATAAATCCAATAACACCACTTAGTGCGACAGCACAACCAATTAAAATGGCGCTAAGCAGTAACAAAATAAACTTGGTTCTTCTTACATTTAGTCCTAAGTAATGCGCTTCTTCATCACCAAGTTGTAATAGATTTAATTTATGGCTTTGCCAGCACGCTAAAATGCTGACAGGAATGATCACGAGGGTTGCAATGGATAAGGTTTTCCAGTCAATCTGGCTTAATGAACCCATCATCCAAAGTGAAAATTGACGTAACTGTTGGTCGGTACTGATGTAACTTAATACACCAATAAAAGACATACATAGCGCATTGATAGCAATACCAGCAAGTAACAATCGCGCTAAATTTCCGTCACTCAATTGATGTAATGAGAAGATAATCATTGCCACAATTAAGCCGCCAATAAAGGCGGCGACAATATGACTGTAGAATACAAAGGCGGGCGAAAAAGAGAATGGTAGAATAATCACAATGGCAACCATTAGTGCTGCACCGCTACTAATACCAAGTAAACCAGGATCAGCTAATGAGTTTCTAAATAATCCCTGCATTATTGCACCCGATATTGCTAAAGCGCCGCCAACAATAATGGCTAATAATACGCGTGGTAAACGGATATCTAGCCAAATTTGCCATTCCATATCATCAAAAGCGCTGTTCCATAATGTATGAAACGAAAGGGCTAATGCACCGCTATTCACAGAAATTAATGTAACAGTGGTGAGTAAAAAGAGTAAAACTAAAATACTCATCCACGGTGAACGAAAACGAGACATTATTGCTCCAGTGCTTGACGAATTTGATGCATGACTTCTGGTGTTGAAAGGGTAAAGCCTAATAATCCCATGTCATCAACAACAACGTAATGCTTGTTTTTACCTGCTGGTGTGTATTTTATGCCAGGTAATTCCCACAATTTTTCAATTCCGCCAATACCTTTTATCCCTTCTTTGGTGACCAGTAAAATATCAGGTTGGCTTGCAATAACACCTTCTTGAGAAAGTGGACGATAGCTTGTAAACCCTTGCATCGCATTTTTACCACCAACCAGTGAAATAATGGTATCAGCCGCTGTATTTTGACCCGCAGCCATTGGAATAACACCACCATGACTCATGATATAAATGACTTTCTTATCGATAGGCGTGGTTGAAATTTTCTTGATAGAGAGGGCGAGTTGTTCTTTTAGTCGATTGCCTTCTTGTTCTTTGTTTAAAACAGTCGCAATGGTGTCTATTTTTTCATTAATGGCTTCTAATGAATGTGTACCTGTAATCGTTTTAACAGCGACTCCCGCTTCTTTAATTCGACGTAATGCTAAAGAAGGACGAGCTAATTCGCTGGTAATAATCAACGTTGGTTTGACTGATAAGATCCCTTCTGGGTTTAGCATTCGCATATAACCCACATCAGGAAGTGTTTTCACTTGTTCAGGAACTAAACTGGTGCTGTCTCTAGCAATAATCTGCTCGCCGGCACCTAATGCGAAAACAATTTCTGTAATATCACCACCAATAGTAACGATACGTTCATTCGCCGAAGTGATGAAAGATAGGGCGCTACACAGGATCAAAAGAAGCCATTTTTTCATTAAACCATTCTCCGATTAGGCGATTTTAGTGAGAGAATTCACTTGTTCACGCCACTGTAGTTGCTCTGCAGTCCCTTCAGTGCGTTGTCCATAGAGTTGAGCAATTTGTTGCCCCTTGTTATCAAAGATTTCAAGGCTGGTAACAAATCCATCTTGAGTTGGTTTACGTGTTACCCAACTTTCTGCAATTTCACTTTCAATTAAATGAAGTGTAAAAGCAGGATTGAAAACGTTAATCCAAATTTGCTCGCTATTTTCAACTTGATGCGGTACTAGACGATCAATTTTGCCTGTGAAAATTTGTACACAGCCGCGACTACCGACAAATATCATGATCTCGTTTTGTGTTTCTTTAGCGAGCGCTAATAAAGTTTTCAGTGCGTTGTTATCAACTTGATAAGCAAGGTCATCAGGAACAGCTTTGAATGCCTGTTGGCGACTTAAGTTATTTTCTTTTAGTAATTTGAAGAATTGGTGAACGTCAGTCATTGAACGCCATTGTTGTTCAAGTTGTTCTGCTAATTCATTACTAACAGGCGTGTTTGAGTATGGTTTAACAGGCGTGATGTCGAGAGCAGGATTATCTTCCAATAAGAATGATTGAATAAGTGCATCCCATTCATCCATATTCGTGTTATCTGTCGCATAGACTTTATGTAATGCATCACCATGCATATCAAAGAATTGAATGCTATAACGTGTTCCTTTTGATGTTTCTTCGGCAAGTGCAAAAATGCTTGACCAATAAGCGAAGAAAAAGCGTAAATCCATTGCACGCGGATTTAAGATTAAGCCAGCGTGATCGTTAAAACGGGCATTGGTATATTCACCAAGGTGTTCATGAACGGCAATATCATTACGAGTAATCGCTTTGACTTCACCTACCTTACTTAACGCTTTTAATAATTCTTGTACATCATTGCGTAGACGTTTTGCATCGTGTCCTACACGGGCGTAAGTGAGTTCAGCTTCACTGACATTTAAATAAGCCGCGAGATCTCGTGCATACGATGCTTTTTTGTCCGCTTTAGCTTGCAGGTAGCTCTCATAAAGAGATTTATTCACAGAAACTCCTATTATCTCGTTGATTTTATTGTTTATTACCATTGATAACTCACAAGTACTTTTGCATTTCGGCCTTCTTGAGGAATACCCGCAGAAGAGTAATAAGTTTTATCAAATGCGTTACTCAGTACAAATGAGGTTGTCAGCCCTTTTAATGAGGCATCACCTTCATAACGAAGGTAAAAATCATTAACGCCATAGCCTGCTTGTTGGTGATTGGTTGAGCGATTAAAACGGTCATGCTTGGTAAAGTCCGTTTTTTTGGTAAATTGACCAACCCAACCGACGGAAAAATCCGTACTCGGTACAGGAACATCAAAGCGACTGGTTAATGTATCTGGCTCAATTGAAGTTATTGAGGCATTAGTCGCATTGTCTTTCCCTTTGGTATGGTTGTAGGCTAAATCCCAATTGAAGAATTTCGATTGGTAGCTCATAGAAACATCCCATCCCCAAATAGTTGCTCTTGATATATTTGTTGACTGTGTATATCCCTGAAAAATAGCAACATCTGCATCAATATAATCTTTTGCGCGAGTATTGAAATGGGCTGCTTTAATTTTCAGATTATCATTATTAGATAATAAGTCGTCGAATTGGAAACCAAATCCATATTCAGTAGTTGAATTGGTTTCGGGCTTTAAATTAGGATTTGGACGCCAATAGTTTGTGGGTGTGCCGGGGAATGGTGCATCAAAATGTTTCGCATCATTATACATCTCACCTAAAGTTGGTGCTCTAAATGCCTGTGAGTAAGAAGTGTAAAGCATTGACCAATCCGTCGGTGTGATACTGATTGCTCCTTTTGATGACCATTTATCCGCAGTAATGTCATCATAACGATCGTTTTGGCTTTTATATTTGTCAAAACGCGTTCCTAAAATTAAGGAGACAGGCAAATCACGTAAAGTGATTTCGTCTTGCACCCAACCTGATATAAACCGAATATCAGCTTGTGGGAAGCTTTCGGCATTTTTGCTTGGTGATTGTTTCTGTTTATAAACCTCACCACCATAAGTTAATCCATGTGACGCAAAGCTATTTGTACCAATTTGTGAGCGGTTTTCGAGTTTTACGCCATAGGTTTTTTGTTCTCGACCTTCAAATCCTTTTTGTATCGTTTTAGCATTGATATCAACTTCACTGTAATAAGCCTGTGTTTTCAAATTAATCCACTGCTGATCTAAAGGTGCAAATTGATAGGTTAACTGAACATCTTTTTGTGTTGTGGTGCGATCAGTTTCTACATTAGCAAATGTAGGATTTGAGGGAACTTGAGGGTTTTTAGGTTGATTTGTATTGTTATGGTAATAACGGAACTGCCCACTTAACGTGTTGCTATCATCAATTAGCCAGCGCCCTTTAGAAAGAAGATTAATAATGGTTTCGTCATTTTGAGCGTGATAACCACCACCATAACGGGTATCACCTTTATCGCGAGCTGATAATGAGACCAGTCCATCAAGGTTATCGTGCCTACCAAAAGCGGTAACACCTAAACCTTGGCTATGTTGAGCGGTATTACCAAGACCAGTAACACGTACGCCACCTTGTTCATTTCTTGAAATCAGATCGCTAGCATCAACTGTATCGTAAGCGATAACCCCCCCAAGAGCACCACTACCATATAAAAGAGCAGAAGGACCACGGACAACTTCAACTTGTTTTATAAGCAGAGGGTCGACAAAAATACTGTCAATATGACCGGTATCTGTTCCTTGGCGAACGCCATCTACAAGTGTCAGTATTCCATTCTTATTGTACCCACGCATACTGATGGTTTCACCATTAGTACGACCTGCGCCTGAAATTGAAATGCCGGGTACATGGCGAAGTAATTCAGAAGCACTTCCTGCGGTTTCTGACAACGCATTGTTATTTTTTATAACTGTTGACATCATCGGTAGTGTAAAGCTATCACGCTCATTACCCGTCGCATAAACTGTAAGCACCTCTTGTTTCTTCTCATTAGTTTGCGTCTTTTCTTGAGCAGACACACAAGCAGAAGAAACGGCAATTGCCAGTAAACTGAACTTAACCAATAGGAATGACTGAGACATGCAGATGGATCTCCGTTATTTAATGGGCTGTTAAATACAGCCCTTTGTTATGTAAATTATTGCTCCTCATTTACCAGCGATAACTGATGGACATTTTGATATTTCGACCTTCTTGTGGCACACCTAATGCTGAGAAATATTCTCGATTAAACGCATTGGCGAGCACTAACGCGGCTTGAATATCTTTATTGTTTTGAGATTGATAACTAATTGAAAAGTCGTGAATACCATAACCTGGGTATTGGGTGATCAGTTCTTGCATTCGATTTGTGGTTTTGCCTTTTACGTGAGGAGCACGGCCTTTATGTGTGCCTTTATTGGCGGTAGCACTGGCAAATTTGCCCGACCACCCTAATGAAAACGGGGTTTTTGCGACAGGAAGTTGAATAAAGGTCGTCAGTATTTCTGGGCGAACAGGCGAAATTGTTTCATGTGTGGTTAACTCAAGAGTATGAGTACGGTTGTAGCTTAAGCCCATTGAAAAATAAGGATGGGTATAGCGTAAACTCACGTCGATACCGTCAATTAATGCTTTAGGAATATTAAAAGCTTGTAAGTTAAGCATGCCTGCCATGGATTTATTATGCCAAGGACCATAAGTAATGTAATTCATTGACTTAGTGTCAAAATAAGCAGCTTTTAAAATAAGTTTATCTTGTTGTGATAAAAGCTGTTTAAATGAGAAATCAGCGCCATATTCCCAAGTGCTATTTCTTTCTGGTTTTAAGTTTGGGTTGGGTACCCAATGCGCATTAAAAAAACCAGCTTTAAAATGAAATGAATCATTAAACATTTCATTTAAGGTTGGTGCGCGAAACGCAGTTGAGTAGGTAGAATAAAGCTGTAACCAACGAGTTGGTGTGAATGCTAGCGTGATATTTTCAGTTGTTCCGCGATAACGGGATGCATGTTTTTCTGCTTGTAATGTTTTAGACGAAAATTTATTGAAGAAAGGATCAAGCCCTTTGCCAGGGATATTTTTGTAATAGTGATAACGTATACCGGTTGTGAGTGTAAGAGGGAGTGACGGTGTGCTGAGAGAACTTTGCAACCAACCTGCAATATAATTCATTTTCGCTAAAGGAAAATTTTTTGCTTGTTCATTTGACTGCATTTTCTGCTGATAAGCTTCTGAACCTATCGTTATGGATTGTTTTAGAGCGTCAGACCATAAAATATCCGCGTGATCCTCTAATTTTATGCCATAGGTTGATTGTGTCCGTGACTCGTATGTACCTATTTTTCCTTGGATATTCTTTTTTAAATCTGACGCTGTTAATTTAGTATCCGTTAAAAAGGATTGGTTAATATTAAACTGTGAATAGTAAAGATAAGTGGTTAAATCTAACCATGAATTTGTATCAGATACATAGTGGTGAGTGAGCGCATAATTTTTTTGCTGAGTGTCGCGCTGCATTTGATTACTGTCATTCTTGCCAAATCCGCCCATTCGATGCAGTACTTCGCGTTGTTCACCTGAATTATCATAATGACGGGCTGAAAGAATAAGTGTTTGATTTTCAGTTGGATAAAAATACGTTTTTGCAAAGAAATTTTTAATATGCTCGTGATTTTCTAATTTATCACCATTAGCAAGACGAATAGGACCACGTTGACGTTGGTTATACGCAAATAAGCCTTCTACAATATCGTGTCTTGCTGCAATAATGCCACCATAAGAAAAATGGCGATCTGCCGATGAAACTGAGCTAAATAGTTTTGCGCCTAATTTTTTATCTGTGCTTAATATGGATTGAGGATCAAGAGTATTAAACGCAACAACCCCTCCCATAGCACCTGCACCATGCAAAATGGATGCTGAACCATGTTTTACATCAACTCGTTTAATTAAAGAAGGATCAAGAAAGATACCGCCTAAATTATTTATGGTGTTTTCTAGTGGCTGATAAATACCATCAACGAGGATCTTGATACCTTTTTGGTCGTATCCTCGCATCAAAATATTCGCGCCATTCGTGATACCTGTTCCTGATAACGTCACACCAGCAACATCTTTTAACATTTCACCAGAAGTTGATGCCGTTTGTGCTTTAGCCGAAGAAGTATCAATAACAGAGTGAAAGTCTGAGGCGAGATTGTCGTTATAGCCAATAACAGTGAGAGCTTCCGTGCTACTATTTTCAGGGTGTGCAGAGGCAATAGGGGAATACAACAGACAAAGCGCTGTTGCTATACCTGAATATTTGAAATGTTTTTTCAGCATACGCATACCATAAATGTCCATAAAAAATCCTTGTATATGGAGTTATTTAGCTGGCTGCCTAGCTGAGGGGGTAGGTGGCTTGCAAGTTATTGTCAAAAATGATTATTTAGTCAGGATTAATTTTCCTGCCTTTGTTTGACGCAGTTGATACAATTCTCCGTTATGTTGAATGTAAACCACGCCATCTTTACCTAATAACTCAACGCTATTAATCGATTGAATTATTAAAGAATGAGAGTTCTGCCTGATTAAAGAATTATCCAAATTATTAGCTTTTTTATTCATAACATACTAAGAGTAATAAGCGTTATCATTATGATAATCATTATCGTTAACAAAAATATTTAGACAAGCTTTTTTTAACATAAATCGGTTAATTTACGTCATATTGTGAGTTATTTGAGTGGGATGAGAGAGAAACCGAATAAAAATTACACGAAGGATTAATAACCTGAATGACAAAATTTATGTGGATAGAGATGCTCAAGGAAAAGGCTCGTTAGAAAGAAAACGTAAAAAAAGCTTTTATTGGTATCAAAGTATTATTCAATCTCAAGCTGAATTATTGTGTTAACACAAATGGTCTTGTGTGAATGACACAATAAAAAAGGAGAGTAAAGACTCTCCTTTTTGCTATTTATGAGTATTTAGCTTATTGAAATCGACTTTCAACGGCTTGTGCTAATAATTCAAGAAGTTGTTCTGTGTCATTCCAGCTTAAACAAGGATCGGTGATAGATTGTCCATAATTAAGCGGTTTATTTGGCACGACTTTTTGTGAGCCTTCTTGTAAAAAACTTTCAGCCATCACACCCACAATCGCTTGTGAACCATCTTTAATTTGTTGACCAACATTTCTGGCTACTTCTAATTGACGACGATGAATTTTTTCGCAGTTACCATGGCTAAAATCGATAATAAGATGTTCTGGTAAATCTACTTGTTTTAATGCATCGACCGCATCAGCGATATCGCTTGCGTGATAATTCGGTTTTTTACCTCCTCGCAGAATAATATGACCATAAGGATTACCACTGGTTTGGTAAATTGTCATACGGCCATTTTTATCTGGCGATAAGAAGGTGTGACCAACACGAGAAGCACGAATCGCATCAATCGCAATACGGGTATTACCATCAGTGCCATTTTTAAAGCCAACAGGGCAAGAAAGCGCAGACGCCATTTCGCGATGAACTTGGCTTTCTGTCGTTCTAGCACCAATGGCGCCCCAACTAATTAAATCTGCAATATATTGACCGGTGACCATATCGAGAAATTCAGTTGCAGTCGGTAAACCTAACGCATTTATTTCAATTAATAGCTTTCTTGCAATGCGAATACCTTCGTTGACGTTGCAAGAGCTATCGAGGTAAGGATCAGAGATTAAACCTTTCCAGCCAATGACCGTACGTGGCTTTTCAAAGTAGGTTCTCATGACGATTTCTAAGCGGTCATGATAACGTACTTTTAGCTGATTAAGCTTAGTGGCGTACTCTTTGGCAGCTTTAGGATCATGAATAGAGCACGGCCCTACAATCACTAATAGTCGCTTGTCTTCTCCGGTAAGGATCGCTTCAATTCGTTTACGTGCTGATGTGATATTTTGGATTATCTCATCAGAAATGGGGAACTCTTTTGCTAAGGTTTCTGGTGTTACTAAACTGTCTAGTACCTTAGTCCGTAGTTCGTCTGTCTTTAGCATAATTTATCTCAATAAATATACAGGGTAAGTGTCTACCCAGTGATTAAGATCACAATAAACGAAATTCAGCTAATTTCAACAGCGTTCACAGAGAAAAACGAATAAAAAAGTTGCCATAAAGAGTTAAAACATTCTTCTCGCTAATCCCATAGAATCAATTACCTTGGTTGAGATTTCTTCAACAGAATAATTCGTGGTGTTGAGATAAGGGATATTGTTTTTTCTAAAAAGTGCTTCTACTTCGGACAATTCAATTCTGCATTGACGAATAGAGGCATAACGGCTATTTTCGCGACGTTCACCACGAATAGCAGCAAGACGTTCTGGCGCAATAGTTAAGCCAAATAATTTATGTTGATACTCTTTTAGTTCCGCAGGTAATTTTAAGAAGTCCATATCATCTGCAGTAAATGGATAGTTGGCAGCTTGAATACCAAATTGCATTGCGAGATAGAGGCTGGTGGGGGTTTTTCCACAACGAGAAACGCCAATTAAGATCACTTGTGCTTGGTCGAGATTGCGTAATGATATGCCATCATCATGGGAAAGGGTGTATTCGATAGCGGCAATACGAGCATCGTATTTACTAAGATTTTTTTCAGTTAATCCATGGGTTTTATTTAATTTTGGCGATGCCTGTATCCCCACTTCTTTTTCAAGTGGTATTACAAGAGATTGCACAATATCCTGACAAAAACCTTCACTGCTATTTATTATCTGTTTAACTTCAGGGCTGATAATAGAATAAAAAACAAGGGGTTTAGCGCCACTCTTTTTATAAATTTCAGCAATTTTCTGTTTTATTTCTTCAGCTCTTTCCACAGTAGAAACAAAAGGTAATGTGTAACTTTTCATTTTTAATGGAAATTGAGAAAGTACCGCATGACCTAATACTTCGGCGGTAATCGCCGTACCATCAGAGATAAAAAAGACTGTTCTATCAATGGGTTCATTATTATCACAATTAATAGAATTCAAGCTTAATATCATAACGCTCACCTTTTTTTAGCTGAATTAGCAAATCAAACAATATTATCTAAAGCATTTTTAGTGATTATAAAGGATAAAAAAATAAAGTTTTCTGGTTGATCGATTCACCTTTCTATATTCAGCATCACATTGTGATACGCTTATTTACGTTGTCATTTTGACAGCGGGTTTTTCTTTTTTTCTCTCTCTCATAATTGTTTAAAAAAGGATTGTTCTCAATGTCCAGCAATAGCCTCACCCCGTGCAATGTGCTTTGGTATAACCAATTAGGTATGAATGACGTTGATCGTGTTGGTGGGAAAAATGCTTCCCTCGGTGAAATGATCACAAACCTAGCGGAACTGGGTGTTTCTGTTCCTAATGGGTTTGCTACCACAGCGCAAGCGTTTAATGATTTTCTGGAACAGAGCGGTATCAATCAGCGTATTTATGAATTACTTGATAGCGTTGATGTTGATGATGTTCATCAACTGGCTCAAGCAGGTAATCAAATTCGCCAGTGGGTAATTGATACACCTTTTACGCCTCAGTTTGAAAAAGATATTCGCGATGCTTATCTCACATTAAGTGAAGGTGAATCTGAAGCTTCATTTGCCGTTCGTTCATCTGCGACTGCAGAAGATATGCCTGATGCTTCTTTTGCAGGTCAACAAGAGACGTTCTTAAACGTTCAAGGTATTGATGCCATACTCGTGGCAATCAAACACGTATTTGCTTCGTTATTTAACGATCGTGCAATCTCTTATCGTGTTCACCAAGGTTATGATCACCGTGGTGTTGCATTATCTGCGGGTGTTCAGCGTATGGTGCGTTCTGATCTTGCTTCTTCAGGTGTGATGTTTACCATCGATACTGAATCTGGCTTTGATCAAGTTGTCTTTATTACATCAGCTTATGGTTTAGGTGAAATGGTGGTACAGGGGGCTGTTAACCCAGATGAGTTCTATGTACACAAGCCAACTTTAGCCAAAGGTTTACCTTCTATTGTGCGTCGTAATCTTGGCTCTAAAAAGATCCAAATGGTTTACGCGGACAGTGTTGAACATGGTAAACAAGTTCGTATCGAAGATACACCAGAGTCACTGCGCAATCGTTTCTCTTTGACTGATCATGAAGTTCAAGAGCTGGCTAAACAAGCGGTATTAATTGAACGTCACTATGGTCGTCCAATGGATATCGAATGGGCTAAAGATGGCCATAATGGTCGTTTATACATTGTTCAGGCTCGTCCAGAAACAGTCCGTTCTAACCAGCAAGTTATGGAGCGCTATCAATTAAATGAAAGTGGCTCTGTTATCATCGAAGGCCGTGCTATTGGTCATCGTATTGGTACGGGTACCGTTAAAGTTATTCATAACTTAAGTGAGATGGATAGAATTGAAGCGGGTGATGTGCTGGTTACTGACATGACAGACCCAGATTGGGAACCTATCATGAAAAAAGCCTCTGCGATTGTAACTAATCGTGGTGGTAGAACTTGTCACGCTGCAATTATTGCTCGTGAATTAGGTATTCCAGCTGTAGTGGGTTGTGGTGATGCAACAGAATGTATTACTGAAGGACAAGTTGTAACGGTTTCTTGTGCTGAAGGTGACACAGGATTTGTTTACGATGGTAAACTGGATTTTTCTATTCAGAGCTCCGCAATCGATAATATGCCTGAATTAGGGCTCAAAATCATGATGAACGTCGGTAATCCGGATCGTGCATTCGATTTTGCTAGCTTACCGAATGATGGTGTCGGTCTTGCACGTTTAGAATTTATTATTAACCGCATGATTGGTGTGCATCCTCGAGCATTATTAGAGTATGACGACCAAACTGAAGCACTGAAAGCCGAAATCAATGAGATGATGGCAGGTTATGAATCTCCCGTAGAGTATTACATCAGTAAACTAACGGAAGGGATTGCAACATTAGCTGCGGCATTCTGGCCTAAACGCGTTATTGTTCGTTTATCTGACTTTAAATCTAACGAATATGCCAACTTAGTCGGGGGCGATCGTTATGAACCAGATGAAGAGAACCCAATGTTAGGTTTCCGTGGTGCAGGTCGTTATGTTTCTGATGATTTCCGTCGTTGTTTCTCCCTTGAGTGTGAAGCGGTAAAACGTGTTCGTAATGATATGGGCTTAGAAAATGTTGAAGTCATGATCCCATTTGTTCGTACTGTACGCCAAGCTGAAGAGGTGATTGACGAATTAGCGGCAAATGGTTTGAAACGCGGTGAGAACGGCTTAAAAGTCATTATGATGTGTGAAATTCCATCAAATGCCTTATTAGCGGATAAATTCTTAGAACACTTTGATGGTTTTTCTATCGGCTCTAACGATATGACCCAATTAACATTAGGTCTTGACCGAGATTCTGGTGTGGTTTCTGCTCTGTTTGATGAACGCAATGATGCAGTGAAAGCATTATTATCAATGGCAATCCAAGCCGCAAAACGTCATGGAAAATATGTGGGTATTTGTGGTCAAGGACCTTCTGATCATGAAGATTTCGCACAATGGCTAATGGAAGAGGGAATTGATAGTTTATCGTTAAACCCAGATACCGTAATTAAAACTTGGGTAAAATTAGCACAATAGAATTAATATCATCTTATAAATAAAAGCTCACAATATTATGTGAGCTTTTTTTATACAATTATTAAATAATAGGTAAAAAAAAAGCCTATCATGGGCTGACAGGCAAAGACTACACACAGCAATATTTTATATTCTTTAATTCCGCCAATTAATCTATTAATATGAGTGGCAAAATTATTAAATTGATGAAACATTTGTTTCGTTGATATTTATATTAAGAGAAATGCGTTAATTATGCTCTAAGAATTATCTCAATAAAAAGAATATTGGTTTATTTAAAAGTGAATATAACTTGCTGGTAACAAACAGGTTTAAAAAAATGTAATTTGTTTCGAAATGTAAGTTTTAATATAAAAATATAATCGTTTATTCCTAAATTGATAATCTTTATTAAACTTTGCTTTGTTATTTTTAGAGCATGTAAGTAGCTACACTTACATGCTCCATTATTATTTATTCTTTTTCGATAAAGTTTTTATTCATAAATTCTACTGTTTCAGTTAAATCAGGATTGGGTTTGGGGACTTCATTAATCCATGCATTTAATAAACTATGTGCAACAGCGAGAACAACAGGACCAATAAATAAACCAATCATACCTAATGTTAAAATCCCACCAATAACACCTGTGAGAATTAGGACCATAGGCAAATCAGCACCCATCTTGATTAAATAAGGTCGTAATACACCATCCATTGTGGCAACCGCACCACCCCAAATTACCATGACAATGCCCCAAGTAGTATCACCCGTCCAAAATAGCCATAAAATTGAAGGGATCAATACTAATAAAGGGCCTATTTGAGCAAGGCAACAAATAAACATAATGACGGTTAATACCGTAGCATAAGGTACGCCAGATACGGCAAGACCGATACCACCAACAATAGCTTGAATTAAGGCGGTTAAAACCACACCTAATGCGACCGCGCGAATAGACATAGATGCAAGTAAAATTGCCGCATCACCTCGTTGACCTGCTAAGCGAATAGCAAAATGGCGCAACCAAGATACGACGTTTTCACCCTGCAAAAACAGTAAGCCTGAAAATAATAACATCACCCCCAAATGGAGGGCAAATCGACCAATATTTAAGGCTTGAGCAAAAAACCAGTTTGCCGCTTGTCCAACATAAGGTTGGATTTTTGAGATTAATGCATTACCCCCAGAGACAAGAATAGAGTGCCATGTATCATAAAGCTTACTTCCTATCATAGGGATATCGTTAAGCCATAATAATTGAGGTGGTTGAATATTCGAAGGTGATTTCGCCAATTCAATTAAAGGGGCACTATTATCAATGACGCTACTAATTAATAAGATAATTGGGATAACGAAGATCAGTAATATCAAAATCATCATGATCATGGTTGATAGCCAACGATACTTTACCCGTTTTTCAATAATAAGAAGTAAAGGCCATGTTGCTACAACAATCATTCCAGCCCAAATGAAACCCACAATAAAGGGATTTAGTATCCAAAAACTAGCGATAATAAAAAAAGAAATAAAAAGAACAGTGAATAAAACTTTGGGTATATCTGTATGGATCTGCGGTTTTTCCATGGTTTTAAATCCCTACACGAATAAAAATGCTAGAAGCAGATGAATAAACATTGCAAATATCACGTTGTTTATATCACTACGCAATTTGCCAGAATTGTATGATAAGGTGAACAGGTATCGGTCTGAAAGTACAAAATGAGGCAAAGTACCTCTTAGTATACATTTCAACATCTAAAATTAAGCAATGTGGACTATTAGATTAAAGAGCTATAACAAATGATCCCACGTATATCGCAAGCACCGCAAGTCAGTGAACTCACAACAGAATTTCTTGATACTCTTCGAAAAAACGGTTTCACCGGTGATATCTCCAGCAGTTACGCTGACAGACTCACTATGGCAACAGATAATAGTATTTACCAGTTATTGCCACAGGCTGTTGTTTTTCCTCGCTCAACGGCTGATGTCACTATTATTGCTCGCTTAGTTGATGAACCTCGATTTCATTCTCTGTCTCTGACCCCAAGAGGAGGAGGAACAGGGACTAATGGGCAGGCTTTAACAGAGGGTATTGTTGTCGATTTATCTCGCTATATGAAACGTATCATTGAGATAAACCCAGAAGAACGTTGGGTGAAAGTGGAAGCCGGAGTGATAAAAGATGAGCTTAATCTCTTTTTAAAACCTTACGGCTTCTTTTTTGCACCAGAACTTTCTACCAGTAACCGCGCTACATTAGGTGGCATGATTAATACCGATGCCTCAGGGCAAGGTTCAATGGTTTATGGTAAAACCTCTGATCACGTTCTTGGTGTTAGGGCCGTTTTGTTAGGGGGTGAACTGCTTGAAACGCGAGCTATGGATACCGCACTGGCAGAAAATATTGCCCAAGAGAGCTCTACAATCGGTAAAGTTTATCGCACCGTTTTATCTCGTTGCAAAGAGCAACGAAAGCTTATTCTTGAAAAATTCCCTAAATTAAATCGCTTTTTAACCGGGTATGATTTGCGTCATGTCTTTAGCGATGACATGAAACAATTTGATTTAACAAGAATTTTAACAGGTTCTGAAGGAACGCTCGCTTTTATTACAGAGGCAACGCTGGATATTACACCTATTCCTAAACAGCGCAGTTTAGTCAATGTAAAATACGATTCTTTTGATTCAGCATTACGTAATGCGCCTTTTTTAGTTAAAGCGAAAGCACTTTCTGTTGAAACTGTTGATTCCAAAGTCTTAAATCTTGCTCGTGAAGATATTGTGTGGCACTCCGTTAAAGAGTTGATTACTGATGTACCTGATAAAGATATGCAAGGTCTTAATATTGTTGAATTTGCCGGTGATGATGAAAATCTTATTGCTTCACAAGTCACATCATTATGCCAGCGCTTAGATTCACTAATGAAAGAAGGTCAGGGCGGCGTGATCGGTTATCAAGTCTGCGAAGATTTAGCTGATATTAACCGTATTTATGCGATGCGTAAAAAAGCGGTTGGTTTATTAGGTAACGCAAAAGGGCAAGCAAAGCCAATTCCTTTTGTCGAAGATACCTGTGTACCGCCAGAACATCTTGCTGATTATATTACAGAATTTAGAGCGTTACTTGACAGCCACCAGCTCAATTATGGCATGTTTGGGCATGTTGATGCAGGTGTGTTGCACGTAAGACCTGCTCTTGATATGTGTGATCCACAACAAGAATTATTGATGAAATCTATCTCAGACGATATTGTCACGTTAACAGCCAAATATGGTGGGTTACTCTGGGGTGAACATGGAAAAGGCTTTAGAGCGCAATACAGCCCCGAGTTTTTCGGTGAAACGCTCTATCATGAACTGCGTCAAATCAAAACGGTGTTCGATCCTCGAAATAGGCTGAATCCTGGGAAAATATGCCCTCCATTAGAGGTCGATGAACCGATGAAGCAAGTTGATACGATCAAACGAGGTACTTTTGATCGCACAATTCCTTTATCTGTGCGTCAAGATTTCAAAGGTGCATTAGAGTGTAATGGTAATGGACTTTGCTTTAACTTTGATGTCAAAAGCCCAATGTGTCCTTCAATGAAAATCAGCGGACAACGCATTCATTCACCCAAAGGACGAGCAGCGCTTGTAAGAGAGTGGTTACGCTTATTAACAGAGCAAGGCGTTAGCCCAAAACAACTGAGATCTAGCCTTGAAAATAATAAACCTAGCCTAAGAGGTTTAATTGAAAAAACACGTAATACATGGAAAGCCAAACGTGGCGAATATGACTTTTCTCATGAAGTCAAAGAGGCTATGAATGGTTGTTTGGCTTGTAAAGCTTGTTCAACGCAATGTCCGATTAAAATTGATGTGCCATCGTTTCGTTCTAAGTTCACTGAACTTTATCACCAGCGCTATTTACGTCCGTTAAAAGATCATGTTGTTGCTAATGTTGAATTAACAACGCCAATTATGGCGAAAGCACCCGGATTCTTTAACTTTTTTATGAAGCAACCGTTGGTGCAAACATTAAGTAAACACACCATTGGAATGGTTGATTTACCTTTGCTGTCATCACCAACATTAAGGCAGCAATTGGCTGGGCACAAAGCGTTAGATATGACGCTAGAAGACTTAGAACGTTTATCTGAAAAGCAACGTAGTCATCATGTGCTGGTGGTACAAGATCCCTTTACGAGTTATTACGATGCAAAAGTGGTTGCTGATTTTATCAAACTGATTGAAAAAATTGGATTTAAACCTGTCTTGCTACCGTTTTCACCAAATGGTAAAGCGCAACATATTAAAGGTTTTTTACAGCAATTTAGTAAAACGGCACAAAAAACCTCAATTATACTTAATCGTGTTGCAAAATTAGGTATCCCTATGGTGGGGGTTGATCCTGCATTAGTGCTTTGTTATCGCGATGAATATCGTGAAATACTAGGTGATAAACGTGGGGATTTTAATGTTCAACTTGTTCATGAATGGCTTAGCAAATTGGTATCTGAACCAATTGCCATTAGTGATAATGCCGAAAAATGGTATCTTTTTGGGCACTGTACAGAAGTGACAGCGCTTCCACAAAGTATGAAACAGTGGCAGGCTATTTTCCAACGTTATGGGCAGCAACTCGAATTTGTGAGCACGGGGTGTTGTGGAATGGCGGGGACTTATGGACATGAACTAAATAATTATGAAAACTCGTTGGGCATTTATCAACTTTCATGGGGTCATGCATTAAAAACATTACCAACAATGCGTTGTTTAAGCACCGGTTACTCTTGTCGTAGTCAAGTGAAACGTATTGATAATATTGAGCTAAAACACCCACTACAGGCACTTTTGGAGATTATGCCATGATATGGAAACGTGAAACGACAATTGAGTATCTTAATCATATTGGACAAAACAATATGATGAGCCATTTGGGCATTGAGTTAACACACCTTGGTGATGATTATCTTGAAGGAACAATGCCAGTTGATCATCGTACTAAGCAGCCTTTAGGGCTTTTGCATGGGGGCGCTTCTGTTGTTTTAGCTGAAACATTGGGTTCTGTTGCAGGTTATCTGTGTACCGAAGGTGAACAAAAGATTGTCGGGCTAGAAATTAATGCAAATCATATTCGCTCAGCAAGAGAAGGCAAAGTAAGGGGGGTGTGCAAACCTATTCATTTAGGACGCTCACATCAAGTTTGGTCAATAGAAATATTTGATGATGAAGGTCGTCAAGTGTGTATTTCTAGATTAACAACATCTGTTATTTCTTAGAAAATAAAAAAAGACATATGCACAAAGTGAAATACTCGCTTTGTGCGTTTTTTATGTTTATAGATAATGCCAAAAAAGAATAAAAATAGAGAGAGAAAATAGAATTATTTCTTTATTTAGATTTTATTTTTAATGATAATCATTATCTTCAAAATAAAAGATAAGACGATCAATAATGTTAACTATTTCTAAATTCAACACCACAGTATTATTAATTGCAGGTTTATTTATCAGCGGATGTGATAATAATTCTACCTCTAAAACGAGTAATAATATAAGTCATATTCCAGTACAAACTGTTTCTGGCTTTAATATGGCTTATCCCACTTCATTTTCAATGAGCAGAGAAGATACTGAGAATTATTTTAAATCATTGCCTGATAATGTTCAGGACGTCACAACAGAAATGATGGTTTATAAATCAGAGCCTATTTGTGATTTGACAGAGGTTCGTTTGGTTTATTTTAAAATGATCGATGCAATGAGTTACGATGTCGATACAGGAGCACAAGGCATTGTTGATAATATTGCGATAATAGATGGTATGAAGGAAATATCTACATCGATAAAACCATTAACTATCCCAAATGTGGAAAGCCGACATGTCTTTTTTGAAGGGAAATACGCCATAGAGAATGTGAGCTATGAAGGTGTTTTAGTGGCTGATATTAAAACAAATCGAGTATGGCAACTGCAATTGATTAGCAACTTCAATAGTCAATCGGATAAACAAAAGACCAGTCAACTTCTTGAATGTACAAACAAATATATTCAAACTATCACTATCAGTAAATAAATTCAAAGAGCACACAATCCAATAAGAGGTCATCACATAAGTGGTGTTATCTTCTCTTCATGATAAGCATAAAAATGAATGTGAACTGAGCCAATAAGCGATGTAAAAACACATTTTTATGCTTTTTTCTCTAAATTTCAGTGATAACATATAAAGTGCATTTATATTGCAACTTATGTGCGTATTGTGCGAAATATAAGAAAAATAAAAAGTTTTATTTTTTGTGATGAAAGAGTGGAAAAGTCTTATATTACATTGCGTTAACATCTGTTCTTAACAAATTAATCGCAAAAATAGAACAAAAAACACACATTTATAGAATATCCTTTCAAAAGACATGGTTGAAGTGATAAGGGTTATCATTACCATTAGTGTCAGGAAAGATATCAATCTCCTTTCGAAATGAGGTCAGAAATGACAGACAACGTTGAAACTTTTTCTCTTAATGACACCGCTTGGCAAGGCATTTTATTAACGGATAATGCCGCAAAGCATATCTGCCATTTAGTTGAGAAAAACCCAGAAAAACAAGGGCTTTCCTTAAGTATCAAACCCTCTGGTTGTACCGGGTATGGTTATGTTATTGAACTCGCTACCGCCCCAAATGACGATGATCTTGTTTATGAACATAATGGAGCAAAACTTTTTGTTTCATTAAAAGCAATGCCATTTATCGATGGGTTGGTTGTTGATTATGTTCGTGAAGGACTTAATCAAATGTTTAAATTTAATAATCCTAAAGCTCAAAACGTCTGCGGATGTGGTGAGAGCTTCGGGGTATAACATAGTGAAGTCAGATTATGTCTCAGAGCAATGTTGAAATTGGTGATGAAGTTCAGGGATGGCTAAGCGATCACCACTATAAAGAAGGTTTTTATACCGATATCTCAACCGATGCCTTAGAAAAAGGATTAAACGAAGCGGTTGTCCGTGCAATATCGGCAAAAAGAAACGAGCCAGAATGGATGCTGGAGTTTCGTTTAGATGCTTATCGCCATTGGTTAGAAATGGAAGAGCCTCATTGGCTAAAAGCAGATTATCCATCGCTTAATTATCAAGATTATAGCTATTATTCAGCGCCATCTTGTAGTTCATGTTGTGCTAATGGTAGTTGTGAGAGCGGTACAAATGAAGCGGTTGCAAGTGATAAGCAAGCCACACAAGATTATTTAACTAAAGAAGTTGAAGATGCTTTTAACCAACTCGGTGTGCCTGTAAGAGAAGGGCAAGCCGTTGCTGTTGATGCCATTTTTGACTCAGTTTCCGTTTCAACAACATATCGTGAAGAGCTTGCCGAACATGGCATCATTTTCTGTTCATTTAGCGAAGCTATTCAAGAATATCCTGATTTAGTACGCCAATATTTAGGTACTGTTGTATCAAGCCATGATAACTATTTTGCCGCATTAAATGCTGCGGTCGCATCTGATGGTACTTTTGTCTATATTCCCAAAGGTGTTCGTTGCCCAATGGAATTATCGACGTATTTTCGTATTAATGCGGCTCAGACAGGTCAATTTGAACGAACTATTCTGGTTGCTGATGAAGGTAGCTATGTCAGTTATATCGAAGGTTGTTCAGCACCTGTTCGTGATAGTTATCAGCTTCATGCTGCTGTGGTTGAAGTCATTATTCATAAAGATGCTGAAGTCAAATACTCGACTGTGCAAAACTGGTTCTCAGGTGGCGAGAGTGAAGGTGGCATTCTTAATTTTGTGACTAAACGGGCTATCTGCGAAGGCGAAAACGCCAAAATGTCATGGACACAATCAGAAACAGGCTCTGCAATTACGTGGAAATATCCAAGTGTAATTTTAAAAGGGGATAATTCGACCGCTGAATTCTTCTCGGTTGCTTTAACGAATGGCAACCAACAAGCAGATACCGGTACTAAGATGATCCATATCGGTAAAAATACCAAATCAACCATTATCTCTAAAGGTATTTCTGCGGGTAAAAGCCAAAACAGTTACCGCGGACTCGTAAAAGTACTCCCTGGTGCGCAAAATGCCCGCAACTTTACTCAATGTGATTCCATGTTAATTGGTACGCAGTGTGGTGCGCATACTTTCCCTTATGTTGAGGTCATGAACAACTCAGCACAGCTTGAACACGAAGCGACAACGTCACGTATTGGTGAAGATCAGTTGTTCTATTGCCGTCAGCGTGGGTTAAGTGAAGATGATGCAATCTCAATGATTGTAAACGGATTTTGTAAAGATGTGTTCTCAGAATTACCGCTGGAATTTGCTGTAGAAGCACAAAAATTATTAGCAATCAGCTTAGAACATAGCGTCGGTTAACGATTAACCAAATTCTGAGTATAAAGATACCGAAGGCATATATTATGTTAGAGATTAAAAATTTACATGTCAGTGTTGAAGGCAATGAGATCCTTAAAGGATTAGATTTGCAGGTTCGTGCAGGTGAAGTTCATGCGATTATGGGGCCAAATGGCTCAGGTAAAAGCACCTTATCAGCAACACTTGCTGGTCGTGATGAATATGAGGTCGATGAAGGTTCAATCACCTTTAAAAATAAAGATTTATTGGAATTAGAACCGGAAGATCGTGCAGGTGAAGGCATCTTTATGGCATTTCAATATCCTGTTGAAATACCCGGTGTCAGCAATCAGTTTTTCTTACAATCTTCAGTGAATGCAGTGAGAGAATATCGTGGTCAAGAGCCACTCGATCGCTTTGATTTTGAAGATTTTATTGAAGATAAAATCAAATTATTGGATATGCCACAAGATTTGTTAACACGTTCAGTTAACGTAGGATTTTCGGGTGGTGAGAAAAAGCGTAATGATATTTTGCAAATGGCTGCGTTAGAGCCTGAATTATGTATTTTAGATGAAACCGATTCTGGTCTTGATATCGATGCATTAAAAATCGTTTCCAATGGTGTTAACAGTTTACGTGATGGTAAACGTGCTTTTATTGTTGTAACACACTACCAACGTATTCTTGACTATATTAAACCTGATTTTGTACATGTGCTTTATCAGGGAAAAATCATTAAATCTGGTGATTTTTCATTGGCGCAAAAATTGGAGGAACAAGGTTATGGCTGGCTTATTGACCCTCAATGAAAAGCGTGAAAAACAGCGCCAAGTTGAACTTCGTAATCAACAAGCACTAAAGATGTTTTCGGCGTTATACCATAAACGTAAAGGTGACGATAATCTTAATGCGCGTAATCATTGGCTACAAGTCGAGAAAATTGGTTTCCCTGCTTACCGTCATGAAGATTGGCATTATACACCATTAGAAGAAACGCTAAGCCAATGCTATCAACAGTTGCCACCTTTTGATGTGCAAAGTTTAATGGCAAAACACGCTTTATCTTTTGATTGCTACCGCATTGTGATGGTAAATGGCACATTTTCACCGATAGAAAGCAGTAAAGATTTTGGTCCTTATCAAGTCACTTTACTTGATAATCAAAGTGAATTACCTAAAGCGGTAAATGGTGAAATTTTTCTGCATTTAGTTGAAAGCTTAGCACCACATCCTTTGTTAATTACCCTGAAAGCGGGTGTTATTGCGGATAAACCACTTTATATCCTCAATATTACTCAAGGTGATCAACGCGCAGAGATAAATAGTGCAAATTATCGTTTTCACCTTGATGTTGGTGCGAATACCCAGATGCAAGTGGTAGAACACTATATCAGCAGTGACAACGAAAACCGTCACTTTACAGGGGCGAGATTAACCGCAGCGATTGGTGATAATGCCGCTTTTAACCATATTAAACTAAGTTTTGAGAATGGCGTCTGCCAGCATTTTGCTCATAACGATCTGACGATAGGTCGTGATGCTCGAGTTAATAGCTATGCTTTCTTATTAGGCGCTAAACTCAGTCGTCATCACACGAGTTCGGCACTAAAAGGTGAAAATACCGCGCTTTCGATGAATAGTGTTGTATTACCTAAAGCAGGTGAAATAGCGGATACCCGTACATGGCTGGTTCATGGTGAAAAAAATTGCCAGAGTCGTCAGCTGCATAAAAGCATTGCGATGGATGCTGGGAAAGCCGTATTTAACGGTATGATCACAGTGACACCTCAAGCATTAAAAACAGATGGTCAAATGACTAATAACAATCTGTTACTGGGTGAGAAAGCGCAAATCGATACTAAACCACAGCTTGAGATCTATGCTGATGATGTGAAATGTAGCCATGGTGCCACTGTAGGTCGAATTGATGATGAACAACTCTTTTATTTACGTTCACGAGGCCTTTCTTTAAGTGATGCCCGTAAAATGATCATCCATGCATTTGCGGCAGAATTAACTGAATCGTTAGAAAATAGTGTAGTCAAGGCGCAGGTATTAGACAGAATTAATCAGCGCTTATTAGAGGTATAAAATAAGGCATTATGACGCATTCCATTGAAACAGCGCGAGATGATTTTCCAATCCTTTTACAACAAGTAAAAGGCAAACCACTGGTTTATCTCGACAGTGCCGCAAGTGCTCAGAAACCGGCTTGCGTCATTGAACATGAAACGCAATTTGCCTTAACACAATATGCCGCGGTTCACCGCGGCATTCATACGTTAAGTGCAAATGCGACAACGTTAGTTGAAAATGTCCGTAAAAAAGCCAGTCATTTTTTAGGTGCCCATAACGAAGAAGAGATTATTTTTGTTAAGGGAACAACAGAGGGGATCAACTTACTCGCAAATGTGTATAGCCAACGATTTTTAAATGATGGAGACAATATCATCATCACTGAAATGGAACATCACGCAAATATTGTTCCTTGGTATATGTTGGCAAAACAGTATGGCTTTAATGTTCGTGTATTACCGCTATTACAAGATGGTTCACTCGATTTAGCTCAATTACCTCGCTTAATCGATGAAAGAACTAAATTACTCACCCTTACGCATCAATCAAATGTATTGGGCACAGTGAACCCTATTGCTCAAATTATTCGTGATGCTCGCCAATATGCTATTGAGCAAGGAGGGGAGTTACATATATTGGTTGATGGTGCTCAAAGTGCAATGCATCAAACCATTGATGTTTCACAACTTGATTGTGACTTTTTTGTTTGTAGTGGCCATAAACTTTATGGACCTACTGGTATTGGTCTGCTGTATGGTAAAAAAGCGATACTGAATGAATTACCGCCTTGGGAAGGCGGTGGCGCAATGATAAAGCATGTTCATATTAATGGTGATATTACCTATGCAGATGCACCTTGGCGTTTTGAGGCGGGAACACCGAATATAATGGGAATAATTGGCTTAGGCACTGCATTAGATTATCTTTCACAATTAGGCATGAATAATATTGCTGAGTATGAAAATCATATAATGAAGTATGCCCAAGAACAGTTGCAAAAAGTAAAATCTTTAACGCTTTATGGCAATGATTCTCGACAAGGCGTGATAGCGTTTAATTTAGGTAAACATCACGCTTATGATGTTGGGGCATTTCTTGATAATTATGGTATTGCTATTCGTACAGGGCATCATTGTGCGATGCCAATTATGGATTATTACCAAGTTCCTGCAATGTGTCGCGCATCTCTTGGCTTATATACCAATAAAAAGGATATTGATGCGTTGGTTAATGCGCTATTGCGTGTTGAAATGTTATTAGATTAAAGATTAAAAAAGAGGTTATTCATGGCAGTTGCCAATTTGCCAGATGAAGCAAAATTATTACGCAATTTTTCTCGTTGCCAAGATTGGGAACAACGTTATCTTTATATGATGGAATTAGGTGAGCGTCTTCCGTCGTTAACAGATGAACAGCGCAATTCAGCTAACTTTATTGAAGGTTGCCAAAGCCAAGTATGGATTGCAGTTTCTCTTGATGAGAATAAACAACTGGTACTGGCTGGCGATAGTGATGCCGGTATTGTGAAAGGGCTTGTTGCTTTAGTGATTATCTTATTTCAAGGTAAAACAATTGAGCAAGCTTTCGCGACGGATGTAAAACATTATTTTTCATCATTAGCATTAGAAAGCCACTTAACACCTTCTCGTACGCAGGGGTTACATGCGATGGTTACGACGCTCATTAAGCGTTTTTCAGAATACGCTGTAGCATAAATGTTACCTAATCCCGCATTAATGTTCTAAACTGACTTATTATATGAAAGCATAACAATGATAATGTTATCATCATAATAGTCAGTTTATTTTATTTCTAACACACGGGATAAACGATGAAAAAATGGTTAACTCTTTTGGGAGTATCGCTGTTAGGGATGAGTAGTCACTTATCTTATGCGACAGAATATCTACTACCTGCTGATGACCAGCGTATTATTGGTGAAAATTTTTCATATATAGTTCCCGATGATAAACGTTCACTAGAGGCTATTGCGTCTGAATACCAAGTGGGATTGCTTAATATGATGGAAGCGAATCCTGGTATTGATCCTCTTTTACCGGATGCGGGTAAAACATTAACTATTCCATTACAGATGATCTTGCCTGACACGGTGCGAAAAGGCATTGTTATCAATCTTGCAGAATTGCGCCTATATTATTACCCCAAAGAAGGTGGCACAGTTGATGTTTACCCGATTGGAATTGGTCAATTAGGGCGAGAAACCCCTGAAATGGTGACATCGATTTCTCAATTAATTAAAGATCCAACTTGGACACCGACGGCGAATATTCGCAAAAACTATGCGGCTAAAGGGATCACACTACCAGCTGTCGTTCCTGCTGGTCCTGAAAATCCAATGGGAGCATATGCTTTAAGATTGGCGCATAGCCGAGGTGAATACCTTATTCATGGTACTAATGCTGATTTTGGTATTGGCTTAAGAGTGAGTTCTGGCTGTATCCGTTTAAGACCAAATGATATTGAGACATTATTTAATGTGGTGCCTAAAGGAAGTCGAGTTCAGGTAATCAATAAACCGATTAAATTTACTGAAACTGCAGACGGTAGACAGTTTATTGAAGTTCATCAACCACTATCACGCAATGAAGATGACGATCCACAAACCATGCCATTAACTTTTACTAAGCAATTTAATGCTTGGTATGAAAGTGGCAAAGTCAATAAAGATAAAGTCGATGCTGAAATAATTCGACGTTCTGGCATTCCTGTAGAGGTTACAGCTTACTAGTCAGTTTGGATGATATGATCAAAAATAAAATAGGTGCTTCAGGCACCTGTTTTGTTTTGAGTTTCACAAAAATAACAAAAGACTTCTTTATAAAATCTATAGCGTTAAAAATGCCTTACTATCAAAATGTTTTCTATTGATAGTAAGGTATTTTAATGAGAGTTTCAGTTAGTAATGAACATACGATAAAGAGAAATAATAATATCACTTCTAGTGTGGGGGATGGTTTAGAGAGACTATTTAATAATTTATCTCAGGTGGAAAATAGCTGCAAAACGTTTTTATGTGGAGATAAAAAGCTAAAAAGTGAAAATATTCAATTAATGTGCAATGAGATCCTTCAACGAGTCATTCCCAAAGAGGGATCGAGGAAATATGAGTTAATTGAAATAGAGGTTTTGCCTGATATGGCGAGCTCTAGAGTCTCTTACACAAAATCTTCAAAGTCAGTGACTGAGCTGTTTAATATTCTAGATAATGAATTTAAAAAAGTAAGTGATATTGAGTATTCTGTACTAACAATAACTCAACAAAAAAGTGTTGATAAAATTAGGGATACATTTAGTCAGATATCTATTCAAGCTGATAAAAATATCAAAAACAATTCGCACTTAGCGACTAATTTTAATTTAAATGAGCGTATAAAAGCCCTGGGTATTGATAAACTTCACAATAATTAATAACCTTATAAAAAACCAAAGCCCTAACAATGTTAGGGCTTTGCGATTAATGCTTATCTAAAGCTTTTGAGCTTATCAGTGAGTCAAATTACTTTTTATAAGTAGTGACTTGGTTATCTAAACGCTGATTTGCACGCGCTGCTTCGTCGTAAGCTGATTTAGCTTCAGCGCGAGCAGATTGCACATCACCACTTAGTTGCTGAACCTGGGTATTTAGGCGGCTTACATCAGAAGAGATTTGATCTAATTGTGCATTATTACTAGAAGAACAACCTGCTAATAAGCCTGAAGCCAGAATTACCGCACCTAGTACAAGTTTCGCTTTCATAGTTACAACCTCTATTATTAGTTTGTGTAAAGGAACAAGTAGCATTTATATGAAACCATTAATAAGTATGGCACATATATAGGAAAATGCTGGATTTATTTACCGCATTCTACTGAACCATTAGTTGAACAATAGGAAAAATAGCACCTAAAACGCAAATTTTCAGTACAAAAAATGCGTGTTATTTCACAAAAGATTTTTATTCATAATAGTCTGATAGAAAAACATTTTATTTGTATTGTTTTATTGTTACTTATCTTTATCGCTATAAAGTACCACCTAAATTTACTTTTATGAAAATGGGTTCTACCTCATTTTTAAACGATTCAAGTGTAAATTTTTGGAAGTTGAGATCGTTATATCCTCTAAAGAAGAGTATCCCTCGTTCTAAATCGGTGAGTGTTGTCCATACTGAAAACTCGCTTGTATGAAGCGCTTTTAATGTGTTATGACCCAGTAAAGGATCGATGGTAGAATTTTTAGGGCGATCAAAACGGTTCATAATATGTGCCAGTTCAACAAGTTGTGTGTCCTGATCAAAAACTTGGTGATAATACGTTGTGTAATAGACAGCACGAATAAATCTATCAACAGAAGTATCAGCGCTAGGCAATGTTGCTAACGCAATTCCACTATCAGGTTGTTTTATCTTAATATTACCCAGTGTGCTGGTGGAAATATTAATATTAGAAAGATGAGTGTAATTATTTAAGTTGGTCAGATGCCATGGAAATAAGGGGCCATTAGTCATGCAATAAGTTGGATTATCATAAATATGCAATTTCCCTTCTGAAACTTCAACAACAATGCAGGCTCCCGTTTTATCATAAAAAGCATAATGGAAGGGGCTGGGTAAATTGTGTAATAGAAATAACTTTTGCGACCAAAATGCTGTTTTAGGGATGTTTTGTTTTAATTCTTCAACGGTTGCGTATTGTGCTAAAGCCCATTCACCAATTGCGGCGATAGGCACGGAGGTTGCGTAATTTTCAGGGCTAATATCATTGAGTTTTGAATCAGGAAGCATGTTCAAACTAAAAGAAAGTCCTTCTGTATTGACTCCTTCAAGTACGTCTTTTGTTCCTTCTAAATTAATGGGTGCTGTAATGGCGATAAAAGGGTATTTAACGGCATATTTTAATCCCGGGGTACCATCGGGGGCATTTTGTTGGAAAGTATGAGCTTTAGGATAATATGCAAATATCGAGGCAGGTTTGTCTACTGAAAATTCCATTGTTCTACCATGATAAATACGATTTTTCTTATCTTTAATCGCAAGGGTAGTACAGGCAAAAGCATGGGTATTTATTGTGTCATCAGACATTTTACATCCTTATTTTACTTACATATATAAAATAGTTTATTAAAAGCATAGAAGAAATAAGGACAGTAAGAGAGGAAAATTCAGCAGAATAAAAGAAAATAGGGGAAGAGAAAAAAAACGCCACGATAACCGTGGCGCTTTAGCTATTGACGTACTATTAAATTATAGAACGTGAACAGATGAAGTATTTGTTGTACCGCTATCAACTAGGGCACCTGTCACCATCACAACACGCTCACCAGCATGAGCTAAACCACTTGCTAATGCCGCTTCTTTACCGATACGGTAGAAGTCGTCAGTAGAAGCGATTTCGTTAACTAATTGTGTTGTTACACCTTTAACTAAGAGTAACTGACGAGCTGTTTCTTCGTTGTTTGTTAATGCTAAGATAGGTGCGGTTGGGAAATATTTACGGATAGAACGCGCTGATTTACCACCGAAGGTTGCAACAACAATCAGAGGGGCATCTAAGTTTTCAGCCATTTCTACCGCACCGCGACAAACTGCTTCAGTTACACGTAATTTTGCAGCAGTTTGTTTGTAATCAAGGCGAGATTGCATGATACGATCTGTACGATCACAGATAGTTGCCATGATAGTCACAGCTTCTACTGGGTATTTACCTTTCGCACTTTCACCTGACAACATAACAGCATCAGTACCATCTAAGATAGCATTCGCAACGTCACCCGCTTCAGCACGAGTAGGGCGTGGGTTTTTGATCATTGAATCTAACATTTGCGTTGCAGTGATAACCACTTTACGCGCAGCGTTACATTTTTCGATCATCATTTTTTGTGCGAAGATAACTTCTTCAACTGGGATCTCAACACCTAAGTCACCACGAGCAACCATGATGCCGTCAGAGGCTTCTAAAATCTCATCAAAATTGTTTAAACCTTCTTGGTTTTCAATTTTAGAGATGATCATAATGTTTTCGCCGCCGTGTGCATTTAAATGAGCACGCATTTCTTCAACGTCAGAACGTTTACGAATAAATGATGCCGCAACGAAATCAACACCTTGTTCGCAACCAAAGATAAGATCTTGTTTATCTTTTTCAGCTAATGCTGGTAAGCCGATAGACACGCCAGGTAAGTTAACACCTTTGTTTTCACCTAGATCACCGTTGTTTAAAACTTCACAAACAACTTCTGTATCAGTGACAGCAGTTACTTTCATGCCGATAAGACCATCATCAACTAACACGGTGTTACCAACAGTCAAGTCTTTCGCGAAACCTTCGTAAGTGACAGCAACGCGATCTTTGTTACCCACAACAGTTTTGTCTGTAGTGAATGTGAAAGTTTGACCAGCAACTAAAGCAACATCATTACCACCTTCTAATTTGATGGTACGGATTTCTGGACCTTTAGTATCTAATAAGATAGCGGCTTTTTTGCCTGTTTTTGCGCAAACGTTACGCAGATTTTTGATACGGTTGCCATGCTCTTCATAGTCACCGTGAGAGAAGTTTAGACGCATAACGTTCATGCCTGCGTCCAGTAATTGATTCAGTTTTTCTTCAGATTCGGTTTTTGGCCCGATGGTGCAAACAATTTTTGTCTTTTTCATGGCAGTCTATTTAATGGTTGTATTGTAATGGATGAATAAGGATTAATGTCGCTGTTTTCTATTAACAGTATCAACGGTGCAAAACAGGATGTACAAACTCATCTCCACGGGATAAGTTGCGCAACATGTTAATGGTTCAGCAACATCATAAAAATCTTGTCACTATTTTGTATCAAAGGTTGGCAGACATCTTTCATTATAGTCTATCACGATTCATTTGTTCTGTTTTCTAAAGATGCCTGTAAATCAATACGCTGAAACCTTTCAACAAAATTATGTTTCGTATTATAGAGGTTAATTTCTATGAAGAAAATCGAAAAAAGGTAAATTTAAGTGATGTGATCAAAATACAGTGCTGACTGCTTGTTTTTTAAGCGTTTTGTTGCGCAATAAAATATTGCAAGCTAGATTAATTATTTTGTAGGGTAGATAAGATGAATAAAAATAAGAAAATAGAGAAAGAGAAATGGTGCGTCCAAGTGGACTCGAACCACCGACCCCCACCATGTCAAGGTGGTGCTCTAACCAACTGAGCTATGGACGCACTGTATTGAGATGTTGCCGAAAAATAAATGGTGCGTCCAAGTGGACTCGAACCACCGACCCCCACCATGTCAAGGTGGTGCTCTAACCAACTGAGCTATGGACGCACTGTATTGAGATGTTGCCGAAAAATAAATGGTGCGTCCAAGTGGACTCGAACCACCGACCCCCACCATGTCAAGGTGGTGCTCTAACCAACTGAGCTATGGACGCACTGTATTGAGATGTTGCCGAAAAATAAATGGTGCGTCCAAGTGGACTCGAACCACCGACCCCCACCATGTCAAGGTGGTGCTCTAACCAACTGAGCTATGGACGCACTGTATTGAGATGTTGCCGAAAAATAAATGGTGCGTCCAAGTGGACTCGAACCACCGACCCCCACCATGTCAAGGTGGTGCTCTAACCAACTGAGCTATGGACGCACTGTATTGAGATGTTGCCGAAAAATAAATGGTGCGTCCAAGTGGACTCGAACCACCGACCCCCACCATGTCAAGGTGGTGCTCTAACCAACTGAGCTATGGACGCATTATCTATTGGGTGACAACGGGGACGAATATTAACGAGATGATTCGATTCTGGCAAGAGGAAAAACACAAATTTATATTCAACTGCTCGTATTTAAAGCTATTTGTTGATATTTGTGTCATTCCCTTGCCTAAATAACCGTTTCTCTTTAACGCTCTGAGCGTAATAACACCACTTCATCAGATTGACGTTGGATCCACCAAATACGAGAACCCATCATAATGGCTGAGGCCGTTAAACCTAAAATAAAGCCAATCCAGAAACCAGCAGGTCCCATGGCTTCAACAAAGTAATTAGTGCGTCCTAATATATAACCAGAAGGCAACCCAATTACCCAGTAGGCAATAAAGGTAATAAAGAAGATAGAGCGGGTATCTTTATAACCTCGTAATACACCTGAGCCAATAACCTGTACAGAATCTGATAACTGATAAAGCGCAGCGAATAACATAAGATGAGAAGCTAATGTCACTACTTCAATATTATCGTTATACATTAACGCGATTTTTTCTCTAAAGATGATAGAGAAAATGGCGGTACAACTTGCTAACATTAGCCCAACCGCAAGTGCTGTAATCGCTGAAGTACGAGCTTGTTCTGTGGAACGTTGCCCTAAGTTATGACCAACACGGATTGTCGCTGCTATTCCCAATGAAAGCGGGAACATAAACATTAGAGAACTAAAGTTAAGTGCTATCTGATGGCTCGCAACCGCAGTAACGCCTAAAGGTGAAACTAATAATGCCACAACGGCAAACAGTGTTACTTCAAAGAATAAGGCTAAACCAACAGGTAATCCTAAAAATGTAATACGTTTTATCGTGTGGAAATCAGGGCTTACTAAACGTTTCTTTGGCATAACGTCACGTTGTGTCGGTGCTCGACGCACGTAATAACGCATCATTAAGAACATTGCCCAGAAAACAGAGGCCGTCGCAACACCACAACCAATCCCCCCTAATTGTGGGGCACCAAATTTACCGTAAATAAAGGCATAGTTAACAGGGATATTAATTAATAAGCCAATAAAACCAATTATCATGCCAGGTTTTGTTTTGGATAATCCCTCACATTGACTTCTTAACACTTGATAATAAAGGCAACCGGGTGCACCCCACATAATGGCATGAATAAATCCAATGGCTTTTTCGGCTAATTCAGGTTCGATATCATGTTGCGCTTCAATAATAAAACGGCTGTTATAAAGAATAGCAATGACCATGATGGATAAGAAAGTGGCGAGCCAAAACCCTTGCTGTGTACGATTAGCAATGTGTTTTCGTTGTCCTGAACCATTTAATTGTGCAACGATTGGGGTTAATGCCATTAATATGCCTTGACCTAATAAAATCGTTGGTAACCAAATAGACGTACCTACTGCCACCGCCGACATTTCTGTGGCATTTACAGCACCCGCCATGACAGTATCAACCACACCCATTGCTGTTTGGGAAAATTGCGCGATGATAACGGGGATACCGAGAGCAAGTAAGCTACGCGCTTCTCTTATGTACTTCTGCACGCATACACCTTTATTTATTATAAGAAAACGAAAAGAAAGGAAGAGAACAAACGTCGTATTGTTAAAATGACGTAAAGAGATCCTCAAGACCGCTTATTCTAATGATAAAAGTTTAATTAGCAACGAAAGAAGTTTAGCTTTTCAAACACAGAATTTTGATAATTTATTGGGTATTTTTACGTTATATTTAACGGCAATAATCGACAAAGAATAAATGCGATATTTGTTCCTTTGCATTAATACGAGCTATGTTATCCTTAATAGCATAAACCTAAATTGAGTTTACAAGTTTATCGACCCAAGGAGATGTCAGATGTTTACAGGTATTGTTCAGGGAAAAGGGCGGGTTATTGCTATCGAAGATAAAGGCGATTTTCGTACCCATATCATTGAATTACCCAACGAGTTAGTCGGCAATTTAGAAACAGGTGCTTCTGTTGCAAATAATGGTTGCTGTTTAACTGTCACTAAAATTGAAGGGACAAAAATTAGCTTTGATTTAGTGAAAGAGACATTACGTTTAACTAACCTTGGCGAATTAAAAGTCGGTTCAGAAGTCAATATTGAACGTGCGGCTAAATATGGTGATGAAATTGGTGGCCATGTGATGTCGGGTCATATTGTAACAACCGCTGAAGTTGCCAAAATTATTACATCAGAAAATAATTTACAAATTTGGTTTCGTATCTTTGATAAAGCATTAATGAAGTACATTTTACACAAAGGGTTTATTGGTATTGATGGGATCAGTCTAACGGTGGGCGATGTAGTTAATAACCGTTTTTGTGTCCATTTAATTCCTGAAACTCGTGATAGAACGACATTGGGTCGTAAACGCCTTGGTGATAAAGTCAATATTGAACTTGACCCTCAAACTCAGGCGATTGTCGATACAGTAGAGCGCGTTATGGCACAACAAGCACAGCAACAAGCTTTATTAGCAGCACAACAAATTGAAAATGAAGAGCAAGCTTCACATAATTAATATATTGCTCTGAAAAGATAATCCAAGAAAAAGCCAGTTTATCAATCAAACTGGCTTTTCTCTTTTTATAAAAAGAATAATTAACGAGGGATCTGTAAACCGCCAATATGGCCTTTAGGGCTGAGTACTATTTGCCATAACTGAATATCTCTGGCACGAAATGCACCCGCACAGGCATTAAGATAATAGCTAAACATACGCTTAAAACGCGGTGTGTAATTCGATTCAATATCTGGCCAACTAGCTAAAAAACGCTGATACCATGCCATTAATGTTTTATCGTAATCAGCGCCAAAGTTATGCCAATCTTCCATCACAAATTTACTGTCCATTGCATGAGCGATTTTTTGAATAGAAGGTAAGCACCCATTAGGAAAGATATATTTGCTTATCCAGCTATCTACATTCACTTTATCGCGGTTAGAACCTATTGTGTGTAGTAAAAACAGACCATCGTCCTTTAAATTATGGCGAACCACATCAAAATAAGTTGCATAATTTTTAGGTCCTACATGTTCGAACATACCCACTGAAACGATACGATCAAATTTTTCATGTAAATCACGATAGTCTTCTAAAATAATATTCACATCAAGTCCTTGGCACCGATCTTGTGCCAGTTTCTGTTGTTCAACAGAAATGGTGACACCAGTAACAGAAACGCCAAAGTGTTTGGCTGCATAGCCTGCCAATCCTCCCCAACCACAGCCAATATCTAATAAGGTCATACCTGGCTTTAAATCTAATTTTCGGCAAATTAAATCTAATTTATGTTCTTGAGCTTGGGCTAAATTATCTGCATTTTTCCAGTAACCACAGGAATATTGCATATTAGGATCAAGCATGGCAGTAAATAAATCATTCCCTAGATCGTAATGCTCTTTACCGACCATCCATGCACGTTTTTGTGTTTGTAGATTAAAAAGACGGGCTATCGCAATTTTGAAAATATCGCGTAGATTTTGTGGGAGTTTATTTTCAAGACCAGCACGTAAAACTTTATGAAAGAATATATCCAGTCGCTCACAATCCCACCAGCCATCCATATAACTTTCGCCGAGACCTAATGAGCCTTGCTGTAATACTCTTTTATAAAAATTTTGATTATGAACCTGAATATCATAAGGTTCTGAGCCATTAACTCGAATATCAGCGTGAGCTAACAGTTCTATTGCGATCTTTTTATAAGGATCGTTGGAGGTCTTTCGGCCTTCTTCTACACAAGATGTACTCATATACTCTCCGCGTAAACTAAGCGGGTTTTGAAACATAAAGCTAAAAAAGGATGTGTGCAGATTGACAGTATTAAAATGGTATTGTGTTCAGTATGAATTGAACGAATAGAATTAATAAGACAACTAATCTGACATAATCAGCAAATAATCTGTTTAATGTCTCAAAATCCGAAAGAAAAATAAATAAAACGCTATTACAGCGTATAGATAAGTATAGAGACGCAGAGTATTTTTCTCTAGAAAAGAAAAAGGCCATTTTTTATAAAATGACCTTTTTAAGATAATTCTTAAAAGAGAGGCGGAGGTTATTCGGCGGTTTGAACCGTGTGTTTGGTAACAGATTTATTACGCTGAATAAAGTAACCAACTGCCATTGGGATTGCTGTTAACGCCATAATTGCAGTGGTGTTAATCAGAGGCTGTTGACTGATAAATGCAGACACAATAAAACTGGCTAAGCTACAAAGACCCAGTTGAAGTGCATTTTGTAGTGCCGCCGCTTTACCACTGATTTCAGGGTAAGCAGATAAAGCATTAGATACCGCGATTGGATAAGATGCACCATTCATTGCAGCCATAATACAGAACGGAATTAAAATAGTTGTTAATGTCGGTTCCGTAAATTTAGCAACAAGGTATAACGCAGTCATACTGACAGCATAACCAATTAATAACAGTGGTAGCAGCGTTTTACCTGTCATTTTTGACAGTAAAATACGACAACCATAACCCCCCACCATAAATGCAATAGTTTGTGGAATATAACTTAAACCGATATCCTGTGGAGAGTAGCCCATTTTTTCAAGAATGATTGGCGAGCCGGCTAACCAAGCAAAGAAACCTGCACTACAAGACGCGTAAACTAATACGTTACCTGTGTAGAGAGGGGATTTTAATAAAGTCATAAAGGAAGCTGAAGATTGGTTTGCATCTGTGACCGACTTCTGTTTAATGTTTTTTAGCATTAATGTCGGTAACATTAGCACTAACGTTACTGCCATTAACAACATGAAAATCATACGCCAGCCACCGTGATTTAATAATGATGCACCAATTAAAGGTGCAAGTGCCGGTGATAATGCAACCAGTGGCATAATTAAAGCAAAAACGTGCTGAGCGCGAGATTCATCAAAACGGTCGATGACAAGCGCTTGCCAAATAACAGCAGCCGAGCAGACGCCGAAAGCTTGTAAGAAGCGCATAGCAAGTAAGCCAGTTGCACTCTCAACCCACAACATACCAAGGCAGCCTAAAGAGAAAAGGCTTAAACCAATAAGTAGAATAGGTTTACGACCTACTTTGTCAGAAAGTGGTCCCCAAAGTAACTGAGCAATAGCAAAGCCAAATAAAAAGATACTTAAGCTATTACTAATAGCACCTTCGCTGATAGAGAGTTCACGCTGCATCATACCAAATGCAGGTAAGTACATATCAATAGCTAAGTAACCTAGCATACTTAAACCCGCTAGGTACACCATAAAGCTCATAGGTGTTTTTGAGTGTGTGGAAGTTTTAGAATTCATTGTATTTTCTATGTTATGTGATGTAGAACATTTTATGTATTGTAACTAAGACCTATTTTACTTGTGAAACGGGAATATTTGGTTAATGCTGTGAAAAATTTTCAAAGGAATAAACGCTATGTGGTCAGAATACTCTTTAGAAGTTGTTGATGCCGTTGCAAGAACAGGAAGTTTTAGCTCCGCCGCTCAAGAATTGCACAGAGTACCATCCGCCGTTAGTTACACTGTTCGGCAATTGGAGGAATGGCTTGCCGTTCCTTTGTTTGAACGCCGTCACCGTGATGTAGAATTAACCGATGCAGGTAAAATTTTCATCAAAGAAGCACGATCTGTTATCAAAAAAATGAATGACACTCGGCATTTTTGTCAACAAGTTTCTAATGGATGGCGCGGTCAATTCAGTATAGCAGTTGATTGCATTGTTAAACCTGAAAGAACACAACAACTTATTCTCGATTTTTATCGCCATTTTCCTGATATTGAACTGTATGTTTATCCTGAAGTGTTTAATGGTGTATGGGACTCCTTAGTCAATGGTCGTGTTGATTTAGCCATTGGAGCAACCAGAGCTTCACCAATTGGTGAGCGTTATAGTTTTAGAGATATGGGATTTATGCCTTGGCGTTGCGTTTGTCATATTGATCACCCTTTAGCAAAAGCACAACATCCATTAACGGATGATGAGATGCGACCTTATCCCAGTTTATGCTTAGAAGATACCTCACGCAGTTTACCCAAGCGTGACACTTGGGCACTAAATAATCAGCGTAGAATGATTGTTCCGACATGGGATATGGGGCTTGAATGTTTGCTAGCGGGATTATGCGTAGGAATGGTGCCTTGGCATCGTGCCGAACCTTTAATTGAACAAGGTCAACTGGTTACTTTACAACTGGCACAACCATTGCCAGACAGCCCATGCTGCCTGACGTGGGTTGATAAAAGTGAATCACCCGCTTTGACATGGTTGTTAGATTATCTTGGCGATAGCCAAACCTTAAATAAGGAATGGCTTCGTTAGAAATCAGCTAGCGGAATAAAGATGAATTAACGGCGGTAATCGATAAAAGGACCGTCAGCAACTGAACGGCGCTCAACTAATCGAGGATGAACTTCGATTGTTTGGGCGTCTTCGCGTTTATTGACGATGCGATCAAGCAACATTGATAATGCCATTTGACCTAAACGTTCTTTTGGCTGGTGGACGGTTGTTAATGCAGGGGTAAAATAACGCGCATTACGAATATTGTCGTAACCCACAATAGAAATATCGAAAGGAACACGTAAACCAAGTTCATCCGCAGCACAAATGGCGCCCATTGCCATCACATCACCCCCGCAAAAAACAGCAGTAGGGCGGTGTTTTTGATTGAGCATTTGGTACATCGCTTTATAGCCAGATTCAGGCTCAAAGTCGCCTTGTACAATCCACTCATCTTTTACTGTGATTTTTGCTTCTTCCATGGCTTTTAAGAAACCTTGTAAGCGACCACCCCCCGTATTACGTTCTAATGGACCAGGGATAATGCCAATATCACGATGACCACGTTCAATCAGGTAACGACCTGCAATATAACCACCATGGAAAGCGTTATCGATAATGGTATCTGTAAAGTCGCCACGTGCTTTTCCCCAATCCATGACAACCATAGGAATATTACGATAGCCCTCTAAAAGAGTAAGCAGGTGATCGGGATATTCAGAGCACATGACTAATAATCCATCAACACGTTTTTGTGCCAACATCGCTAAATAGGCTTTTTGTTTATCGAGGTTATTATGTGAATTACATAAAATCAGGGTATAGCCTTTGCTATAACAACTATTTTCTACAGCTTCAATCACTTCCGCAAAGTAAGGAGCTTCACTGGACGTGGCTAACAGGCCAATAGATTTGGTGTGATTGACTTTTAAACTGCGCGCAACGGCACTAGGCGAATAATTTAATTCTTTTATAGCGGCCCAAACTGCTGCCCGTGTGTTCTCAGCAACAAAACGTGTTTTGTTGATCACATGAGAAACAGTCGTGGTTGATACGCCTGCGCGTTTTGCCACGTCTTTTATTGTTGCCATGGTGTGGAAAACTCCTGACCTTCATTGGTCTCTTTTATCTAATTTTGTGGTTTAACTGCCAGTATAGTCATACATAGGGCAAACACTGGCAATAATTTAGCGATTAGCTGTGAATTTTGTATGATCTAGCTCAAAAGTGAAAGTATTAATCAATGTTATAAATTGTGCACTGGTCGCTATTTTAGCAAATTTTGATATGTGATAATAATTAACCATGACAAGGTTATGGTTAAAAGTGTGTATTATAATCATTTTGAGGGAGAAATAGATGGATACGGATCTGAAATTTGGTTTGAGTACAGCCGTTGCAGCGCTTGTTATGATCGTTTTATTTTCGACTATGATGTTCTAATCACTGCTTTATAGAATATCCGATCAATTTAAATCATAGATTATCGAATATCTGAATATAACAAAGGGCTCAAGGCCCTTTGTTATTTTGTCACCAAAAATGAATCTCAGTCACTCACCTTTGATTATTAAGTTCAATTAAGCAAGATTAGCTTCGACAAAAGACCAGTTAACTAATGCCCAGAACTCTTCTAAATATTTAACGCGCGCATTACGGTAGTCGATATAGTAAGCATGTTCCCATACGTCTACTGTTAACAGTGGTTTGTCTGCGCCTGAAACTGGAGTTGCAGCATTAGAGGTATTAACAATTGCAACCGAACCGTCAGCTTTTTTAACTAACCAAGTCCAACCTGAACCGAAGTTTTTCGCTGCCGCGTCATTAAATTGTTTTTTGAACTCTTCAAAAGAGCCAAATGCTTTGTTGATAGCATCAGCAATTTTACCTGTTGGTGCGCCACCTGCATTTGGTGCTAAGCAGTTCCAGTAGAAAGTGTGGTTCCATACTTGAGCTGCATTATTAAAAATACCACCATCAGTAGATTTGATGATTTCCTCTAAAGATTTGTTTTCTAAATCAGTACCTTTAACCAGATTGTTTAAGTTGGTTACATAGGTTTGGTGGTGTTTGCCGTAGTGATATTCTAAAGTTTCTTTAGAGATGTGTGGCTCAAGAGCATCTAACGCATAAGGTAATTTTGGTAATTCGAAAGACATTGCGTACTCCTTTAAACTATCTATTTCGGGTTTTGTGCCTGAAATCATTCCATCAAAATTATTTGAATTGATAGAATGAGGCAAATGAATCACTAAGTTGTTACTATTTTGCTAATTATTTTAACAAAAATCCGCTGAAATAACAGCTAAATATCTTTTATCTATAGTTATAAGCCATATAGATTAATTATACTCATAAGAGTATATCCCTCTTACCTACACGTAAAGTAGCAAAATTGCATTTATCATGAGAGAAGTAACAGGACATGGTTTTTGAAGCTAAAGAGTGTAAGCAAAATAAAAATTAAACATTTGTCGTTCTATTTGGCTGTTATTATGTTGGAATGATGACTTCCCCTTTGAGGAGAGTGGTGTTAACTAGGAATTAACTTTATTTTAATCCGCATTGGTTTTGTGTGTCATTCCTAGAAATTATCCCCAAAAAGCTTATTTCATTAACCCGTTGTTATTCCATAATAAGCGTATACATCATTTTTATTACGACTAAAAAAAGAAATAATGCGAATATTTGGCGAACTCTTGGAATAGGAAGTCGATAAGCAACTTTTACACCAACAGGTGCGAAGAGTATGCTGGTGATACTTATCCCGATAAAAGCAGGTAAATAGATAAAGCCTAAATAATAGTCATTAATGGTTGTTTGATCCCACCCATAAATAATCCCCATTATCGTCCCGATAGAGGCAATAATAACGCCGATCATTGATGATGTCGCAATGCATTTACGTGTATTAAAACCCCAATGGCTTAAAAGAGGGATGGTGATAGTGCCACCTGCAATACCAATAAAGCTGGAGATGAAACCGATTAACGATCCACCACTTATTAATGCTGGTTTAGAGATAAGAGGATCTTTTACATTTTCGATGCGTTCAGTTTCTTTCTTTTTGGTTAATAATCCATAGATGGTGTAGATCATGAAAATACAGAACACAATTTGTAATATTGTATTTGACATTTTTTGTACAAAAAATGTGCCAACAAACATACCGATAAGTGTTCCTGTGGCTAAGAAAGGAAATTGATCCCATAAAATAGCGCTATGCTTGTTATGAGAATAGGCTGAAGAAGCGGTAGAAAATATAATGACAGAAAATGAGGTTGATAAGGCGATTTTCATAACCATATCGGTTGGAATGGCTTGTTGACTCACGACATACATGACGACAGGAACAATGATTGCACCGCCTCCAATTCCAAGTAGACCAGCGAAAAAACCAGTAACACATCCCACGAAAAGAAACAGTAAAATCATGTCCATAATTGATACTCATAATAATTTATAACAAATATATGTATCAAGATTATATCGCTTTTGGGGCGCTATTTTTAGCCTAAAAAATCAGGCGAATTAAATTAATCTCTCATTATTGTCTTATCGTTTCTTGTACTCCTTTAACGTATTAGCGAATTTAATGCTTATTGAAAAATAAAGTAGAAATCATCATTGAACAATGATTTCTACTTAAACGATTAATCCCAGTGTGGCGCTAAACCATCTGGGCTTACCTGTCGTTCATTTTTATCTAATTTTCTGATGGCTTCTATATCATTCTTATCAAGTTGCAATGTTGTCGAATGTAAGTTGCTCAGTAAATTTTCGCGTTTTGTTGATGATGGGATAACAGAGTATCCTTCATGTATCGCCCATGCCAATATCACTTGTGCTGCGGTTGCACCGTGTTTTTTGGCTATGTCTTGTATCACCTCATCTTTTAACGCATTGCCATAAGCCAAAGTCATATAGGAAGTAATATGAATACCCTGCTGTTTTGCCCACTCAGTCACTTTACGATTCTGTAAATAAGGTGATAATTCTATTTGATTGGTCGCTATGTTTTCTACACCAACGGCTTTTATAGCTTGCTCCATGAGGGGAATGGTAAAGTTAGAAATGCCGATCTCACGGGTTAATCCCTCTTTTTTAGCTGCTAATAATGCTTGCATAAATTCATCAACAGACACTTCATCATTTGGAGAGGGCCAGTGGATTAATGTTAGATCAACATAATCCATTTGTAAGTCACGGAGACTTTTCTTGAGGCTAGGAATAAGTTTGTCTTTAGCGAGATTAGCTATCCAAATTTTGGTAGTAACATATAGCTCATCACGAGCAATACCACTTTCCGAGATAGCTTGACCAACAGCTGATTCATTTTCATATATTTGTGCTGTATCTATAGCTCTATAGCCAACTTCCAATGCATTTTTAACAGATGCGATGACCACATCATCTTTTAAACGAAAAGTTCCAACACCAATTACAGGGACGCTCATGTTTACCTCTTTAAAATATTTAATGAGAGAAAATTTGATGAGCAGAGAGTACAAGACTGTATTTTTTGGATATATAGCAAAAAAGATAATTAACTTTTGCTCAAAATACAATAATAGAGAAATCCGCTTTTGTCATTGTTATCAATTTAATCACTTATTTGATATCAACTATGCTAAATAGCTCTACCGCCGACGATGTTGGCTAAAGTTAAAACTATAGTGATTGTTGATTTTGTGAGAAGAAAGCAAGATGGGCAATGAGATAAAAAAATAGACTATCCCAGACGGTAGCGCATTGATTTGTTGATTGTGTTATACAACTAATTTATTCACTCAGATATTAATAAACAGAACGACATAACTATTATAAAAACCTTACAGGAGAAATACGGTGTTTACTTTAACCAAAATAGAGAAAAGTGATTGGGATTTTTTTAAAAAATTATATACGGACACTGAAATAATGAAGTTTATTTCTGATCCACTAAGTGATCAGCAAATGAAAGATGCTTTTGATAGTCGGCTGCCTAAGTGGGATGTAGAGTCTTCTCATTGGTTGTGTTTTGTGATCCGACGGGAAACTGACGGCGTTCCTATGGGATTAACCGGTTTAAGGATGGTTCGAGAAAATAATAAACGGGTCGCTGAGGTGGGTTACATTATCGCGAATGATTTTTCAGGAATGTCTTTGGCTACGAATTCATTAGCCACTTTATTGGCGTTGCCTGAATTATCAGCTATTTCACAGTACCAAGCGGTTATTACTAACGGAAACAATGCATCAGTCCGAGTTTTGGAAAAAAATGGGTTCATCCTTACGGACGTTATTAAAGATAACTACACTATTGGCGGAGTTATGTTTGATGACTGTATTTATAAATTAAATAAATAACAATATAAAACGTGTAATCGCTTGTTTTGTTTGTCTGGTATTGTCATATTTTGTCGCGTATTTTCTCATCAATTATAAGATGTATTTATTTTAATCATTTGATTTTTATTGGAAATAAACTTTACGTAGAGCTTTCTAATATAAAGTGGTATTCTTCTTTCATGTTTTCCCTATATAAAGCATATCGAATATAAAAGGCTGTAAGGACTGACAAATGACGACTATTGAAAAAATTGAACGCCAGATCAACGAAAACCCAATTATTTTATACATGAAAGGTTCACCAAAATTACCAAGTTGCGGTTTTTCTGCTCAGGCAGTTCAAGCTATCTCTGCTTGTGGTGAGCGTTTTGCGTATGTTGATATCCTGCAAAACCCAGATATTCGTGCAGAATTACCAAAATATGCACACTGGCCAACCTTCCCACAATTATGGGTAGATGGTGAATTAGTCGGTGGATGTGACATTATTTTAGAAATGTATCAGCGCGGTGAGTTACAGAAGTTATTAAAAGAGACGGCTGATAAATATCGTGGTGAAGAAGAAGCACAGTAATTCATTTTTATCTTTTCGGTATTGAAACGCATAAAAATAATCAGATTTTCAATAAAAAAAGCCAGCTCGATGATGAACTGGCTTTTTTCTGTTATTCATAAACAGATTAGAAAAATCATCACTTCAAGGTGTCGGTAACGGCCATCCACCAAGTTTTTTCCAACGGTTAACTAATTCACAAAAGAGTAATGATGTACGATTAGTGTCGTATAATGCACCATGTGCTAATTTGCTATCAAAGGGAATGCCCGCCGTGATGCAGGCTTTCGCCAAAATTGTTTGTCCTAATACCAATCCACTTAAAGCTGCTGTATCAAAGGTTGCAAAAGGATGAAAAGGATTACGTTTTAATCCAGCACGTTCAGCTGCAGCCATGACAAAGCTGTGATCAAAATTTGCATTATGAGCGACAATAATGGCGCGATTACAATCTGCATCCTTCATTCCTTTACGTACCATTTTAAAAATGGCATGAAGGGCTTCATATTCACTGACTGCGCTACGTAAAGGATTAGTTGGGTCAATACCTGTAAATTCTAAGGCTGCGGGTTCGAGATTTGCCCCTTCAAAGGGTTCAACATGAAAATGTAATGTGTTATCAGGTTTTAGCCAACCTTGTTCATCCATTTTTAATGTAATGGCGGCGATTTCAAGTAAACCATCTGTTTTCGCATTAAATCCACCTGTTTCCACATCAATGACAACAGGGTAGTAACCCCGAAAACGGTTACAAAGCTTATTGGGATTATTTATATCAGGCATTAAGTTGTACTTATCCGATAAAAATAGAATATCGGAAATTGATAATCAGTAAGGCCAGAAAGATACACATGTTATCTTTCTGGTTTTAATAAAAATTAGTGACCTAGAGCGTGACTTGCACTTTTGTTTTCGATGAGCTCGATTTTATATCCATCAGGATCTTCAACAAAAGCAATAATTGTTGAGCCACCTTTTACTGGACCTGCATCACGGGTAACATTACCGCCTGCTTGGCGAATGGCTTCACAGGTTGCAGCAACATCATCAACACCTAATGCTACATGCCCAAAAGCGGTTCCCATTTCGTAGCTGTTCACACCCCAGTTATAGGTTAATTCTATAACCGCACCGGTGCTTTCATCACCATAACCAACAAAAGCTAACGAGTATTTATATTCCTCATTCTCGCTAGTGCGTAGAAGTTGCATACCCAAAACCTTGGTATAAAAGTCGATAGAACGTTGTAAATCGCCCACTCGGATCATGGTATGAAGTACTCGCATATAAACCTCTTGTGTTTTTTTAATGATCAAACCCTACAGATAAACTGATGGCGGGGTACTATAACGCGTTAAAGCCCTAAAGTTCAATTTTACTACGCCTTTAACAGTTCAATAAATCATGTTGTGCAGATAATATCTCTATTAACTATACTCTATTGTAACAAAAAAGAGGGAGGGAAAATCAAATGCAAGAACAATTAGAATTTTTTGATATTCCTAGTCCTTGTATTGGGCGTTGTGAAATGAATGCGCAAGGATATTGCGTCGGATGCTATCGTAGCCGTCAAGAGCGCTTTAATTGGTCAACAATGAATCAACAAGAGAAAAGAAATATATTACGACTTTGTCGGCAACGTTATTTAAGGACATTAAAAAAATTGGGTTCTTCAATTGAAAAAGAGAATGATCAACTCAATTTATTTTAAATGTTCTACTTATTTTTTAATATTAAAATAATAATTAACTATCTTTTAAATTCATTATTGTTATTTATTGTAGTCATGTGATTTATTATTTTTTATTTATTAATGTGACGTTGTAGCTTTGTGATGTTACTGTGCTATTCTTTTTTTAATTTCTTGATTGTAATAGTGTTTTTTCTTTTTTATTGTATTGGTTTTAAAATAATAATAATTATTATGTAAAAAAATATAGATTAGTTTTTATAACAAGGTTATTCTTTATGAACTTTCGTTGTTAGAAAGAAAGGGTTTAATTATATCTGGAAAATAATTACTTATCTAATAAATAGGATTATAACTATATTAGTTATTAAAGGTAATATTTTAATTAAAAAGAATAGGTAAATATTGTATTAAAAATGAATATCTAAACTTTGTAATAAGTTGACTGAAAATGCTAATTAAGGAGAGATAAGTGGAATCAACATTAGGAGCTGATTTAGCGCGTTTAGTTCGATTATGGCGTGCTTTAATTGATCATCGTCTCAAACCATTAAAATTAACTCAAACCCATTGGGTTACTCTGTACAATATCAGCCAATTACCTCCAGAGCAGTCACAAATCCAATTGGCTAAAGCAATAGGAATCGAGCAACCGTCTTTAGTGAGAACCTTAGATCAACTGGAAGAAAAAAAACTGATATGTCGGCATACATGTGCAAATGATCGTAGAGCAAAACGTATAAAATTAACCAAAGAATCTGAGCCTTTTATTAATGAGGTTTATGCAGTTATAGAAAAAACGAGACGAGAAATATTAGGTGGTATTCAACAAGACGAACTTGAAAGGCTAATAGGTACAATCCAAAAATTAGAAAAAAACATAAATAGGTTAAATGACTAATAATTTCAAATTTAATATATATTCTATTTAATTAATATTAATTACTGATGATAACTATACTTTAAATAATTTATTTTTCAGTTAGATAATAATTGAATAATTCAGTAGGGAGATAGAAATATATCACTGGTGAGAGTAAACGATGTTACTAATGCTGAAATTTTAAATATAACGAGTATGTAAAAATATCATTATATGGTTCTATATTATATAGTCCTAAATTTAATAACTAGATTATATATTCGCTTTCTCTTTAGGTTACTTATTATTGAGTCATAAAATAAAACAGGCAACTTTAATGTTGCCTGTTTTTTTGTTGCTAATTAGCGAGGAGAAACAGTTAAGTTATTTCCATTACCAATAACTGCAACACGTTGACCTTGACTATAAACAGTATTATCTGCTTTTTGAACGATAGCGACAGTTTTACCACTATCTAAACGAACTTCAATTTGAACACCTTTAGTCGTATTTAAAGCACCTTGTGCTTGTTGTCCTGCCATACCACCGGCAATTGCACCCGCCGCTGTTGCAAGGTTACGACCAGTACCACCACCCACCGTGTTACCCAACATACCGCCAAGAACGGCACCACCAATAGCACCTAGAATATTTTCATCACTACCCGCTTGAATATTCACTGCACGTACAGAAACCACAGTACCATAAGTAATATTTTGGGCTTGTTTTGCTTGGCTTGCGGTATAAGTGTCACCGGATAGTGAATTTGTATTCACACAACCGGTAAGTACAGTCATTGTAAAAAGACCAATTAGTAAATGCTTAAACATAGTCACTCCTAAAGAAAATCTGAGGCACATCGCTCAGATTATATCAATGTTATCTAATATCAGTTATAGCTCGTTTTTTGCGTATGTCGACACTGATTTTAATAATATATAGCTTACTATATAGTAAAGGCCGATAGTAAAAACAGAAGAGATTTCTGAAAAAAGAGAATATAACATTATATGTTAAAAATTTGCATCATCTTGATTATAAGGAAAAGAACATGATAGCAGGGCGGTACATTGGCGTGATGTCTGGCACAAGCTTAGATGGTGTTGATGTTGTATTAGCTGCAATTAATAATAAGTTTGTTGCACAACAAGAAAATCACTTTCTGCCTTACCCACAAAATTTACGCCAACGAATTTTAGCTGTTTGCCAAGCGCAACCTACTACCTTGCATGAGATCGGTTTATTAGATGCCCAATTGGGTGAACTTTATGCGCAAGCAATTATGGAATTACTCGCAAAAGCAAAACTTAGCGCGAGTGATATTACGGCGATAGGGTGTCATGGACAAACTGTTTGGCATGAGCCAGAAAGTGATATGCCATTTACTATGCAAATTGGCGACAGCAACCGTGTTGCTGCACTAACAGGCATTACGACAGTGGGTGATTTTCGTCGCAGAGATATTGCTTACGGTGGACAGGGCGCGCCTTTAGTACCTGCTTTTCATCTTGCCGTATTAGGACACCCTGTTGAAAAACGTATTATTTTAAATATTGGTGGTATCGCCAATATCTCATTGTTATTACCCGGTATTGCCGTCAAAGGCTACGATACGGGGCCAGGAAATATGCTATTAGATAACTGGAATTGGATCCATAACCAAACACCCTATGATGATAATGGCAAATGGGCTGCGACGGGCACTGTTAACTCAGCTTTGTTGAAAGATATGCTTTCAGATCCTTACTTTTCACGTTCAGCACCTAAAAGTACAGGGCGAGAATATTTCAATACACAATGGTTAAATTACCATTTAGCAAGAGTACCTAATGTTTTTCCTGAAGATGTACAAGCAACTCTTGTGGAATTAACGGCGATAAGTATTGTGCAGCAGATCCAATTAAACGGGGGATGTGAACGTTTACTCGTTTGTGGTGGAGGGGCGAGAAATGGGCAAATTATGCATCGTTTAGCGTCACTATTACCTGGTACAGAAGTCGCAACAACGGATAAATATGGTTTAAGTGGTGATGACATGGAGGCATTGGCATTTGCTTGGTTAGCCGCGCGCACGATTGCAAATGAATCAGGGAATTTACCTTCTGTAACAGGGGCATCAAGAGAAACCGTCTTAGGGGCGATTTACCCTACAAATCCTCGTTAAGCGTGATATGCTGAGCGAAGTTTCTCAAAAGAGAGAGTGAAAAATGACAGAACTTGATTTTATTGATGTTGCAGATTTACGCCGCGAATATATGAAGGGTGGACTACGACGTCATGAATTAACTGAACAGCCATTAGTTTTGTTTGAAAAGTGGTTAAAACAGGCTTGTGAAGCGCGTTTGAGTGATCCTACTGCCATGTGTGTTGCAACTGTTGATGAAAATGGGCAGCCTTATCAACGCATCGTATTATTAAAACATTTCGATGAACATGGCTTAGTCTTTTACACCAACTTGGGCAGTCGCAAGGCGAGTCATTTAGAACACAATCAGCGTGTTAGCTTATTATTCCCGTGGTATCCCTTAGAAAGGCAAGTTTGTTTTTTAGGGAAAGCTGAAAAACTTTCTCCTATTGAAGTCATTAAATATTTCCATAGTCGCCCTAAAGATAGCCAAATTGCAGCATGGGCTTCCCAACAGTCTTCTCGCATTTCCGCAAGAGGCGTGTTAGAAAGTAAGTTTCTAGAATTAAAACAGAAATTCCAAAATGGAGAAGTGCCATTACCGAGTTTCTGGGGTGGATATCGTGTAACATTTGATTCTGTTGAATTTTGGCAAGGACGAGAAAATCGTCTACATGATCGTTTTATCTACCAAAAATCACCACAAGGATGGGACATTGAGCGATTAGCACCTTAATAGAGTGTTAATAAATTTGCTTCAAAAAGTCTTTTTCTACTGGTACTTAATGTAGTGGCGCTTTATGCTATACCACTTGTGTTTCACTTATATTTTAAATAGACAAAAAACAATAAACCGATGGAGTCATTGATGTCTAGCAAGAACCTAATCACACAATTGCAGGAGCGTGGGCTAATTGCTCAGGTCACGGATGAGGCAGCTTTAGTAGAGCGTTTGGAGCAAGGTCCTATCGCTCTCTATTGTGGCTTCGATCCTACCGCTGATAGCCTGCACTTGGGGCATTTGGTTCCTTTGCTGTGTTTAAAACGATTCCAACTAGCCGGGCATAAGCCTGTGGCGTTGGTGGGTGGTGCAACGGGTCTAATTGGTGATCCTAGTTTTAAAGCCACCGAGCGCAAACTGAATACCCAAGATACTGTTCACGAATGGGTAGAAAAAATTCGTAAACAAGTGTCACCTTTCTTAGATTTCAACAGTGGTGAAAACAGTGCGGAATTAGCAAACAACTATGACTGGTTCGGTCAAATGGATGTGCTAACATTCCTGCGTGATATCGGTAAACACTTCTCTGTGAACCAAATGATCAACAAAGAAGCGGTTAAACAACGTTTAAACCGTGACGATGTGGGTATCTCTTTTACTGAATTCGCCTATAACCTCTTGCAAGCTTATGACTTTGCGTCATTAAATACGCATTTAGGTGTTGAATTACAAATCGGTGGCTCTGATCAGTGGGGTAATATCACTTCAGGTATCGATTTAACCCGTCGTTTCAATCAGAAACAAGTATTTGGTATGACTGTACCATTAATTACTAAATCTGATGGAACTAAATTCGGTAAGACAGAAGGCGGTGCGGTTTGGTTAGATCCTAAGAAAACAAGCCCATACAAATTCTATCAGTTCTGGATCAATACAGCAGATGCTGACGTTTATCGCTTCTTAAAATTCTTCACATTTATGAGCATTGAAGAAATTAATGCACTTGAAGAAGAAGACAAAAATAGTGGTCAAGCGCCTCGTGCTCAACGTGTATTAGCCGAACTCGTGACTGGTTTAGTTCACGGTGAAGAAGGTTTAATCGCCGCTAAACGTATTACAGAAAGCTTATTCTCTGGTGCAATTGCAGACTTAACACAAGCTGACCTTGAACAATTAGCACAAGATGGTATGCCAACAATTGAGTTAGAAAAAGGCAGTGATTTGCAACAAGCGCTGGTTAATGCAGAATTAGTTCCTTCTCGCGGTCAGGCTCGTACAATGATTGGCTCTAACGCAGTTTCAATTAATGGCGAAAAACAAGACAATCCTGAATACGTCTTTGAAGAAAAAGATTTCTTATTTGGTCATTATTCTATTTTACGTCGCGGTAAAAAACATTACTGCCTCGTTATCTGGAAATAATTGACAGTAAAGGGCAACCAGTAAGTTGCCCTTTTTCTTAATAACAATAAATAAACGTATATACCTCGCCTATGATAATAAAGCTTGGGTGTTGTGTGTATTCACAATAATCGGTTTATGTCATGAAAAATATACTCTCTATTCAGTCACATGTTGTTTTCGGTCATGCGGGTAACAGCGCCTCTGAGTTTCCAATGCGTCGTATGGGGGTGAATGTTTGGCCTCTAAATACAGTGCAATTTTCAAATCACACACAATATCCAGAAAAATGGACTGGCTGTGTCATGTCAGCAGAACATATTACTGAGATTGTTGATGGTATTGCCGCAATCGGTAAACTATCACAATGTGATGCAGTACTAAGTGGCTATTTGGGATCTGCTGAACAGGGTTTGCGCATTGTTGATATCGTTAAAAAAGTAAAACAAGCGAATCCTAACGCATGGTATTTTTGTGATCCTGTCATGGGGCACCCTGAAAAAGGGTGTATTGTTCCTCCTGCAGTTTCAGGTGTGCTGTGTGAAGATGCATTACCTATTAGTGATATCATTGCACCCAATTTATTAGAGCTTGAAACATTAAGTGGTGGCAAAACCCTGCATAATGTTGATGAATGTGTAAATGCTGCCCGTGAATTGTGTAAACAAGGTCCAAAGGTTGTATTAGTAAAACACTTATCACGTGCAGGATATCGTCATGATCGCTTTGAAATGCTGTTAGTAACCGCAGAACATAGTTGGCATGTGAGTCGTCCATTAGTTGATTTTGGTGAGCGTCAACCTGTGGGTGTTGGTGATTTAACAAGTGGTTTAATGCTGGTGGATTTACTTAAAGGCGTTGAATTACAAACCGCATTAGAACACGTTGCTGCGGCAGTTTATGAAGTGATGCTAAAAACGAAAGAAATGAATGAGTACGAATTACAACTTGTTGCTGCTCAAGATCAAATGGTGCACCCAACACACCGATTCTGCGCAACCCAGATAGATTAAATCACTCGATTTTTAAGAGAAGAAAAAAGCGGATACTAATGTGATATCCGCTTTTTTATTGTGTTAATTTACTCTTTAATTAACCCTTCAGTGACCAGTGCGCTGTGTACATTAGGTCGTTGTGCAATGCGTTTTAGGTAGTTTTGTAAGTGTGTTAAATCACTTAAATCTAAACCGACATGGGGTGCCCATTGGCTTAATGTAAATAAATAGGCATCAATAACGGTAAAATGCTCACCACATGCACATTTTTGTTTGCTCAAGACATCATTAATATAAGCGAATTTGCTTTTTAATTTAGTTTTAACAACAGGTAGATAGCTTTCAGGTGTATCTGATGAGAATAGTGGACCATAGCCTTTATGAACTTCACTTGCCAGAAAGTTTAACCACTCAATTTGATGATAACGTTCTAGCGATTTGGGTGGTGCAATTAAATTTCTATCAGGTTTTAAGTCGGCAAGGTATTGAACAATTGCAACACCTTCAGTCAAAATATCACCATTATCTAATTGAAGAACAGGAACTTGGCCTTTAGGATTGATGGTTAGAAAATCTTTCCCCGATTCTGTTTTCTTCGCACGTAAATCAATACGCTCGATTGAGAAATCCAAACCTGTTTCACGTAAAACGATATGGGGGGAAAGCGAGCAACTACCTGGCGTGTAGTACAATTTCATAGTAAATAGCTCCCTATCAATGAGATGGTGAATTCACTTACAGATATCAGAATATCTTCACTAATATAAGATGATAAGAGGTTCTAAGAAATTAGCAAACTCAAATGGTGCGAATAAAAGAGGCTTTTGTAAATTTGTGAACAAGACAGTTAATTGATGAAAATACACGAAAATAAATGCGCCTTATATTATATAAATATAAGGCGCATTTATTTATGACTCTTCAAATGAAGGTAAAAATGAAATATCAAGGTAATAAATTTTGGGGTTCTTTTTATCAACATAGACTGTAACAAGCTCTCTATTAATATAGGGGGTAGGGTCAAAAAAGATATAACCACTTTTATAACGAATTAATCGATTGTTTAATGTATCATGATAATCAGCAATAATTTGATAGGGAGAACGGTGATTAAAACGAATATGGCTATTAACAATAATTTCAGATATTTTTACATTGATCGGCATTCCATCACGTTTTAATCGTTGATCTCTAGTGGCTCTTCTTCTGATAAAATACAAAGGGATAAGCCCTGTTGAGGCAAATACCAATCCTAAAATACTTAATATAGCCCCTGCGCCATAGAGACCTAAAAAATTGTTTATCGTTGCTCTTTGTGGATCACTTGGAAGATAAATAACATTAATTTTTTCTCCAAGGTAAAAGCGAGATTGGTGGCTACCTTCTGGTGAGCGAAACGTTATTTCTCTATTATCTTTAGTATTAAATCGAATAACAGGGTGATAAAAGTCGTTGCCACTAGAAGATTTACTCACACTTTGGTCAATAACAACGCCTGTTGTTTCTATTCCATTTCTTACTACCTTTAATTCAGATTTAATAACAAATAAAGCCACAACAAAAATAATTGCACCAATAAGAGCAAAAATATAAAACAAAAATCTAAATTTCTTCATACATTAAATCCTTTTATTAATATGTAATTATTTTATCGCTAATATAAAAAAAGATTATAGGAATAAGCTAAAAAAGTGACATTTATCTAGCGAGTCATAATATTAAAAATGAAAGAAAAAAAGAGAGGGATGGGATAGGAACTCGAGAGTTAATCGCGTTAAGAGTAAAAATAGTAGAAACGATATAAAAAAACCAGCCTTAATAGTGAGGCTGGTTTCTATTATTTATAGAACAGAATTATTTTAGTTCTAATTCATTCATTGCAGCGATGCTGAAACCACCATCTACGTGAACGATTTCGCCTGTGATACCGCCAGATAGGTCAGAGCATAGGAATGCCGCTGTATTACCAACATCTTCAGTTGTTACAGTACGACGCAGAGGAGTTACTGATTCGCAATGGTTTAACATTTTACGGAAATCTTTGATACCAGATGCCGCTAATGTACGGATTGGACCAGCAGAGATACCGTTAACACGAATACCTTCAGGACCCATAGCATTTGCCATATAACGAACGTTAGCTTCTAAAGAGGCTTTCGCCAGACCCATAACGTTATAGTTAGGGATTGCACGTTCAGCACCTAAATAAGTCAGAGTTAATAACGCTGAATTTGGATTTAACATTTCACGGCTTGCTTTTGCCATAGCAACGAAGCTGTATGCACTGATGTCGTGAGCAATTTTAAAGCCTTCACGAGTGACTGCATTAACGTAGTCGCCATCTAATTGGTCAGCAGGAGCAAAACCGATAGAATGAACAAACCCATCGTATTTTGGCCAAACTTTTGCAAGTTCTGCATACATAGTCTCGATGCTTTCGTCTTTTGACACATCACACTCTAATACGATATTTGAGTCTAATGATGCTGCAAATTCTTCAACGCGTGGTTTCAGTTTTTCATTTTGGTAAGTAAATGCAAGTTCTGCACCTTGGTCACGCATAGCTTTGGCAATACCATAAGCAATTGATAATTTACTAGCAACACCAGTAATAAGAATGCGTTTGCCGGTCATAAAGCCCATAGCTGTATCCTTGTTTTTTCGTAAATCGCGATAATAACATCATTCACAGTTTTATTTACCTGTTAGGTTATCACGCTTATTGTTAATAAACGTGGCTGATTCTACCACGACATTTGTAAATTTGTTTAATTTCCCTAGCACCTCCGAGGAGTTAAGGAAAAAGGGCGAAATAATGTGCAATCAACATTATGCTTATATTGTTTACACTTAAGTCAAATCCTGACGCCAAGCTTCTGCTGTTAAGGCTTCACCAAAGTGACTTGCAACCAATCTTCGAGTGACTTCATGTAATGGTGACGCAAGGACTTCTGCTGTATTACCACGTTCAACGACCTCACCGTTATCCATTACAATGATTTTATCGCTAATATGTTTTGTCATGCCTAAGTTTTGTGTCACATAAATATAGGCAATATCATGAGTTTCTTGCAGTTCTAACATCAAGTTTATAATTTGTGAGCGTAAAGACATATCTAGCGAAGCGATTGCCTCATCGGCAATAATAACTTGAGGTTGTAATATTAATGCGCGTGCAAGTGCAATTCGTTGACGCTGACCTGATGCAAACATATGAGGATAATAGTTTGCATGTTCAGGTAAAAGTCCCACTTGACGTAAGGTTTGATAAATTCGTTTCTCACGTTCAATGGCACTTAAGTCCGTATTCAGGCGTAAAGGGATCTCTAATGTTTGACCGATACGCTGGCGCGGGTTTAATGAGTTAGTGGGATCTTGAAATATCATCCTAATGCGCTGACTACGATAAGGGTAATCACCAAAAGTCAGTTGATGCCCATTAATAAAAATATCGCCACCCGTAGGTTCTGTCACACCTGATAACATTCTTGCTAATGTCGATTTTCCGGAACCATTTGCGCCAATAATAGCTAAAGTTTGCTTGGGTTCTAGCGTAAAACTCACGGGTTTTACCGCTTCTAACTGCTGACGCCGAAATAATCCAGTACGATAGCGAAATGTTTTTGATAGATTTTTCACCTCAAGCAATTTATCGAACATCAGTTGGCTCCACATTTAACGGAAAATGACAAGCCACGGCATGGTTTTTAAATAAACGTAACCGAGGTGCTTCAATACATTGTCGCTGTGCATAAGGGCAACGAGGCCCTAAACGGCAACCCACGGGTAAATGTTCAAGAGAGGGGATTGCGCCAGGCAATGTATTTAAACGGCTTTTATGTGCTAATGAGTTGGTAAAATCGGGGATCGAGCGGATCAACGCTTGAGTATAAGGATGATAAGGTGTCACTAATAACTCGTCTGGGGAGGCTGTTTCGACGGTTTGACCACAATACATAACCGTAATTTTGTTCGCCAATTTACTCATCCATTGCAAATCATGGCTAATCAACAAAATGGTCATATTGTTATTTTGATTGAGCCGAGTCAGTAAACGAAAGATTTGGGTTTGTGTTGCTGGCTCCATCGCGTTAGTGGGTTCATCCGCAATCAGCAAGCGAGGTTGATTTGCAATAGCAATGGCAATCATTACCTTTTGGCACTCACCCTCAGTTAATTCATAAGGGTAACTGCGCATAATGTCTTTGTGATCTTTAATACCTACACGGTGTAATAGTTCAATTGCGCGACGTTTCCGCCAATGAAAGCGTTGCCACCAATGGCCTTTAAAAGTCCAGCCGGGAATTGCCTGTATAAGCTGCTGCTCAATTTTTGTAGCAGGATCAAGACAAGATTGTGGCTCTTGAAAAATCATTGAGATATTATGACCAATAACACGACGTCGCGCTCTTGGTGATAACTTAAGTAAGTCGATATCATCAAAACGGAAGCGATCGGCTGTCACATTGATATTATCTTTCGTAACGCCACAAATCGCTTTTGCAATTAAGCTTTTACCCGATCCTGATTCACCAACAAGACCTCTCACTTCACCTTCATTTAAGGTGATAGAAACGCGATCTACCGCTTTTACTGGGCCATCGGGTGTCATAAATTCAATGGTTAAATTGCGTATATCTAATAAAGGCATTATTCAACTCCCTCATTTATTGCACGCTGTAAACCATCACCTAAAAGGTTCACCAGTAAAACGCTTATCATAATTGTGGCGCCCGGAATTAAGACTGTCCAAGGCGCAACATAAATTAACTCTAATGAATCACCTAACATAGCTCCCCATTCTGGTGAAGGAAGTTGGGCGCCTAAATTAAGAAAACCTAATGCGGTAATATCGAGAATAGCAATTGAGAAGGCGCGTGTTAATTCAGAAACCAATACCGGCGTAATATTAGGTAGCACGGTGTACCATAAAATGGAAATGTTTGACGCACCATCAAGTCGAGAAGCAATAACATACTCTTTGTTTAATTCATCATTAACCGCAGAGTAAATCATTCTGACTAAACGCGGTAACAGCGCAAGCCAAATCGCTATCATCGCGTGTCCAAGACTTGTTCCTACAAAAGCCACAACAATAATAGCAAGCAGTAAGGATGGAATTGATAACAGTGTGTCTAATATATGATTGAGTATTGCGGATTTTAAGCCATGGGTCATACCTGCAAAACAACCGATAATTAACCCCATCAGTGTCGCTGCAAAAGTGACAATAAATGCACCACCGAAGGTCATACTTGTACCAATTAAAATCCGGCTAAAGACATCACGACCTAAATCATCTGTACCAAAGAAATAAGAGACATTGCCGTTTTGATACCAAGATGGTGGCGTGAGTTGATGACCAAAAAATTGTTGGTCAAGTGCATAAGGCGCAATATAAGGGCCTATAATACTGAGTACTAAGAGAAAAAGAACGCCATAAAAACCCACCATTGAGATAACGTCTTTAGAAAAACATTGCCAAATCACCGCTGCGGGTGTAGGTGTTTTTTTCTCTTTATAAAATTGGCTATCTAAAGGCATATCCCACCTTGTGTTTCATTGGGTTACTCATTGCACCCACAATATCTGATAAGACATTGACAATAATGACCATTGAACCCACTAACATGACACCCGCTGAAATAGCAGAGTAATCTTGTTGGCGGATTGCTGTAACTAACCAACGACCCAGCCCCGGCCAGTTAAATACAATTTCTGTCACCATAGTGAGTGTAAGCATGGTGGAAAACTGTAAGCCTAATTTAGGGATGATAGGGGGTAAAGCATTATGAAGAATATGGCGACGAATAATTGTAAAACGTGAGAGACCTCGAGTTGCGGCTGCTTTCACGTAGTTCTCTGACATAATTTCTTCCGTACTATTTCGCATTAATCGAATAACTTCGGTTGTTGGTGCAATAGCTAAAGTTATTATGGGTAAAATCAAATGCTGTAATACGTTAATGATCATTTGCTGGCGATAAGGAGAATCAGAAAGCCACGCATCCACTAATGCAATGCCTGTAATAGGTTGCAAGTTATAAAGCAAATCAATACGACCTGAAACAGGGAGCCAACCCAATTTTAGTGAGAAGAAAAGCGTTAACAGCAATGCAAGCCCAAACACAGGCACAGAGAAACCTAAGAGTGCGAAGTTACTGATAATAATATCGGCGGATTTGTTACGCCAAACCCCCGCAATAATACCAGCAGGAATACCTACAATAAGGGCAAAAAGAAAGGCTAATGTACAAAGCTCCATGGTCGCTGGCAATGCTTCTACCAATTGCGCTTTGATAGGTTCACCATTGATAGAGGAAATACCAAAATCAAAATGGATCATATTATGGGCATAAAAAAAGTAGGCATCGGTAAGCGAGGCTCCACTTAATGGGGCATTAGGCGTGTAATAACTTAGGCTAAAGCTCACTAGCGACAAAAAGAACAGTGTCACAAGTAATAAAAGCAATCGACGTATTGAATAAATAATCATGGATTATTTTACAGCCTCTTTCTTGTGATTTTGTTCGTCTACTTCTGCCTCTCGATAAACACCAGCAAAAGACGCATTACCAAAAGTGCTTAATACTAGTCCTTTAATATCATAACGATATGCTTGCATACGTAAAGAGTTTGCTAAAGGCAACACTGGTAACTCTTGAGCAAGTATATCTTGAGCTTCATGATAATAATCCATTCTTGAAGCAAGTTGCTGACTATAAAGCGCTTTTTTCAAAATATCATCAAAGTTAGGTAAACACCAATGACTTAAGTTAGTTTGTGAGCCAATTGCTGCACAGCTAAAGAGAGGGCGGAAAAAGCTATCAGGATCGTTACTGTCAGTTGACCAACCCGATAAGGTCATATCATGGGTGCGATCCATCATACTCGTTTCTTGATATCGTCCTTCAATAGGGCGAATATTCATTTGAATCCCCACCTGAGCTAAGTCAGCTTGAATAAGTTCCGCCATTTTTAATGGGCTTGGGTTATAAGATTGTGAGGCGCTAGGCACCCAAAGATTTAATTTCAGCCCATCAAGACCTAGCTCTTTAAGAATTTGTTTCGATTTTTCAGGATTGTATTCTGTAATTTTTGCTCGGTTATCATAAGCCCAAGATGCACGAGGAAGTACTGATGCTGCCGTTTCAGCGGTACCATAATAAATAGACTCCATTAAACGTTCATTGTTAATGGCATAAGCAATCGCTTGACGAACTTTAAGATCATTGAGTGGCGGTTTACTGGTGTTAAAGGCTAAATAAGCGATATTCATACCAGAACGTAATGTTAATCTGAGTCGCGGATCGTCACGTAAGACTTTTAATTGGCTTGCGGCAGGATAGGCTAAAACATCACATTCGCCAGTGAGTAATTTAGATATACGACCTGTACCTCCTGCACCCATATCAATAACAACCTGTTGCATCTTAGGTTGACCTTTCCAGTAATCTTTATTTCTAAATAAACGAACAAATTGTCCTGGTTGATATTCATCTAGAAAAAAAGGACCTGTTCCCACTGGTTTCCAATCAAGCTGTGTTTGATCGCCTGATTTTTCTAAATTTTGCGCGTATTCAGCAGAAAGAATAGGGGCGTAATGTGTTGCTAAATGCCATAAAAAAGAGGCGTCAGGCTCTTTTAAGCTAAATTCTACCGTGTATTGACCCAGTTTCTTTATCGATTGGATATTATTGGCAAAACTTAAGCTGTCAAAATAGGGATATTTACCGCCATTGACTTGATTGAAGGGATTTTGTGGATTAATCATCCTTTCAAAACTAAAAATAACATCATCAGCGGTAAGTTTACGTGTTGGTGTAAACCAAGATGTTTGTTGAAAAGAGACATTTTTACGTAAATAAAAGCGGTATGTCGCGCCGTTATCTAATGTTTCCCATCGAGCTGCAATTTCAGGGATCAGGCGATAGGTGTAAGGGTCAACATCTAAAAGACGGTCATAGAGCTGTGCAGCCAGAGGATCAATAATTAATCCACTACTTGATAACTGAGGGTTAAAGGTATTCACACTACCATCAACACAGTAAACAAAGCCATTTTGATTAATTGGCGTTGGCTCAAGCGTTATAGATGGTGCTTGTGTTTTGGGTGCTACATCTGCGATACAAGCTGCGCTTGTAAAGGTGAGTAGCAAAGTACCAATAAATAAAATAGGGCGCATAAATAATATCTTTTAGAGAAACGATTTTGCCATTGTAACTTAAAAAACTTTCTATCCCCAAATAGTCAAAAAAACAAAGTGAGAAAAATTCTCAATAAAATGCTTTACAAATGCTAATGATAAAGATTATCATCCGTATTGTCCTTGGCGGTAAGAGGTTTTCCGCAGAGGACACGACATTGCTCACATTGCTTCCAGTATTTTTTTACTAGCCAGCTCGGGTGCTGGCTTTTTTTTTTGCCTCTTGTCTATATTCCTCTCCTCAATGTTTAAAAAGCTAAATTTATCAATCTATTAAGTTATTATTTGATGTTTTTTAATTAGTCCTCTAAATTGATCGTAGCTTAATGATAATTTTTCAGCCGCCTCTTTTTGGTTATATAAACTCTCTTTTAATGCATTATTCACTAATTTTTTTTCTACATCATTTTGCCATTGGCGTAAATCCAGCGGTAATGTAGGTAGTGGACAATTTTCTTTAGGCGATGTCTTTAATGCAGGTCTTTTTGACGATTGAAAACCAGCGAAGGGATCAATAATAATATTGTTGAGTATGTGATCACTGGTTCCATGACGATAAACGGAGCGTTCAACAACGTTTTTGAGCTCACGAATATTACCTGGCCATGAATAATCTAAAAGAACTTGGCGTGCACTATGACTAAAACCAGGAAAAAAAGGTAAGCCCAACTCTTGGCACATTGAGATGGCAAAATTTTCAGCAAGCAACATAATATCTGCGCGTCGTTCTCTTAATGGCGGGAGCCTAATAACATCAAACGCTAATCTATCTAGTAAATCGGCACGAAACTTACCTTCTTCCGCCATTGCGGGTAAATCTGCATTTGTTGCACAAATGAGTCTAACATCAACATGCAGAGATTGACTGCCTCCAACGCGCTCTAAATGACCATACTCAATGACGCGCAGAAGCTTTTCTTGCACAAGCATGGGCGCAGTCGCTAGTTCATCAAGAAAAAGAGAACCTCCATCCGCACGTTCAAAGCGCCCTTGATGACGATTTTTAGCGCCAGTAAAAGCCCCCGCTTCATGACCAAAAAGTTCAGAATCAAGTAAATTATCATTGAGCGCAGAGCAGTTGATTGAAATAAAAGGCCCTTGCCACCAAGGAGCAAGATAATGTAATCGATGAGCGATCAACTCTTTACCTGTACCTCGTTCACCAATAATTAATACAGGCTTTTTTAATTGAGCAAGCGCTGAGGTTTGTTCTAATACATCAATAAATTGACTATCAACGCCAATTATTGTCTCCAAATTCTCATTCATTGGTTAAATTCACCATATTGAGGTATTTTTTGCCAGTTTAGCAAATGTTTAAAAAATAGGCGAATAATATAAATCGCCTATTATTAATAGGTTAAGTGAATTTTAAAAGTTGGCACGCAAATTGTATTAACTAAAGTATGCTGGCGTTATGATCGTCGCCATTATTGAAACAATTTAACATCACTCATTAGCATAGCTATTAAGGATAACATCATGGGTATATTTTCACGTTTTGCTGACATTATTAATGCCAATATCGCTTCTTTATTAGATAAAGCGGAAGATCCTGAAAAAATGATCCGCCTAATGATCCAAGAAATGGAAGATATGTTAGTTGAGATCCGCACAACTTCTGCACGTACTTTAGCTGAAAAAAAAGGATTAGAGCGCCGTATCGAACAAGCTGAAAAACAGATGAAAGATTGGCAGGATAAAGCAGAGTTGGCTCTTATCAAGGAAAAAGAAGATTTAGCTCGTGCCGCATTAATCGAAAAACAACGTGTAGCATCAGTCAATGACACATTGAAACACGAATTGATTATTATTGATGAAACGCTAACGCGTTTAAAAGGCGAAATTAGCGAGTTAGAAAACAAGTTAACTGAAACACGCGCAAAACAGCAGTCTTTAGTTGTGCGTCATCAAGCTGCAAGCTCATCTCGCCAAGTTCGTCGTCAATTAGACAGTGGTAAAATGGACGCAGCAATGGCACGTTTTGAGCAGTTTGAACGCCGTATAGATCATATGGAAGGTGAAGCTCAAAGTTATGGGCTAGGTAAAGAGAAATCATTAGACCAACAGTTTGCTGAATTAAAAGCTGATGATGAAATTAGCGCGCAATTAGCGGCATTAAAAGCTAAAATCAATATCAACAAAGAGTAACAGCAAGCGTAATAACCATCTTATAAAGGATATGTAATGGGCTATATATTTCTGGGAATACCACTGACAATTTTCGTTTTATTTATTCTCCCTATTTGGTTGTGGTTGCACTATAACAGTCAGAAAGGTGGAGGTAATGTTCAGTTAACCCATCAAGAAATGCAGCGACTGAGCGCGCTGGTGGATAAAGCTCAGCAAATGCAGGAGCGCATTAAGACGTTAGAACAAATACTTGATGCAGAACATCCTAACTGGAGGCAATCACAATGACGATGCAAAGCAAACAATTGTATCGCTTGCCACAAGAAGGCATGATCCGTGGTGTATGTGCTGGGCTTGCCCATTATTTTAATATTCCTGTTTTACTTGTCAGGGTTATTGCGGTGATTGCGCTGTTTGCTGGCTTTTTCGGTTTAACTATTATTGCTTACCTTGTCTTAAGTTTTTTTATGGAGCCCGCTCCGACTAATTACCAGCAAGGTGAAGATCAGCAAGAAAGCTTAAAAGAAATCTTAAGTGGAGTAGATAATCAATTGATGCAAGGTGAAAAACGTTTACAACAAATGGAACGTTATATTACCTCTTCCAGTTATCAGTTAAATAAACGCTTTCGAGATTTGTAATATTCTTGCTATTTAATCGGATAAGACGCTCCATTTTAGGAGCGTCTTTCTTTCTGCCGCTGATCTTTTTCAACACTTATAGTGTAAGAGCGCAAATTTTCTGATTGAGGAGCGTGTTATGAATTCCAATCAAGTATTCGTTTCTTTAAAAACAAATAAACTCGCCCAATTAGCCAAAAAAGGGGTAACATTTGGGTTAATGTTATTCACTTTATTTGGGCCAGCAGCAATTACAGGCGGTATATTAAAACGAGTAAGTAGCAAACCGTTGCGTTGGCTGGTTCTATTGATAGCTGAACCTATTATCAAAGCAGGCTTTAATAAGCTATCGCGTCAAGTGTCTTGGGAGAAACATGAAACGCCTACAAAATGAACTGACCGCTTTTATTAATCGTGGTGTTGATAGACATCTTCGTTTGGCCGTAACTGGATTAAGCCGAAGTGGTAAAACCGCATTTATTACCTCTTTAGTTAATCAACTTATTAATGTGCATACCGGCGCGCGTTTACCGCTATTTTCGGCTGCACGAAATAAGCAATTACTAGGTGTAAAACGTATTCCTCAACACAATTTAAATATTCCTCGTTTTACCTATGATGAAGGGATGGACGCGCTTTACCATACTCCCCCAAGTTGGCCGGTTCCTACAAAAGGGGTCAGTGAAATACGTTTACAACTACGTTATCGATCGAATGAATCTTTAACCCGTTTTATAAAAGAAACATCTTCTCTTTATTTAGAAATTGTTGATTACCCCGGTGAATGGCTATTAGATTTACCTATGCTTGAGCAAGACTATTTTGAATGGTCAGAGCAAATGGATAAGGTCAATCGTCAAAGAACGTCACCAGAACAACATTGGCAATTACTCCTTAAAAAATGTGATCCTTTTGCGCCGGCTGATGAAACGTTATTAGCTGATATTGCCTCCGCTTACACTGACTATTTATTAGCATGTAAAGATGAAGGACTTCATTTTATCCAACCGGGGCGTTTTGTATTACCAGGTGAATTAGCTGGAGCACCCGTTTTGCAATTTTTCCCATGGGGTGATTTACAAAAATACGATATTGCTAAATTAAAGAGCGCAGATAAACGTACTAATATTGGCATGCTAAAACAACGCTATGAATATTATGGACAGCATGTTGTAAAAGGTTTTTATCGCGATCATTTTCAAGGGTTTGATAGACAAATTGTTTTGGTTGATTGCCTACAACCTTTAAATCAAGGTGCAGATGTTTTTAATGATATGCGCCAAGCATTAACACAATTAATGCGCAGTTTTCATTATGGAAAAAGAACCTTACTTAGACGCTTATTTTCACCTTGTATCGATAAGCTTCTATTTGCAGCCACAAAAGCCGACCATATCACGGTTGACCAACATGAAAATTTAGTGTCGTTGCTTCAACAACTTATTCAAGATGCTAAACAAAATGCTATTTTTGAAGGGATCAGTATTGATTGCATGGGACTTGCTTCTATTGCGGCAACTGAAAGTGGAATTGTTGATCATCATGGCGAAAAAATACCAGCCTTGAAAGGTTTTCGTTTAAGCGATAATACACCATTGGTGTATTTTCCCGGTGAGGTTCCTAAACGATTGCCTGAAAAAGCATTTTGGGAAAAACAAGGATTTAGTTTCGAATCTTTTAGACCGCAACAAATATCAAGAGATAGTGCGGTTCCTCATATTCGTATGGATAGTGCAATGGAGTTCTTGTTAGGGGATAAATTAAAATGAATGAGCCATTAAAATCGCGAATTGATTTTAAAGAGCCCATACTTCAAGAAGAAGTCACCTTAAAAAAAGGTGTTGGCTTTAATGAAAATGAGCCATTTTTGCCGATTGATCCACTATTGGATGAAGAGAATGAAGGGCAATTAGAAGGCGATGTTCAGTCAATTTTAAAACCGAAAAAAAGTGTCTGGAAACGGTTATTAACGATTGCGAGTACCATTTTAGGGGTTAGTGTTATTGCCCAGACTGGACAATGGATTTATAGCTCATGGGTAAATTCTGACTGGATTGCGTTGGGGGCAGCCAGTGCGGGTGGGTTAATTGTTGTTGCTGGTATTGGATCTGTGATAACAGAGTGGCGCCGTATTTATCGTTTACGCCAACGCGCAGATGAAAGAGATAAAGCCAAAGAGTTACTTTATAGTCATGCGATGGGGAATGGTCGCCCCTTTTGTGAAAAACTCGCTACACAAGCGGGTATTGGTCCACAACATCCCGCATTCATTCGTTGGCAAAGTGCATTACACGATACACATAATGACAAAGAAGTATTAGAACTTTATAGCCAACTTGTTCAACCTATTTTGGATAAACAAGCGAGAGCTGAAATCAGTCGTTCTGCTGCAGAATCAACTTTGATGATTGCTGTCAGCCCACTGGCAATGGTCGATATGGCTTTTATTGGTTGGCGTAATATTCGTTTGATTAATCGTATTGCAGAAATTTACGGTATTGAATTAGGCTACTATAGTCGTTTAAAACTCTTTCGTCTTGTTTTGGTCAATATTGCATTTGCCGGTGCGACGGAACTGGTTAGAGAAGTTGGAATGGACTGGCTTTCACAAGATCTTGCCGCACGATTATCAACAAGAGCCGCTCAAGGTATAGGTGCAGGTTTACTAACGGCACGCTTAGGAATAAAAGCAATGGAATTATGCCGTCCTTTACCATGGATTGATGATAATAAACCTAAGCTAGGCGATTTTAGAACAGAGTTAATCGGAAAATTAAAAAACACTATTGGTAGCAAGAAGAAAGAATAAACTCTTGTTTTCATCTTTTAATGATTTTAAATAAAAGCCATAGACGTCATTCTATGGCTTTTTTTATATAAGGATTGGCAAAGTGTTGTTTATATAAAATAGTCCTTATGGCGAAGATAACAAAATCTTTTTTAAAAGAAGCTGAATGCTATAAAGCACTTTTAATATTTTATCGTTAGTTTAGTTACTATTTTTAAAAGAAACTATTGTAATAGTAAACTTTAAAAAAGCGTAAATTTCACAAGCGTTGAGGGTGGTTGTAACTATTTGTATATCAAGGTTAATGTGTGTTTATTTAGTGGAATATGTTTAATATTAACCATAATGTTTCTTTTTTGATGGGAAATAGTGTTGATTTTAGTGTAATAAATAGCGTTAAATATCACCCTAAAATAATTATTTTAGTAATATATTTTGATATATCTACTTTTTGGATAATTTACCATTCAAAAACAATAATGATCTTTATTTAAAAAATTACAAAAATGAAAAAATAATATTTTTAACAAGGTTAAAAAATGAAAGAAATACAAATATCAGTAATAAAGAAACTCTCTAAACAAAGACGTAAACTCTATTTAGGCTCCACATTAAATGGTGAAATTATTGATAATCAATTAAGTATTTTAATTCCCATTCTTAGCGAAACGATTAGTGAGATTAAAAAAAGACAATATCAGAAACCTTTGGACTCATTTCAGATTCAGGAGGCATCTCAATTTTTTGAATATTTGACTGAATCGGATAAGAAAGAAAGAGCAATAAATGCATTAGAATTTTTGCTTTTTTGTTTTGATCATGGATGTAAAACCATCAAAAAAATGATCAGTCAAGAATTAAGTCCTTTGGTAAAGGATGTCGAATATCTTATCGATTTTGAACTAAAAAAAATAATAAAAACCTCTTCATTTTCGTTATTTAGCTTTTTTAAAGCATAAATAATCTTAGTTAGAGATCAGAAAATGAATTTAGTTGTGTAAAAATAAATGCTATTGGTGTCAACCTTTGCTGACAAGCCTCTTTATTTAGTTGATATTTATGTATAATATCTAGAATAAGTTCAGGGTCACTCAGTATTAAGAAGGTTTATAATGCGTTTAGAGGTCACTTGTGAAGATCGCATCGGGTTAACCCGTGAATTATTAGATCTGCTAGTATTAAAAAATATTGATTTACGTGGAATTGAAATATTCCCAATAGGTCTTATTTACCTGAATTTTTCACAAATAGATTTTAATATATTTCAGCCCCTTATGGCTGAAATAAGAAGAATTGACGGAGTTATTGATGTTCGCACTGTGGCATTTATGCCATCAGAGCAAGAACATCGCGCGATGTGGACATTGTTAGAATCTGTACCTGTACCTGTTTTTTCTATTAATACTAAAGGTCAAATAAAGCTACAAAATCCAGCAACGCGTCAACTATTTGATATAGACGCTGATGATAATAGTGAAAAATCGTTTAATCAGCTTATTCCTAATTTCAATATTCATCGTTGGTTAGAACAAAAAGATCCTCATGCCGAAATAATTCCAATTAATTTAAAAAAACGAAATTTTGATATGGAAATAGTGCCAATAAAATTGGCAGATGATAATCAATTTAATCATTGTGTTGGCGCACTTATTTTATTGAAGTATAGCGGTGTTGTTCATGATCACTCCCAATTAATTGTCAGTGATAGCCATGAGTTTGAGAAAATTATTGCTGTTAGTTCTCAAATGAAACAGTTGGTTGAACGTGCAAAAAAAATGGCAAAAATGGATGCACCATTATTATTGGTAGGTGATACAGGAACAGGAAAAGATTTATTCGCTAAAGCCTGTCATTGGCTAAGTTCTCGCGCAAGGTCGCCTTTCTTAGGGCTTAATTGTGCTTCAATGCCTGATGATGTCGTTGAAAGTGAACTCTTTGGTTATGCTGCGGGTGCTTATCCTAATGCTATTGAAGGAAAAAAAGGATTTTTTGAGCAAGCCAATAGGGGGACTGTTTTACTTGATGAAATTGGTGAAATGTCTTCACAAATGCAAATCAAACTTCTACGATTTTTAAATGATGGTACATTTCGTCGAGTGGGCGAAGAGCATGAAGTTAATGTTGATGTCCGTATTATTTGTGCTACACAAAAGAATTTATGGGAGCTAGTTCAAAAAGGATTATTTAGAGAAGATCTTTATTATCGACTTAATGTATTAACACTGACATTACCGCCATTGAGAGAAAGAAAATCGGATATTATGCCGTTAGCAATGCATTTTATTAATCAATATTGTACAGAGCAACAGGCAGCAAAACCGATAATATCACCTGAATTATCGGCTTATTTAACCCAATATGGTTGGCCTGGTAATGTTCGTCAATTAAGAAATACTATTTATCAAGCGATGGCTCAATTAACGGGTAATACTTTACGTAAGCAAGATATTACATTACCGGAGCATACTGCTGATGTTTTATTTGATGAGGACTTATTAGAGGGCTCATTAGATGAAATGACAAAACGTTTTGAAGCTTCAATTTTAGCCCGTTTATATCGTGACTATCCAAGTACCCGAAAACTCGCAAAACGTTTAGGCATTTCTCATACAGCGATTGCTAATAAGCTGAGAGAATATAACCTAACAAATAAAAAGAACGACAATCCTGAAAGCTAATTTTATCGCGAGATCATTAGGATAAAAAACAGGCGAGCATAATGCTCGCCTGTTTTTTTCATCCGTATTATTTCAGTGCTTTTAACGCATCATCATAATTTGGTTCAGTGGTAATTTCATCAACCAACTGGGTGTAGATAACAGTGTTATTTTCATCTAAAACAACGACGGCTCGGCTTGTTAAGCCAGCTAATGGACCTGATACAATTGCAACACCGTAGTTTTCTTTGAATTCAGCACCCCGCATTGTAGATAACGTGACAACGTTATCTAAGCCTTCCGCACCACAAAAACGCGCTTGAGCAAAAGGTAAATCAGCTGAAATACATAAAACCACCGTGTTATTTAGTTCATTTGCAACTTTATTAAATTGGCGAACACTTGCCGCACAAACGCCGGTATCTACACTTGGGAAAATGTTTAAAACTTTACGTTTACCCGCAAAATTCGCTAAAGAAACATCATTAAGATCTTTACCAACGAGAGAGAAATCTGCGGCTTTTTGACCTACTGCTGGGAAATTACCCGCTAGTGCCACTGCATTTCCTTGTAAAGTAACTTGATGTGCCATTGTTGTTCTCCTTTATTAGTTGTCAGACTAATTGTTATTAATACTCATTATTAACGATAATTATCGTTAATGCTTAACCATTATAAAAATTTGCCATTATTGGCATAGTCACCACTAAAAACACAAAAATTTATAAAATATTTGTAATCAGTGATTGTGCCTTTTTATCAGGCTCTTATAATTGTGCAGTTCATTCTCATACAGATTACAGGACGAAACAGACATGCGCAAAATATTCGTCATCTCATGTGCACTTGTCGTTCAAGGATCAATCATGTCGCAAGTAAATGCGGCAGTAGTCCCCACAGGAACGATACTCGATAAAAAGCAAGAAGTAGTTCGACATTTAAAAGATGAGCCTGCATCACTTGATCCTATTAATGCTGTTGGATTAACAGAAGCTCAAGTGCAACGTGATTTATTTGAAGGATTGACGATAGAAGATGAGCATGGACGTCCCATTCCTGGTGTCGCTCAAAGTTGGCGTACAGAAGATAATCGTGTGTGGATCTTCACCTTACGCGATAATGCAAAATGGTCTAATGGTGAAAAAGTCACAGCAACCGATTTTGTTTATAGCTGGCAAAGGTTAGTTGACCCTAAGAATCTTTCACCTTTCGCATGGTATGCATCGCTTGCATCTATTGAAAATGCACAAAAGATTATTGATGGAAAATTAAAACCAACATCATTAGGTGTAGAAGCAATTGATGAAAAGACACTAAAAGTGACTTTAGAACGACCCGTTTCTTACTTCCCAAGTTTGACGACTAACTTTTCGTTATATCCTGTACCTCGTCATAGTATTGAAAAATATGGTAGTGAATGGATTAAGGTTGGCAATTTAGTCGGAAATGGTGCTTTTGTTTTAAAAGATAGAGTCGTTAATGAGAAGATCGTATTAACACCAAATCCTTATTATTGGGATCATAAAAATACAGTATTAACTAAAGTCACTTTTGTGCCTATTAATCATGAATCCCATGCGACTAAGCGTTATTTAGCGGGTGATATTGATATTACTGAGTCGTTCCCCAAAAATTTATATCATAAATTAATGAAAGATATTCCTAATGAGGTTTATATTCCCGATCAGTTAGGTACTTATTACTATGCTTTTAATACTCAGTCAGGGCCAACAAAAGATATTCGTGTACGTAAAGCGTTAGCGATGGCAATAGATAGAAAAATTATCACTGATAAAGTATTAGGCACAGGGGAGAAATCAGCAAACCGTTTTACACCTGATGTAACGGCGGGCTTTACCCCAGAACCGACAATTTATGATGAATACAATCAAGATGAACTAGATAGTCAAGCTAAGATCTTGTTAGCGGCTGCTGGATACGGCCCTCATAATCCATTAACACTGTCATTGCTATACAATAATTCAGAGAATCATCAGAAAATTGCTATTGCAGTTGCTTCTATGTGGAAGAAAAAGTTAGGGGTAAAAGTCCAATTACGTAACCAAGAATGGAAAACCTATATTGATAGTCGAAACTCGGGTGATTTTGATGTGATAAGAGCATCATGGGTTGGTGATTATAACGAACCTTCTACTTTTTTAAGCTTACTCGGTTCGAAACACGCGGGTAATATCCCTAAATATCAGAATAAGCAATATGATGAAGTGTTAACATTGGCTGGTATGACTATTGATGCAAATGAAAGAAATAGTCTGTATAACCGAGCGGAGCAAATAATAGCTGAAGATGCGCCAATTGCGCCTATTTATCAATACACAAATGGACGTTTGATAAAACCATGGTTAAAAGGGTATCCCATTGAGAACCCAGAAGATGTTGCTTATAGCCATACGTTTTATATTCTTAAACATTAATGTAAAGACTCAATTAGAAGATTAACGTTAAGCTAATATAAACGTCTTAATTTAATAAAAAAGATAATTGTATATAAATTATACCTCAAAGTTAAAATCTAATTTGAGGTATTTTTTTATTCTATTATTAATAGTGAAAGTGAAAATCTTTTAATTTATAAGTTGATCTATATTGTTAGTAGGTAAGCTAAGAAAATAAAAGAGAGTATAAATAAAAAAGAACCCCTTTAAAAAAGGGGCGTAGCAAAATAAAGCAGGATGACATATTGTCTCGATATAAATTATATTTTTTATGCCTTATTTGCACGATTTTTATTGTATCTAACTGTTACAATGAATAATAAAATATTTATACCAAAAAAAATCCCTCTGTCATAAAAACAGAAGGAGACTCAAAAGGAATAAACATTGCAAGTAACATGTTAATACATTTTTATAGTATTGTTTTGACCAATTGTGCAATGTGCTTGATGTTAAATATTATATCTTATTTTATTTATAGATATAACTACGTAGTCATAATGAAAATTAATATATTGATTATGGTGTTTGAAGGAACCACAATCAGAATTATCTATTTGTTTTTCTTTATTATTAAATGGAATTACAGATTATCAATAATTATTAGAGAATCAGTTAAAAATGAAATCCTAGAGATAATTGTAAAGCACTTAATTCTATATGTCGCTTATTTGCTGTGGTATCAGAATAAAGATACCCCAAGCTAAATGAGATATTCTTAATAGGATTATAATCGATGCCAATTTGACCAATTACACTTGTTGTATTAACAATGTGGGAATCTGTTGTATTTATTTCAAGGTGATATTTATCTTCTTGGTGTTTTAACTTGTTAGGCCCCATTTGAGCATAAACAGAAATTTTAGGTGTTATTCTATAAGTTGGACCGATTAATAGACCTATAGTTTTAGTTCGATAATTTACTGCTGAAGGTGTGGTAAAACGAGGGTCAATAAAATATTCTTTATGGTCGCTATTTAAATGCAGCAGAGAAATTAATATTCCCCAAGCATTTTCCGCTTCATAACGATAACTGATTATTTCTCCTTTTGCTGTGTCACCTTTTATTTTGCCATAAATATAGCCACCAGAGAGAGTATGTGTCTTATCTTCGGCATGTAATGTAGAGGAGTAAGATAAAGCTAAGCTAATTAAAACAAGGGCTAATTTATTCATTATAGAGTTTCTATGTTGATGTGTAGAACACCATTTTTAGTAAAATAAAGGGTGATTTCAATATTAATTGATTGAAATTACTCTTAAAAAAAGTTTGAATGCTTATTTTTAAATTCAATAAAAAATCAAATCATCATAAATAGCTAATTATTAAATAGTATACGATTTATTAATTATTTTAATAATGGTGTAATAATGAGCAATTATTTAAAGAGAAGGGAATAGATATTGAGCATAATAAGTGAAAATACTCACAATAAGCTTTAATACCTATTGTGAGTCTCTATGGTGTTCTATTTTTTATCCACAACTTCAATTAGTGTATATTTTACACTTGGTGCATCTGCTGGAGGGTTAGGAATATCTGTAACATTAACCTTTAATGTGTATTCAGTACCTGCTTTATATTCAAACCCATCAATGTTTTGATAGAACAGCGACCATTCACCAGAAGGTAACTCTTTCACTTTCATACATTTCATTGGTGCGACACCGACACAGTCATGCAGTTGTGAATCGACGAGAAGTGTTTTTGTTGTCCCCGTTGATGGTGCGGTATTTGCACTTTCAGTTGAGGTTGCGTCATTGCATCCAGCCAAAAGCAAAAATAAAGGAATAGCGATAAATTTTTTCATATTGATGACCTTATTTTTCGAGTGCAATAAAAGTATTAAAGAATATTGAGTCTACACTAGACAGATAATTATTATAAATTACTAAAAATAATTATTTTCCTACAAATAAAATAAGTTATCTGTTGTTTTTTTTAAGTATTATTATCTTAGCGTAACTATTAGTATTCAATTTAGTGTAATAATCCTAAAGTAATGAAGATAAATAGAAGCTTTGGATAAATTAGACAAAAATAGTATTGATATATAGCTAGTTAGCAAACCAACAATTAGAGAATGGCGTTTCAAAACATGGCGTTATAAAATGAAGTTCGATTGATCCTATTTGATAATTGAGCATTGAATTCAAGTATTACTTTTAAGGCAAAGTTATGGAGAAAGCGAAGTGAAAACAATTAATGACTCTGTTATACAAGATTCAGATGCTATTTATACAGCACAGCTTAATGGACATGGAGGAGCAATAGACATTACAGCAGAGACTGTAGCAACAAACGAAAATCCATATTGGGTGCACCTAGATTACCGCAAACCACGAAGTGCTCAATGGATACAAGAGACAGAATTACTTCCTCCTATTGCTAAAGATATATTACTTGCAGAGAACGTTAGACCAAAAGCACAACGCATTGGTGAAGGTATCGTCATCAATCTGCAAACAATTAATAATAATCCTAATGATCGACCTGATGAGCTTGTTGCTTTTAGGATTTATATTAACAGTCAAACAATTGTTTCAAGTCGTCACCGTCGAGTCAATTCTGTAGATTCTGTTATTCACACTTTAGAACTAGGTGATGGACCTGAAAATAGTGGCGATTGGTTAATTACAATGGCTGATGCAGTTACTGATGAAATAGGTGAATTTGTTGAGACGCTACATGACCAATTAATTGAATTGGAAGATATGATCCTCGATCAGCAAATACCAGCAAGAGGTGAACTTGCATTATTAAGAAAGCAGTTAATTGTTTTACGGCGTTATATGGCGCCTCAGCGAGATGTATTCTCAAGACTTTCTATTGAGAAATTACCATGGATGAGTGATAGCGATAGAGTTACGATGTTAGAAATCTCAGAAAGACTTTCTCGACGTTTAGAGGATTTAGACAGTAGTATTTCTCGTACCGCGGTGATTGCAGATGAAATAACATCAATGATGGCTGATGCAATGAATAGACGTACTTATACTATGTCACTAATGGCGATGTTATTTTTACCAACAACATTTCTAACTGGGCTATTTGGTGTCAATCTAGGCGGAATACCCGGAAATGAATTTCCTTATGGTTTTACCATTTTTTGTTTATCTCTTTTTGTTTTGATTGTGATTGTTACCTGGTGGTTAAAACGTAGTAGGTGGTTGTAAATTTTCAGAAAATTAATCGTAACTAAATGGATTTAAAAAAGAATTCTCTAACCCTGTTTGAGATATATCAATTTTTTAAAATAGAACATCTGGCATTATAACTCTCGCAGGTGAATACAACGTTGAGCGATGAACGTTGTGCTCCATAATTGTAGTTTTTCTCATATTGAGTTCTTAATACAGAATAATTGACCATTATTACACCGATGTTTATTAACATCGGTTTTTTTTTGCTTAAATTTATTATCTGTGATTATTGAGTCATAAAAATCCTAAGCCTTGAATGCAAGGCTTAGGAGAGAGTGCATTATTTCACTTCAACAATATCGAGCTTGTTTTGGCTAAAGTCAGGACGTTCATCATCTTCTTCTTGGAACATCACTGGAACGGTTGGAATATCGTCTTTATCAAAAGCTAAGTCACCACCATTAATGACTTCATCACCATGTTTGATATTCGCAAAATCAAATAATTGAGTATCACATAAGTGTGATGGGACAATATTTTGTGTTGCTCTAAACATGGTTTCAATACGACCAGGATAACGTTTATCCCAATCTCTTAGCATCTCTTTAATAACTTGACGCTGAAGGTTGGGTTGTGAGCCACAAAGATTACATGGAATAATTGGGAATTGTTTCGCTTGTGCAAAACGCTCAATATCTTTTTCACGCGCATAAGCAAGAGGGCGAATAACGATTTGTTTGCCATCGTCACTCATCAATTTAGGTGGCATACCTTTAAGCTTTCCACCATAGAACATATTTAAAAATAATGTTTCTAAGATATCATCACGATGGTGACCTAAAGCAATTTTAGTTGCCCCAAGCTCTGTTGCTGTGCGATATAAAATACCACGGCGTAAACGTGAGCATAAAGAGCAGGTTGTTTTACCTTCAGGAATAATATCTTTAACGATCCCATAGGTATTCTCTTCAACAATTTTATATTCCACACCAAGTTCATTTAAATACTCAGGTAAAATATGCTCAGGGAATCCGGGTTGTTTTTGGTCTAAATTGACTGCAATAAGAGAGAAATTGATTGGCGCACTTTTTTGCAGATTCATTAAGATAGAAAGTAGCGTGTAGCTATCTTTACCACCAGAAAGGCAGACCATGATTTTGTCGCCGTCTTCAATCATATTAAAGTCAGCGATAGCTTGCCCAACATCACGGCGTAAGCGTTTTTGTAGTTTGTTGAAATTATACTGCTCTTTTGGGATGCTCATTTTTTACGGTTCTATATCGTTGCTGATTATTCTGTAACTTGCTAACCAAGGCTTTGTTTTTCATTGTTTTGATACCTTAACAATATGATAAATCAATACAATATTTTATAGGCTCAAATAATAAATTGTGTGAAAAACAAAGTTATTTATGGCAAGAAAATGGATAAGTCGCCAATGATACCAGATGGTAGGGTAGTTTCGATATAGAGAACTACAGTTAAACGATTTCAAGGCGGTAAAAAGTAAGAAGTAATAGCCTTATACCTTGAGTAAGGCTATTAAACTATAAAATCATGATGATAATGTTGCTAATTTCGTCGCGAACCCCATAAAGAAAAGCCCGATAACACCATTACCCAGTTTAGCGATATTTTTACGTGAGCCAAAGAAACGGGCAAGGGCTACACCACCAAATATTAGAAAAGAAAGATAGATAAAACTAAACGCTTCAAGCATGGAGGCGAGGATTAAATAAGATAATCCAGTATGTGCATAATTAAAATCGATAAATTGAACAAAAAATGAAATATAAAATAGAATCGCTTTAGGATTGGTCATACTTAATGTAAGCGCTTTTCTAAAAACGTGTTTCTGTACCGTTGTTGTTTGTTCTGAATGTACTTTTTTGGCGAAAAAAGTGGCATGGATAATTTTTATTCCTAAATAAAGGAGATAAAAAGCACCTAAAAAACGAACAATAGTAAAGAGTACAGGTGAAGCTTTTATAACCGATGCGACACCGATAAAGGCGAGAAAAATCAAAATAGCGTCACCTAAAAACACACCAAATGCGGCACGATATCCGTCGCGAACACCACCTGATGCGCTTGTTTTTAGCACATAGAGTGTATTAGGGCCAGGAACGAGGATAATAAAAAACATGCCTGCAAGGTATGTCCAGATATTGAGTACACCAAATTGTTCAAGCCACACGTTAACCCCCAATCCTACTTTCTCTGTATTACTTAATGAATTGCTATTATATAAAGAGAATCCGCATTATTTAAACGCATATTTTCACTTATACAGAAGATAAATGTTTGATGGTTACTGCTTTCTATTTGAAACCGCACTCTGTTAGCACTTCAAAGGATTACACTCTATTGATAGCGTTTAAAAAAGTGTACTTGAAAAAGATCCGAGGCATTTTGTCTTTATTGAACAATGGTCTGATTATGCTGCCCTTGATGTGCATTGTGCAGTGAACATTTTCAGCGATTAGTCCCGATGATTAATTCATATAAAAAAGCAGAACCTAAATTTTTACTTATGGCTGATGCTTTTGATGAAAAATAAGAGTAATAAAACGAGGTTCATTTATAATAGGCGCATATAAATAATAAGAAGTAAAACAAGAGAGAAGATGATGTTAGCGAAGTATATATCTCAAATTGTTAACCAAGAAAATAACTATCAAATGCTAAGTACCCAGAATTTTTTGGATAACTTAACAGAAATAACCAGAGTAACTCATACTTGGTTATTTTCTGATGGTGTTATTTTGAAATGCACAGAAGAGATAGAAACAGAGCACTATGATAATGACGCTCAATGTCCTGAACGTTGGATCACGTGGGAAATTGTAGAGTCAAATAACAAGCCAGTTTCTCCTTGTAGAAAAGAATTTTTTAATTTATGCCAGCAAAATTTTTGGTTAAAAATGCAACTTGCTAATAATACATAAAATAAAAGCCACTTTAATCAGTGGCTTTTTTATACTTATTAAAATTAATAAGATGGTTGATATTAAAGACTAGATTAAAAATTTCACTTAAATATAAATCAATATTATATGGGATAAGGAAAATTAATTTCACTTAGTGAGCGCTTTTTATTTTACTGATGAGTAAAAATAGAATTTCAATCGAAGTTTCAATCATATTTAAACGGTGGCTAAAACTAATGATAAATTAAATCACTTGTTTTTCATAACGTTATGAACTTAATATTTCCTTAATAATAGTGAAAAATAAGGTGAGTTTATTGTTTGGGCGAATGGTGTTTTAATTATAATTTAAATCATAAGGTTTTCTTTATTAAATATTATTAATGGCGTATTATTAATAAATAAAATTTATTGAGTGTTACACTCAATTTAATAAGAGAGCTAAATTTTAATTTAGTTCCATTTGTCTATCCTTTTTATATAGAGAATAAAGATGAGCCGTAATTTATTTCTTTCTACTTCACTGTTAGCTATTTCTACACTTTCTTTTAACGCACAAGCAGCATTAGATAATACTTTATCAGTAGGTTATGCTCAGAGCTCCATTAAAGTGGATGATAATGACATCGATGAAAATCCGAAAGGAATTAACTTTAAATATAACCATGAGTTTGATAATGATTGGGGTTTTATTGGATCACTGACGTACACAAAATTAACGTATAATTATTATAGTCGTTGGGGGAAAATTGGTTCAACTGAAATTGATTATGTCTCATTAACGGCTGGACCTAGCTATCGTTTTAATGACTATTTTAGTGCATATGGTTTAATTGGTCTTGGTCATGTTAGTCAAGATGATAAATACTACTATTCTAATTATGAATACAGTAAAACCTCTATGGCTTATGGATTAGGTTTACAAATTAACCCAATCCCAAACGTAGCAATTGATGCATCTTATGAGTATTCAAAATTTGATGATGCAAAATTGGGTACTTGGGTATTAGGCATTGGTTATCGTTTCTAAATATAACCGAATAAATTATATTTTTAAAAGGTCACGTAATGTGGCCTTTTTAGTTTTTATAAAATAGAAATATAAATAATATTAAAATTAATCACTTTATCTGAAATTTGATGCTTTTTATTTTCCTTTATATGTACAAATTCTTTTGTTATCAACATTTATTTAAAATAATGTCCTTATTGTTTTTACATTAAAAATAAATTGTTCATCTGTTTTTTAATTTGTTTTATTATTTCAAACGAAGTTTAGGTTCAATAATATTGAATTAATTGCAATTAGAACTATATTTTTTTGCTTAATTTCACATTTTTAATTGAAAATGACATCGAGACATTTAATGAAAAATAAATTATTCATTCCAATCACAGCTATCATATTATCAATAACGACATTTAATGTATCTGCTACGTTTAAAAATACATTATCCATGGGCTATGCACAAAGTCAGATAAAAGTCGATGGTGAAAAGATAGATGGCGATCCTAAAGGATTTAATATTAAGTATGACCGTAAGATAGATAATGGTTTTGGTATTATTGGTTCGTTTATTTATAATAATAAAAAATATAATTTTCGTGATATGAATGGCAAAGAGGTAGGACATAGTGATGTAAATTATTATTTATTTTCAGCTGGACCAAGTTATCGTTTTAATGAATATATTAATGCGTATGGTTTAATCGGTACAAGTGTGCTTAATGCGAGTTGTAAAACGCCAAATGAAGAACAACATGAAAATAAAGTATCTATAAGTTATGGGTTAGGCTTACAAATTAATCCAATCCCAAATATAGCAATAGATGCATCTTATGAATATTCTAAATTAGATGATGTAAAATTGGGTACTTGGGTATTAGGTGTTGGTTATCGTTTCTAAATTTAAACGAATAAATTATATTTTTAAAAGGTCACGTAATGTGGCCTTTTTGTTAATACAAATGTAAAGACTTATCGCTATATTTGAGATATAACTTATCAAAATACATTTAATAGACACTAATGTGTGTTTTTTATTCGGGTCACTTGACTGTCAATAAAGGATCTTTAAGATGCCATATCTTATGGAGAAGAAATTATGTTAACTGTAATGAAAGCAGAACCTTCGCATTATGATGAAATGATTGCGGTTTGGGAATCGTCAGTCAGAGCTACACATACATTTTTATCTGAAGATATCATTTTATCGCTTAAAAAAGATATTGTAGAACACTATTTTCCTATGCTTAATACCTATATTGCGATAGACAATAATAATGTTATTCACGGGATCTTAGGTACAGCAGAAAATAAGTTAGAAATGCTTTTTGTCGATGCGAATTCTAGAGGGCATGGTTGCGGTAAATTGCTTACAATTTTTGCGATAAATACACTGCATATTGATGAGCTAGATGTCAATGAGCAAAATCCTCAAGCAATTGGCTTTTATCTTTATATTGGATTTGAGCAAATAGGGCGTTCAGAATTAGATGGACAAGGTAATCCTTTTCCATTGTTACATCTAAAATTAAATAAAAATAAGTATAAATACTCGATAAAGAAAAACTAAAGAGACAAAATAGGATGAAAAATAAAAATCACCTCAATTTTTCTTATGTAAATAATAATTATCCACTCAAATTTGATTTATATCGTGATAATTACCCTGCTTTAATGAAATAATTTTTTCATAATTAAATAAATCTAACACAATATGGAATGGTTATGAAAAAAAAATTACTTGTTGTTTTATCTTTATTTTTACTACCTGCTTGCTCTGAATCACAAGAAAATAAAGTTATTGAATATTGTATGGATACATTAAATGTCTATAGCCATGTGAGCAAAGATCAATGTTTGTGTTTTTATAATGAAGCAAGTGATAAATTTTCTTCAACTGAAATGGATAGAATGGTCCAATCACCACCAATAAAACAAGACAGTACACTCACAAGAGAGGGCACAATGTTTTTAACTATTGCTCATTCATCTAAATGTTTTGAGTAACAAATGTTATGCGTAATAACGAATAACGAATAACGAATAAGTCGTAAATTAAGTGAATTATACCGAAGTTCATTACCTCTAAAACCAAATACCACAAAATTGATAAACCCATCGCTATAAATTGAATATATTAATACTGTTTTTATATACAGTTTTTGTGGGTTTGTCTTTATTGTGAATGGAGAGGAAATTATGTCAAAGCTTCGCTTATCTTACCCAAAACTCAGCTCTAAAGCTTATGCCGGTTTAATTCAATGTAAAACTGCACTAGAAGAGAGTTCACTGGATATCACGTTGATTGAGCTTGTTTATTTAAGAGTTTCTCAAATTAATGGCTGTGCTTTTTGTTTAGAAATGCACAATAATTCCTTGCGTAATCATGATATTGCTCAAAATAAGTTAGATGCACTAAATGGTTGGCAAGTGAGTGAGCGTTTTACTGATAAAGAACGAGCTGCATTACTATGGGCGGAGTCAGTCAGTAACATTTCAGCGAAAAGCACAGATGATAATATTTATCAGCAGGTTAAAGCATATTTTACAGACACAGAAATGAGTGACCTGACATTGGCAATTGGATTAATGAATGCTTTTAATCGTATTGCGGTGAGTTTGCGTCAGTAATGAATATTATTAACGCAAATTATATGATCCAAATAATGCTTAAGAAAAAAGCGCTGATTAAGCGCTTTGATTTCGTTTGTGTAATTTTTTACCAGAGATATTGCATGAAGGGTAAATAAGCAAAAATTAAGGCAATGAGTATAAATAAGATACGAAATAATGTTTTTTGTGTTTTTATTGTGGCATAGAGCATGACGATAATAATCGCTACGCAAATATACCAATAAAATGCACCAAAGAAAGCTAAGGTAAAAATAGTATCAATAATAAAGTGGCTTTTACCCATTTTATTGCTCTCTGGAGTAAAAAATCACCTGCTAAAATATAAGCAGGTGAAGATAAACGTAATTATGATTTCCAAATAATATGGAACATGGGCTGTAATGGATCTCGACTAATTAGGACTCGACCAAAAATATCATCAATATCGGAATCATCGTCTGGAGCAAGACCAATAATGACTTCGCTAAAACGGGCTGATGTGACAGGCATACCAACAATAAATTGCCAATCGTTACCTAATGGAACCACTTCAGCTGCGCCTCGTTCTTCAAATTGCAGGTTAAATAATAATTGGTCTGCAACATCTAAATTATCCGCTGCTTGGGCTAAAAATAGATCATAAGCTTGTTCTAAAGCGTCGTCTTCACTGATTAAGGTTGGTTCATTCATGGTAATGCCTGTCTATTGTTCCAATAATTATCGCGCTATTTTTATCGTATTTTGACTAATGTAGCACAGTTATCTGTTGCTAGTTCTTAGCAGCCTATTGATTATAACATTTCTGTTATAACAGAGGGCTAAAGAAATAGCAGATACGTTCTAATACACGATTTAAGAATGGTCGTTTTTCCCATTCATCTATGGTTAATTCTGTCGAGCGGGCAATATAATCATATTGAACAATACTTAAATCACTTCCAAAACCTTCATCATCAATGACAACTGTAATTTCAAAGTTTAACCATAAGCTACGCATATCAAGGTTAACTGAACCTACCATACTGAGTTGTCCATCAACCATCACGCTTTTGGTATGCAATAAACCATCTTCAAATTGGAATATTTTTACACCTGATTCGAGCATTTCTGTGAAGAATGAACGGCTTGCCCAACGTACAAGGAAAGAGTCATTACTGCGAGGAACAATAATACTCACATTAACACCTCGCATTGCAGCTGTTGATATTGCATGAGCAAGATCATCGCTAGGTACAAAATAAGGTGTTGTCAGTACCAATTCTTTTCTTGCAGAGTAAATGGCTGTAATAAGTGATTGCTGAATTAGCTCATCAGGAAATCCGGGACCAGAGGCGATGACTTGTGTTGTATGACCGCTTTCTTGCTCACAAGGCATAATATTATCATCAGGAGGAGGGGGTAAATGACGCTCACCTGTTTCCATCTCCCAGTCAAAGGCATAAATCATACCTAATGTAGTAGAAACGGGACCTTCCATTCTTACCATAATATCAATCCATTGACCTACACCGGAATCTTGTTTGAAATAACGGGGATCAACCATATTCATACTGCCTGTGTAGGAAATATAATTGTCGATTAATACGATTTTTCGATGTTGACGCAAATCCATGCGGCGTAAGAAGAAACGGAATAAATTAACATGCAGTGATTCAACAAATTCAATACCCGCGGCTCTCATTACATCAGGACCATGAGTACGGAAGAAATTCCAACTACCAGCGGAGTCAACCATAACTCGGCATTTTACACCACGTTTAGCGGCTCTGATTAAAGCGTCGGTGACTTCATCGACTAATCCACCTGACTGCCAAATATAGAAGACCATTTCAATGTTATCACGAGCGTTATTAATATCGCGAGTAATTGAATTTAGCGAATCTTCGCAGGTGGTTAAAAGTTCAATTTTGTTACCTTTAACACCTTTAATACCTTGGCGTTTAGAGGTTAGTTGGAAAAGTGGTGTTGCAATATCGCTCGTACTTGTCGCAAAGATATGCTTACATTTTCTCAAGTCTTCAAGCCACGCAACAACAGAAGGCCACATCTGCTTAGCATGTTCAACGCGTCGTTTTCCTAGGTGTAATTCGCCAAAAGCAAAATACGCAATAACACCGACTAATGGCAGAATATAGATGATTAATAACCATGTCATTGTTGATGTAACAGGTCGTCGATGCATTAGGACACGAAATGTGACCCCTGCAATTAATAGCCAATAGAAGAAAAAGGTTAGCCAACTTAATACAGTATAAAATGTTGTCATAGTAGCGCTATTTTCCGTTGAAAATGAATTGCATGGATTCGCTAAAGGCAATTTACTAAAAATAGTTCATTATTTTTGTTATTTGCCGAATGGTGTTATTAAATCAGGATTATTATCTCTGTCAAATCTCTTTCTTAAAAGATAAGCATCAAATAAGCAATAAGATACAACTCTTTATTTATTTTTTCTTTGTGAGAAATGCTCAAATAACGGATGAAATTCGAGCAAATCATAAATCACCCCTTGGATCACAAAATGAACGTCCTATAATAGTCTACTTATTCGAAAAAATAGGTGCTGATAGCATGAGACACAGTAGGACTGAAGTAGCTCGTTGGCGGATGATGAGACAAGCTATACGTAAACGACGTCGATGGTTAGAAGGGCAATCTCGTCGTAATTTCCGAATTTATAAATTGCGTAAACTTGATACTTCTAGAAAACATAGAGCACTTTTATTTGTACAACACATAGAATGGAACTCATAATTTCACTTTTAAACAGTTAATATCAATCATTTTGCTAAACCTTATTGAATATGATTGCTATTTGCATTTAAACTAGGGGCATATTTTTTCTTTAGGTGAAATAAGATCAGTTATGCGTTGGAAGCTTTGGGTACTCATATCACTTTGTCTACATGCCTCACTTGTTGCGGCGGCGATGTTATATGTTGTAGAAGATAAGCCAGTTACACCTGAGCCTATCTCTATACAGATGTTGGCATTTGCAGCAGATGAGCCTGCAGGCGAACCAGAGCCTGTGGTTGAAGAAGTCACGCCTCCAGAACCCGAGCCTGTGGTTGAGCCTGAACCTGAGCCAGAACCTATTCCTGATGTAAAACCTATTATCGAAAAACCAATAGAGAAAAAACCAGAACCAAAACCGAAACCGAAGCCAAAACCTGTGGACAAACCGAAACCGCCTGTTGAACGACCACAACCTTTAGTGGTTAATAAAGGTCATGATCTCAAAAATCTTAACCCAACGGCAAAGCCCAGTGATAAAGGCGATGAAAAACCGGTTGCGGTGGCAAGCAGTGGTGAAGGCAAAGTTCCTAATGTAGTGCGCCAAGGTTTACCTGAATACCCTTCGCGAGCAAAAGCAGTGGGAATTGAAGGGTCTATAAAAGTACGTTTTGATGTTGATGCTGATGGGCGAGTCGACAATGTAGAAGTGATTTCTGCTGATCCCAAAAATGTGTTTGAACGTGAAGTAAAAAGAGCCATGCGCCAGTGGCGTTATGAAAAAATTCCTTATAAAGGAAAAGTGGTTGTTATTGAGTTCAAAATGACAGGAATATCAACAAGCTAACATCGATAAAGTTCAATGGCTAAATAAAGCAATATCACTATTTGATACCAGATAAATAAAAGGCACTTTAATTAGTGCCTTTTTAGTCTTTCAATTTTAATGTTTTCACGTTATTCGTCGTAATCGCATTGTCGTAATGGTGTTTTATTCCATGGTACTTGTTAGCGTGAAGTGAGCTTTACCTTCAGGTAAACGACGAGCTGAGTTGTTCTCATCAACGGCAACGTAGGTAAACACCGCTTCTGTTGCACGATAGCGTTGTCCGACAGGTTCTGTGGCGACTTTCTTAACCCAAACTTCAATATTAACAGTAATTGATGAGTTACCTGTTTTTAAGCATCGTGCATAGCAACAAACGACATCGCCAACAGCAACAGGTTTAAGAAAGGTAATGCCTGTTACGCTTACAGTAACGACACGACCTAACGCAATTTCTTTTGCTAAAATTGCACCACCGATGTCCATTTGAGACATTAACCAGCCACCGAAAATATCACCATTGGCGTTAGTATCAGCAGGCATGGCAAGGGTGCGTAAAACGAGCTCACCATTAGGCAAAGATTGTTGTTCAGTCATGAGGAATAATGTATCTGTATAGAATGTTGAAACCAAGGAGATATTTACTCGTCATACTTCAAGCCGTAGCGTGATTGGTTACATCTTGAATTATTTAGAGCACATATCTCCCAATAAAATAAAAATGATTATTCAGATTTTGAATGAGCATCGTGTGATGCTGGTTTAGATGCTTGTTTTGTCATAGCATCTGATAATTCGTGTTCACTATTTTCTGTCGTTTTATCTTCAGATTGTTCTTCGGGTAAACGGTTATTCCAGATATAAACCACACTAGCGATAGTAAAGATAAAGGTTAAAATAGTTAAGCCAAAGACTTTAAAATTAACCCAAGTCTCTTCCGCTAAAGAAAATGCCACATAAATATTACCAAGAGCACAAGCAAAAAAGAAAATCACCCATGCAATATTGAGTTTCTTCCAGTTAGCGGGTGGCATTGCAAGCTCTTTGCCTAACATTCTTTCCATTAAGGTTTTTGGCGTAAATAACTGCATACCAATTAAAACGATGGCAAAAATGGCATAAATAGCGGTTACTTTCCATTTAATAAAATCAGCAGAACGGAAGAAGATGGTTAACGAGCCAAAAATAGTGACCACGATAGCGGTAATGAGTGGCGCTTTCTCAACTTTATGGAAAATAAGCCATGTCAAGCCAACAGAGATCCACGTCGCGATAATTAATGCACCTGAAGCATAGAAGATATCTTGCCATTTATAGAAGATAAAAAACACTAATAGTGGAGCAAAATCAATTAATTGCTTAAGCCAGCCATTTTTCATAACAGATAGGAACCTATGGTAATTAAATTCATAAACTTGGCTATTCTAATGCAAAGCGACAGAAAATGGGTAAACAATTGCATATCTTTAATGACAGAGTGTTAATTTATACAAAAAACGCGAATTTTATCTGAAATAACGCAATGAAAAATCAACATAATTGCATTTAGGCGGAATTAAAATTAAAGCATGAGTTATGAAAGAGGATTTAAATATTACTCTAGTATATGATTCAGTAACTCATCAACATTATTGCCACTTTTTGATGAATGCATAAATAAAAAAGTATTTCTGATAAGAGGAAATCAATGAACGGAAAAAGAATAATAAAATGGATGCCAGGATTGGGCTTATTGTTTAATTATAAGCGTGATTACTTTGGCTATGACTTAAAAGCAGGGCTTTCTGTTGCTGCCGTTGCATTGCCAGTCGCAATTGCTTATACCGAATTATTAGGAATTAACGCGATTGTTGGGTTATATGCCTGTATTTTTCCGATGATTATTTATGCGTTATTTGGCACATCGCGTCAGTTAATTACAGGACCTGATGCCGCAACGTGTGCTGTTATTGCCGCTGTTGTTATTCCATTATCTGCCGGTGATGAAAATACACGATGGCAACTTGCCATTATCATGACGGCAATGACGGGATTTTGGTGTATTTTAGCCAGCCATTTTCGGTTAGGGGCTTTTACTGATTTTCTGTCTCGTCCTATTTTACAAGGGCTTTTAAATGGTGTCGCGATCACCATTATGGTTGGGCAAATTAGCAAAATATTTGGTTTTGATACCTCGCCCGATCACTTAATTGAAAAACTTATTGAAGTTCCGTTTCGATTAATGGATGCACATTTACCTACGGTATTGATGTCCGCAGTAACACTCGCCTTGTTATTGGGGATCCGCTATTTTCGTAGTCGATGGCCAGCACCCTTAATTGCCATGGTTGTGATGACTTATCTTAGTTGGCAATTTGATTTAGCAAGTTATGGCATTGCTATTGTGAATAAAGAGGCAGGAAATGTTGACCTATTTCTACCCGTAGTCTCGATGAGCGGATTTCATCCCGGCGTATTACGAGAATTATTGGTTCCATCTATAAACTTGGCTGTCATTAGCTTTGTGAGTTTTATGATGACGGCACGCAGTTTTGCCAGCAAAAATGGTTATGATGTCGATGCAGACCAAGAATTAAAAGCATTAGGTATTGCCAATATTGCAGCAGCACTTTCACAAGGATTTGCGGTAAGTGCAGCAAGCAGTCGTACTGCAGTCAATGATTCTGTCGGTGGTAAAACGCAGTTAGTTTCTATTATTGCGGCATTGGTGATTTTGCTTGTGTTGTTATTTATGACCGATTTTCTCGCCTATATTCCATTATCTTCATTAGGCATAGTATTGATTGTTTCTTCATGGTCATTGCTGAGTATTCGTCATATTTGGTCTTATCGTAAACGTAATAAACAAGCATTTACATTGGCATCTTTTACATTATTAGCCGTGTTATTGGCTGGGCTAATTAACGGTATCGGCTTTGCGGTTTTATTAGGTTTGCTACAGTTTTTACGTATTGTTTTTCGTCCAAGCGACCAATTATTGGGTGTTGATGAACAAGGTATGGTTCACTCAATGAATAAGGATAATGGTATTGAGCCGATTGAAGGCTTAATGATGTACCGTTTTAATTCACCATTGACTTATTTTAATGTGGGTTACTTTAAAAAACGGGTACTTCAACTTGTTGATAGTGCACCTCAACGTCCAGCATGGTTAGCTGTGGATGCGGCTGTAAGCTTTACCTATGACGATGTTAGCGTATTTGCTGCGATTGATGAACTAATACGCGAGTTACGAATAAAGGGCGTTAAATTGGTTTTAGCGGGGCGCAGAACAGAGTTAAATCGTTGGATTGAACGTAACAGAATCTCGCTCAATGAAGATGACTTGATTATTGCGCCAGATCTTTATTTTGTGATCCGACTGTATCAAAGTCGACAGCAAATTAAAGAGAAGCAAAAAGAGGCAAGAAAAGAGGCATTAAAACAAGAAGCTGAAAGCCAAAAAGTAGGGCGTAATGAAGTCCCGATACAAGACGTGCCGATAGAGAGCCACAGATCGACATCTTAAGCATTCCCGCTAAGTTTTATGAATGGTGTGATACATAAAAAGTAAAATCCCGTGATAAGTGGTTAGCTTATACACGGGATTTTTTATTGGTAAATTTTGTAAGTCGCTATGTGCTTTTAATAAATTAGCGCGTTTGTTGTGTTGTGTATTTGTTCTCAACCAACATAAACAAACGGAACAGATAAATAATTATCCAAGCCGAAGCCATATTTTTCAGAAAATAGAATAAGAAATTATGGATAAGATCAGGTAGTTGAATGGTAAGATTACTCACAAAGCCAATACCAAACTGCAATAAGATCCAAATACCTAAAGCAGGGATCAGTGAGCCAGATTCACTAAACCCAATTTTCCAACCTAAACGAATTGCACTTCCCATATTTTGTTGGCGAACTAAAACAACCGGCGCTAATGCAAAACCAATGAGCAAAATGATGCCAGGAATAATCATCACCATAAAACCTGCGCTAATTAAAATAGAGCACAGAACAATTAATAAAAACATTTTTGGTAAGCGAGGTAAACACGCGGTAAATGTTTGTCCTAGAGTCACATTGTGACCCGCCGAGATTGCCATGGCGAACATCAATAAGGTTAGTACCAAGATGCTTTGCTGTAATGTTTCAAATGCATACAGTGATAACACTTTTTTGGCTATACCCACGACACTGTTTGACATTGCCTCTAACTCAGCAGGCGAAGCAGAAGAAAGCTGTGTATTTTTAAAATTAGCCACAAACTCAATCATTAATTGGTATTCTTGAGGATTAGGACCAATGAAGACATGCACTATCGCTAAAATAACAGCAAGGATAGCGGAAAGGGTAACAATGCTACCTCGTTCATTCTTATAAAAATTCAGACTGTCTCGGTAGATTGTGCGTGCCGTGGTAGGCATGAAACTGCTCCTATAAAAATAGACTGTGTCAATGCGCGCTATTGTACCTTCAACAACAACAAAAAGGGATATTTTCTCTTACTTCTCTTATTTGGTTTTTTTCTTGATGTTAATAATCAAAATATCCGCGTAATTTAAATTTAATTAAACATTGGATTAACATAAAGATAACTTTATTTTTAAGTGTGTCTTTTAAGGATGTTTTTTATTCAAAAAATAGCAATAACTATAAATTTAATTATAAGAAAAAATTGTATTAATGGGTAATTTGATATGGATCAATTATAAATAATCGTATTGATAAATAATAAAAAGAGAAATAACACTTTCTGCAAAAATAATTCCAAAGTTGTGATCGGTATTAGATCATAATTATCAATAAATGGTTATATTTTTAGCGGAGATTTTACTTATTACAGGAATGGGTTAAATAATGAAAAAACTTTCTGCGCTTATTTTAGCGGCTGCAACTCTTGCGCCTTCTATTTCTTTTGCTCACCAAGCAGGTGATTTCTTATTCCGTGCAGGTACTGCAACAGTTCGTCCTAATGCGGGTTCTGATGCAATATTAGGTGGCGACCATTTTGAAGTAAATAATAATACTCAATTAGGTTTAACTTTTGGGTATATGATTACTGATAATATTGGTGTTGAGTTATTAGCAGCTACTCCTTTCGAACACAAAGTATCATTAACGGGTGTTGGTGAAATTGCAAAAGTTAAACATTTACCACCAACATTAATGGCTCAATATTACTTCGGTAATAGTGAAGATAAACTGCGTCCTTATTTAGGTGCAGGTTTGAACTTTACCACGTTCTTTGATGAGAAATTTAATAACAACCCTGCAGTAGGCACTGGAGCGGGTGGTTTAGGCTTAAATGGTCTTGATCTTAAGGATTCATGGGGCTTTGCAGCACAAGCAGGTTTAGATTATAACCTGGATAAAAACTGGATGTTGAATGCTTCTGTTTGGTGGATGAATATTGAAACAAAAGCAAGATTTAATAGTACAGTTGCTGATAAAGACTTTGACGTTAAAACACGTTTAGACCCATTTGTCTTTATGTTTGGTGTGGGCTACCGTTTCTAATTATTCTTTCTTTAAAAGAATATCTCATAATAAAAAGCGAAGTTTATCTTCGCTTTTTTTATCTCTAAAAGTTGAACAAAACTTTTCATTTTTTGATTGTATAACGTCTCTACTTTATTGTTGAATACATCATTTATGAGTAATTAAATATAGAGATAAATAGAAAAAGATGTATTTAATATATATCTTTTATCTTTATCTTCTTAATTAGATAAAAAAGAGTATTTTATTTATTAAAAATAAATGATTTTTTTAATAAACAAAAGAAGATATTAAATAGGTGTATTTAAAATGCATCTTTTGTTTAATGTTAGCCAAAGTGCTTTGTGCATCAGGAGATAGAAAAAAATAAAAAAGAATAAAAGAGGTTTAAGATAAGGAAATTTCATAAAAATAAGAAGGTTGTGTTTTAATCATTAAATGATTAATTATTCTTCTCAATTGTTCTTTTTATCAACGCATTTTAAAGCTGGGCAAAAACACCCTTTTTTTACTCTATTGACGTTTTTTATAAAAATTGATCTGCATTATGATAAAAGCTAGTGTGGCGAATAAAGTGCTTAGCAAAAAAAGACCACCGAACGGGTGGTCTAAAAAGTAAGGCTAAAGGAAGACTAGAATAAAGAAAGGATCAGCGAATAACCATTGAGTTGATAACACCTTTTACGCCAGTCACTTTACGGGTCGTTTCAATGGCACGATTAGCATCCGCTTGAGAAGAGACAAAACCACTGAGTTGAACTTTACCTTTAAATGTCTCGACGCTAATTTGTGTTGAGTTAAGATTTTTTTCACCTATTAATGCCGTTTTTACTTTGGTGGTGATCACTGAGTCATCAAAATATCCCCCAGTACCTTCTGATGTTGCAGTGGGTGAACATGCCGATAAGGTAAACGCCATAAGTAATGCCGCCATAACAGCGGAGATTTTTGCCCATAGTTTCATCATCAAACTCCTTTTAATCACATTATTGATTGAGTATTTATGAAAAGGAAATATAAAGCGCTTTATAAAGTATGTGCAAAAAAAAAATTTTTGCCAAATTTTTATCAGTGCGACTCAAGTCTCTTGAAGTAAGAAAAGAGGGAGTATTGCGCCATTTGATGCGGGTTAAGCAGCAAAATAAGTAATAAAAAGCGTGAGTTAATCAGTGTGGATTTCAGAGTAATCCGCTTAGAAAAATAGCAACGATTCTTCTAAAGCGGATCAAAAAGGGAAATTAAGCAATAGTCGCCGCTTTCATTTCTTTAACAAATTGAGTCAGTGCCTTTAGCATTACATCTGGTTGATGCAGGTTTTTCTCAATAATTTGAACAACCGCTGAGCCTGAAATTGCGCCCGCCGCGCCATTTGCAATCGCTTCTTTCACTTGTTTAGGTTCTGAAATCCCAAAACCTTGTAATGCAGGAGGGGCATTATAGGTTTTTAGTTTATCAGTAAGATGTGTTAGTGATTGTTCTGAACGTTTATCTGTGCCCGTTACACCTGCTCTTGATAATAAATAGGTATAACCTTTGCCTGATGTTGCTAACTCTTGTAAAAGTGCTTCGTCGGCATTAGGCGGGCAAATAAATATAGGATTGATATTTGCACGTTCTGCCGCTTCACGGAACGCTTTTGATTCGCGTAAAGGAACATCACCAATTAAGACAGAATCCACACCTGCTTGCTCGCATTTACTATAAAAATTATCGATGCCATTACTAAAAACTAGGTTGGCATAAACTAATAGACCAATAGGAATATTAGGATGTTTTTTGCGTACACTGGCTAAAAGCGCAAAGCAATCAGTGGGAGTTACCCCTACATTCAATGCTCGTAAATTAGCGCCTTGAATAGTAGGGCCATCAGCAAGAGGATCGGAAAATGGAATACCAATTTCTAATGCATCTGCGCCACCTTCAATTAAGGCATCAATAATTTGTAATGACAGCTCAGGAGAAGGATCACCGAGTGTGACAAAAGGAACGAATGCGCCTTGCTGTTTTTGTGCTAATGCTTCAAAGCATACTTGATAACGGCTCATTAGATTTCTCCTCTTGCAGCTAAAATATCGTTTACAGTAAAAATATCTTTATCACCACGGCCTGATAAGTTCACAATTAATAGCTGTTCTTTGTCAGGATTTTGTGCAATTAATTTCAGTGCATAAGCCAAAGCATGAGAAGATTCTAAGGCTGGAATAATTCCTTCTCGACGAGAAAGTGCTTTAAATGCTTCTATGGCTTCGTCATCGGTAACAGAAACATAATCAGCACGACCAATGCTATTTAAATGTGCGTGTTGTGGTCCAACTGATGGGAAATCAAGCCCCGCTGAAATTGAATATGACTCTTCAATTTGCCCTTCATCAGTCTGCATAATTGGGGATTTCATACCAAAATAGATCCCTAATTTTCCATGTTTCAGTGGTGCGCCATGTTCACCCGTTTCAATTCCTTTACCCGCAGGTTCAACACCAATGAGTTGCACAGACGTTTCTGGAATAAAGGAAGCGAATAAACCGATAGCATTAGAACCACCACCAATACAAGCGATAACGGCATCAGGTAGACGACCTTCACGCTCTAGGATTTGTGCTTTTGCCTCATCACCAATCATACGCTGAAATTCACGGACAATGGTTGGATAGGGATGAGGACCGGCTGCTGTACCTAATAAGTAATGCGCGCGATCATAACAGCCAGACCAGTCGCGTAATGCCTCATTACAGGCATCTTTTAAGGTAGATGAACCACTGTGAACGGGAATAACTTCAGCCCCCATTAAGCGCATACGAAATACATTAGGCGATTGGCGTTCGACATCTTTAGCCCCCATATAGATACGACATTTCATATTAAGCAGTGCACAGGCTAACGCAGTTGCAACACCATGCTGACCCGCGCCGGTTTCTGCAATAATTTCAGTTTTACCCATACGTTTTGCTAATAAAGCTTGCCCTAATACTTGGTTAGTTTTATGCGCGCCACCATGCAGTAAATCCTCACGTTTTAGATATAAACGCGTTCGCGTGCCTTCTGTTAAATTGCGACAAAGAGTTAGTGCCGTTGGTCTGCCAGCATAATTTTTTAATAAATCTTGGAATTCTTGCTGAAAAGAGGGATCGTTTTGTGCATCAATAAACGCTTGTTCGAGTTGATCCAATGCAGGAATTAAGATTTCAGGTACATATTGGCCACCAAATTCGCCAAAGTAGGGGTTAAGTTTTCTCATTGTGATGTCATCCTGTTTAAAATTTTATCTTTGCGAAATTTAATTTAGCTGTAATTGTGCAAATACTTGGTTCAGGCGTTGTGTATCTTTTATGCCCGGAGCCGATTCTACTCCGGAGTTAAAATCAAGCCCGATACAGCCTGTTTTAACCGCATCTAAACAGTTTTCACTGTTAAGACCACCTGCAAGTAACGCTTTCTCACGTAATGTGTTAGGAATTTTTTGCCAATTAAATGGTGTTCCTGTGCCACCCGTGCCGTTATCAAGTACATATTTATTAACATGTGAAACGGGAAGAATATCCGTGTGGATTGCCATATTTATTGCTTGCCAAATCTCACAGCTAGGCTCAATTTTTTGTCTAAGCTGCGCAATAAACTGAGCATCTTCTTGTCCGTGTAATTGAATGGCAGATAAATTCAGTTTTTTTGCATAGTCACAAATAAGTTCAATAGGTTGGTTTTGAAAAACACCCACAAACGCTAAGGGCGCTTGTGTTATCAATTCTTGTGCTTGTGACAATGTCACTTTACGCGGGGATTTCTCTGCGAAAATCAACCCTGCATAGTAAGCGCCGGCTTGATAAACCGCTTTTATATCTTGTGTACGGGTTAACCCGCACACTTTATGCTTTCCCAAAACTAGCGCTCTCACCGCTTGGTCAATATTCTCTTGTGACATTAAGGCGCTACCTACCAGAAAACCATTTGCATATTGGCTTAACGCTTGAACTTGCTGGTGGGTATGAATACCCGATTCACTGATCACGATTGCCTCTTTAGGCAATCCTTGGCTTAACTGCTGGGTACGCGCTAAATCGATAGAGAGATCACGTAAATCACGATTGTTAATACCAATAACTTTGGCATTGAGATTAATAGCACGTTGACGCTCTTCTTCGGTACTGACTTCAGTTAATACCCCCATATTTAATTGATGAGCAACGGCTGATAGTGCACGATATTGCTCATCATCTAAGACAGAAAGCATTAATAAAATGGCATCTGCTTGATAAAAGCGAGCTAAATAGATTTGGTATTCATCAATAATAAAATCTTTGCACAAAACGGGTTGATGCACGGCTTGGCTAACGAGGCGTAAATAATCAAAGCTTCCTTGAAAATATTTTTCATCAGTTAATACCGAAATTGCAGCAGCATAAGGCTGATAAATTTTTGCAATTGTTGCGGGATCAAAACCAGCACGGATCAACCCTTTTGAAGGCGATGCTTTTTTACACTCTAAAATAAAAACCGTATTAGATTGCGTTAATGCCTGATAAAACGAGCGTGTTGATGGCGCTATTTGGTGCACAAATTCTGATAATGGTTGACTTGCTTTACGTGCAATCAGGTATTCAGCTTTATCTTTTACAATGGCGTTTAATACAGTCATGCTTTTATCCTCTTGCGGCTAATGCAGTTACACGATTTATTGCTTTACCGCTATAAATGGCGTGCATCGCAATTTCAGTATTTATTTTTAAATCTTCTTGCCCATGTAAACGCATTAATAAAGCGACATTAGCTGCAACAGATTCGGTATGTGCTCTTTTTCCTTCGCCTTGTAATAAATCTGCCAATAATTGACGGTTTACTTCAGGCGTACCACCTTCTAAATCAGTCATGGCGCAAGGGCGAAGACCAAAATCACTTGGTGTCAGTTGATAACGTGTAATTTCACCATTACGTAATTCAGCGACTTGAGTCGGTGCATGTAGTGAAACTTCATCCATTCCACCACTATGAACAACAGCAGCACGCTCATAACCTAAAACTTTTAATGTATCTGCGATAGGCATCAATAATTCTGGGCTATACACACCAATTAGTGCTAATGGCGGACGCGCAGGGTTGATCAATGGCCCTAATACATTAAATAACGTGCGTGTTTTCAATTGTTGGCGAACGGGGGCTGCAAAACGAAAACCACTGTGATACTGAGGTGCAAATAAAAAGCATAAACCCACTTCATCCAGTAATTGGCGCGCATCATCAGCACTTCTGTCTAGAGGGATACCAAATGCGGCTAATAAGTCGGAAGATCCAGAGCGGCTGGATACGCTACGATTACCATGTTTCGCAACTTTGATACCAACTTCAGCCGCAACAAAGGCGCTTGCTGTTGAAATATTGATACTGTTGGCACCATCTCCGCCTGTACCGACAATGTCACAAAAAGTGTAATCAGGGCGAGGAAAGGGCTGTGCATTTTCAAGGAGTGCGCGTACCGCACCCGCAATTTCTTGAGGATGTTCACCGCGCATTTTCATGCTGATCAACACAGCTGCTAATTGTGATTCTGTCAACTCACCGCGAATAATGGCGCTAAACAGTGTTTGACTTTCTTCTAATGTTAACTGTTGTGCGCTAAATAATTTGTTGAAGATAGTTTCCATTTTATGCGTCTCCTTTAGGAGTTAATGCCCATGCGATTGTTTGTTCTAAAAGTTGTGCGCCTTTTGTGGTTAAAATTGATTCTGGGTGAAACTGAAAACCACAGGTTTTATGTTGACGGTGACGCACCGCCATAACAGTGTTATCGCACCAAGCATTAATAATGAGTTGTTCTGGAACTTGTTCTCCTGAAAGCGAATGATAACGAGCAACAGGTAAAGGGTTAGGTAAATTCATAAACATTTCGCTGTTATCGTGTTCAGCTAATGTTGCTTTGCCGTGTAAAATCTCCCCACATGAAGAAACTTTGCCACCGTAAGCCTCAATAATGGCTTGATGACCTAAACAAATACCAATCACAGGCAACGTGCCTAATACACGTTTTAACAGTTCAGGCATACAACCTGCTTGTGAGGGGGCTCCAGGTCCCGGAGATAACAGTAAAATTGGGTTATCGAGTTCACGTAATTTTTGCTCAATAAAATCGGCTGTGACGCGATTGCGATAAATTACAACGTTATTACCAAGGCTACGTAATTGATCGACAAGGTTATAAGTAAATGAGTCGATGTTATCGAGTAGTAAGATAGTCGCCATTAGCAAGCCTCCTGCAGTTGTGTATCAGTATGAGCTTGTAAAATAGCGTTGATTACAGCTTGTGATTTATTGCGTGTCTCTTCAGCTTCCATTTGAGGATCTGAATCAAGTACAATTCCGGCACCAACTTGAATAGTGGCAATATTATTTTCAACATAAGCAGAACGAATAACTATGCAAGTATCAAAGTCTCCTGCACCAGTAAAATAGCCGATAGCCCCCCCGTAGCTGCCACGTTTTGTTTTTTCATAACGCGCTATCAATTGCATTGCACTGACTTTAGGTGCTCCCGATAACGTTCCCATATTCATACACGCTTGATAAGCATGAAAAATATCTAAGTCATCACGTAATTTACCCACAACTCTTGAGACTAAGTGCATGACAAAAGCATACCGATCAACTTTTGTTAATTCCGCGACATAACGGCTACCCGCTTGGCAAATACGTGCTAAATCATTACGTGCCAAATCAACTAACATTAAATGTTCAGAAAGTTCTTTCGTATCAGTGCGCATTTCAAGTTCAATTCGACTGTCTAAATCGGCATTGATCGAACCATCTGCGTTACGTCCCCTTGGGCGAGTTCCTGCGATTGGATAGATTTCAATTTGGCGGTTGCTTGTTTGATATTTCAATGCACTTTCTGGTGATGCACCAAATACCGTGAACAAAGCATCTTGCATATAGAACAAATAAGGGCTTGGATTTTTCTCTTTCAATACTTGATAAGCGGCAAGGGGTGAAGGGCAAGCAACTTGAAAGCGACGTGATGGAACAACTTGGAAAATATCACCACGACGAATATAGGTTTTCATTGCCTCAACGATATCGCCATAACCTTTATCATCCATATTGCCTTGTATTGTTGACTCTGTTGCTGTTAGAGCGCGACGAGTAGGATGTTTTAACGGTTGTTTAGCCTGTGAGATTAACTCAGATTGTCGTGAAATGAGGCGCTGAGATTCTGCTTTATCCTCTGTAAAAGCAATAGAAATTAACTGACTATCTTTATTCTGATGGTCGATCACGATTAATTGTTCTGCTAAGTAAAAGCAGTAGTCTGGGCATGAAAATACAGTGTCTAATTCAGGAATAGGTTCAAATCCACTGACTAAATCATAAGCAAATAAGCCACCAATAAAAATAGCATTAGCCTCTTCAGAGTCTTTATTAGCAAGAAAGAAGCGTAACGCATCAAATACGCTAGCTGATTTTAATTTGCTTTCTTCATCAATATCTTGTGCAGGTGCCGAAAAAGTAAAAACACACTGTTTATCGCTCTGTTGCATTAAGACGGCTTTTTCTTTTAGTGCGATTTTTAATGCAGGTAATAAAGCTTGTCCATTCACGCTTAATGCATCAATAGTGACTTGATTTTTTACTGCACTGATACGTAATGCGCTATCAACAATTAACAAACTTTTTAAGTTTGCTTTAGTGTCAATTTGTGCAGATTCTAACAACAATGTGTGATGTTTGTTTTCACATAATGTATTGAAAAGTAAAGCCGGTTCGCTGTGGTAAGGCAGTGGCATTGCCTTGGTATTAAATGAGAATGCAAGTGATGTATTCATTTTTATCGCTCTATATTATTTTTTACTGGCTACTTTTAACGCATAAAAAAACCCGCGTAGGCGGGTTTTAGATATCACTGACGTGAAGCAGGAGATCAAACCGCCCATAAAAGAGTATTGCGCCACCAAAGAGCGATAAGACGTTGATTGATATTCATAAGATCTCCTTACAGCTAACGACAGATAATTGATTAATAGACTAGCTCGTGTTGTGTACTAGTAAACTGGATTGCGTTAGGTTCGTCAAGTACTTTATGGCATACTCTTTAAAAATTATTATCTTGCTAAGGTGAAAAGGGAGAAGCGATGACAGAAGTGCTATCTGATTTAAGAGTGATTTATGATTTGCACAGCCACACTACCGCGTCAGATGGCGAGCTTTCACCAAAAGAATTGGTAGAGAGAGCGATAGAACGTCAAATTAATGTCTTAGCGATTACGGATCACGATACAACGGCGGCAATTACTCCTGCTAATGATTATATTGCAGAAAAAAATCTGCCTCTTACCCTGATATCAGGTGTCGAAATATCGACTTTATGGGAGAATATAGAAATCCATATCGTTGGATTGAATATTGATATCAACCATAATGCGATGAAAGCGCTTCTCTCGTCACAAAGCCAATGTCGCGAAACTCGTGCGATAATGATAGGTGAGCGATTAGAAAAAGCGGGTATTGCAAATGCATTTGAAGGTGCAAAGGCATTAGCACAAGATGGGCAAGTTACACGAGGACATTTTGCCCGTTTTCTCGTGAATGAAGGGCATGTTGCCTCAGTTAATAAAGTGTTTAAACGTTATTTAGCGAAAGGTAAAACGGGTTATGTGCCACCACAGTGGTGTTCAATCGGTGACGCTGTCACAGCGATTCATGAGGCTGGTGGTGTTGCTGTGTTAGCACATCCGGGACGATATGGTCTATCCTCTAAATGGTTAAAGCGCTTAACACTTTATTTTAAACAACTCGGTGGTGATGCAATCGAAGTGGCACAATGCCAACAACCACCACAAGAACGGGAACAACACGCAGCATTAGCGCAACTTTATGGGCTAAAAGCTTCGTTAGGTTCTGATTTTCATCGCCCTTGCTCGTGGATAGAATTGGGGCGTAATTTATGGTTACCCAGTGGCGTAGAACCCGTTTGGTCGCTATGGCAAGAGTAACATTAGAAATTCGTTGAGGGATGTATGAGCCAACTTTTTTATATTCACCCTGATAATCCGCAGGCTCGTTTAATTGAACAAAGTGCTGATATTTTACGCAAAGGCGGTGTGGTGATTTATCCAACAGACTCTGGCTATGCTATTGGCTGTTGTTTAGAAAATAAAGATGCAATGACGCGGATTTGTCGTATTCGCCAATTAGATAAAAATCACAATTTCACATTGATGTGTCGTGATTTATCAGAAATCGCTAATTACGCTTATGTTGATAATGTCGTGTTTCGTTTAATAAAAAATAACACGCCAGGTAATTACACCTTTATATTAAAAGCGACGAAAGATGTACCAAAGCGTTTGATGAATGATAAGCGTAAAACTATTGGTTTACGTGTTCCTTCTAATCCGATTGCTCTGGCATTGTTAGAAAATATAGGTGAGCCATTAATGTCAACAAGCCTGATTTTACCGGGTAATGACTTTGCTGAATCTGATCCGGAAGAGATCGAGGATTTATTAAGCAAACAAGTTGATTTGGTGATCCATGGTGGCTATTTAGGACAAAAACCGACAACAGTAATTGATTTAACAGAAGATACCCCAGTTATCGTACGTGAAGGTACGGGGGATATTACGCCATTTCAGTAAGTCATTTAGTGACTTAAACTGAATTGAATACAAATGGCGCGATAGTGAAAAAATTTATCACGAGATAAAGAGATAAAAGGTGAAGGGATTTATTGCTTGTGTTAAATTTATACATCGCGATAAAAATCACGATGTCTATTTTTGAAATCGGTTATATCAATGCGTATTTTAAACGCTAAACACAATAATTCGATCTACAAATAAGCGGCTAAGCTATCGTTAGGAGTTGCCAACATCGTTTTATCGTCACTATTTATCACAATGTTGATGTGAAAGATCATCAACATTGTTTATTATTGAATCAATAAACCTGTGTTTATTTCTTATTTTAATAAACATGGGTTATTTTTATTTAATTGATTTTTAAAAATTAATTCTATTTTTATGACGCCTGTGAAGGCGACACATGAGGTTGTTTCATGAGCGATAAATCGCAACGCACTGAAAAATTACAAAAAATCCTTGCTCGTTCTGGTCACGGTTCTCGCCGTGAAATTGAAGGCTATCTTCAAGAGGGACGTATCAGCATTGATGGTACAAAAGCGAAATTAGGTGATCGTATCGATGTCACCACTACAGCAAAAATCCGCTTAGATGGCCGCATTCTAAATATTCGTGAAGCACAAAAAGATGTCTGCCGTGTGCTTGCTTATTACAAACCTGAAGGTGAGCTATGCACTCGTAGTGATCCGCAAGGTCGTCCGACTGTATTCCAACGTCTTCCTCGCCTTAACAGTGCTCGCTGGATTGCAGTGGGTCGTCTTGATGTGAATACCAGCGGATTACTGTTATTTACAACAGATGGTGAATTAGCCAACCGTTTAATGCATCCTAGCCGTGAAGTTGAGCGTGAATATGCTGTCCGTGTTTTTGGTGAAATTGATGATGCGAAAATTCGTCAATTAACGCGTGGTGTACAATTAGAAGATGGTCCTGCTTCATTCCGCTCAGTGTCTTACCGTGGTGGTGAGGGGATTAACCAATGGTACAACGTTTCACTAACCGAAGGACGTAACCGCGAAGTTCGTCGTATGTGGGAAGCGGTCGGTGTTCAAGTCAGTCGTCTTATTCGTGTTCGTTACGGTGATATTGATTTACCGAAAGGTTTACCGCGTGGGGGTTGGGTTGAACTTGGGTTAGATCAAATCAACTATTTGCGTCAGTTAGTTGAATTAAATGATGAAACAGTCACAAAAGTTGCAGTAGAAAAAGATCAGCGTCGTATTAAAGCGAATCAGATCCGTCGTGCGGTTAAGCGTCATACTAAAATATCAACACGTACTTCAACATCACCTGCTAAAAGAGCATCAAGTCGTCGCCAATCAGCAGGAAATAAAAAGTAATTAGCGAATAATTATTTATTATTTCAAATTAAAATATCATTTCTTATTAAGAAGCACTCATGAAAAATGGGGGCTTTTTTTTTGATGGCTTTCTTTTTATTATAAATAAATTTATGATACGCATATTGTCGCCCAATATAAATTGATATTTAACGATAAGGCATTCAAAATAATATGTATCGTTATTTTTATTTGATAATAGTGCTATATATAACACCTTTAGTTACGGGATGTGATAATCCCGCAATAAGAGAAAAACAAAATGGTGTTTTCTATATCAGTAATAATCAATTAGAGCTTTTAGAGTTTAAAGTTGATAATACGAAATTTCTGATGGGAAAAGGTGAAGTAAAAAAAATAAAACTCAATAATGGTGAACATGTATTGGTTGATAGCCAAGGTAAACAAAGTGTATTTATGGTGTATCCAGGAAATCGAGGTGGAATAATTAATCCTAATAGGGATATATATTATAGTTTCACCGCGTTATTTAAACAAGAGTATGCGCCATCTGAGGAAACACGCATAGATGAGCGGACTGTATGGGTAAATGGTATACTTTTAAGAGGCGCAATTAATAGTTCGGATTCTCTTTTTATTGATAATAATATATTTAACTGTGATATTCCAATCGATGAATCATTACCGACTTATTTATCTGATTGGGAAGGTAATGAAAAAGTGAATGTATTGACAAAATGTTTTACAAGAGATGATTTTTATCAATATATTATTAAATTTCCCTACGGTATTAAATTTCATTCTGAGCATAATTTATTAACTCAATACAACGAAAAAGATAATTTTAATTGGATCGATAAAAATAATACACGAACAGATAGTTTATCTCCGTTAGAATATAACTTTAGTTTTCGTGATGAAAAATTAATGAAAGAGGCAATAAGTATTCATAAAATAGTTGAAAAATATTTAACCTCAAGAGACCCAACAGAAAGAAAATTATTTTATGATGAGTATCATGAACATATCATAAAGATGGCAATACTTTATGATCAACAAATAAGAAATCATATTTTTATTGATAGAGAGATGTATTTAGACTTTATTAAAAAGAATGGGCGTATATTCGGTGCCGGTATTTTAGGGGAACCTATTCTTATTTAATAGTTAATATGGAGGCTTTTTTACACCATGATTACCAATCTATGCCTTTTTGTGCTTTTATCCCACTATCAAAAGCATGTTTAAGAGGGCGCATTTCTGTCACAGTATCTGCTAACTCGATTAATTTTCTATGGCAGCCTCTTCCTGTAATTATGACATTTTGGTGGGAAGGACGAGTGTTAATCGCTGAAACAACCTCATCTAATGGTAAATAGTTAAAGCTAATCATATAGGTGATTTCATCGAGAATAACCAGATCGTATTCTGGATCATTAAGTAGCTTGAGTGCATATTGCCAAGTATTTAAACAGGCAATTGTATCTGTATTTTTATCTTGTGTTTCCCAAGTAAAACCTGTCTCCATTACATAAAAAGGTACACCAAATTGTTCTAATAGATTACGTTCACCATTTTCCCATGTACCTTTGATAAACTGCACAACACCGACCTTTTTTTGATGACCGACAGCGCGTGTCGCGGTTCCCATCGCTGCCGTTGTTTTCCCTTTACCGTTGCCTGTAAAGATCATCAGAATACCTTGTTCTTGCTGAGCTTGCTCAATTCGGGTATCTACTTTCTCTTTTAGACGTTGTTGGCGTTTTTGGTGTTGTGCATCATTCATTTTACTACCTCAAACTTAAATTACGTTATTCAGCGGGACCCGCTTTACGACCAGGTTGCGCATCTAAAGATTGACCTTTCACATCAATACTGTCATCGCTCATTAAATAGAGATATAACGGCATCAAATCTTTAGGTGTTTTCAGCATTTGTGCATTTTCATCTGGGAATGCACTTGCTCGCATGGCGGTACGAGTGCCACCAGGATTAATACAGTTAATGCGCAAGGTACTTTCTTTATATTCTTCATTAAGTACCTGCATAAAGCCTTCTGTTGCGAATTTAGATACAGAATAAGCCCCCCAACCATAACGACCTTGGCGACCGACACTCGATGTGGTGAGGATAAGGCTTGCGTGAGGGGCTTTTAGCATTAAAGGTAACAGTGCTTTGGTAAGCATAAATGTCGCATTAACGTTAACTTGCATAACATCATGCCAAAGGTTGCTAGGTTGATTAATGATAGGTTCAACAACACCGAGCAGACCCGCATTTTGCAACACACCATCGAGATGAGGAAAACGTTTAACGAGAGTATCAGCAAATTGCTGAAAATCGTTCTCTGTCGCTGTAAGTAGATCAAGTGGATATAACATGGGCTGTTGGCCACCTGATGTAATGATCTCTTCTTGAACACTTTCAAGTTTTGATAGAGTACGGCTTAATAAGATTAGTGTTGCGCCATATTGCGCATAAGTTAGTGCAGCTTCCTTTCCGATGCCATCACCAGCACCTGTTACTAGAATAATTTTATCTTTTAGCACGCTATGATCGGGTTGATATTGCAACATATTGATATCCTGTCTAGTAAAAAGTAAATAAAGTGTAACGCCTTATTTGCTTATCGACCAGTTTAGTCTGATTTTTTGTTTACAATTTGTGACTGTTTTCTTTATGGTATTAAACATAATCATGCCTTTGTTGCTGGCGCTAAAGCAGAATTTCGTTAAACTAGGCATATTGGTTTTAGTCAGTGTTATTAACCTTAAAAAGAGGTCTTTGTGGAGTATATTTTACAATATGGACTGTTTTTAGCAGAAATCGTTACTGTTGTTGTGGCGATTATCGCTATCGTGTTGTTTTTCGTTGTGATTGGAAATAAAAAGCAAAATCGTAAAGGGACATTAAGAGTCACGGATCTTGCTGAAGCTTACGAAGAAAAACAACGCGTTATGCAACAAGCAAAAATGGACGATGCTGAATTAAAAGTCTGGTATAAAGCGTTTAAAAAGCAACAGAAAAAAGAGAATAAACAGAATAAAAACAATGCGAAAGAAGGTAAAAAAGGCATTGTAAAACCTTGTTTATATGTGCTTGATTTTAACGGTAGTATGGATGCGCACGAAGTGGGTGCATTACGTGAAGAGATCAGTGCCATTCTTTCTGTTGCACAAGCCAGTGATGAAGTATTACTACGTTTAGAGAGCCCTGGTGGCATGGTTCACGGATATGGATTAGCGGCTGCTCAATTAACACGCTTAAAAGAAAAGGGGATTAAACTGACTGCAGTGGTTGATAAAGTCGCTGCTAGTGGGGGATATATGATGGCATGTGTGGCAGATAAAATTGTTGCTGCACCCTTTGCGATTATTGGCTCGATTGGTGTGGTGGCTCAGATCCCTAACATTCACCGTTTACTCAAGAAAAATGATATTGATGTTGAGTTACATACTGCTGGCGAATATAAGCGTACATTGACCTTATTAGGCGAAAATACGGAAGAAGGTCGTGAGAAATTTAAGCAAGATTTAAATGAAACGCATCTATTGTTTAAATCATTTGTGCATCATTATCGCCCTCAACTGGATATCGATAGTGTTGCAACGGGTGAATATTGGTATGGCTCAGAAGCGTTAAATAGAGGTTTAATTGATGAGGTTGGTGTGAGTGATGATTGGTTAATCAATCATATTAATGACTTTGACGTTCTCTCTATCCAATATGTCACTAAAAAGAAAATGGTTGAACGTGTTACCGGCGGTGCAATGGAAAGCATTGATAAACTGATGATGCGTTGGGTACAAAGAAGTAAAAAACCGTTACTATAAGCCAAATAAATACGTATAAATGATATCAGTGATACTGTTTATCGCTGATATCCTCTTTTCTTATTCAATTACTATGCCTAAACCTTCCCAAAAAATATTCTAAGCCCCTATTTTTTAAAATTCTATTTCGATAAGGCAAAAAAAAGCCAGTGAAAATTTCACTGGCAATCAAAGAAATAATTGATATTGCTTATAACAACAACAACTGGGTAAATATTTCCTCTTTCTAGGAGGCTTCAATATAGCCGTAAATATAAAATAAAAATAATTGATATTACGGATTGTATTGATAGGTAAATATTATCGTGAGTTGAGTTGTAACAGAAAATTCGCGTCATAATGAAGTTGAATTTTTATTCTTTATTTTCGATTTGTTATGCCAGTTACTGGCACTAAATGAAGGCAATAACTGGCAAGTAAACGCTCTTTTTTATTATCGATAAAGCGTGAATCAATTTACTTTAGTGAATAAATAAAAATAATCACAAAGATGATTTATTCTAAATGGTATTTATCAGATAACACATGAGCTAAATGTTTAAACATATTGAATGCCGCTGTGCTTTTTGCTGTAGGTAAACCTTGTTCATCTAAAAAAAATTCGCCTTTAAATACGAGGACATTACCTTTTTGTTCCACTGAATCAGCACGCATACCTTGTAAATAATCTTCATGTTCATATATGATTTTATTCGCTTTTTCAAGTAGCATCTCTGTTGTAATCGGTGTAGTTTGTGTTGACATAATATGTGCTCCTTAGAAAAATAATTTGTTGCGCCTCACTTTTTATCAGGTAGAGTGTGGCATTTTTAAAAGCTTAGCTACTCTATATGTAGCAAACAATGGTTTGCCTGTTCCCGATCAAAGTAGTGAGGTGATTAAAATACCTCAAAAAAAGGCATGAGTTTTGAGCTCAAACAAAAGCTTTGAATAAAAACAGGTTGATATATTGCAAAACTAACGCAATATAAAAAAGAGATTTTAAACATTTTCTTAGTTGAGGGTATTAAACAATACCGTCATAACAAAGTTTAATTAGGTAAAGGTAATTATGGGTAAAGCTCTTGTTATCGTGGAGTCCCCGGCTAAAGCCAAAACGATCAATAAATATCTTGGCAATGACTACGTAGTTAAATCTAGCGTGGGTCACATTCGTGATTTGCCAAAGAGTGGTTCTGGCAGCCAGAAGAGCGAAAACTCATCCGCCACGAAAGGCGTGAAAAAAGTTAAAAAGGATGAGAAATCAGCCTTAGTCAGCCGTATGGGGGTTGATCCCTATAATGGATGGAATGCGAACTATCAAATTCTACCCGGCAAAGAAAAAGTCGTGGCTGAACTAAAAGCATTGGCTGAGAAAGCTGATCATGTCTATCTCGCAACGGACCTTGACCGCGAAGGAGAAGCTATCGCGTGGCATTTACGCGAAGTTATCGGCGGTGATGATGAGCGATTTAGTCGAGTGGTTTTTAACGAGATCACTAAAAATGCCATTACACAAGCTTTCCAAACGCCGGGTGAGTTAAATATAGATCGTGTTAACGCGCAACAAGCACGCCGCTTTATGGATCGTGTTGTGGGTTATATGGTTTCACCTTTACTTTGGAAAAAGGTTGCTCGTGGACTCTCTGCGGGTCGAGTACAATCCGTTGCTGTGCGCCTTTTAGTTGAACGTGAGCGTGAAATCAAAGCCTTTGTTCCTGAAGAATATTGGCAATTACATGCATCACTGTTAACGCCGGACGAACAGCCATTGCGCATGGAAGTCACGCATTATAATGATAAAGCCTTCAACCCTGTTTCATCTGATGAAACGCAGGTTGCGGTTAAAGCATTACAAAATGCGACCTTTACGGTAAAAGATCGTGAAGATAGACCGACATCAAGCAAACCAAGCGCACCACTTATCACATCAACCTTACAGCAAGCGGCAAGTACGCGTTTAAGCTTTGGTGTGAAAAAGACGATGATGCTCGCTCAACGCCTTTATGAAGCTGGTTATATAACCTATATGCGTACTGACTCAACTAATTTAAGTCAGGATGCAATTCAAATGGCGCGTGATTATATCAATGAGAATTTTGGCGCTAAATATTTGCCGAAAGAGCCAAATGTTTATTCGAGCAAAGAAAATTCTCAAGAAGCGCACGAAGCTATCCGTCCTTCTGATATCAATGTTATCGCAGAATCTTTAAAAGATATGGATAACGATGCCAAACGTTTATATCAACTGATTTGGAATCAATTTGTTGCTTGTCAAATGACACCCGCAAAATACGATTCAACGACATTAACCGTCGAATCAGGTGATTATAAATTACGTGCTAAAGGTCGTACTTTACGTTTTGCCGGTTGGACGAAAGTCATGCCAGCGATGCGTAATAAAGATGAAGATAAAACCTTACCAGCTGTTGATGTAGGGGCAAAACTGGCTTTAGCTGAATTAGAACCTACTCAGCACTTTACTAAGCCACCAGCACGTTTTAGCGAAGCGACTTTAGTTAAAGAATTGGAAAAACGCGGTATTGGTCGTCCTTCAACGTATGCATCTATCATTTCCACCATTCAAGATCGTGGTTATGTGAAAGTTGAAAACCGCCGTTTTTATGCAGAAAAAATGGGTGAAATTGTAACCGATCGCTTAGAAGAAAATTTTAGCGACTTAATGAATTACGATTTTACTGCGCAAATGGAAGATCATCTCGACCATGTTGCTAATAATGAAGAAAACTGGAAAGCGGTATTAGATGCATTCTTCACCGATTTTAGTCAGCAATTAGAGGTGGCTGAAAAAGATCCTGAAGAAGGCGGAATGCGACCCAATCCAATGGTGATCACGTCGATTGAATGCCCAACTTGTTCTCGTCATATGGGAATTAGAACGGCGACAACTGGCGTATTCTTAGGATGTTCGGGTTATGCTTTACCGCCTAAAGAGCGTTGTAAGCAAACCATTAACCTTATCCCTGAAGATGAATTATTAAATATTCTAGAAGGGGAAGATGCAGAAACTAACGCATTACGTGCACGTCGTCGTTGTCCGAAATGTGGTACTGCAATGGACAGTTACCTGATTGATACTCATCGTAAATTACATGTTTGTGGTAATAACCCTGCATGTGATGGTTATGAAGTTGAAGAAGGTGAATTCCGCTTAAAAGGGTATGAAGGTCCAGTTATCGAGTGCGATAAATGTGGCTCTGAAATGCACCTGAAAATGGGGCGTTTTGGTAAATACATGGGTTGTACTAATGATGACTGCAAAAATACCCGTAAGATCTTAAAAAGTGGTGAAATTGCACCACCGAAAGAAGATCCCGTTCCACTTCCTGAATTGCTATGCGAAAAATCAGATGCTTACTTTGTCTTACGAGATGGCGCTGCTGGTGTATTCCTGGCTGCAAACACGTTTCCTAAATCAAGAGAAACGCGAGCACCAAAAGTGGAAGAGCTGGTTCGCTTTAAAGACCGTTTAGCAGAGAAGATGCGCTATTTAGCAGAAGCTCCGGTAGCTGATCCTGAAGGAAACCCAACAATTGTGCGTTTTAGTCGTAAAACAAAACAGCAATATGTTTCTTCAGAGAAAGATGGCAAGGCAACAGGTTGGTCCGCGTTTTATGTTGATGGTAAATGGGTTGAAAAGACCAAATAACCTTGGCATTACGTGATAAATAAAAAAGCGGCTAATGAGAGTTAGTCGCTTTTTTGTATTAAGAAGGTATGCTAATTAAATAGACTAAAACAGTATTGATGGTTAATTTCAACTTGTCTGATATTTTACTTTGCTAATAATAAGACGGAGATACTATGAAACTGATCCCTTTGTTACTATCTGGCTTACTTTTTACTTCTGTTGCAAGCGCCGCAACATTAGATGTCACGTTAAAAGAAGCTTTACCGACCGGTGCAGGTAATGATATTGGCGTTGTTACTATCACTGAAACTGATTATGGACTGTTATTTACACCGAAACTCACTGGATTAACACCGGGTATTCATGGTTTTCATATTCATGCTAATGGTTCTTGTGAGCCGGAGATGAAAGAGGGCAAACCTGTACCTGCGTTAAAGGCTGGTGGGCATTTAGATCCTGAAAAAGTTGGTGTTCACTTGGGACCTTATAATAAAGATGGTCATCTAGGCGATCTACCCGGATTAGTTGTGAATGACAAAGGTGTTGCTGATTACGCAGTATTAGCGCCCAAACTCACTAAACTTGAGCAAGTGAAAGAGAAAGCCATTATGGTGCATGTGGGTGGCGATAACTATTCTGATGATCCCGCGGCTCTTGGCGGTGGTGGTGCAAGAATGGCATGTGGCGTGATCAAATAATTTAATGCCACTATGATTAAAAAAAGCTGACCGATAAGGTCGGCTTTTTTTATGCTTATTTATAGCTTATAACTATTCGATATAACAAAAGCTAAATAACGCTATTAATTACGTTAGACCGAAATGAAATAAGTGATATAGTGGTTATATATTACATCTTTATTATTCTTTTTAGTTATATGAATATAAATAGAATAACGGAATAATAAGTCTTTTGTTGAAGGGATAGCCTCTCTATGAAATTACAACAGTTGCGTTATATCGTTGAAGTGGTGAATAACGATTTGAATGTTTCGACCACGGCAGAGCGTTTGTATACATCTCAACCGGGAATAAGTAAACAAATTCGCATGTTAGAAGATGAGCTTGGTATACAAATATTTTCTCGCAGTGGTAAGCATCTAACGCATGTGACACCCGCGGGTGAAGAAATTGTCAGGTTATCTAGAGAGATTTTGTCAAAAACAGAAGCTATTCGATCAGCTGCGGGTGAACATACATATCCAGATAGGGGCTCGCTATCAATTGCAACAACGCATACGCAAGCTCGTTATGTATTGCCTCCAGTAATAAAAGGTTTTATTGAGCGTTATCCAGATGTGTCATTGCATATGAACCAAGGTTCGCCAACGCAAATTGCAGAAGATGTATGCAGAGGTAAAAGTGATTTTGCGATCGCAACAGAATCACTGCATCTTTATAACGATTTAGTGATGCTACCTTGTTATCGTTGGAACCGTATTGTTGTGGTTTCAAAAGATCATCCACTGGCACAAAAACGAGAAGTAACACTAAAAGAGCTTGCGGGTTACGATATCGTTACCTATACCCAAGGTTTTACAGGGCGCTCAGATCTTGATGATGCGTTCGGTAAAGTAGGGTTAAAACCTAAAATTGTTTTCACTGCAACTGATGCGGATGTCATTAAAACTTATGTGAGACTGCATTTAGGTATTGGTGTGATTGCCAGTATGGCATTTGATCCTGTACTTGATAGCGATTTAGTTGCCATTGATATGCGTGATAAATTTAGTTATAGCACCACTAAAATTGCGTTTCGTCGTAGTGGTTTCTTACGTGGCTATATGTATGATTTTATGTGGCGTTTTGCCCCTCATCTTACGCGTAATTTGATTGAGCAAGCTGTTGCGTTGCGAACTAACGAAGAGATTGAAGCGTTATTTAAAGATATCGAATTACCCTTGGTGTAATACTGAAAGGCGGGTAATCCCCGCCTTCAAGCGTGTTCATAAACCTAATTTCTGCTATGACTTATTTCAAATAAAAATCCCCACTAAAAAAAGCGTCTGATTTTGCAATACTGAGCTGACGATACTTATTTAAAAAATCATAAAACTGCTGATTAATCAATGGATCATCAAGGGCGTTAGCATCAAAAATAGAGGTAATAGTGGTGTATTCTAAAGAGAGGGTAATTTTACGACCGATACAACTGGCGAGTAGCATTTTTGCTGATTGATAAGAAAAACGTAGGCTCAAAATTTTCAGCTTTGGAACAAAAATAAGATGATTATTATGATTGAGTATTTCCGTGATCCCCGCAATCGTTATTGTTTGATAACTGTCTAATGATTTTCGTAAGCCAACTTCTATTTTTTGTCCTTGGGTACGTAAAAAATCAATAAATTCTCCAAGTGCTGGAGAGGTGGCTTTGATTGCTGCTCCTAGTAACAATTGAATAAATGCTTGAGCAACAGAAAAATCAAAGGTTTGCTTATGAAGCTTTTTTGTTTCGATTTTATTTTGCCCCAGAAGTGGTAAATGGTTCAGAGTATCTAACCAATGTTCGGGGCGATAATAGGCTCCAGTATCCTCTTTTTTTAATGCAGCCAGATGGTTTGCCATAATAGAAATGAGTCCAATTTGAATATTTTTAAGTTGTGACATTTTTTCTATTTCGGATGGTTCAAAAGGCTTTGGTGAGGCAATGATAAATTGCACTAAACCTTCTGTATCTTTTATATTTTGAGAATGTAATGCATTCATCGATAACGTTTGCGGAAAAGGCGGGGTAATAGGTTCCGAAAAATATCGATCGGCATTCATAATATTTCTGAGTAAATCAGATTGTTTATTATTCATAAATATTATCCTTACACAGTGATAGCTCCTTTATTAAAGCTTAGTTAAGTGAAAATCTAGAGACTAAAATTTATTAACATCATGACAGACATAACATTGTGTTAACAAATTGTGTGGTCTTTAAGCGAAATTCAACGTTATATGATATGTTTAATAAATAACCTTACCTATTTTGATAGTTTAAACATGCTGTCAGTATAAAAATAAGAAGGAGAAGCTATGTCGTTACGTTTGAAAAAAGAGAGCCATTCCAAGCTATTAGTCGGATCTCAAGAATATGAGTACTACCGTCTTTCAGAAGTTGCCCGTCAATTCGGCGATATTACCCGTCTTCCTAAATCTCTGAAGGTGTTACTAGAAAACTTAGTGCGTTATCTCGACAATGATACGGTTGTTGATGAGGATATTAAGGCACTTGTTGAGTGGCAAAAAACAGCACATGCATCACGAGAAATTGCGTATCGACCGGCAAGGGTACTTATGCAAGATTTCACCGGTGTGCCTGCTGTTGTTGATTTAGCCGCTATGCGTGAAGCAGTGAAATCTTTGGGTGGGCAAGTAGATAAAGTTAATCCACTATCACCCGTTGATTTAGTTATCGACCACTCTGTTATGGTGGATGAATATGCCAGTAAAAATGCGTTCGCTGAAAACGTAGAAATTGAAATGGAACGTAACTATGAACGCTATCTTTTCTTACGTTGGGGACAGCAATCCTTTGAGCGCTTTCGTGTCGTGCCACCGGGGACAGGAATTTGCCATCAGGTAAACCTTGAGTACTTAGGCAAAGCTATTTGGTCTGAAGTGCAAAATGGGCATCATGTGGCTTACCCTGATACTTTAGTTGGTACGGATTCTCATACTACCATGATCAATGGTCTTGGCGTTTTAGGTTGGGGAGTCGGAGGGATTGAAGCAGAAGCTGCAATGTTAGGTCAACCTATCTCCATGCTCATTCCAGATGTTGTTGGCTTTAAACTGACAGGAAAATTACGTGAAGGGATCACCGCGACTGATCTGGTATTAACTGTCACACAGATGTTACGTGCTCATGGTGTTGTAGGTAAATTTGTGGAGTTTTATGGCGATGGTTTAGCATCATTACCTTTAGCCGATCGTGCAACAATAGCGAATATGTCGCCAGAGTATGGCGCGACTTGCGGATTCTTTCCAATAGATGATATCACGCTTGATTATCTGCGTTTAACAGGACGTGAAGAGCAAGAGATTGCACTTGTTGAAGCGTATAGTAAAGAGCAAGGTCTATGGAGACACGCTGGTGATGAACCGATCTTTACGTCAACATTATCGCTAGATATGGGAACCGTTGAAGCGAGCCTTGCAGGTCCCAAACGCCCTCAAGATAGAGTTAATTTATCGAGCGTACCTAAGGCATTTAAAGCCGCAGTCGATCTTGAAACCAATAAGAAACCACAGGTGCAATTTCCTCAAGTAAAAATTGATGATTATCCTGCTTTTGAGTTAACCGATGGTGCTGTCGTTATTGCCGCAATTACATCATGTACCAACACCTCAAATCCTAATGTCTTAATGGCAGCCGGATTACTGGCTAAAAATGCGGTAGAAAAAGGATTACAGCGTAAACCTTGGGTTAAGTCTTCTTTGGCTCCGGGCTCTAAAGTGGTTACCGATTATCTTAATCTAGCAGGATTAACTCCTTATCTTGATGAATTAGGATTTAATCTTGTGGGATATGGTTGTACAACATGTATTGGCAACTCAGGGCCTTTATTAGCACCGATTGAAAGCGCAATTAAGGATAATGATTTAACTATTGCGGCTGTGCTTTCTGGTAACCGTAATTTTGAAGGTCGAATTCATCCTTTAGTGAAAACTAACTGGTTAGCATCGCCCCCTTTAGTGGTTGCTTATGCCTTATCAGGCAATATGAATATCGATCTTACTAAAGAGCCATTAGGTAAAGATAAACAGGGTGATCCTGTTTATTTAAAAGATATTTGGCCTGACAGTAAAGCGATTGCAGATGCTGTCGAAAAAGTGAAGACAGAGATGTTTCATAAAGAGTACTCCGCCGTATTTGAAGGTGATGAGACATGGAAATCACTGCAAACACAAGATACGCCGGTTTATGATTGGCAACCAGATTCTACTTATATTCGACATCCCCCTTTCTTTGAAGGAATGTCAAAAACGCCAGCTCCGATTAAAGATATTCATCAAGCCAGTATTTTAGCTATTTTAGGTGATTCAGTGACCACGGATCATATTTCACCGGCAGGTAATATTAAGGCGGATAGTCCTGCTGGGCGCTATTTGCGGGCACATGGTGTCGAGCCAAAAGAGTTTAACTCTTATGGCTCAAGACGAGGCAATCATGAAGTCATGATGCGAGGTACATTTGCCAATATTCGTATTCGTAACGAAATGGTACCAGGGATAGAAGGTGGTTTTACCAAGCATATTCCAACGGGTGAAACACTGGCGATTTATGATGCTTCAATGCGTTATCAGCAAGAAAATACGCCACTGGTGATTATTGCGGGTAGTGAATATGGTTCAGGCTCTAGCCGAGATTGGGCAGCGAAAGGAACGCGTTTATTAGGCGTGCGAGCTGTTATCGCAGGTTCTTTTGAGCGTATTCACCGTTCTAACTTAATCGGTATGGGCGTTTTACCGCTAGAATTCCCAGAAGGTGTTACACGCCAAACATTAGGTTTAAAAGGTGATGAGAAAATTGAGATCACAGGACTTAATGCATTAATACCGAGCCAAGATGTCGCGGTAAATATTACTTTTGCAGATAATCGCACGGAAACTATTATGGCACGTTGCCGTATTGATACCCAAACTGAATTAGCCTATTTCCAACATGGTGGCATATTGCATTATGTTATTCGTAATATGCTGTAATTCAGTCTAGTTGTGATAAATAATCAAACGCGCCCCATTATAAATGTAATGGGGCGTTTTTATCTTCTTATAATAGCCATTACCAGCCTTGTATGGCGCCACCGTTAAAAATGGTTTCGGCAGCTGCGGCAACTTCGAGAGATTGATACGCTTTAATAAAATCCCGTACATTATCAGCGTCTTTATTGTCTTCTCTTGTCACAATAATATTGGTGTAAGGAGAGTTTTTATCTTCAATAAAAATACTGTCTTTGGTCGGAGATAAATTTATTTGTTGGATATAAGTTGTACTGATAATAGCGACAGTCACTTTGGGATCGTTTAAAACCCGTGGTAATTGTGCACCTTCTAGCTCCATAATTTTTAATTTAAGTGGATTATCAATAATATCGATAGCAGTAGGTAATAAACCACTATTGGGCTTTAATGTGAGCAGTTTCTCTTTATCTAATAACAGTAAGGCACGACCTAAGTTGGTGGGATCATTAGGGACGGCAATGGTATCGCCAGTTTTTAACTCAGAAGGGTGCTTAATTTTTGTTGAATAACCCGCCATAGGAAAAACAAATGTATTGCCCACAGCCACTAAATTGTAACCACGAGATTGATTATCTTGGGCAAGAAAAGGGCGATGTTGAAAAACATTGGCATCAAGCTCTTTGTTTGCAGTGGGATCATTCGGTAACAAAGAACCACTGAAACTCACCAATTCCACCTCTAAGCCATATTGTTCTTTTGCGACTTTTTTGGCGATTTCAGCCACATCTTGTTCCGCGCCATTAATCACCCCAACCTTGATTGAATAGTTGTTTTTATCGCTATTATCACAACCTGTTAATAATGCTCCTACTAATAATAGAGCACTAAAAACCCTACCAGAAAAATGTAATGGCATCATGTATTCCTATAAAATTTTATTTATTAATAAATAACTTAGGAACCGATAAAGAGTCAATGAAATCGCATATGACAAATTTTCACATGATATAATTTAATGATCAAAAAGATGTAAAATAAGATACAAGAAAAGGAAAATAGATAAAGAGTGAATTTATAACGTAATAGAATAAAAGGAATAAATAAAAAATCCGAGCCATACAGGCTCGGATTTGAAAATAATTAATACTGTGCAGTGACTTTATTATTGCGCTTTCTTAAATAAAAGATGACCCATTTTATCGGCTTTAGTATCAAGATAATGGGCATTACTTGGATTACGTCCGACAATCAAAGGAACTCGTTCAATAACATTAATTCCCGCGGCTTTCATGATTTCAATTTTCTTCGGATTATTGGTTAATAATCGAACTTCATGAACACCTAATAGGTTATACATATCAGCACAAAGGGTAAAATCGCGTTCGTCAGCTTTAAAACCTAACTCGAGGTTTGCTTCAACGGTATCTAATCCTTTATCTTGTAATGCATAAGCACGTATTTTATTTAGTAATCCAATATTTCGGCCTTCTTGACGATGATAAAGTAATACGCCACGACCTGTTTTGCTTATTTGTGAAAGTGCAGCTTCAAGTTGGAAACCACAATCACAACGTAGGCTAAATAAAGCATCACCCGTTAAGCATTCTGAATGAATACGAGATAATACAGGCTCTGAGCCTGAAATATCGCCATAAACAAGGGCGACATGATCTTTTCCTGTTGCGATTTCTTCAAAACCCACCATTAAAAACTCGCCGAAAGGAGTAGGTAGTTTTGCTTCTGCGATACGTCTTAATTTCATTATTTTTGACTCATAATTTCAGGTGAAACTCTCGTTCAAGATTATACACTTTATAACGAGAACAAAGAGCAATAAAACACTGAAATGCTTCCATGTCTGATAGGCAAGGAAATGGGATAACACACACTTATAAATTCACACCACTACAAATTATCAGATTTTGTATCATCTTGCATAATGATTTATTGCTAAACGTGTATCGTTTATACTGATCATCTTTAGCCGTGTTCGAAAGATAATATTGGTATTTAAGACGAGGCAATATATTGAATAAGCAAATAACAAAGTTGATTCTATTAGGTAGTATGTTGCTCTTAATCATACCAAGTGCTGTGTTGATATTGGGTTGGAAATGGCAGCCTACCGATCATCCTTTAGGCGGTATAAGTACATTATGGATAGCAGATAGTGCAGCAAAACCTTGGGGCATTGTGACTATTGTTGTGTTGTTAACGTTGCTCTGTATCGTTTTGAAACTAAAACGTAACCATTTCATTCAATTAGCTGTAATAATTATTGCTACATTATCTATTGGTCAATTCATTAAGGTTGCGGTTAAAAACACCGTAAAGGAGCCTCGACCTTATGTTGTTTGGGTGAGTGAGAATTTGCACATCAGTGCTGAGGATTTTTATCAAATATCACGATCTGAGCGAGAACAATTGCTGCAAAAAGGGTTAGCTAACTCACCGATTATCCCTGAATGGCAACTTAAACATTGGAAAGCTGAAACGGGTTATGCTTTTCCGTCCGGTCATAGTTTGTTTTCAGCCACGCTCGCATTATTTGTTTTTGCCCTTTTTATGTTGCGTCGTCATTATTTTTTAGCGTCACTCGGGTTATTATGGGGGATTGATGTCACGGTAGGGCGTATTGTATTAGGAATGCACTGGGCATCTGATGTGATTGTCGGTATTCTTATCAGCACAGTGCTGGTTTGGTGTGCATTTAAGGTAATTGAGCGACGTTTATTGCTCAAATCCTGACAATCGCCCTTATTTTTGAGATACAGAATGTCTTTTTCGATATTTATGTGAAAAAATATACGAAAATCAGATGATTCTAAGAAATGACTTTCTTTGTGCGCAGTGAAAATGCTACCTTTATCTGTCTACTAAAGAAAAGAGAATAAAAAAGGAAATAATGTGAAAAAAGTCCTACTTTTTATTTTGGTTATTCTTGTTCTTGCCATCGTGGTGATTGCCATGACTTTAGGCACAAATAACGATCAGGTAGTCACATTTAATTACCTTATTGCTCAAGGTGAATATCGTATTTCTACCTTGTTAGCGACCCTGTTTGGTGTGGGCTTTGTACTTGGCTGGATTGTAAGCGGTGTTTTTTATTTACGTGTACGCTTATCATTAGGTCGAGCAAAACGTAAAATTAAACGTCTTGAAAGCGCTCAAACAAAACAAGAAAACCAAGAAAGTCGCCCAACGGTTGCTTCTGCTACGAAATAAGGACGATAGCCGATGCTAGAATTGCTGTTTCTGTTATTACCTGTCGCTGCGGCTTACGGCTGGTATATGGGGCGTCGTGGCGCTCAACAGGATAAACAGCAGAATGCCGATCGCCTGTCTCGTGAGTATGTAGCGGGTGTTAACTTTTTACTCTCTGATCAACAAGATAAAGCGGTTGATCTTTTCCTCGAAATGCTTAAAGAAGATAGCTCTGCTTTTGAAGCCCATCTTACTTTAGGCAATCTATTTCGCTCTCGTGGCGAAGTCGAACGCGCTATTCGTATCCACCAATCGTTAATGGAAAGTGCTGCACTTTCCTTTGATCAACGTCTACTGGCTGTTCAACAGTTAGGTCGTGATTATGTAGCGGCAGGGGTTTACGATCGTGCTGAAAATATGTTTCAGCAACTGATTGATGAACAAGAATTTCGGCAAAGCGCACTACAATCTTTGCTGGCTATTTACCAATTAACTAGTGATTGGGGAAAAGCCATAGAAACAGCTGAAAAATTAGTTAAATTAGGTCAGCATGAATTAAAAGAACAAATTTCACATTTTTATTGTGAATTGGCACTTCAAGAAATGAGCAGTGATAATCTTGATAGCGCGCTTAATTTATTGCAAAAAGCAGGGCAAATGGACCCTCTTTGTGCCCGTGTTTCAATTATGTATGGCCGTATCTATATTGCTCGTAATGATAAACAAAAAGCTATTGATGTGTTAATGAACGTCATTGAGCAAGATAAAGAGATGGTCAGTGAAACCTTGCCAATGCTTTTTGAGTGTTTTCAGGCTCAAGGCGATACTTCTCGTTGGGAAACGTATTTACGCCAATGCGTGGATAGTAATTGTGGTGCGATTGCTGAACTGTACCTTGCTGACATTATTGAAGCTAAAGAAGGCATTGAAGCAGCTCAGTTATACATTAATCGTCAATTAGAGCGTCATCCCACTATGCGTTTGTTCTACCGCTTAATGCGTTACCATTTAGCAGAAGCGGAAGAAGGACGTGCCAAAGAGAGCCTTATCTTATTACGTTATATGGTGGGTGAACAAATTCGCACAAAACCAGATTATCGTTGCCGTAAATGTGGTTTTACCTCTCATGCATTATATTGGCATTGTCCATCCTGTCGTTCATGGGATACCGTTAAACCTATTCGCGGTTTAGATGGTCAGTGACGATGTCACTTTTTTAATAGTCTCTCTATAAATAAAGGCCCTAAAATGTCATTTCATTGTGATAAAAAATCGCCCGAGCTTACCTGCGCGCCCGTTATTGTGGCACTAGACTATGAAGACCAAAAAAGTGCATTAGATTTTGCACAGCGTATCGATCCCTCGTCTTGTCGTTTAAAAATTGGTAAAGAGATGTTTACCCGTTTTGGACCTCAATTTGTGACTCAATTACAAAAAGAAGGGTTTGATATTTTCCTTGATTTAAAATTCCATGATATTCCCAATACGGTTGCAAGGGCTGTCGCTGCCGCCGCTGATTTAGGTGTATGGATGGTGAATGTACACGCAAGTGGTGGAAGTCGAATGATGCGTGCTGCCAAAGAGAGCCTTACTGCCTTTGGCAAAGATGCGCCACTTTTAACGGCAGTGACTGTACTTACCAGTATGGATCAATCAGATTTAATTGAATTGGGAATAACATTGACACCCGCAGAACAAGCAGAACGTTTAGCGTTACTGACAAAATCTTGTGGTCTTGATGGTGTTGTCTGCTCTGCACATGAAGCAACACGTTTTAAACAAGTTTGTGGTGATGATTTCTTATTAGTCACTCCGGGTATTCGCCCAGCAGGAAGTGATGTTGGTGATCAACGTCGTGTCATGACACCAGAGCAAGCCATTGCAGCCGGTGTTGATTATATGGTGATTGGTCGTCCTATCACTCGTAGTGATAACCCACATGAAACATTGCAACAAATTAATCGTTCTATACAAGGTATGTAAATGGATAATAACTCTCGTTTGGTTTATTCCACAGATACGGGTCGCATAAAAGAAGAAGAACAGAAGCCAGTACGTCCTGTTGGTGATGGTATTGTGCGTATTCAGCGCCAAACTAGTGGGCGTAAAGGCAAAGGTGTTTGTGTTGTTTCAGGTATCGATCTGGATGACGCAGAGTTAGCTAAGCTTGCGGCTGAACTGAAGAAAAAATGTGGCTGTGGGGGTAGTGTCAAAGACGGTTTGATTGAGATCCAAGGTGATAAACGTGATTTAATTAAATCACTATTAGAAGCCAAAGGAATGAAAGTTAAACTTGCTGGTGGCTGATTTCGCTAGCGAGTAACAAAATGAATAATAGTGCGCTGATTTTCGATTGAGATTAGCGCATTTTTTATTGTCACGAATAGATGTCTTTTTTGCAGGTGTTTTATGAAAGCGTATTTGATGATTATCGCACTGTTATATTCTTCTGCGCTTTTTGCAGAAACTCAAACTAACAACATGATTATTCATAATAAATATTGCTCTTCACCAGAGCAAACTATGGATGAAGTCTTTGAGAATGGGGCACTAACATATTGTGTTTATGCAGGGCTTTCAATTGCAGAAGCATATAAAAAGTATGTCAGAGAGCATGATGAAGATTATCTCTTAAAAACCATTAAGGTGAACAATAACATCCAAAAAGAGTATACCCAAGACGATGTTTTTGTTGATTATAAATGGGAAAGTCCAAAAAAATTAATGATAGAACAGCAGTTTGCAGGTGGTTTTACCGAATTACTGTTAGAAGAAGATCAGCGCGGTACTAAAATTACGATCACTGGTCACCCTGATTAATTATTAGTAAAACAGTGAGTTCATAAATAAGATTATAGGTGACGCTGTCACCTATTTTTTTGCGTTTCATTCTATTCTTTTTCATCGATACTTAGATATTTTACTGGCACTGAAAGTGTTAGCCAAACACCATTATCTGCTTGATAAAATTCAAAACCTTCACTAAACATTTTTTCACTATCAATGGTTAAAACAATAACTTTTCCATGACGATTACCGACATTCACGGCGGTTTTATAATCTTGTGAGAGGTGAACATATTGACGACCATTGGGGATCAAACCTTGATCAAAAATACTTTCGATAAAGCGAGTTGCTGTACCATGAAAAAGTATTTTAGGGGGAGTAATAGCTTGATAATTAATGGTGGTTTTAAGGGAGTGACCTTGAACTGCACGAATAAAAAGGCCGTCTTCTGAAATAGCAAAACGCTTTTTATCATTGGTTTTTACAACGTCTTTAATTAATTCAAGGGTGAGCGGTGTTCCATTTTTCTGTGCTAATGGGATTAATTTTGATATTTCACCCCATCCTTGATCATCCAATGTTAAACCGATACTTTCAGGGGCATGACGTAAGATATAACTTAAAAAACGACTAACTTGTACTTTGTCTTTCATTGATTTAATCCATTTATTACTTATTAAATTTATGATGCGAAAGAAATGACCTGTGCATCATAAAAACATTTCCTTTTTTAAGGTTCTTTTTTATCGCTAGTTTGACTAGACATTAAAAATATAAAAAAGCTGATAGTTCTGAGTGAACTATCAGCTTTATTGTATACCGATTTAAGTCTTATTAGATAGGACGAGCAACGATATTACGTGTTTCTAGTTTTACATCTTCAATGCGAACAGGAATGATATCATTGAGTTTATAAGCAGTTTCGCCTTTCACAATGACGGTGCCAGTTTCTTGGCTACATTGGATTTCATCACGTACCGCATGTAAGAATGGCGCAGGAATAAAGGCAACCGCACCATTTTCAACTAAACGGACACGAACACCACCACGCGTAATATCAATAATCTCTGCATCAAATGGCGTTTCAGTGCCAGCAAACGGTTTTAAGAAACGTGCATATAACCAATCACCCACATCACGCTCCGCCATGCGGTTAGCACGGCGACGTTCAGCAATGCGAATACCATCTTCTTCTTGTGGTTTTTCAGCTTTTTCTTTGCTGATAATCGCTTTGAGTAAACGGTGATTTAAAATATCACTGTACTTACGAATGGGTGAAGTCCATGTCGCGTACGCGTCTAATCCTAAACCAAAGTGAGGTCCTGGTTCTGCTTTGATCTCAGCAAAGTTTTGGAAGCGGCGAATACGACTATCAAGGAATTGATTTGGTTGATTATCAAGTTCACGACGTAATTGGCAGAAGCCTTCAAGCGTTAATAAACGTTCAGATGTCGTTTCAATACCGTTATCTTTTAAGGTCTGTACAACTTGATCGATATAAAGTGGATCAAAGCCTGTATGAACGTTGTAAACGCCAAAGCCTAAGTTTTTCGCCAGTACTTTTGCCGCACAGATATTGGCAGTGATCATCGCTTCTTCAACAATGCGATTTGCAATACGGCGTTTTTCTGCAACGATATCTAAAACATTGCCGCCTTCATCAAGAATAAAACGGTAATCAGGGCGTTCTTTAAAGACCAGAGCATGTTTTTCACGCCATTCATGACGTTTTTCACACATCTCTTTTAATAACATCACTTGCTCATGAACCATTTCATTTTCAGGTTGCCATGGTGAATTTTCACTTTCTAACCAATCTGAAATGTTGTCATAAACCAGTTTAGCTTTTGATTCTACCCATGCAGAGTAGAAGTGAATATCTTCAAGTAGCGTACCATCTTCAGTAATATTCACTTGGCAAACTAACGCAGGACGTTTTTCATTAGGACGTAATGAACAGATGTTATCTGACAGCTCACGCGGTAACATCGGGATATTAAAACCCGGTAGATAATTAGTGAGTGCGCGTTGTGCTGCAATTTTATCTAATTCGCTATTTGGTAAAATATAAGCGGTTGGATCGGCGATTGCGATAAACAGTGTTAATTGACCGTTCTCTTCTTTACGAATAAAGAGCGCGTCATCCATATCTTCTGTTGAGGCACTATCAATAGTGACAAAGGAGAGAGAAGTCAGATCTTCGCGAGGTAAAGCGTCATGTAATATTAGCGCTTCGTTACCCATTTCAGGGGCATCTCGTTCAAGTTGATGACGCATTAAGGTCACCCACCAAGGTGCGAAGTGATCATCTTTATCCGTGATATAGTCGGTTATTTCTGCCTGAAACCCTTTATCACCTTTATTAAGTGGGTGACGACGCATTACGGCAACCGCCCAATCTTGATCCACAAAGCTATGCGTTAAACCTTGAGCGGGACGGCAAGGAATGGCGTCTTTTAAAAGAGGATGGTCTGGGATTATCCACAGACGGTTATCACCTTCTTTTTTCTGAATACGACCGACAAAACGTGTTAAGAAAGGTTCGACTAATTCTTCGGGTTCAACCGATTCTTTATCACCGTTTGTATGAACGGCAGCAATGACTCGGTCGCCGTGCATCACTTTTTTCATTTGCGGAGGGGGAATAAAATAGCTTTTCTGACCATCAACTTCAAGGAAGCCAAAGCCTTTATCTGTTCCCTTTACAAGGCCTTCCACGCGCGGTGTCTGGGCATGGAGTTGCTGTTTTAGCTGTGCAAGCAGCGGATTGTCTTGAAACATATTTTTCCGGAAATCGGCAGTTTTAAAATAAAAAGTGGGCAATAGTTTTATTCGATTGTGTGTAGTGACGCAAGTAATATTGCATCAGAAAAACAGACAAATCGGCAAAAAATTATTCAGGATCTGTTTTTTCTTTAAACTCACAAAGATCTTCAATAATACAAGAGCCACACCGTGGTTTTCGTGCAATACAGGTATAACGACCATGAAGAATAAGCCAATGGTGACAATCAACTTTAAATTCTGCCGGAACAACCTTTAACAGTTTTTGTTCAACTTCATTGACATTTTTACCTGGGGCGAAACCTGTGCGATTACTCACTCTAAAGATATGCGTATCGACAGCGATTGTTGGCCAGCCAAATGCCGTATTTAAAACGACATTGGCGGTTTTGCGACCGACGCCGGGTAAGGCTTCTAGGGCTTCTCTGTCTTCAGGAACTTCACTGTTATGTTTATCGACCAATATTTGACACGTCTTAATCACATTTTCAGCTTTAGTATTATATAGCCCAATGGTTTTAATGTATTTCTTAAGACCATCGACGCCTAAAGTCAGTATCGCCTGTGGTGTATTGGCAACAGGATAAAGCTTAGCTGTTGCCTTATTAACACTCACATCAGTGGCTTGTGCAGAGAGTAATACGGAGATCAATAGTTCAAACGGAGAGTCAAATTTTAGCTCTGTCGTAGGTTGCGGATTGTTATCACGCAACCGAGTTAGAATTTCAATACGTTTTGCTTGATTCATTATGCTCACAAATTAATTTTTAATGATATGACTACCACAGCCTTGTTCTTTTTCGTAAGTTTTTGTTGTCGAAGCGCTGCGCTTTTTCTGTCTTTCATCAATGAGGTATTTTGCTGCTAACATAAAACCTAAGCCGATAAAAGCACCCGGTGGCAAAATGGCGAGTAAGAAGGGTGAGTCTAAATGTACGATCTCAACTCTTAATACTTGTGCCCATTCACCTAATAGTAAATCAGCCCCATCAAATAATGTCCCGTTACCTAATACTTCACGTATAGCACCTAAAACAAAGAGTGCGGCCGTTGCCCCTAATCCCATCGCTAAACCATCAATAGCCGAAGGAAAAACTTCATTCTTCGCGGCAAAAGCTTCCGCACGACCAATAACAATACAGTTAGTGACGATCAATGGAATGAAGATCCCTAAAGATTGATATAAGCCATAAGCGTATGCGTTGATCAGTAATTGCACAGCACTGACGACTGACGCAATTATCATAACATAAATTGGGATACGAATTTCAGAGGGAACCCAACGACGCAAGCTAGAAACAGCGACATTTGTACAAAATAGAACTAATGTTGTCGCAATACCTAGACCTAAAGCGTTTGTTGCTGTTGAGGAAACCGCAAGTAAAGGGCACAACCCAAGTAATTGCACTAAAGCCGAGTTATTTTTCCATAACCCTTGAGAAAAGAGCTCTTTAATTGAGTTCATATTAATTTGCCTCACAGACAGAGAGTGTATCGAGTTTCTCTGGTAAAGATTGTATTAACCACGCAGTCCGTTTTGATGAGTTAACGACAGCGCGAGGGGTGATCGTCGCCCCCGTAAATTGATCAAAATCTCCGCCATCTTTTTTTACTGCCCAGTGCGGATCGTTTTCACTGGAAATGAATTTATTACTCAGCGTCGTGATCCAATCTGAAATACGGGTTTCAATTTTATCCCCCAATCCCGGAGTCTCATTATGAGCGGTCACACGTACCCCAAGGACATTTCCTTTAAAGTCGGCGCCCACAAGAAGCTCAATGGCTCCTGAATATCCATCGGGTGCAGTAGATTCTAATGCAGCAGCAACAGGTTTACCGTCTAAACGGGCAACATAAAGTTTATGGGGCTTGGCATTGCCTAATTCAGGCGCGGTAAGAAGATAGCAATCTTTAGAAAGCGAGTTGTTATACATCGCTTGGGGGATCACTTGATCTAATTGTTTTTGTTTCTCTAAGGCAACTTGTTCTGCAATAGTGTCTGCGGTTAAGTGATAAACCACCGCAGTTAAACCTGTAGTACAAGCTGCGAAGATAGCTAATGTGAGTCCATGGCGTTTTAAGATTTCGATCATCATTTTCTCCTTAGCATTAATGCCCGTAAACACGAGGGCGTGTATAGCTATCAATAAGAGGTACAGCGATATTAGCAAGTAATACAGAGAAAGCGACGGCATCTGGATATCCGCCATAAACACGTATAATCCAAACTAATAAACCAATCATCCCCGCATAAATTAAACGACCTTTAGGCGTTGTTGAGGCACTAACGGGATCAGTAGCAATAAAAAATGCGCCTAACATAGTGGCTCCAGAGAAAATCTGTAATAGCGGTTGTGAGTAACGAGTAGGATCAATACCCCAACTAATAACCGAACATAGTGCTAATACAGAAATCATCGCAACAGGGATATGCCAGCTAATAATGCGTTTATAAAGCAGGATTAATCCACCAACTAAATAAGCCACATTTACCCATTGCCAGCCAATACCCGCAAATTCACCTTGTAAGATAGGTGTCGCTAAGACTTCATCAATAGAATGAGTGAGTAAACCCGTTTTAAAACTATCAAGAGGTGTGGCTTGTGTAATGCCATCAACTGAGCGTCTTAAATCTTCAAGTGTTAAACCTGATGGCGTTTGTCCAGTAAAGAAGATACTTAAACTATCCATGACATTGTAAGAGACAGCTTGTAGTTCAACAGGGGGCATCCAAGATGTCATTTGTACTGGGAAGGAGATCAGTAAAACCACATAACCTACCATAGCCGGGTTAAATGGATTTTGTCCTAAGCCACCATAAATATGTTTGGCGATAACAATGGCAACAAAAGTCCCTAATACAATGATCCACCACGGCGCTAACGGTGGAATACTAATGGCGAGCAATACACCAGTCAGTAGCGCTGAATTGTCTTTCAGATAAAGTAAGGGATCTTCTTTTTTGAGCTTTACGCAGAGTGTTTCAGTGACAAGCGCCACGATAATAGCTAACACAATTTGGTAAATAGTGCCCAAGCCAAAGAAATAGATTTGGCTTAAAATCCCCGGAAGTGCTGCTAATGTTACCCATAGCATGACTTGGCTGGTGGATTGTTGATTATGCGTAAAAGGTGAACTCGCAATTTTTAATTTACTATTGTTATTTTGTATCGGTCTGAATTTCATCTGTGATTAATCCAAGGTAACTTCTTCTTTAGCTCGACGTTGTTCGGCTTCTTTTTTTGCTTTTACTCTAGCAATGGCAGCCGCAACAGCAGCTTTACGTGGATCGACGTCTTCCGCTTCCACATTTTGCGTCGGTGCATCATCCGCTGTTGTTTCTGCTTGAGCTTGCTGAGCTTTTTTTGCTTTTACTCTGGCAATGGCAGCCGCAACGGCAGCTTTACGTGGATCGACGTCTTCCGCTTCCACATTTTGCGTTGGCGCATCATCCGTTGTTGTTTCTGCTTGAGCTTGCTGAGCCTCTTTTTTTGCTTTTACTCTGGCAATGGCAGCCGCAACGGCAGCTTTACGTGGATCGACGTCTTCCGCTTCCACATTTTGCGTTGGCGCATCATCCGTTGTTGTTTCTGCTTGAGCTTGCTGAGCCTCTTTTTTTGCTTTTACTCTGGCAATGGCAGCCGCAACGGCAGCTTTACGGGGATCGACATCTTCCGCTTCCACATTTTGCGTTGGCGCATCATCCGTTGTTGTTTCTGCTTGAGCTTGCTGAGCCTCTTTTTTTGCTTTTACTCTGGCAATGGCAGCCGCAACGGCAGCTTTACGGGGATCGACATCTTCCGCTTCCACATTTTGCGTTGGCGCATCATCCGTTGTTGTTTCTGCTTGAGCTTGCTGAGCTTGCTGAGCTTTTTTCGCTTTTACTCTGGCAATGGCAGCCGCAACAGCAGCTTTACGGGGATCGACGTCTTCTGCTTCCGCATTTTGCGTTGGTGCATCATCCGTTGTTGTTTCTGCTTGAGCTTGCTGAGCTTTTTTCGCTTTAACTCGAGCTAATGCAGCCGCAACGGCAGCTTTACGGGGATCGACATCTTCCGCTTCCGCATTTTGCGTCGGTGCATTATCCGTTGTTGTTTCTGCTTGAGCTTGTTGAGCTTGTTGAGCTTTTTTCGCTTTAACTCGAGCTAATGCAGCCGCAACAGCAGCTTTACGGGGATCAGCATCTTCGTTCTCATTCGCGATATTTTCATTTGAGGCTTCTAGTGCTTTTTGCTGCGCTAATTTAGCGGCTTGTTTTGCCCTGACTTCTTCTTTACGTTTTTTACGAGCAGCAATAGCAGCAGCATTATCAGGCGCTTCTCCCGCTTTAACGGAAATAATTTTGCCGATACTTTGTTTGGCTTTTACACGTGAAAGTGCTGATTGAACTTCACTGTGATCTTCACTATCAAGTTTAACCGCAGCGCGTTGATGTCTTGCTTCACGCTCAAGTTTTTCACGCTCCATACGTATTTTCTTAGCTTCAAAACGCGCTTTGGCTTCCGCTGCGCGTTTTGCTTCCGCATCAATTTCACGTATTTCTGCTTTTTCTTGGCGATAGTATTGAACGAGCGGAATATTACTTGGGCAAACAAATGCACAAGCACCGCATTCGATACAATCAAATAAATTATGTTGTTGTGCTTTCTCATGCTCTTTACCTTTACTAAACCAGTAAAGTTGTTGAGGTAATAAACCACTAGGGCAAGCATCAACACAATGACCACAACGGATACAGGCTTCTTCCAGGTTATCTGTATCCATCTCTTCAGCTGAAGGGATAAGTAAGCAGTTCGTTATCTTAACAACAGGGGCATTTAAGTCTGGTAAGGTAAAGCCCATTAATGGTCCACCCATAATCACCATTTGTTCGGAGCCTGCAACAAAACCCGCTTGTTTTAGTAATGAGTAAATAGGTGTACCTAAACGCACCCAAAAGTTACCGGGTGTTTTAGCGCCATTACCTGTGACGGTGACAACCCGTTCAATTAATGGCTCATCATCAATAATGGCGCGTTTGATGGCAACAACAGTACCGACGTTTTGCATCAAAACGCCAATATCAGATGAACGACCGCCTGATGGCACTTCTTTACCTGTTAAGATCTTAGTGAGTTGTTTAGCACCGCCTGATGGGTATTTTGTTGGAATAACACGAATGAAAATACGTTTTTCATCAGGAACGGCATTTAAAGCGTGTTTTAATGACTCGATGGCTTCAGGCTTATTATCTTCAATACCAATTAGCACTTCATCCGGAGAGAGAAGGTGAATTAAGACCTGACATCCTGCAATCACTTCATCGGCATGCTCTTGCATTAAACGATCGTCTGCTGTGATATAAGGTTCACATTCAGCGGCATTGATGATGAGTGTTTTAACAAGATCGCCACCCCCTTTTAATTTTGTGGCTGTTGGAAATCCAGCTCCACCTAATCCCGCAATACCTGCTTCATGGATACGAGTGAGTAAAACCTCTTTACTGTGTGATTGATAATCCACAAGAGGGAATTGCTCACGCCACTCATCTTTACCGTCAGATTGAATTCTTACTGCAATTTCAGGTAATCCTGAAGGGTGAGTACTTGGAAAAGGTTCTATTGCTGTCACTGTACCAGAGATAGAGGCATGTACAGGTAATGTTCTGCCAATCCCTTTTGTTAAAGGTTGACCTTTTAATACATACTCACCTACGTTGACACAAAGTTGACCCGGTACACCTAAGTGCTGATGAATAGGAATAATGACTTCATCAGGTAATTGCGCTATACGCATAGGAGTACGACTTGACTGTAATTTCATTTCAGGAGGATGAATACCACCTTTAAAATCCCAGATTTTATCTTTTTTAAATAACGAAAAGAGATTAAACATGAGCGTTATCCTCCGTCTTCAATGACGGTTCATCTTCCGGGGTTTCTTCTGGCTCTGCTGGAATGTTCTTTACAGGGATTGTATTTAAATCCCATTTCCAGTTTGAGGTTGTGACTTTGACAGGGACTAAAGTTATACAATCAGTAGGGCAAGGCGGAACACATAAGTCACATCCGGTACATAAGTCTTCAATAACGGTGTGCATAGCACGAGTTGCACCCACAATGGCATCAACTGGGCATGCTTGAATACACTTAGTGCATCCTATGCAATTATCTTCATCAATTAAGGCGACTTTTCTAATTGGATTTAACGCTTCTTCGTCACCATCAAGAGGTTGAGGATCAACCCCCATCAATTCAGCTATTTTTAACATCACTTGTTCGCCACCCGGTGCACAACGGTTAATCATCTCACCATTGTTTGCGACAGCATCTGCATAAGGACGACACCCAGGATGACCACATTGCCCGCATTGGCTTTGCGGTAATATCGCGTCAATTTTTTCGACAATAGGATCTTCTTCCACTTTAAAACGACGCGCGGAATATCCCAAAATTAGCCCAAAGATAAGACCTAGCGCACCGAGTACGCCAATTGCTATCCATAAAGAATTCATTACAGTTTCACCAAACCACTAAAACCCATAAAGGCGAGAGACATTAAACCTGCAGTAATTAAACCAATTGAAGCACCTTTAAAGGGTGCAGGTACATTGGCGACGGCTAAGCGTTCTCGAATAGCAGCAAATAATACCATTACAAGAGAGAAACCGACGGCGGCACCAAAACCATAAACGGCAGATTGCATAAACGTGTGGGCTTGATTGATATTTAATAATGCCACACCTAATACGGCACAGTTTGTGGTAATTAAAGGTAAGAAGATCCCTAATAAACGATAGAGTGTTGGGCTTGTTTTTCTTACGACCATTTCAGTGAATTGTACAACTACTGCAATAACTAAAATAAAGCTCAGTGTGCGTAAATAAAGTAAGTCCAAAGGAACTAAAATAAAATTATCCATCAGCCAAGAACTAATCGAGGCAAGAGTCATAACAAAGGTGGTCGCAAATCCCATGCCAATCGCAGTTTCTAATTTTTTTGATACACCCATAAATGGGCATAAACCAAGGAATTTGACGAGTACAAAGTTATTCACCAATACGGTGCCGACGAATAGAAGCAAGTAATCAGTCATTGTTATGCCAAAATTGTTAAACAGAGAAACAAAAAGCCTCCTGAAATAAAGAGGCTAAACAAGTGTCTATAATATCAAGGGTAAAGACGTGAAGTTATCGAACTTGTGTGAAAGTTTCACGGACACGTTTAGAGTACTTAATATAAGGCACAAAGCAGACAGTCGAGAAAACAGACCATAAAAGGGATTGTAATGCGGTTTGGTCGTCAACAGGTGCAAAGCCAAAGCTCTTAATGGCTAATAGTAAGTTGATCAGCAACCAAAAAATAAACAGGCGTGGAAAGTTTTTAGCACGATAAAAAAATTGTCTTAGTAGATAAAGCGTAAAGCTAAACATTACCCATGTTGTTAACGCGGAAAGATACCAACTTGATATCAAATGAAAAGGAAGCTGGTGGAGGATCGAAAAATCTGAAAAATATTTAATAACATAGAGAACAGACATCAATCCAGAACCAATAACTGACAAGATCATATAAGCCAATGGCGCAAGCAACCACCCGGTAATAGGCGCTTTTCCTGAAAGGCTATTTTGTGTGTTTGCTTTGAGATCAAATTTCATTAATTAATTATTCCTACTCGTATGTATAGAACTAAACGGGATATTATCACAAACTTTGTTATTATTTATTTATCTACAAAAGTGAAAGTGATTTTTGTTAATAAAAAAACAGATAAAAATAGGATAGGGTTATGGCAATTAAACTCAATGTTGGAATTATCGGGTATGGCTATGCAAGTAAAACCTTTCATGCTCCGCTAATAACAACAACCGAAGGCTTAAATCTTAGTGCAATTTCAAGCTCTGATGAAAATAAAGTGAAACAAGATTTTCCCCATATTACGGTTTATGCAGACCCTCAAACACTTATCAATGATCCCTCAATAGACTTAATCATTATTCCAACACCGAATAATACTCACTATTCACTGGCTTCACAGGCTCTGGAAAAAGGTAAACATGTTATTGTTGATAAACCGTTTACACTGACACTGGAAGAGGCTGAAAAATTGACTCAGCAAGCAACAGATGCCGGTAAACTTCTTTCCGTCTTTCATAATCGCCGTTGGGATTCGGGTTTCTTAACCGTCAAAAAGCTTTTAGCTGATAAAACACTGGGTGATATCAGTGCCTATGAAGCGCATTTTGATCGTTTTCGTCCAACTGTTCGTCAACGTTGGCGAGAAGATGCGGGAATTGGTGGCGGGCTTTGGTACGATCTCGCTCCTCATGTGCTTGACCAAGCGATTTGCCTCTTTGGTGAACCTAAAGCGATTACTGCTGATATTGCGCAATTACGCCCTAATGCAAAAAATGCTGATTACTTTCATGCATTACTAGAATATGACAATCTTAGAGTTGTCCTTCACGCTTCGATGTTAGTTGCATCTCCGACGCCCATCTTTGCTATTCATGGGACAAAAGGAAGCTATGTTAAGTATGGGTTAGATACCCAAGAAGATGCCTTAAAAGCCGGTTATCTCCCTAATCAAACTTATAATTGGGGAATGGACAATAATGATGGTGAATTAACAATACTGTCAGAGTCCGGTGAGTTAGAGACAACCACACTCACTACACTTTCTGGTGATTATCCTGCTTACTATCAACAAATTTATCGTGCAATTACTTTGGGGGAAGAAAACCCTGTTACGCCAATACAAGCAACAGCCATTATGCGTTTGATTGAAGCGGGCGAAATATCTAATCGTTTAAAACAAACTATTACGTTATAAGCAAAAGGGAGCGCTAAATCTAATGTCTTGGTGGCAAAAACTAAAACTTGATCCTTTTCTCATGATTATGATTGGTGTGGTGACACTCGCAACGCTACTTCCCGCACAAGGCGATATTAAAGTCCTGTTTCAATATCTTACGACTGGCGCGATAGCACTGCTATTCTTCTTACATGGTGCAAAGCTCTCTAGAGAGGCGATACTGGCAGGACTTGGGCATTGGCGTTTACACCTTACTGTATTTGCCAGTACCTTTATTCTTTTCCCTATTTTAGGGCTCGGATTACAAGTTATAGTGCCTGAATGGATGTCACCGACTGTCTATATGGGTTTTTTATATCTTTGTGCGTTACCTGCGACGGTTCAATCTGCTATTGCTTTTACTTCTGTGGCTGGAGGAAATGTCGCTGCGGCTATTTGTAGTGCATCTGCATCCAGTATTCTTGGTGTTTTTCTTTCACCGGTATTAGTCGGTTTTTTAATGCAAACGCAAGGCTCTGCGGATGATTTTGATACGGCAGGGGCGATCCAATCAATCTTACTGCAACTGATGGTACCTTTTATTATTGGTCACTTATCACGACCTTTAATTGGTCGTTGGGTTGATAAGCATAAAAAATTAGTTAATAGAACGGATCGTTCTTCTATTTTGCTGGTGGTTTATGTGGCATTTAGTGAGGCGGTTGTCGAAGGGATCTGGCATAAAATTGACGGTTGGTCGTTATTAACGATTGCCGTAGTGAGTTGTATTCTGTTAGCGATTGTTATTGTTGTGAACGTCTACAGTGCAAGATGGCTTGGTTTTAATAAAGAAGATGAAATCACCATTGTTTTTTGTGGTTCTAAAAAGAGTTTAGCAAATGGTGTACCTATGGCGAATGTGTTATTTCCTGCTGCGACGGTGGGGGTAATGTTATTACCGTTAATGATATTCCATCAGATCCAATTAATGGTTTGTGCGGTGCTAGCACAGCGCTATGCTAATCAAGCGGAAAAGAAATAATGTATTACGCTGGTGGATAATCAATAATATTAATAATTAAATTAATGGAAAAAAGGCACCGATTTAATGTATATCGGTGCCTTTTTATTTGCTATGTTGATCATGATTTTCACTATTTTCTTTATCATCAGTCAATGAAGGGGATTGAGATTTAAAAGGGAGTGGTAAGCCGAATACAAGATAAATCAAGAAAACAAATCCCATGTTTAAATAGTCGGATTTATTGTTTTTTACATCAATTTTTAAATTACAATTGATGGGTTCTAACTGGTCGTTAATAGTATATTTACCTTGATAAAGCTCATTAAGTATTGTCTGTGCTTGCTCAAATTCTTTATTGTTAACGAGTAGTTTTACGCCCCCAATCGCTTGGGCGTACACTTGATTATTCCAAACAATATTTTCATCTAACAGGATCGCATCAATACCTTCTGATTGAAGTAAACCTGCTTCAATAGAAGCGTCAAGCGGTGATAGATATTGTGCTAATAATTTATATTGACCTCTTGTCGGGTGAATATTCCACATAACTTTTCCTTAATGATAAATAACCCCTTGAAAATGAATTCTAGTCTAAGAGTCATTAAGAATTCCATCCATTTTTAATAAATAAAAAACCACCTGATAAACAGATGGTTTTAATCAATAAGCGATTCGATATTAACGTGAGCTTACTTTCTTCATTAATGCATCACGTTCGGCTTGGCTAATAAATGCCATTTTTAAGCCATTAATTTGTGTTTGGCGGATTTGCACTGGTGTTAATCCAGCAGCAGGTGCTGCAACAGTATATTCGTGTTTTAGCTCAATCCCTTCAACTGCTGGATCATCAGTATTAAGAGAAGCAATAATGCCATGCTCTAAAAATGTTTTTAAAGGATGCTCTGCTAACGAATTGATCGTACTGGTCTGAATATTTGATGTTAAGCAAGACTCAATACCAATTTGATGCTCGGCAAGGTAATCCATTAAACGTGGATCTTCAATCGCTTTAACACCATGACCAATACGACTTGCACCTAATTCTTTAATGGCATGCCAAATACTCTCTGCACCCGCCGCTTCACCAGCATGAACTGTAATATTCCAGCCAGTATCACGAGCACGATTAAAATGAGGTTGGAATAAATGACCAGGGAAACCTAATTCATCACCGGCTAAATCAAGTGCTGTAATTTTATCTTGATGTTTTAGTAAGCCATCTAGTTCTTGTTGGCAGGCGTTTTCACCAAAGGTACGGCTTAAAATACCGATTAAACGAATGTCTACATCGTGTGATTGCAATGCGCTTTGTACACCATCAACAATGGCTTCCACGACACCTTCAACCGGTAATTGATGTTTCATTGCCATATAGTAAGGAGAGAATCGCAGTTCAGCGTAATCGATACCTGCATTAACCACATCCACTACGTTTTCATAAGCAACACGATGACAGGCGTCTAAATCGGCTAAAACCGCCACACCCCAATCTAATTTTTGTAAAAAGCTAACAAGACTTGGCTCATTTTTTGTAATTTGTACATGAGGGCGCAATGCCTCTAATTCGTAAGCGGGAAGCGCAATATTATGTTGCTTTGCTAACTCTAAAATCGTTTGAGGACGGATATTACCATCTAAATGGCGATGTAAATCGGTTAAAGGCAACTGTGTGTCAATCACGTGTTATTTTCCTTTTAATAGAAATAATGAAAATCTATCGTTTATAGTGATTTTCTTATAATCGGGTAAATATAAATGAGTTGCAGGTTATTATGACTGATTTTTATTTTATTCACTAATAAATAAACTTAAATTGGTTATTTTTAAAACTAAAAATGCCGTTTTTTCTCGCCGTTAAGTTAAAAAATAAAAAATAGAAAAAATAAGTGTTTATTTATTAGCTACAATATTCAATCTAATTGATGTGTATTATCAAGTAAACTGACACATTAAAAATTAGGTTTGAAAAGACTTATCATGATAATTGAAATATCTTATCAGTTACTTTGATAGGTTTAAGACGATAATATGATTGAAAAAAACAACGGAATATCATTTTGTTATGATGGTTACTTAATAGATGCTTTTTTATCGTGGCTTAAAGTGTTTGGATAAAGAATAAAAAGAATATTTTTATAAAATTAATAAAGAGTCTTTTTATTTTAATTTATTTATGGAAATAAAATAGAGCTAAAAAATAAAATATCTCTTTTATTAAATAAGAGAGCAAGAATAGGAAAGTAACGGCATAATGGGTTGCTATCAAATAGATATATTTAACTGAATATCATTATTTACACAATGATTTTTAATAGAAACCTAATTATTTTAAATTAAGGCATATAAGTATGAATGAGAATTCTGATTTTCGTTTTGAAAAGAAAAATAATAATGTACAACACCAATTAATGTCCAAATTACTTCCACCTTCATCTGCAAATAATCTTACTTATGGATCACAAGTCGTTACTGGTGATGGTGTGATTGCGTTAGATTTAGTTGTCGTGATTGATACCAGTGGTTCTATGTCTGATGAGTCGTCAGATTTAAGCAAAGAAGTGGATGGTGCAATACAAACTGCACTTGAACAATGTCCATCAAAACTGAGAGTGACCTTTTTAGGTATAGAAGGTACATGGGATGATACTAAATTTGATCAATCAGCCAGTGACTATTTAAAAGCGCTAGGGGTTCCTGAAAGTCGGTTACAGGCAAGAAAACCATTTAAAGAAGCTGATGGGCGTGATCATGCAGGCAATAAAGAGGATTTATGTCGTGCAGTAATTGATTTAAGTAAGTATTTTGATTGGCGTGACGGTGCCCGCCGCGCTATTTTTGTGTTGGGTGATGAAGGGATGGAAGGGGGCGGTGGTGTTCTTACAAATGATGCAGTTAGAAAAAATGATGAAGCTATCTCTGTAGCTCAGAACAAAAAAGTTAAAGTGTATACCTATCAAGGAACACCTGATAATAAAATAACGAATTTAGATCGTTTCCCAAGTATTGCTGATAGAGATAGTATTACAAGAGAATATGAACGTTTAGCAAGAGAGACAGGAGGGCGCTCATATATCTATACTACAGGTATTGCGCAATTCTCATTAGTATTACAAGAAATACTCTGTGATAGCTTGACGTTACCGGATATTCCTAAACCGGATGAAAAAACATCTAACTGTAATCAGGTCTGCACACAACTCACTTCTATTATTTCCACTGTAAATACTCTTGCGGGAATTATTAATAAGGTTATTGATTCTTGTTGTAAAGATGAATGGAGTCATCACCATATTCCAGCTAAAGATCGCGATTGTTAATGAAAACACGATGCTAAAAAAATACCCCATTATGTTATTCACAAATGGGGTATTTATTGTTTTAACAACTGACGGTTCTAACAAAAAGTCAATTATTGAGCTTGTGCTGGTTGCTCAGGAATTAAAATGTCTTGTTCTTCGATAATGGCTGGATCTTCTGTCATTTCTTCTTGATAACCTTCTTCTGAATAATCAGAGTCATCGTAATCATAAGATGATGCACCCATACCGAATAACATTGCAGCTAAACCTAACATTTGAGGAGCTTGGGTGACTTCCATAAACTCATCAAAAGTATAAGTTTTACCATTCATGGTGAATTTATCTGCAGCATAGTTCAGTTTCATGCTTAATGCTTTACCATCCTGAGCAAGTAACATCAGAGGTAATGCATCTTTCTCGTCTTGAGAAATTTGGTTGATATTTTGCTGTAACTCAGTTTTTAACTGTTCAATATCAGCCGCTGTTGCTGTTTCAATCTCTTTTTTCTCTTCATCTGTTAATGCTGTTTCTTGGTAACGAGCCGCATCAAGATATTGAGTGGTGTTACGGAATTCAGCTAACATTGGAAGAGATAAATCAATATTAAAATCGATATTTTTAAACAGATAGTTAAATAACTCTGCTGGTGATTTCTCTTGGCTTTCTAATACCTTAACGTTAAATGCATTTAGATCTAAGTTAAAGGCTAGCTTACTTGCACCGCTTTTGTTTGTTAAAGAGGCTTCATCAATACGGAAAACTAAGCCTTTTTCCAGAACATCACGAACAGCTTGTTCAACGATTTCAGAATTGTCGAAATGATTTTTATTCCACGGTAACAATGAGTTGTTATAAACTTTAGTTAATAACAACATTGCATCTGGATCAGCTTTATCAATTGAATAGCCAAATTTACCTGCACCAAATTCTAGCCCAGCAACATTCAGTGACTTAAAGTAATAAGTTTGAGAGATATTAAAGAGCTTATCTTTGATATCACTTTTTGTTGTCAGAGAAAAATCTTTTAGTGAGAAATCAGATGCTTTGTCTTTGCTGGTATGCGCAATTTCAGCAAAATTTAATAATTGTTCATTAAATAAGTACTGATCATCATTTACTTTCGTTCCAACAATCGCACCAGAGATGTTTTTAATTGTGAAGGTTTCTTCATCATCTTTAGTCACAACAACTTGGTCACCTTTAATTTTGGTCGCAAAGTTTGTTGCATCTTTGTCTGATGAGAACTCAACAGTGATAGGTGTCGTTTTAACTGTGCCACCATTTTCAGCAAAATCGATAGAGCTTAGTGTCGCAGTACCGGATACTGAACCATCGAAAGCTAAAGAAGTGTGACCATTCAGAATCGATTTTTCTTTAGTCAGCTTGAATAACTCTTTTGTTGAGTTGTTATCAACTAGCGTGTTATCCATTGCTGCTAATTTTGGCGCCAAATTAAATTTAGCCAGATCAGAAAGAGGGAATGGACCGTGGTCAATATCAGTAGAGAAGATAACTTCTTCTACTTTTTTTTCTTGGTCTGCATCACTAGCATCTGGTGAAATCACGACAACAAAGTCTGCATTAGAGGTGAAAACCCCTTTCTTATAGTCACGAATTTCAAGTTTAACATCAGCACCAAACTGTGCTTTTTTAGCAAGTTGCGCCAATTGTTCATTAGCTAGTTTCGTTTCTTCCTGTAAGCGACTTTCAATTTTGCTGCCCATGTACCATGACGCACCAGTCCAAACAACACCGAGTGCGACGATAACACCAACAGCGACAAGCGATTTCTTCATAATTCTAGTCCATCCTCTGTGTACATCTGGCGATGTACGTTATAAAGGCTGTTTTGTAACCCTTAAACAACCCGATAAATTGGTGATAAATTTTACTAAGTTTAAATATAGACAATCCACATATATACATCGCCATCTATATTAACCGTAAATATAGATTTAGTGGAATAAAATCGCAATCAGAACTTACTTAGTTAATCGCTAACATAATGAGTTTAAAGCAAAATGAATATGATTTATAAGATAATTTGAGAGTGGATAAAAATGCTTTTTTCTTACTCCTTTTTAGATTTAGACAATATTTAATTGTGATGTAATTCTATTTATGATGAATAATAAAGGCTCATAATATGTATGGATATAAATATGAATGCTTAAAAAATAACATTAGGAATAAAATAAAATTGCTAACCCTATTTTCTAAAAAAATCAACAGATTTCATTCTGTTATAAATTTCATAAGCTCGCTTTAGCTCTCATATTTATTATTCTGTTTATGGCATGATATTGGTATCCGAGTTATTTACTAAAAAGTGATTCGGAATTAATCAATTATTCTGTGTACTTAAGGAGATTGAAATGGCAGCCACTCGCATTGAAAAAGACTCAATGGGGCAAATCGAAGTACCCGCTGACCAGTTATGGGGAGCTCAAACGCAGCGTTCTCTTGAACACTTCCGTATTTCAGTTGAAAAAATGCCGGTTGCACTTATCCATGCGCTTGCTATCACGAAGAAAGCCGCCGCTGGTGTTAACATGGATTTAGGTTTATTACCCAAAGAGCGCGCAGATGCAATTATCGCAGCCGCAGATGAAGTGCTCGCAGGTAAACACCCAACTGAATTCCCATTAGCAATCTGGCAGACCGGTTCTGGCACTCAATCAAATATGAATATGAATGAAGTGTTAGCTAACCGCGGTAGTGAGATACTTGGTGGTATTCGTGGCATGGAACGCAAAATTCATCCGAACGATGATGTTAACAAAAGTCAGAGTTCAAATGATGTGTTCCCAACGGCCATGCATGTCGCTGCTGTTATTGCATTACGTCAGGATTTATTGCCAGAATTAAAATCACTGCTGAAAGTATTCAAAGAGAAAGCAGAAGCTTTCCATGATATCGTTAAAATTGGTCGTACTCACCTGCAAGATGCGACACCACTGACATTAGGTCAAGAGATCTCCGGTTGGGCTGCTATGCTTGAGCACAGCATCAAACATATCGATGACTCCGTTCCTCATGTTTGTGAATTAGCACTCGGCGGTACAGCAGTGGGTACAGGATTAAATACCCATCCAGAATATGCTGTGCGTGTTGCTAAGCGTATCGCTGAATTATCAGGTCAGCCTTTTGTCACGGCTCCTAATAAATTTGAAGCATTAGCAACTTGTGATGCATTAGTTCATGCGCATGGTGCGTTAAAAGGTTTAGCTGCATCATTAATGAAGATTGCTAATGACGTACGTTGGTTAGCTTCTGGTCCTCGTTGTGGTATTGGCGAAATCGCTATCCCAGAAAACGAACCAGGTAGTTCAATCATGCCAGGTAAAGTTAACCCAACACAATGTGAAGCATTAACAATGCTATGTGCTCAAGTCATGGGTAATGATGTTGCAATCAATATTGGTGGCGCATCAGGTAACTTTGAACTGAACGTTTATCGTCCAATGATCATTGATAACTTCTTACAATCAGTCCGTTTACTGGCTGATGGTATGCGTAGTTTCAATGAGCACTGTGCAATTGGTATTGAACCAAACCGTGAACGTATCAATAAACTACTGCATGAATCATTAATGCTAGTTACTGCGTTAAACACTCATATCGGTTACGATAAAGCCGCTGAAATTGCGAAGAAAGCGCATAAAGAAGGCTTAACGTTAAAAGAATCTGCACTGAAACTGAACTACCTGACATCGGAAGAATTCGATAGCTGGGTACGTCCAGAAGATATGGTTGGTAGCATGAAAAAATAAGTGTTAAATACACTTATTTAGCCGATATTAAATCCCGCTATTAATGGCGGGATTTTTAGATCTTATAGGAAAAATAATGACTGAAGATATTACGTTTACTGCAACCGAAGTTAATTGTTATGTCGAAGATGATGTCACCATTATCGGAATTGGGGATGATGCTGTTTCTCCAGATCATTTCATTATTCTTTCAAGATTTGATGAAGAAGATGAAGATATAGATAATTCTATTGGTTTAATGACTCATTTATCTGATATTGAAGCCATTAATACGGTTGAAAAAATCATCCTAGATCGAAAAAATATTACCCTTGTATTAAAAAACAATGTGGTGATAACAATTTGCTTAGATATTGAAGACACTCACTTTGTTCAGCTTAATGATTATCTTCAGCAAATTCTTCAAGGAAGCTCAATTAAACTTATTGAAAAATAAGCCATTATTTTGATCTGCTATTTTTCAAGATACAAATGCATTCTTGGAATAATTAATTGCAGCTTTTTAGCTTTAGGGCGATGGCGAATTTGAATGTTATTCGCATCATAATCAGGAAGTTCGCCAATAACGGGTTTAAAGTCGCTCTCTTTATCAATATAGAAAGCGAATAAAGGCAAAGGACACGCATATTGCACTTGTTTTTGTCGTTCTGAATACCAAACACGCGCAATAGGTTGCACTTTGACCGGACGCTTTATTTTTAATTTTGCATTTTCAGGTAATTGAGAAAGCGTGATGATCTCTTTGTCCAGACGTTCAGCCCATTGTTCACTGGTATAAGGGGGGACTGCGCGATTGGCAGCACGGCTTTTCTCTAATTGAGTTAATACCTCATCACGCGTTAAATTCTTAATAATATTCTTATTTGCCCAACCAAAACGCACTGTATCTGGATCAGATAATAGGGTGAGGGTACGATAAGCATTAAGCGTAATTAAGCCTTTCAGCTGGTTATGAACGAAATCAAAACGTTCTTCTTTTGATATACCAGATTCTTTAGTGACAATATCGGAAAGCTGTTTTTTTAATAAATTAATTTGCTCAATTTGTTTTTTTACAGACTTAAATGTTTGATTATCGGTACTAAAACAGAGTACGCCGGGTAAACGAATAGCGCGTTTACTACTGATATGTGGAGCATTATCATAAATAAAAAGATTCGCTATTAGTTTTAAAGTGAGATCTCTGGCTTCTTCATTATAGCAAGGTGACACTGTAACGCGAACAACCTCATCATGTTCTTCTTCTTTACTCACATCGGGTAATTCAAATACAGCAGAAGGCAATAATGTCAGCGTTTTAAGCAAAGTTGATAACATTTCAATCTCTGTTTCTAACTGTTTAAAGCAGTCATTAAATTGTGCGATTAAATCATACTTGTTCATACTCATATCCTTATTTAGTTACAACATACAGTTAGCCTTTACTTAAAACAATACATTAACTTCAGTGGAAAGTACATGGGTCTAATAGGGTAAAATGCGAAAAATACGCTATACTGTTTATTTATACAGTATAGCGAAAAAAGGGCATATTTTGATGATATTTTTCTTAAAAGGAGATTATTTGATATTTTTCTTAAAAGGAGATTATTTGATGGTTTTTAAATCAAAGGCAGTCTGTTTTTCATTCGGCTGTATTAACGAGTCATAAATAACATCACAATCTGGTTTTGTTGGTGGACACTGTTTTGTAAATGCACTCGCAAAAGAGGAGAAAAAGAGAAATAGCAGGGTAATAGATAGTTTTATGGTAGGCATAATCGTCGTTCCTTCTTAAAGAATAGGTTTATACCTTAAGAAGTGAGTGCAAAATCGACAACATTAAACGGTGTTAATCTGCTTTTGCACTTTATTTATTATCAATAAATTTACTGGGCAACTTTGTTTAAGTGTAATGCTATTAATAAAGCGGTTAACATTAAAAGGGCGATAAATAATCCTACGCCAAGCCAACCGTAACTCACCCAGAATAATCCACCCACCGTACCAGCAAGGCTAGAACCTGCATAGTAAGTAAAAAGATAAAGTGAAGAGGCTTGGGCTCTTCCTCGCTTAGCGCGACGCCCAACCCAACTACTTGCGACCGCATGAGCAGCAAAGAAACCTGTCGTTAAGATAAGCATCCCAATAAAAATAATGGGCAGTGATTCAATTAAGGTAATCAATATGCCAATTAACATCATTGAAATGCCAGCAATAAAGACCTTGCCTAAACCGTATTTAGTGGTTAATAAGCCTGCTTTAGATGCGCTATACGTACCACTTAAATAGACGATAGAAATCAGCCCTACAGTCGTTTGACTTAATGAATAGGGTGCATCTAATAAACGATAGCCAATATAGTTAAATAAAGTGACAAAACCGCCCATTAATAAGCCACCTTCAATAAATAACAAAGGCAGTCCTTTATCTCTAAAATGCAATTTAGTAGTAATAAGAAGATTACGAGGTTTTAATGCTGTCGGTCTAAAGTGCTGTGAAGCGGGTAATATCTTCCAGAAAGTAATCGCGGCAAAAAGGGCAAAAATGCCTAGAATAACAACGGATAAACGCCAAGAATAATAATCACTTAATACCCCTGTAATAACGCGCCCACTCATCCCTCCAATAGAGTTCCCGCTAATATACAACCCCATGGATAATGCGAGATAAGCGGGGTGAATTTCTTCACTTAAATACGTCATTGCCACTGCTGCAACGCCACTTAATGAAAGTCCAACTAAAGCTCGCGTAATTAAAATGCCTGTCCAGCTATTCATGGTTGCACTTAATAATGTAAAAAATGCGGCACAAAACAGTGCGATAACCATGACATTTTTACGACCAAAGGCATCTGATAGAGGACCTGTGATTAATAATCCACATGCCATTAAAGCGGTCGAAAGTGAAAGCGCTAAACTACTGGTTGCAGGGCTAACGGAAAATTCGTTAGATAACACCGGCAATATGGGTTGCACAAAATAGAGTAAGGCGAATGTCGCTAAGCCAACCATAAAAAAGGACACTGTTACTTTTATGTACAGTGCATCATCACGTTGAATATAGTGTTTAGGGTTAGATTGACGATGAGCAGGCTTTTCTATACTTGATGTATTGTCTGAAATATCAGTGCCTAAGCTCATGTGTTTACTGTCTATTTCGTGAGTATCCATATTGATTAAACTTCCATTACTTAAATTTGATTTATGTCAATGTTAGAAATATTTGATTTTTTTGTCTAATATATTAATCATTAGAAATAAGACTTTTAAAGTATTAATGACGATATGAGAGAAATATGAATATTGAACTTAGACATTTGCGTTATTTTATTGCTGTTGCTGAAGAGCTTCATTTTGGTAAAGCAGCAGAAAGATTGAATATTTCTCAGCCCCCTTTAAGCCAACAAATACAAGCACTTGAAAACGAAATAGGCGCTAGACTCTTAGAGCGAACAAACCGTTCTGTGTCGTTAACACCTGCCGGACAAATGTTTTTAAAAGAGTCGTATCAAATTATGGCGCAGGTCAACGCAGCGGCAACGCGTGCGGCTAGAATGGAGAAAGGTGAGTTAGGTGAAATTTCAATAGGGTTTACCTCAACAACGCCTTTTATGCATTTAGTCACCTTGAGTTTGCGACAGTTTCGAGAAAACTATCCAGAAGTTGGTATTCATATGCATCAAATGAATACAAAACAACAGATATCCCCATTACTGACGGGACGAATTGATCTTGGGATCATGCGAAATACAACATTACCAGACAATTTGCACCACCAGCTGTTGTTTCGTGAACCTTTTATTTTAGCGGTTTATGAAGGGCATCCTCTGCTTGCTTATAAAGAAACCGGGGTCAATATTCAAGATATTGGGCAATATCCTTTTGTTTTCTTTGAAAGGGATGTCGGTACGGCACTTTATGATGAGATTATTCAACTGCTTAGCTTATCAGGAATTACACCAACTATTGCACAAGAAGCGGGTGAAGCCATGACGATTTTAGGGTTAGTTGCGGCTGGGCTTGGTATTTCCATTGTGACAAAATCATTTACACGAATGAAAGTTGATGGGGTACATTATCTACATTTTGCAAATTCTCAGGCATTCTCTGAAGTTTGGTTAGTTTCACATAATAAACGAGCTATTCCCGCAGCGGCGAATCGATTAACGCAATTGCTGTTGAAAAATATCTTAGATCACCAAAAATCTTGATTTATCTGTGTTTTTGATCACGCTTTTTATGTAAGTATTGTACAATTATCACAAACTGACGACATAATCGGTAATGAATTATTTGGAGCCTCGAATTAATTATGGCTCTTTAATTAAGGATGCATTCAATGGGGAACCAACCTAGCCACATCGATCACGTAAAACAATTTAATCTTGGTACAGTCTTTCGGTTGATTGATGAACATGGTCCCATTTCTCGTATTTCATTGTCGAAAAAGGCAGAGCTTGCGCCAGCAAGTATTACTAAGATCACGCGAGAATTAGTTGAAGCACATCTTATTCATGAAACAGAGTTCCCAGATGTGGGATTTCGTGGCAGACCTGCTGTCGGACTAAAATTAGAAAGCCAAGGCTGGCAATTCCTCTGTATTCGCGTCAATAAAGGTAGTTTGCTTTTTAGTTTAAGAGAGTTAGACAGCAAACTGGTTACTGAGGATACTTTTGATTTTCCCAAAGAATACAGTGATGATTTTCTTAATCACTTTTTAGCTGCTATTGATAAATTTTTTGAGCGTTATCAATCTCATGTTGAACGATTGACGGCAATTAGCATTACAATGAATGCTATTGTTGATCCTATTAGTGGCGTTATTTATAGCTCACCTTATTATGATATTAAAGACATTCCACTCGCCGATAGTATCCATGAAAAAACAGGTGTTTCTGTATTTTTACAACATAGTGTAACTGCATGGACAATGGCTGAATCTTTATATGGTGCGGCAAAAAACAAATCAGATATTCTGCAAATTGTTATTGATGATATTGTTGGTGCTGGCGTGATAAGCAATGGAAAAACATTGCATTCTAACAGTCATAGCGCTGTTGAAATTGGACACACTAAAGTTATCGATTCTCAAAATCGCTGTTATTGTGGGGCAACAGGGTGTTTAGAAACAGAAATTGCGATCCCTCAATTAATTAAAAAAGCTCAATTATTAGCTCAAGAAGATCCCACTTCATTGCTAAACAAATATCCTATTACCGTGGAGACATTGTGTGATGCGATATTGGTGGGTGATAAAACAGCACTTGAGATTGTGAATTTAGTTGCTCAGCGATTAGGTTTTATTTTGGCGGTTATGATTAATATCTTTAATCCGCAAAAAATATTAATTGGTTCGCCGTTGTGTCGCGCTAAATCAGTGCTCTTTCCGTTGATGTTGAGTCATATTCAAGATCACGCCATGCCTCGTTATGCGAATTCACTCATTATTGAAGAAACAGAGTTAAGAAATAAAGGCACATTGCCAGCTGCGTCTTTAGTAAAAGAAGCGTTGTACAACGGTTCTTTGTTAATTGAATTAATGCAAGGCTAAATTAAGCTAAATAAAACGTAATAAAATTGTTTTTTATGCGTAAATGCGTCAATTGATCATTAACGAATTCTCTATTTTTGACCAATTAACTAAAAAATTGAGCTATCTCAAGCCACCCGAAACAGTGTTACCCTAAACTCTAATCTCTGTCATTTTTTATGAACCTGATTTATCTGTCATAACGGAAGTAAATTATATGTTAACACGCTTTTTTGTTACGGGGACAGATACCAACGTGGGTAAAACTGTTGTAACCCGAGCACTTCTTCAGTCATTAAATCGTGGCGGGTCAACGGCAGTGGGTTATAAGCCTATTGCAACAGAATTGCATGAAACGGCTGATGGTGAACGTAATCGTGATGCTATGATTATTCATAATTCATCGCCAGTTGAAGTTCGCTACGACGAAATTAATCCTATTTTGCTTGATAATTGTTATGTTAGCGAAAATGAAATTGATTTTAATAAAATTTCAAATGAGCTCAATAATTTAAGTAAAAAAGCAGAGTGTGTTGTTATCGAGGGTAATGGAGGTTGGCGTTATCTACTTGATGATAATACCTTTTATTCTGATTGGGTGGTAAAAGAACAAATCCCAGTTGTTTTGGTTGTTGGTATTCAACCAGGCTGTGTCAATCACTCAATATTAACAGCGCAATCTATTATCAACGATGGTGTAAAACTAGTAGGTTGGGTTGCGAACAGGATAAATCCAGGATTACCTTATTACGCGAAAATTGTGGAAAGGCTGTCTCAGCATATTCCTGCACCGCTGATTGGTGAAATCCCTTATTTGTTACGTCCTGAAGAACGTGATCTCTCTTGTTACCTCGATTTAAGTCAGTTGGAAATCGCTGTACCTGCTTAAGAGGAAATATAAACAAGTAACGAAGTGGATTGCTATCTGTTTTTAAACGATACCAAACTTGTTACTTTTAAACGCCTGATGAGTCAATTCATTGGGTGTTTTTGTTTTTTCTGATTTAGTCTCAAGCATAACTAATAATAAAAACAGCACACAAAATTAAGGCTAAAGAAGATAAAATACTGATAAATCAAAAGAGTAGTCATTGATAAACCGCAGAAAAAGAAAAAGGGCGCTAACGTTGCGCCCTTTTTTAATCACATGATTTTATCAACTATAGATTAATGACGAGTATAGATGATTTTCTTGCTATCATTTTCGCAAGTTCCAACAACTTTACCTTCTGTTTGTGCAACTTGGTCGTTTTCGACGACAGTTAAAGTAAAGTTCGCTGCTGGTACACCATTATTAACGATTTTTTGTTGAATAGACTCAACGACTTCATCACAACCCGCATTCGCGGCTAAAGGTGCAAATGCAACCAGTGTTGCCATTACTGCAAATACATATTTTTTCATCTCATTCTCTCCTTGTTTTATGGAGTAAAACATCACTGTTTTACACTATTTTCTTACGGGTTAACAGGGCGACCGGTATTACTGTCTAAACAACGACGGGTTTCTGGCTCCCAATATGCATAGATATTCGCGCTTTTCAGGCAAGCATCGCGCTCATCAATGGCTTTATCTACTTTATTAAATTCGATTTTTTCCCGTTGATTGACTTGGGTACGAAGCTCGCGTTTCTGATCCCAGTCTTCTTTCATTTGCCGAGCTTGTTCTTTATCTAAGACATTGTCATAGCCATTGCCATTAATGGTTACATTAGTTGAAGCGGCAATAGAAGAAAAAGAAGACACTGATAAACCAAGAAATAAGGAGAACACCATGGTTCTGATGACTTGTTTCTTAGTGAGTGTATTTATCATGGTTGCGATCCTCTAAAGTTATGTAGCTATTGCTCTCAATGACTATTATATCTTAATAATTATAGCTGATACCTTAATAAAAAATGTGTTTTCAGTGCGTTTAGTTTTGACGATGAACGCTCAATCCTGCAAATGACTGACTGACAGGCATCATTTCTAGGGTATTGATATTTACATGCGCAGGTAATGTTGCAGTCCAATATACCGCTTCCGCTACATCTTCAGGTGTTAATGCATTTGCATTAGCATAAGTTTGTTCAACTTTATCACTATCACCTTTAAAACGAACTAATGAAAACTCTGTACCACCAACAAGACCGGGTTCAATATCAGTCACACGAACTTTTTTACCTTGGAGATCAGCACGTAATCCTAAACTAAATTGCTTAACAAATGCTTTAGTAGCGCCGTAAACGTTACCGCCCATATAAGGCCAAGACGCGGCGGTTGAACTGATATTAATAATATGACCTTTGTTTCGTTCTACCATAAAAGGAAGAATAGCGCGGGTAACATGAACCAGTCCTTTATTATTTGTCTCGATCATCGTATCCCAGTCATCAAGGTTGGCTTTATCGGCGGTGTTTAAACCTAGGGCTAAGCCTGCGTTATTGACTAACACATCAATTTCACGCCATTTTTCAGGTAATTGCGTGTAAATCTCACTGACGGATTTTTTATCTGTAACATCTAACTGCAATGGATAAAATGCTTCACCTAGCTCTTTATGCAAGTTATTAAGTTTATCCAAACGACGAGCGGTACCAATAACTTTATGTCCATGGCTGATAAAATGACGCGCAATGGCTTCACCAAAGCCCGCGGAAGCACCCGTGATAAAAATAATCATTTAATTCCCCTCGATAGTGATAATAATTGAAAGTAAAAGGCTATCACCAGAAAGAGTCAAGTTTAAAAATCGGCTTTGTGATAAATCAGGCTAAAAACAAGCTTCTTTTCTTATATAAAAGATTTTTATCTTTAATAATCTGTATTTTGGTTTTTAACTGACAGAAAAAGAGGCCATTATTTCGTTGATTTTTTTATTAAAAAAGAAAACAAAATTGAGCTGGCATCACGGTAAAATAAATAAACTAAGTAAGAACATGGTAATAATAACAATGATGCTACCAATAACGGCAATAGCCAATGTGGGTGATAAAAGAAAACAGAAGTAACACAAAATAAAGGTCACCATAATATGAATGAAATCGCTAAACGACTTATATAAAACCACGATGGCTTTTTTTAGAGAGATAAATGATTTGTTCATGTCACACCAAAATAAATGCAGATTATCTTAATGCAGTATGTGACTAGACTGAGTAAAAAATATAAACCCAGTCTAGTAGAATAGGAAACGAGTAGTTATTTTTTACCGACTTGGTGACCAATAACGCCACCTAAGACACCACCACCAATGGTACCCAATGCGCTACCATCTGTTAAAATAGCACCACCGATAGCACCTGCACCGGCGCCAATTGCTGTGTTACGGTCGCGTTTTGTCATACTAGAACAACCCGCAAGTGAAAAAAGCAGAACAGAAGCGACACACAGTGTTCCAATCTTTTTTAACGTGATATTCATTTTTATAAACTCCGATATAAAGGACAATATAAAAATAAACCTATCGTATTTATACTAGGATCGGAATATTCGGGAACAACGAAGAGAAAACTCTTAAAATGGCTTTTCTGGTGTTTCTCTTTCGGTGTATTTGCGTTGGAAAAACTCTCATTAAATATGAGTATGACATCTCATCGCCAGTTGATGCCGTTGCTTTCAATAGCACTATTTACAATGGCAATTATGGCATTAATGTGGATAAAGTTGATCTTTCCTCCGTTTAATAATGAGTCAATTATCAACGAATAAATAAACATTAACCCACTATGATGTGGGTTAATGATGTTTAGTATTTTTTTGAAGAATTAGAAGGCTTGGCGGAAAATGTCAATGATCTCTTTTTCATTACCTTTACGAGGATTTGAGAATGCATTCCCGTCTTTAAGTGCCATTTCCGCCATATATGGGAAATCAGATTCTTTCACACCTAATTCAGCTAAATGTTGAGGAATACCTATATCCGCAGAGAGGCGAGCGATAGCTGCAATAGCGCGTTCCGCAGCATCCATCACGGATAATCCTGTGACATTTTCGCCCATAAATTCAGCAATATCTGCAAATTTTTCTGGGTTTGCAATCAGGTTATAACGCAGCACATGTGGTAACAGTACCGCATTAGCAACACCATGAGGCATATCATATAACCCCCCTAATTGGTGAGCCATTGCATGTACGTAACCAAGATTAGCGTTATTAAACGCCATTCCCGCTAAAAGTGAAGCATAAGCCATATTTTCACGAGCCTTCAGGTTTGTTCCCAACGCTACGGCTTGACGTAAGTTACGAGAAATTAAACGAATTGCTTGGATCGCTGAGGCATCAGTGACTGGATTAGCATCTTTAGAAATATAAGCTTCCACTGCGTGAGTTAACGCATCCATACCTGTTGCAGCAGTGAGTCCAGCGGGTTTGCCAATCATTAACAATGGATCATTAATAGAAACAGAAGGGAGGTTACGCCAACTTACAATAACAAATTTAACTTTAGTTTTTGTATTGGTCAGAACACAGTGGCGAGTCACTTCACTTGCTGTACCGGCAGTCGTATTCACTGCAATAATCGGTGGAAGTGGATTGGTTAGTGTTTCAATACCTGCGTAATGATAAAGGTCACCTTTATGAGTAGCGGCAATACCGATACCTTTACCACAGTCGTGCGGGCTACCGCCTCCCACCGTAATGATCATATCGCATTGTTCTTTACGAAACATGGCAAGACCTTCAAGTACATTCGTATCTTTTGGATTAGGTTCAGTACCATCAAATACGGCAACATCAATACCCGCTTCTTTTAGATAACCAATAGTTTTGTCTACAGCACCATCTTTTATCGCTCGTAGACCTTTATCTGTTACCAGCAAGACTTTTTTACCCCCCAATAATTTGCAACGTTCGCCAACAACAGACAGTGCACCAGGGCCAAAAAAGTTAACATTCGGTACCAAGTAATCAAACATACGATAGCTCATGATAAACCTTCCAATATCAGATTATTATTCAGATAAATTAAAGTATTAGTACATTTTCACCCCATCGTTTATTAAGTCAAGAGAGGTAGCTCATTAGTGAGATGAATCGATTCATTTAACGTTGGTTCATTTGATATAAGTCAACAGGGTATGCTTATTTGAGGGCGCATGGTTAAGTAAGAACAATGATTTCAATATATATGATTTGACAGATATGTATTCCAAGTATACGTTAGAACGTATTAAAGAGAGGAGCAAATATGGAACCGTTGCAATTATTTAAGGTATTAAGTGATCAAACAAGGCTAGATATTGTGTTATTGCTTAAAGCATCTGGCGAGTTGTGTGTTTGTGACATCTATACAGCGCTAAATTTATCCCAACCGAAAACGTCTCGTCACTTAGCGATGTTACGAGAAAGTGGACTATTACTTGATTCTAAACACGGGAAATGGGTTCATTATCGTTTGTCTCCTACATTATTGCCATGGGTGAAAAATATCATTGAAGTCACTTATGAGACAGAGAGAAATAAAATAGCAGATTTACTTCAATCTATTGAAAAGAAAGGATCTGTGAGTTGTTGTTCTGAATAAAATTTTTTAACTTAATATATATGGAAAAACAGATATGAGGTATCAATATGAAAAAGCGAGACGCCTTTGATCCCACGTTATGTTGTAGCACGGGAAGGGGCACTTGGTGTTGACGCATTGAGCAAACTGGCTGATTAATTTTTCTGGTAGAAAGCGCTTAGTGATCTTTCTGAAAGAGGTTTTTATGTTTATTGCAGTATTAATATTTGTTCTGACAATCACTTTTGTTATTTGGCAACCCAAAGGATTAGGGATCGGTTGGAGTGCGACAGTGGGGGCGTTAATCGCATTATTGCTCGGCGTCATTACTCTCCAAGATATTCCCGTGGTTTGGAATATTGTATGGAATGCAACCGCTACATTTGTCGCTGTTATTATCATTAGTCTTATTCTTGATGAAAGTGGCTTCTTTGAATGGGCAGCACTTCATGTTGCAAAATGGGGCGGTGGTAAAGGTCGTCTTTTATTTAGCTATATTATCCTGTTAGGTGCATCTGTTGCGGCGCTTTTTGCCAATGATGGCGCAGCACTTATTTTAACACCCATTGTGATTGCAATGTTGTTAGCACTTGGATTTAGTAAAGGCACAACATTAGCTTTTGTTATGGCGGCAGGATTTATCGCAGATACCGCCAGCTTGCCTTTAATAGTTTCAAATTTAGTTAATATCGTCTCTGCTGATTTCTTTAATATCGGCTTTACGGAATATGCGTCAGTGATGGTTCCCGTTGATATTGCGGCTATTTTTGCAACGTTAATTATGTTGCATTGGTTTTTCCGGAAAGATATTCCTCAGCAATATGACACGTCTAAATTAGCGATGCCTGCGACAGTGATCAAAGATGTAAAAACATTTAAAGCCGGCTGGTTGGTATTGCTTCTTTTATTACTTGGTTTTTTCATACTGGAACCTTTGGGTATTCCAATTAGTGCTATTGCCGCAGTTGGTGCTGTAACTTTGTGGTTTGTCGCGGCACAAGGAAAGACGATTAATACTCGAAAAGTTTTACGAGGAGCACCTTGGCAAATCGTGATTTTCTCCCTTGGTATGTATCTTGTTGTTTATGGATTACGTAATGCTGGTTTGACTCATCATTTATCAGAAATACTTAATATATTGGCAGAGAAAGGAATATGGGAAGCAACATTAGGAACAGGCTTTATCACTGCATTTCTATCATCAATTATGAACAATATGCCAACAGTTCTTGTGGGAGCCTTATCAATTGAAGGAAGCAATGCCACGGGTTTAATTAAAGAAGCGATGATTTATGCCAATGTCATTGGCGCAGATTTAGGCCCCAAAATTACGCCAATAGGAAGTTTAGCAACATTATTGTGGTTACATGTTCTGTCGCAAAAGAATATGACCATTACATGGGGCTATTACTTTAAAACGGGCATTATTATGACTATTCCTGTGCTAACAGTCACATTGGTTGCATTAGCACTTAGACTGACATTAATGAATTAGTGGTGACAATATGAGTGGCGTTATAATCTACCACAATCCCAATTGTGGCACTTCACGAAACACGCTTGAAATGATACGAAACAGTGGCGTAGAGCCTGAAATTATCCATTATCTTGAGATGCCACCCTCTAAGCCTGTTTTAGAGAAACTGATTGCTGATATGGGAATTTCAGTTAGAGCATTATTACGAAAGAATGTTGAACCTTATGATAAATTAGATCTTGACCATATTAATGCGACTGATGAGCAACTTATTGAATATATGTTGCAATATCCAATATTAATCAATAGACCTATTGTTATGACATCCTTAGGAACTCGGTTATGCCGTCCTTCTGAAGTCGTCTTAGATATTCTGCCAAAAGCACAGAAAGGTGCCTTTTCAAAAGAAGATGGACAAAATGTTGTCGATGAAAAAGGGAATAGGCTGATATAAAAGTATTTTTAGGATAATAGAAGCCTCGCTAAGGCGAGGTTTTTTTGTTGTAATTAATCAGCCGACACCATATGGCTTGAGAAAGAAAAGGGGGAAACGAAAAAACAAAACACCCGAAGGTGAACTGCACCCCAAAAGTTGGACACCAACTTTGGGGTGTTTTTCTATGGCTAAATATTCTCTTGATTTTAAACTAAATG
>NZ_PENW01000013.1 GCF_003144405.1 Proteus cibi
ATGAGCCTCATAATTTGAAGGAGCCCGCCGTATGTCCCCAAAAATAACCTTTTGGCGAATTTTCCCCAAGCTTGTCTCACTCTTAATTATCTCTTTTTTCCTTTCCGGTTGTGCCAATGCGAGTGCTTGGAGGACAAAACCGGAAAACTCCATATTGGGAGCGGGGCTTCAAGGCTATAACCACACACAATTTGAAATTTCAGGATTTTCAATTAATGAAGGTTACGGCAGTATTGGCGGCACAGTCTGTTGTGTGATGATCCCCGAAAAATGGCGCCCTAATTTAATCGCACATATTCAATGGAAAAAGGTCGATACCACAAAATTCCCACCACCTCCTGATTTTGNCGAACCTTGTAGTGTTAAAGTCCATTTTTTACCTTGTGACGAAGTGAAAATCACCACGTCTTGCTATAGCTATCACGATCCTGAATACCCAATCACTGAACCAATGAAAATGAAGGAGCCCACTGTATGTTCGAAGAAATAAAAGCAGAGCCAGTTTGGATCCCTAATCACTTCCCCGATAAAGGTCGGTTAAAATTAACGCAACAACAAATAGAGAACAACTATAAAATACGAGAACAAGAGAAACGAAATCATAATTCCAGCCTTGTTAGTGTAAAAAATAACTGCTGTCGTAATTTACATATTAGTTTCTTTTTCGATGGCACCAATAATAACCGTAAAGCGGATATGGCAATTGAGCCTAAAACCGCTACTAATATTACCCGTTTATTTGAAGCTACTAACGAAGACTCTGAAGATAAAGCTAAAAAAGAAAGAGAGTATTTTAAATACTATATGCCTGGAGTTGGTACCGCCTTTCCTGAAATAGCAGAATATAACTTCACTAATATGGGCTTAATATTTGCAACTGGCGGAGAAAATCGTATTAATTGGGCATTATTAATGTTAGCAAATACATTAATTATTGCTTCAAATCAAAAGGAATTAGTAACGTCTGAATTACGTACTCACTTAAAAGATATGGCAACCCCAACATATCTTCCTATTAGTGGTAAAGGGCGTCGCCGTGCCGTTATCCACTCTTTAGTTAATAAAAAAGAGATTATTGAAGGATTACAACTTAAACCTAACACATTAACGATTAAACTTTATGTTTATGGTTTCTCTCGTGGTGCGGCGGAAGCAAGAACCTTTGTTAATTGGGTAACGCAACTATTTGATACCCCAGAAGGAGCCGATAAACCTGTTCAAAAATTATGTGGTATTGATGTAAAAGTCGAATTTATCGGTATTTTAGATACCGTACCCTCTGTGGGTATAGTGCATTTGGCACCTTTCTTTTCGGGTCATATGGATTGGGCAAATGGCACTCAACAACTCCCTAATGAAAGGCAATTTCCTCGTTTTATTAAATGTTGTCGTCATTTTGTTTCTGCCCATGAACAACGTTTTTGTTTTCCATTAGACACAATAAGACGTCCTTATGTTTGGGATAATAAAGATAATAAACATGGTTATTATCCTAAAATACCTGATATTGAAGAAGTGGTTTACCCCGGTGTTCACTCCGATATTGGCGGGGGGTATTTGGTCGGTGATCAGGGCAAGGCATTTGAAGACCCATCCATGTTAGTTTCACAAATCGTCTTACATGATCTTTATCTTTCAGCATTTCTTACAGGAGCACCATTAAATATTACTGGTACTTCACCTAAAAATAGTAGTGGGAAAGTAATGTGTAATAACATTACGAGAGAGATCTATGAACTTTTTGAAATCAACCCAATTCTAATTCAACGCTTTAATGCTTGGCGAAAAATTACATTAGGGTTACCACCAGTGGCTGCTACTAATTTCTCAGGAAGCTTCAATGCTTGCCGTGCAAATATGTCATTAGAAAAAATCGTCGAAAAGCAGATGGCATGGATGACGGCTTGGCGTATTGATAGATATGCCGATATGAATCTTTTTAATCAAGATTTTTATAAAAATGCAGTCCAGCATGGCACTGAAAAGATAAAGACAGATAGAGAACAATGGAATAAACAAAAAGATAAGAAAGAAGAACAACAAAAAGAAAAAATAAAAAATGGTACAGACACCATATCACCAGGAGATCTTGTGGGACCTCGTATTTATGAACCCATGCTGGGTAAAACACAATTAAGAGAAGGCGCTGAAGAATTTAAAGCGGACTATTATGATGAACGAAGAGAAATCCGAAATTGGAAACAATTTTCTGTCGATAATTTACTAACGAATATAATGTGCTTATTAAATACTGATGATGAAAAAGCTGAATATTTTTATATGAAAAAAAGTGGTGATGATATTTATAAAAAAGGTGATGGATTTCCTCTATTTAAAGAAAACAATACGCCAGATCCCGAGGAATTATTAACAAAAGATTTATTTGATAACCAATTTCATGATTCTCGTGCTTGGTTTATGCATGATGCATTACAATCTAGAGAACCTTGGGCAAGCTATTTTAGCTATCGAATGATTTATGCGGGCAGTGAAACTAATAAATTTTTATCACCTGTTGCAATTGCCGGAAAAATCATTGGTGTTGCCACATTTATTGGCGGTATGGCGTATGTAGTTAAACAAAAGAATATTAAAAATGCATTAGGTGCTTTTGCCGGCACATTAGGCGTTATGTCAATGGAATATGAAGTGGTAAATGCGGTAACTGGATTAACATTACCTATTAATCCAGAGGATGTTAAACCGACTAAAAATGCAGGGCCTGTACAATCAATTGCTGTAGCCCAATCAGTTATTGAGCAAACACAAGGTGTTATTAATAGTTTAACTCAAGTTATTGATACAAAAAAAATCTTACAGATTGCTTAAATTATTATTAACAATCCTATTTATTTAAATTCGGTCTTTAAAAAATCAGGAGATTTTTCGTGAGATACCCTCCGCGTTACCCTGAATTTTCACAAGATAAACCAATAAATTGGAAAAAGTTATTAAAATGGATGCTTATCCTTATTGGTTTATCTTTATTTTTTACCAATGTTATTTCATCAAACAGTAAAGTAGAAAATAAATATTTTATTTTAATATCCAGCATTTTCATTCCCATTTTTGTTTCATCATTTTTATTTTTAATTTATCTTTTTTTAAAAACATTAAATAATCACAACAATAACTTATTTAAAAAACAATTCGATGATGATAATAAAAAATGGTGGTTATACCATAGCGCTTCAATCCCCATAAAAAACGCAATTATTATCGGCTCTCTTGGTGAGAATCAACATAAATGGCATCAAGTTTTAAAAATTAGACCTGTTTCACCACTTCCTATAATAGAAGATGGTCAAGAGCGCATTCCTTGCTCTGCACTTATCGGAAATAAAAAAAATAGAGAAGAAATGATGGCTAAATTACTGGCAGATCATTTTATAAATGGAGAAGAAAACAACATAGACAATATTAAAATCGATAATATTTATTGGAAAGGGAGTCAATCCAGCCTAAATGAATTTATTGAGCATCTAAAAAGTCACCATATTTTACCACCACTAAAAACTATATTTATTGACTCAGTAAACACATTAGATACCATTATTGATAATTATTATCTTCACTATAAAGCTAAGTATTATAACCTTGTTGGTGGTTCTAATATTTTTGATGATATCAATACAGGTAGATTGGCTGAAACCGGTTTTTTATGGACAATATTTCCAAATAAAGATGCTTACTATTTACATCGTTGTGAAGTATCAAATAATGAAAACACTAATGAGTTAGCATCTCAAATAATGAAATATTCAGGGATAGAAAACTCACCAGAAGTAAATATATCTATTGATACTCAAGCATCTTATTCTTTTTTATCAACACAACTCTATTCAGCCGATAATATCGTACAAGATTACTTTGGTAACAGTAGTTGCTCATCACCATTTTTAGCTATTTCATTTTCTGTTCTACATTGTATGAATAACGACATTAGTAGCTGTGGATGGATTTCAGGATATTATAACGATCAATATATAGCAGGGGTTATTCATAAAGATGAAAATCAATGATAAGCTTTCTTCAACTCGGGATTTATTTATTATTTATACTGTTATTCTTACAATATCCCTTTTTACATTAAGTATACTTTATTATCTTTTTGGTAATGAGATCTTAGAAACAGATTACTCCCCTAAAGAAATTATATTTTTTACTTTTTCCAGTTGGATAGCTTTATTATTAGCTTTTCCATTTTTTATTTATGGATGGAAGAAAGTTATTCCATTACTCAGTAAACCTTTCTTATATAATACAAAAACATTACCAGAAATAAACAAACAAAATAATTCATTTATTGATGATATATTTAAACAATATGGTCATCGTAATTCAAAAAATTTAATACGCATACTCCTTATCGGCACGCCCCTTTCTGTCGAAAAACACACCCCTAACCTAACAACAGATATCTGGCAAGAAAACAATGGCACGTTGCTTATTTATGGTGGTGATATCAATCAAAGTATTGATGAAAGTTTAATTCAAGATTTAAAACAACTGCGCCGACGTCGTCCGCTTGATGCGGTTATTTGGGTCTCTGAGAACAGCTTATCGCAACAACCGTTGGGTCATTCTTTATTTAATCACTTAGACCCAGCCAATACAGACACCGCAAGCCGTTATTTCCACCAGCTCTTTCGTCAATTACGCTGGCAGGCACCTATTTGGCTATGGAGTGTCAGTAATAACGGTGAAATAATTACAGATGAAACACCTACAGTGCTTTATTCAGTCCCCTTAAAAGCCACTTCTGAAACACTTTCCAATGACTTAAAAACACTTTTACCTGCATTAGTGGAACAAGGTACACACGCGGTATTACACAATCAAACACACACTTATTTATTGGCTTTAGCCCGTTTTTTACAGCATGAAGGATGCGAAAAACTCGCCAATAGCTTGACTCCGCTATTATCGGGTTATCGCTCTTTACCGTTTGCTGGCATGCTCTTTAGTACACCCACTTACAATAACGTGTCTGCAACTTCATCACAAAATAATCAATGGATTTTAAATCACCATTGGAAAGCACTCCTTACCACAAATTCACAACTCCCCTCGCAGCTAAAAGCCTCACCTTTGGGGCTAAATTCAAAACGCATTTTACAATATACTGTCGCAACAGCAATGACGTTGTGGGGTATTGGTATGGTGGTCTCTTACTTTATGAATCGCCAATTAATTACCCAAAGCCAACAACAAGCGCAATTAGCAACGGACAATCATCAATCTGAATTGGCTCGCTTACAAGCCCAATATGGCTTGCAACAAACCTTAGGGTTATTGAGTTATCGAGAACAGAATGCGGTACCATTTTGGTTACGCTTTGGCTTAAGTAGTAATAGCTCATTACTTAGTCATCTCTGGCCAGTTTATAGTCAATCCATGTTACCGTTATTACGGGATTCAACTCAGCATCATCTTGAAACTTATCTTCAAAGCTTTGTGCAACTTCCACCTGAAAGTGCTGAACGCATAGAAGGCGCTCAATCTGCTTATCAAACACTGAAAGCCTATTTAATGATGAGTGATCCGTCTCGTATCGAACCCACTTTTTTTACTGAAAGTGTACTCAATATTTGGCGTCAAAATGAAGATCTAAAAGAAGGTGAATGGCAAACATTAGGCACAGAGCTATTAACCTTCTATGCCTCTCAATTACCGTATCATAATGAATGGACTATCAAGCCTAATCGCAATTTAGTCGCCGGAAGTCGCACTATTCTTATTCGCCAAATTGGTCAACGTAATGGCGAGTCTGCGCTTTACCAAAAAATCTTACAACAGGCACAACATAACTTTGCAGAGATGACATTAGATGATATGACGGGGGATACCGATGTCAGTTTCTTACTCAGCACCTCTGAAACCATACCGGGTATTTTTACGCGTAAAGCCTGGGAAGAATCGATTGAACCGGCGATTAAAAAAGCCGTTCATGAAAGACGAGAAGAAATAGATTGGGTATTAAGTGACACACAAAAAGAGACGGAGATTGATATCTCACCTGAAAAACTGCAACAAAATCTCACCGAGCGCTATTTTAATGATTTTTCGGGCAGTTGGTTAAGTTTTCTCAATGGCTTACAGTGGCGAGAAACACAAAATTTATCCGATACGATTGATCAACTTACACTCATGAGCGATGTCAGACAGTCCCCCATTATTGCGTTGATGAATACGCTTTCTTATCAAGGTAAAACGGGTCGTCAGCAAGAAAAGCTCGCTGACTCTTTTGTGAACTCCGCCAAAGATTTATTAAACAAAGAGCAACAACCGATAATTAGCCAAAAAGCAGCGTTCACCGGGCCTCTTGAGCCTGTTTTTGCACCAATACTGGCTTTTACTGATCCGCAATCTTCAGTACAAAATAGTGATGCATTAAGCCTTCAAGCCTATCTCACACGTGTAACGCGAGTGCGTTTGAAACTCCAACAAGTGGTTAATGCACCTGATCCACAAGCGATGTCACAAGCCTTAGCCCGCAGTGTATTTGAAGGAAAAACGGTCGATTTATCAGAAACACAAGACTATGGAAGTTTAATCGCCGCGAGCTTTGGTCAAGAGTGGAATGGCTTTGGGCAAACACTGCTTGTACAACCCCTGTCTCAGGCATGGCAACAGCTATTAGCGCCGACTTCACAAGGCATCAACACCCAATGGCGAAATGCGATTGTGAATGATTGGAATAGCGCCTTTGGTGGACGTTATCCACTCAAAAATACACAAAGTGAAATCTCACTGCCTCTTATGGCGCAATATTTACGCCCTGATAATGGACGTATTCAACGTTTTCTTGAGACTCACCTTAATGGTGTTTTACATAAAGAGGGGACACACTGGGTACCCGATACCACCAATGCCCAAGGCTTAACATTTAACCCCGAGTTTTTAAAAGCCTTAGATAAATTAAGCTACTTAGGGGATGTGGTTTTTGCGAATGGTGAAGCACGTCTTTATTTTGAATTACGTCCGGGCACATCACCAAATATTATGCAAACCCATCTTATGATAGATAAACAGTCTCTTATTTATGATAACCAACAACCACAATGGCAACGTTTTGTCTGGCCAGCGGATACCGTTGCCTCTGGTGCATCACTGAGTTGGATCACAACCAATACAGGCACACGTATTTATGGCGATTATCGTGGCGTCTGGGGCATTATTCGTTTATTGGAAGATGCCAATATCACCCCTTATGCCGGTAGCACCAGCAGTTATTCTGTCAGTTGGAAAACCTTAAATGGACAATCTCTTAACTACACCTTAAGAACAGAAATGGGTGATGGTCCAATTGCACTCTTACAACTCCGTAATTTTGTGTTACCAGAAAAGATTTTTTTGGATTAAATAAAAATCACATCCCTAATATCTCAAAAGGAAATACGCTCACTATGTCCTTATTGGATACCTTAATCTCATCATGCTTTGCTGATGATACAAACAAAGTGCAACAACTTGCTCAACAACAAATCAGTTTATGGGATCGTTGGCTATTACCCATTACGCCTAATCAACCTGTGGGTGATGATCCCTGCTATGAAGATGACTTTGAGCGCATGAAAGAAGAAGTCAATAAACTCTCAGGTGCCGATACGGAGCTCATTTGCTTACTTGCTGAAAATTTACTGCTCAATTCCTGCAAAGATGTGCGCGTTGTAACTTATTATATTTGGGCTCGCTTGCACAAAGAAGGTGAACACGGACTTGCCGATTCTTTGGGGCTTTTGGCTGGATTGCTTATTCGCTATCACGACACATTATTACCGAGCCGAGCCACTAGTCGGAAATCAGCTTTAGAGTGGTTATCGGGGCAACGCGTTTTAGATAGTTTATCGCTTTATCCCGAAGTCGATCATAATGAGTTCTCTCGTATTATCGCCTTATTAGCCACCCTCGAAACAGAGCTTGAAACATGGAATGAAGCTGAAAAACCACAATTAGCAGGATTATATCAAGCACTCGAAAAACGCCTAGCTCAATCAGGCGGAACAAATTCATTAGTCCCACAAAATATTAGCCGAACTGAACCCACTTACAACAGCCCCACCTCTCCTTCGATTTCACAGAGCACACCAATAGAGACCATACAATCAGGTCGTGAATTATTAGATCAATCCAAAATGCTCGCTAATTATCTACGTAATCAATCTAATGGTTGGTTAGCAGGTCATAGATTAATGAAAGTGGTGAGATGGGATACGCTTCATCAACTTCCGCCACAAGATCAGCAAGGTTGTACTCGCCTTTCCCCACCAAGAACCGATGCAAGGGCACAACTTAAGCGCCTCTATTTACAACAAAGTTGGGGTGAACTGGCGGAGCAAGCGGATAAGCTTTTTGCAGAAGGTGTTAACCATTTTTGGTTAGATGTGCAGTGGTATCTCTATCAAGCACTTAGTAAATCCCCTGCACCTTGGAATGCATGGTCTGATATTATAAAAAACGATTTAAAACAATTTCTTACCCGACTTCCTGATTTAGAGAAACTCTCATGGGAAGATGGCACACCATTTGCCGATGAAGTCACATTAAGTTGGATAAAACAACAGGTTATGGAAGAAAACTTTGATGTCATGCAAGGGATATCAAATCATGACCCTAATCAATCTGAGGATCAATCAATACTGGCATTAGAAACCGAAGCTATCACACAAGCTGATAATGAAGGTATAGATGTTGCATTAAAATGGCTACAGCATCGCCCTGATATCAGCACTTCAAGACAAAAATGGCTATTAAACCTTATCATGGCGCGAATAGCAGAACAATTTGCTCGCCACGATCTGGCATTAAATTTATTACGCGAACTCGATAAAAAAGCGCTTTCTATGTCGTTAACACAATGGGAGCCCAATTATATTTTTGAAGTGAAAGCACGACAACTTCATCTTTTCCGAGCAAAAATTCAACGTAACACCTCAGATAAAACCCGTATAGAACAACAAATGGAGCTGTTACTCAGTGAATTAACTGCTATCGATCCCGTTCGCTCTGCAATTTTATATTCCTAATCTTTTACTCGACAATTCAAGGTATCAAATTAATGGATGATTTAACCCTTCGCTATTTTGATGCAGAAATGCGCTATCTTAGAGAAGCTGCCAAAGAGTTTGCACAAGCACATCCCGATAGAGCGGCAATGCTCGATTTAGATAAAGCAGGTACGCCCGATCCTTTTGTTGAGCGTTTATTTGAAGGTTTTGCTTTCTCAATGGGGCAATTAAGACAAAAAATTGATGATGATTTACCTGAGTTAACAGAAGGTCTTGTCAGTTTATTATGGCCTCACTATTTACAAACAATTCCATCATTATCCATTGTTGAATTAGCCCCTGATATTCAAAAAATGAAAATGACGGATAAAATACCGGCTCAATTTGAGGTTCTTTCTCGCCCTATTGGTCCTAAAAAAACGATTTGCCATTATCGAACAACACAAGATTTAACGCTTAATCCAATAAAAATTGCTGCTGTAAATTTAACTACCGAGCCAGATGGACGTTCGGCTATTCGGTTAAAATTTAAATGCAGTGAAATGATTAATTGGTCTGAAGTGAACCTTCATGCACTCTCATTTTATTTATCTGGCGATATTCCAACAACCAATGCACTGCATTTAGCATTAACTAAACAAGTTGCCAAAACCTATCTAAAGCTTCCTCAGTCAAAAGATAGAATAGCAATCCCTCTCTATTTCTCACCGGGAGGGTTTAAGAATACAGACACTCTTTGGCCTAAAGGAGATACCACATTTAGTGGCTATCAATTATTACTCGAATATTTTTCTTTTCGTGAAAAGTTTATGTTTGTTTCACTTAATGGATTAGATGATATTCATTTTCCTGAAGAAACATCTGAGTTTGAATTAGATATTGTTCTTAATACATTGTGGGATAACACTCTTACATTAAATGAGGAAAATATACGTCTACATTGCGTCCCCGTGATCAACCTTTTTAATATAGAAGCCGATCCACTGACTGTTAATAGATTGGAAAGCGAATATTTATTACGACCTCGTCGAGTTCAAGATGGGCATACTGAAATCTATAGTGTTGATAACGTATATGGTTCTCAACGTACAAATGAAGCGGTTTATGTCCCCTTTACTAGCTTTCGTCATCGTGGTGGTATGCTACGGCATAATGCACCTGAACGTTATTATCACACCCGAGTGAAACGTGGTGTTGCGGGTCTTCATGATACTTGGCTTATACTAGGAGGGGAACAACAAGAGATTGATTTAGCAACTCAAACAGAAACCCTATCATTGCAACTCACTGGCACGAATGGGCAATTACCTCGCAAAGCACTGCAAAGTACCTTACTTGATAGAACAGAACAAACCTTACAAATCCCATTAACGGTATGTAATTTGTGCAAGCCAACACTTCCTCTTTATCCTCCTTCAGAAGATCGCTTCCACTGGCGAGTACTCAGTCATTTAGGCTCTAGCTTTCTTAACATGATGGATAATGCTGAAGTGCTACGAGGCACTCTCGCACTTTATGATTGGCGAGATGATGATATGAACCATAGAAAACTCGATGCCATTATTCATGTCGAACATCATTTAATTGAACGCTTTGAGAAAGGTTTTCTACAGCGAGGTATTGATATCGAAGTCACGATTGATAGCAATGGTTTTAATGGTGAAGGTGATATTCATTTATTTGGTGAAATGCTTAATCGCTTTTTTGCACTTTATGCTGATGTTCATCTTTTTAATCAATTAACACTGATTATTTTGCCAACAGGAAAACGAATTCAATGGAAAGAAAGCCACAACCCACAGCTACCTCGCTAATTGAGACGTTAGGCGAACAATTACCTTATGTGAATTTCTATCGCTTTTGCCAATTACTTGAAAAATCCAACCCCGAATTACCTGAATTAGGAAGTTCTCATGATCCGAAAACTGATCCTATTCGTTTTCGCCCACATCGTGGTATGGGGTTTCCTGCCACAGAGATCAAAGGAACTGATCCCCTAGACAAATATCGAAAAAGCACAATACCAAGCTTACATACAACTTTTATGGGACTTTATGGTATTACATCACCACTGCCAACAACTTACCTTGACGATATTGCACAATACCGCGATGGTACAGATTCACTTACTGACTTTTTAGATATTTTTAACCACCGTCTTACTACCCAGTTTTATCGTATCTGGCGCAAATATTCTTATCCTGCGACGTTTGGAGAAGGAGGATCAGATAAAACATCGCAATATCTTTATGGCTTAATTGGTTTAGGTATTCCAGGTTGTGCTAATCATGTGCAATCACCTTTATCTCGCTTTTTAGCGCTATTAGGGATCTTACGTTTACCAACACGTACAGCCGAAGGTATTAGTGCATTAGTAAAATTATTAGCACCATCAACAAAAGTCAGTATTGTACCTCATGATCCCCGAAGAATTGCACTCGACACTCCCACAATCATGTCGTGCTCACAACCTACAACATTAGAAAATAAACCCGTTTTAGGTCGTTATGCTATAGATGTAAATAGCCAAGTATTAATAAAACTACACACTGAAAACAAGGAAGAAGCAAAAGGTTGGTTACCTGATGGCTGCATTTATCAGGATTTTATGGCATTACTTCGTGTTTATTTGGGATCAAGAGTTAATGCGAGGCTACGTTTAACATTACCTAGACATTTATTACCTGATGCAACATTGAGTACCTCTAAAAATCAAGGGGTACAGTTAGGTAGAACCGCTGTTATGCGACCTCACAGCCAGATTAAAAAAACGCGTCCCACGTCTTTTATCACCATTGGACTTGGTTTCTATCAATATCTAATACCCCGCACTCAACATTATAAAAGTGATGAATATGGCAATTATCAATTTTAAATCGCAAACATTTATTTCTTTCGCCCGCCGATTAGCACTACTATTTATCGTAACGTTTGCAATTGTAGGCTGTGGTTTAACTCAAACCATCAGTGATGGTACTGTCTCTTTAACAAAATCTATTTTTTATAAACAAATAAAAATATTGCATTTGGACTTTACCGCAAGAGAAGCACTTAATACTGATGATAATGGTTCATCACTTTCTGTCATTGTTCGAGTATTTCAACTAAAATCAGCAGATACTTTTAATAATAGCGATTATCTTTCACTGTTTAATCAAAATGATGATGTTTTAAAAACCTCTTTATTAGCACAAAAAGATTTACGTATTCGCCCGGGTGAATCTATTGCTCTCGATATGCCAATGGAAAAAGAAACTGAATTTGTCGCAATTGCTACCATGTTTCATACACCTGATGAAGCTAAAAACAACTGGCGAATTGTTATTCCTAAAAACGCACTCGATCCTGATAAAGCACGTAAAATTGTACTTGCTGAAAACACATTAATATTACGACCTTTGGATAAAAAATAACGATGTCACAACCTTCTCTCTATGAAATGCTAACGGGTTATTTTTCGGGAGGATTACCTGTTGATTCTATATCAGAAGAAGATCAAGTTATTCTTTCTGTTATGGATAATATTCGTCGAATATTAAATTCACGAGCAGGAACATTAAAACATCTACCTGATTATGGGTTACCTGATATGAGTAAAATAATTCAAGGACTACCTGGAAGTTCACATAAGGTAATGTCTATATTATCAACAACATTACTAAAATATGAACCTAGAATAAAATCAGTCACGCTCGGTATATTACCTGAAAATGAATTTGGAAAATTATGTTATTCTTTAGATATTGAGTTACATGAAAGAGGACTTATACGCTATGGTACTGAATTTTCACCTGATGGAAGAATATTTCTTCACCATTTAAAAAAGCAATCTTATTTATCATAATGTTATTTCTTGCTATTTATTCTTAATTTTCTTTATTTAGATTTGTTTTTATATTATTAAGATCGTCAGAGACCTTGAGGAAAATATGAATTCTTACTTAGATTCACTTTCAATTGGAAGTGATCCTCGTGTATTTAATCAATTTATTGCTATTAAAGAAGAACTTGATAAACGTTTTCATCCAGCTCGCCCAGATATTAATTGGCAATATGTCCATGAATTATGTATTTCTTTATTTAATCAAAATGGTGTCGATCTTCAAACCGCCTCTTGGTTTGTTGTATGTCGCCAGAATCAAGCTGGACTTGATGGTTTAAATGAAGGACTTTACCTTACTCATAAAATATTGACCCAACATTGGCAAACGTTATGGCCAGTACAAACACATACTCGTATCAATATTCTTTCGTCCTTAAGTCAACAATTAGTTTCAGGTATTCGTGGAACAGCTTTTGTTTATTCTGACTTGCCTATCCTTTATCAAATTGAAGAATTATTAAAAAGTATCAATCACCATCTTCAAATATTAGAAATTAAACATCTTGTCCAATTTGATTATCTAGAGAATTTAATTATTTCTCAAGCTAGACAATTAGAAAATGCAGACACTTTAGACAGTAATTTTAATTCTCCAGAATTACCTTCTACTATCAATAAAGAAGATGAGATACCAACTAAAATGATCGATGCCATTTTATCTACATCATCTACCACGCTTAATACTAATGAAAGTATTGCGTCACCCAAAACTTATATATCCTCCTCCATATCACTGCAATCCCCCATAAAAAAGACATATCGACAAGAGCTATGGCGCGGTGTTTTAATTGGCATACTCACCAGTAGTTTATTCTTTTTTATCCTATTTTACTTTTGGTTATCTGAATTAAAAAATAACTATCTAACAGATGCTTTTCCTTATATTCCACCCATTAATTTTCACGCTCCCTCTCTGATTGATCAACAAACTGGAAATAGTAAAAATATAGCAAAGACGCTCAATGCTGAGCAGATTGAGGTGATCCAACAACGTTTAGATGAACTCACATTACTTTCTCCCACATGGGCTCAAAGTTATGGTCTCGAAGTCATCAGCTATTTAAACGATCAGTATGACGATAATCCAGAGCTTTTATCGTTTACACAGCTTTGGAAAAATAATCTAAAAATAAATGCCACCACGGATGAACAACTCAATCAATGGTCTAAAGGTATGACTGAACTTGATGGATTAAGTCAAAGATTAGATAGCTTTGATGGCAATCCTAAAAATTACATTACAGGCTCTGAATTAAAATCTATCATTTTCAAAGCTCGCCAACATTTCAATCAAGCTAAACCTTTAGAAGAAGAGCTACGCTTACTTGAGAAACAACCAACACAAAACTCAATTTCAGACTATGAGTATCAACAAATAGACAATCATTTTAAACAATTATTAAATCGATATTCGTTATTACGTTCTAAATAAGGAAACAATATGTGTTTGATTAGGCGCTTAATACTTATTGGCTTTGTTAGATTATTAAGGGGTTGTCTTATAGATTTATCTTATTAAGCCATAATTGTAGACATAATTAAACTATCATATAAAGACAAAAAAGAATAATCCTCATTATATTCAAAAAAATGCAAGTAAAATCCCGTATATTTAATCAATAAAACGATAAATCAATTAACAAATTAATAAGATTTATCTTTATTACAAATACGTATTAATAAAAAACGTCTTACTTACATTCTGTTTCAATTACCAACACTAATAAATATTAAATTTTAATAAACTAATTGCAATCGGTTTTGTTAATTATTTATATTTTAAGGTGTTTAAATGAATATAAAAATGTTTGTTATTTCATTAGCATTAGTTTCTTTTCACGCACAAGCATGGATTATTAATGAAAATAATCCACCCGAGTATCAATCTTTTAAATCAAATTATTCTGATATGATTGAGTTAGCTAATAAATCGCGTTTGCCACATCGGGTATTCTATACTTCACCAAGCACAGGTAAAAATGCACTATGGTTTGATGCTGTAAAACAGGGTGATTTAAATGAAGTAAAAAAGATGCTTGCCAATGGCCAAGATATTGAAGCAAAAGATACAGGTAGCTTAGACCAAACAGCACTAGGCTGGGCTGCATTTATTGGTGATGAAGAGATGGTTGATTATCTTATTTCTCAAGGTGCTAGTTTATGGGCTACAGATAAAGATAATGTTTATAATGTCTTTAAGTCAGCCGTATTAGGAAACAATGTTAATGTAGTCAAAAAAATTCACACCCTAATGAGAAGCGATATAGAGCTCAATAACCAAAAGGTAGAAAGCGATGGTGAAACATTTATTATGATTGCAGCCAGTAATAATCGCCTTGATACCGTAAAATACCTTATTTCTGAAGGCGCTGATGTTAATCTTGTTACGACAACACAAGATAACTCATTGTTTTCTTATAATCACAGTGCGTTAAGCTATGCTTGCCAAAATAATCTTAAAGATATGCAGAAATTATTGATTAAAAACGGCGCCATAAATCCTATAACAGGTACAACACTCTGCCATTAAATACACAAAAGCCATCCTCAGTAAGATGGCTTTTGTGCTATTAATTATTGAGCTTTGAAAAATAGAATTTTAATTAAAACAACTAAAAAATGACTCAATATATTTATCAGAACTCAATATTAAAAATATAATATACCAATGCTATTTTAAAGCTATTTTCTTCTTTCTAAATATAACTATTTCACTTGGTTGAGTTATCGACTGTTTATCCTCAAAAACCATAAAGTCTGTTTTTTTAGCCTCTAAAATAAGACTTTGAGGAGTAACACCAAGTATATAAGAAATAGTAATCAATTGATCTACAGTTATTTTTAAATGCCCATCCTCTAATTGAGAATAATGTAGTATACTTATTCCCAACCTTTCAGACATCTCATTTTCTGTTATTTTCAATTGTCTTCTTATCATTTTTATTCTATTCCCAACTTTGGTGTTAATCATCCCTTACTCTCCTTCTTTCACTAGATGATTACATCGATAAAACACCGAATTATAGTTTATAAATCATCAAACGATAACCTTAAAACACTTAACCATTAGTTATGGAATAACCGTAACATTACTTATTTTCACTAATTCTGTTAATAAGGTTATTCCGATATTTAAAATTTAAAATAATTTACATTTCTATATGTTATTTTAATATACATCATATTTTGATTGGATTTTTAGTATTAAATACTAAAAATATAATCAATATATCAGTAAGTTAGATGATTTTCAGTTTTAATTTTCAAGAAAAGTTAAAAATTTACAAAAATAACATTGAAAATAGATTTTATTATTAAAAATATATATAAATATTTATTTAAACAAATCCATCTTAATTAATGAAATTTAATTTTCATCGTCTGTTTTTAAATTACTGATGAATTTTGTCATTTATTTTCATTAGCTTACAGTTTTATCAGAATAAAACACTCGTTATTTATTAAAAAATCACACGTATAAAAATATTAATTTATAATTTAAATTAGTCAAAAAAATAATTTTGGTAATAATAAAGAATATACAAAAAAACCCTCGATTAAGAGGGTTTTTGCATTTTTGCCTAATTAGAATCTGTAAAGGCTGAATGGTTTTGGATCTAAAACAGGTTTTTTGCCCAGTAATAAATCCGCTGTTAATTCTGCTGATACTGGGCTTTCCGTCATCCCCCAACCTGTTGCAGTATTAATCACTAAGCCTGGATACTCTTTAACTTCTGAGATAATAGGGTTTTCATCTGGTGCGATAGCCATTGCACCACTCCATTGATCAATTAATTTCGATTCTTTAAAGGCTGGGAATTCTGCTTTTAATTTTTCTAATGAAGCATTTAACTCAGGTAAATCTGGCAATGCAGTCATATTTCTAAATTGCTCAAACGGAGAAACTTCATCTAAGTTCCAATGCGTTGATTGCATAAATGAATTGATTAATTGTTCATTTAAAGAAATATGCACAGGGAAATCAGGTAAAGCCAATAATGGCAGATATTTATAACCGTAAGTAAAGGACTCTTTCACCACTGGAGCCACAATAACACGAGGAGAAGTTGCATAAGTACCATCCGCTTGTTCACGGAAGAAAATACCGCCCGGTAAAGCGACATTACCCCCCGGTGCCGTTGGTGAACCACTGATTAATTGTTGAGACTGATATGCAGGCAGTGTTGGAACATCAACATTGAGGTTTTGCATAAATAGACGCGACCAAACACCACCAGCAACAACAACTTGAGAAGTTTTGATTGCACCTTTCTCAGTCACAACGTCAGAAATCACACCCGCTTGTGTTTCTAAGCCACGAGCCGCACATTGAGTGTAAATTCTAACACCCATTTTTTTAGCGTATTCGGCCATAACAAAGGTTGCAACTTCTGGATCGAAGCTACCAGAATCTTCTTCAAAACCCGCAATTTTCCAATCTGTTGTCGCGCCACGAAGACGTTGATTTAATTCAGCACCTTCAATAATTCTAGTTTTAAATGGAATATCTGAGCCAACATTCTTACTTCTTTCATCAATCCATTTTCTTACATTGACTAAATCTTCTTCATCAAGAGGAACTTCTACACGACCTTGTGTACGATAAGTGGTATCAACACCGACTTTCGCATTCATTTCACGCCAGCGATATTTACCTAAATGGTGTAATAAAAATGTTTCGTCCGGCATTTTATAGCTAATTGCTTGACCGTAGAATCTTGAAGATTGCTCACCTGCGATATTGCCTTTCTCAACAATCACAACAGATAAACCACGTTCTACAAGGTTAATGGCTGTCATAATACCAAGAATACCAGCACCAATAACAACGACATCAGCTTGTTTTGGTAAAGCACCCTCAGTGCCTTCAACAAAGCCATGCCTTGGCGTACCCGGGACAAAACGCCCTTCGCGAGTTAACATTGGTGTCAGAATACCCGCACCAGCAGCGGCTGCCACTACTGTTCCACCAATGATAAATTTTCTTCTTGATATCGCCATTTTACACGTTCCTTTTACTCAATGAATTATTAGCATTAAAATAATCACTCTATCTTATTTCATTTGTAAACCATTAGTAAAGTATTTGTAAATCACTTCATCTGCTTTTTTCTTAAAAACCCGTATTATTTAATTTGCTTATACAAAAAAGGCGATTAATCATCATTTTGATTTTTATCGATTATTTAAGTGCATTAAGTAAAATAAAAGTATATTAAGCTAGTTGTTTTATTGCCCTTTTCATCAAAATATAAAATTTTTCACTATTAAAGATCTGCGACCCATTTGTTAAACAAGGGTTTATAACTCATTCAAATTACAAATAGATAAGTTAAATCAAATAAATTGATTAACAAATAATCCACAAGATCACCAATATTAGTAAGACAATAAATTGAGCATATAAAAAGGAGGTAATAATCAGAAATATAACAATGGATTGGTCATTGGATGCTGATTCAGAGGAAAATAAGGTGGTAGTTAAAATGGTCACACTTATAGTGATATTTATCTCTCTATATAACTAAATTTTAAGTGTTCATTTTTAAATCAATATCAAAATAAATCTTTTTTACATTACAATTATAAAAACAGCATGATTTTTCCCTTACAAATCAACGCTGTTACAATTTGAAACAAAATACACATTTTGTTACATATTAAAAATCCATGTACATTAGAACAGACTGGCTTTAGCGAGATTTCGGACATTTACGAAAGTGAATAATGTAAGTAAATACACTTATTATAAGATTCGAAAGCAGTAAATATCGTGTGAACAATTATTTTACGCAAAGTCACTTATCCTACGAGGATACAACGCCCTTTCTCTCTGCCCCTTCCTTTACTTCTTTTTGAAATTACTTAAGCTACTCTTATCAAATCGCAGTGCGCACTGGCTGATTTTTATCGAAAGGATTTCAACAAAATGATTTTGTTGATAAACGATTATTCACTGTAAATTAAGGACTTGCCATGCCAACTCCATGCTATATCTCTATCGAAGGGAAAACTCAAGGTAACATCACTGCGGGTGCATTTACCGCGGAATCCGTCGGTAATATTTATGTTCAAGGTCACGAAGATGAAATGTTGGTGCAAGCATTCTCTCACGTTGTGACAGTCCCGACTGATCCACAATCCGGTCAGCCTTCTGGTCAACGTGCTCATAAACCCTTCCGTTTCACCGTAGCATTAAATAAAGCGGTTCCTCTGCTGTATAACGCCTTAGCGTCGGGCGAAATGCTGCCGAAAATCACCTTAAAATGGTATCGCACTTCGGTTGAAGGGAAACAAGAGCATTTCTTCACCACCACATTAACCGATGCGACTATCGTCAACATCGATTGCCAAATGCCTCACTGTCAAGATCCCGCTAAATCGGACTTTACTCAGTTAATCGAAGTTTCCCTGTCTTATCGCAAAATTGATTGGGAACACACCGTTGCAGGCACTTCAGGCTCTGACGACTGGCGCGCCCCTCTCGAAGGTTAATCCTTCTTTTCACCTACACGCCTTGGTGTGTAGGTGTTTCTTTGCGTTTTTTTGATGGATACAACAAGCGGTAGCTTGCTCAGTGGATATTGGAGCGGATGATGTTTGCGAAAGATAAAAATAATAATTCGACCTCTCAACTTGGTGGATTAAAAAAGAAGGCGCTCGACAAAGCGCAAGCGTTAGCGATGGCTAAAGCAACATCAACACTTTCAGACTCCACTCAGCAAGCCCTCGCCACAGCACAAACGGCACAACAAGGGCTTTCGCAAGCCTCATCAATGGCCTCTCAAGCCTCAGCGCTTATTCCTGGCGGTGGTTTTACGGAGGGAATAAAAAGCGACGATATGCCCGGGCTCACCTTCTCTGAAGGCTTGGCTAAAAATAAAGCCTATGCACAACTGTTAGATTCGCTATTAGGTGCGGTATCACCTTCGGGTTTAGTGTTTACCTGCCAAATTGCCGGCTTACCTGAAAGCACTTTTCAAGTGACGGAATTTAATCTAAATGAAGGGTTATCACGTTTATTTTCGCTCTCTATTAGTGCGGTGACCACCTTACCTTTTATCGATTTTCAGTCGCTGTTAGGTGTCGCGTCCTCGTTAACCGTTAAACGCAACGGTAAAGAAATCCGCACCGTGCGCGGAATATTAGCCGGCGCGGTGCAAGGCAATACTGATGGTGTAAAAACGTGGTATCACTTTGATATTCGTCCTGAAATGTGGGTAATGAACCTGAATCAAGACAGCCGTATTTTTCAGCATAAAAAAGTGCCTGAGATTTTAAAAACGCTGTTAGAAGAAGCCCATATTAAAGCAGACAGCAAATTCTATCGGGATGATTTACACCAAAAACGCCCTTATACCACGCAAAAACGGGAATCCGCTTATGCGTTTTGGTGTCGTTTAGCCTTTGAAGAAGGGATTAACTTTTGGTTTGAAGAGAACCAACTGTTTTATAGCGATGAACATATGGGGATGACGGCGGGCATTAACCTGACCTATAACCCGCAAGCGGAAAGCGATATTACGGATAGCACAGCGACCACATGGCAATACGGCGAATATCTCTGTGTGGATGAAACCATTCAAAAAGACAATAACTTTATCCGTCCTTCTTACCCGTTAGCCCATCAAGCCAAATTAGAGAAAGGCGGTCAGCATAGTGTGTTTGAAAGCTATGGACGCTTTCAAGAAGATGCTCAAGCAGCACCTTTCACCGCCATTCGTTTTGAACAACTGCGCAACGGCAGTCGTGTTGGACGCGCCAGTACCAACTGTTTCGCCTTAATGCCGGGTAAGATTTTCTCGTTAAGCAACCACCCTAGTTTGCAGATGAATGATAACTGGCAAGTTATTCAAGTTTCACATCATGGTGTACAGCCGTTAGCAGATAATGGCGGTGGTGAAGGGACTCAACTGTCTAATAGCGTCGAATTTATTCCCGGTACGCAAGAATGGCGCCCGCCACATCATTACAAACCCACTGCCGATGGCGATGAAGTTGCCACGGTGGTAGGCCCTCCGGGTGAAGAGATTTACGTCAACGAAGTGGGTGCAGTAAAAGTCTATTTTCATTGGGATCGCTATGGTAAACCCGATCACAGTGCCTCGTGTTGGGTGCGTGTGGCAATGGGGTGGAATGGTAATGGCTATGGCTTTTCAGCCGTACCCCGTATCGGGCAAGAGGTGATTGTCTCTTATTTAAATGGCGATATTGATAGACCAATTATCACGGGTTGCACCTATAACGGGCGTAATGCGCCACCGTTGAAATTCCCTGAAAATATGACCCGCACCACAATCAAAACCAAAACCCATAAAGGTGACGGCTTTAACGAACTGCGTTTTGAAGATGCGGGTGGTAAGCAGGAGATTTTTATTCATGCGCAGAAGGATATGAATACCGTGGTGCTCAACAATCGCAGCACGCATGTCCTTAATAGCCACACTGAAATTATCGATAAAAATCAAGAGATGGTGGTGAAAGGGAATCGCACTGAAACCATCAATGAAAATAACACTGAATCGGTTGGTCAACATAAAAAAATCAGTGTGGGTAATACGTTAGCGATTGATGCAGGCGATGCCCTTGAACTGCGTTGCGGTGCCAGCGTGTTAAGAATGGATAGCGCAGGCCATATCACTATTAATGGTACAGAGTTTAGCTTTGAAGCCTCAGGTCCGGTGCAGATCACGGGCAAAGATGTCGATATCAACTAGGGGTTTCGGATGCTAACACACGTGATTAACCAGACTCCTTTTCCTCATTTTTCCTTTGAAAAACTGGGGTATAACGATGAGCATTGGCAAACTATTGCGGTAAAAGTGACTTGTGATTTTGATCCTCTCACGGGCAGATGTGACATTGCGGATGAGCAAAAACCGCTCATTATGGCGGATGTTTACCGCACAACGCCTGAAAATAGCAGTTTATTGCACGAAACAGATCTTGTGTCTTATAAGCCTAATGCTGAAATTTATCTTGTGGGTACCGCCCGAACATTAGATGAAACGCCTTTAGCTCAGTGGGAAACCGAGCTCTCAATCGGTCAAATACACAAAAAATTAACCCTCAGTGGTCCTCGTTATTGGGAACATCACCATGATTGGCAATTAAGCACTCCACAGCCTATTTCCGCCTTACCGCTTATTTATGAGAATGCTTATGGTGGCAAGAATAGCCTTCAAGAAGCTTATGAGAAAAACCCCGTTGGTTTAGGTTGGTATGAGAGTCGTTATCTTGATAAAGCGCTTCAATACCCAGCTCCACAAATTCACTCTCCCTTTTCAGAACAGGCATTCCACCTGAATAAACCGTGGAATGTTGCAGGCTATGGGCAATATAGCCGTTGGTGGCAACAACGCTCACAATTTGCAGGTACCTATAACGACAAATGGCTCAATCAAATAAAGCCTTATTATCCTGATGATTTTAAGTCTGATTTCTTGATGAGTACGCCAGAAGATCAGCATCAACAAGGCTTTTTTGTGGGCAATGAAACCCTCTCACTAAGCGGTTTTTTTGCTGAAATACCTCATGTAGATCTTACTTTGCCTCATATTGGTTTTGTCGCTATTCCTCATTTGTCTCATTCAAAAGCGCCCTATGAGTTATTAGCGCTAGACACAATATGTGTATCACTTGATGAACAAAAGTTATATCTCACTTGGCGTTATCGCCAATTGATCTCGACGACGGAAAGCACGCTACAACTTCAGGCTTATAAGTTGTAATAAGGATATTACTCATGACAAAAAAAATCGTCGGGAATAAAAATGCCGATTACTGCGTTATTGCCACAGGCCCTGATGTTTGCCAAGTGGGCAATGTTGTTGTTCCCTTTGACAGTTTTCAACAACTCAGTGCAGAAGAAACTTATGTTTCCACGGTACGCGTGAATGGTGTACCAACATTAACAGTAGGCAGTGTGATTAAAGGAACACAAGGCAACGCAGGCTCTGGCATTGTCTCAGGCACCAGTTTAGGACGTGGAAACTGCGTTATTACTAGTGGCTCACCAACAGTGCGTTTTTGTGGGCAATCGGCGGCTTTTCATGGCTCTGACGTTATGATGAACAACAATAATGTGCCGGGTCGCCTCTATTCTGAAGAAAAAGCCCTACAAAAAGCCAATGACGCCGCGGAAATTTCTGCTGAAGCACCACAAGAAAAAAAACGCCCAGACCAGATGACCTATCGAGAACTGAAGCACTTGATAGACGATACAGAGCATGAAGCAGAATTAATCGGTGGAAAAAACTTACCCGATACCACCATAGGCGCAGGGAAAGGCTTTTTAAATGGTTTAATTGGGTTGGTTGAAACCGTTGCCAAAGCCAATGCCGTCAGTGCCTCCTATCAAATGGGATCGCAAGCCTATGGCCCCGCGACATGGTTTATGTCAGAAGAAGGGAAACAACAATACGCTGAGACAATGACGTCACTTGCTCATGAAATGCGCAAAGAAGAAAATTTACCCCAATTTGAACGCCTTGAGTACGACAACCAAGCGCAAAAATCAGGTGCCTTAATAGAAGAAGTGGGTGAATACGTTTTTCTCACCAAAGCGGCAGCTGGCTTACTACAAAATGGCATTAAAGCATTACCTCGACTGATTAGAAAAGATCCACCTCCGCCGAAAGAAGTCACGGTATTAACCAAACCGCAAGGTGAAAACAGTGCCAATATAAAACCCAATAAATCCTGCAACAATAAAGCGGTCTGTGAATCCGATCCTGTGAACGTTGCCACAGGTGATTTTATTCAAGTTTGGGAAGTGCTCTCTCTTTCAGGGTTGTTGCCCCTTTCATTACAACGAACCTATCGTTCAACAGGTACGGCATCCGGCTTATTTGGTCCCAAATGGACAGATAACTGGTCGATATTCTTAGAAATTCGATCGGATAATATTATTTATCACAATGAGGAAGGGACGCAAATCACCTATCCTTATACAGATACTCACCTCAATATCCGTAATACTTATTATCCCCATGTTCTGCTCTCTGGTGATATAGAGGCTAACATTGGTTTATTCGATAATCGCACCCAGTTGACGCATCATTTCAACCATATCGAGGGATCTTATCGACGACTCTCCGCCATTACAGATAATAATCATCAACGCATTGATTTTATTTATAACGAACAACATCAATTAATCTCTGTGTCACGTAATGGTATTACAGCGCTTTATTTGGACTACCATTCTCATCAATTAAGCCAGATCACCTTAGCCAATAAGGTTATCTCTCAGCCTTTAGTCACTTGTCAGTATGATAAACAAGGTTATTTAAGTGAATGTAATGCCTACCAGCAGAATCACTTATGGCATGAATACACCGTCGAAGGGTTTATGTCTCGTTGGCATGATACAGACCAAACGGATTATTACCTTGAATATGACAAATATGGCAGAGCGATAAAAAACAGCTCACCCTCCGGTTATTGGTGTGGTGGTTTTATTTATGATGATGTTCATAAGATGACCACCTATTTCAACGATGAAGGGGAGCAAGCTTACTATTATTATAATGATGCAGGTCTCGTTACACATGCGATTGATGCCTTAGGGCGAGAAACCAAAACACAATGGCATAACAATCAAAAAATAAGTGAAACCAATGCATTAGGGCAAACGACTTCTTATCTCTATCATTATGATGGCAATATTGCACAAATTACCTTTCCTGATGAGCGCTCCATTGAGTATCAATATAATACTCAAGGTCAGTTAATAGAATATATCTCCCCCTTTGGCGATAAATGGCAACTGACCTACGATGACAAAGGTAATTTAACCACTGTCACTGATCCGCAAGGTCGCCAACAAGCCTATGAATACAGCCAACATGGTGAACTGCTTAAAGCTATTCAGCCAAATGGTGCACAGTGGAAGTATGAATATAACCAAGCGAATCAATTAATAAAGAGCACCAATCCTTATCAACACAGTACCGAATACCAAAGTGATGAGCTAGGTCGCTTACTGCAAGTCACCAATGCGCTAAACCACACCACTCGTTATCAGTACAGCAAAGAGCATGATGGTGTTAACGGCAGTCTCAGCGATATTTTACTGCCTGATGATATTCATCAACATATTGAATATGACAGCGAACGTCGAGTTGTTGCTGTCACCGATGGCGAAGGCAAAACCACACGCTATCGCTATGGTCCCTTTGATTTATTACTCGCCACAATACGCCCTGATGGCACGGAAATTCGTTTTGAATATGACTCACTCACACGACTGAAAAACGTCATCAACGCCACAGGCGATGTCTATTCTTATGAGCGTGATAAAGCCGGTCAAATCATTCGTGAAGTAGATTTTGCAGGACGTGAAATTCAATACCGTTACGACCGCTTAGGGCGACGTATTGCGACTCGTTATCCCGATAATCATGAACTCCGTTATCACTATGATGAGACAGGGTTAGTCACCGAACAAAGCATTTGGCTGGCTGATGGCATTGAGCATAAATGCCTTTCTACCACCACGTATCAATACAATGAACGTTTGCAGCTTATTCAAGCAACCAATCCCGATTCAGCGGTGGAATTTGAGTATGACGACCAAGGGCATTTGTGTTGTGAACGGATAAACGGACAAGAGATTCAGCATCAATGGGATAAAGAACACGATATCCTCACCCAAACCCGCTTTGGTGAGCGTGAACTTCATTATGCTTTCGGTCAACTCCATGAACTGACCTCACTGCAAGTCAATCAACATGCGCCCTTGCAATTTAGCTACAACGCCTTAGGGCAAGAGTTTTTACGCCAAAGCCAAGCAGGGTTTGCTAATTCGAGCCATTACACCGCCACTGGCTTATTAGCCCATCAACGTGCAGGCCGAGGAACGGAGTCCTTTTTACAATCATTACACGATAATCCGCTTCAACCGCCAATATCGACCGATGTTCACCGAGGTTATCAATACGATAAAGCCTTTAATCTGGTCAATATCGACGATGCTCGCTGGAACCGGACGCAATATCGCTATAACACTAACGACCAAATTGTTGAAACCCAATACAGCAACCAGTTTGAACGCCAAAGCGAAAAATTCCAGTACGATAACAATCTCAATATCACCGAACATCAATTTATTCCGTCTGATGCACAAGGTGCGTTTTTACAACTGGCGCAACAGCAACAAAAAGGCCGAGTCACACGTCGTATCACTGCCAAAGGTTATCAAGATTATCACTACGACAGTAATGGTCGATTAACGCAAAAAGTGGTTCATCAACACGGTTTTCGGGTGAAAACGTGGTATTACCAATGGAATACACTGAACCAACTTATTGCCTGTTTTAATCCCGAGGGGGAATGCTGGCGTTATACTTATGATGCTTTTGGCAGAAGACTCAGTAAACACAAAGTAGTCGATAATCGCCCTACACCACCGTTAAATTCGCCCTTTAAAGATAAACGTGTTCAACGTGTCGATTATTTATGGTCGGGTAACCAGATGGTGCAAGAAACCCCGATTTATGCCGACGGCACACCCGCTTATGATTCACAAATTCAGTGGCTTTATCAACCCAATGAAATCACCCCAACGGCACGTTATCAACGTGGAAAACTGCATTATGTGGTGACTGACCACCAAGGCACCCCGCGAGAAATCTTTAGTGAAAAAGGCATTGTCAGTTGGGCGGGACGGTTAAATACCTGGGGGCAAATAGCATTTTGGCAATCCCATGATAATTATGCCGATAACGACCTTGAATATACTGAATGCCATTTTCGGTTTGCGGGACAATATGAAGATAAAGAAAGTGGCTTGTATTACAATCGCTTTCGCTACTATGATAAGGACACTGGGCAATATATTTCGCCTGACCCCATTGGATTATTAGGTGGCTTTAATCCGTATGGGTATGTGCATTGTCCAACAGGATGGGTAGATCCGTTTGGGTTGACTCCATGTCCTCTACCAGTAATAAAAGGTACACAAGAAGGACTGCGTGCCCCCCAACAAATAGATGGTATAAAAAGAGATATGCTTAATGGAACCTTTGAGTTTGAGGAAAAAAGAATTGGCGGTTGGTTAGATTCTAAAGGAACTTATTATATTGGTGAAGGGCATCATAGAATGGCAGCAGCTCAGGAAATATATAAAAAAACAGGTGATCCTAAATATATTAATAGATTAATAAATGATGGGCAATGGACTAAAACAATCTCACCACCTGTAGATGCTAGACCAATGCCATCACGAGATTTTTTTGGTAAATTAAGAAATAAATTAAGGTTTTAATTATGAAAAAAGTTGAGATATATTCTAATATGTTATGGAGAACACTTTCCTATATAAGGAACGTGCAAACACGTCATTATTTAAGAAAGGCGTTCGATAAATCATGTTATTATGAGGCAGAGCTATTACATAATGTAGTAATGTTTATTGCTAATGAGGAAATGACATCTAATGATATATATTTCCTGAACAATCAAGCTAGATTCTATTTAGAAAAAACCAACAATGAAGAATGTGTCAATTATTATTCCCATCAAGACGATATAAAAAAGCTATTTAGCATTGTTCCAGAACACTTAAAAAAAAATCTAGAATGGGATGGCCCACAGTGAATTTAAAATATTGATAAAAATGAAAAAATTAAGCTATAAATATGATAATTAACTTTCACATTCATAGCTTAATCACATCGTATAATATATCTTGATTTTTTCTTTCATTATTACAACTAAACCTTTTAACAATAAGCTTATTTTATAGTTTTTTAAAAAAATCATTTATAAATCACTTTGTTCTCTGGCAACCAAATGGTGCAAGAAACCCCGATTTATGCTGATGGTACACCCGCTTATGATTCACAAATTCAGTGGCTCTATCAACCCAATGAAATCACTCCCACAGCCCGTTATCAAAGTGGAAAACTGCATTATATGGTGACTGACCACCAAGGCACTCCGCGAGAAATCTTTAGTGAAAAAGGCATTGTCAGTTGGACGGGACGGTTAAATACCTGGGGGCAAATAGCGTTTTGGCAATCCCATGATAATTATGCTGATAACGACCCCGAATATACCGAATGCCATTAAATCCAATAAGTTTAATCCATTGTGATATTATCTAGTTATAATAAAACTATTCTTAATAAATAATCATTGGATTAATATGGAAAACAGAATTTATAAGATTAAAGAAAAATGTGATGAAATTCTTTCAATTAATATGTAGCTTAATTTAAATGGATCTTTTTTTGCTGATTATAGAATTAATAGATATTGATAGTGGTTTCCTTATAAATTTATATAGTACAGTTGAAGATAAATATCTTGAACTCTTATATCACAACTCTGTTATCATCTCTGTTATAGGATCTACTCAAAGTGAAAGTTTTGTTAGATACATAAAAAATCAAAAAAAAATAGAATTTTATAAAAAACACTTATCAGAAACTTTTCCAAACCGTTATTTTTAATACTCTATAAATTATGAAAAAGTCGACTAATACACTAAAAAACAAATGGATAAATAATCAGCTAATCGGATTAGATCTTATTTATGCAACCTCTGGATTGATAAGATTTATCGACATTGGTTTTATTGAAAATTCTCAATTGATACATTCGTATCAGAAGGAGTATTTCCTTTCATACAACGGTGAAACAACTGTCGATAATTTACTTCAAAGTAACGATGAACTTTGGTCTAAAATTCAAATCAATAACAAAATATTGATTGATGATAAATACACCCTATTATGTGGTGAAGGTGAAATGGGCAGTGATGGTTTTATTGTAAAAACAGATATAAATAATAATATATTATGGTTTTTATATTCAACAACATCAAACCCATTTATAAGTATAGAACGAAAAGAAAATATAATTTACTTTCAATCAACTTTAAACTTTTACATTGCATTAGATTTATCTAATGATGATATTTCCATTATTAATCAAGATATCATCATTAATTAATCATTATTTTACTCACCATTACTTTTTAAGATACGCCTCATAGCAATTTTATTCTTTATTGATTAAATTACATTAAAATTATTAGCGAAAAAATACCTTATGATGCTCTATGATTAAATATGCAAAAAACAATACGATTATTATAAATAACGATATTTACTTAACCCCAACCTGTACCCTGAATGATATCATAACTTCCCTTTACCCTTGGGAAAAATGGATAACTCACTCACAGGGTGAAACTGTCGCTTATCGATTAATTTTAGGTAAGGCTAAAAACCAATACGGTCGGCTGTTTTTAATCGTTAATTTTACATTCACCTCAAATGAAAACGCCTTACTAAGCTCATGGCATCTAGCACCCGAAAAATTAATGGATGGAATACAAAATAACCCTAAAGGGAAAATAACCCACAATCTAAAACAATGGTTTCACCAAGAAACCGGAATGAAGCTCCCGATAACAAGTCAAAAAATGCATATCGGTGTCTCTTACGATCCGTGGAACTATTCAGGGTCTATCGTTTGCCACTATCGTTCAAATTTCAATAATGACATCGAGTGGAAAGCATTCCATAAACGAAATAAAAGATAATAATAACGAATAAATGATCCTCTATTAAGTAAAATAACATTATCTCTAGAAGCTATAGATAAATAATATTTTATTCCACGTTTTATCAATCATATTCAAAGTGACATAAGAGTTCTTTTTTGTTTTTATTAAATAATTTCACTTAACATCACCTCCTTATATTAAATTTAAATTTCAAGCATAACAATAACGCTATGTAACATTATTATCACTTATAATTCTGTTCTATTTTTCATCATAAAAAAAGATTAATTAAAAAAATAAAACGATTTAAACCACCATAACATAAATAAAATTATCATTAAACATCAATAAGATACGCATAGTCAAAATAAATAATTCACAATGAAATTTCTATTTTTCATATTTGCAATTTAAATTAAATATGAATTAATTTATTCCTATCAAGTTGCATAATATGAGTAAAATAGATGAAAAAACTTACTTATAAAGTTAAATCGTTATATTTAAATTAAATTCAACGCTAATTAACTGTAAAGAAAATTAAAGAACGTTAAATATTTCTTATTGACTCAAGAGCGGTTTTATATAAAACTAAATGCATATATTAGAAAAAATTACTTATTATTTTATTTTTAGTTATTATTTTATTTCTACCAGGAAAATTAAACTCATATAAGGTAATTATATTATTGCCTAGGATAGGTATTTCTTAATTTAAATTATTCATCAAGACGCTGAGTATTTAATTAAGAACTTAAGCTAAATAAGGAGCTTAGTTTAAATGAGTAAAAATACTCTTGGTAGTGTTGCGCCCAAAGAACGTATTAATATTAAATACATCCCTAATGATGGTGGTGTTCAATCCGAAGTCGAATTGCCTTTAAATATGCTTATTGTGGGCGATATGAAAGGAAAGACGGAAGAAACACCCATTGAAGATCGTAAAACCATTTCAATTAATCAGAACAACTTTAATGCTGTTATGGAAAGCGCAGGTATTAATCTTAATATTGCCGTTCCAAATGCACTAGATGAAAAAAGTGAGTCTGATCTTAACGTCAATTTAGAGATTAAATCACTACAAGATTTCTCTCCAGATAGTATTGCACGCCAAGTTCCTGAGCTAAAAAAATTATTAGAACTAAGAGAAGCGCTCGTTGCGCTAAAAGGTCCTCTCGGCAATATCCCTGCTTTTAGAAAACGTCTGCAAGAGCTTCTGGAAAATGAAGCCACACGCGAACAGTTACTCAAAGAGCTCGATATTGCTAGCCAAAAATAATGTTTACAGAGGATGACCTTATGTCTTTAGTTAATGAAGCATCACAAGAGCAGGTGACAACGTCTGGCGGTTCTTTACTTGATGAAATTATGGCGCAATCAAGAATGTCGCCAGAAACCGAAGCTTATGATATTGCCAAACAAGGTGTTGCTGCGTTTATTAGTAATATTTTTGCTAACCCATCTGAAGAAGAACCAATCAATAAGTTACTGATTGATAAAATGCTTGTTGAGCTAGACACTCAATTAAGTGCGCAAGTTGACCAAATTTTACATGCACCAAAATTTCAAGAAATTGAATCATCATGGCGTTCATTAAAATTACTGGTTGATCGTACTGATTTCCGTGAAAATATTAAAATCAATATCTTACATGCGACAAAAGAAGAGCTATTAGAAGATTTTGAGTTTTCACCTGAGATTGTACAATCCGGTTTCTATCAGCATGTTTACTCATCAGGCTATGGTCAATTTGGTGGTGAACCCGTCGCAACAGTGATTGGTAACTATGCCTTTAATAACACCACGCCTGATCTGAAATTAATGCAATACGTCAGTGCTGTGGGTGCAATGGCTCATGCGCCATTTATTTCATCCGTTTCACCTAATTTCTTAGGCATTAATAGTTATGCTGAATTGCCTGCGATCAAAGATTTGAAATCCGTATTTGAAGGTCCTGCTCATACGAAATGGCGTTCACTGCGAGAATCTGAAGATGCACGTTATTTAGGTTTAACAGCACCTCGTTTCTTAGTGCGATTACCTTATTCACCGACTGAGAATCCAATTAAGTTATTTAATTACTCTGAAGATGTGAAACAAGATCATGAACATTACTTATGGGGTAATACCGCTTTCTTATTAGCAAGTTGTATTAATGATAGCTTTGCAAAATATCGCTGGTGTCCAAATATCATTGGTCCTCAAAGTGGCGGAACCGTAAGTGATTTACCTGTTCATAATTTTGAAGCGATGGGTGAATTACAAACTAAGATCCCAACAGAAGTGTTAGTCACTGACAGACGTGAATTTGAATTAGCAGAAGAAGGTTTTATCACCTTAACCATGCGCAAAGGTAGTGATAATGCGGCATTCTTCTCTGCAAACTCAGTACAAAAACCGAAAAATTATCCTAATACGCGTGAAGGAAAATTAGCAGAAACTAACTATAAGTTAGGAACTCAGCTTCCTTACATGTTTATTATCAATCGTTTAGCTCACTATATTAAAGTACTACAGCGCGAACAAATTGGCTCATGGAAAGAGCGACAAGATCTTGAGCGTGAGCTTAATATCTGGTTAAAACAATATATTGCGGATCAAGAAAATCCACCAGCAGATGTTCGTAGTAGACGCCCTCTTCGCTCAGCGCAAATCCAAGTTCTTGATGTGGATGGCGATCCAGGTTGGTATCAAGTGGCTATTCAAGTTCGCCCTCATTTTAAATATATGGGTGCAAACTTTGAATTATCACTCGTTGGTCGCTTAGATAAGGAATAAGTGCGATGACAGCTCTATATAATTTGGAAGATAACCCCGCTTCCAGTTTATTTGAGCGCATACAAGGGAAGAGCGTAGGCTCTTCCCAACGCGCAAAAATCCAAGCGTTACTCATGTCAATTAAGCAAAATTTAAATCAAGTTTTAAACAGTAGACCTTTCGGTTGCCAAAGTACTCCCGCTTTAGGCATTCCTGATTTAAACGATGCGACATTAACAGGAGTCGATTTCAAGGTTCATTTATCCAATATTATTGCGGATTGTATTACGACTTATGAACCAAGAATAACCAATGTCACTGTTCATTTCATAGAAAATGAAGCAGAACCACTGTCACTGCAATTTAATATTACTGCTTTTATTTTATTAGAAAATCAAAAGCAACGTATTGAATTTAACGTGCAATTAGACAGCAACCGTAGATACCAATTGACACAATTTTAATATGTCTTCAAATCACTATTTTGATAATGAACTAAGCTACCTTGATAAGCTTGAACAGTATGTTGCAACTGAAAAACCGCAGCTTATTAATCAAATATCTGAAAGGGTACGTGATCCTGATGCCGCGCGCCTTTTAGACGGTATTGCTTATTTATCAGGTAACCTACGAGAACAAATAGATAGACAATTTCCTGAACTAACAAACAGTTTAGTCAATATGCTATGGCCTGCTTACGCGCGTCCATTTCCTAGCATGACAGTTATGGAGTATCGTACTGAAGCCACTCAAAAATGTGCGGTTAAAATAGCAAAGGAGCAACCTTTTGTTAGCCGCCCTCTCTATATTCAAAATGAATTAGCTGAAAATGATGAAGATAATTGGCATCAATGCCAATTTACACAGTGTCGTGATTTATGGGTACTTCCAATACAAATAACACGAGTGACTCAAAATCAAGATACATTGGATATTCATTTTTCTCTAAACCAATTACAGTCACTATCAACAGTTGGCTTAGAGAAATTGTGTATTTATCTTAATGGACTTTCTTATACAACAACGCAGTTATTTTATTTATTAAATAGCAAAGTCAAAAAAGTAAAAATAACAACCAATCAGCATCAATTTATCTTAACGCATTTTGCTGTTGAGCCTATTGGCTTTCATGCTGAAGACTCTCTTTTACCCTATCCTAAAAATAGCTATGAAGGATATCGCTTATTACAGGAATATTTTTGTTTTCCTGAAGCTTTTTTATCTCTCGCCATAAAGGGATTAGACGATATTCCTCCCGCGCTGATCTCAGATGCTTTTACATTATCCATTCAATTTGATAGCGATATTCCAGAAGCCATGTTGATCACGGAGGATTGCATAAAGATAAATTGCGTACCCGCTGTTAATTTATTTGAATCGGAAAGTGAGGCGATAAATTTAACGGGAAAAGAAACCGAATATGTTCTAAATAAAAGTCATAAAAAACAAGATTGTTATGATATTTTCTCAATAAATACGATCCAAGGTTTACGCTATATTCCGAATCAGCGTTCTTATAGTACACGTTACACGGCTTTCGAAAGTTTTCATCATCAAAATAATCAAGAAAATCCGGAAAGAACGGGTTATTACCGTTTAAAAATAGCACATCATAAATCACATTATGGTTATCAGCATACCCTGTCATTTGTGCGGAATAATGAACCTGACTTACTAAACTGTGAAGAAAGTATTTCAGTATCGATGAACTGTACTAATCGTACATTAGCTTCTTCATTATCTTCTCATTCGATAAAGCTTGATGAAAATAGTGTTATTTCCGGTGTTTTATCTGCCAGTAATATAATTAAACCAACAAAAGCACTTTATCCTTTATTAGGAAATACGTTGTATTGGTCAGAACTTACTAATTTATCGATTAATTATCAATCTTTATTAAGCTTAACTGCACTCAAACAAATTTTACAGTTATATGATTTTAAAGCGACGTTCTATCAACAATCGGCTCGCCAATCTCAAAAATGCCTCGATGCAATCACAAATTTAAAAACAGAGTCTATTGAGTATTTATATAAAGGTTTGCCTGTAAGAGGGGTAAAAACAACATTATCGATACATCAAAATGCTTTTATTTCAGAAGGGGCAATGTATCTATTTTGTTCTGTATTAGCACAATTTTTCACTCTTTATACCAGCGTTAATATGTTTCACGAATTGGAAGTCATTAATTTAGATAATAAGGAAGTTTATCTTTGGCCAGCAAAAATAAACCAGCAAATACTCAAATAACAGATATTGAGAAAATACAACGCTGGCTAAATAAAAAAGCGGGCAAATCTGTTACTGAATATAGCTTCTATCAATTAGTTGAATTGCTTAATAAACTGCATTTTCAAAAAACAGCGTTGAATAATGAAGACGCTATTCAGTTTAGATCAAGCGCTAATACAGCATTTCCAACTCGTGATGTCGTTTCATTACGCCAAGATGAAAAAGGTCAGTTTGATCTAGAAGTCTCTTTTTTGGGGTTACATGGTAGTCAATCGCCACTGCCGGGTTATTACCTTGACCATTTCGCATGGGAAGATGCTCAACAAGCCAATCAATTAACAGATTATCTTAATCTATTTAATCACCGCTTAGTGACTTTACTCCATCGTATATGGCGTAAGTATCGCTATTACATCTGTTTTGAAGATGGTGGACTCGACGCATTTTCTCGTCATATGTTCTCTTTGGTAGGACTAGGAAGCGAAGCCAATCGTGGCATGATGAATATCAACCACAGCAAAATGCTGGCTTATGCCGGATTACTAGCCAGTCCGAGCCGCTCTCCTGATGTGATTTGTAGCTTAATTTCTCACTGTTTTGATTTAGAAAAAGTTGAATTAATCGGATGGGAAATACGCAAGATCCCTATTCCTGAAGATCAACAAAACCGTTTAGGTGTTGTTGCCCATCATGCAGGACAAAAATCACGCCCAAAAATGATTTTAGGTGAGAACTTTAATATTGGATCTCATATCTATGATTGCAATGGTAAATGCACGATTGAAATTAGTGAATTACCACTCGATCGTTATATGTCGTTTCTTCCCAATGGCAAAGACTTTTTGTCACTTATTACTTTTGTTTCTTACATCATGCATGAACAACTTGCGTGGGATTTACGCCTGCGTATCGCAGACAAACAGGCAAATGGGATCTGCTTAGGTAAAGAACAACACAATCAATTAGGTTGGCAAAGTTTTCTAGGAAACCCTGAAGCCAATCCTAGTGTGACAATGACTATTTTGGAATAATATTATGGATAACTATTTACCCACAATCTCTTTTCGCTTAATCAATAGTGAGTTGCTTGAAAGTGGCTATTTACCAAATAGTCAATTCACACAACTTGGTGGCACGATTGGCAGCAGTAAACAATCACACTGGGTAATACAAGATACTCAATCATCTATTGCATCCACACAGTGTGCTATCGCTTGGCAAGATAAACAGTTTTGTTTAAAAACACTGGTTGAACCTGTTTATATTAATAACGCGCTGATCCCCGTTCATATTGGAGCAGTCTGTTTATCTCAAAACGATCAAGTCAAAATTGGGCAATTAGTTTTATCCGTTAATATCAATTTAACACAAAACAATAAGCAAGATCTTATGGCGATGACGCCACAATCGTTGGTCGAGACGGATGACAATCCACTAGATCCCTTGCTACAAAAAAACGCCCTTTCTCTCCATAAAACAGAAAATCCTGTGCCTTTAGCGCCGACAGTTTCTGGCTCAATGACGCATGATCCCTTAAAAGCTCTAGAGAGCGAAAGCTTAGCGCTTATTCAAACATCATCTTCTAACGCACATCATTACTCTCTTTCTTCGCCTCGTTCAGATAACCAGGGAGCTCTCATGGTTCAGGAATTTATGGATTTACCAGAAATAATTTCTCAAGATAATGAAACAAATACAGACGTAGACTATGTCGCCATTAATCCATTAATGAAAGGGCTGGGCGTACACCTTAATTTACAAAACTCACAGCAAGCGAATGATTTTCTTATTGAATTAGGCAAAACCACACAATCTGCAATTAAAGGCTTGTTAGCATTACAACAGCAAGAAAATTTACAAGATAAACAGCTACGCCCAATTGAAGATAATCCGCTTCGTTTAAATAATGAATATGACAGTGTAATGCGTTTAATGTTTACGGATGAACGTAGTCCAGTACATTTATCTGCACCTTCTGCTGTCGCAGAAAGCTTGCATAACGTCCAATTGCATTATCATGCTAATCAAGAAGCCATTTCCGCTGCATTAGCCACATTATTAGAAGCATTCTCTCCAGAGCATTTATTAAAACGGTTTTCTCATTATCGTCGAAGCTACGACAACACCCCAAGTGATAGCGCTTGGGCTTGGGATATGTATACCAATTATTACAATGAGTTAGCATCATCTCGCCAACAAGGTTTTGAGAAACTGTTTTATGAGGTCTATACCCACGCTTATGACCGAGCCTTAAGAAAAGGGCTTGATGAGGTGTGATATGTCGATAAAAACATTCATGACTTATCTCTTTTTTATTTTTGCAGCCACTCAACTCAGTGGGTGCAGTGGCCCTATTGAAGCCATATCAAAAATAGGCAAAGTCATGTGGGACCCATCAACACCTGTAGGTAAAGAAAAAGAGCAACCTTCAATTGTCTCACTCACGTTATTAGCAGAGCCTGAAATCAATCCTAACCATCAAGGCGAGGCAACACCGGTTCAATTACAAATCGTGTATATGAATGAAGATTCGATCTTTGCCTCTTTAGATCAAGACCAAATTATTGAAGAAGATTGCGATCTGAAAAAGCTATTAAAGCGAAATTATATCGATCATCAAGACTACACCCTTTTACCCGATCAATATAAACCGCTCGATCCCATTGAGCTAGATAAAAAAAATAAGTATATCGGGATCATTGCCTATTACTCTGATGTCAATATTACTCAATGGAAGAAAGTATTAAAAATCAATGGGATTGGTCATCATTATACTCTGCTAGTCCATATCAAAGAAAATGAAATTGAATTTAGAAAAGAAGAGGATCAATAACAATGTCTACGAAAAATAAAGTGATATGGCATGAAGGGTTGTTTATTAAACCTCAGCATTTTCAGCAACAGCAGCGTTACCAAGATTATATTATTGAAACGCTGATAAAAACCTATCACGCTCATTACTATGGTTTAAGCCAACTGACGCTGAATACTGAATTATTAAACCTTGGTCGTATTGGTCTTAAAGAAGCCACTGGTATTATGCCTGATGGCACGCTGTTTTCTATTCCACAACAAGATAACCTTCCTTCACCTATTGATATTTCACAAATCAATGAAGGCAGTGACAATGTGGTTTATTTAGCACTGCCGTTACAAAACAATACCGTCAGTGAAATCTCTCATTCCCATAATGGCAATCATTTATTAGCCCGTTATAGCGATGTATTAACACAAGTACGTGATTTACATACTGAGAATGGGGATATCAGCCAGCTTAATATTGCAAAGCTTAATCCTATTTTGAAATTAGGAAAAACAGAGCTAGACGCTTACGTCATGTTGCCAATTTGCAAAATAAGAGAAATTAGCGCTGATGGCCGTTTAATTCTGGATAAAAACTACATTCCTACCTGCTTAAACTCAAGAATCTGCCCTATTTTGGCTGAATTTTTGACCGAAGTTGAAGGTGCTTTATTTGAGCGAGGACGCCAAATAGCCGAGCGTATAGGTTCTCCCGGTCAACAAGGTATTGCCGATGTTGCTGAATTTATGATGTTACAGCTACTCAATCGCGCTTATCCTCAATTTTCACATTTATCTAAACAGACTGTCGTTCACCCAGAACAACTGTTTAAAGAGCTACTTCAATTTAATGGTGAAATTCAAACTTTCACTAATGGCTCTCGTTTGCCGGATAAGTTACCGATTTATCGCCATTATGATCTGGCATCGGGTTTTTTACCTCTGATTAAATCCATTCGACAAGCGCTAAGTGTCGTTCTAACACCAAGAGCGGTACCCATTCCATTGCAAAAACAAGAGCACGGTATTCGTGTTGCGACAATTCATGACAGGCAACTTCTGCAAAGTGCAGAATTTATTATTGCGGTGCGCGCTCAACTACCTCAAGAGCAACTGCGTCGTCAATTCGCACAACAAGCAAAAGTCACTTCTGTAAATCAAATTCGTGATTTAGTGAGTGTTCAAATGCCCGGAGTTGGCTTTATTCCGTTATCAACTGCACCTCGTCAATTGCCATATCACTCAGGCTATACCTATTTCCGCCTAGATCCTCAAGGCGAGTCATGGGCAGATATACAGAAACACGGAAATATTGCATTCCACGTATCCGGACAATTCCCTGAACTTGATATTCAACTTTGGGCAATAAGAAGTGGAACACAACATGAGTGATTTATCATTAATACAAGCGCTGGCTGAAAAAAAAGTGAGCCATAAATCATATCAATTGCCATTACGTGGCAACAACATCAATCCAATGATTGATGTTGCAACACCATTGCTGGGTATGGTGATCAGAATGAAATCCATGTCAGCAACTGCGCTATCAGAAAAGCTTTTTCAACAAGTGGTCACTGACATTCAAGCCATTGAACAACAACTTCAGACTCACGGCTATGAACCGGGTGCCATTGTTTCATTCCGCTATGTGTTATGCACATTTATTGATGAGGCAGCGTTAGAGCTCGGTTGGGATCAAGATAATGATTGGGTAAAACAGTCCCTATTAGTTCATTTTCATAATGAATCATGGGGGGGTGAAAAGGTTTTCGTATTAATAGAACGCTTATTAGGTGAGCCTAAACGTTACCTCGATTTATTAGAGTTTATTTATCTCTGTTTATGCCTTGGCTATCGCGGTCGCTATAAAGTCAGCAATGGCTATGGAGATGACTTTAATAAATTACTTCGCCAACTTCAAAAACAGATCCAACAACTTAAAGGCGGATCTCAACCCATTGTTTTATACAAAGAAAACGGCAGTAAATCGCATCAATATCGTTTAGGACAACGTTTTGGTGTTCGTTATATCGCCATTGGCTCGCTGATCTTCGCCACGATTATTTACACAGTTTATGCTTCTAGATTGAGACATCAAACTCTCAATATTTTGGAACAGCTTAATACACTTCTTAGCTAGGACGCCCTTATGATCCAGATTGATCTCTCAACATTAGTTAATAGACTTCACCCTATTGCTAAACACGCTTTAGAAAATGCGGCTGCGTTTTGTGTAAGCCACCAGCAATTTGAAATCACCGTAGAGCAATTTTTACAACAACTGCTGGAAACACCATTAACGGATATCCGTACCATTTTTAATCAAGTTGATATCAATCCCACAGCATTAACCACGCTGTTAAATCTTAACGCTGTACAGCACCAAAGCGTGGCGCAAAGTTACCCCAATTTTTCCCCACTCTTAGTCGAATGGCTTAAAGATAGTTGGCTACTCGCTTCAGCAGAGCTTAGTCATAAGGCATTACGTTCCGGCGTTTTATTACTTACTTTATTACAAATGCCTCATCGTTATTTGCCCAACTCAGCCGTTGAATTGCTCTCACAAATCAATAGAGAGCAACTCAAACTTAACTTTGATGAATGGACTCTGACATCAGCAGAAACGCCAATAACAGAAGCGAATAAATCATCCAATAACCAAGTTCAATCAGACTCTATGCTTGCGCGTTTTACACAAAATATGACGCAACAAGCAAGAGATAATCAGTTAGATCCTGTTTTATGTCGTGATCATGAAATTGATTTAATGATTGATATTCTCTGCCGTCGTCGTAAAAACAACCCTGTGGTTGTTGGTGAAGCAGGAGTGGGTAAAAGTGCCTTAATTGAAGGGTTAGCCTTACGTATTATTGCAGGCGACATTCCTGAAAAACTCAAAGAATGTGAGTTATTAACATTAGATTTAGGCGCTCTTCAAGCGGGTGCCGCTGTTAAAGGAGAATTTGAAAAACGCTTTAAAGGCATTATGCAAGAAGTAGCTCAATCTCCCACCCCTATTATCTTATTTATTGATGAAGCCCATACCTTGATTGGAGCAGGAAATCAGCAAGGGGGATTAGATATCTCTAATTTGCTAAAACCTGCATTAGCACGTGGTGAATTAAGTACTATTGCAGCAACCACTTGGAGCGAATACAAAAAATATTTTGAGAAAGATGCTGCATTAGCGCGTCGTTTTCAACTTGTTCAAGTGAAAGAGCCCACTGCCGATGAAGCGATTATTATTATGCGTGGGTTACGCTCTATCTATGAAAAAGCGCATCAAGTTTTTATTGATGATGAAGCGCTCTGTGCGTCAGCACAATTAAGTGAGCGTTATCTTTCTGGTCGCCAGCTTCCCGATAAAGCCATTGATGTCCTTGATACGGCTTGTGCTCGTGCGGCGATCAATCTTTCAACGCCTCCTAAACAACTATCAGCATTAAAAACACAACGCCATCAAACCCAAATGGAGTGTGATGTATTAACCCGTGAACAGCAACTCGGTTTAAACGATCACTCAGCGCGCTTAGCGATATTAGAAAATCAGTCCATTGAAATTGAAACACAAATTGATGAGCTTCAACAGGCATGGGAAAAACAGAAAAATATTGTTCGTGAAATTATCGAATTACGTTCACTTTTATTATCAACATTAACGAAATCTGTTGACGAAAAAGCAAACGGTGAAAATGTTGAAAATAATAGTGATGAGCTAAAATCTCGATTAAAGGCGCTAAATAAAGAGTTAAATGAATTACATCAACACTCTTTATTAGTCTCTCCTCATGTAGATAAAAAACAAATTGCTGCTGTTATTGCTGAATGGACGGGTGTGCCCCTTAATCGATTATCACAAGATGCACTCTTAGTGGTAACGGAGCTCCCGACCTATCTTGAACAATGCATAAAAGGGCAAACTCTCGCCATTAAGCATCTTCATAAGCACTTATTAACAGCGCGTGCCGATCTACGCCGTTCAGGTCGTCCATTAGGGGCATTCTTGTTAGCAGGACCGAGTGGTGTGGGTAAAACAGAAACCGTTATTCAAATTGCTCAGTTAATGTTTGGTGGAACACAGTATTTAACCACGATCAACATGTCTGAATTTCAGGAAAAACACACGGTTTCTCGCCTGATTGGTTCACCGCCAGGTTATGTGGGTTATGGCGAAGGAGGCGTATTAACAGAGGCTATCCGTAAAAAGCCTTATTCTGTTGTATTACTTGATGAAGTAGAAAAAGCCCATCCTGATGTTTTAAACCTGTTTTATCAAGCCTTTGATAAAGGGGAATTAGCTGATGGAGAAGGTCGTATTATTGACTGCAAGAATGTCGCCTTCTTTCTAACCTCTAATTTAGGTGATCACATCATTATGGCTAATGCCGATAAGCCGGATGAATTGCATGATGCGCTCTACCCAGAATTAACCACCTTCTTTAAACCCGCTCTTTTAGCACGTATGGAAGTCATTCCATTCTTACCGTTAACGCAGGCTATTCTCAAAGAAATTATTACTCACAAACTAACACGTTTAACCGAGTTACTGACACAACGCTTTCATGCAGAAATCAGACTAGAAGACGCCGTTTCAGATGAAATATTGCAACGTGCTTCACGAGCCGAAAATGGAGCAAGAATTTTAGAATCCATTATTGATGGCGCACTACTCCCGCCTCTTTCGCTCCTTCTTTTGCAACACAATGCAAGAAATGAAGATATCAGGACGATACGGTTATCCGCGCAAGATAACCAATTTATTGCAGAGGTAAATGTAGCACTATGAAGCACAGACTGAAAAATGCGCTCTCTCTCTTAACTTGCTTAGATGTGGACTCACTGATCAGCCAATTTCTTGAGCTCAGTATGCCTCGCAGTCCATTCAGCGCACTTATTGTGTCAATGATTAATAAATCAGAGAACCGCTTAGAGAGCTGGAGCATTGATCTTAATGAAAAAGTAGAGAAAAAACATTTGGATGTCGATATTACAGAAGCGGATCACCCGTTGATCCAGCTTCTATCACACTCCCAACCTGTACTTTGGAATGATCTAAAACAAGGCAGTTATATTAGCGACTATGCCTTACAACAATTTATCGCCAAACAACCTGTGCATTGTGGATTGTTGAGTATTCCTTTTGCTGATCTGAATAATAAACCTTGTGGGTTAATTATTATGTTAGGTCAAGATCTGGAGGAAACAGTTTATGAACAAGGGATCTTCTCTATTTACTGCAATATTTTTCATCATCAACTAAAAAGTATTTTAGCGTTTTCTCAATCACAACAGAAAATTGCTGATCTGCAATATCTATTGAAATTACAGCAAGAAAAAGAAGAGAAAATTAATCAGACGTTACGTTCATTATCCGTCTCTAATTTAACTTCAATGCGAGCATCACCGCACTCTTTTGCCGAGGTAAACGATCTTACTTTAGCCACCGAACACTATGAAGCGGCAATTCTGCGTTATCAACAAGAAAGCAGTAATGACGATCTCAATTTAATCGCTGAAAACTTAAATATTTCAAAGCGATCTCTTCTCTATAAATTAAAAAAATATGGATGTCTTGAATGATTTATTCACGGACTATTTATTTCATTTTTCTGGCTTTCTTTTCACTCAACAGTGCTTTTGCACAAGAGGATGAAGTTAACCTCACTGAACAAGCTCTCTCTCAATGTCGTGAAGAGGTATCTCAACTTATTCGCTTATCCTGTTATGACCAAATTAATGTTGAGAATAAGCAAACTTCTACTTTTGACATTAGTGCAATGGGCGATATTTGGCGCTTAGCGGTAGAACATGAAATGAAGCGTGAAAATTATACGGCAGGATTTATAGTAACAACTCATAACACCGGTACTTATCCCGTCATTATGACGATCCCCGCAATGGGATATCAACCGCCCCACCCTATTTTAATGCTCAGTTGTATTGACAACATTACCCGTATGCAAATTGCGTTACCGAAAAAACAAACCGCAGGAAATATCCAACTCATCACGGATAAAACCCAATTAAGCAGCGAATGGTTTCTACGGGAAGACGGTTATTTGCTGGAAGCAAGTCGCGGTATACCCGGCATTGATGAAATCAAGCAGTTGCTTTCCAGCACAAAATTAACCATCAAATTAGCAAATGATGAGCAATTAACTTTTAATATTTCAGGCATTAACGAAGAGATAAAACCTCTGCGTTCAGCCTGTCATTGGTGATAAAAATGACAACTAAAACACTCGGTACATGGCGAGAACAACTTTTAGCACCTTTGGATGAGGCTAAAATACGTAGCCAGCTTGATGAAAATAGCACTGATTGGGAATATATCGAAAGTGAAATGATAAAATTTGGCTCACTAAGCCATGGCACTTTAGATATTGATGATATTCAGCGTCGCGCATTGCAGTTGTTCGCAACACAAACCAAAGACTTTCGCCTATTGGTGCATTTTCTAAGGACACTACAACATGCAGCCATTCCTGAAGAACTCGTTATTGCAGCCACTGTTGCCAGCACCTATATGCAACATTATTGGGATATCAGTTACCCAAGTAATCCGCGCTTAAAGCTACGCTTAGCACAACAAATTCTTCAACGTTTTGGATCAGTCAAAAATAACTTTTGCCAACAAGCCACGCCTGAACAACGTGATGATATTTTGGGTGAGTTCGCCTATTTAGCACAATTTTGGCACACCTGTCAGCCAAGTTTATCTACGCAAATGGATGAATTAAGCCTAGCGTATCAACATATAGAAAATACACCCAAAGCGACCATTATTGTTGAAGAAAGTGTAAAAGCAGCACCTATTAATGAAGTTAAAACACCTACCCAAACACCCGTAAACGTGACTTCCGAAGCAAAACAACATCACGTTGAAATTAATCAAAGTGATGATCGCCAATGGAAACAGACACTATTAAAAGTGGCGGGCATGCTTTGTGAACAAGCACCTCATGATGCTATTGGTTATCGCCTACGCCGATATGCCATTTGGCACAATATTCAAACACTCCCAATAAGTGATAAGCAAGGTAAAACCCCGTTAGCTGCGGTGGATATTGATAGAGTGACTGATTATAAAGCACAACTCACGCAACCGACGCTCACTTTACTCAATCAAATTGAACAGAGCTTAACCTTAGCTCCTTACTGGTTAGATGGTCACTATATTGCTGCTCAAGCCGCTCAATCATTAGGGCTAACGGATATTTCATCAGCCATTGCTCAAGAGCTTTCACGATTTTTAACGAGATTACCTCAGCTTAACCACCTCTATTTCTCTGATATGACACTTTTTATTTCTGAAGAAACTCATCAATGGCTCTGTCGCTTAGAGAGCAAAACGAATAATAAAGCGAGCCCGCCATTATCGTTCCAACGTGAGCAACAAGAAATTATGACTTGCTTTGAACAAGAAGGTCTTAATGCGGCGTTATTGATGATTGATAATGCCATTTCAATCACAACAGAACCCCGCCAGCGGTTTTATTTGCAGTTACTCTCAGCACAACTTTTTGAAGCGTCAAAGATGAGTTCCATCGCAAAAGTTTATTTTAATCAGCTTTATCAAGATGCACTTCGATATTCATTATCAGAGTGGGAACCCAATTTATTAAGTCAATTGGCATCAAAAGCGGAATACCAACAGAACGCATCTTCTCATAGGGAATAATAATGAATTGGTCATTTCTTTCTGGAAAGAAAATAACGGATTTTATAAAAAAAATTTTCTTTGCTGATAAATCAAAAATTAAATCCTTCATTTTACTTTTTATTGCCTTAATTCCGGCGCTGTTTGTCATGTGGATTTGGTGGTGGGGAGCTAATTATGAATTTAAAGGTGATTACCCATTAAGATCGCTCAGTGCGCGCTGGCTAGCCACTGTTATCACTATTTTGGTCGTTGTCAGTTGGGTTGGCATCGCAACATGGCTTCGTGTAAGAAAACTTGAAGGCCTAAAATTAGATATTGAACTCGCTATTGTCGATCCAGCACTTAATGATATTGAGCATCAAAACCGTTATTTGAACTATTGGAAATCGCAATTTATTAAACACCAAAATGGGCATACCAACGCGCTTTATCAAAAGCCTTGGTATTTTGTTCTAGGCACCGATGAAAGTGGCAAAAATACATTATTAAAAAATAGCCTCAATACATTAGATATTGCGCCTATTGAAAATATCGTTAGCGAACAAAAATTACCTTTGCATATAAAAATGTTATTGGCTGATCAAGCCATATTATTAATGCCAGAAGGTAAATTAATTACACAACCTAATCTTATTTTAGAAAAGCCGAAACTTTATCACCGATTATGGAATGAGTTATTAGTCTGGCTGAATGAACATCGTTCACGCCAACCAATGAATGGCATTATTCTTACTATTGATACACTACAACTACTGACAAACGATAAAGAGAAAAATAGCCAATTTATTACCTCATTGCATATGCGGCTACAAGAAATCCGTATCGCTTTTAAGAGTCAATTACCTATTTATATCGTGTTTACAAAGCTCGATTTATTACAGGGATTTGACGCAATGTTTCAGTCACTAGAAACCAAGCAGCGTGATGAAATATTAGGTGTGACATTCCGATTAGATAGTGAAAATAATTGGGAAAAAGATCTTAATGCATTTTGGGAACAGTGGGTAAGCCAAATGAATAGCGCCCTTCCTGAGATGATGCTAAATCGCGTTGATGAAAGCCAACGTACTAAGTTATTTAGTTTTATTCGTCAAATCCAAGGGCTAAAAACTAACGTTATTAGCCTGCTTACTGCATTAACATCCAGTCATAAAGAGCAAGATATTCAATTAAGAGGGGTATACCTCACGTCAGCAACACAAGTCGGTCAAGTTGATAATATCTTTAGTCAAACAGCATCGGTTCAATACCATTTACCAACAGCGCCGTTAGCCACTTGGCCCATTGCAGAAACTCATAGCTACTTTACGCAATCACTGTTTCAAAATGTTTTGTTATCAGAGCCGAATCTTGCAGCTGAAAGTCAATTTTGGCTTAAAAAACATCGTAGAAGAGTGCTATTAGCTTCCGCTATTAGTGTTGTTGGTATTATCGCTTTATGGAATGGCTGGAGCCATTATTACAGTAAAAACTATCAATCTGGTGAAAATGTACTTAATGAAGTTAAAGCCTTTCGCTCTTCAGAAGCAACCATTACCACGAATACAGCGGGAAAAGAGCAACTTGCGGTATTAAATCCATTATTAGATGCCACATTAGCTTACGGTAATTATCGCGAAAAAAGTGATATTTTTTCGGATCTAGGGTTATATCAAGGAAAAAATGTCGGCCCTTATGTCGAAAATGTTTATCTCCAATTGATAACAGAACATTACCTGCCTTCAATTATGAATTCTTTATTGACTGAATTAAATAAAGCGCCAACGGGTAGTGAAGAAAAGTTAGAGATATTACGTATTATGCGCATGCTTGAAGATAAGAGTGGGCGCAATAATGAGATTGTTGAAAACTTTATGGCTAATTATTGGAGTCGCTTATTTACGGGACAGAGAGATATTCAATCTCAATTAATGTCACATCTACAATACGCATTGAAACATACCGATTGGCAAACTCAGCGCAAGGCAGGTGAGGTAACGGCTATTAATGCTTTTACACCATTTACTCAGCCAATCAATACAGCGCAAAAAGAGTTGAGCCGCTTGCCTCTTTATCAACGTGTTTATCAAACATTACGTCTTAAAGCGAATCAAGTTCTCTCATCACCACTAAATATCCGTCATCAAGTTGGTCCTAGTTTTGACGCTATTTTTACTGCGATTAATGAAGACAAACTCCAAATGCCTCAGCTTCTAACGTGGTATGGATTAACAAGCTACTTTACTCAACATAATGATGAGCTGGTGGATCTCACCTTTTTAGATGCATGGGTATTAAATTTAAGTACAAATACTCAATACAGTGAAAGCGACAGAAAAGAGATCCAACGTCAAATCACAGAGCAATACCTAAATGATTACACGGCTCAGTGGCGCGCAGCCATGAGTAATCTTGAAATAAGAGAATTTGAATCACTACAAGATGAGATTAATGCATTAGAGCAAATTATTAGCGGTGAACAGCCCATTCGTCGTGCATTACAGGTACTAAGAGATAATACAACATTACCGAAAATAGACAGTTCATTACCAATAGCTGATCAAAAGGCATTAATGGAGGAATTAAAATATAAATTACTCACTCGATTAGATAAAGAATTTGCACCTCAAACTGAAATTCTTGTCAGTAATAATGGTGAGAATTTGCAAAATCTCAATCAAAAATTAAATGAACTTCATCGTTATTTATTGGGTATTTATAACTCACCAATACCGGGAAAAGCAGCATTAAAAGCGGTCACATCTCGCCTTGAAGATAATAATCGCGACATTATTTTTGAATTATCGCAATCGGCTAAAACATTACCTGAACCAATGAATCGTTGGGTAGGACAATTAGCAGATCAAGCGTGGAATGTTGTACAAAAAGAAGCCATTCGCTACATGGAGGTCGAATGGAATGAAACCGTCGTTAAGCAATATCATACTTACATTATAGGTCGTTATCCATTTAATGCATCGACGACACAAGATGTTCCTTTAAGTGAGTTTGAACGTTTTTTCAAGCCAAATGGCACATTAGATAGCTTCTATCAGCAAAATCTACGCCTTTTTGTTGAAAATAATTTAATTGAAAATAGTGATGGTCAATCACTTATTCGTCCAGATGTATTAGAACAACTTGAAATTGCTAATCGAATTAGAAATACATTTTTTAATGCCCAAGGAAATTTGGAAGCACAGTTTGCCATCGAAGCACTGTCTCTAGCCGGCAATAAGCGTCGTAGTATTTTAAATCTTGATGGACAATTACTCGATTATGCACATGGTAGAAGCCATACCGTACATATGGTTTGGCCTAATTCAATGCGTTCAAATGTGGAGAGCAAGCTGACCTTAGTGCCTATTTCTGGAGACAAATCACCACGCGCTATTTTATTTAATGGACCTTGGGCACAAATGCGGCTCATTAATGGTGGCAAACTGACCAATATAAAACCGCACTCTTTCGATGTGAAATTTACCCTTGATGGTGGTGATATGGCATATCGGATCACAATCGATGAATCTAATAATCCTTTCTTTGGTGGGTTATTTACTCGCTTCAAATTACCAGAAACCCTTTATTAACTGATTTCCCCTCATCTTTATGAGGGGAGAGGATATTTCATGAATACGCCAAACGAAAAATTTGTGATAAAAATTGCAGGCTCTCCCTTAGATATCCCTGAATTTATCGCATTAAAAGCGGAATTTAATAAACTTAATCATCCTTCTCAACCTGAGATCAGTTGGACACTTATTGGCTCTCTCTCATTAACGTTATTTAAAACGCATGGTATCGATTTACAGAGTGGCACTTATTACACTCTGGCTCGCCTGCATCTAGATGGATTAAATGGTTTTACGGAAGGATGCGAGTTACTGGCTAATATAGTCGTGAGTCAATGGGATAATCTTTGGCCTACTCAGCCAAATCATCGGTATGAAGTTTTAAATTGGTTTAATACTAAAGCTAGCGCTTTATTACGCCAATTAACCTTTTCGCCTGTTGATTTACGTTTAATTTATCGTTCAGAAAGAGCCCTACAATTAATTATCAATCAACTTGCCCATACAGATTGGCCTAAATTACCCAAGCTAGAAAATTTACTTTGGTTTTTCCAAAATGTGGCGAAAACCTTAGAGCAAAATACAAAAAGTTCAACTCAAAATAGTAGCAACAATACCATTAAGATCCCGCCTATTGTCTATATCAGCGCATCCGATAAACCTAAAGAAAATAATATTTCTAACCCTATCACGGAAGTGATTTTATCTAACGATCCGCCTATTGAGAAAAAACCAATGAGTGCAAAAAAAGGCTTTTTTATTGGGTTATTAAGTAGTAGTACTATTTTTATTACTGTTGGTACTGTTCTTTATTTACCAATGCAAAAAGAGTTGTCTGCCATTACAGCTCAACCTGAAGGCGCCATTACACAGTGGTTATATCAACCCAATATCAGTTCATACGCAAATAACCTTATTTTAATGGAAAAACAGTCTCCTATATTTACTTTAAGAAAATCAGAACAAATGTTAGACGTCGCTAAAAAACTTTGGCCCAATAATGCAGATCAATCTTATGCAACACGACAATGGCAAAATATTCTTACTACACGATTGGAAAATGCACCAATTGACAGCAGTTGGTCTGATACGAATAAATTAATTCAACAACTTTCCGATAGGATTGTTCAACAAGAGCGTAATAGAGGAAGTTTCACACTTTCTTATTTAAAAACGGCTATTTATGAAATACAAAAAAGCCATAACAAATCAATTCCTATTGAAAATAAACTGTATGCTTTTTCACAAGAAATAAATAAAGAGCAGTCTATTTCTCCTGCATTAATTAATAATCTCGATACCGATATTAATGGATTATTGGCTCGATATTATCTCCTTCAAAAAGAAGCTGAAGAGTTAGGATTAAAGCCTTATTCATATTAAAAAATAAAAAAATTATGGCAGATATTATTTATTATTAAAGGATAGATATTAGATTAACATGAGCGAAATTAAATATTTAAAAGAAAGACAATACCTGCAAAAACTGGCTAAATCCTATGCGCAAAAAAAACCGCATTTAGCGGAAGTATTAGAGCCAGATGATCCTCAGACTAGCTATTTAATGGAGGGGTTTGCCTTTCTTTCTGCTCACTTGCAAGAAAAAATTGATGATGCTTTTCCTGAAATCACGCTCCCTTTATTACAACGCCTCGGCTCTCAAGCAATAAAAGGACTGCCATCAACATCTATTATTCAGATCAGTTGTGATAAGGAGATTAACTACCGCTATTACATTCCTAAAAACAGTAGTGCTTTAGGCAATAATAATGCGTGTTTTTCAACTTGTCGCGATTTATATATCGAACCCTATTCTATTATTGAGAAACAAGTAACACATCAACCTAATAAAAGTTGTATCTCGTTAACGTTTGCTTACCTTGGTGATATAGAGCAAATGCAATCTTGCTCGCTAAATTTATTTCTTAGTCCGATCAAAAATATTGCAGATACTCTGTTACTTGGGTTAACGCAGCATTTTGACTATATTGAATTAAAACATGCCGATCAACGTTACCATGGCGATAATGCAACGTTTTGTTTTAAATCACAAATTGGTAAAGATCACCCTATTTTTCCACAATCAGAAAATACCCCCAAAGCGCCACAACAATTATTAGAAGGTTTATATCTTCCCCATGTTCATCATTTTATCAGTTTAGATATTCCTATTATTATCAAAAAATTAGATTGGGGGAAAAGCACTCAATTTACAGTTAATATTTATTTAAATAAACAAATTTCATTAACCGAAGAACAATGCCAAGACTGTTTTTTGCTTAACTGTATACCTACTGTTGATAAAGAAAAAGATCATACCGTTATCATTGATTTCCAAGCGAATAAATCATCTTATTTACTGCCTATTCCAGATAACCATTATCTTTCAAGTTTATCTGAAATCATGCTTTCATTAGAGCCTCATGAAAAAGAGCGTGGTATTTATTGTCATTTTTATTCGATAACTGAATTAACATCGGCATCTCGCCTATTACCTCAATATCAAAACTCGCTTTTTTATTCATTAACTATCGATAAAGATATCACAGGGAGAACATTCTATACGGTTCATTTCTATGACAATAAAGGCGAAGAACTTATCTCTCCACCAAGTCTACATTTTTCCTGTACTTATATTGGCTTTGAAAGATATAAAGATAACAGCATTGGTGTGTTGAATGCACATAGTGAAAATATGCCTGATAATTTATTACTCAAAAATATCACACCGTTATCAGAATGTTTTCCACCTATTGTTGATGATAAGTGTTATTGGCATTTGTTGTCACATTATAGTGCTAATGCTTTTATGCTAATGTCTATTACAACAATAAAAAATATGCTAAGTGATTATTTAATTTATGCCGAATTAGACAAACAAATCACAAGAAAAATAAAAAAATCCTTGGATGGCTGTATTGATTTAAATAGTCATACCTATGATTATATTTTAAGAGGTAAACCACATCGTTGTTTATCTTTAGTATTAACACTAGATGCTGATTATTTTGACAATGAAGGTGATGCATTTATTTTTGTTTCTCATCTTTATCATTTTTTTCCATTTTGTTTATCAGAGAATATGTTATTAGAAATGAAAATTAAATTTAAAGATGATGAAAAGATAAAATGGTTTTTATCCCCTTCCCCATTAAAAGGTTATAAGTCATTATTATAACTATAAAAAAGCCCTCAAAGGGCTTTTTTATAGTTTATTTTTCAAGTCAGCAGGAGCTATATAATGAGTAGTACGTCCTTCTTTTATTGAAATAAATAATTTCATTTTCTCTAGATCTCTAAGTAATTTTCTTGCCGTATTCTCACTAACACCATATATGTTCATAATAGATTTAACTGTAAATATATGTCCAGGTTCCTTAATGCCTTTTTTAATAAGATCTTTTTGAATAAAATTAAATTTAAATTTAATTTTTGATTCATCTAAGATATTAGAAACATTATAGAATTCTTGTGTTTTTATTCTTAAATATTCTTGTAATTCATCAACTGCATTTAGAATAACACTAACATTGAAATCAATAAAATAAGTCAAGTCGCCATAATCTTTTTGAACACTAAGATATGACATTCCATAATCTTTATGATTTTCTTTGATTATCTTACTTATTGATATGTATTCAAATATATCATACCCATTTTTCAACATGAACCAGTAAAATATCGCTCTCGCCGTCCTACCATTACCATCTCTAAAGGCATGTTCATAACCCAGCATGAAATGGAGAATAATCGCTTTAATAACAGGAGGTATGAATTTATTACTATTCTCACCATTATGTTCTTTATTAGCAAAATCACATAATAACTCTAGTCTCGTTTCTAATTCTTTATAGTTTGGTGGGTAATATAAGGGATTATCATCATTTCCTATATAAATATCATTACTACATCTAAACTCACCCGGAATATTGTCATTTTCTGATACGCCATGAGTTGCAATACTATGAAATTCTAATAATAAATCCCTTGTTAATGGTTCTTTTTTTCGCTTATCAGCGAGTCTTAATAACATATAGTTATTAAGGATCATTCTTTCATCAGGGGTACTAGGGGTTAATTCTTCCTCTAGCATTTTTTTTGCATCAGCTCTCGTCGTAGCAGCGCCTTCTAATTGAGCACTTGTAATGGCTTCTTCCATAAGCAACGAAGATACCAAATAATTTTCTTGAATGTTGATTGATGCTTCAGGATCTGCAATCGCAGTCATTTTGCTAGTACCAAATTGCACAATTTTATGAAGCTTTGGTTCTAGTAAGTCAGGAATACAAAAGGAAAACTCATTGCCATTCTTATCAAATAAGCCTATTCCTTTTTTTATTTGATCTCTGAGAAATTTTACTGCATACCAAATATTTTGAGCTTCTTTACTTGGCACTCTCCATTTCAATTTATACCAAGGCAAGTACCTTCCTTTTTCATCAACAATTCCATATTTACTGAGGTATGGACTGATTTTAGAAAAATCAAAAGTCTCATAGTCAACTCTAGGTGATTGTTCTACAGGATGTTTTGTCATAATACCTCAATTTTTAAAATTTGATGTGAATAAGTATGGCAGTAAATATCCTTCAAGGTCAATACGTAAAAACAGTATTCCATACTCTAGACCTATAAAACTTAATAATATGACAAACAAGTACTTGGTTATGACATTAATATCTTAATACTAACAATTAATATCCAGCATAATTCTCAGAATAACTAACATATAAACAATTTTCATATTTATATATTTGTAGGTATTGTTCATCATTCCTTATTTTAGGTTTGCCGTAATAAACAGGGATATTCAATTTATCTGTATATTCTCTTATTTGTTGATAGGCTTTGTTCCAGTCATTAATAGAACAAAACACCACATTTCCATCTCTAAAACCACGATCAATAATTCCATCACCAGAAAAATAAGAATCATTTGATATTTTAGGTATTGATTTAATCACTGATGAAGTATTCAATAAATATGAAAAGAAATTATACCTTGTATAACAAAAATTTCTTTCTTTTGTTTTCTGAAGATCAACAACAACCAATAATATTAAAATAGATAATAAACTCAAAAAACACAGTACAATCCTAACCCCATTTCTCATTGCATTTTATCTTATTAATAAAACCTGCGATTAGTTTACTTCAAACACCTTAATAATCTCCATTCGTTTTATTAAAAATAAGGAGCCCCCCATGCAATAAAACCCTTTTTACGCGATATAACGTCAAATAACCTTATCTTATTCTTAATTAACACTTTTATCACATCATCAAAAAACTAAAAAACTATTAAATAGTGACATAATTTATCCAATTATTTGATTTAAGTAAAACTGCTTAAAACTGTTAATAAACAACAATTGATAGATTTTAACTATTAATATTAAGATTTCGATCGTTTTTATCGATCTATTGATTTTTTTACGTTATCATTTAAAAAATAGGAGATATTTATATGAGCGAAATTAACACCCTTGTTGGACAGCGAATAAAACAGAAAAGAAAACAACTAAAATTAACGGGAATTGAAATGGGGCGACGCCTTGGTATCAGTCAACAACATTATTCACGCTTAGAAAACGGACATATAAAAATAACAGTAGACCAGCTTATTACCATTTCTTTAATACTTGGTGTATCACCGCAAAGTTTATTACTTACCTCTGAAATAATGTCACCGATGCTTAATGCTTTGGCAGAGAAAACATTATACTCAAGTGATGTTATTGTATTAAGAAATAAAAAAAGACGTCATCTAAAATAAGGAAATATAAAAATTATAATCTTATATTTAACTTAATTTTATAGATAAAAAAACAAATGTAACCTATTGAAATAAAAGTTTATTATTCACACAATACAATAATTAAGATTATAACCTTAAGCGTTAGATTATTTTTTATACCGATTTACCTATTAAAATAAGAATACATTATTATAAAATCAATCGATTGATTATTTACTTATTCCACAACATAAAAACCACAAAAAATTAACAATGGTCTTTTATTAATCTAATATTCATTATTAATTTACACCGCTACAATACCAAAATAAAAGCATTATAATTTTTTTATTAATTAATCTTTTTAAATGAAATATTAAAATAGTTATATATTATTTAATTTAAGTCTGTCATTAAATAAAAAATTTAATAGCGGAATACTTATTTTATAGAAACAAGATAAGCGTTTATAAACTTAATAAAATGCGCTCACTTAATAGAACATGCACGCAAATCTGAAGACGTTTTTAGCAACAACGACACAAATCCGTCCCACTTAAGAAAAGTAGAGAATTTGAAATGATGGTAACTTATTGAGTTTAAATGGTACGCCCTACAGGATTCGAACCTGTGACCTACGGCTTAGAAGGGCGTTACATACTGATTTCATTGAGTTTTA
>NZ_PENW01000034.1 GCF_003144405.1 Proteus cibi
CTACGGCTTTATGGCGATCCCGCGTATTGGGCAAGAAGTGATCGTCTCTTATTTAAATGGTGATATTGATAGACCGATTATTACGGGCTGTACTTATAACGGTCGCAATGCCCCACCACTAGATTTACCCAAAGATAAAACTCGAACCACTTTTCGTACAAAGACGCATAAAGGCACAGGATTTAATGAACTGCGATTTGAGGATGCCGGCGGACGCGAAGAAGTGTATTTACATGCGCAGCGGGATTTAAATATTCATGTGCAACATGATAGTCATTGGCATACACAGCATAATTTCAAGCACCGTATCGATAACCAACGTTTTACTGAAATTGCCGGTGACGATCACCTTATTATGCAAGGAACACAAAAATCCTTAATTGAAGGTGATGTTTCATTACAAATTAAAGGCGCAAAACATAGTAAAATTGATGATGAATTATATGATCCTGAAATAAACAAAAGCGGTAAGTTTGATTTTAATATGGGGAGAATAGTTGCGGAAGGGTATAACAAAGAGGGTGAGTATTTTGAGACCTCAGTAGTTAGAGCCGTTTTTGATAGACGAACTGGAGAGTTATATAGTATTTTTGGAGTGGAAAAAGAATGAAAAAAATAAAAATAGGTTATTATTATATCCGTATTTTTTGGTCTCCATTAGGAGATGATTGTAATACTGATAAATATTATTTGAATTTAAATTTAAATAATAAAGAAAGTATTTGTTCTATTGTTGAGAATGTACTTATTCCCGAGCTTAATTTATTTTCATATAAAATAAAATTAAGAATAAAGGAAAGCTTGAAATATGCTATTAATTACTATCCAGATGAAAAATTAGCAGGCGCCTATAATAAATCTCCAACATTTGTTAAATTGCCAGATAATATGAATGTGCGTGATTTTTATATTTTTGTGTGGAAGTCCATATATGGAGAAGAAAGTTATCAAGCATTAGAAAAAGATTTTTATATAGAAATACCTCTTGAAGAAATTTATGTTTAATTTTGTAAAATACTATATTACTATCTAAGTTTTTGTATTAAAAATTTATTTATTAATGAAATCGAATCATAATGTTTTTCTCGATGATTTACATAGTAGATTGAAAGTTTTTATAAAAGTAAGAGATAAATATGATGGAAAACCATAAGATTTTACCTATTAAAGATATAAATAAAGAAATATTCTCTATATTAGGAATGGATATAACCGTTTTTGAATTTATCGACTATGCAGAAAAAGATATATTTACTATAAAAAAAGTAATAAACAGCTGGGAAAACATGGATAATGGGAGCAAAACAACTACAAAAAATGAAGTTATTGGCTAACAATAAAATAATTCGTTCTATTGCTAATATTCCTAAATCACCTAAATTAAGAGAGCTTTCTATTATAAAAAGCTTCCGATTTTTATCAACAGTCAGCTTTACCGTATTAGCGGGGATATCTTTTTATGAAGCTTATAATTCTTGGCGAATTGGAAATGATTTAAATAGTATTTTTAAAGGGATTACTGGTGCTGGTTATAGCTTATTAGCTATTGGAACTCTTGGTGCTATATTTTTCCAATTAGCTCTATGGCCTATTTTTATATTTTTAGGAACTGCTTTAATGTTAGTAGGAACAGTTGGTGATCTAGCAACGACATGGGGTGATTTGGAAGCATTAGTTAAATGTAGTTTTTGGGGAAATTCAGATAAATATCCATTTTGGAATACAGAAAAAGGTCAGTTCAATAAAAGATTTAAACTAATAGATAGTGAAGAAATTAAGGTAAGCAATGGTTTTTTAATAGAAAATCAAGAGTTTATGAATATTTTTTATATGCCCAAATTAGAATGGGAATACAGTGTTAAAGAACTAATTATTAAAATGGAATTAAATAATTTCATACCTTATGATTCTCAGATTTTTTATCAAATTTGTCGTAAAATGACATCAAGAATTCCGAGTGTTTATACCGAATACAGAGAAAAAAATAAATTATTTCATTACGATAATAGTGTATACAAAAAAATAGATTACACAGAACTAGATGCTGAGTTTAATGAGAATATAAAAAATAACTACATTGATAATAATGGAAGTTCTATCTTAGAAATGGTTATAAAAACACCAGAAAATTTTTATTATGGAAATGAAATCTTTTTCTATTACAGACCATTTGAAGATAATATTGTACCCTTACGATACGATTGGGATGATAATGAAATTTCAGATCTTGAAGTAAAACATTATGGATTAATGAAACTTAGATCAAAGGGGAATCCATGGAACTAAAGCACAAACTCAGTGATCATTGTGGATCACTATTACAAACAGAAACATCAAAAATGACTCAATATCAAGCTGGTGCGCTTGATTTTGTGGAAAAAATAGATAATTTACGATTAGTCATACGCCATGCTTTTTCTAATGGCAGGACTATGCTAGCGATCCCTTTTGTTATCGGTTTACTTTGGGCTTTCAGCTATGGTGTTAAAACAATTTATATTGATCCTTGGAAAAATACAGAATCTATTTTTCTTAGAATATTAGAGAAAAAAGATAATAAAAATAACATAGTTATATTACCTCAGCATAGGGATAATGATGAACTAGAAAAAAAGTATATTCAAAATGGGAGACTTTCTTTTTTAAATTATTGGGATTATTATTACTATAGTAACTCATTTATAAGAGAAAAAAGTATTCTCTTAGATTTATTTTTATTATTAACTCCACTATTATGTTCATTACCAATGATTTATTTTGGCTTTATTGCTAGAAACCGACCTTATCTAATATGTGACCGAGAAAAACAATTATTTTATACTTGGGATATGAAAATGAATGTTTATGTTGCTAAATATTCTCAAATCAATTTTGCAGATATTAAGCCGACATTAGCACTTATTTTATATCGCGTTGATGAAAATCAAAAATTAATAGAACATAAATATTATCCCAACTTAACGATGTTTAGTTTTTTAGGCGGCGGAAGCAGCAATGATAAAGCATGGGGATTAGGATATATAACCAAATATTTATTTTATGGATTAGCACCTTTGATTGAAGGTAAGTATACAAGAAAAAAATATTCTATTTTTAGAGAAGCGCCTATTCCTAAAGATCTCGATAAACAAATAGAACAACAAGTTGTTCTGGTTGATAAAGAGCTGCCACCTTGTAAAGAAATCGAAGATAAATTATCGGAAGCAATTAAGCACTCTATTTAGATTTTTTAGTTAAGTTTGATGTTAATAATTTATAAAAGGATATATAAACATGCGTAGCACAATTCAAGGACGAAAAATCATCTTAAAAAATGATACCACCAATACCAAAGGAACCGTATTAAGTGGTTCTTTATTAGCAAAACAACTTTATGAAATAGCTTGCCTTGGTGATGACGTCTATTGCCCTGCTTGTCAGCAAAAAGGCAAAATTGTTGAAGGGGATACGATGATGAAAATAAACAATATCCCTGTCGCATTAGAAGGACATAAAGTGCAATGCGGTTGTTTAAATGGCTGTGTATTAGTCGCGGTGGAATGAACCGTTTTTAATTAGGCGGAAGCTTCCGCCTAATATTCGTGTCTCTATTTTTATTTATAGCTCAAACCTAAACCTTATTAAGTAAAAAACTATTTTTTATTATTCGCAAAGAGTTTAGGTATTTCACGTAAGCACCATGATTTAGCTTCGCCCATGCTGTCTCTTCGCCATGCCATAATAATATTATTTTCATGATGATATTCAGGGCCAACAACACGTAAACGCCCTTCTTTAATATCATCTTCAATTAAATCAATCGGCATCGTCGCCACACCTAACCCCGCAATTAAAGCACGGCGTTTATCTTCAATAGAACTGACCGTTAAACGACGCTGTTTATCTAATAGCAGTACAGTTAAAACTGGGCGCTCTCTTGCGGTATCTGCAATGGCAATGCCACGATATTTTAAGCGAGTTTCTTCTGCCAATGGCTCAGGCTCGTTATGGATGGGGTGATCTGGGCTGGCAACATAAACACTGGTGGTATTGTATAAAGGGCGAAAATTGATTTCTGATGAAGTGCGAAAATGCATATCAGGTGAAATCACAATATCACATTTACCACTTTCTAAGCTTTCCCATGCCCCTGCTAATACTTCAGTGACTAGCGAAAGTTGGGTATTGGATTTTTCAGCTAATTTATCGACCAACGGAAAGAGTCGAGATGCCGGGGTGAGTGCTTCACAAACAATAGTAATATGTGGCTCCCAACCTCTGGCTAAAGCTTCTGCATCTGAGGTCAATTTGTCAGCTGCCTCAAGTAATATGCGTCCTCTATCAAGCAGCATTCTGCCAACATTGGTAAATTTTGTTCTATGACCAGAACGGTCAAAAAGGACAACATCTAAATCTTCTTCTAATTTTTGCATGGTATAACTGAGTGCCGATGGAACTCGATTTAGTTCATCAGCGGCGGCTGCAAAACTCCCTCTACGATCAATGGCATCCATCACTCGTAAAGATTCCAACGTAATGGCTTTGTCTTTACTCATTATACTTATCTCTATCAAATAATTTGATTATAGGCACCAGATTAACTTGCTAACAATAGACAGTCCATACCTCTATGATAAATATATTGATAATCTACTCGAAAAATACCGCTATGATAAAATACAGAACAGCACAACAGTGTGGTAAAGCGGATTATGGTTGGCTACAAGCTCGCTACACATTTTCCTTTGGCCACTACTTTGACCCTCATTTTTTAGACTATGGCACCCTAAGAGTTCTCAACCAAGAAGTGCTTGCTCCAAATTCTGAATTTAAAGCAAAGACCTATCCTCATGTTGATGTGGTTAATCTTATTCTTCAAGGAGAAGCAACATACCTTGATAATATGGGACGTACTGTAACGGCAAAAGAAAATGAGTGCTTACTTATTTCACCGCATAATACAGATACGTATATAGAGAAAAACAGCAGTCCTGATACGCCATTAACCCGTATTCAGTTATGGTTAAATGCCTGTCCACAACAAGAAAGTGTAGCCTCACAAAAATTGGTATTAGATGAAAACTTAAAATATCAATTGTTAGCTTCACCTGCCGGTGATGATGGCTCGTTAATGTTAAGGCAGACAATTTGGCTTTATCATATTCATTTGCAAGCAGGCGATGAGATCACATTGCCAATAAAAGGACAGAAAGGCTTTTTACAATCCATAAAAGGCGGCACCTATTTGCAAACGTCCACACAAGAAAATGGGCAAATCCAGTGTGGCGATGGCGCGTTTATTCAAGATAGCCACAGCATCACGTTAAAAAGCTCGGCTGAGTTTCGTGGCTTGTTTATTGATATTATTTCGTGATTGTTGATTTAGATTGGCTTAACAACAGAAAACCCTCGAAACACAACGTGAATCGAGGGTTTTTTATGAGGTGAGTTGACCGTTAAGCCGGGTTCTGTCGTGGACAACCATTCATCTAGGCCAGAACTTGCGCGCTGGCTCCAGCAACCTACCCGGGTTCAATGCGGGCCGCACCATAAGAACCCCTATTTGGTCTTGCTCCGGGTGGAGTTTACCATGCCACAAACTGTTACCAGTTGCGCGGTGCGCTCTTACCGCACCCTTTCACCCTTACCTGATCCTGTAAACAGGCCATCGGCGGTTTACTCTCTGCTGCACTTGTCGTAGGCTCGCGCCTCCCAGACGTTATCTGGCACCCTGCCCTGTGGAGCCCGGACTTTCCTCCCCTCTATCCGTCTCCCCGAAGGGACAACGATAAAGCAGCGGTTGTCTAGTCAACTCAGGGTGCGGATTATAGGGATTTTGGTAGAAAATGTATAGCAAAAGAAGCTAAAAAATCACTTTACTCGTCTTGAGCTTCACCATTTTGCTCAATGACATGTTTATAAAGTGCATTTTTCTTCACGCCATAAATCTCAGCAGTAACTGCTGCCGCTTTTTTCAGTGGTAACTCTTTTTGTAAAATCGCGAGTGTCCGTAATACTTCTGGGGAAAAATCATCATCAACAGGTTTTTCATAACCCTCAACAATTAATACCATTTCACCTTTACGGCGGTTTTCATCTTCAAGAACCCATTTAAGCAATTCACCAACAGGCATACCTTGAATAGTTTCCCACGTTTTTGTGAGCTCTCTCGCTAATACTACGTAGCGATCTTCACCCCAAACTGTCACCATATCAGCTAAACTATCTAACAGCCGATGTGTTGATTCATAAAAAATCAATGTACGAGGCTCTTCTGATAATGCACGTAAGCAGTCCTGACGACTTTTTGTTTTTGCGGGTAAAAAACCTTCATAACAAAAACGATCAGAAGGAAGTCCTGCCGCAGAAAGTGCCGTGATAGCAGCACAAGCGCCGGGTAATGGCACAACATTTATGCCATTCTTACGACATTGATTGACTAAATGATAGCCAGGATCGTTAATTAATGGTGTACCTGCATCAGAGACTAATGCGATACTTAGCCCCTGCTGTAATTTGCTAATTAATTGATCTGCTTTTTGCTGTTCATTATGATCATGTAACGCATACAAACGTGCGTTAATGGCAAAGTGCTGTAATAGAAGCCCTGTATGACGGGTATCTTCTGCAGCAATTAAATCGACATGAGACAGCACATCAAGTGCCCGCTGGGTGATATCGCCCAGATTACCAATAGGTGTGGGTACTATGTACAGTGTGGATGTCGTTACCGCTGCTCGATTAGGTTGATTCATTGTTTATTCCGAATGACCGATTTAAAATTGAGCATAATTATAAAACATCACTGGGTACAGTATGCTTTCCTCAATTTTTGTGCGTTTTAAAACAGGTTTATCCTATACTGCGATACTCTCTGCGTTGATTATGTCAGGTTGTACCCTGACGGGGCAACAAGAACAACCTCTCACTCCCGCTGCAAAAGCAGAAATGGAGATGAAACAATTTCAAAAAGTGATTGATGATTCTCAAGGGCTTGCATCTTTAGATGTTATTAGAGCCTATATTGGGTTAGAAACATTAATTACTGATCCTCAACTGCATCAGAAAAATATTGATGACACATGGCTCACACTAACCAAACTCACACCAGAACAACGTCGTGGTGTCGTTATTAAAGCAGATGAGAATACGCTGCAAGGTTGGTTAGATTTACTGAATACCTATGAATACAACAAAGATGATGCGGATAAGTTATCAACAGCGGTGAGAGAATGGCAGACTCGCTATCCTCGGAATCCAGCTGCATTAACACTTCCAGCATCATTATTACGTCTTTCACAACCCTCTGTAAGTACGAGTAGCCAAATCGCCTTATTATTACCTTTAACAGGGCAAGCAAAAGTTTTTGGTGAGGCTATTCGTCAAGGCTTCCTTGATGCGCAAAGTGGCTTACCACAACCGCAAGCAATGCCTGAACCTCAAGCCCCTAAAAATGATGACAGCCTAGCCTCAATTTTAGAAGAATTAGGCATTAGCAATACTGAAACGTCTGCAACAAATTCAGATACCACGAAAGCGTCCACTGACAATAGTGAAACAAATCAAGTAAAAGAAGAAAAAGAAACGGAAACTTTTTCAGGTAATATGACCGTTCAGCTTGATCCTATTGCGCAAAACTCTCGCCAAGTGATTGTTTATGATACCAATAGTCAACCTATTGATGTCTTGCTGAAAAAAGCACAACAAGATGGCGCCAACTTAATTGTCGGTCCACTGCTAAAACCGGAAGTCATGAAGACCATTGAGCTTCAAAGTGGTTTGCCAGTGTTAGCCTTAAATGAATTAGAGAGTGTTCCTTCAGCAACAACTGTTTGCTTCTTTTCTCTTTCACCCGAAGATGAAACCCGCAATGCGGCGCAACACTTACGTCAGCAACAAAAATCAAACCCATTAATTATTGTTCCTGATAATAAATTTGGTCAACGAATGGCACAAACATTTGCTGATGAGTGGCAACACACAGGTGGCGGCACCGTTTTACAACAAACGTTTAGTTCTGTTGAAAGCTTAAAAGCCTCTATTAACCGCGGTGTGGGTATTCGTATGACAGGTACGCCTGTTCTACCAACCGCTAATGCACCTTTACCATTAGAGACTCAATCTATTCCATCTGCGGGTGGTGCCATTGATTCGGTTTACATTATTGCGACTAGCGATGAATTAACCTTAATTAAACCCATGATTGATATGGCGATCAGCACCAAAAAACGTCCACCCATTTATGTAAGTTCACGTAGTAACCAAGGTGGAACTGGTCCTGATTTCCGTATGGAGATGGAGGGGATTCAATTTAGTGATATTCCATTGATGACTGGTGCTAATTTGCCGTTAATGCAAAAAGCCTCAAGCAAATTTGCGAACGATTACTCATTAATGCGTCTTTATGCCATGGGAATTGATGCATGGTCATTAGCAAACAATTACAATGACCTAACAAAAGGTTCATTGCGTTTTAATGGTATTTCAGGTTCATTACGTGTTGAAAACAACTGTACTGTTTATAGAGAACTTCCTTGGATGCAATTTAAACAAGGTAAGATTGAACCTGTTGCACAGTAATGCACGTATTTCGTTATCATTAAAATAAACCGCCATAAAGGCGGTTTATTTTATGAGTAAGACAAAGAAGGAAATCATGGATGATTTTTTCTAAAAGCCCTTATTTTTTAGGGCTATACTATGAGCAAAAAGCGCTAAAATATTTACGCCAACAAGGATTAATATTAATTGAGCGTAATGTCCGATATCCCTGTGGCGAAATTGATCTTATTATGCAGGAAAAGAGGACATGGGTATTTGTTGAGGTTCGTTTTAGACGTAACATCTTATTTGGTGATGCAATAAGCTCTATTACTACCTCAAAACGACGTCGCTTATGGCGTACAGCTAAATGTTGGTTAGCACAACGCCAAGAAAGTATCGAGACGTCAGACTGTCGTTTTGATATTTGTGCATTTAATCAACGCCAGTTAATATGGTTAAAAAACATTCTCGATTATACGGAATTTATTCGTTAAATTAGATTATATAGGTCTTAACGTGCTTGATAGAATCAAAGTCTGCTTTACAGAGAGTATTCAAACTCAAATTGCAGCAGCAGAAGCATTACCAGATGCCATTTCCAGAGCCGCCATGATGATGGTTCAATCTTTGTTAAACGGCCATAAAATATTAAGCTGTGGAAACGGTAGCTCAGCAGCAACAGCACAGCGATTTGCCGCAAGCATGATCCATCGTTTTGAAACTGAACGCCCAAGCTTGCCTGCATTATCATTAAACACAGATAGCGTTGTGATGACTGCAATTATGGGGAATCAGCAGCACGATGAAATCTATGCAAAACAAGTGCGTGCATTAGGACAAGCTGGAGATGTGCTACTTGCTATCTCAACTCACGGTAACAGCAGAAGTATTATTAAAGCCGTTGAAGCCGCTGTTACACGAGATATGACCATTGTGGCATTAACCGGTTATGATGGCGGAGAGCTTGCCGGATTATTGGGTCCTCAAGACGTTGAAATTCGTATTCCATCTCAACGCACCGTCAGAATACAGGAAGTTCAGATGCTAACAGTCAATTGTCTCTGTGATTTAATTGATAATACATTATTCCCACATCAGGATGACTAAGGAGTTACTATGAAATTGCTTCCTATCACCGCAGTGCTGTGTTCTGCACTTTTACTGCAAGGTTGTATCGGCGCCGCGGTTGTCGGCACTGCCGCAGTTGCGGGTAAAACGGCAACCGATCCTCGCTCATTAGGGCAACAAGTTGACGATGGTACTTTGGAAGCACGTGTTTCTGGTGCTCTAAACAAAAACGAACAGATCAAGAAAAGCAATTCGCGTATTGTGGCGACGGCTTATCAAGGCAATATCTTATTAACGGGTCAAAGCCCTGATATGTCTGTTGCGAATACGGCAAAACAAGTCGCAAGTCAGGTTGAAGGCGTGAATAACGTCTACAATGAAGTTCGCCAAGGTGAGCCTGTGACATTAGGTACAGCGTCTTCAGACACATGGTTAACCACCAAAGTTCGCTCTCAAATTTTAGGCAGTGATTCAGTAAAATCCTCTTCTGTAAAAGTGATCACTGAAAATGGTGAAGTGTTCTTATTTGGTATTTTAACTCGCCAAGAAGGGGCAGCTGTTGCAAAAATTGCCAGTGAAACCAAAGGCGTAGTAAAAGTAACTACTGCATTTACTTATCTTAACTGATCCCATTACTAATCTCGTTTTTAAATTATCCTGACAGTATCGGTCTTTATAATAAAATGACCGATACTGACAGTGTCTTTCTCGGCTAAAACTCGCCTTTACTCAACAAGCCGTTAGCGTCTTAACATCCCTTTATCAATGATAAAATCGATAATCGTTTCCAAGCCTACTTTTTCTTTTAGATTTGTGAAAACATAAGGCTTCACAGGACGCATTCTTGCTGTGTCTGATTCCATGACTTCTAATGATGCACCAACATAAGGTGCGAGATCGATCTTGTTGATCACAAGCAGATCAGAATGGGTAATACCGGGGCCACCTTTACGTGGAATTTTTTCCCCTTCGGCCACATCAATCACATAAATGGTTAAATCAGCAAGTTCAGGGCTAAATGTCGCACTTAAATTATCACCACCGCTCTCCACAAAAACGATATCAAGATTTTTGTGGCGCATGGCTAATTCTTCAACCGCCGCAAGGTTCATTGAAGCATCTTCGCGAATAGCAGTATGAGGACAACCTCCCGTTTCAACACCAATAATACGATCCGCATCTAATGCTTCAGCGCGTGTTAAGATCTTGGCATCTTCTTGAGTATAAATATCGTTAGTCACAACTGCGATTTCATAAGTATCGCGCATTGCTTTACAAAGAACTTCTAACAGTGCTGTTTTTCCTGATCCAACAGGACCACCAACACCAATACGTAGTGGTTGATTATATTCTTGCATATAGATTTCTCATGAACGAAAAAGTCGAGTGTATTGTGTCTCATGGCGACTACTGGCAATAACTTGCGCGGGTGTAAAACTCCCAATATCTTCCGTTGACCAATGTGCAGATTGCTCAACAATTGCAGGGATCTGCTCTGCTAATGTAAACAATATGTTCTGCCCCGCACTTTGCCCTAAAGGGATCAGTTTTACGCCTGACATCACTGTATTTTCGAGCCACCCCCAAGCGTAAGCACAGCATAACTTTTCAGCGGAAATACGCCATTTCACCGCAGCTAACGCAAATGCCATAAGTTGTGTCTGTTTTACACACGCGAGTAAAGTCTCATCTAACTCAATATCTAATTGAGGAAGTAAACGAGCAAAAGCGATACCTCGTTGGCGTTCTTCTTGTCTTAACTCTTTAGTTTCACGACTTGCGACAATAAAATCACACCAATATTTCACTTCACTCATTTTGGCTTGTGCCAAACTTTCTTGTAATCGCCGTAAGATAGGGAGCTCTAACGTTGCTAAAGTGCCAGTCATTTGGGTGCTTAGCCAATCCGCTAAGGTTTGGGGCGAACAAACCCACCCCTTTTCAATCGCCCACTCTAACCCTTGAGAATAAGTAAACGATCCCACCGGTAAAGAAGGACTGACTAATTGATATAAGCGCAGATCTGCAAGCATCAATAGGCTCCCTTATTCAAATGATTAGTGATGATGATGATCGTCATGAGCATGGTGATGATGACCACCTGACGATCCACCATAAGCGCCTGGCTCAGGTTGGTATTTCTCGAATCCCACAACCACATTGGCGCCTAAGCCTCTCGCCATATCGTCTAAAACATGATCATGAAAATAACGGCACCAGCCCGCTTCGATTTGTAATGGAACATGACGATTTCCTAAGTGGTAGCAAACTCGTGCCAATAACAGGGGATCGTCACTATATACTGTTGAAACTTGCTCTTTTGCAGCTTCAATCGTTACCTGTGTATTATCTTCCGATAATAAGATATCGCCCTCTTTTAGCACTGTACCACGAGGCAAAAATAGCCCTGCTTCTTGCCCATCACTTAATGTCACTTTTAAACGACTTTTAGTTCTTTCATCCATCGTCAAACACAAAGTAAGAGCCTGTTTTTCTGGCGTTGCTGTTTCAAGCGCTTTTTGTTTATCAATAAGTTGAGTAAATCTTTTCATTCTCTACATTCTCGGTAAAACGCTAATCAAAAGAGGAAATAGCGTTGTGCCATGGGTAATTGCGTTGCAGGTTCACACACTAATGGCACACCATCCGCTTTCACAATATAGGTTTGAGGGTCAAGTTCGATATGAGGCACATAACTATTGTGGATCATCGACGCTTTAGTGATATTACGACAACCCTTAACACGACCGATTAAGCTTTTTAAGCCTAGCTTTTCAGGTACACCTGCATCGATCCCCGCTTTCGACATAAAGATCATCGACGTTTGATATTTTGCTTTACCTAAACACGCATACATTGGACGATAATGCACAGGCTGAGGCGTTGGAATAGCCGCGTTAATATCACCCATTGGTGCATAAGCCACCATGCCGCCTTTCATGATCAGTGCCGGTTTCACACCAAAGAAAGCCGGGTCCCATAAAACCAGATCAGCCAATTTTCCTTTTTCAATAGAGCCGACTTCATGTGCAATACCATGTGCTAAAGCCGGATTGATCGTATATTTCGCCACATAGCGTTTAATCCGATGATTATCACTTTCAGCGGTATCACCTTCTAATGTGCCTCGTTGTAATTTCATTTTGTGTGCACATTGCCAAGTACGAAGGATCACTTCACCTACGCGCCCCATTGCCTGTGAGTCCGACGACATAACAGAAATCGCCCCCATATCATGTAAGATATCTTCTGCTGCGATGGTTTCACGGCGAATACGAGATTCAGCAAAAGCCACATCTTCAGGAATAGAAGGATCAAGGTGATGGCAAACCATCAACATATCAAGATGCTCATCTACCGTGTTAATGGTATAAGGCATTGTTGGGTTAGTGGAGGCAGGGAGAATATTGGGTTCGCCGACTGATTTAATGACATCGGGTGCATGCCCCCCTCCTGCACCTTCGGTGTGGAAAACGTGGATCACACGACCCGCTATTGCTTTCACCGTCTCTTCATAGAAACCACCTTCATTTAAAGTGTCAGAGTGAATAGCAACCTGCACATCCATTTCATCGGCAACATTAAGGCAGTTGTGAATTGCCATTGGTGTTGCACCCCAGTCTTCATGAATTTTTAGACCAATAGCACCCGCTTCAATTTGTTCACGAACGGCTTCAGGTTGGCTCACACAGCCTTTACCAAATAAACCGACGTTAATCGGGAGCTCATCAACGGCTTCTAACATGCGATGCATGTTCCAAATACCCGGGGTTACTGTAGTTGCATTTGTTCCTGCAACCGGTCCGGTACCGCCACCAATAAACGTGGTGACACCCGACACTAAACCTTCTTGTGCTTGTTGAGGGCAGATAAAGTGAATATGCGTATCAACGCCACCTGCGGTAATAATTTTACCTTCGCCCGCAACCACTTCTGTGGCAGGTCCGACAACAATATCCACATTAGGTTGTACATCAGGATTACCTGCTTTACCGATCCCCACAATGCGACCATCTTTAATACCGATATCCGCTTTTACGATCCCCCAATGGTCTAAAATAATGGCGTTTGTGATAAGCACATCAACACATTCAGCATTGACGACTTGGCTCTGCCCCATACCATCACGAATAACTTTACCCCCACCAAATTTGACCTCTTCGCCATACGTGGTGAAGTCTTTTTCAATTTCAAGAAAAAGCTCAGTATCGGCTAATCGCAAACGGTCGCCAGTTGTGGGACCAAACATATCTGCATAAGCTTGACGTGAGATAGTTTTCATTTTTTCTCACTCTCCAATTTACCCATCACTTTGCCATGAAAGCCGTAAATTTCACGCTTTCCTGCAAAAGCCACTAATTCAACAGTACGGCGTTGACCGGGTTCAAAACGAACCGCCATGCCCGCTGGAATGTTTAAACGAAAACCTAATGTGTCCTCTCGTTCAAATTTCAATGCTTCATTCACTTCATAAAAATGATAATGAGAGCCGACTTGCACGGGTCGATCGCCATGATTAGCAACCTGGATTGTTTTTGTCTCTCGACCTGCATTAAGTTCGATATCGCCTAATGCTTGGTTAACTCTAATTTCACCGGGTATCATGTTGTTACCTACACAATAGGATCATGAATAGAAACAAGTTTTGTACCATCAGGGAATGTGCATTCCACTTGAATGTCTTTTATCATTTCTGGCACGCCTTCCATCACTTGTTCCGCTGTCAAAACAGTGCGCCCTTCACTCATCAGTTGAGCAACCGTTTTTCCCTCTCTCGCCCCTTCCATAATGGCGCAACTGATCAGTGCAACCGCTTCAGGATAATTAAGCTTGAGCCCTTTCGCTAAACGTCTTTCAGCAACAAGACCTGCTGTAAAAAGCAGTAATTTATCTTTTTCTCTTGGTGTTAATTCCATTTCTGCTCCTAAAATTAACGATTATGTCGCCCATATACGAGGTGGCTCAGGGCAATACCCTAACCAGTGTTGTCTGACGGTTTGCCAAACTTGAGCAAAACACGCCATCATCGGCTCTGTTTGGGAGCCTAATAACCGTAAAACTAAAATGCCATCTACGTCCGTTAAACCATATTCGATAACCTGATCGTAAGTAGCCGAGAAAGCCTCGATAGTTTGTTGAATAAGGCTTTTTAATTCGTCCGTTGCGGGATAAATATAAAGTGACCCCAACATCGGAAATTCACGCATAGCAGCCGATCTTTTTTGCAAACCATCAACAAAAATCGACTCAGTTAATGTCAGCTTTTCATCAATATAGAAATTTAAACGCCCTTTTACATTGCCATTTTCAAACCATTCATTTAAAACAGGGCGACCAAAACATTGGATTTCCCAGCCAATAAATTTGGCTGTAGATGCAAGATGAATATGCGTTTCTAGGCGAACTTGCGCTTCAGGAAAAAAGATATTTTCTTGAGGTAACCACTCTAAAAAGCCATTAGCTGCCACGTTTAAGGTTTGAACTTGCCGAGCTACACCGCCAGCACTGCGGTAAAACTTAGTCGCTCCGGGGGTTGTGAGCAATGCATGCGCTTGAGGTTGTACATCAATATTAATCAATAGGTTATCGCCACCCACCACCCCGCCGGGGGGATGAAGCAAATAAGTGTGTGCAATTCCTTGCTCAGGATAAAAAGGACGCTGAACCATTAATGGGCCGATATGGCGCTTTTCTGTAAGACGTGTTATTTCGCGTTTTACTTCATAACGTAAAACGATTTCAGCAAGCCAACCCTTCCCTGAAAAGTCAGACATACTCACTCCTGCCAACTCGGCAAAATTATCAATAAATCAGGAAAATACGTGAATACATACAGCGCTATCCATAAGATTGATTCATTCAAAATCAAATAGAAAATAAGCTAATGAATGTTGGATAGGGTGTGGATAAAAGACAAACAGTGATATCCTAAGAACAGGATAATCTCCTTCGTCTGTGACGCGCGATTTTACACCTTATTACGAAAAATGCGTTTTGAATAAATAACAATTTATTTAGAAAAAATGACACTGTTTAAAATAAATGTAAAAAATGAGCAAATATCTATATTGTCATGTTTTATCAACAAGATTATGTTCTGCTTCACTCTCATTCTGCTTTGCATGACAACACTAATTTAAATTAGAATAATCTCTCTAATTATTATTCTAGACGTGGCTTATCAGTTTATACAACAAATGAGCTAATTTTGAGTATTGTTCATTTAAACAAGATGAATGCTTAACTTGCCTACGGTATATCAGAGATCATGGAATACAAACACATTCTGTCCTCTAACCAAATGTCTTTAAAAACGTTTTACATCGAAAACCCGATGATAGCGATGGTTAGTGGCGCAAAAGGTACGATTTGCATCAATGGACAATCTATTGATGTCTCTAGCCATTTAACGCTTATTATTCCGAAGTACAGTCAAGTTTCTTGCGATATAGTCAACCAATTTACGCATAAATCTATCGAACTACACACGCTTGTATTATGTGAAACAGAGCTTCAATCTGTTTTCTCTTTACTAAAACCTTTAATTAAATCTAGCTCCCCACTGACAAGCCACCTTCCTGCTTACCATTTATCAACGCCTGAAGTGATAAAAAGTAATTTTGGCATTTTAAAACAGTGCTTACCGCTACCACATGGTTCTCCATCTCAAGAAACCATGTTTATGCAACAATGTTTATTTTTTATTTTGATGGCGGTGTATCAAGAAGGTATCGATATTTTAAATATCTTTCGATTTAACTATGATGAGCCGAAAAATCAGGCAATTACGCATTTAATTACGCAAGATCCGCAAAGAAAATGGCATTTAGAAGATGTAGCAAAAACACTTTTCACAACGCCATCAACGTTACGTCGACATTTAAGTAAAGAAGGCGTTTCATTCTGTCAGTTATTACTGGATGTCAGAATGGGTATTGCTTTAAATTACCTCACCTTTTCCAATTACTCTGTTTTTCAAATAAGTCATCGCTGTGGTTTTGGCAGTAATGCCTATTTTTGCGATGCGTTTAAACGTAAATACGGTATGACACCTTCACAATTTCGCATTCAGTCTCGTCAATCTAACGATCCCTCTGCGATAACGAAGTTATCAGAGAAGATAGCGGAGCCTAATAGAAAAATATTTCAAACCTTATAGAGTTATGACAAATTATTTTTCTTTAAAAAGGATATTCCCCCCATTAGTCGCATCTGATTTAAGATCCACTGTTGTCGTTTTAAGGTGTAAGCAGAAGGTTTATTTACATGATAAATATGCGGATTAGGTAATACTGCGGCTAATAATGCAGCTTCATGGCTTGTCAGTTGTTTCGCAGGCTTTCTAAAATAGTGTTGAGAAGCTTGCTCTACGCCGAAGATCCCATCACCAAACTCAACAATATTCAGATACACCGTTAAAATACGTTTTTTTGACCAAATAAGCTCGACAATGGGTGTCATTCCGGTCTCGAGCCCTTTTCTTATCCAACTACGACCATCCCATAAAAAGAGATTTTTGACCGTTTGCTGAGAAATAGTCGATGCACCACGTAATGTTTTCCCGTTGTTATAATTTTTTTTAAAAACTTTCTCAATAGCATCAAAATCAAAGCCCCAATGTTTGGGAAAATTTTGATCTTCAGAAGCAATAACAGCTAAATACATCACGGAAGCTATCTCTTTTTCACTGACCCAAGTGGAATGAGATACATAAGAAAAATCAAACTCACTCCAAGCAGAAATTTGTCTTTGAACCATAACAGCAGAAAAAGGTACAGGTAAAAAAGAAAACAGCACAACTGTTAACAGCCATAAAGCAATTAAAATAATTAATAGTTTCTTTAACTTTCTCACCAGTACCATCTGCTGTTTTTACCTACGTTTTACGCCATCTCAAGGACTTTCTTAACCAGTTTCTCAATACCAACCTGTGCTTGTGCAATAGATTGTGCAAGCATGTACGCAGGTGTTGTGACAACACGATATTTTTCATCAACAACAATATCATCAACAGGGCAATCTATATGGACACCCCCCATCTTTTCAATTGCACGAGCGGTTTCTGCGTCATTCCCAATTGTTAACTTTACTGGAGAATTTAACATTTTTGGTAACATTACAGGTGCAATACACATTAGCCCTAATGGTTTATTTTGCTGATGTATTGCTTGTACAAATCTTAAGAGATCTTTGTTAATTTCACAGTGACTTCCTTCTGTTGCGAAATTGCACAGATTCTTTGCCGCACCAAAACCACCCGGAATAATGACAGCATCAAAGTTTTCAGCCTTTGCCTCTGATAAAGGGGAGATTTTTCCACGAGAAATACGAGAAGATTCTTCCATCATATTCCTTTTTTCTGATTTTTCTTCACCTGTAATATGATTAATTACAGTTGGTTGTAAATCATTAGGTGAAAAATAATGAACTTCAGCATTATTTTGGCTTAAAGCAAGCATTGTGAGCACTGACTCATGGATTTCACTCCCATCGAATACACCACAGCCACTTAAAATTACCGCAATTGATTTCATATCTTTCTCCATTTGTAGTAGATTACTAGTTACCCATTTATAGGTGTAAACACCAATCGGCATCACATATTTAAATGTTTCTTGTAACAAAAAAACTTATCTTTGCTATTTTGTTGCTTGTATGATGTATGGAATAGTTTCATCCTATTCGCCTATGTAATGAGAATCAAAAAAGCGGATAGTAAAAGTTTCCCTGGTGTTGGCGCAGTATTCGCGCACCCCAACCTTCGGTTGGGGTTATTTTTTTCTAGTGTCTGATAACCAGTTTCTTAAACTTTCCACATCCTTTCTCCAATCTCTTTCTAGCTCATCTACCCACTCTTGTACATTGTCCCACCAAGCAGGTAATTCCGATGATTGGATCTGTTTAGCGAGTTGCTGTAAATGTTTTAAACCTATAGACCCTGCCGCACCTTTAATTTTATGTCCTTCTTCTGAAATCCCCTTCTCATCACGCGCTGTTAGGTTAGATTCAAGGACTGACATATAACTTGGCATCATCTTTTCAAAAACATCTAGACCATCAGTGATTAATTGAGGTCCGACAAGTTCGATGTATTGATTCAGCATGTCTATATCTAATAATTCTTCATTTTTATTCAACAATTCCGATGACTCATTACATGGTACAGAAACCGCACCATCACCCCAGAATTTATTGATAATTGCGGTAAGTGCATCCACAGAAAGAGGTTTGCTTAGCACATCATTCATTCCCGCATCCAAATACTCTTTTTTGTCTTTCAACACATTGGCGGTTAAAGCGATAAGAGGAGGAAGCTCATTACTGTCGAATTCTTGACGTAATTTTCTTGAAATATCGAACCCTGTCATATCGGGTAATTGAATGTCTAATAGCACTAAATCATATTCATCGGGCTTAAACATCGATAATGCTTCTTGTCCGGTCATCGCGACATCAACGGTATTGCCCAGTTTTTCTAAAACAGAGCAAGCAACAATCACGTTAAGTTCAATATCTTCAACAAGCAGAATATTTAAAGCCGGTAATAAGAGCTCATCATCACTTTCGATATCGTGATGCTCTTCAATCGCAGGAGCGACGATAGAGAGGGTAAAGGTAGAACCCTCACCTAACTCACTCTCAACACGAATATCACCGCCCATATGCTGTGCTAGGCGTTTTGAGACAGCAAGTCCGATACCGGTTCCCGTTGCAGAACGACCACCTTGGCTATCATTGACTTGATAGTACATGGCAAAAATCTTCTCAAGCTCACTTTTTGGAATGCCAATTCCGCTATCTTTCACTTCAAAGAACAACTTATCTGGCGCTTCTTGCCAAATACGCACTTTGATTTCACCTTCTTGAGTAAACTTCACCGCATTACCAATGAGATTCCATAAAATCTGGCGTAATCGAGTCCCATCAGAAGTTATCTTATGTGGTAGCGTTTCTTCTGCTTCGAGTGTGAATTTCAATCCTTTTGGCTGAACTAACAGCCCAGAGAGGTTTTCTAAATCAGAAATAAATTCAGTGAAGTCAATTGGTTGGTTATCTAACTGAATTTTTCTACGCTCAATTTTGTCCATTTCAATCACGTCATTAAATATATTCCCTAACGTAATCGCACTCACATGGATGGTTTTTAAGTAATTGAGTTGTTCTGGTGAAAGCTCGGTATCCAATAAGATACGGCTTAATCCAACAATACCATTTAGCGGTGTACGCAATTCATGGCTGATTGTTGAGATAAAGGTAGTTTTATCACGGCTTGCATTCTCTAACGCATCTTGATAGCGCTTACGCTCTGTAATGTCACGTCCAAAGCCCATTAAGCCATGGCGTTTACCAATACGATCATAAAACGGCACTTTGCGCAGTTCAAAACAAGCTTTACGCCCATCAGGATAAACTAACCACTGCTCATAAGTGAGAGACACATTATGACGGAAGACTTTTTCATCCGTTTCCATCACTTTTATCGCAATATCTTCGTCATACACATCAAGTGGTGTTAAACCGATAAGTTGTTTCTCACTTTTACCCGTCAGTAATTCTGTCGCGCGGTTACATCCTGAGAATTCATTATCTTCATTACGGTAGTAAACTAAGTCTGGCGAGGCATCTAGAAATGAGCGTAAAAGTGAGGATTGTTGTTCAAGCTCGATTTGCGTCAACTCACGACGCTTCATTTCACTTTTTAGTTTTTCTAATAGCTCAAGGTGCGCTTTTTCAACTTTTTCACGCTCTTGAATTTCCAAGTTTAATTGCTCAATATTCTCTTTTAATTGAGAATTAAGCTCTAAGTCGCGCTGGCGCATTACACCCAGTTTATCCACCATACGAGATAAACGGCGTCGTGACTCTTCAAGTTGTTCAACCACAACAGAGAGAAAATAGACAGCCCAAGGCGTAATAATCAACCCAAAGAAAATAGAGCGAACAAGGTCAATACTGGTAACATCACCTGCAAGCAAGAATGTCACCGCCATTTGAACAACCATCGCTAAAACAACTAATGCAGAAGCTAACAACAATGAGAAGCGAATTAGCCCCAGCCTCATCATTAAGTCAACGTAGTATTGGGCAAGCCCTTTGAGCAATTTCATTGAAAACTCCAATATATTGAATCTATGGAATGATAACCCAAAAATGAATTGGCGCAGTGGGGAACATTCAGAAATCTTACTCAGAGTGGTTATTTCTCATTACTTTGTTTGATTTAACCCTCTATTTTTTCTCAACGAGTCTATTCATGACACATACATTCATAAAAATAATACAAAAACCAAGCGACATAGACGATAGCAATGTCAGCGATAAATAGACCTTATTAGAAAAAATTCAATTTGTCTTTTTTTATACAAAATGTATAAAAACAATAAAACTCCAAAATCAATATATTCAGCAGAATAACTCACTACCCGTTTTTATCATTAAAGGATGAGATAAAGCTAAATCGCTCAAATAAAGTGATATAGCTCACATTAAAAAATCGCTTTCACATACTTTTAAAATAGAATAATTTCATTATTAATCAATACTTTAAAATAAAAGTCCTCTTATCTTTTTTATCTCAGTCAAATCTCCCTACACATTGACCTGATTTTTATTTATCGATAAGTTGAAAAGGCATTGCATAGCAATATAAAAAACACACCAAGCTAGGCAAACACAACATCACCCGACTGAGCACCCATAAATTTACCTACATCCTTTGAGCCAAAACGTTCCTTTGCGCTCTTTTTTGAGGTGCCCAGTAAACTAAGTAGGAAGCAAAAATGCTCTATCAAAAGACACAGGAAAAAGACAATTGTGGGTTTGGGTTGATCGCGCATATTGAAGGGCAAGCCAGCCATAAGATTGTCAGAAATGCGATACAGGGTCTTGCCAGAATGCAACATCGTGGCGCTATTCTTTCTGATGGTAAAACCGGCGATGGTTGTGGATTACTCTTACAAAAACCAGAGCGTTTTTTCCAATTAATTGCTCAAGAAAAAGGCTGGCATTTAACAAAAAATTACGCTGTAGGCATGCTATTTTTAAGCCAAGATCCCAATATTGCCAAACAGTGCCGTCTCATCGTCGAAGAAGAGCTACAACGTGAAACGCTGTCCATTGTTGGCTGGCGTAAAGTGCCTATTAACACTGATATTTTAGGCAGTATTGCCCTTTCTTCTCTTCCTTTAATCGAACAAGTTTTTGTTAATGCCCCCGCTGGCTGGCGGATAAGTGATATTGAGAGACGACTCTTTGTTGCTCGCAGACGCATTGAAAAACGCATTACTGACAATGATTTTTATATTTGTAGTCTTTCTAATTTGGTGACGGTTTATAAAGGCCTCTGTATGGCCATCGATCTACCACGTTTTTTTACCGATCTTGCTGATCTACGCATGGAATCTTCAATTTGTTTATTCCACCAGCGTTTTTCAACGAATACCACCCCTAGATGGCCACTTGCACAACCTTTTCGTTATTTAGCACATAACGGTGAAATTAATACCATTACAGGCAATCGCCAATGGGCTAGAGCTCGTGCCTATAAATTCCATACCCCCCTTATTCCTGATCTACAAAGTGCAGCCCCTTTTGTGAATGAAAATGGCTCAGACTCAAGTTCACTCGACAATATGCTCGAACTTTTTCTCAATGGGGGTATGGATATTGTTCGTGCAATGCGATTATTAGTACCACCTGCATGGCAAAATAATCCACAAATGGATGAAGATCTCCGTGCCTTTTTTGATTTTAACTCCATGCATATGGAGCCTTGGGATGGTCCTGCGGGCATTGTATTATCAGATGGTCGTTATGCTGCATGTACATTAGATAGAAACGGTTTGCGCCCTGCTCGCTACGTTATCACCACAGACAACATCATCACTTGTGCTTCTGAAATGGGTATTTGGGATTATCAGCCTGATGAAGTGCGAGAAAAAGGACGAGTTGGTCCCGGCGAACTGATGGTCATTGATACTCATCATGGACGTATTTTGCACTCAGCCGAAACCGATGAAGATTTAAAAAGACGTCATCCTTATAAACTATGGCTAGAGCGCAATGTCAAACGCTTAACACCGTTTGAAGAGTTACCAGAACAACAAGCCACAGGACAACGCGCCTTTGATGACACCTTATTAGCCACATATCAAAAACAATTTGCCTATAGCCAAGAGGAGCTAGAAAGCATTTTGCATGTGCTTGCAGAAAATGGGCAAGAAGCCACGGGTTCAATGGGTGATGACACGCCATTTGCTGTACTTTCTCAACGCCCTCGCCTTATTTATGACTATTTCAGACAGAAATTTGCGCAAGTCACCAATCCCCCCATAGATCCATTAAGAGAAGCACATGTGATGTCTTTAGCGACCTGCATTGGACGCGAAATGAATGTGTTTTGCGAAGCGGAAGGTCAAGCCCATCGGCTGAGTTTTCAATCGCCTATTTTGCTTTATAGCGACTTCCAACAGCTTATTAATCAAGAAAACCCTTATTACCAATCCGTTCATCTTGATATCACGTATCAACCAACAGAATGCAACCTAGAAACAGCGTTGCGCCAATTATGTGCAAAAGCACAACAAGAAGTTCACCGTGGTGCGGTATTATTGGTTTTATCAGATAGAAATATCACTAAAGAGCGATTGCCTATTCCTGCCCCGATGGCAGTTGGCGCTGTACAAAAAACATTGGTAGATAATAATTTACGTTGTGATGCCAATATCATTGTCGAAACGGCTAGTGCCCGTGATCCTCACCATTTTGCCGTATTACTCGGATTTGGCGCCACAGCAATTTATCCTTATCTGGCTTATGAATCTTTAGCTCAACGTGTTGATAAAAAAATCCTCCAAGCAAGTTATGCCCAAGTCATGCTGAATTATCGAAGTGGCATAAATAAAGGGTTGTATAAGATCATGTCCAAAATGGGCATTTCAACCATCGCCTCTTACCGCTGCGCTCAACTTTTTGAAGCTGTTGGGTTAAATGATAGCGTTGTTGAGCTCTGTTTTGCGGGTGTTGATAATCGGATTAATGGCGCTGATTTTAGCGATTTTGAACACGACTTATTTAATCTATCTAAGCGGGCTTGGTTAACTCGTCATCCTTTAGAAGCAGGTGGTTTATTAAAATACGCTCATAAAGGGGAATATCACGCCTATAACCCAGATGTCGTTCAAGCACTACAAAAAGCCGTAAATAGCGGGGAATATACCGACTATCAGTATTATGCAAATCTTGTGCAACAGCGCCCAATAACAACCTTACGCGATATGCTAGTCCTCAATAACAAGACAACGCCTATCTCGATTGAAGAAGTCGAACCTGAAACAGAATTATTTAAACGCTTTGATACCGCCGCAATGTCAATTGGGGCGCTAAGTCGAGAAGCGCATGAAGCCCTTGCGCAAGCGATGAATACATTGGGGGGATTTTCAAATTCAGGTGAAGGGGGCGAAGATCCCGCTCGTTACGGTACTAATAAAGTCTCGCGTATTAAACAAATCGCTTCTGGTCGTTTTGGTGTGACACCCTCTTATCTAATGAGTGCGGATGTTTTACAAATCAAAGTAGCGCAAGGGGCAAAACCCGGTGAAGGCGGGCAACTTCCTGGAGATAAAGTGACACCTTATATTGCGCAACTACGTTACGCCGTTCCCGGTGTTACTTTAATATCACCGCCACCTCATCACGACATCTATTCTATTGAAGATTTAGCGCAGCTTATTTTCGACTTGAAACAGATCAATCCAACTGCACTGATTTCTGTCAAACTCGTGTCAGAGCCCGGTGTGGGTACCATTGCTACGGGTGTTGCCAAAGCTTACGCAGATTTGATCACCATTGCAGGTTATGACGGTGGCACAGGTGCAAGCCCTTTAACTTCAGTAAAATATGCAGGCAGCCCGTGGGAATTGGGCTTAGTTGAAACTCAACAAGCATTAGTGGCAAATAATCTACGTCATAAAATTCGCTTACAAGTCGATGGTGGATTAAAAACAGGTCTAGATATTATTAAAGCAGCGATTTTAGGCGCAGAGAGTTTTGGATTTGGCACAGGACCAATGGTCGCATTAGGCTGTAAATATCTGCGCATTTGCCATTTAAATAATTGCGCAATGGGTGTTGCAACCCAAGATGAAACGCTCCGCCGTAACCATTATCACGGATTACCAGAACGCGTTATTAACTACTTCCGTTTTATTGCGCAAGAAACCCGTGAGTTAATGGCATTGCTTGGTGTGAGAAAAATCACGGATTTAATCGGTCGAACTGATCTGCTTTCATGCCTAGAAGGTGTGAGCAGTAAACAGCAAAAACTCTCTTTAGGTGGATTATTAGAAACAGCAACTTCACCATCAGGTAATGCGCTTTATTGTCAGGAGAAGAATAACACTTATGATAATGGCGAATTAAATCAGCGTATTGTGGCTCAAACTAGTGACGCGGTTGAACAACAAAAAAGCCAAACATACTATTTTGATATTCGTAATACAGACCGCTCTGTCGGAGCAACATTATCAGGGATCATCGCCAAAAAACAGGGTGAAAGTGGCTTATCTGCCACCCCTATTAAGCTTTATTTTACGGGAACCGCAGGACAAAGCTTTGGTGTATGGAATGCGCAAGGTGTTGAATTAACTTTAGTGGGTGATGCTAATGATTATGTTGGTAAAGGCATGGCAGGAGGGCGTATTGTCATTTCGCCTCCAGTTGGCTCTGCATTTAAAAGTCATCACGCCACCATTATGGGTAATACCTGTCTTTATGGCGCAACAGGTGGAAAACTTTATGCTTCTGGCTTAGCTGGGGAGCGTTTCGCCGTCAGAAACTCCGGAGCAATTGCTGTCGTTGAAGGCGTTGGTGATAACGGCTGTGAATATATGACTGGCGGTATTGTCTGCGTTCTGGGTAAAACGGGGATCAACTTTGGTGCAGGAATGACGGGGGGATTTGCTTATCTGTTAGATGAAGATCTCACGTTATCGCAACGGATCAATACTTCGTCGATTGAGTTGCTTCCTGTTGCATCCTTTGCCATTCTCGCTGAACATCTACGTGGCATGATTGCTGAACATGTCAGACTGACTGGCTCACAGCAAGGAGAAAGATTTCTTTCACAGTGGGAATATTGGTCACAACACTTCAAGTTGGTTAAGCCAAAATCCAGTGATGTCAATGCATTGCTTGGTCATCCTCGTCGTTCATCTGCTGAATTACGCGTTCAGGCACAATAGGAGAATATTATGAGTCAGAATGTGTATCAGTTTATCGACTTAAATCGTGTTGAGCCGACTAAAAAACCGTTAGCGATTCGCAAAATTGAGTTTGTTGAAATCTATGAGGCTTTTTCACCACAGCAAGCTTCCGCACAAGCTGATCGCTGCTTAGGCTGCGGAAACCCTTATTGTGAATGGAAATGTCCTGTTCATAATTACATTCCCAATTGGTTAAAGCTGGCAAATGAAGGACGTATTCTTGAGGCGGCTGAGCTTTCTCATCAAACAAACAGTTTGCCTGAAATTTGCGGTCGTGTTTGCCCTCAAGATAGACTTTGTGAGGGCGCGTGTACACTTAATGATGATTTTGGTGCCGTCACAATTGGCAATATTGAACGTTACATCAATGACACCGCGTTAGCACAAGGGTGGCGCCCCGATCTTTCTCACGTCACCATGACCGATAAAAAGGTCGCAATTATTGGCGCAGGTCCTGCCGGTCTTGCCTGTGCAGATGTTCTTATTCGACAAGGTGTGAAACCGGTTGTTTATGATAAACATCCAGAAATTGGGGGATTACTTACGTTTGGTATCCCCTCTTTTAAACTCGAAAAATCACTGATGATCCGACGTCGCGAATTATTCAGTGAAATGGGTATCGAGTTTTGCCTTAATACGGAAATAGGCAAAGATATCGCCCTAAGTACCCTAATAACACAATATGACGCTGTATTTCTAGGATTGGGCACTTATCACAGTTTACGTGGTCATTTTCCTCATGAAAATGCTAATGGTGTTTATAGTGCTCTACCTTATTTAATTGGTAACATTCGTTATTTAATGGGTTATGGTGAAGATCCTCACACACCTTATATCGACCTTAAAGATAAAAATGTAGTGATATTAGGCGGTGGTGATACGGCAATGGACTGTGTGCGTACAGCCATTCGGCAAGGTGCAAATAAAGTGACTTGTGTTTATCGTCGTGATGAAAGCAATATGCCAGGTTCAAAACGCGAAGTAAAAAATGCTAAAGAAGAAGGTGGAGAATTTTTATTTAATCTTCAACCTATAGATATTGAAGTCGATAATCAAAATAACGTGGTCGGTATTCAAGTTATTAAAACTCAAGGCAATAAAATATTAACGCCAATTGAAGGAAGTGAGCATTTGCTATCTGCTGATGCAGTGATTCTGGCATTTGGTTTTAAACCGGCACATTATCCATGGTTAGATGAAAATAATATCGAATATGCGCCTTCAGGCAGAATTATTATTTCAGATAATCAAGAAATACCCCATCAAACAACAAACCCTAAAGTATTTGCTGGAGGCGATATTGTACGAGGTTCTGATCTTGTGGTAACAGCAATAGCAGAAGGAAGAGAGGCGGCTGAAGGCATATTGCGACATTTATCATGTTAAATATTTTTTATTTTTATTATTTAAAATAACAATTTCTCGTGTTGATTATCCCATTTAATTTAAGTGGGATAATTTTCAATATTATCGGTAAAATTAATAAATAGTATTTAAGGAACATCAAGATATTAGACAGAATAATCATTCTCATTACCATTTAATATAATTAATAAAATAATATTTTGATAAAAAGCGATATTCTTTTTTGTATCAAAATAACACTCTTGATCTATAGTAAATATAATTTATTTTCGTATTTTTTACTTTATCTCTTTTTATTTAACCTTTCCGTCATCTTTTAATGATAATTGTTTTACAGCATTTGTTAATAACATCACAGTCTAAAAAAATAGATTTTATTTCGGCTATTAAATTTGATAACAATCAAATATTGTCAACCTACCAACTTCATAATGGAGTCACCTAATAACTTTACAGAAAAATATAATTTATTGATGTTAGGTTCGCTTTCATAATTAATAGTATTGTCATAATTAACTAGGGGATCACCATGGTGATGCAACTTATAGCCGTAGCCGTTATTATCGTAACTGTCTATTTGCTAATAAAAAAATATGAAACCCGAATGGTACTTATCGGTGCGGGTTTACTGCTTTGTATTTTGAGCCTAAGTCCATTAGATGCATTTACCGCATTTAGTGAACGCATGGTATCTTCATCATTAATTCAAGCAATCTGTTCGAGTATGGGTTTTGCTTATGTTATGAAATATACCAAATGCGATATGCATCTGGTTCATGTTTTATCAAAAGTAATGACTCGTCTGGGCTTCTTCCTTATTCCAGCTACCGTTGTCGTAACGTATTTCATTAATATCGCAATCCCATCAGCAGCGGGTTGTGCAGCAGCAGTAGGTGCGACACTCATTCCATTATTAATCGCAGCACGTATTCACCCAGCTATCGCAGGTGGTGCAGTATTATGTGGTACTATCGGCTCAATGCTAAGCCCTGGTATGTCGCATAACGCCTTCGTTGCGAACATGGCAAATATGGAAGTGGTTGATTTAATCGCTCGCCATAGCCCATACAGCTTAATGGCAGGTGGTATCGCAGCGGTTTCACTGGCAGTTGTCGCTTTAGTAAAAAGAGAGTTCAAAATGGCTTCTGCTACTGATGATGCCTCATCTTCATCAGCACAAGCAACGCCAGAAGCTGTTCGTCCTAACTACTTATATGCAACAGCACCTTTCATTCCTTTAATCCTGTTAATTCTGCCATTCTTCGAGTCTTTCAGTACATTTAAACTGTCTGTACCCGCAGCAATGTTAATCGGTTCTATCTATGCCCTGTTCATCACGTTAACTAACCCTGCTCAAATTACGAAAGAGTTCTTTAAAGGGATGGGTAATGCTTATGGTGATGTATTAGGTATCATCATTGCAGCTGCTGTATTCGCAGCAGGTCTGAAAGCATCAGGTTTAATCGACGCATTCATCAACTTCTTAACTCATTCTCCTGAATTTGCTCGCTGGGGTGGTACTTTAGGGCCATTCTTAATGGGTATTATCACAGGTTCTGGTGACGCAGCAGCATTCGCATTCAACGAAACAGTTACTCCGCATGCGGCGCAATTCGGTTATGAAATCCCTGATATGGGTATGGCAGCGGCATTATCTGGCGCGTTAGGTCGTACAATGTCACCACTGGCAGGTGCAGCGATTGTTTGTGCTGGTCTTGCAAATGTTAACCCTATGGAAATCGCAAAACGTACTGCACCGGGTATGATTATCGGCGTCATCGCTGTTGCGTTATTCATGTTATAAGTGGAGAAATGAATATGTCAGCAATTACACTAGAAAAATTAATTAAATGGCGTCGTGAGTTTCACCAATACCCAGAAATTGGTTGGTCTGAATTTTTAACCACAGCAAAAATAGTCAAAGAACTACGTAGCTTAGGTTTAGACGTTAAAGTTGGTCCAGACGTTATCAATCAAGAGTTCGCTTTTGGTCGTCGCCGTCAAGTCGTTGAAAAAGGTCTAGCCGTTGCAAGAGAGCATAAAGTTGATGAAGCTCTGCTTGATGAAATGAAAGAGCTAACTGGCTGTGTGGCTATCTTTGACAGTGGTAAACCCGGTCCAACAGTAGCACTGCGGTTTGATATCGACTGTGTGGGTGTTAACGAAGCAACTGAAACTAAACACCGTCCTCATGCCGAAAACTTTGCTTCTTGTCATGCAGGTGAAATGCACGCTTGTGGTCATGACGGACACATTTCTATCGGTTTAGGTGTTGCTCACTGGTTAGTTGAGAATAAAGATAACGTTGTTGGTAAAGTTAAAATCTTATTCCAACCAGCAGAAGAAGGTGTTCGTGGCGCTCGTGCGATGGCTGAAAGTGGTATCGCTGATGATGCAGATTACTTCTTAGGTGCACACTTAGGCTTTATCGCAAACAGTGGTGAAATTGTTATTAACCCAACACATTTCTTATGTACCACTAAATATGACTTCCGTTTTAAAGGTGCACCATCTCACGCAGGCGCAGAGCCAGAATTAGGTCGTAATGCATTAGCAGGTGCTTGCCACGCAGCAACTCAAATGCTGGGTATTTCTCGCCATGGTAAAGGAATGTCACGGATCAACATCGGTGTATTAAAAGCCGGTGAAGGCCGTAACGTCACCCCAGCGAATGCGGAAATGCAAATTGAAGTTCGTGGTGAAAACGAAGAGATCAACAGCTTTATGGCTGCAAACGCAGTCCGTATGGCTGAAGGCGCAGCACATAGCTTCCAATTAGAAATGGAAAGCGAAATTATGGGTGAAGCCGTTGATCTAACAAATGACCAAGAACTGATTGATGTGATGACCAAAGTTGTTGGTAAACATGCTGAGCTAACTGCGGTTGCAACTCGCCCATTCGGTGGTAGTGAAGATGCAACAGTATTAGCAAAACGAGTACAACGTTGTGGTGGTAAATCACTGTACTTCGTTGTTGGTGCTGATAGAACAGCAGGTCACCATCAAGCAGGCTTTGACTTCGACGAAAAACAATTAATGACTGCGGTTAATCTTTACACCGGTTGTTTAGAAGAACTGCTGAAATAATTGTCATACACTCCAATAAAGCGCTCGATAACAATATGGGCGCTTTTTTTGTGCACAAAAAACCCAGTTCAAGTGAACTGGGTTTTTCATTAATACAAATAAGATAATCTCTTATTTCACAACGCGCAGTGCTGGACGACCTGTTGGACGAGGTGGCTCTGGATCATCATCTGGTGAAGAAGTATCAGCTTCATCAGTGACAAGAGATAAACCTTCGCTAACCGGAGCAACATGGTTATCTTCACTATCATCTTCAGCAAACTGTAATGATGCACCAGATTCATAAGCAGGCTCTGGCTCAAACATCATTCCCGCACCGTTTTCTCTCGCATAAATAGCCATAACAGCAGCCATAGGCACTCGTACTTTACGAGGTATGCCACCAAAGCTTGCACTAAATAAAACCTGATACGGCGTTAACTCTAAGTCATCTACTGCACGAGATGAAATATTTAGTACAATTTGACCATCGTGCGCATATTCCATTGGGACTTGAACACCGACAACATTCACATCAACAACTAAATGTGGTGTTAAATCGTTTTCGATGATCCAGTCATAATGCGCACGTAATAAATGCGGACGACGCGGAGACATATCCATAATCTCCATACTTTATTACCCTCTTGAAGGTAAGCGCATCTCACGCTCTGCTTCGGTTAATGACGCGAGGAATGAATCACGCTCAAAAACACGTTGCATATAAATTTGTACATCTTTAGCACCAGCACCACTTAAATCTACACCGAGTACAGGTAAACGCCATAACAGAGGAGCAAGGTAGCAATCTACTAAGCTGAACTCTTCACTCATAAAGTAAGGGTATTCTTTAAACACAGGAGATACAGCCAGTAGCTCTTCTGCTAACTGTTTACGAGCAGCATTTGCTTGCTGTTCAGTTCCTTTTTCGATGGTGTTCATTAAAGAATACCAATCATGCTCGATGCGATGCATCATTAAACGGCTGCTACCACGAGCAACAGGATAAACTGGCATTAAAGGAGGATGAGGGAAGCGTTCATCAAGGTATTCCATGATGATACGTGAATCATACAGAGTCAGCTCACGATCAACCAAAGTCGGTACACTTTGGTAAGGGTTTAGATCGATAAGATCCTGTGGAAGATTACCAGCTTCAACCTGTTCAATTTCAACACTGACACCTTTCTCCGCTAGGACAATTCTGACCTGATGGCTGAAAATATCAGTCGGACCGGAAAACAAAGTCATTACCGAACGTTTGTTGGCAGCGACAGCCATGAAAACCTCCAAGTTAATCAATTAAAGAAATGAATTAGCACAATGCTGTTTCCATTTCCCCATTCCTAAAAGACAAGCACACAAACGCAGTAGACCTAAATAAACATTTAAGTGATTAACTGCATTAGGTAACTACCTGTATAACAGCGTTATCGTGGGATAATCATATTTTACAGGGTTAAAAACTCACCTGTCTTTGCGGCACATATCATTATCAAGTAATACCAAAATAATCATTCAACAATCATTATTGTCATAATAATTTTGGTATGGCTTTCAAACTCATCACAGATATTACTATCGATATATCCATTGGCAACATAATGAAGTCATAGAAAGGCACCAAAGCGCGTTATTCTACCAGAATTCATGTTACTTAGGGGGGCTAATGCAAATAATTCAATACAATATGTCACGATACCTTAAAAGTAAGATTATAATATCAAAAAATAAAATTATTTAGAGATAACATCTAAAAAATAGTCTTTTCAATACGACTGTTATCTTACATAAAGCCTGTTTTATAAGCCACGGCATCATATATTAGCAACATTCTGTTTTTATTATTAATAAAGCACAAATAAGTCAAAAATAAAAAACCCGCCTGTGAAGACGGGTTTTCAACATCAAATTGATATCTAAAAGATAACAAATTAACGTTTAGAGAACTGTGGACGACGACGTGCTTTACGCAGACCCACTTTCTTACGTTCAACAGAACGCGCATCACGGGTTACGAAACCAGCTTTACGCAGATCAGAACGTAGAGTCTCATCATATTCCATCAGTGCACGAGTGATACCGTGACGGATCGCGCCAGCTTGACCAGAAATACCACCACCTTTAACAGTGATGTATAAATCTAATTTACCCAGCATATCAACTAATTCCAGCGGTTGACGAACAACCATACGTGCTGTTTCGCGGCCGAAGTAAACTTCTAGGCTACGTTTGTTGATTACGATATTACCGCTACCTGGCTTAATGAAGACACGTGCGGAAGAACTTTTGCGGCGACCTGTGCCGTAGTATTGATTATCAGCCATTGCCTATTATCCCGATTAAATGTCCAGAACTTGCGGTTGTTGTGCCGCGTGGTTGTGCTCAGATCCTGCGTAAACTTTCAGTTTACGATACATCGCACGACCCAGAGGCCCTTTTGGCAGCATGCCTTTTACCGCGATTTCGATTACACGCTCAGGACTACGGGCGATCATCTCTTCGAAAGTCGCTTGTTTGATACCACCTACGTGACCAGTATGACGGTAGTAAACTTTGTCAGTACGTTTATGACCAGTTACCGCTACTTTCTCAGCGTTTAAAACGATGATGTAATCACCAGTATCAACGTGCGGAGTGTATTCCGCTTTGTGCTTACCGCGTAAACGGCTAGCAATTTCAGTTGCTAAACGGCCTAAAGTTTTGCCGTCTGCATCAACAACGTACCAGTCGCGTTTTACGGTTTCTGGTTTAGCTGTAAAAGTTTTCATTATTGAAAATTACCCAATGTTTAGTTACACGTTGGTGAACGCTCGGTTCAAATACTATTGAGGTTCACACGACTCTTGTGTCCAGCAAACCTACCCCTTCGAGTAGCACTGCTGACTCTAAAATGCGAGTTTTTTGGGAAATAAAAAACTTGCTGCAACGTGGGGTCGCAAGATTATAGAGAAGTCAGAAAAAAAAATCGAGTCATAATTGAAAAACAATTGAATTCTTTTTCAATATTTCAGCGAAAAAAACGAATCTGGCACTTTTTTCTGATTTGACTGATAAATTCTTGCTACCTGAAGAGAAGAATTGTTCCTTTCCAGAGCGCTTGTAAGCTGCCTAATGCATTCTATTTTCATAGAAAAAAACATCAAGCAACTTAACCTGCGTCATCCTACCATAATGAAAGATGACTTTCTTCAAGAATTAAAAATTAAGCGAGATGAGGTTGTACTAAATATTCTTCACTTTGCATCTCTTGTAAACGAGATAAGCAGCGTTGGTATTCAAAACGTAAAAAATCACCTTGGTAAATCTCGTTCATTTCTACATTTGCATTAATAATAAGTTTCACCTTACGCTCATAAAACTCATCAACAAGCGCGAGAAACCGACGCGCAGCGTCTTCATTTAAGACTCCCATTTGCTCCATGTCATATAACAAAACAGAATGGTAATGCTTAGAAAGCGCAATGTAATCAAGCTGACTACGTGGTTCCATACATAAGGTTGAAAAGTTAATAGCAAGCACCCCATTAGATACCTTTCTGACTTTCATGGGACGATGATTGATGGTTAAAGTACAATCTACTTGCGGTTCACTGGTTGCCAAGTGCATGAAGATTCGATCCATCTCCTGACGATTTTTATCGTTAAGTGGCGATAAAAAAAGATGCGCTTGCGTTAATGTTCTAAGACGATAATCAATACCTGCATCGACATTTAAAATGTCACAATGGTGTTTGATCTGTTCTATTGCAGGTAAAAAACGAGAACGTTGTAACCCGTTACGATAAAGCTCGTCAGGTGGAATATTTGATGTTGCCACCAGCGTGATACCTCTGGCAAATAACGCCTCAAGTAAGGTACCTAAAATCATTGCATCAGTAATATCAGAAACGAAAAACTCATCAAAACAGAGCACATCAGTTTGCGCTTTAAAGTCATCAGCAATAATTTCTAGCGGGTCCTCATGACCTTGTAAATTTTTGAGCTCTTCTTGGACACGTAACATAAAACGATGAAAGTGTAAGCGAAGCTTTCGTTCTGTTGGTAAGCTTTGATAAAACATATCCATCAACCATGTTTTACCTCGTCCAACACCGCCCCACATATATAAACCACGTTCTGGTGCAACAATCTGTTTTTTTGTGCGAATTCGCCCGAAGAGTCGTTGTGTTAGCGAAATTTTTTCTGGTGGAGTCTCTTTTAATAATGCATGGTATATCTGTTGAAGATGGAGAACGGTTTTTCGCTGAACATCATCAGGTTGATAATCACCTTGCGTCAATGCGGCTTCATAAAGTGATAACGGCGTACTAACAGTCATGAATGCCCTCTTATCCTTAATTTTCTGACATACTGATTTGTGTCTGTCGAATGGCTCTATTATAAGCATTAAGAATGGTTTTAACATCAACGTAACACACGAATTTTATATTAAGCTTAAGGATATTATTCCACCCATGCCTTTTAGCGGTTATGATGTTATAAGAATCCATCGTCCTCACTATTAGATGAAAAGGAGTTGCCATGGTTTGGGTTTATGCACTGATTGGATTAGTTGTTGGTCTTATTATCGGCGCACTTGCAATGCGTTATGGTAACAGCACTCTCCGCCAACAAGATGCTATCAAAGCAGAGTTAGACACGAAAAAAGAAGAACTGGATACGTATCGCAATGAGCTTGTCAGCCACTTTGCTAGAAGTGCTGAACTATTAGATAACATGGCGAGAGATTACCGTCAGCTTTATCAACATATGGCGAAAAGCTCTAATGAGCTCATGCCTGATATGCCTGCTCAAGAAAATCCATTTAATTACCGATTAAGTGAATCCGAAGCGGCGAATGATCAATCTCCAATAAAAATGCCACCTCGTGATTACTCCGAAGGGGCTTCTGGATTGTTCAGACCCACAGATAAAAAAGACAGTTAATATTAAAAACGCCACATTTTTTGTGGCGTTTTTCTTTCTAAAAAACATCATAAAATGACAATTATTTGCTATGGTTTTAAAGATAGCTTTTGTCTTGTAAATCCGTGTAAAAGGAAGCAAAGCACATCATGTCTTAATGAACTTTCCTTTGTCAGTACAGGTCTTAGTGACATCGAGCTCATTTTGAGCAATAACTTTTATTTTGATAACTGTATCAAGAGACTCTAATTCATGTTGACGTTGACTAAAAAAAGAAAATTATTACTTAGTGCATTAGCAATGAGTGTTGGACTTTCACTCTCTACTATTCCAGCAACCAGTATGGCCGCACTGCCTGCGGTTATGCCATCAGGTGAACAACTGCCAAGCCTTGCACCGATGTTAGAAAAAGTGTTACCAGCAGTTGTCAGTGTGCACGTTTCAGGTACACGAGTACAAAGCCAGCAAGTCCCTGAAGAGTTCAAATTCTTCTTTGGTCCAAACTTCCCATCACAACAACAAAGTATTCGTCCTTTTGAAGGCTTAGGCTCTGGTGTCATTATTGATGCACAGAAAGGCTACGTATTAACAAACAACCACGTTGTTGATGGTGCAGATAAAATTCAACTACAAATTAATGATGGTCGTGAATTTAGTGCAAAGTTAATTGGTAGCGATCCACAAACAGATATCGCATTACTGCAAATTGAAAAGCCAACTAACCTAACTGCCATTAAAATGGCAGACTCAGACCAATTACGTGTTGGTGATTTTGCGGTTGCAGTCGGTAATCCATTTGGTTTAGGTCAAACCGCAACATCCGGTATTATTTCCGCACTTGGTCGTAGTGGCTTAAATCTTGAAGGTTTAGAGAACTTTATCCAGACCGATGCTTCAATTAACCGTGGTAACTCTGGTGGTGCGCTCGTTAACTTGAATGGTGAGTTAATCGGAATTAACACCGCTATTTTGGCACCGGGGGGAGGTAACATCGGTATTGGCTTTGCTATTCCAAGTAATATGGCGCGAGACCTTAGCCAACAACTGATTTCTCATGGTGAAGTTAAACGTGGCATCTTGGGTATTCGTGGTACAGAAATGAATTCTGATCTGGCGAAGTCCTTTAATATTGATGCACAACGTGGCGCTTTTGTTAGCGAAGTAATGCCAGATTCATCCGCAGCAAAAGCTGGCATTAAACCCGGTGACGTTTTAATTTCAGTTGATGGTAAACGCATCAATAGCTTTGCTGAATTAAGAGCAAAAGTTGGTACAACCCCTCCAGGTAAAGAGATCTTGATTGGCTTAATCCGCCAAGGTAAACCAATGGATGTTAAAGTGACCTTAGAGAAACAATCGGCGGATGCAACACGTGCAGATAACTTCTCTCCGGCACTACAAGGTGCCACATTAAGTAATTACTTAAACAAACAAGTTAAAGCGGTTGCGGTTGATTCTGTTGAAAAAGATTCCGCAGCGGCGGCATCTGGTTTACAGAAAGGCGACCTTATTATTGGTATCAATAATACGCCAATTACCTCACTAGGCGATTTACGCAAAGCAATTGACGCTAAACCACCTGTTCTTGCGTTGAATATTCAACGTGGTAATGAAGAAATTTACCTGCTATTACGTAATACACCGCGCTAAGAAGTAAGCTTTTCACCTATCTAATTTATTGATTTCTTTCGCCCTATAATTTCCATTATAGGGCTTTTTTTATCCCTATTTTTGACACGGATCATTGGCTTAAAAGGGGATTTTATGCGCTGAGCGATGCTTTCATAAGTTAAACTATGCTATTCTCATCGCTCTTATGCGAATAATTTTACAGTCAGACATAAATATAGGATTTTTATGTTAACTAAGTTACTGCGATCAACTCTAATTGGTCTTCTCACCGCAGCAATTCTTTTGATTGCAGTTCCTTCGATTCGCCCTATTTTTATTGAACGCCTACTTAATGGCGATTTTCTCAATGTACCTTTTAGCTATAACACTGCGGTGCGACGAGCCGCCCCTGCGGTTGTTAATGTTTATAGCAGTACGATGGGAAGCTTTTCTCAAGAAGGCCGAGAGCTAACATCTTTAGGCGCTGGCGTCATTATGGATGCTCGTGGTTATATTCTGACGAATCAACATGTGATTAATAATGCTGATCAGATCCTTATCGCCCTCCAAAATGGTGATCTCTATGAAGGCTTACTTGTTGGTTCCGATCCTTTAACCGATCTGGCAGTATTAAAAATTGATGCCGATAAACTCCCGACGATCCCCATTAATAGCAAACGAATTTCTCATGTTGGTGATGTTGTGCTAGCTATCGGTAACCCATTTAATATTGGGCAAACTATTACGCAAGGGATCATCAGTGCTACCGGTCGCGTCGGATTAAGTCCAACCCGTTACCAAAATTTCCTACAAACAGATGCCTCGATTAATGAAGGTAACTCTGGCGGTGCACTAATAAATACTGAAGGTGAACTAGTGGGTATTAATACCATGACGTTTGATTCAGGGACTTATAATGGATATCGCCCTAGTGCGGAAGGATTGGGCTTCGCCATTCCGACCGAACTTGCCGTTAAAATTATGAATAAGCTAATTCGTGATGGTCGTGTTATCCGTGGTTTTATTGGGATCACAGCAAAAGAATTACCAAGAATTCGCTCATCAAATACCGACATCAAACAAATTCAAGGATTGCGCATTTTCCGTATCACACCAAATAGCCCAGCAGATAAAGCCGGAATCAAAACTGGCGATATCATTCTGAGCATTAATCATGCACCAGCGACTTCGGCGATGGAAATGATGGATTATATTGCCGAAACGCGCCCCGGCACGGTATTGCCTGTGACACTATTGCGCGATGGCAATGAAATTAATGTTGATGTCACCATTTCGGAATATCAACCAGAATCTTGACATCCTCCCCGCCCTGAAGGACGGGGTTTTACGGCACATCGGATAAACACTGATTGTTAATTATTCTCTTCGCTTTTACTTTCTTTATTGATGGTTGAATTATTTTCGATAGCATGCCAAATTTTTTCAGCTTTTCGTCCAATTAAAATCAGTGAAACCGCCAAAATCAAAAAGAAAATCGCACTGTGTAAGCTATCCCAGAAATATTCAAAGAAGCGGGTATAAAGGTTAATGCCAAGGAATGTTAAGCCAAATCCTCTTAACATACCGTCATCTGTTTTAAGGCTAATATAAATACAGATAACGGCAACGACACCAAATAATAGCGCCCAAGGCAACAGATTCACACTTGAAACACGATACCATGTATCGGGATCGTAATTACCGAAAATAGACATTATCCATAGCGCAATAAACAGATAAGTCAGTCCCATTATTTTTGTCATGGTAAACAAACGACGGCGTGCCAATACATTTTGTAGGAAATAACAGCCTGCTAATAATACTGCGCCAAAGAAGACAAAGCGGATAGGATAGTTCATCCCTAACCAATAAGCGCCCCATCCTGACATATAACCAGTTTCAGCACCAAACCAATTTCCTAACATCAATAAGAAGAATAACCACACCAACGAGGAACGACTGATAAATCCAATTGCACCATAAATGACACAACCAATTAAAAAGAGAGGAGCAATATGACCACTTCCGGTATCCAGCAGTTCTCCCAGTTGCCAAAGAAAAATAGCCGTAAACATCACACCTAAAAAGAGAATAAATTCAGTACTATAATGCCACTGTGTTTCTTTTCGCTGACGTTTAAATCCCCATAAATAGAGTGCTGAGGCAATAAGTGCCGGAGAGATCACCCGCATAATTTCAGAAACACTAAAAATCTCAATGAGATAATAAACTAATGCACTATCACTAAAAATACTACCAGCAGCAATAATCAAACACACAATCGCTATCCAGAATGCATAACGACTCAACCGTTTCCAATCAAAGGAAATGCGGTGCAATGTCCTTCCTAACCGCTGATGTTCTTGTTCTGAAATCTCACCAGATTGTTGCCATTCGTCCAGTGCTTGACGAACTAAGCGCTCTTGTTTCCTTGTTACCTGCATATTCATTTCTTCCTTTTAGTTCATAGAAATTTTTCTAAAACAGGTCTATTTTTCTTACTGTATCTTGCGACGAAAGAAATGCCTTATGAATTATCCTATTCTATTAAGAGTCCTATTTACATAATGCATAAAAAAACCATAGCACAACAATGCACTATGGTTTTAAATGGCTAAAAAATGATAACTAAAATAAATTAGTCATTAGAGTGCAAACGTTCTATTTTTGCCCCTAATCCTTGTAATTTAGCTTCAATATTCTCATAACCACGATCGATATGATAAATACGATCAACAATGGTTGTACCTTCAGCAATACAACCGGCAAGCACTAAGCTTGCGGAAGCACGTAAATCCGTTGCCATCACTTGTGCACCTGAAAGTGTTTCAACACCATGGCATAACACAGTATTACTTTCGATTTCTGCGTGAGCACCCATACGGATTAATTCAGGAATATGCATAAAACGATTTTCAAAAATCGTTTCAGTGATCATTCCAGCACCTTCAGCGACTAAATTTAAAAGGCTAAATTGTGCTTGCATATCAGTTGGAAAACCTGGATGTGGCGCAGTACGCAATGTTACCGCTTTAGGGCGTTTACCATGCATATCAAGGCTTATCCAATCTTCACCTATTTCAATATCAGCGCCTGCTTCACGTAGTTTTGCCAACACAGCATCTAATGTGTCTGGTTTAGCATTACGACAAACAACACGACCACGAGAAACCGCGGCTGCAACTAAGAAAGTCCCTGTTTCAATGCGATCAGGTAGAATTTGATAAGTACCACCACCAAGGCGTTCTACACCTTCAATCGTAATGCTATCTGTACCTGCACCGCTGATTTTGGCACCTAATGTATTGAGGAAATTTGCTGTATCTTCAATTTCAGGCTCTCTTGCCGCATTCTCAATAATGGTTTTGCCTTCAGCTAATACCGCAGCGGTCATAATAGTGATCGTGGCACCCACGCTCACTTTATCCATGACAATATGTGCGCCTTTTAAACGCCCATCAACACGTGCTTTTACATAACCTTCATCCAGTGTGATCTCAGCGCCTAATTGCTCTAAACCTGTAATATGAAGATCAACAGGACGAGCACCAATAGCACAGCCACCCGGTAAAGAAACCTGACCTTGACCAAAACGAGCCACCAGCGGACCTAAAGCCCAAATAGAAGCACGCATGGTTTTGACTAACTCGTAAGGAGCGCAAAATTCATTAATGTTACGAGCATCAACGAAAACAGAGCCATTACGTTCAACATTCGTTCCTAAGCGATTAAGTAATTTAATCGTTGTATCGATATCTTTTAATTTAGGAACATTCGTTAATTCTACTGGCTCTTCGGCAAGGATCGCAGCGAACAGGATTGGTAGTGCGGCATTTTTTGCGCCTGAAATAGTGACCTCACCTGATAAACAGGTTGGTCCTTGTACTCTAAATTTATCCATCTGTAGAACTCTCTTTTTATTTTGCTGTACGCTGTATACCTACTGAATCAAAGCCCGTTAAGTTTACGATCCCTTTTCCACTCTTCAGGTGTGTAGGCTTTAATAGACAAAGCGTGAATACGGTTATCTGCGATATATTCCATCAAAGGGGCATAAATGGTCTGTTGTTGTTTTACTCTGCTCATTCCCTCAAACATTGCGCCAACAACCACAACTTGAAAATGACTACCATCACCATTGACGATGACTTCATCTAAAGACAGGCTGTCCATTAATACTTGTTTGATTTCATTTGTATCCATAATTGCTCAATCTCAACGTTAAAATAATAATCAGTCGTCTATCCTAATGGAATCCGCTCTACTCTTAAACCATCAAAAACCCCCTTAATGATAAAAGTATCACGAAGGGGGCTTTTTAATACCTTTACTCAAAAGCTGTATTAGGCAATATTCATAATTTCATCAAGATCATAGAGTGTAATTAAGGTCTGAAAACGCTCACTTACACCTTGAATAATAAATTGACGATTTTGTTCTTCCATTTCTGCTTTTAAGTGCACAAAAAGTGCCAATCCTGTGGAATCTATATGTCCTAAGGCAGAAATATCAATGATATTAATATCAGCTAATAGTGCTTTACGTTGTTGCCAAGCAGGCAATAACGTTTCTCGATCTAACGTTCCTTGGAAATAGAGGACACTATCCTTTTTTTCCCAATTTAACGAAGCTGACATGTTATTTTTTCTCATCCAGTGTAATTGGTGTTTTAGCACTGATTTCTAACTGTTTTGTTAAACCATCAACACCTTTAGAATTTAAAATATCTGACCACTCATTCTGTTTTGTTGTGATCATGCTGACACCTTCAGCAATCATATCATAAGCTTGCCATTCACCTGTTTTGCTGTTTTTACGCCATTGGAAATCAAGACGAACTGGCGGGCGACCGTTTGTATCGATAATGGTGACACGAATAGTTAGCGTTGATTTATCTGCAAAAGGTTTTTCAGGCTCAATACGGTACTCTTGACCTTCATACATCGCTAATGCTTGACCATAAACTTGAGCAAGATATGCTTCGAATGCCGTAAAATAAGCATCACGTTGCACTGGTGTTGCATTACGATAATGCGGCCCTAACACTAATGCACCTGCATATTTAATATGTACATAAGGCAATAATTCTTGCTGAACAATTTGACGTAAAACTTCAGGGTTTTTACGAATTTCAGGCTGTTCATTTTTTAATTTACTAAAGGTCTTTTGTGCCGCATCTTCCATCAATGCGTAAGGATTGGTTTTATCTACCGCCATCGCAAAAGGCGTTATCACTAATAATGCGACCATCAATAAGCGTTTAAACATACGTTCGCTTCTCCTCAAATAGGGTTTCAATAATACGATGCATTTATGACACTAAATTTAGCTACATAGATAAATGCATCGTATAGGAATTAATGATTAAGGTAATGCAGAGTGTTCTTCTGTCGGTTGAGATTCAGATTTCGCCGAATCACCACCATCCCCCGTTTTATAAAGGAATTGACCTATAAGATCTTCGAGTACCATTGCTGAATTGGTGTTTGTGATCCGTCCGCCGTCTTTTAACAGAGTAGAATCTAATGCTTCATCATAAAAGCCTAAATTCAATGCAAGGAACTGCTCACCTAATAAACCAGAGGTACGAATAGACAGTGAGCTACTTTCTGGAATGTGGTCATAAATGCTCAAAATATCGAGCGCGACTTCAGGGCGATAGTTCCCTTCGTCTTCTTCTTTTAAGGTAATAGAAGAAACACGACCAATCACCACACCACCAATCTTAACTGGAGAGCGCTCTTTTAACCCACCAATATTACCGAAGCTAGCATAAACGCGATAAGTTGGTTGATTACCCATTTCTTTAATATCTGCTACTTTAAGACATAAGAAAATCACGGCAGCTAACGCAATCAGAACAAATAGACCAACCCAAACTTCAATTTTTTTACTTTGCATGACTTAGTTCCCAAACATCAGTGCTGTTAGCACAAAATCTGAACCCAATACGGCTAACGATGAATGAACAACAGTACGTGTTGTTGCTCTGCTAATCCCTTCTGATGTTGGGATTGCGTCATACCCGTTAAAGAGCGCTATCCAAGTGACGATAATGGCAAAAACGACACTTTTAATAAAACAGTTCACTAAATCGAGTCGCCATTCAACGGCACCCTGCATAGATGCCCAGAAAAAACCATCATCGATCCCTTTCCAATCCACCCCCACAATTGCACCGCCCCAAATACCGATGGCAACAAAAATCAGTGAAAGCAATGGCATACTAATAAGGCCCGCCCAAAAACGGGGCGCAACGACACGTCTTAAAGGATCGACTGCCATCATTTCTAAACTAGAAATTTGTTCTGTGGCTTTCATTAAGCCGATCTCAGCAGTTAAGGCTGACCCCGCGCGACCCGCAAATAATAATGCCGTGACGACTGGACCCAATTCTCTTAACAATGAGAGCGCAACCATCATGCCAAGGCTCGCTTCAGCACTGAATGTTGTCAGTACAAGATAGCCTTGTAATCCCAACACCATGCCAATAAATAAGCCTGACACCATAATAATTAATAAGGATTGGACGCCAACGTTATACAGCTGCTTCATTAAGAGAGGCCACTGTTTACGAAGTTCTGGTTTACCGACTAATGCTCGAAAGAGCATAATGCCAGCTCTACCGAATGTCGCAAAAATCGCTAACGCTCTAGCGCCAATACGAGCTAATAAATTGACCACGTACTAATTTCCTCGTCCTAATAGGTCATCCTGATAATCTCCCGCAGGAAAACGGAAAGGTACAGGACCATCAGCAATACCATCTAAAAACTGTCTTACTTGCCTATTGGGATTATCCTGTAATTCTTGTGCACTGCCTTGAGCAATGACTTTCTGCTCCGCGACAATATAGGCATAATCCGCGATGCTTAACACTTCAGGCACATCATGGGAAACCACAACACAAGTCACGCCGAGTGCATGATTTAACTCATCAATCAGCTTAACAAGTACCCCCATAGTGATCGGATCTTGCCCAACAAAAGGCTCATCAAACATTATCAGTTCAGGATCAAGCGCAATAGCTCTTGCTAATGCCGCCCTTCTTGCCATTCCTCCTGACAATTCAGAAGGCATTAATTTTGCAGCACCACGTAAACCAACGGCTTCAAGCTTCATCATCACGGTTGTACGTATCAGTGCTTCAGGTAAATTTGTATGTTCTCTTAATGGAAATGCCACATTTTCAAACACATTCATGTCTGTAAACAGTGCACCTGATTGAAAAAGCATACTCATTTTCTTTCTTGCCTGATACAACGCAGAACGTGATAACGCAGGAATATTGTCGCCATCGAACCAAATTTCACCACTGTCGGGAAGGATTTGTCCTCCCATTAGGCGTAACAAGGTTGTTTTACCAATCCCTGAAGGGCCCATAATCGCAGTCACTTTCCCTCTTGGTACAACAAGATTGATCTCAGAGAAAATCTTTCTGCTACCGCGAGTGAAGTTCATATTGCGCACTTCAATTAGATTGTCAGATTGTGCGTTCATGAATAAAACATCCTCAAGCCTGTCTGCATAAACGAATTTTTACGCTATTTTGGCAGGTCATTCGCTATGTTACAAAGAAATCACCACTATTTAGCAATTTATTGCACGGTTAATTTTACTTTTCGTGCTTGGCTAGTCAAAATATGGTTAATTAGCAAAACCTTTTGACAATATGTTTTTTTATCAGCCCTGTCTTATTGGTTTTTTCTTTATTCGCTCATTGTTGGAAAACTGATGGCATGTTGATTACTTTGTCTCTTTTAATTTTTGGGTTGATGTTACTCGTTTATGCATCAGACCGATTAGTTTATGGTGCGAGCGTTTTTGCGCAATCGTTAAAAATCCCACCAGCCGTTATCGGTATCTTAATTGTAGGAACAGGTACTTCACTGCCCGAGCTTTTTGTTTCAACCGATGCCGCTGTTCATAATTTGCCTGATATCGCTATCGGCACAGCCATTGGCTCTACACTTACCAACCTTCTTCTCATCGCGGGTATTGGCGCGATGATTTACCCCATGAACATTCAATCCGCAGTGCTAAAAAAAGAGCTTCCCTTGATGATGATAGTCATCATGCTCGTTGGCATTATTGTTTCTAGCGGAAACTTAGGGCTTAGAGAAGGCACGCTGCTCTTTTTTATTGGTTTTGCATCCATTTTTCTAATGATAAAAACAATGCATAAAACACTCACACAAGAGCGTCACGTGTTACCTTTAGAAACCTTAACGCGTTTTGAATTACAGACAAATCCCCGTAATTCTGTTGCCCTGTTTTGGGTTGTTATTGCGTTACTGATTATTCCCGTTGCAACTCAGATGATATTGGATAATGTCTTTATTTTAATGCAACAGTATCATCTTAGTGGATTTTTTGTCGGGTTAACCTTGCTATCTATTGGAACAAGCCTACCTGAATTAGCCACAACCATTGTGGCAGCACTCAGACGCGAGAATGAATTAGCATTAGGGAATATTATAGGTGCTAATATTTTCAATCTCACTTTTGTATTGGGAATGCCGGCGTTACTCTCACCCAGCACCTTTAATCTCAATACATTTTATTTTAGTTTTGCTGTACTTGGTGTCGCCAGTTTACTGTTTTCTCTCTTTTCATTAGGGCGTAAACAACGTCTTAATCGAGGAAAAGGGATATTCTTATTAGTTTGCTTTATTGTTTATATTACGGTGTTGTGCGTTGCACATTCTCTATTAACCTAAAATAAATGGTACCAAAAAATGACCGAGTTTGATTTTCAGCAAGCGGGTAAAAAAGTTCTTCATATTGAACGTGATGGATTAGCCGAACTAGAACAATATATTAACGATGATTTTACTCGAGCTTGTGAAAAAATATTTCACTGTCAAGGACGTGTCATTGTGATGGGAATGGGTAAATCAGGGCATATAGGACACAAAATCGCCGCCACATTTGCCAGTACTGGAACCCCCTCTTTCTTTGTGCATCCTGGTGAGGCTAGCCACGGTGACTTAGGAATGGTGACAGAAAAAGATATCGTACTAGCGATTTCAAACTCAGGGGAAGCCAGCGAAATCCTTGCGCTTATTCCAGTACTTAAGCGTAAACAGATAACACTGATTTGTATGACACGCACTCCTCAAAGTACAATGGGGAAAGCGTCTGATATTCATCTTTGTATCAAAGTCCCTAAAGAAGCCTGTCCTTTAGGTCTTGCTCCAACAACCAGCACAACGGCAACTTTGGTCATGGGGGATGCGCTAGCCATCGCGCTTTTACGTGCCCGTGGTTTTACCGCTGAAGATTTTGCACTTTCTCATCCTGGTGGCGCATTAGGTCGCAAATTACTCCTACATGTGAGTGACTTAATGAATAAAGAGACCGATATTCCACGAGTCACTAAAGATGCCACTTTACGTGAAGCCCTTGTTGAGATAACCCGTAAAAAATTAGGTATGACCGTCATTTGCGATGATAATATGTTGATTAACGGTATCTTTACTGACGGTGACTTACGAAGAATATTTGATTTAGGGATAGATCTGAACAATGCCAAAATCTCAGATGTGATGACAAGAGGCGGTATTAGTATTCGCCCAGATTGTTTGGCGGTTGAGGCGCTAAATTTAATGCAAGCAAAACACATCACCTCGCTATTAGTCACAGAACAAGATAGTGATATCCTGTTAGGTGTTTTACATATGCATGATTTATTACAGGCTGGTGTTGTATAAGATAGTCATAACGTTCGAAGGATAAACATGAATACAATGATAGAAACTTGTTATGGTGCAGTAAGCGAACAAATCATCAAAAAAGCAGAAAAAATCCAATTGCTGATTTGTGATGTTGATGGTGTGATGTCGGACGGGCTCATTTACATGGGCAATAATGGCGAAGAATTAAAAGCCTTTAATGTCCGTGATGGGTATGGCATCCGTTGTTTGCTTACATCCGGCATTGAGGTTGCTATCATTACAGGTCGTCAATCAAAACTGTTAGAAGATCGTGCTAAAACCCTTGGCATTACATATCTTTACCAAGGTCAGCATAATAAGCTTTTGGCGTATCAACAACTGTTAGATACACTAAACCTTAAACCTGAACAAACAGCCTATATTGGTGATGACCTGATTGATTTACCTGTAATGGAAAAAGTGGGACTTTCTGTCGCCGTGGCTGATGCTCATCCATTACTTACACCTCGTGCTCATTATGTAACCCGCATTGCGGGTGGTCGTGGTGCAGTGCGAGAATTGTGTGATTTAATCCTTTTAGCGCAAGGTCGGCTTGAAGAAGCTAAAGGTCTTTCGATTTAACGTATAACGATACAGAATGAATAAATTAAAATCCTGGTTTACCTTAATTCTTGCCATTATCGCCCTTGGGCTGATTGGTTGGAACTACACTAATAACACTGAATTCGGTGAGGGTGAGATTGTGGATGATGGTCAGCCAACCTATCAATCCAAATCATCGATATCTTTTGTTTACGAGCCAACGGGTATACTCGGATATAAACTGGTTGCTGATGATGTCAAAAATTATGCTCAGCAAAAGTTTACATGGTTTACTAACCCTGTCTTAACCACCTATTCACCGACAGGGGATGCAACATGGACAGTACGCGCAAATAAAGCCAAGCTAACAAACAGTAAAATGCTTTATCTTTATGGCGATGTTCAAATTGATAGCTTAACGGATGACTCTCAACTACAGAGAATAAGCACAGACAATGCTATCGCAAATTTGGATACACAGGATGTTTCCTCTGATGATGAAGTGACTATTATCGGCGTCGGACTGAAATCAGTCGGCTTAAAAATGCGAGGCAATCTGCGCGAGAAACGTGCAGAGCTGATTGAAAAGGTAAACACCTATTATGAGATCCCTAATGAATCAAAAAATCCGTAATACACTGATCATCGGTACACTTTTAGCGATAAGTGTACCTGCGATGGCGCTTAAAGATGACACTCAACAGCCTATCGTTGTGAACTCAGAGAAACAGTCGCTTGATCTAGAAAAAAACGTCACAACCTTTACACAAAATGTTGTGATCAAACAAGGATCTATCGATATTCGTGCTGATAAAGTTGTTGTCACACGCCCAGGTGGTGACTCCAAAAGGATCGTAATAGAAGCATTTGGTAACCCAGTCACGTTTTATCAGCTACAAGATGATGGTAAACCTATCAAAGGTCGTGGTGACAAAATGACCTATGAAATGGATAAAGAGCTAATGACCTTAACGGGTAAAGCCTATCTTGAACAATTAGACAGTAATATCACCGGTGATAAGATCACTTATCTCGTTCCAACTCAGCAAATGGAAGCTTTTAGCGGTAAAGGTAAGCAAGTAACAACCGTTTTACTGCCTTCCCAGTTGCAAGAGAAAGGTCCTGGTGTTAACAACAAAGGTAAGTAACACTTTATGGCGCTGTTAAAAGCTGAAAATTTAGCGAAAGCATACAAAGGGCGTACCGTTGTCGGTGATGTAAGCCTGAACGTTAATTCAGGTGAGATTGTCGGCTTACTTGGACCAAATGGTGCAGGTAAAACAACCACATTCTATATGGTCGTTGGCATTGTTGCGCGTGATGCAGGTAGTATTACCATTGATGATGAAGACATTACGCTGTTACCGTTACATGAACGAGCACGTAAAGGCATTGGCTATCTTCCTCAAGAGGCATCTATTTTTAGACGTTTAAGCGTTTATGACAACATTATGGGGATCTTAGAAATCCGCCATGATTTAACGCCTGAAGAACGAAAAGATCGCGCAGAAGAGCTACTAGAAGAGTTTAATGTCAGCCACTTACGTAACAGTTTAGGGCAATCATTATCAGGGGGTGAACGTCGCCGTGTTGAAATCGCGCGGGCATTGGCAGCAAACCCTAAATTCATTTTATTAGATGAACCTTTTGCGGGTGTTGACCCTATTTCAGTATTAGATATTAAAAAAATTATCCAGCATCTACGTGATTATGGATTAGGTGTACTGATTACTGACCATAATGTGCGTGAAACATTAGATGTGTGTGAACGTGCTTATATCGTCAGCCAAGGTCACCTTATCGCTCATGGTTCACCAGAAGAAATTCTTGAAAATGAGCAAGTTAAACGTGTTTACTTAGGTGAGGGCTTCCGCCTGTAATCTTTGATTCACTTTTACTCTGTCATGGATGACAACAGCAAAGGACTCATCGCATTATTATGAAACAAAGTCTGCAACTTCGTCTTAGTCAGCAACTGGCAATGACGCCACAGCTACAACAGGCTATTCGTTTGTTGCAACTTTCGACGCTTGAATTACAACAAGAAATTCAGCAAGCGCTTGAGTCTAATCCACTTCTAGAACAAGACGACGATCAACAAGATCCCGTTTCAGATGATATCGCTCATACAGAAGATCAATCAGCCGCGACGACAGAAACAACGACTGAAAATGAAGTTGAAGAGTTCGATACGCTGGATGCTTTAGAACAAAAAGAGATGCCTGATGATCTCCCTTTAGATACGCAATGGGAAGAGATCTACACTGCCGGCACGCCTTCTGGCACCAGTAATGACTATACTGATGATGAACTTCCACTGTATCAAGGTGAAACAACAGCCTCATTGCAAGATTACCTAACATGGCAGGCTGATCTCACTCCATTTTCAGAAACAGACAGAGCCATTGCGATAAGTATTATCGATGCTATTGATGAAACAGGATATTTAACTGTCACAACAGATGACATCCTTGCTGGAATGGGCGATGATGAATTAGAGCTTGATGAAGTCGAAGCCGTATTAAAACGTATTCAACGCTTTGATCCTATTGGTGTTGCTGCACGTGATTTAAAAGAGTGTCTATTGATTCAGCTATCCGCTTTTTCAACAGAAACACCCTATCTTAAAGAAACGCAGTTAGTGATTAGCCAATATTTAGAGTTGCTAGGTAACCGTGATTTTCGCCAATTGATGCGTCAAACGAAGTTACGAGAAGAGACACTTAAGTCGGTTATTGAGATGATCCAGTCTCTCGATCCTAAGCCCGGATTAAGTATTGATACAGGCGAGTCAGAGTATGTTATTCCAGATATACTGGTAAAAAAATCAGGTAAACGCTGGCAAGTTGAGTTAAATACAGATAGCATTCCTCGCCTACGAATAAATGAGACTTATGCAGCATTGGGTCAATCGACTCAAAATGAAAGCGATGGAAAATTTATTCGGGACAATTTACAAGAAGCCAAATGGCTGATAAAAAGTTTAGAAAGCCGTAATGAGACATTATTAAAAGTCGCTCATTGCATTGTTGACACACAGCAGGCATTTTTCGAATTGGGTGAAGAGCATATGAAACCCCTCGTGTTAGCTGATATTGCTGAACAGGTTGAAATGCACGAATCCACCATTTCTCGAGTAACAACGCAAAAATTTTTGCATTGTCCGAGAGGAATTTTCGAATTGAAGTATTTTTTCTCTAGCCATGTGAATACTGATAGTGGAGGCGAAGCCTCTTCTACAGCCATCAGGGCTTTAGTGAAGAAACTAATCGCAGCAGAAAACCCAGCGAAACCACTTAGTGATAGTAAACTGGCTGATATGCTCGCAGAACTTGGAATACAAGTTGCTCGACGTACTGTTGCGAAGTATAGAGAGTCATTATCCATCCCGCCTTCAAATCAACGCAAAGAGTTGGTTTGAGCATAATTGAGAAGGAAGACACTATGGAACTTCAAATCACTGGTCATAATATTGAATTAACCGATGCTCTGCGTGATACCGTCAAAGCAAAAAGCGCGAAATTACCTCAGTTCTTTGACAAAATTAATAACGTTCAGGTTATCCTGAAAGTCGAAAAAGTGAATAAAATCGCGGAAGCGACTATTCAAGTTAATGGCGGTGAATTGCATGCCTCTGCAGAAGCAGAAGATATGTACGCAGCAATTGATGGATTAATGGATAAACTGGCTCGTCAATTAACCAAACACAAAGATAAACTGAGACAACATTAATTCATTTCCCATTGTAAAATGGGGATACAATCGGCGAAGTTACTGCGTTGTTTATGACTCGGTTTTAGCCAATGCCTAATCAATATCAGTAACGAAAAACCAGATGTCACTTTGTGGCATCTGGTTTGCTGGTCTAAGTGAATAAGACAATGAACAACGATACAAAGATGAATATTAGCGACGTACTTTCTCTGGCATGTACGCATAATGATGTACATTGCACGAGTAAAAAGCGCGCGTTAGAAATTATCAGTGAAAATGCGGCAAAAGCACTTAATTTACCCGAAACGCTGATATTTGAAGCCTTATTGACGCGTGAAAAAGTCGGTACAACAGGGATTGGGGGGGGTTTAGCTATCCCTCATGGACGTATTGAAAGTGATGAAACAGAAAAAGTAGTTGGTGTGTTTCTTCACCTAAGCGAACCTATTGCCTTCGACGCTATTGATAATCAGCCTGTCGATTTGTTGTTCGCATTACTCGTTCCTGCGACACAATGTAAGGAACATTTACACACACTGTCTTTGATTGCAAAACAGTTGGCAGATAAAAATTTATGTCGCCGACTACGCTCCGCACAAAGTGATGAAGAGCTTTATCAGATTATCACAGAGTAACCTCTACGGGTTTAGTAGGACGCGAATAGCATACAGTGGAATGATATTCATCACTGGGAAATTATAGGGGAGCTACCTCATGGTGCTGATGATAGTCAGCGGACGCTCTGGTTCAGGTAAGTCAGTCGCTTTGCGTGCGCTTGAAGACATGGGATTTTATTGTGTTGATAACTTACCTGTTGATCTTTTACCGGAGCTCGCAAAAACACTGGCTGAACGTGATGCTTCTGCTGCCGCAGTCAGTATTGATGTCCGAAATATGCCAGAGTCGCCGGAGATCTTCGAAAAAGCGCTGGAAAGTTTACCCGCTGAATATTCTCCACAACTCTTATTTTTAGACGCAGATAGAAATACTTTAATTCGTCGTTATAGTGATACTCGACGTCTTCACCCACTTTCGACCAAAAACCTTTCATTAGAAATGGCCATTGATACCGAAAGTGATCTGCTTGAGCCATTGCGATCACGTGCTGATCTCATCATTGACACTTCAGAAATGTCAGTTCATGAGCTTGCAGAAATGCTGCGTACTCGCTTATTAGGCAAGCGTGAACGTGAGCTAACAATGGTCTTTGAATCATTTGGCTTTAAGCACGGTATTCCTATTGATGCGGATTATGTTTTTGATGTGCGATTCTTACCTAATCCACATTGGGATCCTAAACTGCGTCCAATGACAGGTCTCGATCGTCCTGTCGCAGCATTTTTAGATAGACACACTGAAGTTCATAACTTTATTTATCAAACGAGAAGCTATCTTGAACTTTGGTTGCCTATGTTAGAAACCAATAACCGCAGTTATTTGACGGTTGCGATTGGTTGTACGGGAGGGAAACACCGTTCTGTTTATGTTGCTGAGCAACTCGCAGATTATTTTCGTTCTAGAGGGAAAAACGTACAATCACGCCACAGAACGCTTGAAAAACGCAAATGACCCAATATCGACAAGTTGCGATTAAAAATAGACTCGGTATGCATGCAAGACCTGCAATGAAGTTGTTTGATTTAGTCAAAACATTTCAATCAACCGTCATTTTACGCAACAACGAAGGAGTTGAAGCGCAAGCGGATAGTGTGATTGCTATGCTGATGTTAGATTCAGAGCAAGGCAGTCAAATTGATATAGAAGTCACAGGCAGTGATGAAAATGAAGCTATTGATGCTATTATCGCATTATTTGAATCGGGGTTTGACGAAGAATAATCGTAATAGAAAACAATAGATTAGCATTTCTTAACTAAATAACCCGAAAGAGACTGTGATCACTGTCTCTTTCTTTTTTATACAGAACCGCCTATTATCTCTTATATGAGTTTAACAACACCCCCACCTCACCCGTGGGGGTGTTGTTTTGCATTGGAATAAATTGGAGTATGGTATGACAAAGCCAACAATTATCATCAACGAACTTGATGCAGAACGTTTAGATTCATTACTTGAACAACCGGCATTTGCAGATAGCCCGATTGCTGAAGCATTGAATGAAGAATTAGATCGTGCTGACATTGTTACACCAGCTGATATCCCTGCTAATATTGTCACAATGAACAGTACAGTCCGTTTTATGGACTTAAAAAATAATGAAGAGCGTACACGTACTTTAGTGTATCCCGCTTCATTAAAAGACAGCGCTACTGAACTTTCCGTTATGGCGCCAATGGGTGCTGCGCTACTAGGTTTAGCGATTGATGATGAGATCAGTTGGAAGTTGCCAAATGGCCTTGAAACCAAGGTTAAAGTATTAGAAATTCTATACCAACCTGAAGCTGCGGGTGAATTACACCGTTAAATAGCGCTGAAGGTTCGCGTCTTATTTTTATCTTCTCAAATTGAAAAGTACACGGATAAACGCGGTATCTCAGCCCATTGCGGGCTGAGATTAAAGGTTGCAGTAAGTATCTAAAATTTACTCACCTGCAATACTCATTTCGGGTAATAACAGCGATCCACACTGAACATTACTGCGCATCTCAATATCATCACCCATAGTAGCAATATTTGCCCACATCTCTTTTAAGTTACCCGCAATAGTCACTTCACTTACAGGATATTGAATTTCACCGTTTTCAACCCAAAAACCACTTGCACCACGAGAGTAATCACCGGTTACTGTACTGACACCTTGCCCCATCAATTCAGTAACAACAAGACCTGTTCCCATCTCTTTTAACAGCCCTTCAAACGATAAACCTTGCCCTGGGATATACCAGTTATGAATACCACCCGCATGACCATTACTTTTTAAACCCAGTTTTCTTGCTGAATATGTGGTTAATAACCACTCTTGTAATACGCCATCTTTAATAATTTCAGCATTGGTTGTGCGTACACCTTCACTATCAAACGGTGTGGATGCCAACCCTCTCATTAGGTGAGGACGTTCTTGAATATTGAGCCACTGAGGGAAAATTTGCTTACCTAAACTATCAAGTAAGCAAGAAGATTCACGATAAATCATGCTACCACTGATTGCCGCAACCAAATGACCAAAAATACCTGTCGCAACATCTGCTGCAAAAATTACGGGAGCTTTCATGGTGGGCAGTTTACGAGGTGCAAGGCGAGATAACGTACGGCGTGCGCACTCTTGACCTACCCATTCAGGTGATTCAAGATCATCAAAACGACGACTAATGGTATAAGCATAGTCGCGCTCCATATCTTCACCATCACGGGCAATAACACAGCTCGACATAGAATAACGTGAAGACGAATAACTTTTTAATAAACCAAGGCTATTACCAAATACACGGGTTCCACTGTGGCTATTAAAGCTGCCCCCTTCAGTATTAATGATACGGCTATCACTCTCTAAAGCGGCTTTTTCTGCTCTTGATGCTAATTCAATCGCTTTATCTGCCGTAATTTCGGTAGGATGGTAAAGATCGAGGAAAGGTGCATCAAACGCTAATAGATCTTGATCAGCGGGCCCCGCATATGGGTCAACTGAAGTGTAGCGTGCAATATCCACAGCGGCTTGTACAGCACGCTTAATCGCATCAGGGCTTAAATCTGTTGAAGATGCACTACCTTTACGTTGTTGTTGATAAACCGTAATGCCTAACGCGCCATCACTGTTAAATTCCACATTTTCAACTTCACCGTAACGCGTACTTACACTAATCCCTGTCGATTTATTAATAGCGACTTCAGCACCATCACACTGTTTTGCTGCCAACTCTAATGCGAGTGAGACGGCGTCTTCAAGCTGTTTTACCTGATCTGAATTATTCATTGAGAACCATTTTTCCTAAGGAGAACACCACTTTTTACTTATTTTTAGCAAAGTAAATCAATTGACAGGTGGTCAACAAGCGATTTTCCCAGTTACAATAGAAGATATATGAATGTTATCACCCGTCGGGCTTTTGGTCATTCACCAAATCACACTCCCGGCTTACTCTGCAACAGGAATTTTTATTATGGCAAAGCAGCCTGAAGAGTGGCATTACCTCAATCCTGAATTTGACGATGCTTCGTTAGAAGAGGAAGAAGAGGACGAAATCATCTGGGTCAGCAAAAGCGAAATTAAACGTGATGCTGAAGCACTCAAAAAACTGGGGACTGAATTAGTTGAACTCAGTGCACAAGAATTAGAGCGTGTGCCATTAGATGAAAAATTATTAGCCTCTATTCAATTAGCACAAAAAGTACAGCGTGAAGCACGCCGTCGCCAAATTCAATATATTGGAAAACTACTGCGCAATGTGGACGAAGAGCCGATCCGCCAAGCGCTTGATAAACTAAAAAACCGCCACAACCAACAGATTTTAGTGTTACATAAACTAGAAGATCTGCGCATTCGCCTTATCGAAGGTGGCAATGAAGTCATTGAAGAAGTTGTTGCGCTTTATCCGATGGCTGATCGCCAACAATTACGCACTCTTATCCGTAATGCGAAAAAAGAAAAAGAAGCGAACAAGCCTCCAAAATCATTCCGCTTACTCTTTCAATATCTAAAAGATTTATCAGAATCAGCATAAAGCCTGATCATCCTGAAAACGCAGTGTAAATTCAGCCTCACTGCGGTTTTCAGGGCGCATTTTCTACTCTGAATTACTTTTGTGTTTTATGCTCACAATGAAAGCTTAAAACGTCTTTACCAAGCTCATTTTGTGCTTCTTTCATCAATTCCACTAAAGGTTGAAAATCACGGGAATAATGAGGCAAATGCTTAAAAACAATACTGACTGGCAATTCTATTTCTCCCACTAACGCATCCCATAATGCATCTAGGTTATCGCCAAATTTATCATCTAACTGAAATTGCGATGCAAAATCGTGGTAAAAGGCGTCTCTATCTACCAGTATTTTAAAATCGAAGATAACCTGTTTCATTAAGGGGCAACCTTTGTCATTGTACGGTAATGATCGGTAGTGAGATAAATCAGTCCATCATTTGAATAAAGCAATCTATCACTACCACGATGCCCACAATGATAATTCACATCCGCTTCATACCACTGGCGCCCCATCTCTTCTGGTAACTGTTTTTCACGATTCATAAAACGATCACCCCCAATTGCTCTTCCTGGCAAAACTTCACATAAATTGCCTTCTTTCGCATTCCAGCCTTGTGCTCTTGCTTCTTTCTTGGTGAGATAAAAATCAGGCAACTGCTGATGACGCTGTAAATAATCAGCCACTTTATTTGATTGTGTTTTTTCGTCAATTGACAGAGGGAGTTGTGCAGGTCTATTGAGACTACTACTGGATGATGTCGGAATAGGTGCTGATGAAGAGGGTTCTGGTGCTTGGCTTTCAGGTAGAAGTCCTTTGTAAAGCACACCAAACAAAACCGCAACAACAATAAGTACGGGTAATAAACGTTTTCCCATTCGTTAGCTCCTTTAACTGTTATTCAGATAAAAAACTCCATCAAAAGATGGAGTTTTTACAATACGTAGAGATAACTATAGCAACAATTACGCGGTTCCGCCGACAGTAATTTTATCCAATTTTAATGTTGGTTGCCCTACACCAACAGGGAGGCTCTGCCCTTCTTTACCACAAACGCCAACCCCTTTATCTAAAGCCAGATCATTACCCACCATAGAAACCTGTTGCATCGCTTCAATACCCGAACCAATCAGCGTTGCCCCTTTAATTGGCTTGGTTATTTTTCCATTCTCGATTAAATAAGCTTCTGAGGTTGAGAAGACAAATTTACCCGATGTGATATCAACCTGACCGCCACCAAAGTTTGGTGCATAAATACCACGATCAACGCTGGCTATAATCTCTTCAGGTGAGGATTTGCCTGCTAACATATAAGTGTTTGTCATACGAGGCATAGGAAGATGCGCATAAGACTCACGACGACCATTTCCTGTTGGTGCAACGCCCATTAAACGCGCATTCATCTTATCTTGCATATAGCCTTTTAAGATGCCATTTTCGATTAAAACATTGTATTGACCTGGTACACCTTCATCATCAATAGCGACAGAGCCACGGCGACCTTCGAGAGTACCATCATCAACAATTGTACAAAGCTCAGAAGTCACTTTCTCGCCAATGCGACCTGAAAATACAGAGGTTTCACGACGGTTAAAATCACCTTCTAAACCATGACCGACAGCTTCATGCAATAATACACCCGGCCATCCTGCCCCCAAGACTACGGGCATCGTTCCAGCGGGTGCTGCAATAGCTGATAAATTCACTAATGCCATACGCACAGCTTCACGCGCATAAGTAATTGCATGGCTTTCACCATTTACTTTAGTTAAGAAATAGTCATAACCAAAGCGCCCACCGCCCCCACTTGCGCCACGCTCACGTTTGCCATCTTCTTCCACCAGCACACTCACTGAAAGGCGAACTAAAGGACGCACATCGGCAGCTAACGTACCATCGGTTGCGGCAACAAGGACATGCTCATAAACACCTGTTAATGACGCATTCACTTGCTTAACGCGTTTATCTTCGGCACGAGCGGCTTTATCCACTTCATGCAATAGCGCAATTTTTTCTTCACGAGAAAGGCTTTGCAGAGGATCGTTTACGCTGTATAGCGGAGAATGTTGAATAGCACCTAAAGTATGGATACGACCATGACCTTTAGCTTGAACAATACTTCGCGCAGCATGCGCACTTTGGTTAAGTGCATTAAGCGTGAGTTGATCGGCATAAGCAAAACCGGTTTTTTCACCGTAAATTGCTCTAACGCCAACACCTTGATCAATATTGTAAGAGCCATCTTTAATAATCTGATCGTCGAGTATCCAAGCCTCGTGATAACTCGACTGAAAATAAAGATCACCATAATCAATTTGACGCTGTGCAAGCTGCTCTAGTGTTGATGCTAAATCATCTAAACTAAGTTTGTTTGCTTCCAACAGACTTTCGCTGACAACAGCTAAACTCATAATTCTTCTTTATCCTTAACTTTTTTGATTAAGTGGGTCAGTTTCGGGCGAAAGCGGTTATGTTTTACAACCCGTATCTGTTCACGCATACCGTGTAGACTTTCGACGCCAATACTCAACGTTAACGCACTCACAGCATCTGGGTTCTTTTTCAAAACTTTCCCCCAACCATCAATCGCCATGGTATGACCCCAAGTCCGGCGCGTATCATGTGTCCCCACTTGTGCTGGTGCTAAGATAATACACTGATTCTCAATCGCACGAGCACGTAATAAAGGCTCCCAGTGCGCTTTACCTGTTAAACGGGTAAAAGCCGCTGGCACAGAGATTATCTCTGCCCCTTTTTCTCTTAATGCTTGGAAAATACCGGGGAAGCGTAAGTCATAACAGATCGTTAAACCTAATTTCCCAACAGGAGTATCCACGACTGTTAGGCGCTCACCGCGTTGATAAATAGAAGATTCGTTATATTCGCCTTGCTCATCATCAATACTCACATCAAACATATGGATTTTGTCATAACGAGCACGAATAACACCTTCATCATCAAACACCAAACTACTGCTGGTAATTTGGTCTGGTGAGTCTCGACTAATCAATGGCATAGAACCGACTAAGATCCACACTTTGTAACGCTGAGCCATTTTAGCGATAGCATTTTGTAACGGCCCATCGCCCTGAATTTCAGCATGTTTGTGGTAATCTTTTGAGTTTGAAAAAAGTAACGCATTTTCAGGTGTTAATACGAGCTTCACTGAATCGGGTAATTGCTTAATCTGTTGCTCGATTTGCGCCAGATTATTTTTTGTGTTTTTTCCGCTACAAAGTTGCAAAAGTGCGACATTAACTTTTTTCATAACGCCTGATTCTCCTTAAGCTGACGCAGTACTTCGTCAATTTTGGGTTGTTCCATAGTTCCGGTCACATGATAACGGATAACTGAAATCTTACTCCAAAGTGGTCCCAGAACCTTTGATGCCGCAAATACTGCGGCGCCTGCAATTGGGTTTATTGCGAAAGCCGTAGCAACACCTACTGTGGCTGAAATCTCGGGGGTGACTACAACTTGTAGATCCATTTTACGTTCAAGTAAATCCACTTTCCCACTTATCGCAATATCGGCAATAACACCATCAACACGGACACTCTCTGCATTCATAATACCTTGATTAATCGTAATTTCACTCTTAATCGAGTCATACTCAAAATGCTCACTGAAAGTATCTCTAAAATCAAATTGTAATTTACGTAACAGTGCATCGAAACTCACAAGTCGAAGTAACTTACCCGCTTGTCCTACATTAACTTTCTCTATGCGCCCTTTGCCCAAGGTTGATTTAATATCACCTTGCAAAGTAGCCAGTTCAAAGTTCCACGGTGTATTACGCCATTGTAACGAGAAATCAGCGGCGAGGGGGGATTGAATAATCGGGATAATGTAACCAAAATAGGCTGCCATTTCGTCAACTTCTTCGGCTTTTAATTTTCCCATTAATTTTGTCGTATTCTTGCCCGCATTGTCTTCAGACCACACACCATTAATCGACAATTCACCGCTACTATTTTCTAGTTTACCGTCAGTTAAAAACAACGCCCCCTGATTTTGTTTTAACGAGCCTTCGATTTTCCCTAAAAGCAGGCCATTAACCCAACACTCCTGACATTCAAAATCAATAGAAGGAATATTTTTCACCGAAAATTTCAATGTGTTGGGTTCAGAAATATTTGCCATTTTTAACGGTTTGTCTTCTTGGGCTGAAGTGACGCCATTAAAATAGAGATAATTAATATTCACTTGCCAAGGCGCTGATGTTTCAGGAATAAACACATCCCCTCGTAGCTCATTTCCTGAAAATGCAAATTTTACCCCTTCACTAACGCGCATAATTTCAGTTTGAGGATTACTCCATTTTTGCCCCGCAAAATTTAAATCTGGCAAACTGATATGCACATTATCAGGAAAAGTGACTTCATTTTCAGATGGCGTCAAAGATGAAAAAGCCATCAATGTTGGCAACCATTTATCACCCTCTAATCCTTTAAGAGCAATGGTTAAGCGTTGTTGTGAGCTTAACTCAGGTAATTTAAGGCGAGAAGAAACCAGATTACCCCGTAATAAACGCAGCTGTTTACCTAATCCCCATTGGCTATTCAGTTTCCACTGTTTTTCAGCATTAGCATTCACAGTTAAGGTTTCACTATTACCGCTTGCAGAAATAACAATAGGCGGTGAATTTTTTAAATCTTGCGTTTCAGGCGCGGTTAACTTACTCGTTAATGCATTGATATTTCCAGTTAAATCAACTTGATAATCAACATCACCTTTTTCGGGGATCTTAACATTAACGTTGCCATTCCAAGGAAATACACCACTAAATTCCTGTTGAATATCGCTAGGTAACCCTTGGATTTTTTGAATATCCCATTGACCTTTTAAGCCGACATCGACCTGATAATTATCTGTATCATTGTGACTTGTAAATGAGAAAGCGAGAGGTTGACCAAACCAATTAGCCGTTAATGTATCACTCTCAAGTTTGTCATTATGGTAACGAAACTGTCCATTCACACCTTTTAACGTGGTATCCATAAAGTTCAAAGTGACATCATTATCTTTTAAATTAATATCACCCGAAGCCACAACCTCACCACCATCAAATGGGATATCAAGTTTCAATGTGCCATTAATTTTTCCAGCCACATTCAATTCTTCAAGCGTATGACCAATACTCGCCATTTGAGAATCTAAAAAATACTCTTTTAGCTCGTCGCCTGTGGCTTGAATATCCGCATTAATTAAGATCTTTTCCTGTTGATAGTGCTCAATCACCGCACTTAAATTCGTGGCGGTTGCTTTACCTACTTTCGCTTGTGCAGAAGACATCCATAAGCCGTCATTTTTAAAATCTAGATTAATATCAAGATCGAATAATGCAGGCCATTCACTATCAAATTTAAAGGTGGCGCGTTTAACAGGGGCATAAACTTGGAACCACCCTTTGTGATTATCAAAAGGAAAATCGGCGGGGTCGCCATGGAAAATAAAGGTTCCATTATCGATATGACCTGCAATAATCGCATCCGAGAGATACTGTGTTAACTCTTTACCCACATACTCTTCTGGCAGATAACGCCATGCATCACCTGCATTTGTGACTCTTACGCCTGAAAGTATAGAAAGTCGTTGATCTTCCGCTTGTTTCTCATAACGAAAATCCCCCGCAACCCATGCTGATGTGGCTTGAATATCTAATCCTTCACTCCAAAGAGATAAGTTATCTCCAGAATGAGTCCAATAAACCGCGCCTTTTCCTTTTTCAATATTCAGCGGTGCTTTAAACAATTCTCCAGTATCTATTTCACTGTTTTCTAAGGTGAAATTAAGTTCACCACGTTGCATACTGCCTTTTAATTGCCCACCAAAGTGTTGCACGGAAGGGATCTCTTGCCAACGTTTCCAACTCACATTGTTCCACGAAATATTCATTGCGCTTTGCGCAAAGTTTTCCGGTGTGAGATCCAATGCAAAATCATTAACCACACCAGAAAATTGGCGATACTGCCATTGGCGAACAAAATCGGGGGTTAAAAAAGAGAATAATGGCAATACAGCATATAACCTATCTAACTCAATATTTTTGGCACGAATGCGCCATGCTTCATCATGCTGTTTTTCTTTTGGTTGATAAAGAACGGCTAAATAACCATCTGGCCACTCTTCACCATCCATTGTAATTTTTCGAGTATAAGGAACATCCGCAAGCCAGCCATTTTCTTGCCTTCTCATACGTAATATTAAGTCTTCAACCTTTAATGCGTGTGAGGTGCCATCATTACTCCAGTTCATTTCACCTTGATGAATTTGCAACTGACTTCCAGTAATACGCCCTTGAGTAATGTCAATCCAATTAGACAAGCTGACTTTGACTTCACCTACTCCACTATTATTTTTTACCCACTGACTCAGCCAAGGTGAGATATCAATCTCATCTGCGGTAAGAAATACTTTACCGTTATCAATTAAGCCATTCTCTGTGGTATAGAGATCAAGGCGTACCTTTAAACCACCATAATGATTAATCGGCGTATCAAGCGTGACTTCACCTTGAGCGCGGTGACGATCCTTTTGATTTAACCACATCAATTCAGGTACATGTAATGTACTGGTGTCTCCTGAAGGGGTTAAAAACACAAAACGGCTATCAATCAGTTTAAAGCGATCAAACTGTTCAAGAAAAATTGAAGAGATATCATCAGGTTTAGTTAACGTTATATCTCCACTTTGCCCAGTAAAAATAGGCTTATGGTAATTAACATATAACTGTTCAAAGGTCAGTTCACGAAATTGAAGGCGAAAAGCGAATAATGAACGCCAAACATCAAAAGAAAAAGTGACTTTTTCTGCCGTCACATCCACATCTTTATTGGCAATATTCAGCCCTTCTACTTGAATATCAGGGCCAAAATTCTGCCACTCCCCAATGATCTTTGTCATTGAGATCGGGCTATTGAGTTGCTTCGTAAGATACGATTCTATTTCAGGGCGATAGCTATCTAAGCGCGGCAGAAAGTAGCGAAACCCGCTTAATACCAAGGCAAAAACGATGAGGCAAAAAACTGTTATCACTAACAGGTATTTCGGCAGCCGTTTCATTTTTGTCTCCTTTCTGCCATCATATTCATTAGGAAGGCGAATCCATTACATCATCACCACATCAAATTGCTCCTGACTATAAAGTAGTTCAGTTTGCACTTTTACTTGTTTACCGACAAAAATTTCAACCTCCGCTAATGCATGTGACTCATCGCCTTTTAATGCTTCTGCAACTGCTGAGGAGGCGTAAACTAAGAAGCGATCGGCATCAATCGTTTTATGCACTCGCACTATTTCACGTAAAATCTCATAACAAACCGTTTCTACTGATTTTACCGTACCTCGCCCTTGGCAAGTTGGGCAGTCATCACAAAGCACATGTTCGAGACTTTCCCGCGTTCTTTTACGTGTCATTTCCACTAAGCCGAGTTGAGAGAAACCATTAATCGTTGTTTTCACTCTATCTTTACTTAGCGCTTGTTCAAGTGATGCCAATACTCTGCGTTTATGTTCATCATTATTCATATCAATAAAATCAATAATGATAATACCGCCTAAATTACGTAACCGTAATTGACGAGCAATGGCTTGGCTTGCTTCAATATTTGTATTAAAAATCGTTTCTTCTAAATTTCGATGACCAACAAATGCCCCTGTATTGATATCAATCGTGGTCATTGCTTCAGTTTGATCGATAATCAGATAACCGCCTGATTTCAATTCAACTTTGCGCTCTAAAGCCCGTTGAATTTCACTTTCTACACCGTAGAGATCAAAAATAGGCTGATTGCCTTGGTGTAATTCAAGTTTAGCGGTTAATTCAGGAATATATTCACCAATAAATTCCTGTAGTTGATTGTAGGTTAATTTAGAATCCACTCGTATGCTATCTAACTCAGAACCCGCAAAATCACGTAAAATACGCTGTGCTAAAGCCAGTTCGCCATAAATTTGAATACGGGTTTTATTTCTTTTCTTACGCTCAATGATTTTATTCCATAGGCGTTTGAGAAAAGCGGCATCTTGCTTAATTTCATTTTCGCCAACGCCCTCGGCGGCGGTACGGATAATAAAACCGCCATTTTCATCGCAATACTCTTCAACAAGTTGCTTTAAACGTTCACGCTCTTCTTCACTGTCAATTCGCTGAGAAACGCCTACATGAGACGCACCGGGCATAAACACTAAATAGCGAGAAGGCAATGTAATATCGGTGGTAAGCCGAGCACCTTTGGTTCCTAAAGGATCTTTAACCACCTGTACGATTAAATCTTGTCCTTGATGCACCAGTTGCGCAATATCACGAACATTAAATTTTTTCTGCTCTTCACCTGCAATACATTCAGTGTGAGGCATGATGTCAGAAGCATGTAGAAAAGCGGCTTTATCCAGCCCGATGTCAATAAATGCAGCTTGCATCCCAGGTAATACGCGACTTACCCGACCTTTGTAGATGTTTCCGACGATACCTCGTTTAGCTTCTCTTTCGACATGAATTTCTTGAAGTATGCCTCCGCGAATATAGGCAACACGAGTTTCAGATGGTGTCACATTCACTAATAACTCAGCTGTCATGAAATCTCCTTCTCATTAGCTAGAGACGAAAATTGAGCTATCAAGGCTTCGGTTTCAACAAGAGGCAATCCGACAACAGCATGATAACTTCCCTCAATCCGTTGAACAAAACGACCTCCTTTTCCTTGAATGCCATAAGCGCCAGCTTTATCCATTGGCTCTCCTGACTCAATATACGCGCTAATCTCACTCTCTGTCATCTCTCTAAAAGTGACGTGTGTGACGACTAATTGGCTCAATGTGTGTGTTCTATTAGAGATGGCAATTGCTGTCATCACTTGATGTGTTGCGCCTGAGAGTGAGCGTAAGATTTGTGCGGCATGGGTTTTATCACGAGGTTTTTCAAGAATATGACCATCATGAACCACAATCGTATCAGAGCCCAAAACGGGATAATCATAGGGTGCTTGTCTGACACCTTCTTGTGATTTTTCTTTTGCCAAACGAAGAACATACTCTTCTGGTTTTTCACCTTGTTGCCAAATTTCATCAATTGCTGGCGTGATAATACTAAATTCAACATCTAATAACGCGAGAAGTTCACGTCTTCTTGGTGAGCTGGAAGCAAGGTAAAGCGTGGTCACAAATAATGTCCTCATGACGGTAACGCAAAAGAGACCGCCATGATCCAATAACTTAGTGAACTAAAAACTGGTGACGGATTTTGCGAAGCAAAAAATAAAGCCATGGCCAAAGAATACCACTGACTGGGCTATTCCAGAATACTTGAGGGTGAAAAGTCACAGGTGAAAGTAAAAATTCTGCCCAAAATACAGCAAGATCGACAACAACAATACTTAACATCACCACGAAGGCTTGTTGCCATAACGCTAAATTACAAAAAAGCTGATATTTAAAGGCTATGACATAACTCACTAAAGTATAGGCCAATGCATTGACACCCAAGGTAGTTCCTTGGACTAAATCGATAATCATCCCCAAAACAAATGCGGTTCCAACACTGACACGATGAGGAATGGCGGTTATCCAATAAATAAGAAATAACATGGGCCAAATAGGTCGATACACTTCTAACTGTTCTGGCCACGGCATAATTTGTAAAACTAATGCGACAAGAAAAGAGAGCCAAACAACCCAACGCCCACGACTTTGATATGGATTCATCGTGTCTACCTACTTCTTGTATTATTGGTATTGGCAGGTGTATTTGTCGCGGGTGTCACCGTTCCGTTAGTTTCTTCAGCCGTATTGCCTAACGGCTCTTGAGACATAGAACGAGGAAGCGGCGGTCCAGCTTGTTCATAATTAGGTAAAACTTGAGGCATCAGTTGCATTAAACGTTCATTCGCCGCGTGATAAACCTCGGATGGCAGAGGAGGCTCACCCGTTTTATCTGATGTATTCCATAATAAAAGTAAATAGCGTAAACGTTGTAGCTCTGCTGAAGGTCGAACATTAATCACAGAATAAGCCCGCTGATTATCGACTTTCACTGACGATACCACACCAACAGGATACCCTTCTGGGAAGCGACCGCCCAATCCTGATGTCACTAAAACATCGCCTACACGAATATCAATATTGGCAGGTAATGCTTCTAACAATAAATCATCGGCACAGCCTGCTCCCGAAGCTATAACACGAATATCATTACGTAAAACTTGTACAGGCAATGCATGAGAAGTGTCACATATTAATAGTACTCGACTCGTAAGCTCACTTACGGCAATAACTTGTCCTACAACACCTTTATCACTAATAACAGGTTGCCCTTCATAGACGCCATCGTTGGTTCCTTTATCAATAACGACTTGATCACGATACGGCGTGCTATTACCAGACAGCACTTGTGTTACTGTCATTTGTTCATTTTGGCGCAGTGGTGAACCAAGTAATTCTCGTAAGCGGGCATTCTCTTGCTTAAATTGCTCCAGTAATTGGCTTTCTCCGCTACGAACTAATAACTCTTTCCTTAATGCTTGATTCTCAAATTGTAAACGCTCACGTGTAGCAAAGGTTTCTGAAATTTGATCAAGAAAACGGCGAGGACCATTTGCAAGAAAATAGAAGGGGCTAACAGCAGTATCTAGATACTGGCGGACTTTAGAAAATGCACCAATACGGTTATCAGCAATCAATAAAGAGATAGCGATAACCACGGCGATTATTAATCTTAGTTGCAGGGAAGGGCCCCGACTAAAAATTGGCTTCATAAACTCTAAGATCACTCACACGGAGAAGTAAAAGAACAGGCGTAAATATTCTCACCAAGGGGGAATCCATTCTCCCTTGTTAGAATTAATCTCAATCTTCGCTAAACAGATCGCCACCGTGCATATCGATCATTTCTAATGCTTTACCACCACCACGAGCAACACAAGTCAGTGGATCTTCAGCAACAATCACAGGAATACCTGTTTCTTCCATTAATAAGCGATCGAGGTTACGTAATAATGCACCACCACCCGTTAAGACCATACCGCGCTCTGAAATATCAGAGGCTAATTCTGGTGGACATTGCTCTAATGCAACCATGACAGCGCTGACGATACCTGTTAATGGCTCCTGCAAGGCTTCAAGAATTTCATTCGAGTTTAATGTAAAGCTACGAGGTACACCTTCTGCAAGGTTACGACCGCGGACTTCAATCTCGTTGACTTCATCTGAAGGATAAGCCGAACCGATATCGTGTTTGATACGTTCTGCAGTTGCTTCACCAATCAGTGAGCCGTAGTTACGACGTACATAGTTGATGATAGCTTCATCAAAACGGTCACCACCAATACGAACAGAAGAAGAGTAAACGACACCGTTTAATGAAATCACGGCAACTTCTGTAGTACCACCACCAATATCGACCACCATTGAGCCTGTTGCTTCAGAAACAGGTAAGCCTGCACCAATTGCCGCAGACATAGGTTCTTCAATTAAGAACACTTCGCGAGCACCCGCACTTAATGCTGATTCCCGGATAGCTCTGCGTTCTACTTGAGTAGCGCCGACTGGTACACAAACTAATACACGAGGACTTGGACGCATAAAGCTATTGTTATGAACCTGTTTTATGAAGTGCTGAAGCATTTTTTCGGTTACATAAAAATCAGCAATCACACCGTCTTTCATTGGACGGATAGCAGCGATATTCCCAGGTGTACGCCCTAACATCTGTTTGGCTTCATGCCCAACAGCTGCAACACTTTTTGATGTGCCAGCGCGATCTTGACGAATAGCGACGACGGAGGGTTCATCGAGAACAATACCCTGTCCTTTGACATAAATGAGGGTATTGGCGGTACCCAAGTCAATAGACAAATCGTTGGAAAACATGCCACGAAATTTTTTAAACATACGAAAGGATAATCCTGCAAGCCGGGACGGAAAAATCCGTCTACTCTATCAACCACAATAAGCAGCGACAAGGCGCGATTCGCTACTTAGATTAAAGTGGACACGTAAATAATCTTAAAGGCACAATATTCTACGTTACTTTTCCCAATTGGAGCAGAAAAAAACTGCATAAAAATGGGCTAATTAGAACGATTAACGCATAATTTCGATCCTACGCCATTCATATTTAGCTTATGTAACAATACAAACAACGCTCATATCAATAAAGAAAAATCTCACTTCGTTGCCAAACTGTGACTCAAAAGTCTCATTGCAAGTTCAAATAAAATTTATTCATTTAAATAAGCACAATTATTCTATTGATATTAAATGGTATTTCACCGGCAAAATTTGACTGAGATAACGACCAACGTACCCACCTCGAATACTTCTCAGGCAACACATTATCTTTATTTCGAGCAATAAAGAGAAATGCTAATTTTTATCCAATCGTAAACCATTAACGGTGTTATCTAATTACCAAGAGATAAAACTCAGAATAATCTCTGCACCAATAAACGTAGAACCCCCGTTTATACACTAAAAAAGGATTATTTGTCTCATTATTACAATAGATATTGTGCACAATCACGACGAGATCTAAAAAATCACCTATCATGACACAAATAGAAATCGATGAGGGGTCAAAATGAAAGCATTATTAGTAGAACAAAATGACAACAAACTCAGTGCTAGCGTACAAAGCATTGATGAAAAAATACTGCCTATTCATGAGGTTATTGTCGATATTCATTACTCAACGCTTAACTATAAAGATGGACTCGCGATCACAGGCAAAGGAAAAATACTGCGTCAATTCCCAATGGTACCGGGTATCGATTTTTCGGGTGTTGTTCATCACACCGAAGATCCTCGTTTCCACATTGGTCAACATGTCTTATTAACCGGCTGGGGAGTCGGTGAAAACCACTGGGGTGGTCTTGCACAAAAGGCGGGTGTAAAAGGCGATTGGTTAACTGTCGTGCCAGAAGGACTCTCTTTAAAAAATGCCATGACAATTGGGACTGCGGGTTTTACTGCCATGCTTTGTGTGATGGCATTAGAACAAGGCGGTCTCACACCTGAAAGTGGTGACATTTTAGTTACAGGCGCCAGTGGTGGTGTCGGAAGCACGGCGATTAGTTTACTAACCGCATTAGGCTATCAAGTTACCGCATTGAGTGGCAGAGTCAGCAACCATGAGTATTTGCGTAAACTCGGTGCCAAAAATATTATCACTCGCGAAGAGTTTGAACCTGCGGGCAGAGCTTTAGATAAACAACGTTGGGCGGGGGCAATTGATACCGTGGGTGGGCAAATTCTTGCTAATATTTTGTCACAGACACACTATAACGGCACAGTGGCGGCTTGTGGGTTAGCAGGCGGTTTTTCTTTGCCAACAACCGTCATGCCTTTTATTTTACGTAATGTTCGTTTGCAAGGTGTTGACTCTGTTTATTTCCCAGCAGAAAAACGTGCTCAAGTTTGGCAACGTTTATTACAATTACTACCAGATACATTCTATCAGCAAGCCATGACAGAGATTACACTTGATGAAGTTCCACGTTATGCTCAGATGATTATGGATAATCAAGTGACAGGCAGAACCTTAGTAAAACTCTGATCCTCCGTTTTTATCTGCTTATTTCTGGCATTAATTCACCTTATTTAGTGCCAGAATAAGCTTCATTGTGTGTGATACTGCCAGCAAATTGTGATGTAGATCACATTTATGATATATATTGATAATCAATCTCTAAGAAATTCAGATTTCCAGTGACATCAATAAATAACGTGATGTTATGATTATTTTTTGGACACCTGTTTATTTCGCTTTCTCGCGTTTACAACCTTGTAAAAACTTTTAACTTTTCATCAAAATAAACCCTTCATTCCCTGATTAGACCAGTATTTTGCTGTTATCTTCTGTGAAATGTCTATAATGTCGGACTTTGTGATATGTATCGTAGCATTAGATACAATAAAAGATGACAAAACGAAAAGCACAGGTTATTTTGTCATTTCGTTGACGAATTGACGGAGATAGAAGCATAATGTCGGAAAATTTTCATATTTTGCTCCTGAATGGTCCGAATCTAAACCTGCTTGGAACAAGAGAGCCGGAAACCTACGGACACTTAACTCTGGATGATATCGTTCAAAGTTTGTCAGCAGATGCTCAGGCATTAAATGTGAAACTCAGCCATTTTCAGTCTAACGCTGAATTTGAGCTGATAAATAAAATTCATGCAGCTCGGGGTAATGTCGATTATATATTAATCAACCCTGCAGCTTTCACGCATACCAGTGTTGCGTTGCGTGATGCATTATTAGGGGTGAATATTCCATTTATTGAAATTCACCTGTCCAATGTCTACAGTCGGGAACCTTTCCGTCACCATTCATATCTCTCTGATATCGCAACAGGCGTAATCTGTGGATTAGGTGCAGAAGGTTATCGGTTTGCTTTACAGGCAGCGGTCAGCCGCTTGTCTTAATAAAAAACATCAAAAAGAGTACGGAATCAACTCATGGATATTCGTAAAATTAAAAAACTGATCGAGCTAGTCGAAGAGTCTGGCATTTCTGAACTGGAAATCTCTGAAGGTGAAGAGTCAGTACGTATTAGTCGTAACTCTGGTCTTCAGGGTCAAATGGCTCCTCAGCAATATTTTGCGGCACCAGTGGCACCTCAACCTGCATTAGCAAATGCAGTTGCGCCTGTAGCGCCAGAAACACCAGCGGCTACACCAACGCAAGAAATCAGCGGTCACGTTGTTCGTTCACCAATGGTCGGAACGTTCTACCGCTCACCAAGCCCTGAAGCCAAGAAATTTGTTGAAGTCGGTCAGCAAGTCAATGTAGGCGATACTCTGTGCATCGTTGAAGCAATGAAAATGATGAACCAGATTGAATCTGACAAAGCGGGTGTTGTTAAATCTATCCTTTGCCAAGATGGCGACAACGTTGAGTTTGACGCTCCACTCTTTGTTATCGAATAACGAGGCAGGTCCATGCTAGAAAAAATCCTCATTGCCAACCGTGGTGAGATAGCACTGCGTATCCTAAGAGCATGTAAAGAGCTTGGGATCAAAGCAGTTGCCGTTCACTCCACGGCAGACCGTGATTTAAAACACGTTCTGCTGGCAGACGAGACTATCTGTATTGGTCCCGCTGCTTCAGCAAAAAGTTACCTAAATATCCCTGCAATTATTGCAGCGGCTGAGATCAGTGGCGCACAAGCCATTCATCCAGGATACGGTTTCCTGTCTGAAAATGCTGATTTCGCAGAGCAAGTTGAACGCTCAGGCTTTATTTTTGTCGGCCCAAAAGCTGAAACCATCCGCCTAATGGGCGATAAAGTTTCTGCTATTGAAGCGATGAAAAAAGCAGGTGTTCCTTGTGTACCAGGATCAGACGGTCCTTTAGGTAACGACACTGCGAAAAATATTGAAATTGCTAAACGTATTGGCTACCCAGTTATCATCAAAGCCTCTGGTGGCGGTGGTGGACGCGGTATGCGTGTTGTTCGTTCTGAAAAAGATCTGGAACAATCGATTACAATGACGCGTGCGGAAGCAAAAGCGGCATTTAGCAACGACATGGTATACATGGAAAAATACCTTGAAAACCCACGCCATGTTGAAATTCAAGTTATGGCGGATGGTCAAGGTAATGCAATCTATTTGGCTGAACGTGATTGCTCAATGCAACGTCGTCACCAAAAAGTGGTTGAAGAGGCACCAGCACCGGGTATTACCCCTGAAATCCGTAAAAATATCGGCGAACGCTGTGCGAACGCATGTATTGAAATCGGCTATCGTGGTGCAGGTACATTCGAATTCCTGTATGAAAATGGTGAATTCTACTTTATTGAGATGAATACCCGTATTCAGGTTGAACATCCAGTAACAGAGATGATCACTGGCATCGACTTAATCAAAGAACAGTTACGCATTGCATCTGGCTTACCTTTATCAGTAACACAAGATCAAGTTAACGTTCATGGTCATGCAATTGAATGTCGTATCAACGCAGAAGATCCAAAAACCTTCATGCCAAGCCCGGGTACAATTACTCGCTTCCACTCACCAGGTGGATTTGGCGTACGTTGGGAATCGCATATTTACGCGGGTTATACTGTTCCACCTCACTATGATTCAATGATTGGTAAATTGATCACTTACGGTGAAACACGCGAAATAGCGATCTCTCGTATGAAAAATGCGTTGGCGGAACTTATCATTGATGGTATTAAAACCAATATTGAACTGCACCAGTTCATTATGAATGATGAGAATTTCCAAAAAGGTGGTACAAACATTCACTACCTTGAAAAACGTTTAGGTTTAGCTGAGAAATAATCTTTCTCGCTTAACAAGAAAAGGCATAGTTTATTTACTATGCCTTTTTTATTGCTGATCTTCTGATAAGTATTTATTTAATAGGAAACCCTTTAAAAGGTTTTATTTCTCGAATACTAAAACTGGTGTTCATCTCTTTGATATTGCCAATTGCTCGCACTTTCATCATTGAAACGTTGTGAAAATCTTCCATATCTTTAACGACCAGTTGCAACATGTAGTCATACCGCCCTGAAATATTATGGCAAGAAATCACATTATCAATTTTCATTATTTCTTGCTCAAAATGCGCCATATTATCTTCCGAATGCAGATCTAGCGTGATGTTCATAAATGCATAAAAATTAAATCCTAGGTGCTTAGGTTCAATGATCGCTCGATAATTCTTTATCACTCCCTTTTCTAATGCCTTAAGCCGCTTCCAACAAGCAGGTGGGGATAAAAAAACACGCTTAGCAATTTCTGCATTATTTAATCGCCCCTCTTCTTGTAACAGCTTAAGTATCCCCATATCCGTTTTGTCAAGAGTCATTCTATTTACACCTCTGTGACGTTAATCAAAATAACGTTTTTATCAAAGATAATTAATTTATAACTCAATTTTAGCGAATTTTATTAATAAATAAGTCCGTATTGCTTCCAATATGAAGAAATAATTAATCACTCTAATTGCTAAAATTATTCTCGAAGTATCGTTATTCAGCTAATACAAAATGATTAGAAGTCATGTTCCAAAAAGAAACTTAACAAAACAAATACTATAAATTTTACTTTCACATGGGATTACATGTATGACCTTATTAGAACAAAAAGTTGATAGGGCCTCTCTCTCAAAAGAAGAATGGAAAAAATTAACTCGATTTGATAATACCGATATGGGGTGGATTATTATCAGTATCGGTATGGCAATTGGTGCAGGTATTGTCTTTTTACCCGTACAAGTTGGCTTAATTGGGTTATGGGTATTTTTACTCTCTTCTATTATTGGCTACCCTGCCATGTACCTCTTTCAACGCCTATTTATTAATACCCTTGCCGATTCTAAAGAATGTAAAGACTACCCCAGTGTTATCGAAGGCTATCTTGGTAAAAACTGGGGCATGTTTTTAGGTTTACTTTACTTCTTAATGTTGGTGATATGGATTTTTGCTTATCCGACCGCACTGACCAATGATACCGCCTCTTATTTACACACCTTTGGTGTCACAGAAGGATTGCTGTCAGAAAATCCATTCTATGGTCTCATTCTTATCTCATTTCTCGTATTAATTGCATCACGAAGCGAAGAGCTATTATTTAAGATCTCAAGCTTTATGGTGTTATCTAAATTATTGGTTGTATTTGCGTTAGGTGTCATGATGATCAGCATGTGGGATTTATCGAAAAATATCGATACTTTCCCACCTTTTAGTCTATTAATTAAAAACGCCATTATTACCTTACCTTTTACGCTCACATCAATACTCTTTATTCAATCCCTTAGCCCGATGGTCATTTCTTATCGTGCTAAAAATAAATCGATTGAAGTCGCTCGCTACAAAGCCTTAAGAGCCATGAATATTGCTTTCGGTACACTATTTTGTGTTGTCTTCTTCTACGCGGTTTCTTTTACCTTTGCCATTGGACATGATGAAGCGGTTAAAGCTTATGAACAGAATATTTCTGCACTGGCGATTGCAGCACAATTTATTGAAGGTGATGCCGCTAAATATGTGACTCCCGTTGGCGTTGCACTCAATATCTTTGCGTTAATGACCGCATTCTTTGGCGTTTATCTCGGCTTTAAAGAAGCAGTACAAGGCTTAGCTATGAATGCCCTTACTCGTATTATTCCCGCAGAAAAAATCAATCAGAAAGTCCTCTCACTCTGTATTGTCATTTTCACTGTGGTCATTGCATGGGGCGCTATTGTTCTTAATCTTCCGGTATTAATGTTCACTTCAATATGTAGCCCTATTTTCGGGATTGTGGGTTGCCTTATTCCTGCTTATTTAGTTTACAAAGTCCCCTCATTACACCGTTATAAAGGTGGATCACTGTATTTGATTATCTTTACGGGCATCCTGCTTTGTATTTCCCCTTTCTTAAAATTTATTTAATTAAATTAGATGTATTAAAGGCTTAACCATGAAATATAACTTTGACGAAATTATAGATAGAAAAGATACCGATGCTTTAAATTATGATGGTTGGCGCCAGTATATTTTTAAAGCAGATAAAGACGCGCAATTTGCCTTTGCTGATAATGAGTTTATCAGAATGTGGGTCGCAGATATGGACTTCTCTACTCCACCTGAAGTGCTTAATGCGATTAAAGCCCGCCTTGATAGAAAAATATTAGGTTATACCAAAGTGTATGATGAAGAGTATTACCAAATCTTTAAAGATTGGTGCCAAAGACATTATGATTGGGAAATAGATCCGCGTGAAATTGTATTATCACCGGGCATTATTCCTGCATTAAATCGCTTAGTACCTTTATTAATAAAAGAAGATGAAAGTATCCTTATTCAAACACCTTCTTATACACCATTTAAACAAGCGGGAGATTATAATTCTCGCCAAGTGATCTATTCTGATTTATTAGAAAAAGACGGTGAATACGCTGTTGACTTTACCGACATGGAACGCAAAATCAAAGATAAGTCACTCAATATTAAACTCTTTATTTTATGTAATCCTCAAAACCCAACGGGTAAAGTGTGGACAGATGAAGAGCTAATTAAGATGGGGGAACTCTGTGTTGAAAATGATATTTGGATGATATCAGATGAAATACATTGTGATTTATTACGTAATGGCGTGACGCATACACCTATTGCTAAACTCTTCCCTCATTATGAGAAAATCGTAACTTGTATGGCACCGAGTAAGACATTTAATCTTGCAGGTAATCTAATGTCTCATATCTTTATTAAAAATAAAGAGATAAAAAAAGAGTGGCTTCGTCTGTATGACGACTTTATTTCACCATTAAGTTTAGTTGCAACAAAAGCCGCTTATTCTGAGTGTGATGAATGGTTAAAACAACTGAAAAACTATCTTGATGATAATTTCAAATTAGTAGAAGAATTTGTTCATACGCATTTTCCAAAAGCGAATTTTAAAATACCTGATTCAACCTATTTAGCATGGATTAATTTGACAAATTATTTACCCGAAGATGTCGATAACCAACAACTTTCACTCTATTTTGCCAACAAAACAGGCATTTTATTAGAAGGTGGAAATATGTTCGTTAGTAATGGTGATAACTATATTCGAATTAATCTTGCTTGCCCTCGCGCCATTATCAAAGAGGGATTAAAAAGAATAAAAAACGCCCTTTAATTTTTAATTTATTGAGATGAGTAAACCCAAGAAGAGCACCACACTTGATCAATTTATGTCAGTGTCTGCTCTTCTTTTTTCTTATTTCAATTGTATTATCCCCCCTATTTATGACGACTATTTCAACACTTCATTTCTTGATTAAGATATAAATCTATCTCTATTTTTCTTATTCCATTAAATAGAATTCAAACATTAATCCTTTTAAAACAATAAGATAATCTATTTTTAATATTCCATCATGACTTTGTGATTAATTTTCACTGAATCAATACTCACTTTCCCGTACAATCCCCCCATTCATTTTTAACCCTATTAAGATTGGGAGAACAGATGGACAAACGTTTTGTTCAGGCCCACAAAGAAGCCCTTTGGGCCCTAATTTTAACTTTTATGTATTTGTTGGGTTGGTTAATTACCGCCTATTTACCTGATAACACACTAGGCATTACTGGTTTACCTCTTTGGTTTGAGCTCTCATGCTTATTCCTACCTGTTTTGTTTTTTCTGTTGTGCTATCTGATGGTGCGCTACTTTTTCAAAGATATGCCGTTAGGAGATGAGCATGACGATGCAAACTGAAGTCATAGTGCCACTAATTGGCTACCTTCTTCTGGTCTTTCTACTGTCGGCGTATGCTTATCGTAAGCGCGAAAAAGGCGAGTTTCTTAACGAATATTTTCTGGGTAACCGCTCAATGGGTGGCTTCGTACTCGCCATGACTATCACTGCAACTTATGTCAGTGCAAGTTCCTTTATTGGCGGGCCAGGCGCTGCCTATAAATACGGTATTGGTTGGGTATTACTTTCGATGATCCAGCTTCCCGCTATTTGGCTCTCGCTGGGTGTTCTAGGGAAAAAATTTGCTATTTTAGCGCGCCGTTATAATGCGGTTACCTTAAACGATATGCTCTATGCTCGTTACAAAAGTCGTTTCCTTGTCTGGTTTGCCAGTTTAAGTCTGTTAGTCGCTTTTGTCGGCGCAATGACAGTACAATTTATTGGTGGGGCACGTCTACTAGAAACCGCAGCCGGTATTCCTTATGAATTCGGCTTGCTGATCTTTGGGATCTCCATTGCGCTGTATACAGCAATTGGCGGATTTAGAGCCAGCGTATTAAATGATGCCTTACAAGGTCTAGTGATGTTGCTTGGTACCTTTATTCTTTTGTTTGCCATTATCTATAAAGCCGGTGGATTAGATATTGCGATACAAAAACTCAATACCATTGATCCTGCATTAACCTCTCCTCAAGGGGCCGATGGAATTTTAAGTGGTCCATTTATGGCATCATTCTGGGTACTTGTCTGTTTTGGTGTAATTGGCTTGCCACATACTGCGGTACGTTGCATCTCTTACAAAGACAGTAAAGCTATGCATAAAGGGATCATCATTGGCACAATCGTAATGTCATTATTGATGTTTGGTATGCACTTTGCTGGCGCATTAGGTCGAGCGATCATTCCTGATCTGACTGTGCCTGATCAAGTTATTCCAACATTAATGGTTGAAGTATTACCGCCTATTGCTGCCGGTATTTTCCTTGCGGCACCTATGGCCGCCATTATGTCAACGATAAATGCACAACTGTTACAATCGTCAGCAACGTTGGTCAAAGATCTCTATCTCAATATTGCTCCACATGCGATCACCAATGAGAAACGTATCTCTCGCTTATCAAGCCTTTCGACCTTGATTTTAGGTGTGTTATTGCTGTTTGCAGCATGGAACCCACCATCAATGATTATTTGGCTTAACTTACTCGCTTTTGGTGGCCTACAAGCTGTTTTCTTATGGCCTTTAGTGCTCGGGCTTTATTGGCAAAAAGCTAACCGTTATGGTGCTATTGCGGGCATGATCACAGGTGCCACACTCTATGCAGCCCTTGCGACATTTAATATCCAGATAGCGGGATTCCACCCTATTGTTCCATCACTGTTGTTGAGCTTAGTCGCGTTTCTTGTGGCTAATCGATTTGGAGAGCATACTCTGCCTCAATCAGCATCATTACAGTGAATTCGTTTTTAAAGAGACTAATTATGCCTTGGATACAATTAAGACTTAATGCAACCGCCACTAATGCAGAAGCTATTGGTGATGAATTGGTTGAAAGCGGTGCCGTGTCAGTGACTTTCCAAGATAGTCACGATACCCCTATTTTTGAACCTTTACCGGGTGAAACTCGTCTTTGGGGTGATACTGACGTTATCGGTTTATATGATGCAGAAACTGACATGAAAATCGTGGTGGCGATGCTAGAAAATACGCCATTACTCGGTCAAGGCTTCCTGCATAAAATTGAACAACTCGAAGATAAAGATTGGGAACGTGAATGGATGGATAACTTCCACCCAATGCGTTTCGGTGAGCGTTTATGGATTTGCCCAAGCTGGAGAGAAGTGCCTGATCCTAACGCCGTAAACGTCATGCTAGACCCTGGTCTTGCATTTGGTACTGGTACCCACCCTACTACCTCATTGTGCCTTCAGTGGCTTGATGGCTTAGATTTAGCGGGTAAAACCGTTATCGACTTCGGTTGTGGATCTGGCATTTTAGCTATTGCGGCATTAAAACTAGGTGCAGCAAAAGCAATTGGTATTGATATCGATCCTCAAGCTATCCAAGCAAGTCGTGATAATGCACAGCGTAATGGTGTTTCTGACGCTCTCACACTGTATCTTGCAAAAGACCAGCCAGATAACCTCAGTGCCGATGTTGTCGTTGCGAATATTTTAGCGGGTCCATTGCGTGAACTTGCACCGGTTATCAGTACACTGCCTCGTCAAGGTGGACACCTAGGCCTTTCTGGTGTGTTAGCAACACAAGCAGAAGGTGTTGCCGCGGCTTATGAAGGACTATTTAACTTAGATCCTGTTGCCGAAAAAGAAGAGTGGTGTCGTATTACCGGTGTGAAAAAATAACACCGGCTAAATATTAACCAAAATGAGATAATCTCATCGCGTTAAAATTTCACTTAATTATTGTTTATCAGGCATTAATCACATTTTTGCCTGATAAACTCTACTTAGTTTCACTTGTTTATCAATTCTCTACCATCAATTTTTAATTTTTCAAAAATACATAACATTATGTTTTTATTGATTAAATAATCAATTTATAAAAAATCAAGTGTAAAGAAGTAACTTTTTTTCGCAATTTGGTTAAACTTTGTCCTTTCATATCTGGCAAAAAATGCGTAATATACGCGCCCTTGCAGTCACAGTTTGGCCCTCTTTTCATCTATGCGAATCGGACAGTATCAGTTAAAAAATTGCCTTATCGCGGCTCCCATGGCTGGCGTTACAGACCGACCTTTTCGGTCGCTTTGCTATGATATGGGCGCGGGTATGACAGTTTCTGAAATGCTTTCTTCCAATCCTCAGGTTTGGCAGACAGACAAGTCTCGATTACGAATGGTACATAGTGATGAATTGGGGATCCGCTCCGTACAAATTGCAGGAAGTGATCCCGTTGATATGGCGACCGCTGCGAAAATAAACGCAGATAGTGGCGCTCAAATTATCGACATTAACATGGGTTGCCCTGCAAAAAAGGTGAATAAAAAGCTAGCTGGTTCAGCTCTACTTCGTCATCCCGACCTTGTCGCAGAGATCCTCTCTGCTGTGGTTAACGCGGTAGATGTTCCTGTTACTCTCAAGATCCGTACTGGCTGGTCACCTGATGAACGTAACTGTGTAGAGATTGCCAAATTGGCTGAACGTTGTGGTATTCAGGCTCTCACTATTCATGGGCGTACACGTGAGTGTTTGTTCAAAGGGGAAGCCGAATACGACAGCATTCGGACAGTTAAGCAGAGTGTTTCTATTCCCATCATTGCGAATGGAGACATAACAGACCCGCTAAAAGCCAGAGCAGTATTAGACTACACTGGAGCCGATGCTTTGATGATCGGTCGCGCTGCTCAGGGAAGACCCTGGATCTTTCGGGAAATCCAGCACTATCTGGACACAGGTGAACTGTTGCCCCCTCTGCCGATTGCAGAGGTACAACAAATAATGCAAAAGCATGTGCGTGAGTTGCACGACTTTTACGGTCAAGGCAAAGGAACTCGCATTGCACGCAAGCATGTCTCTTGGTATCTCAAGGAACATGCCCCTGATGACCAGTTTCGGCGCTCCTTCAACGCCATAGAGGATGCCAGCGAACAGCTGGAGGCGTTGGAAGCATATTTCGAAAATTTTTTGCGTAAATAAATAAAAGAGCTGACAGAACTATGTTCGAACAACGCGTAAATTCAGACGTACTAACAGTTGCCACCGTAAATTCACAAGATCAGGTGACCCAAAAACCTTTACGTGACTCAGTTAAACAAGCACTGAAGAACTATTTTGCTCAATTAAACGGTCAAGATGTTAATGACTTATATGAGCTAGTATTGGCTGAAGTTGAACAGCCATTGTTGGACATGGTAATGCAGTACACCCGTGGCAACCAAACGCGTGCAGCGCAAATGATGGGCATTAACCGCGGCACACTGCGTAAGAAACTGAAAAAATACGGCATGAACTGATCCTAGTCAGTTAGGTCTATTTTTATAAAAAGCCTTTTCTGGGTTTCCAGAAAAGGCTTTTTTGTTGCCGCTGATCCGTTCTAACTGAGTATTTCTATTATAAATCAATTTAAATCGCGTTAGCTCTTTGAACATAAAACCACACTCTCACTTAAAGCGCCCTACTTTCCTCTTTATTTATCTGTTGATTTTTTCACCAGCGCCCCAATAATAGGGTTTATATTCACTGTTAACATAGGAGAATATAATGGCGAGTGGATGGGCTAATGATAGTGCGGTTCAAGAGCAAATAGATGCCACCATTGATGATGCTATTGCAAGAGCACGTAATCAAATGACGCAAGGTGAAAGTGCAGCGTTTTGTGATGAGTGCGGTGAACCAATCTCTAAGGCTCGGCAAAAAGCCGTTCCTGGTGTACGTTATTGCTTAAATTGCCAAGAGGCTATTGATAAAAAGAATAGTGCTTTTAGTGGATACAATCGTCGTGGCAGTAAAGATAGCCAACTCAGATAATCTGCAACTATTATCATATAAAACAAAAACTGTACCTTAATATGAGTTTTCTCTACTAAAGTACAGTTTGTTTTATTTAATCAGCCAATGATTTGATTAAATTTTTGCGACTTTCTTTGAGCTCATATTTTGACTCATTTCAGTTAAAATTTTCATGAAATTATCAATATGTGCGCGTTCAGTATTTGGGTTCATAAAGACCGCTTTTTCACCAGGAAGATAAATATAGCGGTTATTTTTTGCATATTTAGAACAAGCAATAGAATCAACCCAGTTAGTAAATAGGCCTTCTCTACCACGCTGCAAGAAAAGTTTTCTATGCCATTGTGTGTTATGAACCATAAAATCATACGCTTCTTTATCAGTCGAACATGTTAGCTCTAAATCAAAAGCAACATTAGGATCTTTGACTAAATTAGGATCATACAGTTTAAAACCAACACTTGGTCCTTGGTTTTGTGGCACGATCACTTTCGCATTACCCATCTCCAACAACTGATGACGCATATAGTTCGCATTTTGCAAACAGTGGGCAATAATGGTTTGGTAACCCTCAATACCCATATAGTGCATCGCAGAATAAGCACCAAAAATACCTACACCGCTACGTGTACATTCAATCGTTGATTGTAAGTGAGTTTGACCTTCTAATTCATGCTCAAAATAGGTGAAATTTTCAGGATCATTTTCAAGTGCGACGAAATCATTGCCGTTTTTCACCAGCACTAAACTTGAGGTATAGGGTACATAGCCCCATTTGTGGAAGTCGATAGTGATAGAGTCGGCATATTTCAGATGTTTGAATTTCTCAACATTCTGACGTAACCCTTCTAAAGTGACATCATTAATTGCTAGTGGGTTACTACTAAAGTCATATTCTAAGAAGAAAATGATCGGCCAACCAACCGCGGCATCAACGTGTACGTGTGGCTTAACAGGGATCTCGAACTCTTCACATAAACGGTCACGTAACTCACAAACACCTTTCACATCATCAACACCAAAGGTGTCTGTTGTTCCTGTCGTTAACATAATCGTTGGCACTTTACACTTAACAGTAAAGCACGCTCTTAATTCACGCTCTAAGTGTTCTAGATTAATGGTGTTATCTTCAGATACTTTAATGCGGATAGTTTTGTTATCGACATCAACCCCTAATAGGGCAAGGTTGGTCATATTTGAATAGTGACCACCTTGAGAGTTAATGATGCGATAGTCTTGATCTGCTGCCATACCTAAATGCTTAGAATTTGGCATGGATTTACGTAAGCCAAAAAGATAACCATATAAGTTACACATGGTGCCACCTTGAGTGAATACACCAGAGGCAACTTCAGGATCGTACCCTACCAATTTAGCGACTTTTTTAATCGTCACTTTTTCTAACGCATCAGCGACACCAGAATATTCACAATACACCATGTTAGGGTTGCCCATTAGTCCTAACATTGAACCATAAACACCGGGATCACTTGGCATTGCAATAACGTTTTCAACCGCTAATGGGTTTTCCCAGTTTTTACACAGTGTCGATACTAGCATCAGTAGTTCATTAGGATCGTTTTCTGGGTAATTAATGTTTTGTTGGATTTCCGTATCCGCCATTAAGCGATCGAATAGCTGTTGCCCATTTGAATAACGTTGTAATTGGTCATTATCATTGGTCGTTGTCTTTCTAAACTGTGTAATCGATTGGATTGTTTTATCCTGAAATATCGGCCAATACTTCGGATCTCGGCTGAAAAAGTGAGCAATAACGTCGTGGTATTTCTTCTCAAATTCCACATTCAGAATGTTAGCAGAAGATAGACCTAATAAATCTTGATTTTTCACTATATTCTCCAAATAGAAACCGACGAAATGTTAAATTGATTGCATAGCAATACTATACATTTTCTAATTAAATTAGTTAGTGCTTCATGCGATCACATTGGTTCTACCGACAACCACATAAAACAAAATATTTCATTTAATATCAATACAATAGAAATCTTCGGAAAGTTAAATTTACAGATGTTATTATTTCATTTATATGCTTATGTGATTGAGATCACAATGAAAATAAAGTTATAAACAAAAATAATCACCTGCAATACTATTAACTATTTGAAATATAATCAAAATATAATAATAAGATGCTAACCAACTGATATTACTGAACTCTTGATTTAATTAATTGAATTAATCTGTTATTTCCACAATTGGCGCAGCGAAAATTACATTTAATTTAATTACAAAGAACAAAATCAAACGAAATCACTATGATATTTTTCATAACCAGCAAATTAATTCTAATTTTAACTATTATTAGGTACAAAATATTGGATAAGGCTGAGCTTGCAGATAGTGCTTAATGAAAAAATAAATAAAGAAATCATCACGGTTGATTATTCTGGTAATAACAAAAATATTAGTTAAAATGAAAATTAGTCACCTAACTAAACAATCAGAATATTTACTCTACATATTTTGTGTTCTTTGCCGATACTTAAAGTAATAGAGTAGGTAATTAACGGAGAACACAATATGAAAGCACATATCGCTGTTGCTACTGTATTCGTATTATTATCCGCAAGTGTCCATGCTGAAGAATTTACCTGCCAACTTGAAAATGGTAAGTATGTCAGCGTGTTCGTTGAACATGGAAAGCCTCCTGTTTATCGCTATGGCACACTTGCTAAAACAGAGATAACACTCCCCGTGCCTCAGCAACCCAATAATAATGTCTTTTATGGACATCAGATGTTTGTTGCAGGGGCATCGACTTATATTCGTTTTAAGAATGGAAACTATAGCTATGTCGTTTATGACGGCGAAGGGAGAGGTTGGAATTTTAACGGTATCATTGTTTATAAAAACAATAACATTATCAGTAAAAAAGAGTGTAAAGAGCCATTAACACCGAGTCTAAGTAATATCAAAGATTATGCCATCAAAATGGACCCTTACTTAGAAACGTATATTTATGCTCCATAGTTTTTCGCTTTATTAATTAGACATAAAAAAACCCAATTTAAAAATTGGGTTTTTTATTTTTAAGCAACGAAATGTCTTGATTAGTCTTTTAATAACAGAACAGATTCTAATGCAATTTCAATCATTTCATTAAAAGTAGTTTGACGCTCTTCTGCTGTGGTCTGTGTCCCTTTCTTGATGTGGTCAGAGACAGTACAGATAGTCAGTGCTTTTGCGCCGTATTCAGCAGCAACACCATAGATACCAGCAGCTTCCATCTCAACACCGAGGATGCCGTATTTTTCCATTACATCAAACATTTCTGGATCTGGAGAGTAGAACAGATCAGCAGAGAAGATATTACCAACGCGAACTTTAATATCTTTCGCTTTTGCTGCATCAACAGCATTTTGAACTAATTGGTAATCAGCGATAGCAGCGAAATCTTGGTCTTTGAAACGCAGACGGTTAACTTTAGAGTCAGTACATGCGCCCATACCAATAACAACATCACGCAGTTCAACATCAGGTAATACTGCACCACATGAGCCCACACGGATGATCACTTTTACGCCAAAGTCAGTAATAAGTTCTTTCGCGTAAATTGAGCAGGAAGGGATACCCATACCATGACCCATTACAGAAACTTTACGGCCTTTATACGTACCTGTAAAACCTAACATACCACGAACATTGTTTACTTGACGAACGTCTTGTAAAAAAGTTTCAGCGATGTATTTAGCACGAAGCGGATCGCCCGGCATTAAAACGACATCAGCAAAATCGCCCATTTCTGCGTTAATATGAGGGGTAGCCATAATTCTTCCTTTTAATTGATCTTTTTACTATTTAAATATAATTCGGTAGGCATATTGCTATACCTACCGAAGTAAAATTAAAACATTGCTTTACCGTAATCGACTGGAGATAGACCGAAGTATTTAACAACAGTTTGACCGATATCAGCGAAGGTTTCACGATGACCTAATGAACCTGGTTTAACTTTTGGACCATAAACAAGAACAGGAATGTGCTCACGAGTATGATCAGAACCTGGCCAAGTTGGGTCGCAACCGTGGTCTGCTGTTAAGATAAGAATGTCATCTTCTTTTACCAGTTCCATAAGTTCTGGTAAGCGACGGTCGAATAACTCAAGTGCTTCACCATAACCTACAGCATCACGACGGTGACCGTAAGAAGAGTCAAAATCAACAAAGTTGGTAAAGACGATGGTGTTATCACCTGCAAGTTTCATTTCTTCAAGGGTCGCATCAAACAGAGCATCAATACCCGTTGCTTTCACTTTCTTAGTGATACCTACGTTTGCGTAGATGTCAGCAATTTTACCGATAGAAACAACGTGGCCCTGCTTTTCATCAACCAGTTTTTTCAACATAGTTGGTGCTGGTGGCTCAACCGCTAAATCATGACGGTTACCAGTACGAGCGAAATTACCCGGTTTGTCACCGATAAATGGACGCGCAATAACACGACCAATGTTGTAATCGCCTTTATTTAGTTCATCACGCGCAATTTCACACAGCTCATATAATTCATCTAAACCGTAAGTTTCTTCATGACAAGCAATTTGGAATACAGAGTCAGCAGAGGTATAGAAAATCGGTTTACCGGTTTTCATATGCTCTTCACCCAGTTCATCTAAAATCACTGTACCAGATGCGTGACAATTACCTAAGTATCCTGGTAATTTTGCACGTTTAACGATGTTGTCTAACAGTTCTTGTGGGAATGAATTTTTCAGCTCTTTGAAGTATCCCCAATCAAACAGAACAGGAACACCTGCGATTTCCCAGTGGCCTGACGGAGTATCTTTACCAGAAGAGATTTCACTCGCGTAGCCATAAGCACCGATAATATCTGCGTTTTTATCTAAACCAACAGGGAATTTACCGGTTGATTCTTCTGCAGCTTTACCTAGACCTAAACGGCAAAGGTTAGGTAAATGAAGAGGTCCTTTACGACCGTCTCTATCTGCTTTACCGTCAGCAAACGCTTGTGCGATATGCCCTAAAGTGTCTGAACCTTGGTCACCGAATTTCTCCGCATCACCGGCAGCACCGATACCGAAGGAATCTAATACCATGATATGTACACGTTTCATCATTCTCTCTCCTGTGTCATTCTCCGTAGGCTACGGATATGTCACTTATAAATCATAATTGAGTTCTTATTCGCTGATTTGGCGGTATACCATCGGTGAAGCTTCGCGTTTGCTGTCACCAATAACCATCGCTTTACGGACTTCAGCCGCAGCTTCTTGCCATGATTTTTCACTGTTAGCATGGATCATTGCTAAAGGTGTATCGGTATTGATTTCAGCACCAAGCGCTACGATGTCGCTTAAGCCAACACTGTAATCAATCGCATCAGTCGCTTTACGACGACCTCCACCTAATGTCACAACTGACATACCTAATGCACGTGTATCCATTTCTGTGATAAACCCTGCTTTCTCAGCGAATACAGGTTTACTTAATACCGCAGTTGGCAGGTATTTATTGTAGTTTTCAACAAAATCAGTTGGACCTTTCTGTGCCGCAACCATACGACCAAAGACTTCTGCTGCTTTACCGTTATCCAACACATCTTGTAGTTTTTGGCGAGCTTGTTGACGATCATCCGCTAAACGGCCTGATACTAACATTTCAACACACAGCGCCATAGTAACTTCGAATAGACGTGGATTACGATATTCACCTGTTAAGAATTGAACCGCTTCACGAACTTCAACCGCATTACCTGCACTAGAAGCTAAGACTTCATTCATATCAGTTAACAGTGCCGTAGTTTGACAGCCAGCGCCATTTGCTACTTGAACAATTGACTCAGCCAACTCTTCAGATTTTTGGTAAGTCGGCATAAAGGCACCCGAGCCCACTTTAACGTCCATCACTAATGCATCTAAACCTTCAGCTAATTTTTTACCTAAAATAGAAGCAGTGATCAGCGGGATTGAGTCAACTGTAGCAGTAATATCACGGGTCGCATAAAAGCGTTTGTCAGCAGGTGCTAATGAATTGGTCTGTCCGATAATGGCAACGCCGACATTGCGAATAATATCGCGGAATTTTTCATCATCAGGGAAAATATCAAAGCCTGGAATTGCTTCAAGCTTATCTAATGTTCCACCTGTATGACCTAATCCACGACCAGAGATCATCGGAACATAACCACCACAAGCCGCAACCATTGGTCCTAACATCAGTGAAGTTACATCACCCACACCACCCGTTGAGTGTTTATCAACAATTGGGCCGTTTAAATTTAAGCTTTTCCAGTTCAGCACTGTACCGGAATCACGCATAGCTAATGTCAAAGCAACACGCTCTGGCATCGTCATATCGTGGAAATAAATAGTCATTGCTAATGCAGCAATTTGACCTTCAGAAACAGTATTATCTCTGACGCCATTAATGAAAAAACGAATTTCTTCCTCAGTTAAAGGATGACCATCACGCTTTTTACGAATAATCTCTTGGGCAAGAAACACTGCAACCTCCTGGTTTTATAGCATTGGTAACGCCCACAATAAGAAAAGTGGGCGTATTTCACGAATGGATTAGTAACCACTAGACGATTTTTGTTCGCCATGACCTAAAGTGGCTAATAAATTACCTAGCAAACTTGACGCACCAAAGCGGAAGTGACGGGCATCAACCCAATCGTCACCCATAATGCGGTTAGCTAATGCAAGGTATTGAGCTGCTTCTTCAGCGGTACGTACACCACCCGCTGGTTTGAAACCCACTTCTTTGCCAACACCCATATCGTGGATCACTTGGATCATTAACTCAGCGCTTTCCAGTGTTGCATTTACAGGTACTTTACCTGTGGAAGTTTTAATAAAGTCAGCACCTGCTTTGATTGAAATTTCAGATGCCTTGCGGATAAGCGCTGGATCTTTCAGCTCACCCGTTTCAATGATAACTTTCAGTAAAGCACCCGCGTCTGCACAAGCTTCTTTACATGCTTTAACGATATCAAAACCGATTTGTTCGTTACCTGCCATAAATGCACGGTAAGGGAAAACCACGTCAACCTCATCTGCGCCATAAGCTAATGCCGCGTTGGTTTCTGCTAATGCGATATCTAAATCATCATTACCATGAGGGAAGTTAGTTACGGTTGCGATACGGACGTCTGGAGTACCCTGTTCGCGTAACACTTTACGTGCTAACGGAATAAAACGTGGGTAGATACAAATAGCGGCTGTATTGCCTTCTGGGCTTTTAGCCTGATGACATAATGCAGTCACTTTTGCATCAGTGTCGTCATCATTTAATGTAGTTAAATCCATCAAAGACAGCGCAAGGCGCGCTGCAGCGGTTAAATCTGTCATAAAACTCTCCAACGATGTTTCTCAAGCCCTTTTGGGCGTACGCTTAAGGTTAGCGATTAAATTTGTTGGCGAGCGGACTTGGTTCCTTGAAGATGTTGTTGTAACTTGCGCTACAACGACAGCTGAGCTCCCTCTCACCGCGCTATGCTCACTTCGGCGACCCGTCATTGAGCTTTCGCCATTCCATGAAGTTTCAGCACATCTTATTTGAACACGCTAAGGAACAATTAGATGTGCTTTGCGTCACACTAATCAAATGCAACTTGCAAACAACGACATAAAAATGTGACTAAAATCACAATTAAGTCATTTTCTGGTGTAATGTTACTCGAATAGCGTCTCTAAGTCGTCTTTATAACGCAAAAAAAAGTAATCAATATGAAATGATATCGTTATTGACTCGATTTAATACAAATTGCGAAATATCTCACACTATAAAAGTAGTTAACATTACAGCAGAAAACAAACATAAAAGAGCAGACAGGCAAAACCCATCTGCTCTTTATAATCAAAATCAATTAAGCAACAACAGCCATTGCGGTTAATGCAAAGAAGAAACCTGCAATCGTCGCACTCATTAAGTTAGAGAGTGTACCAGCAAGTACCGCTTTCATCCCTAAACGCGCCACGTCTTTACGACGATTTGGTGCCATTCCACCTAAACCACCTAGCAGTACAGCAACAGAAGAAAGGTTAGCAAAACCACACAGTGCAAAGGAGATAATTATCTTCGTTTGCTCTGATAGCACCATAAGTCCTGATCCCGCAACAATTGCGTCTTCTTTTAGGTATTGACTAAATTCAGAGTAAGCATAGAACTCATTGATAACAATTTTTTGTCCTATAAAAGAGCCCGCAATAGTTGCTTCACTCCAAGGTACGCCAATAAGGAAAGCGATTGGTGCAAAGATCCAACCTAACACTAACTCTAATGAGAAGTTTTCGTAGCCAAACCAGCCACCAATTCCACCAAGAATACCATTAACTAATGCAATCAATGCAACGAAAGCAAGTAACATCGCACCCACGTTAAGGGCAAGTTGTAAACCTGAAGAGGCACCCGCAGCTGCAGCATCGATAATATTTGCCGGTTTTTCTTCATCCGCCATTTTATCAAGTGCATCTTTTTGATCATCGGGTGTTTCTGTTTCAGGGATCAATAATTTAGCAAACAGTAAACCGCCTGGAGCCGCCATAAATGATGCTGTAATCAGATACTCTAATGGCACGCCCATGCTTGCGTATCCAGCAAGAACGGAACCCGCAACAGAAGCAAGACCACCACACATCACAGCAAAGAGTTCTGAGGTTGTCATTCTTGCAATATAAGGACGAACAACTAGCGGTGCTTCGGTTTGACCCACAAAGATATTGGCTGTTGCAGACATCGATTCTGTTCGTGATGTACCAAGAACTTTTTGTAAGCCACCACCGAGAATTTTAATCACGATTTGCATAATGCCAAGGTAATACAACACAGCAATAAGTGAAGAGAAGAACACGATAACAGGCAGTACACGTAGGGCGAATACGAAACCGCCACCACCGAACAATTCGAACATTTTATCTGATACGAGACCTGCAAATAGGAAGCTCATCCCATTATTGCCGTAATCAATAACATTCTTAACACCATCAGAAACCGCAAGAAGCACCTCGCGACCACCGTCGGAATAAAGAACAAATGCACCTAAGCCAATCTGAATAAGGAATGCGCCACCAACTGTACGTAGTCTAATTGCACGTCGATTGCTGGAAAACAGAATGGCTATCAATATTAATGTTACCATTCCGACCAAGCTCATAATGAGTTGCATTGAAGGATCCCTGTTCACATAAAAATTTAATGGATTATCAATAATGCCCTTGCCAGAGCTTATTGACTCTTTTTGCCGGATAATTATACCTAGTCTGAGAAAAGAACCCTCAATATCCATCACAAATAGAGTCTGAAAAAAGTAACACAAAAGTCACAAATGAGAGGTTGATCACATAAAAAAGACTGAAAGCGCATTTGTTGGATAAGCTAATTAGAAAAAAATATTTGGGGGATTAATAAACCGTATCTTCAATCTTAAATCGAGGATATAAACGAACGCCCTATTCATATTAATAAGATGAAAATAAGGGACGTTTTTAACCTTTATGTAAATCACATTTTCATTCAAGAACTAGGTAATCTTGTTGAGCCCAAATAATTGTAGGCTATTAAGATAGAGTTGCTCGGCAATCACCGAAGGTGATCCTTGACGCAGCTCACAAAGTTGGGAAAAAACGTTCTGAATACGTTCAGGTCGATTAGGTTTACCTTGAAAACCACTCACAGGCATATCTGGAGCATCTGTTTCTAATAATAAATATTCTAGTGGTAACGAAGCAATTGCACGGCGAGTCTTTTGTGCTCGCTCATAAGTAATGGTTCCGCCAACGCCAATAAAATAGCCTTGCTGAATAAACTTTTCCGCCTGCTGCTGACTTCCTGAAAAACCATGAATAACCCCTTTACGAGGCACATCATAACGACGTAAAAGTGCACTTAACTTATCATGGGTTTTACGTGAATGTAGGATCACAGGCAAATCAAATTCAATTGCTAACTTAAGCTGTGCAATTAAAAACGCCTCTTGCTTTTCAGGCTGAGGATTATCCATATAGTCATCAAGCCCTATCTCTCCGATGGCAACACAACGAGAAGCGTTTTTTAATTTTTGTTCTAATTCCAATAGATGCTGTTCAGTGTGCTCTGCAATATATAAAGGGTGTAATCCCAATGCATAGTATAATTGCTGATGATTGTTAGCTAGCTCTGCAACAACATCGAAATTCCAACGAGCAACAGCGGGAATAATTATTTTTTCAACATGAGCTTGATGCGCTAATGCCAAACTGTTGGCAATATCATCATAAAAAACGGGAAAATCAAAATGGCAGTGAGTATCAATAAATTTATTCATTCTGAACTTGCCTCACATCAGGATGTACGCTTCGAGTGCCTTGCTGAATAATAGAAGCACTCTCTGCTTTATCAGCCTTCGCTTCTTGTTCAAATAAGCTAAAGATTTTTTTATCGTGCTGTTTGAATTTTTTCTTAGAAAAGTGTTGACCAATTGTCGCCAGAAAATAGCGTCCACAACGTCTACCCACATGATAATCATGATTTAATGCACTTAAACGACTTCCTAATGCACTCGATTGCAATGTGGTTGGTGGATATATTTCAATAACAACAACATCTTCTGGGGGAGATTGAATAAATTTAATTGTCTCGGTATAAGTTTCGATATGTACTTGTGCCATTGACATAAAACGCTGTAAACGGCTATTTTCAAACCATTTCCCCATTCGCTCAACCCATTCTGTTGTGTATTGATATTCCGAAGGAACGGTACGAATAACAACAATAGTACGACAACCACGTCGATACGCTTCTCTCACAGGAATAGCATCACTGATACCACCATCATGATAAACCACATCATGAAATAAGACACCATTACGATAAAAAGCAGGAATAGCACTGGACGCTTTGATTATCTCAAGCCAAGTCGGTTCATCGGGTTGAAAATAATTTGCCTGAAAATTATCAGAACGACTTGCCACCATATAAAATTCGCGCCCGGTATCAAAACGGCGCAGCGCTGTTGGCATATCAAGAGGCATTTCTTTGGCTGTTATCTCTATATACCAGTCAAGATCGAGTAAATTGCCACCACGGACAAAGCGAATGGGATTGAAGAATTGATTATTGGTTGTATAGCGATTAATAATTTTACGTGCATACCCACGCTGACCACAGGCAAAAGCTGATAAATTTTGTGCCCCCGCAGACACCCCAAGTAAAATATCAAAGGGATCGAATTGTGATCGCAGAAACTCATCAAGGACGCCCGCCGTAAAGATCCCGCGTTGACCTCCGCCTTCACAAACTAAAGCAACTTTGCCTTGTGGTAGTGAGGATTGAAATTCGAGTGCTGTAATATTATTTAATGTGACAGGTATATACTTCCCCATAATGTCTCCTTTATACAACTTAACAAAGGATACCTGCACATTTTTTTGACGTCATTATTTTTACGTATTCATACAAATAAATTAGACACTATCTTCTTAGAATATGACGAATATAAAAGAAAACCATGTTTATGATTTGATATTCACATCGGAGTCTACGCTTTTAACACCTTCAATTTTTTCAATAAGTTGCAATATTTTTTCTTCTTGCGCTTTACTCTCAACAAAACCTGAAATAAAAACATGCCCAAATTCAGTACGAATAGAAATATTGTCACTATCGATATCTTGCATCGGCAATAGCGTATCTTTAATTTTATTAGAAATAGAAGTATCACTTAAATAGTGACCCGTATTATTCCCACTGTTATTAATCTCGCTATACCACGATGTTTCAGCTGACGCGCCCATACTGACAAAAGCTAAGCCAATTGACATTAATAACGTCAATTTTAACGTTTTATATTGTTTCATTGCTCTCCCCCTAATCACAATAACTGCGATAGGAAATATACGTGTGTTTTACTATCTGTCTTTTTATTAAGCACTACAAAAATTTAACAATCTAAGCTATTACACTAATAAGCTATTAGCGTTAAATAAAGTAAAAAATAACAAATAAAGACTAATCCTAATTATTTTATTCTAATAATAACCAATAAAACTATAAAAAAATTTACATATTTTTATAAAAAAGTATAAAAACGAACATAATGTTAGCAGAAAAAAAAAAGAGTAATTCCAAATGAAGAGGTGTTTTTAGGTAGGATATTCAAGATATGCCAATGACATTTAACAAAGAAGAGCGGGGGCTCTCACAGAGATGGTTTTATTAAAGATAAAGACTCTACAAAGCGAAGCAACAAAAAGGCTATATTAAAAATATAGCCTTTTCATTATCTAAATCACTCAAAGAACAATGCGCTTACCCTAAGTCATTCTGTACACTTTTACACTAAATAATTCATGCTACAACTTGAAGTATGACGCGTAAGAGCAAGTATATTAGTGTTCACGAGTCTGATGGAACTCAACATCAGGATAACGCTCACGTGTTAAATTCAAGTTGACCATCGTTGGTGCGATATACGTTAAGTTATCGCCACCATCTAGTGCCAAGTTTTGCTCATTTTTACGTTTAAACTCTTCCAGTTTTTTCTCGTTACTGCATTCAACCCAACGAGCGGTAGAAACGTTGACGGACTCATAAATCGCTTCAACGTTATATTCACTTTTCAGTCTTGCAACCACCACGTCAAACTGAAGCACACCAACAGCACCAACGATTAAATCGTTATTAGCGAGTGGTCTAAAGACCTGAACTGCACCCTCTTCTGATAACTGAACCAGCCCTTTAAGTAACTGTTTCTGTTTTAGAGGATCACGTAAGCGAATACGGCGGAACAATTCAGGGGCAAAGTTTGGAATACCTGTAAATTTCAAGATTTCGCCTTGAGTAAAGGTATCACCAATTTGAATGGTTCCGTGGTTATGAAGACCGATAATATCGCCAGGATAAGCATGTTCAACATGAGAACGGTCGCCCGCCATAAAGGTTAGCGCATCAGAGATCACCACATCTTTTTTAATACGAACTTGATGTAGCTTCATGCCTTTATCATACATGCCAGAAACAACTCGTAAGAAAGCCACACGGTCGCGGTGTTTAGGGTCCATATTGGCTTGGATCTTAAAGACGAAACCGGTGAACGTTTCTTCAGAAGCGGTTACTTCTCGCAGATCAGTTTGGCGAGGCATTGGTGCGGGTGCCCATTTTACAAGACCATCAAGCATATGGTTAACACCAAAGTTACCTAATGCAGTACCAAAAAACACCGGAGTTAATTCGCCAGCTAAAAATGCCTCATGATCAAATTCATGAGATGCACCTAATACTAACTCTAATTCATCACGTAATTGGCTTGCTAAATCATCACCAATAGCTTCATCAAGCTCTGGGTTATTTAACCCTTTAATAACGCGAGAATCTTGAATAGTGTGACCTTGACCTGTTTGATAAAGATAAGTTTCATCTTTCAGAATGTGGTAAACCCCTTTGAAGAGTTTTCCGCAACCAATAGGCCAAGTAACAGGACTGCACGCAATTTTTAATTCTGTTTCAACTTCGTCCATGACTTCCATTGGATCACGAATATCACGGTCGAGTTTATTCATAAAAGTCAGAATTGGGGTATCACGTAAACGGGTCACTTCCATTAACTTACGAGTACGATCTTCAACCCCTTTAGAGGAGTCAATCACCATTAAACAGCAGTCAACGGCGGTTAATGTACGGTAAGTATCTTCAGAGAAGTCTTCGTGACCTGGGGTATCGAGTAAGTTAACTAAGCAATCTGCATAAGGAAACTGCATGACTGAGGTTGTAATAGAAATACCACGTTGTTTTTCCATTTCCATCCAGTCAGACTTTGCATGCTGGTTTGAACCACGGCCTTTTACGGTTCCTGCACGTTGGATTGCTTGTCCGAATAACAACACTTTCTCAGTGATGGTTGTTTTACCCGCATCGGGGTGGGAAATAATGGCAAACGTTCTACGACGAGCAACTTCTTGCTGAAAAATAGGATTAGACATCAATGGTGGTCTTCTGGTTGATAGACGAGAGAATGTAAGACACTGATATATTGCTATAAGTAATAATTAAAGTGGCTATAAAGACATTCAACCCGTAAGTTAATCTTAATTGGCGCTTATTTTCGCCTATCTTGTCTGTATAAACAATCAATGGTTACTATTTTATCTACTTGAGCGGGTGATGCCTAGTGATTGTGATAATTAATAATATTTACTTATTCACCCTATTTAAAAACGACGTGACATGTCTATTATTTGATTATTTTCTTGATTATTCAAATGGTTAATTCATTGTTTTCATAAAAAGAAACGCGCTTATTCTGCCATTATGTTCACAGAAAATATCAAATCCAAATTTTTCATAAAATGTTTTCGATGATCCTATCAAACAATCAACAACAGCATACGCTCTCATATATGTATTCACTTTTCATAAATAATGGAGAGCACGAACTAGACTTACCTTACCAAGCCCTGTTTCGTGATAATTTTTATGAACAGCATCTATCAATACTTAGTTAGGTGCTTTAGTACGATCACAAGTGATTAAAAACTCACCCCAAATATCGTTTTTCACTTCTATACTCTCATGTTGCAATATGACTTGAGTCGAATTTTCATCCATGAGTCTTACAACATAGTCAGTTAAACTTTTAAACCCTAACAACGCTGATGCTTTAATTGATAACACAGTCAAATGCCACAAAGGCACTAACAGGAAAGCCAATCTAAACAAGTTGCTTGAATGTAAAAATAACGAAGTGAATACTCATTTATTAAATCGCAAGAATTAGGCTATTTTTATTATGTTAAAAGATGAATTAAAAATGAAAGTTAAAATAATAAATTGTCTCTTGTTGATTTTAATATCACTCATTTCGCAAAAAAATGACTTTATTTAAAACAAAAGTAAATAGGTGCTTTACTTTATTTATAAAGATATTTAGTTTTTTTAACACTGTGATAATAACTTAGATAACAAATAAAAATATGACAAAAGTGAAATTAGCCTGATGGATTTACATTAAGTAAGAATAAAGATAGATTTTAAATAACATTAATACAAAATAAAATACGAATTCTTAAAATAAAATAAAAAACGCCTAATAGAAGGCGTTTTAAATTTTACTTAAATAAATATTTAATTAGAAAGAAATAGGATAAGCCATGATAATCGCATCTTCATTTCCCGTCTTTGTTGGGTAATAGTTTTTGCGTTTTGAAACGAAATTAAATCCTATAGATTCATAGAGATTGAATGCTTTTTCATTAGATTCTCGCACCTCTAACCACAAGGTAGTGATATTTTTTTTCTCAAGTGTTTCAATCAGTTCCAATAACAGTGCTTTACCATAACCTTTCCCCTGATAATCAGGATGGATTGCAATATTAAAAAGTGTTGCCTCATCTAATATTAATTGCGTAATTGCGAAACCTACAATAATATTATCAATGCAAATTTTCAGATTAAAATAATGACTTCCTTGGTTACTATAAAATGTTTCTTCACTCCAAGGGAATGAATGACTTAATTTTTCAATTTGCCATGCTAAAGGTAAATCAGCAGGGTTTAAGAGTGAAATGGTCTTCATATTGATAGATTTGTTTCCAAAGATCGCGTTTTGCATCAGCATCAAAATATAACTGATGTAATGAAGGGCTTCTCAGAGAAGTATATTCAGAGGGAAGTATGAGATCAGTGCCTAATAACCAGCAGGGAAGATCAAATGATTCTGTGAGCATGCTCACATCATCTGTTGTAATACAATAGATTTCGTCTTTATCTATCCCCATGGCGCTAAAAATATCAGAGAAAAGCCCGTTATTTAGATCAACGGTATCATCAGTAATGATAAGTAAACGTGTTGTATCCGGAAATTGAACAGAATGCTCGCCTTTTAACACAGCAGGCTTACGAAGTACCCATTGACGAATTCCAAGTTGGGATAACATTCTGTCTTTACGGCTCATTATGCTTACCTATCAAGTGTAGAACAACGGTACATAGTATCAGAGGGCATAAACTACGCCAATAAATAGCGTCGGTTTCTTTATATCTGATATCATGCGTCTCATGTTTTTTAAGGAGTAATAATCATAATGTCCTCACTGTCCCCTGCTAGCGAAGTTATTCTTCGTCATCTAGATCATTTCGCAGACAGGCATGTACTTATTGCAGGTGATCTTCAAGATACTTTCGCTGCGCAAATTCAGGCGAAAAGTGTCAGAGCATATACCAACCAATATCACCAGTGGCTACCATTACTAAAATCAATGGGTGATAACGCACTTTTCGGTTTAGTTGCAGATCAATCCTTTGTGAAGTATTGCAATACGTTGATCTATTTTTGGCCTAAAAATAAAAACGAAGCCACTTTCCAACTACGTAGCCTTTGCTCTAACTTACAAGTGGGTACTGAAATCTTTATCGTGGGTGAAAACCGGAGCGGTGTTAAAAGTGCCACAGAATTAATGAACGGTATCGCTAAACTTAAAAAAATAGATTCAGCACGCCGTTGTAGCTTATTTTTTGGTACTCAGACATATCAAACACTGTTTGACCGTAATAACTGGTGGCAAACCTATCGTCATGACGATCTTACTGTAATGGCATTACCCGGCGTCTTTAGCCAAAATGCATTAGATGAGGGTAGTCGTTTATTACTCTCTACTTTTGATGATGCAATGGTTGGGGATTTACTGGATATGGCATGTGGTTGTGGTGTTCTTGCCACTGTCCTTGGCAAGAAAAACCCAATGTTAAAACTGACACTGTGTGATGTGAATGCGGCCGCAATTTCTTCTAGTATCGCCACGTTAAACGTGAATGAGTTAGAAGGTCGAGTGATTGCAAGTAATGTCTATTCAGCGGTTGAAGAAACGTATGATTGGATAATCTCAAACCCACCTTTCCATGATGGTTTAGGGACAAGCTATGAAGCTGCTGAAGATATTATTCGCCTTGCACCAAATTATCTGAAAAGAGGCGGTAAATTACGCATTGTAGCGAATTCGTTTATCCCTTATCCAGATATACTGGATCATGTATTTGGCTCTCATGAAGTGCTTGCATCAACAGGTAAATTCAAAGTTTACCAAGCAACTAAGAAAGACTAATTACAAGCTCTGTAATGAAGTTCCCCAGTAATTGATTTTCCAACTACTGGGGTCTTCAGTTTACGACTGAAAACCGTCATCTAATTAGCAAATTCTTTCATTCTCAAGCGAAAGTGATCATTTCTTTGAGCCGATAACCTGACCATTTTTATCTTGGTAGATTTCTGCACATACATTACTTGATATAATCACAGACAAAACAAAAGTTAATATATTGATTTTTATCATAAAAAACCTCATAAACGTATTGCGTAATTGGTTTTTGTAATAATGATTTATCTTGGTTCTAAAAAAAATATAGTCTATCTATTTATGTCATTACTCTCGCAGTTTTATTTTTCATCATCGCGATAATTTATTAATAAAAAATAATTGACGCCAAAAATAAAAGGCATAAAATTCGCTTCCTGTCTGAATGCGAGAGTGGCGGAATTGGTAGACGCGCTAGCTTCAGGTGTTAGTGTCCTTACGGACGTGGGGGTTCAAGTCCCCCTTTTCGCACCAAACAGACAATCTATAAGTAGTAAAATTAATTGAGTAAAACTGCGAGGATGGCGGAATTGGTAGACGCGCTAGCTTCAGGTGTTAGTGTTCTTACGGACGTGGGGGTTCAAGTCCCCCTCTTCGCACCACTCAATAACCCTTCTGTAATAATACCCTTTCGATGACACAACGAGTGTTCTTTTCTCTATCCATGATACGCGACTAAAAGTGTCATCAAACTGTAGGTTAATACAACGCCTGCGGGGATCATTACCCACATTTGTAGTTTTTTATGGAACAGCATCAAGGTTGATAACAGCATTGAAACCACTAAAACCAGCGTAAAAGCGGATGTTCCCGCAATAAAATGCGTGAGCACTGTGAGTAAAGAAGAAACAGCCAACATTTCCCATAAACTAATGCGAGATGTCCAAGATGTTGCTGGAGATATACGTGTTGGTTTAGCCATAATAACCCACCATTAATGATAATGATTTTCATTATTATATATAACACTTATACTAAATCAACTTATATAAAGAAAAAAAACATCTAATATCCTTATTTTTTAAAAGGTTATGCATCCCTTTTAGTCTAAGAAATAAAAAATGCCTTATCGTGAAATAAACTGGGAGTCAGTTCATTTGACGATAAGGCATTTTATTATGTTATTGTCATCGACAATAAACGAGATTAAGCGTTATTTAGCTCAATAAAATGAAAGACTAAATGAATATCTTCAGGCTCTCTTTCATAAAGTTCAGGATCAGGAATATCAATCAAACGACAGCCTAAATGCTGATAAAAATTCACGCTATTTTCAGAAGGTGTTGATGAGATATACAATCCACCAGCCCCTTTTTGCTTCGCATATTTCACACAATAATCAAATAATATTCGCGCTAAACCTTGCCTCCGTACCTGGTGGCTAACATGTAAAAAAGAGAGTTGAAGTAACGTGTTATTTTGACCCCGTTTTTGCGGATCAACACTCGCGGCTGCAACCAGTTGACCTTGTTTAAAAACGCCCCAAAAAGGCGCTCCTCGGTCAAAACTTTCAAGTAAAACAGGGGTATAATGTTCTGCTTCACCTTCTGGCCAACCTTTCATATCAAAGCGTTGCTCTGATAAAAGCAACGTTCCTTCTTTTAAGACATATAGCTTTTCAATAAGCTCGGTTCTATCAATTTCCCATACTTGTGGAATTTCATTGCGTGTTAATTGACGAAGAGTGTATTTCATTATTAAAGATTAACCTGTTCTGATGATGATTCACTTCGTTCTAGTGCGTGATAAGCCACAGCACAGAACAAGGAATTCAACCGTTTCATGTCACCAAGCAAACTGGTATGCAAAGAACTCGTTTCAATACTTTGCATATTATGCAAATGAAGACGTTCAACATGTGCAAACGAGTAACGCTGGTTGAGTAAACGGAAACGATGTTTTGCTCGACGTAATTTACGAGCATGCTCCATGTTGCCGGAAACAAATACCGACATCGCCAGATTCAGATTACTTTGCAGACGCTCAAGGAGTGTCTGTAATTCACGACGTCCTTCCTCCGATAAAAACAAGTGGTGATTTAAACCTTTACTCACCACTTCAGCCGACATACGCGCAATGATAGCGGATGATTGTTGTAAATTCATCGCTGTATCAATAATTTCAGCCCAGCGACGCGAATCTTCTGTCCCCAGATCATGCTGTTGAATTTGTGCCATATATAATTTAATGCTGCTGTGGAGTAATTCTACCTCTTCTTCTAACTGGCTAATTTCCCTTTTTTGCTGACGATCGCCTTCCATTAACGCAGTAAAACGTTGTAGCATTTGTTCTATAACATCACCTAATCGCAGTGACTCTCTCACCGCATTAGCAATTGCCAATGAAGGCGTATCAATAGCGGATTGGTCTAAATAACGCGGTGCCATTTCAGATTCAGTCGCCGGTAATTCCGGAATAAGTCGCTGACATAATTTCGCCATTATGCCAACAAAAGGGATCATCAAAATACAGCGAGCCAGATTATAAATAACATGAAAATAGATAACGACTTCAGCCGGTGAAAATCCATATTGCTGGATTTTATTTGCAATGAGGGTTATCCAAGGTAAAACCAATAATGCACCAATTAATTTAAAAAAGAGGCTTCCTAATACAACTTGGCGTGAAACAACACTTTGTCCTCGGCTACTCATTAACGCGAGTAAGCCACTACCAATATTAGAACCAATCACAATACATAAACTGATATACAAAGGCATTAGCCCAGTCGCACTCAGTGTCGCTGTTAATAACACCGCAGCAAGACTTGAGTAGCTTACCATTGCAAATAACGCCCCCACGAGAAGTGCTAAAATGGTATCCCCACTTAATGAAGTAAAGATAGCTTGTACTGCACTAGCATGCGTGATTGGCTCTGCTGAGGTAACGATCAGTTGTAAGGCTAAAATAATTAAACCAAGACCAATTCCCACGCGTCCTAATTGCCCTACTCGCTCTTTTTTACGGCTTAAAAAAGTGATCACCCCGATTAAAATTAAAAGCGGCGATAACCAAGAGAGATCAAAGGTTAAGACTCGCGCCATTAACGCAGTACCCACATCAGCACCCAACATGATCACCAGTGCTGGAGTGATTGAAATTAGCCCTTGAGTCACAAAAGAGATAACCAATAACGCAGTCGCATTACTACTTTGTACTAAAGCAGTAACCCCCACACCAGCCAGAAAAGCATTGGATTTTTTATTAATACTTTTCCCTAAAATCCGGCGTAAATCAGAACCAAAAACACGCATAATTCCTGTACGAACAATATGTGTTCCCCAGACAAGAAGCGCAACCGATGAGAGTAAATGAAGCAGTGTCAGCATAGAAAAAAGAACCTTATTTTTATCGTTGTTTGTTTGACTCTGTTCTCCTTCAATCTCATAAAAAAGAGAAAGACCATGAGCAGATAAACTATCTGAAAAAGATTTTTTGCTGGTAATGCCTGAACAAAAATGGATGTTATTAGGCAAAAAGATATTGCAACTTATGTGCAATAATCAATGGAGACATTGAGAATTTTGTATGAATAAATGTGTAATTTCGATTAATTATAGCAGAAAAGCGCTAATTTTCAAAATCAGGCTATAAATAACCTATTGATTTATTATCACTTTATCGTCATGGGATCGTATAAATAAAAAAACGCGACTAGAGGGTATCTCTCTAAGTCGCGATAAAATACAACAAGTTTAGTAAGGCAATTCGACTACAACTTCAGACAGACTATAAATTTAACGGGAATTTACTTCAGCCCCATCGCATCACGCATTGTGAAGAACAAGTCAGTTTGGTCAGTTAACCCAACCACATTCGCAGCATGTGGACCATAAGCGGCAACACGAAGTTGTGCTCCCGTATGTTCTTGTGACCCTTCTTCTGAGTTACCGTAGTTCACTACCATCACGGCACCATCTTTCGTGATCAGCGCTTGAGTTAACCCGCTTGATTTCACGTCCGCCTCAATAATTTGGCTAGAGTGAGCATGGTCTGCGGTAACAATAATTAATGTATCGCCGTTTTTCTTGGCAAAATCTAAACCGATTTGCACCGCTTCGTCTAATGCAACAGTTTCACCAATTTGTCCGCAAGGATTCGCATTATGATCTTGCTTATCGATAGAGGCGCTTTCAACTTGTAAGAAGAAACCATTTTCATTAGTTTTCAGTAAGTCGATCGCTTTTTGGGTCATTTGTGCCAGTGTTGGTGCATTTGGATCAAGTTTGGAGTTAGGTTTGCACTCTAAAGGTGGATTATTCAAATTACCATGATACGTGGCTTTAGGGCCTTCCCAAGCCACGGCCATATTCCCTTCATGGAACAAGCCCAGTACTGGCTTATCTTGGTTCGCAAGCGTAATTGCATCGAGTGATTTGGCATCTTTCACGATTTGATAACCACGCTCAATCGCTTGTTGCTCTAGCGTTTTGCCTTTATATTCACCCGCAGCCGCAGTTTGAGCAAAACTTTTCGCACCGCCTCCTAATGTAACATCGGCACGAGTCACTAAGAGTTGTTCAGAGATAGAACCTCTTCCCCCATTTTCTAATGCATTAGTTGAACATTTTTCTAACGTTTCAACAGGACCATAGCATTTGCGTCCTGTTACATGCGAGAACAACGCTGCGGGTGTTGCGTCTTGAATTTCTGATGTTGTGACGTTACCTGTTGCCTTTCCATTGGCTTTTGCTAATTCCAAAATGGTTTGGTGATCCTTACCAAACACATCAATCCCTAATGCACCATTATACGTTTTCACACCCGAAGCCCATGCTGTCGCAGAAGCTGCCGAGTCTGTAACATAGTTAGGTTTTTGCGTTTTTCTATCTAAAGCATAGTGTGTGTATTGACCCGTAATAGGTAAGGCATCGATACCTTTAAAGAAACCACCTGCACCTTCAGCATAGTTACGTGCAACAGTAATTTCAGAATCCCCCATACCATCACCAATAAAGAGGATCACATTTTTCGCTTGGTTATTATGTAAAGCTGCTTTTAATGCCTCAGTTTGATCCTGAGTCATACGGCGAGCACCGCCAAATTCCGTGATATTACCTTTTGCTGCGCGATCTTGTGCCAAAATTGCATCAGCAGCAACGGGAGCTGCAAAAGAAGAGAAACTCGCGCCAGCCAATAGCGTTGTTACAATAACGGATAAAATAGAACGTTGGTAACGATGAGACATAGCTTTTTCCTTGCACTCTAAAGTAAAAAACAGGGTTAATGTTTTAAGTCAGGAAAAGCTTACGGCAGTTAAATGACAGAGAAATGAAGAGTAAAAGTGATTTTGATGACAACTTTATGACAAGCTTATGACACACAAAAAGCTTATACCTTTCATGTGGGTATAAGCTTCTGTTGTATTAAACCAGATTGTTAAGACATGGTATTAAGGCGAGATCTTAATCTTGAGTTAACGCTTTAGCGCCTAAATACAGCGCTTCACACCAAGAAATGTAATCATGCCCACTGGCCATTTCGAGTGATTTAACAGGATAGCCTTTTTGCTCTAAAACCTGTTTAAGATGGCGATTATTATTTAAAATCCCGCCCTTATCACCACGGCTTTCAAATAACCCCGCCTCTAAGAAAAACTGTAACGACTTTTTATCTGCTTGCTCAAATTGTCGAATAAGCCATTCAGGCTCTTCATTTTCAGGCGCCCACCAATAAGAGCCAGACATACTCAGCACTTTACCAAAGCGATCAGGGCGATTAAAGGCGACCCATGCAGACGCTAACCCGCCATAACTTGAGCCTGATACAATCGTTTCTTCTCCTGATACCTGAATACCTTTCTCTTTTTCTAGCCAAACAAAGAGTTCATCGGCTAAAAATCGGTAAAAATCAGGATTCGGCGGTAGTTCAGCACTACGGCGATCACTATCAATACTATCAACAAACAAGATCATCATCGGTGGCAATTTACCATCCTCGATCTGCTTATCAAAAAACCGATCAATACCATATTGACGACGATAAGTTTGACCATCAAATAATACGAGTATTCGTGGCGTTTCCATTTTTTCAGTTGGCAAATAAAGTGCTATTTCACGATCATTATTTAAGATCTCACTGTGAAAACGAACAATCTCTGTCTTGCCTTTCATTGTTCTATCAAGAATATCGGGTAATTGGCATTCACGTTTACTGTCTAACGATAATAAAGAAAAGTGATTATAGATATCCTCAGATTGACTTGGGGAATTCTGGGAATTAAATGGATCGGTCTGTGCTGTGGTTAAAATCGCGCGGCGCTGTTCGAATGGCTCTGCATTTTCAATAATAGGTACATCAGGCGCTAATTTATATTGCATTAATGTATCGTTAGGCACGATATAACTACGGTACCAAATATCACTATTGGCTAAATGGGTTAACGGATCATGATTACCCTCGGGTGATCCCAATAAATAAACATTCTTTTTTGCACCTTGCCATAAGAAAGTCACTAACTTTTTATCCTTATCATACGGCTCAATCAGAGGTGCACCTTCGTCGCGTATTTGTTGCCAAAATGCCTGAATATTTTTTTGATCAAGTTGTTTAGCAAGAGTGTGTAAACGAGGGCTAATAGGTGCAATTCCTGCATCTTTCTCTAAGGGCTGATAAGGCTGTGTTGTCAGTGTGAGTTGCCAGGATTTTCCCACCTCACCTTCTGCAATTAATTGATAACTTGCAGTTTCAGGCAATAAAAAGCGTACTTTTTGTTGTCCATCAGCAGGAACATCTTTTAATAAACTACGAATATGTGTGCCCTTTTGGGTTTCTAATCGCAGGTTTTGTATCCCCTTTACATTCAATTCAGCATAACGTTCGCGCGCTAAATGCGAGGTAAAACACAATGTGTTGTTATCAAACTGACCGACTATTTCATTACCTTCTGTTACAGATAAACAATTAGCAAAACTAGGGCAAGATGCCATTAGTGCACATATCATTAGCGGAATTCTCACTATATTATTCTCGTTATAAACTATTGTGAGAAACAATAGTAATGATAATTGTTATCAATTCAATTAAATGATTCAAATAAAGATATAAAATATAATCATCAATCACACTGCTGAATAATTTTCTTTTTTCTACTGCACATTTACTAAACTCACTATAATGCGACTTACTGTACCTATTGGTGTACCCATTTCAAATTAGCCGTTGTTAGTTTACGGCAAATAGAAACCCAATTTAGAAGTTTATACATATCATTGGGTTTCTATTTTAGCTTAATGAAATCAACGCTCTTCTAATGGATAGCTACGGAAACTCCATAATCCAAGTGCTTTTAAGCCATCACGATAAATACCTTGTATATCTGATTTACTGGCTTTTTGTAATTCTGCTAATGGCTTATCGGGAGCAACAACGGTCAAATAAGAGATATCACTTGGACCACTTTGCCAACTCGCGAGAGTAAAAATCGCATCAGCACGACGAACATGACTACCAGAGCTAATAATTACAGCGGTTTTAATACGATGTTTGGTTAAAGCATAACGACTAAATAACGCATTTTCGACCGTTGTACGTGCGTAGTTTTCTTGGAAAATACGTTCAGCTGGAATACCATTTTTCACCAGCCAATCTGCCATTAATTTACCTTCAGTTTGATGCGCTTTAGGTACACCACCTGTCACAACAATCATTGCTTCAGGCAATTGTTTAGCAACTTCTAAGGTTTTATTTAAGCGTTCAATTAAAATCTTATTCATTGTGCCATCGGGATTTAACGCATAACCCAATGTCACAATCGCGTTGTTATCTTTGGTTTTTTTCAGTTTTGCTAAATCAGCTGGGGTTAATTTATCACTTAATGGCATTTTGCTGACGCGATCGATTTCTGCAAAGAATCGGTTAATTTCTTCCGCTTTAGCTGGATTTAATGATTTCAATTTATTGAAATACGCTTCGCTCTCTTTGTCTTTACCTTCAAAACGAGTCCATGAAGTCACGTAAATTAGCGCATCAATATCATCAGGTGCCGCTTCTAAAATCTGCTTATAAATCGTAATGGCGCGAGAAACATCATTGTTATAGATATAAGCACTTGCGGTACTAAATAATAAATCGAGACGATAAGGTTCTAATTTATAAGCTTGTTGCAGTTTTTGCGCCACAATTTCCATATTTGATGGCAGTTTTCCCGTAAAACCAGCATCAGAGACACGCGCTGGTGACTTAAAGGCATCTAAGGCATCTTGGATCAAACTATCAACGGTTTGGCGCTGAGAGACATACTGTTGATAGCTATTATCTGGTTGATGAACTTTTTGATAAGCCGATGCGTTTGATGAGACGGTAAAACCTAAAGCAGCGATCGCTAACGAAATGACTGTTTTTTTGATATGAAGTGAAACACGGGAAGGTTGCGCCATTATCTTGTCCTTTTACGAAAAATAGTCTGCTTCTTCAACTGAGCGAATGAAGATAGAGTGTGTGACTCCTCACACCTAATGGCAAAAGAAATACACACCGATAAATCTATACCTAATATCTATCATAAAGATCCCTGAAGTTATTTTCAGTAACCTTTTTCACCTTATTGAAAAAAATAGCATTATTACGTAGATAACCGACTTACAGACTCTTTATGTATTTTTCTCTTTGGGTAAGGTATTTAATTTTAATCAGAAATTTATGATGAGACTTAAATAAAAAACGCCACTGAATGGCGTTTTTTAATCATAATATTATTCAATATGCTTTGATTGCATCATCAATAATTCTCTGACTAATTCAACGCAACTTAAGAAGCGTTCGTCATAATCAGGGGAATTCACTTTAATATATTCAATATTGTTTTTATCGAGCATTTCCATCAGTAAAGTTTGGAAATAACGTCTCTCTTTATCACTCCCTAAACTACGCAAACCATCAGCTACCCATGGAGTGTTATTTTCTAGCAAGATAACTAAATCAAAACGGTATTCATCAATCAGCGCTTGAACAAAGGGATGTTCTTTACCTTCATAACGTAAACAGAATGCCTGCGTTGTGACAAAATCCGTATCAACAAAGGCCACTTTATTGGCATATTTAACAGCAAAATCAATATATTGAGCATGCCCCAAGGCGATTTTATCATAGTCGGAATATTGCAATGCCATTTCATCTCCCCCTAAATGAGAGAAAACATAATCACGACCATATTCCCATGCACTTGTGGTATTGAAAATATTAGCAAGCTTATTGACTAGTGTTGATTTACCGCTAGATTCACCGCCTAAAATCGCCACTGTACGCACAAAGAAAGGTTTAACTTCTGTTGGAATATATTCCCAATATTTAAAAGGGGCTTGGCGAATTTGACTGCCACTGATATTCATAAATGAGCGTTCTGGATCAATCAATATTGTTTCAATTCCTAAAAACGCCTTGTATTGATTAGCATCATCACGTTCACTGGTATAGATAAAATCAGGCGCAATTTGCTTTTCGCGTAAAAACGTTGTTATCCCTTCACTCCACATTTCCCAACCATGAGGCTGAGGCTCAATACCGTGTTCATCAAACTCATGAATACGGATATTTTTTTGATATTTAAAGGTTTGTAATAACCAACGTAATCTGTCACTTACCGTGGGCTGTTGCGACATTGCGCTGTTGATAAATAAATTTTTATCACGAGGCTCGTCATGACAGAGGATCACATGTAATTCGTCAACTTGACTACAAGCTCGTTGAATTAAATAAATATGCCCGGTATGAAGAGGATAAAATTTGCCAAAGATCACACCGATGGTTTTCTTTTTCATGGGGTATTCTAACCCCAAAAATTGGTGTAATGCCGACATCTTTTGAGCACTGGGACTCTTGATTTTGTTATTAATCAATTGGCTAAGATAGCCTTTTGTCATATCACTTTCATCAGCAACCTGTTGTAAGGTATACCCATTTTTTCTGATAGCCTGTTTGATATAATCAAAAGGTCCCATAATTAGCTCCTTTAGAAATCTTCTAAATCATCAAGAACAGATAATGCATCTGACAGCTTTTTCACACCATACACTTTCATATCGGGTGGATTTTTCTTTGGCATATTAGCACTCGGTACAATAGCGCGTTTAAAACCATGCTTTGCTGCTTCCGCAATACGCTCTTGACCACTTGGTACAGGTCGAATTTCTCCCGCAAGACCCACTTCACCAAATATCACTAGATCACGCGGTAAAGGACGATTACGAAAACTCGATACTAATGACAATAACAAGGCTAAATCAGCACTGGTTTCTGTGACTTTAACGCCCCCAACCACATTGACAAAAACGTCTTGATCAGACATTTGTAACCCGCCATGGCGATGTAAAACAGCAAGTAGAATAGCGAGACGATTCTGCTCTAATCCCACCGCAACACGGCGAGGATTGGACAACATTGAGTGGTCAACGAGCGCCTGTATCTCCACCAGCAAAGGTCTTGTTCCTTCCCATACCACCATCACTGAACTGCCAGACGTCACTTCATCGCCACGACTTAAAAAGATAGCAGAAGGATTACTCACTTCACGTAAACCTTGTTCTGTCATAGCAAAAACACCCAATTCATTCACCGCACCAAAACGGTTTTTGTGGCTGCGTAAAGTGCGGAAACGAGAATCTGTTTCACCATCCAACATAACAGAACAGTCAATACAGTGTTCTAATACTTTAGGACCCGCTAATGTGCCATCTTTTGTCACATGCCCGACCATAATAATGGCGATATCATTCGTTTTAGCAAAACGCGTTAAATAGGCTGCGGTTTCTCGTACTTGAGCCACACTTCCGGGGGATGATTGAATATCCGCCATATGCATCACTTGAATAGAGTCTATTACCATCAATTTAGGCTGCTCTTGTGACGCAATAAGACAGATCTGTTCAATACTGGTTTCTGACAACATATTGAGTTCTGCGGTGGGTAAACCCAATCGATGTGCCCGCATCGCCACTTGCTGAAGAGACTCCTCACCCGTGACATAGAGCGTTTTCATCTCTGTTGCCAAGCGGCACATGGTTTGTAATAAGAGTGTACTTTTACCTGCACCGGGGTTTCCGCCGATTAAAATCGCGCTACCGGGTACAACACCACCGCCTAATACACGGTCAAATTCTTTAAAACCCGTTGAAAAACGGGGTAACGCTTCAAGGCTAATTTCAGAAAGCTTTTGAACTCGACTAACACCTTTTGCATCCCCTGCAAACCCACTAAAGCGATCGTTACGAGAAGAAGGCGCGGCAGCAAGGCGGATTTCTGTAATTGTATTCCACGCATGGCAAGCTGAGCATTGACCTTGCCAGCGAGGATAATCTGCACCACATTCATTACATACAAAGGCTCTTTTTGCTGCTTTTGCCACACTTCTCTCCCTACGATAACAATGTTAAAAAAACGCGTTTAGCGCTCTTCGTGTTTTAAACCACCACTTAAAATACACATCACACCCATTAAATCAGCATGACGAATAGCCACTTTCGCCTGAGCATACACTTTCGGTTTTGCATGATAAGCAATGCCAAGCCCAGCTTTTCTCAGCATTTTCAGATCATTTGCACCATCACCAATGGCAATGGTTTGTTCCATTGGGATCTCTAAATCTTTCGCTAAACGTGCAAGCACTTGAGCTTTGTATTTCGCATCGACAATCGTGCCTTTCACTTTGCCCGTGAGTTTGCCATCTTTAATTTCCAGATGGTTAGCAACAGCCGCCACTAAGCGCAATTTTTGTTTTAAGTTATCAGCAAAATACGTAAAGCCACCAGAGGCAATCGCAATATGCCAATCCATTGCCTGAAGTTTACGCACTAAGCTTGTTAACCCTGGCATTAGTGGTAAATTATCCATTACTTCTTGCAAAATAGATGCATCCGCACCTTTCAGTTCGGCGACACGGAGTTTTAAACTTTCACTAAAATCCATTTCACCTTGCATGGCACACTCTGTTATTGCTGCAACTTTATCACCCACGCCAGCCCGTTTTGCAATTTCGTCGATACACTCAATTTGAATAGCTGTTGAGTCCATATCCATCACTAAAAGCCCGGGAGAACGCAAGCGAGGAATATCACCTAGAGGAACGACATCTAGACCACATTCATCAGATAAACGGCGAATTCGACGGGTTAAACTACCTGCAATACGCACCACTTGATAATCATCAATACGCCATGAAGAAACCACTACGATTGCCACGCCTAATTTATGTTGAAACTCACTAATTCTTTTTTTATCGAGTTCACGTCCATAAAGTAACCATCCGCTATCGCCAGCACGATAATCCAGTGGCATCACCTCTTCACCACTAAGTGATAACGGCAGACCTGGCCATTTGCGGATTTCATCCGGTAAATAGCAATAGGTCAGACTATTTGACATACTTATTCTCCTGTTTTCCCCTGTCTGAACAAAATAATCGTTATTCAGCCTATTCTATCTCTGACTCATCTGGCAACATGCACATACTTGCTTACGCAAAAGGATGAACATGCTTAAAGACAAACTAAAATTCAAACTACAAAAAACGGCGATTATACTGATTTGTATCGCACTATTGGCATTTCTTATGCAAGGCGCGTCTTATTTTAGTCGTGCGAATCAGCACGCCCGTATTACTCAGTTTGAAGAGCTTGCAAAAACGCTGGCAGAACAAGTTGCGTTCTCTTTATCCACTTATATAGATGACAGTAGCAAAGATAACGTAAATCCCCTCATTATGGCTAATTTAAATCATCTAACCCATGATAGTCGGGTGCTTGATGCCAGTCTTTATTTAGAAGATGGTACACAAATAGCGCATAGTGGTGAAAATGTCACTGTTAAAGAGCGATTAGCTTTAGAAGGGCAAAAGAGTGGCGGTTCTTTTAATCACCAACTTGTTGTGCCTGTCCCGGGCAAAGATAAACCCAAAGGCTTTTTAAGGCTCACGCTGGATACTCATCAACTGGTTACTGAATCAAGCCAAGTCGATAACACAACAAATTTATTACGTGTGATGTTATTAGTTGCACTTGCGATTGGCTTTTTGCTTTCTCATAACCTTCTTCAATTAACACCGGTTCATTGGCAACAATCTCCTTATTTATTAACCGCCAATTTACCGCCTCGAACTGAAAAAGATGATGTTGAGGAAAAAGAACCCACTGAGGATGAAAGAGGAGAAGATAATGCCAAAGAGAGAAAAAACGACACCGAAAATAAAGCATAAATCCTGCTCCTATTAAAAATAAAAGTGGGTTTAGCGATGAATTAAACTCACTTTTAACCAAGACGCACCCAATTTAGATATATCTAATTTATGCGTATTTTTGTGCTATTTCCTTAATCTTTAAAGGGGTTTTGTTTAAAGTCACGGTAATTCCTCATCAAGTCATTAACCTAAAAAGATAGGTTTCAAATCTTTTTCTGGCTCTTTGAGTGCTGAGGTGGTTATGACTGAACAATCTGTTATCCAACGTTGTCAACAAATCGTAGAAAACCCAACCCTTTCCCCTGAACAAAAACGTCATTTTCTTGCGTTAGAAGCGGAAAACATGTTGCCTTATCCGTCGCTTCCTGAAGATGCTGCCAAAGCGCTAAATGAACGGGTTATCTGCGATATGTATGAAGGTCACGCCCCTTATAAACCACGTTATGTTTTACCCGACTATGCGAAGTTTTTAGCACAAGGCTCTCACTATTTAGAATTAGAACCGGCACAAGATTTTGATGATGCACTGAATATGCTAACAATCCTTTATCATCATGTACCTTCTGTAACCTCTATGCCGGTTTATCTCGGTCGTATTGATAAAATCTTACTACCTTATGTGGGTGAGCTCACCGAAGAACAACTTTACCCTAAGTTAAAACGCTTCTGGCGCTACCTTGATAGAACGCTACCTGATGCGTTTATGCATGCCAATATTGGCCCTGAAGACTCGGTTCTGACTCGTCTCATTCTTAAAGTGGATGTCGAACTTCAACAAGTTGCGCCTAACCTCACCTTTATTTATGACGCCAATTCGACACCCTCTGATTTACTCCATCAAGCTATCACCAATATTTGCCACAGCAGTAAACCCCATATTGCTAACGGTACATTGCAAGATGCGGTTTTTGGTAAAGATGAATATGGCATTGTGAGTTGTTATAACTCACTGCCACAAAGTGGTGGCGGTAGTACATTAGTACGAATTAACCTTAAAGAAGTCGCTAAACGTAGCCAAAATAGCCAAGATTTTCTTGAAAATGTATTGCCATTTTATATGCAAAAACAGATTGAGATCATCGATGCCCGTTGTGAATTCCTCTATGAAAAGTCTAACTTTTTTAAACAAAGTTTCTTAGTCGAAGAAGGGTTGATCTCGCCTGATCGTTTTGCGCCTATGTTTGGTATTTATGGCATGGCAGAAGCGGTCGCCCTTTTACTGGAGAAAGAAGGTAAACAAGCCACCTACGGTGATAATGAATCGGCGAATAAACTGAGTTATATTATCAGCGAAAAACTCGCACAATTTGTCGCTGATACGCCAGTAAAATATGGCTGGAAACAGCGCGCAATGCTACATGCACAATCAGGTATTAGCTCTGATATTGGTACAACTCCTGCCACTCGCATTCCTTACGGTACGGAGCCTGATCCTGTGACGCATTTAATGACCGTTGCCCCTCATCACTCGTTTTACACTTCAGGGATCAGCGATATTTTAACCGTTGATGAAACGATCAAACAAAATCCTGATGCCTTAATGCAGCTCTGTTTAGGGGCATTTTCTTCTGGATTAAGAGAATTTACCGCCAATGTGGGGGGGAATGATTTAGTCCGTGTTACAGGCTATATGGTGCGTTTATCTGATTTGAAAAAATATAAAGAAGAAGGCTCTCGCCTCAACACGACTTGGTTAGGTGATGAAGCCACTGCAAATTGCCATATTGCTGAACGAAAACCACGTGTGATCAGTCATGAACAGCAGATGCGTTTCGATAAATAAAATACTGCCCTTCTCTTGTGTCGATGGTCCAGGCAATCGTCTGGCCATCTTTCTACAAGGATGTAATTTGCGGTGTAAAAATTGTCACAATCCCTACACCATGGGGATCTGTGACAGTTGTGGCGACTGCATTCCAACCTGTCCTCAACAAGCACTTTCATTACAAAATGGTGTTATAAGTTGGAACAGTGCCCATTGTGAACAATGCGATACCTGTATTCAGCAATGCCCTCGTCAATCAAGCCCGATGACATTAACCTATACTGTCGATGAATTAATGGCGATCACCCGAAAATATGCTGCATTTATTAATGGTGTAACAGTGAGTGGTGGCGAATCTACATTGCAACTCCCTTTTTTAATTGATTATTTTAAAGCAATCAAAGAAGCACCTGATCTTAAGCATCTTACTTGTTTAATCGACAGTAATGGCACTCTTTCACTTAATGGCTGGCAAAAAATCGCCCCGTATATGGATGGTGCTATGATTGATTTAAAAAGTTGGAGTGAAGAGTCTCACCTCTATTTAACCGGTCGTGGTAATCAACGCATTAAGGAATCAATTAAATGGCTAGCTAATCATAATTTACTTACAGAATTACGCCTTTTATATATTCCGGAAAAAACTGATTATTTAGAGAATATCGAATTACTTTCTCAGTTTATTAATTCCCTTGGCGAATCCATATTAATTAGAATCAATGCTTTTCATCAGCATGGAGTCTATGGTGAAGCGAGTAATTGGAGATCGGCACAGAAACAACATATTGATTTATTTAGTAAAGAATTAATAAAAAGAAATATAGTTAACATTAAAACGCCAGAAATATATTCATAGAAAAAATAAACTAAAAATAAAAATAATAATTTAAAATTATTATAAATATAATTAGCAATGCATTTTAAAATAAAATCCATTTATATTGACAGAAAAAGAAGATCAAATTAGTCTTCAAAAAATCCTGCAAATATAGACGGAATAATAATTTATGTTTATGAGTAAAAAGAAACTAAAGCTATCAATTATTGCTTCAATTATCATTAATTCAACATATAGCTATGCATTAAACAATCCATCAGAATTAATTTCCACAAACGATATTAAATTTGAATTTGAATCTGTTCATAAAGACTCCCTTCGAGGATATGACAGCAATAGGCAAATTCATGGAAGAATGGACGAAAGAAATCTTCCAACAATATTAACATCAAAACATAAAAGTATAATAATAACATCAGATAAAGATAATATTAATATCAGTTATGATGTTGGGAAAAGCTTTAATCCGTTAAAAATAAAAAATTTCGATAATATTAGCGTCCTTTCGCTTTCAGAAAACGGTCGTTACTTAACTGCCCATGGTAAATATAATAACAATACTGTGTTTTTTGTTTATGATGTTTTTTTAAAAGAATCAAATTTATTTAATCCTAAAAATAATATCTCATATTATATTGAAGATGATTATTATTCCACCACTAACGATGGATTATTTAGTCTTTACTCTGAAGATAATGATCCTTATGCGATATATACCGCACCTAGCGAAAAAAATTTTTTTATCTTTGACAATGAAAATAAAAAAAGCATTCCACTTAATGAGTGGAATAAAACAAAACTCAATAATCATATAGAAAAAAATAAATTTATTGCATTTGAAAAATTAACTTCTTTTAATAACTTAATCAAATTAAAACCTAATATTACAGCACCATCCTTTAGTGGAAAATACCTTTATGGTACCTTACAAAGAGAAAATCAAAAATCAGATAGTGTTAGATTAGCATTTCTTTATGATCAGTCGAATGATGATATAAAAATTATTTCGAATTCAGATTATGGCTCATCAAGAATCAATCAACTCTCTAAAAATGATATCGCCGTGGGTTGGATAGAATCGCGCATTAAACGCCAAAATGAAAGCGATGATAGATTAATTCGCGAAGCTTTTATCTATCATCCGACTCAAAATAAAATTAGAAAACCAACAATTAATAGTACTCATTTGAGTCGTTATTATAATTCAGAAGCGACGGCTATTTCAGAAAATGGTGAATTTTTTGTTGGCTGGGTAGAATACGGTGACAATCTCATAAAAAAAAGACAATCTTCTCCACTATCAGAATATCCTAGAAACGCCTTTGTATATTTTGTTGATGAAGAAAAATCCCAACTATTACTAAATCTCAATAATAACATTGAAGAATCAGAAGCCCATTCTATATCTAAAGATGGCAATGCTATATTTGGTGTATCAAAAGGAAGCAATAATGAATGGAAACTTGTTGCCTGGAATATTGGAAAAACACCAGAGAATAAAATAGAAGAAAATCAAAATAAAGAAACTATAAATATTAAATACGATACACTTTTAGCAACTAATGATATTGAAAAAACCAAAGTGTACTCAAATTTATCATTTGAAAATTTGACTTCGCTTAAAAAGACATTTAACACTCAAAAAGAAGCATTATCCAATAGATTAGAAATAACTAAAACTAATATGGAAAATGCCAGTAAAGAAAAAATTAGAATTGAAAACATTATTGATGAGGGCGATAAAAATGGAGGTTCAGCAACATATGATAAATATTCAAATGAATATCATAAATATAAAAATAGAGAAGATGATTACAAAAAAGAAATCGAAGATATTAATCTTGAAATAACCACGTTAGATAATGGAACACAAAATTCGCAATTAAAATTAGCTGAATATGAATATGCAAAGAGTCAAACCACGCTTAATGCACTAACACAAAAAAATGCAGCAATAGAAGCAGAGAAAGCCAGAGCTGAGCAAGAGCGCTTAGACAGAGAGAAACAACGTTTAGCTGACGAAGCCAAAGAGAAACAACGCTTAGCTGACGAAGTCAAAGAAAAACAACGCTTGGCTGATGAAGCCGAAGAGAAACAACGTTTAGCTGACGAAGCCAAAGAGAAACAACGCTTAGCTGACGAAGCCAAAGAGAAACAACGTTTGGCTAATGAAGCCAAAGAGAAACAACGCTTAGCTGACGAAGTCAAAGAACAACAACGTTTGGCTAATGAAGCCAAAGAGAAACAACGCTTAGCTGACGAAGCCAAAGAACAACAACGTTTGGCTAATGAAGCCAAAGAGAAACAACGCTTAGCTGACGAAGCCAAAGAACAACAACGTTTGGCTAATGAAGCCAAAGAGAAACAACGCTTAGCTGACGAAGCCAAAGAACAACAACGTTTGGCTAATGAAGCCAAAGAGAAACAACGCTTAGCTGACGAAGCCAAAGAACAACAACGTTTGGCTAATGAAGCCAAAGAGAAACAACGCTTAGCTGACGAAGCCAAAGAACAACAACGTTTGGCTAATGAAGCCAAAGAGAAACAACGCTTAGCTGACGAAGCCAAAGAACAACAACGTTTGGCTAATGAAGCCAAAGAGAAACAACGCTTAGCTGACGAAGCCAAAGAACAACAACGTTTGGCTAATGAAGCCAAAGAGAAACAACGCTTAGCTGACGAAGCCAAAGAACAACAACGTTTGGCTAATGAAGCCAAAGAGAAACAACGCTTAGCTGACGAAGCCAAAGAACAACAACGTTTGGCTAATGAAGCCAAAGAGAAACAACGCTTAGCTGACGAAGCCAAAGAACAACAACGTTTGGCTAATGAAGCCAAAGAGAAACAACGCTTAGCTGACGAAGCCAAAGAACAACAACGTTTGGCTAATGAAGCCAAAGAGAAACAACGCTTAGCTGAAGAAGCCAAAGAGAAGCAACGCATTGCCGAAGAAGCTGAAGAGAAACAACGTTTAGCCGAAGAAGCCAAAGAACAACAACGCTTGGCAGATGAAGCCAAAGAGAAACAACGCTTAGCTGACGAAGCCAAAGAACAACAACGTTTGGCTAATGAAGCCAAAGAGAAACAACGCCTTGCCGAAGAAGCCAAAGAACAACAACGTTTGGCTAATGAAGCCAAAGAGAAACAACGTTTGGCTGACGAAGCCAAAGAGAAACAACGTTTGGCTAATGAAGCCAAAGAGAAACAACGTTTGGCTGACGAAGCCAAAGAGAAACAACGCCTTGCTGATGAAGACAAAGAGAAGCAACGCATTGCCGAAGAAAAAGCCAAAGAACTGATCCCAGTAGAAGATGAATTAGAACTACGAGCAAAAGAGAAAGAAAAAAATAAACCCTCTGTCACTATCAGCAAACCAATTGATATTGAAAACACCTATAAATCAATGCAATTAGTGGCTGGAAACAGCTATAAATTTATGGATATGCAACAAGGGCAACTGCGTTATTTAGCTTCTGCGACTTGTTCTGTTGGCACTAAAAAAGCCTGTATCAGCGGTTTTACACACTATCAAAACGTAAATAAAGCCAATGCAACACAAACCGGATTAAGCGGAGCCTATCGTTTTGATGTCAACCATATCCCATTAATTGTAGGACTTGCCATTGATACCGATGTCTATTCTTCATTACCTAAAGGCTATCAATATCAAGGTTACGCATTACCTTTAATTGGCTTTAGTCTAGATTTAATGCCATCACTCAATGCTGAATTAAATAACAATGCATTACACCTGTCATTAAAAGGGGCTTATTTAAATCGTAAAGTTTCTATTGAAAGACAAGCATTAGCTAATACTGAGCAGGGTAAGGGGAATGCGAAAATTACTGGCTATCATATTGAATTACAGGGTTATTATCCTTATTCAATAGCAGATGATTTATTACTGACACCATTTGCTGGGCTTACTTTTAATCAAATCTCACGTTCCGCTTACAGTGAAACTCAAAATGCGCAATTTGCAGCACACTATGATGCTCTTAAAACACACTCACTGTTAGCCAAAATGGGATTAGGTATGGACTACTTATTAGGTTCATCTTTCATCTTGAATACTAAAGCGGGTTTATTATGGAACCTATCACATCATCAAGGGGATTTTCGTAGTCAGATTGACTATTTAGGTCAACAACATATTGATTATTCAGAAAACAAGAAACCGTTAAAGCAACGTCCATTTGCTCATGTCGGGTTGACTTATCAGTTTGATAAACAGTCTTCCATTAACACATCAGCAAATTGGGAAATGACCCCTTATCGCAATCACGATATGCAGTTTGGCATTAGCTACACTTATCGCTTCTAATTCCTTATTGTTATATTTAAGGTTAATTTTAGCTGTATTATTTGGCTTCCTATAAAAATATAGGAAGCTCTTTTTATTAATCGATTGAAGCATTCAAAGTAGAAATAATAGATGTATTTTTTTCTTTATCTACCCACCACACCTTAGTCGAAACCTTCTCAAGAAGCGCTTTATTGTGGCTAAAGATAATCAAGCTTAAAGGTCGCTTTTGACTTTCATCTATTAACACCTGCCAAATATCGGCTTGAATTTGTGCGTCTAACTGCGCTGTCACTTCATCCGCAATCAATATTTGAGTACGAGGATCTAACGCCCGTAATAACGCAATACGTGCAAGCTCTCCACCAGATAATTCATTAGGTCTACGCGTTAACCACTCTTGCTTGATCTTGAGTTTTTCGAGCCAACTTTCATCTGGTGACCAAGCATCACGAACGCTATCACCGGTTGTTCGGAATGGATTAAAACATTTATCAGGATGTTGAGGGACTAATTGAATGGGACAATAACCCTTTTTAGACAATGGGTTACCATTAAAAAGAATTGAACCTTGAGTGGGAAGTTGCCACTGCGCTAAAACACGACCTAATGTCGTTTTTCCAGTGCCGCTTGGTGCTGAAATACCGAACCGCTCTCCCGCCTCTAACGAAAAGGAGAGATCTTGCCATAACACCTTACCTGCTTGCTCCACAGATAATTGTTTTAACTCTAAAAGTGGCATAAAGATAACTCCAGAAATAACCAATGAAACGTATAAAAATAAGACGAAAGAACACAATATTATAATGGATTAAGTGATGCTTCTTTTGTATTAATAAATTGTTGTTCAGGTAATGCATTCCAGAGCGTCTTCAACCACTCACTACCCTCATGACGATTAAGCACATTAGCTGGAATAATTTCGTTAACCTCACCCTGATTAAGCACTGCTATTGTATCCGCAAACCGTGCAGCCAAGGCTAAATCATGTGTAACCCAAAGCACTGATTTACCTTGATTGCATAACTCTCTTAAATGCCCTAATAACAAACACGCATGTTCATCATCGAGCCACGAGGTGATTTCATCTGCCAAAATATATTGTGCATTAGAGAGTGTTGCATTACAGGCTAATACACGTTTTGCCATGCCACCAGACAATTTTGCGGGATATGTTTTTACCAATGAACCAGAAAGATGATAAAGCCCTAACTGTTGCACGATATCATCAGAGGTAACATCAGCACCACTTAAACGTGCAGAGCGACTTAATTGATCACCGATGCAGATTAACGGATTGAGGGCGCTAACACCTTGAGGAATATAACAAAAAGTATTCCCACGATAAGCAATAAGTTCCCGTTCACTTAGCGTGTGCCCATTCAGTTTAATCGCACCACGAACTCGCATATTGGCAGGCAAAAGTCCTAGCGCACTTTGTAATAACAGGCTTTTACCTTCACCACTGCCTCCCACTAATGCCAGCATCTTTCCGGGTTTAATATCCAATGAAATTGATTTTAGCAACGGCTGCCAATTTCGTTTTCCTAACCAACGAAATTGTGCAATATCAATGGAGAATTGTTCAAAACTTAACATCCCGCCCCTCTTAGCCATAATTGTTGCATTGCTTTAGCAAATTGATCGAAGATCAAGACTAAGCACATCAAAATCAATCCCGGAAACACCACCATCCACCAAGAGCCTGTACTTAAATAGCGTAGCGCATCTGCCAGTAATAAGCCGAGTGAAGGTTCATGAGCAGCCTGACCAAAACCGAGGAAGCTTAATGCCGCGCTATGCAATACTGCATGAGGAAACATTAACAAGGTTCCCACAATCCACTGAGGTAATAGCATTGGGATATAGTGTTTTTTTACACACTCAAAAGGCGTATTACCAATACGACGCGATAACATCACATAATCAGCTTCTCTAATACGTTGAATTTCACCTCGTAAGATCAACGCCAATTTAGGCCAATGCGTTAATGCGACAGCCCAAATAACACCTTGTTGCCCGCCACCTAACGTGAAACAGATCAAAATCAAGAGTAATAAGTGAGGTAATGCCAAAAGCGCATCAACAACACCTCTTACAAAAAAGTCGCAATAACGATTTATGGAAGAGATACCCGCGAAAATCAATGCAATTAAGCCACTCACAACCGCACTTGTTACACCAATATTTAAGCTACTTAACATGCCTTGAAAACAACGTAACCATAAAGAGCGACCAAGATTATCTGTGCCAAACCAATATTGCTCTGAAGGCGCTTGATTTCTTGCCAAAAAATCCATTGCAATATCAGTATGAGAAATAGAAAAACCGTAAGCCACTAACCCAATCAAAGCAAGGGTCACGAAGAGAAGTTTCAATAAAGGCTTGTTCGGATCGTAAATCATGAGTCTCGCAAAATTCCTTTATTAATACGTCTTAATAGCCCATTAGAAATGCTATTACCAAAGAAAATTAAAATCGTGCTAAAAACCACAATACCCATCAATAATGGAATATCGCCACGTAATCCCGCATCAACGGTGGCTTGCCCTAAACCGGGATAAGCAAATACTTTCTCTGCCAAAAGAGAGCCACCAAGTAATTCACCAATGGATGCAAACTGTAAGCAAAGTGCAGGTGTAATGGCATGACGTAGAACATGAAATAGCATCATAGCCCAACCTTTATCACCTTGAGCTTTCGCAAAATGGATAAATTCACTGCCCATTACCTCAGCCACTTTCGCACGAGTGTGCAGTGCAATATTCCCAGTGCCTAATAATCCAAGAGCAATCATAGGTAAGATAAGATGAGAAAAACGCTGGCTTAACGTTGCTGTTTCAGCACTACTTCCCATCGGCCAGGCGCAACAAATTGGCGCCCAATGTAAGGTGACAGAAAACAGAGATAGCAGCAGTAATCCCACCCAAAACGTCGGTAAGGCCGCTAATAGATAAGATAAAGTAGAGATCATTCTATCTGGCCAACGATTAAGATATCGACCTGCGATTAATCCCATCACGACACCAATGACACCGGAAAATACCCATGCTGAAAAAAGCAAGATAAACGAAGGTCCAGCACGTTCACGAATAACATCAATGACAGGCATGTTATACAACATAGAATAGCCAAAATCCCCTTGAATGATTTGGCTAAACCAAAACCAAAATCGCATCCATAAAGGTTGGTCAATTCCCCAACGTGCTGCAATTAAAGGGTATTGCTCAGGAGGAACATTCAATAAATCACTACCGATATACGCCTTAATGGGATCGATCGGTGAAAAACTTAATAAAATAAAAACACCTGCCGTTGTCACCAACAGCAGGCAGAGTAGTCGCAGGAAAAAACCTACACTTTGACGTATTACTGACAAGTCCACTTCCAAGTATCTACACTATTTAATAATGACCATGAACCATGGATTTCAGGTGTTCCTGTGCCCAAATCAACACAAGGGTTAGTTAGGTAAGTATGTTGCACATTCATCAGCCAAGCCCAAGCCGCATCACCTTTTACACCGACACCGTTTTTACCATCCCACTCAACTGCTTTCCAATGTGGAACCGCTTCTTGCCATGTATGGGCATCAAGCGCCGCTTGTAGGTGCTTCTCAACTTCAGGATTTTTATAATAACCCGGATTATAATAACCAACCCCCGCGGCATTAGCACTGTAGTGATGATATAGCTCCATAGGATCTAGGCTACCCCAACCAAATAAAGTTGGATTTGAATGCATATAGCGCTCTACTGTATCCCAACTTCCTGATTTAAGATCCATTTGAATGCCAAGAGGTTGCACTAACGCACGAATTGATTCGGCTAAATCGCGACGAGTAGCATCACCACTGGTATACCATAAGGTAAGTTTGGCTTCTAAACCGTCTTTTTCACGAATACCACTTTTATTCAATTTCCAACCTGCATCTTCAAGAATTTGCTTCGCTTTTTCAACATCACCATCTTTGAAGACAGCATCCGTTTGATCCCAAGGCAACCCTTTTACACCGGTGTATGCAGGAACAGCGTAACCATCAAGTACTTGCTCTGATAATAATTTACGGTCAAGAGCATAATTAATTGCTTTACGAATAGCGATATCTGCGGTGATATCATTACCGATATCATAACCTTGGGCATTTTTCTCACCCGATTTTACCATTGGGAAAACAATACCGCGGTTTTCGACGCTCGGTCTTTCCCACAATTTAGTATTAGGTAAATTTTTCGCGATTGCAGCCGTTGCAGGAGGAATACGCACAATACCTAACTGCCCACTTTGAGCAGCAGCAAAAGCGGCATCTTCATCAAGGAAAACAAAAATGAGTTTTTCAAAATCGTTTTTCTTACCCGCATAATAAGGGTTAGCCTCAACAATTAATTGTTGACCTGGTTGGAAACTTACCATGCGATAAGGACCCGCCCCAATTGGCTTTTGTGCGTAAGTTTTTTCATCATACTTATCAGCAGAAACGATACCTAAAGAGCCAAGTACGTTAACAAAAGTACTTTGCGGTGCTTTTAACGTAATAGTGACATGTAAGTCATCATCCGCTTTTGCAGAAAGGAAGTTACCCATATCAACTTTACCGCCACTTGCAGCCGCATTGTTATAGGTAAATACAATATCTTTTGCCGTCAGCGGTAAACCATCAGAGAATTTTAAATCTGGTTTTAACGTTAATTTCCATGTTTTACCATCTTCACTTGGCTGATAGTCACTTAACATATTGCTATACCAAGAGAGATCCGCGTTTTGCTTTAGCAATGGGCTATGAAGAAGTAAGTAACTGCCATGGCTCCAGCCCAACATGGGGTCGAAACCTTCTGTTGGCTCTTCACCAATAGCTAATTTCAACGTTTGAGCAGAGGTTGCAAAAGGAACACTTAACGCGGCTAAGCAAGTTAACGTTACTAATGATTGACGCCAACCAAACCGAATAGACATAAAACATTCTCCGATTTTTTAGATACGACTTATCATCAATCTCTATCTAAATAAGATGAAGAGGCTGAAACAAGATAAATAACAATGATAATTATGATGTTCTGCAATTCAATGCAGATAAAGGTTAAACCAGTGACATCATAATAAGTATTTTTATATAACTACTCGAATAATATTCGACAGTTTATTGATTTTACATAAACTTTTATTAAGCAGTGATACTCATTATGGCAAACTTCTAGCAAGTGCACAGTATTTTTCCAATAAATAAGTTATATATTTATCATTGAATTTATTAGTGAGCGCAAAACGAAATAAAGTGACTTTTTAACGAAATTAGATTATTTCATTTTATTTAATTTATCCTAAAAAATAAAAAAGGCACATTAGTGTGCCCTCTTGTACTCATGAATTTAATATTCTTTTTAATTTAAAATAGCGTCGTCCTAACCGCCAACGTAATCTAAAATCTTTCGCATTCTGCCAAATTAATGACCATATTCCTCTATCAAAAAGTTCTTTAACCATCTGTTTTTTAACTTCAATAGATTGAATAGAGCCAATAGAATGAATAATGCCTAGACCTTCTTTTGCGATTTGCCAATAACATGCATCGATATTTTGAGTCACTTCCTTATATTTTTGATTAATAGCATCCAGCATTTCTAATATTTTCATGTAATTATGAATTGTTCTAACATGAATAGTATCATTAGGCGTTGTATGCGAAACAGATCCAGAGTGAATAAAGTAATCGTAGTAACGCTCATCGATATATCTCACACGTTTAGCCGTTAATAATACTTCTGTTGTCCACGGAATATCTTGATGATGTAAACCTGGCTCAAAATAATAACCATGAGCAAGTAAATACTCGCGTCGATAAATATTTAACCAAGTTACATGCAAGAATTTTTTAGAGTTTAATGCCATTTCTAGCCACTGTGGCCCCGTTAAAACGCCTGTTGTCTGCAAGCGGCTAGATGGAAAAATAGGTCGTGAAGGGCGACCATCTGCATAAACATAATTACCATTACAAGTCGCAATATCTAAATCGTCAGCAAGCGCGATTTCGAGTAGCCGGGGATACATCTTGGCATCAATAACATCGTCAATATCCGGAAAAGCGACATATTTTCCACGAGCAACATTAAAGCCGGTATTACGAGCAACAGAAACGCCTTGATTTTCCTGAGTCAGGATAGTGACATCGGGGAATTTATCTTTCCACTCATAAAGGAATTTTAAGGAATTATCTTTAGAACCATCATCAACAAGAATAAGCTCCCAATTCTGTAGTTTCTGCGCTTGTAAGTAACTAAAAAATTTTGATAAAAATTTCTCACCATTATAAACGGCAACCACAATACTTAATTGAGGTACAAAAGAAGACATAATCAACCTTTTATTCTTTTTAAGAGATCACTTTCACTCTAAATATATTGATTAAGGATAACAAAGATACCAACCTGAATATGTTGCTATTCTTGCTATTCTTTCGTTATAACTTAAGAGAAAAAGTAACTTTTATGCTAATTCGAAGTAAAAATCATTACTAATAAAGAATGAGTATAGTTAACTTTTGGAATACTCGATGAAGAAAAGGTTAAGCAACGTTATTTTTAAAAGAGATGGCTAAAGGAAAACTTAAGGTTAAAAAGGTAAATAGATGTTACTGGCAATAGATAAGTTACCAAAAACACTTTTTTATAATTAATGACACTTATATTACGCATTAACGAAAAACATCCGCAAAGCGGATGTTTTATTTTTAGCTATATTAATAATCTATGGATACTTGTTGTACTTTTATTCTTCAATATCTTCTTCATCGCAGACTTCAAGTTCTGGAAAGTAATCTACTCGCCAAGACTTGATCCCTTGATACACTTCATCTACCGCATTTTTTACCGCATCGGTCATTGGATAATAAAAACCAACGAGATCAGGTTGTATTCCTAGAAAAGTAATATCTGGAATATCATCTTTTAATTGATCGATAAGAAAATTCAGTGGCATATTATGAGTGCTCATAATAAACATTTCCGCGATGTAATCAGGATCTATAACCCTAATCTCACCGGGATTTAAACCAATGTCTGCGGCATCAACAATGACAACACATTGAGGTTGTAACTCTCTTACTTGATAAGAGACATTTTCAGGTGCACTTCCCCCGTTGATAACAATCCATCCATCAATAGGGTTTGCTTCCATTAACTCAGCAAGCAGAGGGCCCGCACCGTCGTCGCCCATCATGCTGTTGCCAACCGTTAATACCACTTTAGGTGCTGTCATTGCTGTACTCATGGTTTTCTCTTCACAATCAAATAAATAGCAGGTTCTGCGTGGATCTCACCGAGTAACTTAATCAACGTTTGGCTCCACTCACTAAAAATAGGATCGTCATTTTTGGTAATCGGATCAAATGCTAACGCTAATAAATGAGTATGCTCAGAGTTAATATTGATTTCACCAAACGTCAGCAATCCTTGCATTTTACGTTTGGCTTCACCTTCAGGTAATAAATCAATCCATGCTTTATATTTTTCTAAAGGACAGACTAGCTCTGTTTTTAGACAATCAATCATACCCACGTGATGACCAATCGCGAGCGAATAGTACATCACCTGTTGCGCTTGCTCAGGAATATCATCATCGCTATCAACAAACTTTTGTCTTAATGACCAAAAGTAAACTTTAGCGTCATCAGGCATAGATACCTCCTTGGCTTAATGAATAAACGAGACGTTTTACAATCTCGGATAAGCGAGGATCATTAGCTTGTCGTAACCATTCATCAACACGTCCACTCACTTCTTGAATAGTGGCGCCTTCTAATAAGGTGAGGAAATGATCACTGATTTGTCTTCCCTGATAATAGCCAGCAAGACGACGAGCCTCACGCTCAACCATCACTCGAGTATCTAAAGGAATAGAAGGCAGAATGAGGGATGCTTTTTCATTCTCTACTTCAATGTGCGATTCACCTTTTAATTTTTGGTCTAACAACCCCAGTGCAACCGCAAATCCATAAATCGTCGCAGCAGGTGTTGGAGGACAACCCGGTATCCACACATCAATAGGAACGATAGATTCACTCCCCCCCCATACACAATAAAGATCGTGGAAAATACCGCCACCACAGCCACAAGCACCATAAGAGATACAGATTTTTGGATCGGGCGCTGATTCATAAGCACGTAATGCAGGAACGCGCATCTGGCGCGTTACTGCGCCAGTAAATAATAAAATATCAGCGTGACGAGGCGACGCTACCACTTTGATACCAAAACGTTCAGCATCAAAAACCGGTGTAATTGCGGAGAAAATTTCAATCTCACAACCATTACAACCACCACAGTCAACACGATAAACATAAGCTGAACGCTGAATATCTTTCAACAATGTCTGTTTTAGCTTTTTAACCTGATCATCAAGGGTGATAGGTTGGCTAACATGATGATTAATGGGAATTTCTGGTAGACTCATTTTATTGTACTCCCAATTTCGCCCACACTAATATTTTCACGACCATCAGATAACAAATTATGTTTACGCTTACATTCAGGGCAAGTTTCAAATTGTGGGCGCATCGCTTCTACAGTTTGCTCATCCCAACCTGATTGCACTAATAGCGCCATCGCATATTCAACTGATTTTTTAGGCGTAAAGGGTTGATGGCATTCACGGCAATTCAATAATTTAAAAGTCCCTTTAATATAAAGATCTGACTTTTTAGTCACTGCCGTTTCAAACATATCGGATAAAACAATCGCTCTTGTTGGGCAAACTTCTTCACAACGGCCGCAATAAATACAGCGACCGATGAATAATTGCCAATGACGCTCGCCTGTTTCCAAATTCGTTTCCATTGTTAACGCATTCGCAGGACAGGCTGCGGTGCAAGCACCACAGACAATGCATTGCTGTGCATCATATTCAGGCTTACCTCTGAAACCATCCGGTAAATCCAGAGGCTTAAACGGATATTTGGTCGTTGCTTCGCCTGTTTTAATTATGGTTTTAAACAATTTTAACATCGTTCATTCCCTCACTTGAGCGGCGAATTTTTACGTTCGATGCTATAACGTTCAATTTCTTTGTAAGAAACTGTTTTAGATTTACGTTTTTTCACATCGACGAGCGTTACCCTGTCAGTACAGGAATAACAAGGGTCAAGACTACCGATAATTAACGGCGCATCAGAGACAGTATTTCCTTGCAACATATAGCGTAATACAGGCCAGTTAGCATAAGTTGCGGCACGGCAACGCCAGCGGAATAATTTTTGGTTATCGCCCAACATACTCCAGTGAACATCTTCACCACGCGGTGCTTCAGTAAAACCAAGTGCGAATTTATAAGGCTGATAAGTAAAGCCTTCCGTTAATAATGGCCCTTCTGGCAAGTTATCTAAGGCATATTCAATCATTGCCATGGAATCCAAGACTTCTTTAATACGTACCATCACACGAGAGAATACGTCGCCACCTTCATAACTAAAGAGCGTCAGTGGAAGATTGCCATAATCTGCAAATGGGTGGTCAAAACGCACGTCACGTTTAAAACCACTCGCTCTTATCATGGGTCCTACTGGACTAAAATCACGAGCCACTTTCTTATCTAAAATACCGACACCCACAGTACGTTGTTCCATATTGGGTGCTGATAGCAGTACATCCACTAATTCAGTGACTTCTTTGCGCATTTCTCTAACAAGTTGGATAGTCTTCAGACGCTGATCTTTTAAAATATCGCGACGAATACCCCCAATTAAGTTCAAGCCATACGTTTTACGCGCACCTGTGAGCATTTCTGCAATTTGCATTGATTTTTCACGAATACGGAAAAATTGCATAAAGCCAGTATCAAAGCCGGTGAAGTGACTCGCTAAACCAATGTTTAATAAATGGCTATGAAGACGCTCAACTTCTAATAAGATAGAACGAATAGTATGCGCACGACGTGGTACTTCGATGCCTAATGCATTTTCAACAGAAGTCACATACGCTACGCTGTGAGTAAAACCACAGATACCACATACACGGTCTGATAAGAAGGTGACTTCGTTATAACCCATACGAGTTTCAGCTAGTTTCTCCATACCACGGTGAACATAGAACATGCGGTAATCGGCATCGACAATATTTTCACCGTCGACGAATAAGCGGAAGTGTCCCGGTTCATCAGAGGTAATGTGCATAGGGCCAATTGGCACAACACGCGCATCTTGCTTACCTTCATTCACGAAAGGATAAGTTTCAACTTCGGTTGTTGGTGCTGGACGTTGACGATAATCCATCGCATCTTTACGCAGTGGATACATCTCGTCAGGCCAATCATCTGGAAGCACCAAACGACGCTCATCAGGTAAACCCACGGGGATAAGACCATACATATCACGGATTTCACGTTCTCCCCACACGGCAGCGGGTACACGTGGTGTCACGGACGGAAACTCTAACGTGATTGGGCTAACATGGGCTTTTACCACCACCCAGCATTTTTCACCCTCTTCCATTGATAATGCGTAATAAACCGCATAGTCGCCATTTAAACTACGTTCATCATTACCGAATAAAACGGGTAACCAACCGCCTAAGCCGTAATACAGGTATTCCACCACTTCAGGAAGTGATTCCGTTTTTACTGTTATCGTCAATTGATCAGCGGTTTGTCTCTCTTCATCAAGAACGGCTGATGGAAACTTTTCACGAACTTTGGCAACGTAATCTCCGCCCAGTTCTTTTCCCTCTTTTCTACTGACATAATTTTGGTAGCTCACGTTACATCTCCTGAACCGATGTGGATGGATTGCTGATTAAAGCCGTTGGCCATGTATAAGTAGGTGACTCACTTTTATCAATATTCATCACGATATTAGCGGCATTTTCTAACAACTCACTGACAGGCTTAGGAATGTGAGTTCCCATTAACAGCATAAGTGCAATCAGAATGACCATTGGTAATGTGGTTAAAATTCCCAGTTCACCTTTAGCAACAACATCAGGTTTTGGACCAAAGACAGCTTTAGCTACCATTCGAACCAACCCACCTAAGACTACAGTCAATAACAATAATAATAGGATAGTTAAGCCAATGTGCTGAGATGCTAAACCTGCCACAACAATCATAAATTCACTGATAAAGACGTTGAAAGGAGGCATACCGCCTAACGCTAAAGCCCCACCCGCAAACAGAGCGGCACTTAATGGCATCACTTTAAACATGCCTTTCACGACATTTAAATCACGAGTACCGTATTTCAATAACACGTTACCTGAACCACAGAACAACAATGCTTTCGCTAAGCTGTGGTTTAAGGTGTGGAATAAAGCAGCCAAAATACCAATTGGTCCGCCAATTCCTAATGCGACGGCAATTAATCCCATGTTTTCCACACTGGAGTACGCTAAAAGACGTTTCATATCGCGCTGAATAAGAATAAAGAACGCGGCGATAGCGACAGAGAGGAAGCCAAAAATTAACAGTAAGTTACGTGTAAATTCAGTACCAATTGCCGCATCAATAATGATGTAGTAACGAATGATGATTAACAGTGCACAATTCAGTAAAACGGCTGATAGCAAGGCACTAACAGGACTTGGGGCTTCACTGTGTGCATCTGGCAACCATGCGTGCATTGGGAATAACCCCGTTTTGGTACCGAAACCGATTAAAATAAAGACAAAAGCTAAATGCATCAGTGTTGGGTCTAACTGGTCTGTATATTTCAACACTTCAGTCCAGAAGATAGCCTGATCTGGATCAGGCATAAAGCTTGCGGCATTGGCATAAACCAAAATAGTACCGAAAAGACCAAATGCCACACCCACACTACAAATAATGATGTACTTCCACGCAGCTTCCAAAGAAGAACGTTGCCCATAAATCCCGACTAAAAATGCCGAACTTAGGGTTGTTGCTTCAATGGCAGCCCACATTAAGATCAAGTTATTACTCGTAATGGCTAATAACATGGTGAATAAAAAGAGGTGGAAGAAACCATAGTAGTTACACAAAGTGCGCACGGAGATTTCACCCTCATCCACTTCGTGATTCATATAGCCAATAGAATAAAGCCCCGTTAAAAAGCCGATAATACCTAAGATGGCAAGGAATAAAGCCCCTAGGCTATCCACATGAACCCAATTAGCAGCAGCCAATATTTCGCCATGGGACATGACATCTGCCACCGTTCCTAATGCAGCGATTAACAATACGGTGATACCAATAGCATGAATACCCGTCACAATAGGACGCGCACCCGCTTTTAATAACGGACTTAGAAACGCCAGTATTGAAAATACCAACGGTGCAAACATTAAAATTGTTAACATGGTTGTTTGGTTCATCTCCTCACCCCTTCAGCGCGGTCAGTTGATCCACGTTCAGTGTGTTGAGCGTGCGGTAAATCTTACGCGCCAACACTGCCATCACGATCACAGCAAAGATGGCGTCAGTGGCGATACCGATTTCGACCAGTTCAGGTGCTCTCCACGCTAATAGTGCCAGTGTTAAGTGAGAGCCGTTTTCCATTAAACAGTAACCAAAAGCTTGTTTTAGGATATTTCGCTGAGTCACGATACAAAGCAGACCCAACATAAAGTGTCCCAGAGAAACTGCGAGTGCAGGTTTCAAATCAACAACCATTGGTATTTGAATAGGCTCAACCACAAACCAACTTAAAATAACGATAACAGCCGCCAACAACATTAACAGTGCAGGGCTAATAACACTGATATTCGCACTAGGATCGGATAACTTACGGAATGCAAATCCTAAAATAAGTGGCACTAACAGAACTTTGGTAAAGAAGGCGGTGATTGCCCAAATGGTGAGTTGGTGTGCATCCAAGGTATTAGCTAACGTGACAAAAATCATCACTAAAACGAAAGATTGCAATGCATAGAACCAACATGAAGCAATCGGCTTTTTAGCGCCAATTACCAGTAGCGAGGTGATCATCATTAACCCCGCCAAATTGTTTACGATAAGTGCTCCAGTCATGATTTATCTCCCTTATCCTAGCCAAGTGACTGCGATAACACTGGATGCAAAGGACATCACAATCAGTATTCCAATCACAATTTGCATTGCCATAGGAACAGGTTGCCCTTCTGCAACTTCTGTACTTGGTTTGCCCGGAACAACACGACCAAACCAGTAGATAAACCAAGTGAAGCTAGCAACAGACTCAATCAGCACTAGCACCATAATTGGTGTCATCACCCAGAAAACACTCGACAATTCAAAACCTGCGGCAAAAATTGGGAATTTACTAAAGAAACCATTCATTGGTGGCACACCTGCGATTGCCAGCGCGGCAACACAGAACCCCACACCCAATAATGGATATTTATTAATTAACCCTTTTAAGCGAGGCAACATACGAGTACCACAGCTATAACTCAGTGCACCCGCCACTAAGAAGAACAAGCTTTTCGCGAAGGCATGGTTAAAGATATAAGCAATACCGCCTTCAAACGCTTCGCGCGGTCCAAAGATAGAAATAGATAATGCAAGGAAGATATAAGAGAGCTGAGTGATGGTTGACCATGCTAACAGACGTTTCATATCTTTTTGTGGCAGATACATCATAAAGCCATAAATCAACGTGATAACTGCCATGGTGATACCCACCCAACCAATAAGATGAGGGACATCACCACCTGCTGACATAATTGCCCGAGCAAAGATGTAAACTCCGACTTTTACCATTGACGCTGCGTGTAAGTAAGCACTCACAGGAGTAGGTGCTTCCATGGCATCAGGTAGCCAAGCTTGTAATGGTAATTGAGCTGATTTACCCCAAGCTGCAAAGAGAATGCCACCAAACACAATCAGTTTTGTTGGCTCATCTAAGGTGGCGATTGCGGTTAATTCAAAGGTACCCGTACTCACAAACAAGGTTGCAGCTGCGAGATAAAGACCGATTGAAGCAACGTGAGTGATCAACAATGCTTTCATTGCTGAGCGGAGCGATTTTTCAGATTGGTAGTAACCGATTAATCCCCAAGAACATCCCCCTGTGATTTCAAAAAACAGGAGTTGACCCAGAATAGTCGAAGAAAGCACTAATCCAGCCATTGCACCGATAAAGATTAATAGGAATGCATAATAGCGACGAGTACCATCATGAGGATGCTCACGGTTACCATTGGTCAGATAGCCAGTAGAGTAAAAACTCACCAACAATCCCAAGAACACAACAGCGAAAGCAATCAAGGTACTGACACGATCAATGGTAAAACCAAAGAGCGCAATATCACCATATTGTACTAGCGTAATTGTGGTATCGACTTTACCTTCAGCGAGGAACTGCCAACCTAAAACAACCGTTCCTAATGTGGCTAATAAAGCGAACAGTGTACATAACCACTTCGCCATCCGATTTGGCATTAAGGACGTAATCAACGCCCCCGCAAATGGGATGAGTAAGGTCGCAAGAGCTATATTTTCCATTGTAATCATCGCTCCTTATAGACCGGTTAAATAGAAAACAAGAGCCAGTGCCGCAACACCGAATCCTAACCATGTCACATGGTGAGTCAGTAAGAAGCGACCACGCGCTAAACTGTTTTCAACCAATGACGCTAATACAAACACCACTAACAATTTCACTGCCATTAAAACTAACGCAATGATCAGAGCCATAAAGGTGAATTCAGTGGCTTTACCGAAAGGAATAAATATGGCTAAGAACAGCTCAGCCACGACCACTTGTTTTAAACCAAGACCCAGTTTCACCATGGCAAAACCAGAGCCTGAATACTCAGTTAATGGCCCTTCTTGTAACTCTTGCTCAGCTTCTGCAACGTCGAATGGCATTTTGCCCATTTCGATAAAAGCGGCAAAAGCACACGCTAATAAGGCTAACAGTGTGGCAGTTGGTGATACCCAACCTTGAGCCAACGTTGCACTAATGGTGCCGACATTGGTTGAACCCACAATTAACGCCACCACAATCAGTGATAACACCAAGATAGGTTCAACCAACACACCCAGCGTTAATTCACGGCTCGCACCAATACCCGCAAATGGGCTTCCTGAATCCAGACCAGATAAAGAAAAGAAGAAACGATAAAGTGCAAACAGATAAATCAGTGCGATAAGATCGGCTGCACCTGCAAACAGTGACGTTGCGGTAAAGACAGGCAGCGCCATAGCAACCACCAGCATACTTCCCAGTAACACATAAGGCATCACTTGGAAGATCACACCCGATTGCTCAGGCGCCACTGATTGACGTTTAAATAACTTAAAGATATCTCGATAATCTTGCAAAATTCCAGGACCTTGACGCGAATGCATCTTGGCGCGAATTGTGCGCGAAATACCTGTACATAATGGGGTTATCGCCAGCAAAAAGAGTGCTTGTATTAGTGCGAATATTCCCATCATTAACGTAGGTGCTTCTTGGAAAGTCATAAGTCCCTCTCCTTACGCTGCGATGACTAAAAGCAAGATGACCAGCGCTGCGACAACGTATAGACAATAGAGTCTGAAATCCCCGCCTTGTAGGCATTGGATACGTTTTGCAAAACGTTGGATACCACGAACCAGCGGATAAATAATGCGTTCATCCCAGAATGGTTCGACCTTTTCAGCACCGAGCTGTGTTTTATTAAAACCACGAGACAGCAATGGAGATGGATCAAGTTGTTTACGCATACGATAAAGTGGTGCAAACATGCTACGTAATGCTTGAGTAAAGCCACCTGCTGACACTGCCATATCTTTTTCCCACACATAACCACACGCCCAAGGATTACCTTTACGACGAAACGCAGGTTGATTGCCTTTTAGACCGAGGTAAATCAGGAATGGGATGAGTGGTAAAGCAATTAATAAAACAAATGTTAATGCTGGAGAGAACATCGCTTGCGATGCCGCATCAGGAACAAGCATTGAGCCTTGAGCTACAGTTAATGCGCTGGTTTCGCTAAGAGACATTGCGATATTAGCAATGATGGGGGCAACAAAAGCAGCACCTACACCTAACACAACACAGAAAAGCGCTAATAACCCCATCGCAATCGTCATTGGTAGTGGTACTTCTTTTGCTTTGGTTGCTTGCTCACTACGAGGACCACCACAGAAGCTCACACCATAGACTTTCACGAAACACATTGCCGCTAATGCCCCTGTAATTGCCAGCATAATAATGGCAATAGGACCACTTAAGCGCATCACAAAGTTACCTTCGTGACTCATCGTGAATAGCGATTGGTAGGTATACCATTCACTCACAAAACCGTTTAGCGGTGGTAACGCTGAAATCGCCATACAACCAACTAAGAATGCCGTTGCAGTGTAAGGCATCAGTTTGGCTAACCCACCCATCTTATCCATATCACGCGTGTGAATTTGATTGATAATGGCGCCAGCGCCGAGGAATAATAAGCCTTTGAACACCGCATGGTTTAATAAGTGATATAGCGCACCTAACAGCCCAAGTGCAGCAATAATAGGATGGTCTGTTGCCATTCCCACCATCCCGACACCAACACCCATTAAAATAATGCCGATATTTTCAACGGTATGCCATGCAAGTAAACGTTTTAAATCGTGCTCTGCTAATGCGTACATAACACCCAATACAGAAGAAACCGCACCGAATGCGAGGACAACAATTCCCCACCACATTTCAGTCGCACCCAATAAATCGATACCCACTTTGATTATCCCGAAGATACCAATTTTGACCATCACACCTGACATTAATGCCGATGCATGTGAAGGGGCTGCGGGGTGAGCTTTTGGTAACCAACTGTGCAATGGCAACATACCGGCCTTGGCACCAAAACCAAAAAAGCCCAGTAAAAACACCACAGAGGCCATTGCCGGAGAAAGAGAGAGTTGACGGAATGAATCAAAATCAAGGCTTCCACTTTCACGCCACATTAAGAAGAAGGCAATCATGATTAACACGGAGCCTGCGTGAGCGATAAAGAAGTAGAGTAGACCAGCGTGAATAGATTCATCATCTTGGTCAGCGATAACTAAGAACCAAGATGCCAGTGACATCATTTCAAACAGGATAATAAAGTAGAATGCATTATCCATCACCACTAAACCAACCATTGAAGCAATAAACAAATTCATAAAGAATCCCATGCTCCAAGCGCCACGACCTTTATATTCTTGCACATAAGCAAGAGAATAAAGCGCACACACGCTGACCAGTAATGAAATGACGAACACCATAAAGGCACCTAACATATCCATGCGCACCACAAAGGCGGCAAAGTCGAAAGGTCCTGCGACAGTGAAAGTAGCGATTTCACCACCAAAAATAACGGGTAATGCACTTAAAATACCTAAGACACCACCCATGATTGCGCTGATCCCTGAAATAAGGATTGCCAACCCTTCCTGTTTTTTTAAAAACAGTGCAATAACGCCACCAACAACATACAGGATGACTGACCACAGCAGTAACTGAAGAGGTTCCATATTACTTCCGCTCCTGTGTCAAAGTAGATAAATCGTCAAGACTCGTAATAGGTTCCATCACTGAGTCTAAACGACGCGTTTTCATCTGCTCTTCAAGTTTGTCTTCTTCAACTAAATGCAATGCATCCGTTGGACATACGTTGACACAAGCAGGACCTTCATCAGAGAAAGCACATAAATCACATTTCACTGCGATTGCGCGGATACCTACATTCCATGCAAGGAATGGATTGGTTGTTGGAAGGCTTGCTGGCACATCAGCCAACATTTCTTCAGGCACAAAGTGTTCAAAAACAGCCGGTAAGTTAACGGGTTTACTGCCTGATGGTGTAATTGCACCAAAAGGACAAACCAGACCACATAACTTGCAGCCAATACACAGGCTCTCATTAAGAAAGATCATATTATCTTCATGAGTGATGGCATTAACTGGGCACACACGAGCACAAGGAGCATCCTCACAGTGCCGACAAAGCATCGGTGCTGTCTGATCCTCCACTTTTACCACTGTAAGACGCGGATGCGCCTGTAACCCCACAGCTTGGTGAACTTCAGAACAAGCTGCCATACAGGTATTACACCCTATGCATCGTTGTGGCTCTGCAATTACAAAGCGATTCATTCGCCACATCCTCCGAGAAAAACGTTTAACAGCATTACTGTCGTCAATTTTTCTTTAGATGAAGCATATTTCATGCCAAGAGAGGATTTAATTTATTTATGATAAAAATCATTAAGATAGAAATATAAGAAAGGACTAAGAATGACGTATCGACAATAATGACGTTGACAGTAAGTGATGAGTTCTCAACACCCATTTCGTCGTCACTCTAATGAGATGTCAAAAATGGTGGAACACAAAGAAAAAATAGCTGAATTATCTTTAGATAACTCAGCTAAGTTTAAACACGGAATATTAATATTTTCTTTTATAGCATAAAGTTAAGGCATTAACGGCGATACCAGCGGTGTTCTTTCATCATTAACCACTTTACCAAAACGCTCACTGCCCGCATTCCAATCGGTGATTGCTTGTTGAATTTCTTCTTTGCTACGCCCAATAAAATTCCACCACATCAAAATTTTTTCATTTAAAGGTTCACCACCTAAGAAAAGAATTTGAGCATTATCACTTAGTTCTATCGTTAATGACTCAGCGTTTTGTATCCCAATATAAGCAAGTTCATTTGCGATAAAAGTCTCCCCTTTTATTGTCATTTCTCCCGTTAAGACAAAAAAACCATATTCATATTTAGGATTTAATGATAAAGGAATGCGAGTGGCATGTTTTGCCATAATATCCATTCCAACCATGGGTAATAAACATAATACGGGAGAGTTGTGACTTTGATAATCACCGATTAGTAACGTGAAGTCAGCACCATCGGCTAGCCATTTAGGGAGATCAGGATAGTGATCAAAGCGCGGTGGCATATTTCTTTTATCGTTTGGTAACACTATCCATAATTGAGCCAAATGGACTTCTTTTTTATCACCGTAAGTATCTTCTGAATGGCTAATACCGTGACCAGCTGTCATTAAATTCACTTGTTGAGGTCGAATAACTTGCTGAAAACCTAGGCTATCACGATGTAAAATTTCCCCTTCTAACATCCAAGTAAAGGTTTGCAACCCAATATGAGGATGAGGCGAAATAGCTAATTTATCGACAGTGTCATTAAAAACGGTGGGGCCTAAATGGTCAAGAAAACACCAAGGTCCAATTAAGCGTTGTTTTTTATCAGGTAAAGCACGATAAGTTTCAATCCTGCCAACATCACGGGTTTTAGAGGTAATACGTAATGGGGCATTTACTGTATCAGAGTGTTGATGTTCCATTGTTCACCTACTTTTAATTTAATTGTTAAGTCATAAAATGCTTTATTTATTATCTAGTATAGATACTAAACCCTTATCTATTTAATAAGCAAAATATATCACTTAATAAAAAATAAGCCTGAAAATTCAGGCTCATAAAAGTAAACAATATGAATGACTTAATTTTTATAAATTTTTTTCTCTATTTTTTTCATTGAATTTAAGCCAGATTGTAAGTTTTCCGGTGCTGCTTCTGAAAAACCTTCTGTAAAGGTCGCAGATAAATAGGCATCAACCATCATTTGAGCTTTAAACGGTGTTATTAATAAACCACCCATAGCAAGAATATTACAATTATTTATAATTTTACAAAAACGAGCGCTGGTCACACTTTCACAAACACCACAATAAACATTTTTATGTTTATTCGCACTAATACTCACGCCCATTCCTGTACCACAGAAAACAAAGCCAATATATTCAGGATGTTCAGAAATTATCGCTCCAACTTTATCACCGACATCACAATAGCCAATAGGAGCTGATTCTGTGAGATCTTTTATCGTGTAATGTTTTCCTGATAAATAAGACTTAATCGTATTTTTTAATTCAAATCCAGAAGGATCAGCCCCCATAATAATCATTCTATTTTCCATATAGTTTCCTTAATTAATTTAAGCACCACTGGTAAATATAAGTCATTGATAATATTTAAATTAAAAGAAAATCACAAAAAATATTATTTACACTTAACCTAAATAAAGTATAGGTTAAAATTCTATTCTCTGTATTTTAATATGGGAAATTTACAAAAAAGAAGAAATAAAGATATGGAAATGGAAATGTATTCTATAAATAAAATGATTAACTTAGAAAATAAGCTGATTTTATTATGTCATAAATTGAAATGATAAAAAAACAAAAGAGATATATCAAAGTAAATGTCTATATTGAAAGGGTTTCCCTAGTATAACTAAAATATAAAATAAAGATCAATAATATTACAGGATTAATGTTTTTATCTATACTCTTCAATATCTCTTAAAGGAAAGTCAAAATAACTTAAATAAATATTGCTGTGGATTATCTTTACCAAAACAACCTACACGCTTATTCTAAGAAAATGGTTATTTTTTACCAATTCCAATATTGAATCTAACATTCTATTTTGGCATCAAAGATAATAAAGAGATAAATAAATTAGAAACAAAATAATAACACAAAAAATTAAATAATGCAGTAATACAAATCACTCAAATTTTCAGAAAGAAAATACCGCCTATTAATCAATATTTATAAATTAAAATAAAAAAATACCGCAGATAGTTAACATTATCTGCGGTAATTAATTATTGTACTTAACGTTACACTCAGTAAAATAATCTATACGATTATTTTACGCGCGATACGTATTCACCTGAACGAGTATCAACTTTGATAACTTCACCAATTTGTACAAACAGTGGTACTTTAACTACTGCGCCGGTGCTTAATGTTGCTGGTTTACCACCTGTACCTGCGGTATCACCTTTCAGGCCTGGATCAGTATCAACGATTTCTAATTCAACAAAGTTTGGTGGAATAACAGCGATAGGACGATTATCCCACAGTGTTACGATACACTCAGCTTGGTCGATTAACCATTTAGCATTATCGCCAACCGCTTTTTCGTCTGCGGCTAATTGTTCGAAGGTTTCGTTGTTCATGAAATGCCAGAACTCACCGTCGTTGTACAGGTAAGTTAAGTTGATATCCATGACATCTGCACCTTCTGCAGAATCTGTAGATTTAAATGTTTTTTCCAGTAATTTGTTAGAAATCAGTTTACGCAGACGCACACGAGCAAATGCCTGACCTTTACCTGGTTTAACAAATTCACATTCAGTAATGACGGCTGGCTCGCCATCTAACATGATTTTAAGACCTGAACGAAAATCGTTGGTATTATAAGAAGCCATGAATATCCTCTAACTTTTTTAATTTAAAATGGCATAGCCAAAAAATGGCACACATTGTAACTCATAATCACCCCACCAGAGAAGTCTGGTTAACACAACTCGCGCAGGCAATCAGTGATCCTGTTGAATTACTCCAACTTTTAGCGTTGGAACATCACGCTGATCTCCAAAAAGGGGCTCAGGCGCGACGGCTTTTTCCGCTACGGGTTCCCCGTGAATTCGTTGCACGCATGAAAAAAGGCGATCCTAACGATCCATTACTTTTACAAGTATTAACTGCAAATGCTGAATTTACCATAACACCGGGATTTTCTACGGACCCGTTAGATGAGCAACAAAATGCGGTGCCAGGTTTATTACATAAATATCAGAATCGTGCATTGCTTCTGGTCAAAGGTGGTTGCGCTGTCAATTGTCGCTACTGTTTTCGTCGTCATTTTCCCTATGAAGATAACAAAGGAAACAAAGCGAATTGGCAAAAGGCAATAGAGTATATCAAAAATAACCCAAAACTCGATGAAATCATCTTCTCTGGAGGCGATCCTCTTATGGCGAAAGATGATGAGCTTGATTGGTTAATAACACAATTAGAAGCTATTCCGCATCTTAAGCGTTTACGTATTCACTCTCGCTTACCCGTGGTTATTCCTGCACGTATTACTGACACGCTATGCAAACGCCTGCAACAATCACGTTTACAAAATATCATGGTACTGCACACCAATCACGCCAATGAGATTGATGATGCATTAAGAGAAGCCTGTTCAAAGCTCAAAAATGCCAATGTCACGTTATTGAATCAAGGTGTGTTATTACGAGGCGTTAATGACAGTGCTGAAGTCCTTGCGGATTTAAGTCGCGCACTATTTGATGCTGGCGTTATGCCGTATTACTTACATGTTCTAGACAAAGTGCAAGGTGCGGCTCACTTTATGGTGCCAGACAGTGAAGCAAGAGAAATTATGAAAGCATTAATGAGCTTAGTTTCAGGCTATATGGTTCCTAAACTCACGCGTGAAATTGGTGGTGAACCGAGTAAAACATTGTTAGATCTTGGGTTACGCCAACAATAATCAATATCACAAAAACAAAAAAGCTGTAGCGCAATTCAAATAGATGAAGTGACTACAGCTTTTTTATCTATTAGTAGACTAATAAATAGTGAATAAATTAAATGCCCTTATTGGCATTTATAAACTTGTCCACTCATTTTGCTATCTAATGGTGCAAAGCTATCAACAAAGCTACCTGCGCCAGTACCAACGTTAAAAATAACGTTACCACCCATTGCCGCTGCTTTATTACGTAAATCGTTAGCAGCACCTCGCAGTGATTGGCTTTCAGTACGGGAACCTGATAACCAGTTATTTTGAACACCTGTCACTGTTCCTAATAATTGGCATTCGCTGCCTGGTTGCGTATCAGTGATTTGTACCTGTGAGCCCGCAGTGCTTAATGTGTTTGTTGCAGAACAGCCTGCTAATAACAACGCTGCAGCAGCTCCCAATAACAATTTAATTCGCATGATCCCCTCATTTATTTGAGTGTCCGTTTAGTCACGACAACAATATACCTTGTCATCCCTATTATGCGCAAAAATAAATCATCATTGCTATCTCACATTAGCCAATAGCTTTAAGATATTATTTTCGCTTTAAACTTATTTTAACGTACAAATTCAGCTTTGAGATAGACAAAGCAATTGCCTCTATTCTACACCGCTTTCAGGCTTTTAAAACGGTCTAGCCTATTTTCAGCCTACACAGTGCGAGAATGAACACACAATTAGTGCATTTTTTAAAAAATCTTCAGACAGCAAACCGCTATCTGAAGATAATATTGCCCCAATTAACTTAAATGATGATTCAGTGCTTCCTCTTTTAAATCTAATTCATGTCGTAAACGATGATAAATATGCTCACTAATATGACGAGATTTGCGCAGTTGTTGTAACGCATCTCGCTCAATTTTTAATGCACTACGAGATAATTTACGTTCCATACTAAACAAGCGTTTAAGATCAAGTGCACCTTCCTGCACGCTGTCTTCACTATCAAGACGACGACTGTATATTTCTAATAAATGAGAGCCCGCTTCTATACGCAATGACATTTCATCGAGATCTTCACAAGGCTGATTCATCAATTCATTAATATGTGCAATGGCTGCTTCGTTTAACGCTAAACGAGTACGAATTTCATCATCTTCATACGGTAAATCTTCTGACAACCCTTTCGTTAAAATTGGTAATGCGATTGTGGCGATTAATAATGAACAGAGAATAACGCCCATGGCAATAAAAATGGCAAGATCACGTGTTGGGAAAGGCGAGCCATCAGTCATCAATAAAGGAAGTGTTAAGATACCAGCAAGAGTAATTGCACCTCTCACTCCAGCCGTTGCCATAATCGCCATTAAACGCAGGTCATGACGAGATAAGCGTTTATTCGGTGAGCGAAAAACGGTGAGTGACATCGATACCCATACCCATGTAAAACGCAGTACGGCAAGCCCCACAGTGATCACAATAATGTAACCTAAAACAGCCCAAGGATTAGTCGCCCCAGCTGATTGCGTCACTTCAGGTAAAATTTTCCACATTGCTGGAAGTTGTTCACCTAATAAAATAAAAATCATGCCGTTAAGTGCAACTTGAACCGTATCCCAAACCGCTTTACTTTGCATACGGGTGGCGGCTTGCATACGACCAACAATTTTTTCGTAGTGCATTGCAATACCAGCAACCACTGCCGCTAAGATCCCAGATACATGGAAATGCTCTGCCAATAGATAGGCAAAAAATGGCATTAATAAGCTAATCAAAATTTGGATTGCCGGATCTTCACCTGTGCGTCTTACCAAAAATTGATTAAATCGCCCAATAATACCCGCCACAATTAAACCAATTGCCGCCCCTCCTAAAGCCACAACTAAAAACTGTCCTGTTGCGGAAGCAATAGAAAAAGATCCTGTTAATGCAGCTGCAACCGCAAAGCTAAAACAAACTAAACCTGTTGCATCATTCAGTAACGATTCCCCTTCTAAAATATGAGTCATACGCGAAGGAAGTGGTGAATTTACAGTCATTGCAGATACAGAAACAGGATCAGTCGGTGATAAAATTGCGGCTAATGCGAACGCAATCGCAAGCGAAATAGACGGAATAAGCCAATGAATAAAAAAGCCCATGCCAATGACAGTGACAACGACTAAACCAATCGCCAATGACATAATTGGTTTAATCTCTTGAAATAGTGCCTCTTTGGGAATACGCCAACCATCTAAAAACAGCAATGGCGGAATAAAGAGAAATAAGAAAAGATGTGGATCAAAAGTCACCTCAAAACCAAAAATCGATAAGCAAGCGCCTACAGCTATTTGGATCAATGGTAAAGGAACTTTTTCTGACAGTAATCGAGAGATAAATACACTCACAATGACGGCAAAAAGAAAGATAAGCACGATGGCGACGACAGACATGGTGAACACCCCAATTATTTAATTATTTTTAAGCGATGCAGTAAAAACGATCTGTTGTCTAGTTGTAAAGAAATAAGTTGTTTCTAATTATATAAAAAATAAATTATTAGAAACTTCTGAAGTAAAAACGACATAAAAAGACTCTCGCCGACGAAATGACGTTAGTCATTAGCGTCACTTCATTGTCTGGGCTTAAATTGTTATCTACATTTCAAATTTTTTCTCTGATTTCGAATCTTTACTCCCATAGATATCTGTTTGGATAGCAATCAACAATTCGTGAAGCGTTGTTAGACATAAAAAAACCCGAGCCTAAGCTCGGGTTTTTCGTGTAAAACAGTTAGCTGATGAATTACATCATGCCGCCCATTCCACCCATGCCGCCCATACCGCCAGCAGCACCTAAGTCCATTTTGTCATCTTTCGGTGAATCTGTGATCATTGCTTCTGTTGTGATCATCAGACCTGCAATAGATGCAGCAAATTGCAGTGCAGAACGAGTGACTTTAGTTGGATCTAAGATACCCATATCAATCATGTCGCCGTAAGCATCAGTTGCAGCGTTATAACCGTAGTTACCTTCACCTGCTTTCACTTTGTTTACAACAACAGAGGGTTCTTCACCTGCGTTAGCAACGATTTGACGCATTGGAGATTCCATTGCACGTAATGCAACGCGGATACCGACTGTTTGTTCTTCGTTATCACCAACCATCTCACGCAGAGCGTTAGCAACGCGAACCAGAGCAGTACCACCACCCGCGACAACACCTTCTTCAACTGCTGCACGAGTTGCATGCAGAGCATCGTCAACACGAGCACGTTTTTCTTTCATTTCAACTTCAGTTGCTGCACCCACTTTAATGACTGCAACACCGCCAGCTAATTTAGCAACGCGTTCTTGTAATTTTTCACGGTCATAATCTGAAGTCGCATCTTCGATTTGTTGACGGATTTGAGATACACGACCACTGATTGCGTCTTGATCACCTAAACCATCAATAATCGTTGTTGTATCTTTGTTGATAACAACGCGTTTTGCTTGACCTAAGTCTTCTAATGTCGCTTTTTCTAACTCCATGCCGATTTCTTCAGAAATCACCGCACCGTTAGTTAATGTTGCGATATCTTGCAACATTGCTTTACGGCGATCACCAAAGCCAGGTGCTTTAACAGCAGCAACTTTAACGATACCACGCATGTTGTTCACAACTAATGTTGCCAGTGCTTCACCTTCAACATCTTCTGCAATAATAAGCAGAGGTTTGTTAGCTTTAGCAACACCTTCTAAGACAGGCAGTAATTCACGGATGTTAGAAACTTTTTTGTCAACTAACAGAATGAATGGATTTTCTAATTCTGCTGTACCCGTTTCAGGTTTGTTGATGAAGTAAGGAGACAGATAACCGCGGTCAAACTGCATACCTTCAACAACATCTAGCTCATCTTCTAAGCCAGTACCTTCTTCAACGGTGATAACACCTTCTTTACCTACTTTATCCATCGCTTGCGCGATCAGAGTACCGACGGTTTCATCAGAGTTAGCAGAAATGGTACCAACTTGAGCAATCGCCTTAGTATCTGAACATGGAACAGACAGTTTTTTCAGTTCTTCGACTGCTGCAACAACAGCTTTATCGATACCGCGTTTCAGATCCATTGGGTTCATGCCAGCGGCGACTGCTTTTAAGCCTTCGGCAATGATTGATTGTGCTAATACTGTTGCAGTTGTAGTACCATCACCTGCCGCATCATTGGCTTTAGAAGCAACTTCTTTCACCATCTGTGCGCCCATGTTCTCGAATTTATCTTCGAGTTCAATTTCGCGAGCAACAGATACACCATCTTTAGTAATAACAGGTGCACCGAAAGATTTATCTAAAACAACGTTACGACCTTTAGGACCTAAAGTTACTTTAACTGCATCTGCAAGAACATTAACACCACGTAACATTTTATTACGAGCATCTACACCGAATTTGACGTCTTTAGCTGCCATCGTATATTTCCTTTGAATTCGTTCAGTTTAAGAAGATCTTAAAAGAGAAAAATTATTCTTCTACAATTGCTAAAATGTCACTTTCAGACATGATAAGCACGTCTTCGTTATCAATTTTTTCTGTTTTAACGCCATAACCGTCGTTAAAAATTACGATATCGCCAACTTTAACATCCAGCGGTTTAACGTCGCCGTTTTCCATAATACGGCCTTGACCTACGGCTAAAATTTCGCCACGAGTTGATTTACCCGCCGCAGTGCCAGTCAGTACGATACCGCCTGCTGATTTAGCTTCGACTTCTTTACGTTTAACAATAACACGGTCATGTAATGGACGAATCTTCATTAATAGTGCTCCTATAAAAAAGTCCATATCAGGATTAAGGTTGATACCAGTGCCCAAGATGAACCAGTACCATGACGATACAGGTGGGGGCATCCAGTAAAACTTCAAGGGGAGAAGTGTGATTTTTTTTCAAATTTTCCCCATTTCAGTTGATTATGCTTTCGGCTTATTATTTTTTGTCAGAAAAATGGTCGTTATCCTGATCTTCCGTCTTATTATTCAGTTGGTTACTCGGTGAATCCTCTTTACGCTGAAACTCGCCTTCGAATGTGGTGCCATTCTGATGAGAAGAGAATCCACTTTGACCATGACCTGCTGAATAAACTTGAATTCGAGAGATCAGTTTTGTCACTAATAGCGCTTGCAATGGTGGTAATAACAACAGCAAGCCCAAGAAATCCGTAAAAAAGCCTGGGATCAGCAGTAAAATACCTGCCAGTATTAACGAAACACTTTTCACCATTTCAGCTGCAGGTACTTCACCCACGGCTAGTTTTTGTTGCATTGAAGCAATATTTTTTACGCCCTGATTTTTTACCAGTGAGACACCAACACAAGAAGTCAGCACCACAAGGAACAGTGTTGTAAGAACGCCAATAGAAGATGCTACATTGACGAAAATAACGGCTTCTATATAGATAAGAAGGCAGATAATAATTAATGGGAGCCAACGCACTTGGTTCTCCTTTTTATAAAAAAGATTCATATTATTAATAGAAAGGAGTGTGAACTACATCTAAGGTGATGGTTTACGAACTCGCTTTTTCTTAGTTTATCTACATAATAATGGGGAGCCTAATACTCCTTTTCAAGGGGCATTAAAAAGAGAAGTAGAACTGTAAAATCCATGAGATAGATCACAAAAAGAAAATATTTAGACGTTATTTACTTATAAAGTGATCCAGCTTAAAGGTATTTGTTCACAACCCGAATATGATCATGTCAGTACCAAGCAAAACGGTAAGTTATATTACATTATTAACCGTTAACGATATATTTTATTAACAAGCGCATAACTAGACAGTTAAAATTTTAATAAGAAGGTTCTCATGTCAAATAAAACTCGTATCGAAGAAGACCTGTTAGGTAAAAGAGAAGTTCCTGCTGAGGCTTACTACGGCGTCCACACTTTACGTGCTATTGAAAACTTCTACATCAGTGATCGTACCATCAATGATGTTCCAGAATTCATCCGCGGTATGGTAATGGTGAAAAAAGCTGCTGCATTAGCAAACAAAGAACTTCACACTATTCCTCGCGAAATCGCTGATACGATTATCAAAGCCTGTGACGTTGTATTACAAACAGGCAAACACATGGATCAATTCCCAGTTGATGTATTCCAAGGCGGTGCAGGTACTTCATTAAATATGAATACCAATGAAGTTATCGCAAACATCGGTCTGGAATTAATGGGTCATCAAAAAGGTGAATACCAATACCTAAACCCAAATGACCACGTCAATAAGAGCCAATCAACAAACGACGCTTATCCTTGTGGTTTCCGTGTAGCGGTCTATAACTCTGTTATCAAATTAACTGAATCTATCGAACTGCTGAAAGCAGGTTTTGATAGAAAAGCGGTTGAGTTCAAAGACATCCTGAAAATGGGTCGTACTCAATTACAAGACGCTGTACCAATGACTTTAGGTCAAGAATTCCATGCTTTCTCTGTACTGATGAAAGAAGAAATCAAAAACCTGAAACGCACTGCTGAGTTACTGTTAGAAATGAACTTAGGTGCAACTGCTATCGGTACTGGTCTGAATACAGCACCTGGTTACCAAAAACTGGCTGTTGAAAAACTGGCAGAAGTCACTGGTTTAGCTTGTGTTCCAGCAGAAGACTTAATTGAAGCAACTTCTGACTGTGGTGCTTATGTGATGGTTCACGGCGCATTAAAACGCTTAGCTGTGAAAATGTCTAAAATCTGTAATGACTTACGTTTACTGTCCTCTGGTCCTCGTGCAGGTCTGAAAGAAATCAATCTTCCAGAACTACAAGCAGGTTCTTCAATCATGCCAGCTAAAGTAAACCCAGTCATTCCAGAAGTTGTTAACCAAGCTTGCTTTAAAGTTATCGGTAATGACACTTGTGTGACTATGGCTGCTGAAGCAGGTCAATTACAATTAAACGTAATGGAACCCGCTATCGGTCAAGCAATGTTCGAATCAATCTCTCTGTTAAGCAACGCTTGCCGTAACTTAGTAGAAAAATGTGTTGATGGTATCACTGCGAATAAAGAAATCTGTGAACACTTCGTATTTAGCTCAATCGGTATCGTGACTTATCTGAACCCATTCATTGGTCACCATAACGGCGACATCGTTGGTAAGATTTGTGCAGAAACAGGTAAGAGCGTACGTGAAGTTGTTCTAGAACGCGGTTTATTAACCGAAGAACAACTGGATGATATCTTCTCTATTGAGAACTTAAAAAACCCGGCTTACAAAGCAAAACGCTTCGATGATTAATAATTGTGTTTTATAACATGACACTGTTAAACATAAGAATGAGCTCTTAAAAATACAAGGCACGGACTCTTTAAGAGACGTGCCTTTTTACTTGATTGTAAAAACAAAAATTTAACTTATCTTTCTCATTTTTTTAATTATCTCAAGGAGTAAACGCTATGTTAGCCGTAGAATTGATTATCGTTCTGCTGGCCATTTTCCTCGGTGCGAGACTTGGGGGAATTGGTATCGGGTTTGCCGGTGGTTTAGGGGTTTTAGTTTTAGCTGCTATCGGTGTTAAACCTGGTTCAATCCCTTTTGATGTTATCTCCATCATTATGGCTGTTATTGCCGCAATCTCTGCAATGCAAGTTGCTGGTGGTTTGGATTACCTTGTTGGCCAAACTGAAAAACTGTTAAGACGTAATCCAAAATACATCACTATTCTTGCACCAATTGTGACTTATTTCTTAACACTATTCGCAGGTACAGGGAACATCTCTTTAGCAACACTGCCAGTTATCGCTGAAGTTGCAAAAGAACAAGGCATCAAACCTTGCCGTCCTTTATCAACTGGTGTTGTTGCAGCTCAAATCGGTATTACTGCATCGCCTATCTCTGCTGCGGTTGTTTACATGGCATCTGTCATGGAAAACCCAGCAATGGTCGGTGAAGGTAATACAGTAAGCTACATCACTCTGCTGTCTATCTTATTACCAGCAACTTTCCTTGCTATCATTCTGATGTCATTCATCGTGTCTTGGGTATTTAACTCAAAACTGTCTGATGATGCTGTCTATCGTGAGCGTTTAGAACAAGGTTTGGTTGAGTTACGTGGTAGCCAAGCACGTAGAGAAACATTAGCAGGTGCTAAATCATCTGTAATGCTGTTCTTACTGGGTGTTGTCTGTGTTGTAACTTATGCAATCATCAACAGCCCAAGCTTAGGTATCGTGAAAGAACCGTTAATGAACACCACTAACGCCATTCTTATCATCATGCTGAGTGTTGCAACCTTAATCACTGTTTTCTGTAAAGTTAAAACTGACAACATCCTAAACTCAAGTACCTTTAAAGCAGGTATGAGTGCATGTATTTGTATTCTGGGTGTTGCATGGTTAGGTGATACTTTCGTTTCAAGCAACATCGATTGGATCAAACTGACTGCAGGTGACTTAATCACTGGTCATCCTTGGTTATTAGCGGTTATCTTCTTCTTCTGTTCTGCGCTGTTATATTCTCAAGCAGCAACAGCGAAAGCGTTAATGCCAATGGCTTTAGCTTTAGGTGTATCTCCATTAACTGCAATTGCTTCTTTCTCTGCCGTTTCTGGTCTGTTCATCCTGCCAACTTACCCAACACTGGTTGCGGCAGTTCAAATGGATGACACAGGTACAACTCGTATCGGTAAATTAGTCTTCAACCACCCATTCTTTATCCCTGGTACAATTGGTGTGGTATTAGCTGTCGGATTTGGTTTCCTCTTCGGCGGTATGATCCTGTAGTTTGAAGTAAAAAATTAAAACATTGCAAAAAAGCGCCTCGCGCTTATCAGAAATAAAAAATAAGAAAATACCCTGTCGCAAGATGGGGTATTTTCATTTTAGCCTATCGCTCCTCGCTTTCATTTTTAGCTAAAGTCTGTTAATTATGATGTTCTCGCGACAACGTGATTTAAGGAGATTTCCGTGCAACGTGAAGCATTATTAGACCACGTACTTATCAAGCTAGAGCAATACGGCTTAGCTGCAACTTTACCGGAGCTTCTTCAAGATTCGGGTATCAATGAATCTCAACTTTATCCATTCTGGCCGGACAGAGATGCCTTAATTTTTGATTGTCTCCGCCATCACGGACAACAAATTGAGATTTGGCAACGCCAAGTGATGTTAGATGAAGAACTCTCTATCGAACAAAAATTACTTGCCCGCTATGATCAACTCGCCATGCGTTTAGAAAAAAACCGTTTTCCTGGTTGTCTATTCGTTGCGGCTTGTAGCGCATATCCCGATGAACACTCTCAAATTCACCAATTAAGCCAACGCCAAAAGCAAAGCTCATTTGATTACTCTAGAACGCTACTACGCGAGCTTGATATCGAAGACAGCGAGTTAGTTGCTAAGCAAATGGAACTCATCTTAGAAGGCTGTTTAAGCCGTTTAATGGTGAATCATCATGCTGATGATATTATTACAGCAAAATTATTGGCTGAGGATATTCTTAAGATTGCTCAATGCCGTAAAAATGGTGCATTAAGTTAGTTTTGGCTGTTGAAAAACGAGAAAAATGATCTGTTTTTTTGCTTGTATGCAATTTCTATCTTCTGAAGAGCAAAAAACAGATTTAATCATCAGAAAAAGAGAAAGTTTTATCTTTGATATACAAAAAAGTGGACACCTTTACTGATTGTTATTTAAGCATTTTTTACTAAAAAATAGCTTATGATGAAAATTTAAACTCAAATAGAATAAAAAGAAAGCAAACAAACTTATTTTTGCATTTTTTATTAAAAAGACGTTGACGCATCCCGCTGAATACGGTTTAATGCGCCTCGTTAGCCCGAATAGCTCAGTCGGTAGAGCAGGGGATTGAAAATCCCCGTGTCCTTGGTTCGATTCCGAGTTCGGGCACCATCTTTAGAAAAACCAGCCTTAGGGCTGGTTTTTTGCTTTCTAGTGGTTTAAAAACCTTTCGCTCAATATCCTAGCTGTATTCTTCGTTTCCAGAATTTAGTTAAAGTATCGGCTAATGAGGAAGTCATAAGCGAGAGTTCGAGATGATTAAGTTAAGCCATAATGTTTAATTATCTCAAAAATAATATAAGCCATATCAAAATGTATTTCAGTGAAACTGACAAATACCTCAGAAATAATGAATTTGTAAGATCACATTACTCAGTAAAAAATTTAATAGAACGAATATTCTCAGTATTTTATCATTATTGATTTTCATCTTAATTATTAAACCAAATTTATCTTATTTTTTACTGCTTTGTTTATCTCTCATGATTGATTGCTTAATTTTTTGAGTATTAAAGCAGAGCAATATCATTTTCATTAGATATAATTAATACCTAAACTCTGTTTCCTATAATATAGACCTAACAGTGTGATTTATCATACAAGGAAAAACATAAATGGAATTTCCCAAAGATCGAGTTTACCATTCAGTCATCTGTGTATTTGCCTTTATAGGCTACTTCTTTTCCTCTTTTAGCTTATTGCTAACACCTTCACCTACTGCACTGTTTCAATCGTCTTATATCATCTCCTTGATAAGCTTTTTTATTTATCTCCCCTACTGCCTCATTATTTGGTTTGCCTATCAAAAAAATATTAAATTAATGCCGTTAGGCCGCCTTCAATGGAATACACTAAAAGCCCCTTTTTTAGCCTTACTGGGATTATATTTTATTAGTCTATTTTTAGGCTCTGAAGATGATTCATGGGTTACCGAAATTGAATCTATTACAGGTTCTGCTTTCTTCTTCTTTGCTCTGTCTGTTATATTTATCGCCCCCATTACCGAAGAAATCATTTTTAGAGGTTTTCTACTCAATGCAGGTATGTGGTATGGCAATAAAGGGAAATGGATTGCTATTATTATCTCGTCACTTCTATTTGCCGCTATGCATACTCAATATGAATCCATCACTACATTTATCCTTATTTTTGTTGTGGGTGTTGTGTTTTGCCAGGTCAGAATAGGAACTCGTTCATTAATCGCACCGATCATGCTGCATGGAATACACAACACAATCAGTGTCGTTTTTTTAATGTTATAGCGTTTTTATTTAAAAACTTTCTATTTTTTATAACAAAAAACTTATTTAATTAATAAGAAATGATATTTAATAGATGAAAATATTCTTATTCTTCTTTAGAGAATGATCTGATTCCATACGCAATAATACCGAATATTATTTATCATAATCTCAATAAGTTATATTAAATTCTATAAAAGATAAAATAGACAAATAAATAGAGAATGTGATTATAACTACATGCTTTTTCAGCGTATTAAAGTATGATAAGAGATATTAATATGAAGTGAATATTATCATCTTCTTAAATTAAGAGAATTTTTTATGAATTTGTTTTTCCAAAATAGCCTCGCTTTTCCCAGCATTATTTTTAGTGCATTACTTATTATTATCTCTTTTTATTGGCTTTGCGCTGCTTTTGGATTATTAGATATTGATTTATTTAATATTGATAGTGAATTGGATGTTGACGCAACAGGCTTTGCAGGTTGGTTAACAAAATTAGGATTAGCGGGCATCCCAGTCACTATTATTTTAACCCTCTTTACCCTTATTGGCTGGTTTATCAGTTACTTTACTAACTATTGGATTATCAGCGCGATTGAAACAGATTTTATTCGCTATTTAGTTGGCTTTCTTGCTTTAATCATTATCTCTTTTCTTTCTCTTAATCTTACTGCGGTATGTTTAAAACCCATTCGTAAAAAACTGATGTCACGTAATAAGCCTAAGTCAGTACACCAATTGATAGGTAAATTAGCCATAGTACGATCAGCCAATGTAACGGAAAACAAAGGTGAAGCTGTTTTAGAAGATGGGGGTGCGGGTTTAATTTTACAAATTAGAGCACCAGAACAAGAAAATATTAAACGAGGTGATAGCGTCGTTATTATTAGTTATGACGCGCTCACTCACAGTTATCAAGTCGTAACGGAAGATGAATTTCATCATTAATACATATTCGATGAGATCTCATTTAGTTAGCAGACAAAAATATTAAAAAATGACGGTATCGTCTGAACTTATGGAGAAAAAAGTATGGATTTGGCTTTCGTTATGCCTTTCTTAACTGTCGTTGGTTTCGCAATTCTAATTATTTTAGGGTTATTTGGCTTATTTAAGGCTTTCTATATTAAAGTGCCTCAAGGTACCGCCTTAATTGTCAACGATATGACATCACAACCTAAAGTCCATTTTACGGGGGCTTTGGTTTATCCTGTTATCTACAAAAAAGAGTTTATGCGTATTTCTCTTTTAACGTTAGAAGTAGACCGTCGAGGTAAAGATGGTCTGATTTGTCAGGATAACTTACGTGCAGATATCACGGTTGCTTTTTATCTACGTGTTAATGAAACCACGGAAGACGTATTAAAAGTCGCAAAAGCCATTGGTGTTGATAGAGCGTCAGATCATCAAGCTGTCAGTACCCTCTTTAGTGCTAAATTCTCAGAAGCATTAAAAACTGTTGGTAAACAGTTTGAGCTGTCTAAACTTTTTGAAGACCGACAAAATTTCCGTGATCGCATCGTTGATGTTATTGGTAAAGATCTTAATGGTTATGCATTAGAAGACGTTGCGATCGACTATTTAGAACAAACACCAAAATCAGCGCTTGATCCTAATAATATTTTTGACTCTGAAGGTATCCGTAAAATAACGGAAATAACCGCCATTCATAATATTGAAACCAATCAAAAAGAGCGCGATCAAGAGCTCGCCATTCAAAAGAAAAATGTTGAAACTCGTGAAGCCAGTCTTGCGTTAGAACGTCAACAAGCCGATGCAGAAGCACGCCAAAAACGTGAAATTGATAATATTCGTGCTCGTGAAAATTCAGAAACGCTACGAGTTCAAGAAGAAGAACGTTTAAAAGCGGAACAAGCTCGTATTCAAACTCAACAAGAAATTGAGATCCGTGAAGAAAACCGTATGCGTGAAGTGGAAGTTGCACAACAAAATCGTACTCGCGCAGTCACTATTGAACAAGAGCGTGTTAATCGTGCACGTGAATTAGAAATTGTTGCTCGCGAGCGTGAAGTTGAGCTGCAACGTATTGAGAAAGAAAAAGCGTTAGAAGAAGAACGTAAAAATATCTCAAATGTGATCCGTGAACGTGTTGCCGTAGAAAAAACGGTTGCTCAAGAAGAAGAACGCATTAAAGAAGTACGTGAAGTTTCAGAAGCTGAACGTATGCGCCAAGTCACTGTAATCAATGCTCAAGCTGAAGCGGAAGAATCTTTAGTTCGCCAAGTGAAAAGAGCCGAAGCCGATGAATCTAGTGCTAAGCATAAAGCTGAAGAAATCAGCACAATGGCGAAAGCGGAATTAGAAGCCTCTGTAAAACAAGCCGAAGCGAAAAAACGTTTAGCTGAAGGTATTGAAGCAGAACACGCAGCATTAGGTCTTGCCGAAGCTCGTGTACGTCAAGCAACGGCAGAAGCTGAAGAAAAAGAAGGCTTAGTGCTTGCTAATATCACCGCTGAAAAATTATTAGCAGAAGCCAGAGGTATGAAAGAAAAAGGCTTAACTGAAGCGCAAGTGATGGAAGCTAAAGCACTCGCCCAGCAACAGCAAGGTCTTGCAGAAGCAAAAATTTTAGAAGAAAAACTCGCCGCTCAAGCACGTGGTGAAGAACAACAAGCCAATGCAAAAGAGAAACTTGGTTTAGCTGATGCGAAGATCCTTGAAGAGAAACTTGCCGCTCAAGCGCGTGGTGAAGGTCAATTAGGTTCAGCACAAGCAGAAGTTATTCGCCAACGCCTGAAAGCAGAAGCCGATGGTTTAACCGATAAATTTAAATCTATGGATCACCTTAGCGATACGGCGCGTTCGCACGAAGAGTTCCGTATGCGTCTTGAAAAACAATTTGAACAAGCCATGGCGTCTATTGAAGCCAACAAAGAAATTGCACGCGAACAAGCTGATGTATTAGCAGCTGCGCTTAGCAAAACCAATATTGAAATTGTGGGCGGTGATGGCAACTTCTTTAATACCTTCTCTAAAGCACTCAGCTTAGGTAAAGCCGTGGATGGTTTTATGGATAAAAGCAGTTTCGCCAAAGAGAATGTTGAAAAACTGATTAACCGTACTCAACAAGATAAAAAACTCGATATTGCTTCTTTACTAAAAAATCCTGAAGTTCAAGATTTAATTAATGGATTTATGGCAACAAAAGGCGCTGGTCAACTGATTAAAGATGTGACAACTCAATCAGACGCCACTAAAGAAGATTAATTCTGCCTAAAAGGAGATGAAAAGACATAGAGAAAACCTCTATGTCTTTTCCATTATTTTTATCGTTTAAGCCAAGGAAATCCGTTATACCATGTCTGAAATTCTGGATACGAATCGCGAGCAAGAAATACTCGATAACGCCGTTGCACAAGGTGGTGCGTATGAAATCTTACGCAAACGCCTCACTGAGCAAGGTCAACAACTTCATCAAAAAGCCACTGAGCTCAATCAGCATCGCTTAGATGAATTTGGTCAAAGCCAAATGGATATCATTGGGCGTATTCGTATTCGTACAGAAAATAACTGCCAAGCCAGAGATATTGTTCGTGTAGGTGATTGGCTACTTTTTGGCTATAACGTATTTCTTGGTTTAAAACGAGAAACGCATCTTGAAGATGTTTTTTCACTCTATCGTTTAACAGAAACCGAAGGTGAATTTGATGTAGAAGCCGTGGCTTATGAAGATACTTTCTTAAGCGACAATCGCTTTGTTCAAGATTTTACTGAGCTCTATACCTACTATAAAGATACGCAATTACTGCAATTAGTCGAACGCGATGGCAAGCTACTTGCTAGCTTCCAAATTGGTGCTCGTATTACTGATGTGCGTGTTTTTCGTTGGGCGATTTCAAGTGATAAGCAGCGTATTGAATATATTGATAATCGTGGCGAGCGCGATATCGCCCTTCCCCCTGCTTATGATTTTGAATGGACAAAAACCCAACGTGAAGACACGGTCAATGGCCGTTTTCCCCATATCAATATTCTTGATACCGTTTTTGTCGAGACAACTGGTGGTGATTTAACGGTTAAATGTGAAAATAATACCGAAGATGGTTTAGGGATTTATCGTGAAGCCGTATTAGACAAAAACCAATCTCTTGATGATGCTCAAATTGAATATGCTCAAACCGGCAGTTTAATTCTATTAAAAATCTTACCGTATCGAGAAGAGAATTGGCGTTATTTGGTCTACAACATGTTGACGCAAACCGTACAACGTATTGATGCAATTGGACAAGCTTGCGTCCAATTGCCTGAAGACCATGGCATTATTTTCCCCGGGGGTTATTACCTGCAAAATGGTGAATACAAAACCTTTGATCAACCAATGGAAGGGATGTATTTCCGCCGTCTACGTCGTTCGCCTAATGGTGAAGACGTGTTATATGTTTTCTACTCCCCTTCGCAAGGTCGTCTTGCGCTTTTCAATTACAATATGATTGAGCGTAAACTTGCTGTACCTTTGGTCGGTCATGGCTATGCGATGTTAGAAGATGGAAAAATGGTGCTGTTTGAAGGCGAAGGCGAAGAAGCAACGCGCGTTCATCCAATGCAAGTTTGGCAAACACCTTTCTATTCTGAAGAATTTGCCGATAAACAACCGCCTCGTAATGGTTTTTATGGAAGAATTGGTAATGCGGATTTAGTACGAGGTATTTCCGAAATCTTGCATGTCGCCAAAGAAATTGAAGGTAATCAAATTTCTATTGCTCGTTATGAACAACTCAGTTCACAACCTAAAAATTTATTAGATCTGTATTATTGGTTTAACGATGAACACTGTTTAGGTATTGGAAAATTACTCAAAGAGATCGCTCAAACCAGCGAATTAGTGCTTGATGAATATGAAAAAGTAGAAAGTATTCGTCAACAATCTGCTAAATCGATGCTTGAAGCCGTTAATCGCCAAAAATCACTCCTGGCTTTAACACTGCCTGACAGTTGGACTGATATACAGCAATTTGTTGATAGCTTAAACTCACTCAATGCCCATCGTGGACATCTTATTTCCTTGCGTGAATTCCGTTATATGGATTTAACCAAGCTGAGTGCGATGGAAACAGAAATTACAGAGACACAGCAACGCGTTTCTCAAGCTACGGCTCTTTTTCTGGCGAGTGATAAAGCATTACAACCCTTTAAAACTCAGCTTGTTACCTTTGAAGATCTCATTGAGAAAGCACAAAACAGTGCACAGTTAGATATCCCAATGAATGACATGGAAAAAATGTCTGCTGATTTGGATATGCTTTCTAACTTAATGGCATCTTTAACATTCCAAGATGTTACTCAACAAACACATATTATTGATGCAATTTCGCAGATCTACGCTCAACTGAACCAATCCCGCGCTCGACTACAACAAAAACGCAAATCACAAAGTAGTATCGAAAGTGTGGCGCAATTTGGCGCCCAATTTCGCTTATTTAGCCAAGGGATCACCAATGCATTATCCCTTGCAACCGATCCTGAGCGTTGTGACGATCAACTTTCTCGCTTACTACTTCAATTAGAAGAGCTCGAAAGCCAATTTAGCCATCATGATGAATTTCTGGATGATATTCTTGCTAAACGTGAAGAGTTAGTAGAAACCTTTGAGTCGCACAAACAAGTACTGCTTGATGATCGCCAACGTCGATCACAAAGTCTGCTTACTGCTGCAAATCGCTTGCTGGAAAATCTGCAACGCCGAACATCTCGTTTGCAATCACAAGATGAGTTAAATGCATTTTTTGCATCAGATCCATTATCATTAAAAACACGAGAAATCATTGAAAAACTAAGAGAAATCAATGATAACGTCAAAGCTGATGATATCGATGCACGCCTAAAATCTTCTCGAGATCAGGCAATTCGAATTCTGCGAGATAAAACTGATATTTTTGAAGATGGTGGCAATATCATTAAATTAGGTCCCCGCCACCGTTTTAGTGTGAATACGCAAGAGCTTGATCTCACTATCTTGCCTAAAGAAGATAAGCTCTGGTTATACCTAACAGGAACAGATTACCAAGAGCCGATTGAAAATGCAGATCTTGCTCAATTACAGCCTTATTGGAATGCCTCACTTGAGTCCGAATCGGACACGGTTTATCGTGCAGAATACCTTGCTTACTCCATTATTTATGCGGCGGCAAAACGTCAAGATGATCTTAATTACGAAACACTAAAAGAAGCACTCGCTATTCCAGAAAAGCTTGAAAAACTCGTGCGTGATTTTGCAACACCACGTTATAAAGAAGGCTATGAAAAAGGGATACACGATCACGATGCAATCGCGATATTGAAACAACTGATCCCAATCGGTGAAAGTGCCGATCTTTTACGTTATAACCCAACTGCACGCGCAATAGCCGCGTTATTTTGGGAAACCAAACAAAATGAACAATATCCCGCTTTGTGGCCTGAACGGGCAAGAACAGCACTTAATATTCAGCAATTATTTCATACAGACGATGCGTTAACCGATCTGCAAGCTGAAATCGAAGCAGATATACGCCTATTTCTTCATGAGAATCCGATTGAGTGCGAACACTATATTCCGATACAAGCCTCTGAATATTTAAGCTTTGCATTAGCGAGAACTCCAATTGAATTGGTTTATAGCAAATACGCTAAAGCGCTAGTGATTGCACTGCAAAGTCGATTAGAAGAAGCGCATATGTGGATGGACTTTAATCGTTCACAGCAAAATTTAGGTACACGATACGCTCAGCGTTGGGCATTGATCCAAAATTGGCTACAAGGGCTATGCTCTCTACCTGATTATGCCGATCTGACTCCTTATATTCCGGGCGCTATCGCTATCATTATTTTAGATAAAGTCGCCTCAGCACGTTATAGCGAAGCGGATCTCTATTTCAACGTAAATGGATTATTGGGTGAGCATCCAACCATTAAAAACCAATCTTTATCATTAAGCTTAGATGACTATTTCAGCCGTATGCGAGGACAACGGAAAACCTTTATTCCTGCATTTCGGCAGTACCTTACATTGCGACAAAAAATCGTCAGTGATGAACGTGAACGTTTAAAATTGCATGAATTTAAAGCCAAACCATTAAGCTCATTTGTTCGTAACAAGCTGATTAATGATGTTTATTTACCGATTATTGGCGATAATATGGCAAAACAAATTGGTGCTTTAGGGGAAGAAAAGCGCACCGATTTAATGGGGCTATTATTAATGATCTCCCCTCCGGGCTACGGTAAAACCACATTAATGGAATATGCAGCAGCTCGTTTAGGTCTCATTTTTATGAAGATCAATGGTCCTGCGTTAGGGCATAACGTACTATCACTTGATCCGGAACAAGCACCGAATGCAACAGCGAGACAAGAGCTTGAGAAACTCAACTTAGCGCTAGAAATGGGTAATAACGTAATGCTGTATGTAGATGATATTCAGCATACTCACCCTGAATTCTTACAAAAATTTATTTCGCTCTGTGATGGAACAAGACGTATTGAAGGGGTATGGAAAGGAAAAACCAAAACCTACGATATGCGTGGCAAAAAATTCTGTGTCGTGATGGCGGGGAACCCTTATACCGAATCTGGAGAAGTCTTCCGCATTCCTGATATGCTGGCTAACCGTGCTGATATTTATAACTTAGGTGAAGTATTAGGTGGCATGGATGAAGCCTTTGCGCTGAGTTATATCGAGAATAGCCTAACCTCGAATGCAGTATTAGCACCACTTGCACTGCGTGATCTTAACGATCTCTATATTTTAGTCGATAAGGCGATGGGAAAATCCGTCTCTACCAACACATTAAGTTACCCTTATTCTGATGCTGAAATTAATGAAATTGTGATGGTACTTAAACACTTAATTACCTTACGAAACGTTATGTTAAAAGTAAATCAGCAATATATTGCCAGCGCTGCACAATCAGATAAATATCGCACAGAGCCCGCATTTCGCTTACAAGGTAGTTACCGTAATATGAATAAGTTAAGTGAGAAAGTGTCTGCGGTAATGAATGATGAGGAGATTGAACGTTTACTCGACGATCATTATCTTGGCGAAGCACAATTGCTCACGACAGGCGCTGAAGAAAACTTACTCAAACTCGCTGAACTACGTGGAAAACTCACAGAAAAAGAGACAATCCGTTGGGAACAAATCAAAAAAGACTTTATGCGTAATAAAGCATTGGGTGGCGATAATGCCGATATTGGCGACCGTGTCGTATCACAATTAGCCAACCTTGTTGAAAGTGTGCAAGGTTTACGCTAGAAAGAAAAAACCACAATTTCAGCCCACTTATTTTAGTGGGCTAAACTACATAAATAATGGTTTATAAATCGAGTAACCCATTCCAAAAATCATTAATTAATTGGATTGCTAAATCAGTTTGATTAGAAGAGGGAGTTAATTGTCTAACAACGGCATCAATAAGCAACTCTCTATCTAAAAGAGATAATTTTTCTAAGCTATCTACCGAAGCTATTGTTGCAGTATCACTCCCAGCGAGAAGAGCACCTAATCGCTCAGCATTCCAATCAACACTATCTCCCCACGTTGAATTATCATAAAGTCTTGGCTCTTCAATATAATGATACTCAGAAATAATTTTATAAATATCAATAGCATCTTTTGATAAACTGTTTCCTTTTCCTCTATCTCGCCATGCGAAAAGTTTGAGTAACAGTAATCCTGATAATGAACAGAAACGAATGTTTATATCTGTTGATATTTGAACAACCGTTGAACAGTGGAAAGCCTCATTAAACCCATCAACAGACATAATAATTTCTCTATCTGGTGGCCAAGCTATTTGATTTTCAGATGCAATATCGCCAAATGGGATAATATCTAGCTCAATACCATTAAAGATAAATCGATGTATATTGTTATGAACTTCTAAAGCACCTTGTTTAGTGAGTTCCTCTTTTAATAAATTAAATTGATCCCAATTCTGTAAAAAAATAGCAATATCAATATCTCTTGTATATCTTCCCGCTCTTCGTCCATGAACGTGAGTGAGAAGTACTTCTCGTGATGTTGCACCAGCAATAAAAAAAGGAAGTCTAAGTACTGAGCAAATATTAGTAATTTTTATTAAAATTTGATTTATTTCTTCAGCTAAAGGCGTTCTTAATGTGCAAATGCTGTTCATTTATTCTCTTCGCTATTTCAATATTACGTTCATCTTGTGTTGCAACCAATTCAGCAACCGATAATAAAGCCTTAGCTCTTTTATTTAGGCAATATGATTCTCCCCAAAATATTTCAACCAACTGAAAATGGCTAAATGGGACGGGGATCATATTAAGTTCTTTTCTTCTATCTATTAGAGAAATCGGTGTAAATAATTGAATATTCTCAGGAATGAGATAACCATGAGTCAACTTAGATGCAGCGGCTTCTCCCCCCCAATATTCACCATCATAAAGTGGAATATCTAACCAATTTACATCACCAGACAGATAAATTGATTTTAATTTAGGACGTAAAACTCTTCCATAATCATTGATCCATTGCATACATATATTATCTGAAAAAACAAAGCGGCGATGACCTCCTGACTCTCTGTATAAATGATTAGCCTTCAGATAATTCATTCCTTTATTGACCATACCTAGAGATATTCCAGATAAATCAGCGAGATCTCGATAGGTTAAATTTATATTACATTCATCAGAAAGCAATATAAATAATAATTTCATTATACCTAGCGACATTTGAGTTTCTTGTTTTAATAGATGAGCCCCTTTCTTTCCAGAAATATAAAGGTAAACATCCTTTGTATGAATAAATATATTTCCAACTGAATCAATAAAATTGATATTATTATCAATACAATAATTTTGAATTTTTGGCGTTAAATAATTTGATATTAAAATAAAATTAGATTTATCTTTATATAAAAGATTCTCATTATATGACATTATTCTTTGTTTATTTATATTTAATTTTATTTCAGCATTAAACTGATAAATATTATAATTGGGTAATTCTATTTTTATAACACTATCATGTGAAAACTGACTGTCTACGTTAAGAGCAGGCTCTAAGATTTTGACTCGATTAGGAAGGTTTTTGTAAAGGTTTTCCATAAAAAGTTCATCAGGATACATTTGTTCACGCCTTTAACTTGTTCACAATCTATGAACAAGATAATATCATGAACAAAAAAATTGTACACTCACTAGGAAAGTTAAAAATAGGGAAAGATGGTTATATTACTATTACCCAATAAAATTGGGAGAGACTTTGTGATAGGTGACATTCATGGCTGTTATGATGAATTTGAATATTTACTCAGTCAGGTAAATTTTGATAGTACTAAAGATAGCGTTATTTCTGTTGGAGACTTAATTGATAGAGGAAAAGACAGTTTATCTTGTATAAAATTATTAGATAAACCTTGGTTTTATATGGTACTAGGTAATCATGAACAAGTCATACTCGATTGGTATCAATCTCACGACCAAATCACACAAGAGACCTACACAAGAAAATTATTGCACAATGGTAGTAGCTGGTTTTTAGCCCTATCAATAAAACAACAAAAAAATATATATAATAAATTAAGCTCTCTTCCAAAGGTTATATTTATAAATAATAACAATGGATTACATTGTATTATACATGCGGAAATTCTTCCTGAAATAAATGATATTAATATTTTTTTAAATAACATTGCTCTTTTAGAAGATAAATCGACATTAAAAGCATGTTTGGAAGGACGTAGACGCTTCCGAGCCAAGTATTATCCCATTATAACAGGTATTGATTATCTTCTTTGTGGACACACTCCTTGTTTTAGCTTTCAGTCAAAAAATGCAAACACAATTAATCTTGATTTTGGTGCCGGAAGTTATAGAAAAGGAGCTACTTTAGGAATGATAGACTTAGCATCTCATTCAATAGTACTACAACCCATTTATAATTCTTGTTAACAACCTTTTTCATGTATTCATGTTCATGATACTCACCCGTTCAAGACTTGTGAACAGGCAAAGATCGCGAACAACTCTGTGATTAAATATTTTTAAAATTAACATTTCATGATATTAAAAAGAACGTTACATACATGATACTAATATTATTAACACTTAAATTATATAAATATTTAATTCTATTTAATAGATAATTTATAAAATCATGATTAACAATAAAAAAACAAATTTATTTAACAACCAATTCTATTATGTACATAAAATCCATATTAACTCACACTCTGAAAAGAATGAAATAAACGAGATATTAATAATAATCACTCTTAATCTATTTATGCGATCTCTCTCTAAAGATAGGAAATTAACTTAGGATTAATAGCATAGAAATGATAGCATAAAAAATGCTATAAATTAATTTTATAATTTACATGATGTTAGTTTAAATAAATTAAAAATTTTTAAATATATTATCTTCAATTTATTAACAAGATAGATAATGAATGTCTCCGTTAATCATTATTTAAACGCACTATTCTAATTTTAAGATTAAAGTTATAAAAACATTATTCTATTTCGACCTAGTTTAAATCGTTTTTATACTAGATTGATAGCAACACAACAAAAATACTTTCAATAAAAGTGGGCGTACTATGAAAAGCATGTTTACGACTCGGGAGCTCCCTGACGTAGATCGGTTTTCCGTATTCAGGGATACAATAAAAGACCGCTTTTTATCGTCTTATGAATGCAATGAAGTCGAATTGCCTCCTCATTCTCGATTTTATGCCAACATTGTCGAGCAGAAGGTGACAAATATTCGCTTTATTCAGCTAGAGTCTAATGGTCACTGGGCAAGTAGCCGTCCTTTAACCCATAAACTTAGCTTAGAAGAGCATTTTCAAATTGAGATACAGCGTTCAGGAACCAGCCATCTTACTCAAGATGGAAGAACCGCATTTTTACGGCAAGGAGACTTTTGTATTTTTGATATGGCAAGACCCGTATCATGGTCTTTTGATAATGATTACTCATTATTTAAGATATTGATCCCGAGAGAAAAACTGGCTCCACGTTTAGGAAACACCCAAAATCTTACCGCAAGAGCAATACGAGGAAATAGTATCACTGGCTCATTAGTGTATAGCTTTGTGATGCGTTATATTCCGTTCTTAGATTCAATGCCACAACAACATGCACAACAACTTGCCGATATTTTATTGAATTTAATTACGTCAGCGTTCAGTGAATACAGTATTGCCACGCCGCCTCAAAGCTTAGGAAGATCAACGCTGTTTTATTTTGCTCAGCACTATCTCGAGCAACATCTTTCTGATCCTGATCTCAGCGTGAATGAATGCGCAAATGCGTGTGGGATCTCCGTGCGCTATTTACAGATGTTATTTAAAGAACAAAATACCTCTGTACTTCGTTGGATCTACCAAAAACGCCTTGAGAATTATAAAGCAGCTTTAGTTAATCCTCTCTTGGCAGAAAAAAACATTACACAATTAGCTTATGAATGTGGATTTAGCGATATTTCTAATTTAAGTCGAAAATTTAAATCTGAATTTTTACTAACACCATCTGAATACCGAAAAGTGCATTCGTTAAGATAAATAAATTAATGATCGTCCCCCTCTAATTAAAATTTTGGAGGTTATTCTAGAGGGGGAGGATAAGCGTTATCACATCAGCCGTAACGAAATTCAATGCCTAATGTGCCACACGGATATTCCCATTTTTTTAAAATCGTCTCGCCACATAAAACACGGCAAGTACCACACTCTAAACACCCTGCATAATCAAAAAGATATTGTCCTTTTTCATCTTTTTTATATAACCCTGCGGGGCAAGCTTTCATTAAGATTTCAAATTGTGCCGGATCAATATCATCCTTTAACACGATATGTGGATTTTCTTCATCCACATTAAATTTATTGACGCCTAATTTAACGTCTACGTTTACTTGGTTCATAAAGAACGTACTCCCTTAAACCCATCTTTAATTAAGTTCATCACACCAACTTTCTTAACTTGAGACAGTATTTTCTTACGCACCGGTTTTTCAGGACCATTAATCACGAATAGATCATGCATGACATTGGCTGCCATTTGCGGGTAATCCTTAAAGAAACGGGTGTTATCAAGGAAAGCAGGCAGATCTTTATATAGCTTCATATCTTTCATCACAAAGCTGTCATTTAATAAAGATTGATAACAACTGAGCTCTTTTTGACTGTAGCTGTTTTGTTCTTTCGCCATTAATACCGCTTTTGCAGCCGCTTCACCTGAAGCAATCGCTAAATCCATCCCTCTGACGGTATAGCCAACATTTAGGCAAAATCCAGCCGCATCTCCCGCCACTAATACACCATCTTTGACTAATTCAGACACCATATTCATACCACCCTCTGGCACCATATGCGCTGAATATTCAAGTAATTTTCCGTCTTTGATAAGCGGTGCAACAACAGGATGTTGTTTAAAATCTTCTAATAATTGAGGAACCGTTTTTTCGAATTTATCGACGTTATGTAGCCCTAAAACAAGACCTAAAGAAACGGTATTTTTGTTGGTATATAAGAACCCTCCACCTAAATATCCGCCTGATGGTGCGCCAGCAAAAAGCCATGCTAAGCCTTCATCATTGGTACAACCAAATCGATCTGCCATTTGTTGTGGTGTGAATTCTAATAACTCTTTAACCCCTACCGCCACGGTATGAGGATTCACTTTTTGTGTCATCCCTAATTGTTTTGCTAATAACGAGTTAACACCATCAGCAAGGATAACCACATGGGCTTCAATTTCATCATCACCTGCTTTTACACCACACACTTTGCCCTCTTTCACCAACACTTCATCAACACGAACACCAGTGATCACTTGTGCGCCCGCGTTTTCCGCTTTTTCCATTAACCATTGATCAAAAGAAGAACGTAATACTGTATAAGAGCGAGCCGCTTCCTCTTCTTGCTGAGTATGTTGATAATCTAAAGTGACCCCATCTGTTTCCGTTAACATGGAGATTTTTTCACGCGTCACAAGGCGCTCAACTGGAGCTTCTTCGGCAAAGTTGGGGATAATTTTTTCAAGGCTATGTGCGTATAAACGCCCACCCGTCATATTTTTACTGCCAGCGAAATTACCTCGCTCAATCACTAAAACATCACACCCTGCTTGTGCTAATACATAGGCAGCAGTACCACCAGCAAGTCCACCACCCACAATAATGGCGTCAAAAATATCGTCTGACATACTTTCCTATCCTTTTATTATGTGTGGTCGCTTAGCAAATTATCACTAAGCGACCTACGGTGATTAGCCGCCAAGCTTCGCGGTTAATGCCGGTAACACTTTGTAGAGATCGCCAACAATACCGTAATCCACCATATTGAAAATGGGCGCATTTTTATCTTTGTTGATCCCAACAATGATTTTTGCTCTATCCACACCCACCATATGCTGGATTTGCCCTGAAATACCGACAGCAACATACACATCCGCACCTAAGGTCACGCCGGAAACACCAATGTAGCGATCGTGTTCCATCCAGCCTTCACCCTCAGCAATCGGACGTGAACAGCCCACTTCGCCTTGAAGGGCTTTCGCTAATGCCGCCGCGAGTGCAATATCATCCGCCTTACCAAAACCGCGTCCAACACCCACCACACAATGCGCTTTACCTAAATCAACGGTACTACCTTGTTTTGGCTTACGAGCTAATACTTTTAATGTATGTGCGGGGGCGATAAAGGCTCTTTGTACCACTTGTGCATTGGGTGCATCTTGAATAGCTTCCACATCTAATGCACTGCCTACAGTGGCAATAGCATAAGGTGAGCGAATTTCTGCTTTCGCATGCGCTAACCCCCCATAGACTTGGTGTGTCGCAATCACGGTGTTATTTTCAATCGCAAGACTTAATGCATCACTGACAACACCCGCTTTTAACGTCACGCCAAGACGAGCTGCAATCACTTTTGCACGTTTTGATGCAGCAAGTAGAACCAATGCATTCGTACCCGCTTCTTTAATAATTTCAGCAAAAGAGGCCGCATAATCTTCAGCAATCACGCCGTCTTGAGGTGCAAAGCAATAAACACAATCAGCGCCTAAGTTGATACATTCACGCGTGCTTTCATCGTCACCAATAAACAGCACATTCACTTTTTCACCAAAACCACGAGCAAACGCAATCAGCTTTGCTAAATCATCCGCTTTTTCGGCATAAACAAAGGTAGTAGGTAGTAAACTAGCCATTTTTAATCTCCTTATTGATTAACCGCTTGGCGTAAATGTTCAGCAAAAGTGGCAATATTTTCATCTGAATCACCTTCTAAAATAATACCAAGGCGATCAGATTGCTCTGGTGCACAAACTTGTGTTTGCACAACAGTCAGAGCAGAAATATCAACACCGATATCGCCTAACCCTAGCTTTTCAACGGGCTTTTTATTCGCCGCTAAAATGGCTTTCATTGAAGGGAGTTTGGGGGTGTTAATGCTTGAAGTGACACACACAATGGCGGGTAATGTCAGTTCAAGTTCTTCAGTGATATTTTCTAAATCACGTTCAACAATGATTTTGTCACCTTCAACGGTGATTTTGTTTACTGCGTTTACACAAGGTAAACCTAAATATTCACCTACCGCTAAACCCGTTTGTTGAGCGTATAAATCGCCAGAACCTTCACCGAAAACCAATAAATCAAAACCCACTTTTTTTACCGCTTGCGCAATAATATTGGCGGTATCCGTTGAATAGAGCGCACTACATGCATCATCAACAACCAGTGTTAATGCATCAGGGCCACGCGATAAAATATCTTTTTTAATTTTCGCGTTTTCAACCATGGCACTTGTTCCTACACTTAATGCAGTGACAGTGCTATCACCGAGGGTAGAGGCGATCTCGACAGCGGTTTCAATTGCATTCAAGTCATACAAACTCATTTTTAAACCCGCATTATCGGTTGCGAGTGTACGATCAGGCCGTGTTGTGATGTCTTGTTCGTCATGAACAACCTTACAGCAGGCAATAAGTTTCATAATTCACATTCTCCGTTTTGCACAATGCAACAAATTAATAAACTCAAATCTCATTACGCTAAAATATGCTTAGCGATAACCATGCGTTGCACTTCACTTGTGCCTTCAAAAATTTCAGTCAGTTTTGCTTCACGCATTAAACGTTCAACAGGGTAGGATTTGGTGTAACCCATACCGCCATGTAATTGAACGGCTTTTTGAGTCACATAAGTGGCGGTTTCTGCGGCATAAAGTTTGGCTTGAGCAGATTCACGAGTATAAGGAAGACCCGCCATTTTGGCGGCGGCAGCGCGATAAACCAGCATACGGGCACAATCAACACGGGTTGCCATATCGACTAATACCCACTGAATACCTTGGTTAGCCGCAATCGGTTTGCCAAATTGAATACGTTCTTTGGTGTAAGTAATGGTGGCATCTAACGCACTTTGGGCGATACCTAATGCAAGCGCTGAACAACTTAAACGACCGCCATCTAAGGTCTCCATCGCGATATTGAAGCCTTTGCCCTCTTCACCTAGCATGGCACTGGCAGGAACAATGCAATCACTGAAACTCACAGAGCAGGTTTCAGAGCCGTTCATTCCCATTTTGTCTTCAGGTAAACCAATGCTAATACCTGGGTTATCACGCTCAACTAAGAATGCGGTGATCCCTTTTACGCCTTTGCTTTTATCTGTCATGGCAAACACGATAAAGAAGGCGCCTTGAGGCGCAGCAGTGATCCACAGTTTAGAGCCATTAATCACATAGTTATCACCTTGGCGAACGGCGGTTGTCTCTTGAGCTGCCGCATCACAACCCGCACTCGGCTCTGATAGACAAAAACACCCTAATTTTTCACCAGAAACCACACCCGGCAAAATACGTGCTTTAGTCTCTTCATCCGCATATTTTTGAATAATTGGCCCTGTTAAAGAGCATTGTGATCCCATGATCATGGCGTGAGAGGCACTCACTTTTGCCATCTCTTCTGTGGCTAATACATAACTAATTGCATCGGCTTCTGTGCCGCCATATGCTTCATCAATATTGAAACCAAAGAGTCCTAATTCAGCCATAGGGGCGACGCTTTCACTTGGAAAACGGTGCTCTTTATCAATTGTGCCTGCAATCGGTTTAATGTCGTTTTCAACGAACTCTCTGACCATATCGCGGATCAGGACTTGTTCTTCTGTTAGCTGAAAATCCATGTTTATTTTCCTCTGAGAATATTTAGTGTTATCTCTATGGCGTGCGATTTCACTTTTGTCGTCTTATCGCACGCATTAATGGGTTAACGTGATTTCTACATCGTTGCTATAGATGCCGGTAAGAAGGTGTACAGCAGCAACATAAACATCATGGCTAATAGTGGGATAGCGAGAGTTAATGTCCCCACTGGGCCATATCCCTCTTTATGGCTGACACCACAGACGCTAAAGACAGTAATAATCAATCCGTTAAATGGTGGTGTTGTACTCATAGATGCCATAGTGGCGACACGGTGTAATGAACCTTGATCAACGACGGTTGCAGGGAACATCGCAGCAATCATTGGCATGGCGATACTTAACGCCCCCGAGCCTGAACCACTGATAAACACCAGAGCACCAACGGAAATCGCCGTCACGACAAGGGGATTAAGACCGGATTGCGCAATCGCTTGGAATGATTCTTTGAACGCAGGTAACGTCATGACTAATGCACCGAATCCAACAATCACCGCCGTGTTAAAGAGGGAGGTCACCCCTTCCATCGTCCCTGCGGCTAAATTAGGGACAAGTTTTTTCCAATCGAGATAGCGTAAGTAGACAATTAATGCCGCAATAATGGCGCAGAACAGTGCAATAGCGGGGTCCCATTTCAGGATATTCAGCACGACAAGCAGGATCAGCATAGGGAGTAATGCAACGATCACATTCGGTAATTGGCGATCTTTTTTGCCCTCTTCTGCTTTCGCTGTTTTTTCGTCTTCAACCCAACCTTCACCTTTTGCTTTTACACGTTTAAATAACCAAGTGAGATAAATAATCACTAAGGTAATTTGGAATAACGCGGTCAACATCCCTGGCACTAAACCGGCTGTGGCTGACGTACCTAAGAACTTCATTGGGATAAGATTTTGGATCTGAGGCGATCCCGGCATGATCATCACAAAGGTACCCGCCCCAGCAAAATAGACAGCCGGAATAAGTCTGCGAGGAAGATTCGCTTTGCGGAATAAACTCACCATCATTGAATAGACGGTAAACAGTGCAACAAACACTGACACACCGCCGTAGGCTAAAATGGCACAAGCCGCAACCAATGAAGGAATAACGGCTCTTTCACCAAATTTACCAATAATAAAAGAGGCAACACTATCAGCAGCGCCACTGATAGCGGTTAATTTGCCAAAAATCGCACCAAGTACGAAAATGAAGAAGAAGCTACCAAAATAACCACCTAATCCGCCGGTATACACTTGTAATAGTGCGTCGACAGGATTAAGCATATCGGGTGATACAAGCCATGCAGTCACAGCAAGAAATAGGCTGGTGGTAAAGACAGAAATGAAGATATGTATGCCTTTCATACACATAATCATTAATATCGCTAGCCCAATGATTAAACAAATAATACCCATGATTGCCCCACTTATATGTGTTAGGGTTCAATTGACCTGCGTCAATTACGCAGGTCTTTTGTGACTATTAATTAATGTTGTTAAGCAGAAAGCACATCAGCAAAAGTTTGCAGCGCCGTTCTTGCCTGTTCATATGTTTTAGTTTGCTGATCGATTTCGATAATGATGGAAGGAATGCCTTCTCTATCGAGGAATTTCTTCACAATAGGGGCATCAAATTCTTCTGGATCACAGAACTTCGTCAGTAAATAGACCACACCATCAGCGCCCGTGTTTTTCACCATATCGGCAATTAAACGACCACGTTTTTTCTCTGGGTCATACAGCAATGAACACCCTTCTAACTGGGCAATTTGCTCTGCCATCGCTTGATAAGGTGAGCTATTTTCAGGAATGTCTTGGCGGAATTGACGAGACTCATGCGCCACTTCATCAGCCACGATCGCCATTTTGTTGTCTGCCAAAATTTGTAGAATAGATGGGCTATCCGCAATAATGCCTGTGACAACAATCTTGTGCCCTTTCCAAGGTTCTGGAGACAAGGCTTTGCATTGTGTGACAATGGCTTTAACGGCTTTTGTATGCTCAACGACATCCATAAAGTAACCACTTTTGATCACCGTATTACGGCGTTGTGGTGTCACTAAATTTGGATGAAGTGCTGCAACTTCACTAAATTCACGTAACGCAGCACGGCGCTGATTAAACAGATGGATGGCATTTTTCAGTGCATCGTCAGTCACCGCTTGACCTGAAATCTCCCCCAATTGAGCAGAAATTTTTTTATACTGCTCAGTGAGGAAAATCACGCCTGCAGGTGTGTTACGGTTCTGTGGATGTACCAATTGAATAAAAGGCACTTGTGGTACACCGGCTTTCCAGTTCTGCCCTAAACATTTTAAGGTGTCACAAAGAGAAGGTATTAATGCTGCTGACAGTTTATTTAGCGCACCGTCTAATCCCATTTCCAAAGAAGAGAGGGCTAATGCACAATAAAATGGTGGGAAATATTTCTTCGCTTCAGAAATTTCACGTCCTTCAGCCCCCCAAATACCGAAAGGCACCATGCCTGCGGCATAGACAATTTCATTAGGGGTATATTCAGGGAAACAACCCACGACTTTTTTGCCACTGCGAATAAAACCCTCTAATTGAGCAACCGGGTTATCCACCACGGCTTGTAACTCATCAAACAACTCCGTTAATGTTTTCATTAGATGTCTCCCTTTTTCATTTCTGCTTTGTTAGCAGCCATAATTTCAGTCAATGCTTCAACACGGGTGACATACTGCGCTTCAGAGAAAACACGAGGATCAGCTTGGTCGCCATCAAAAGTGACGGTTGGGATCTTAAGTTCATGACGAATGCGACGCTCAATTTCAGGCATAATGCCACTCCAGAGCTTGCAACTGCGGTTAACGTGAATAATCGCACCATCAACTTTATTCTGACGGCTCACATCAATACGCATATCAGCAGCACGCTCAACAGAGACACAGTTAGGCACGTAAGAGTAAGCACGCATCATCTCGTCACTGTTTTGATAAATCACACCAAACGCGGTGGCGTAAACCGTGGCAGTCACATTGATACCTTGCTCTTTTAATGGAGTCGATGTAGCACGCAAGTAAGGCCAGCAGGCAATACCTTCAAAGAGAACACGGTATTTTTCTTCACCGCGGTAAGTCGATTTTTTCTCTTTAATATTTTGTTCCATCTCTTCACACAGTTGTTCAAAAGCCAGAGCGGCTTCTAATTTACCGCGAGCACAAACTGCCACAGCCATGTGATTAAACAGATCAAAACCATTCATGGGAGACGGCTCATATTGGCAATATTCTGCCGCCTTTAACCATGCACGCCCTGTACGTTGTGAAATTTCACAGACTTGTTTAAATTTCTCTTCGGAGAACACTTTGCCAGTGACTTTTTCAAGTTGTTTGATCGCATCATCAAATTGCGCTTGAACATATTTCACGGTCACATCATCGGTGTCATAGTCATTTTTATAAGGAATATCGATCAAGATCATCGGGATATTCAGCTCATAAGCGATATTTTCATACCATTTGATCATGCAGTTACAGATGTTGTTACAGCACAGCAAGAAGTCTGGTTGTGGCATATCCATCTCTTCACACTGTTTTATATCCATGTAAGAGAGGCTGATACGCGCATAAGCACAGATATCGTTGGAATATCCCATGCTTTCTGCATGCTCACACATTTTTAAACCCGCACCTTTTGCGGCAATCGCAGCAGCTTGGTTTTCAGGATAAACCACGCATAAACCTAATGTTTCAGCAATTTCTTGAGGGAAGTTAGAGGCACACCACCCTATTTTTTCACCGCTGTTTTTTGCATCCCACGCACGCTGATAAGCATCAGCGGCGATTTTTTGCAGTCGTTTTTTCGCAGGAATGTAATCCGGCGCATTCATATCTACATTGCTCATTTTGATGTTCCTATTGTTAACGCATCGTCTTCCAGTTAATGGCGGTACGCTTCAAAGGCATAAATGGCGGCACCTATCGCCCCGTTGTATTGTGATAATGGTGAGGTGGCGATAGAGGCGTTCAGCTCTTCGCTAACATAACGAACAACTTCAAAATTACTGGCAACACCGCCTGTCATAACAACAGGGGCTTCAACGCCGACTCGTTTTGCAAGACCAGCAATACGGCTAGCCACAGAGCGGTGAATACCATTAATCACGTCGGGTATTGTTTCGTTATTCGCGAGATGGGAGATCACTTCCGATTCAGAGAACACGGTACAGGTTGAGCTAATCGTGACTTTTTTAGTGGACTTAGCGCCCTCTTGAGCGAGATCGGAAATCTTGGTTTCTAACACTCGCGACATCACATCTAAAAAGCGTCCTGTACCCGCAGCGCACTTGTCATTCATCACAAAGTTTAATAAACGGCCTGCACCATCCATATGAAGTGCTTTAACGTCTTGACCGCCGATATCAATCACTGTTTTCACGCCCGGAAAAAGAAAGTGCGCGCCTTTTGCATGGCAGCTAAGTTCACTCACTTCTTTGTTGGCTTCTTTCAGAGAATTACGGCCATATCCTGTTGCGCAGATCCAACTGATCTGACTGAGATCGCCACCAAATTGACGCAAGACTTCATTGATCGCTTTTTCAGGCCCTGAGGTTCCAGCCCCTACTGATGCCAACGACTTTGCGACAATAGCGTCACCATTTTTCATGATGATGCACTTTGATGCTGACGATCCGATATCAACGCCCATTGTGAAAATGTCTTGTTGCATGCCTTTGCTCTCCTGAAAATTAAAAAAGTAAGTGGATTATTCTTTCCACGTCATTACGTCTTTATTGGCTTCAAGGTTTGCTATCTCTTCAGCGCTATACCCTAATTCAGCTAATACAGACGGTGTGTCTTCGCCTAACAAAGGCCCACGGCGGTATTCAGGTAAACCACTTTCTAAGAAATCAATCGGTGGACGAACTAAGGCTTTTTCACTGCCATTTTTGTATTTCATGTTGTAGAAGGTGTTGATTGCCCAAGCTTGTTTGTCTTCCAACACTTCTTCCCACGTTTGCGCAATACTGAATGGAATATCGTTTTTGGTGAAAATATCTGCCCACTCTGACGCTGTTTTTTGCTCAACTTGCTGCCAAATCAGGTCATATAATTCAGGGGAACGATTATTTTTCGCTACTTCTTGTAAACGGGTATAACGAGCGTCTTCCGCTAAATCTGGGCGACCGATACAAGAAATAAAGGTTGGATAATAAGCATCGTAAACCGGCATGCAGACTTGAATAAAACGATCATCTTTCGTTTTATAAGCCAGAATAAATGGGCTGGTGGTTGTACGGCGATCGATTGGATAAGCTTGACCATAATCGGGATATTGCGCCGCTTGGATCATAATCGCTTGGGTGTAAATAGAGGTATGCAGTAAGTTTGTTGAAACGTACTCACCTTGTCCGATATTTTTAGCGCGAATATAAGCTGCTAAAACACCAGAAACTAAGCCTAATGCACACTGGTGATCACCAAGACCGGGGATTACGTTCATCGGTACTGTGCCTTTTTGGTACAGTGAACCTAAAATACCGCCACGAGCAAAGAAAGCAGTGTAATCAAAGCCGGGTAAATCTTTGTCAGGCCCTTCATCGCCATAACCTGTCACGCTGGCATACACTAATTTTGGAAAGCGTTGTTTTAACGTTTCATAATCTAAACCCGCACGTTCTCTTGCACCTGGACGCCAGTTAGTTAAGAAAATGTCCGCTTTTTCTAACAGTTCAAACAGGATTTTTTTCCCTGCTTCTGTTTTCGTATTTAACACAATCCCACGTTTATTGGCGTTTTCTAAATCAAAACTGGTGTTTTCATGTTGATCTAATGGGCGACCTTCTGTTGGTGCTGTATAACGTAAATTATCACCGCTTGGAGATTCGATTTTGATTACATTCGCACCCATATCAGCTAAAATACGCCCCGCTGCCGGTACTGCGATAAAGGTCGCCAATTCAACTACGGTGACGCCTTCCAGTGCTTTATGACTTGTCATTTCTTCTCCTAATTATTTTTAGACTTCATACTGCTGTTGTCAGAATGTGGATAAATCCGTTGTCACTTAACCCGCTACAGTGTTTTTTTCATCCTTGATTGAAACGCGATAACCCAGTTGCGATTTCAGCGCTTGCACATCAATTTTTCCGCAAGGGGTATGAGGAAATTCTGTAAAGAAATGGAGTTCTTTGGGAATTTTGTAGCGAGCCAGTCGCTCTTGTAGAAATTCACGTAATTCACTTTCACCAATGCTGTAGCCTTTTTGCACACAAATGGTGGCAATCACTTCTTCACCTAAATCCGCTGACGGAATACCAAAGGCTTTTGCCGCATCAACACCCGCATATTCAGCAATGGCTTCTTCTATTTCACACAGGCTGATATTTTCACCACCGCGCACCACAATTTCTTTCATGCGATAGGCGTAGTGATAGTTGCCTTGTTCATCGACATAACCTATATCCCCCGTGTGTAACCAACCCTCTTCATCTAATGCCTCTTTGGTTTTTTCGGGGGCATTGTCGTAACCCATCATGACGTGAAAACCGCGAGTGCAAATTTCCCCTACTGTGCCTACTGGGCAAGGTTTTCCACTCTTAGGATTGATGATTTTCATTTCAACAAAAGGCAGAGGTTGCCCAATAGAGCCACGTTTTATCGCTAAAGGATCGTTAGGTAATGTTTGAGTACAGCAAGGGGAGGCTTCAGTTTGACCATAAGAGACCGTAATGCCTTTCATGCCAAGGATATTTTCAATGTCATCAATTAATGCAGGAGGAAAACTCGCCCCTGCAATAATGCCTTTATCAAGGCTAGATAAATCATAGTGAGAAAATTGTTCATGCTTCATTAAGCGACTAAAAATTGTCGGTACACCGTGCATAACCGTGCAACGATAATTTTGTACGGCGCTTAATACATCTTCTGCACAGTAGTTATCTAACAGAACTAATTGGCATCCCGTAGTTAAGGCAAAAAAGAGGCAGGAAGAGAGTCCAAAGCAGTGGAACAGAGGAACAGCTAGACAAATCACATCATCATGTGTAACGCCTAAACGCTGTGCTGACAACATGGCATTATTAATCACATTATATTGGCTTAACATGACCCCTTTAGGCATTGCAGTGCTACCAGAGGTCATTTGAATAGTCAGTAAATCTTTTACGCTAACTTGAGCAACCGCATGTTGATAAACGGCATCGGATACATGTATTGCTTTTTCTTTTAATTGAAATAAAGAGACACTTTTTTCTGCATGTTCATTTCCCATGCTAATAAATAATTGAGGTAATACATCTTTATTTTCTGATGCTTTTTTAGAAAGACAATTAATCACCTCAACAAAATGATTAGTTTTAAACCCCTCAGAAAAACAGAGCGCTTTAATTCCAGTTAATCGACATAAATCTAATAACTCTCTTTTTTTAAAATGAAAGTTAATACAAACAACGGGCACACCAATTTGAGCAGCAGCAAGAAAACAGATTATCCATTCTTTGCTATTAGCAGACCAAATACCTAAACGATCACCTTTTTTTAAACCAATGGCTAAAAATCCACGAGCAACGCTTTCCACTTCTTGTTGTAGTTGTTGCCAAGTCAGTGTTTTTTTACTTTGGTTTTCAATCAAGGCAGTTTGTGAAGCATATTGCTTCACTACATTGTTTAGACATTCTTTAACTGTCGTTTCTAATAAGGTCATAAATACCTACTCAACCGCTTCTTTGCTGGTGTTTACATCTGTAATGACCTTATTCTGGGTAGGGGGAATTATTCATTCTTGGTAAATAACGAACTGTTTTTCGTCATTTGAATAGTCTGAGAGAGATTTGTGATTGGTGTCTAGATTCGGTGAGTTAATGACTTATGTTAATTGGAAATGAATTTATACAAATGCGGTCAATTTGAAATAAGCATGTAAGTTAATTGTTTGTTTTAAAAGGATTGGAGTTTTATTTTTTTTATTATATTTAGCCGTACTCTTTATCAAAAGAAAAGACACAATCAGGCAATATGATTGTGCTTTTATGTGAAGAATTTGTATACTGGTTCTAATTTTAAAAATGAATTTTCATCATCTTTCTTGGAATAATAATTATTAAATAAATCAAATTCAAAAGTCAGATGCCATCAACAAAAGATATGATTAATCTTTCAATATAAATAATGAAAATACACTTAAGGATCAAAAATGATTACACGAATTTATATTGATAACTTCAAATCATTACTCAATTTTGAACTGCACTTATCACCTTTCACTTGCCTTATTGGATTAAATGGTGCCGGGAAAAGTACCGTTTTACAAGCTATGGATTTTTCAAGCGCCTTAATGCTTGGGAAAGTAAAAAAATGGTTAGATGAACGTCGTTGGGCACCTAAAGAACTTAATTCAGGTTTAGTTACACGAAAGAACATTCAAATACATATTGATTTGGTTATAGACAATATAAATTATCGCTGGCAAGCCTCTTTCAATCGACAAATGTTATGTTGTACACATGAACAACTTTTTGAAGTCGATAATAATGGCAATTTAGAAACTCTATTTCTTTTAAAAGATGGACGTTATTCCGTAAATAACCGTTTAGAAACAGTATCATTTGAATATGAAGGTTCTATTCTTTCTCAATTAAAAGATGAAATTCTTGGCAAAAAAATAAAAACGATAAAAGAGCGCTTATGTGCTTTACGCTCTCTCGATTTATTATCACCTCAATCGTTACGTCAAAAAGTACGAAAAACTGAACGACACGATATCGGTATGGGGGGAGAACAACTTTCTGCGTTTTTACATCAACTTAAAATCGAACAAAAAAGTATTCTTCTTAAACAATTACAAGAGTACTATCCTCAAATTACCGAAATTAGAACAACTGTACAACGCTCTGGTTGGATACAATTGAAAATCAATGAGAAGTTTATTGTTGATGAAAAAGAAATCAGCTTAACCACCGAAGCGCGCCATATTAATGATGGTATGCTGAGATTACTCGCCATTTTAGCGCAACAATTTAGTGATTTAGAAACATTACTTTTTGATGAAATTGAAAATGGTATTAATCCAGAAATCACCGAAAAAATTGTTGATGCCCTTGTTGCCTCACCGAAACAAATCGTTGTCACAACACACAGTCCAATGGTTTTAAATTACCTAGAAGATGATGTTGCAAGAGAAGCTGTTGTACTCATTTATAGAAGAAAAAATGGTGAAGTTGGAGCAGTCAAATTCTTTGATTTAGCATCAGCAAATAAAAAATTAAAAACTCTCGCTCCTGGTGATGCCATGTTAGATCTCTACTTAACTGCAATGGCAAAAGAAGCTGATACTTTATTAGGGAAGTAATGGAATGCTAACTCACTTATTAGTTACTGGCGAAGGCGCTACAGATATGGGTGTTCCTAATAATCAGCAAAATATTTGCACTGGGGATAACTATAATATTGGTGCAATGGCAATAGTTGCAGTCAAAGTTTTACAACACTATTTACCCGATTGGAATAGTGATAATTTAAACTTTGATGAGCCTGAAAGTTGGATAACCTATATTGGCGGTAATAGACTGGCTGAGTTAGCTAAAAATAAACAAATTTTTAAGCCAAGTAAGAAATTAGCCAAAGGCTTTATCGAGCATGCACATAGAGCAGCAGTAATGACAGAATATGCTTATGATCATACTCACCAATTGGGAATTTACTTTCATGATGCGGATAAAGGGTCAATATCTCATTTTATTGATGCTATAACATTAGGGGCTAATAGTTTCGATGATGACGCTGGTTACCCACCTATAGTTGCCATGATCCCTAAGCCTACCTCAGAAGCTTGGTTTATCTGCGCTAAAAAAAGATCACCTTATACCCATTGTGCGCAACTAGAACATGATTTATCAGGTAACGACAGCGCATCGCCTGAAAATTCACCTAAGCGAGTTTTAGCGTCCCTTCTTGGTGTTGATGATTGCACAACCCCCATTCAATTAGATTTAGCAAGAGAATGTAATATTGAACAAATTGATATGCCGAGTTTTAACCAATTTAAAACAGACTTACACCAAGCAATAACTAAAATATGTGGCACAACACGAGTGCCTTTGTAATAACATTTAAATAGAGATTGAATACCTCAATCTCTATTCTATTCATTTCGTACCTCGCCGCATTGGCATGGTTGAGGTTTGATTGAGTGTTAATCCTTTGGTTTCTGGTGCAAACAACACGGATACCATCATACCAAATAAAGAAATTGCCGCGCCCACCAGCATCGTTGTATTAATACCATAATTTGCAATAAATGCCGGTAATGCACAGGTTGAAACCACCGTTCCTATTCGGCTAATAGACATAATCACACCGACTGCCGATGCACGAATATCGGTTGGAAACAATTCGTTAGGATAGAGCCATTGTAAAATTCCCGGACCACCAGAAAAAAACGCGTAAGTCGCAAAGGCTAAGATAACAAACAGGATAGGGAGATCAGGAAAGACACCTAGCACCAATAATGCCAATGTCATCATGCCAAAACTACCAATCAATAATGGGCGTCGTCCAGTTTGGTTTAACCAGAACATCGCGGGAATACACCCAAACATAAAAAACAAGCTGATCACCACATTACCGAGTGCAGCACTTCTTCCCGCATCCCACCCTAATAAACCGACAATTTGTGGCCCAAAGGTATAAATGGCAAACATCGGGATCACTTGGCAAGTCCAAATCACCGCAACAAACAGAACAAAAGAGAAATGACGTTTATTAAACAGTTCGATAAAACGGGTTGTTTTGGCATCTTCCGCTTCAAATACCACCGGCTCACCAAAGAGTTTTATCATCATCTCATTACACTCTTTAATACGCCCTTTGCGTATTAACCACAGCGGGGATTCAGGCAAATCGAAACGACCAATTAAAATAATAACGCAAGGGATAAAAGCACTGCCCAGCATCCAACGCCAGCCATCGTCAATATCATATAGAAGATAACCGACTAAGTTGGCGCAAGTCGCCCCGATATACCACATTGCAGCAATAAAACCGACGGCAAAAGCACGTTGTTTTTTATTGGAAAACTCAGTGATCATTGAGGTCGCAATCGGATAATCGGCACCAATCACAATGCCAATAAGGAATCGCATCACCAACAGCCCTACAGGCGTTGAAACAAACATCGTGGCGATAGAAATAATGGCGATAGCCACAATATCGACAAGAAACATTTTACGGCGACCCACTTTGTCACAAATATACCCAAAGAGGGATGTACCAATAAAAAGCCCTGCTAACGTTGCCGCACCAAGCAGACCAATCCATCGCGTATCAAGCTGTAATAATGGTGTGAGTTGCTCTAACGCGACACCGATGATCACTAATACATAGCCATCAAGAAAAGGGCCGCCACTCCCCCATAACATCACTCGACGATGTACAGAGGTAAAACGAATATCATCAAAGTTTCTGGGTTGCATGACTGCGTCCTGGTATTTTTTCTAAATAAAACAAAAAAGAAAAGCTCCCAGGCCGGAGACAGCACTGGGAGAAAAGTAGCGATACATCATCCGTAACGATATTCCACACCAAAGGTTCCGCGTGGGTATTCCCATTTTTCAAGCGCACTGTCTAAACCAAGAATTCGACACGTTCCACACTCTAAGCACCCGGCATAATCAAAACTAATGGTGCCATCTTCTTGTTTTTTATAAAGACCCGCTGGGCATGCTTTGACTAAGGTTTCTAACACCTGCATATCAGGTTGCTCTTTGACGACGATATGTGGATTTTCCTCATCGACATTAAATTTATTGATGCCTAATTTGACATCGACATTTACGGGAGAACTCATATTGCTTTTACTCCTTTGATCCCATCTTTAATCAGATTCATCCAACCAACTTTTTTGCTGTGGCGCATGATGGTTTTACGCATGGGGACTGGCGCTTCACCGGTTACGGTAAAGAGATCTTTTGCAATACCAACGACCATTTCAGGGTAAGCGGTGAACATACGAGGGTTATCAAGTAAATCAGGCATACGCTGATAGGCTTTCATATCACGTAAAGGGCCCTCTTCTAAATATTTAAGATATTCATTAAGGGTTTGTTTACTAAAATCGTTTTTCTCCATTGCCGATAGCACTGTTTTTGCAGCGGCTTCGCCGGATGCCATCGCTAAATCCATGCCTCGGATAGTAAAGCCAAGGTTCATACACATCCCTGCCGCATCACCCGCAATCAATACGCCATCGCGTACCAATTCGTTTTGCATTCTTAACCCAGCTTCAGGAACAACGTGCGCACCGTATTCCACCATTTTTCCGCCTTCAATTAGCGGCGCCACAACGGGATGCTGTTTAAAATCTTCCAGCATTTGTGGTACCGATTTTTTAGCGTCTTTAATATGGTGAAGCCCACAGACAAGACCTAAAGAAAGCGTGGTTTTATTGGTATATAAAAAACCACCGCCCATTAATCCATCAGTAGGCGAACCGGCAAATAACCACGCCGCACCTTCGTTATCTTTTAGGTTGAAACGATCTTTAATCACACTTTCAGGTAATTCGATGATCTCTTTTACGCCCACCGCCACATTTTCAGCAGCAACACGTTTCGTCATACCTAGCTGTTCAGCCAAGATAGAGTTCACACCATCCGCGAGGATCACTGCTTTTGCTTCTAGCACATCGCCATCTGCCTCAACACCGACAATCTTTCCATCACGTTCAACAAGCTTGTCAACACGAATTCCGGTAATGCACTGCGCTCCTGCATTCTCAGCTTGTTCCATTAGCCACTGATCAAACTCACCACGCAAAACAGACCAAGAGGCGGTTTTTGGGTTCTTTCCTTCGGTATTTTGGTAATCAATCGTCATTGCGCCTGTTTCAGTCATAAATGACAATTTTTCATGAGTCATAACGCGTTCAACAGGCGCTTGTTGCGCAAACTCAGGAATGATGCGCTCAAGAGTATGTGCATACAGACGACCACCGGTGACATTTTTCCCACCAGCGTAGTTACCTCTTTCTATTAGCAATACTTGTGCGCCTTCTCTTGCCAAAACAAGTGCAGCGACTGATCCTGCTAATCCTGCACCAACAATAATGGCATCGAAAATATCTTCGGAATCGGACATAACATCTCCAGAATTTGCGATAAACAGCAGAGAAGTTGCCTTCTCTGCTTAAATAAATCAGTTAGATAATTGATGAGTTAATGCAGGTAAAATCTTCATTAAATCACCGACAATGCCGTAGTCAGCGAATTGGAAGATAGGTGCATTTTTGTCTTTATTGATAGCAACAATGGTTTGTGCGCCATTCGCGCCGACCATATGTTGAATTTGTCCTGATATACCCGCAGCAAGATAAAGCTCAGGCTTTAACATTAAGTTGGAGATACCCACATAACGCTCGTGTTCCATCCATTTTTCGTTTTCCGCAACAGGACGAGAACAGGCAATTTCTGCCCCAATGGCTTTCGCTAACGCTTCTGCAATAGCGATATTTTCTTTACTGCCGATACCGCGACCCACACTGACAACAAAGCGTGCTTTATCTAAATCAACCGAGTTCACTTCACGAGGTTGTACAGCGTCACGCACAATAGTTTGAGTAGGTGCAATCCATGCAACGGCTTGCGCGGTTCCTGTTGCAGATGCATTCTCTTGTGCGGGTTCAAACGCACCCACACTTGCCGTTACAACACAGTAAGGGGTTTTCAAGGTTTCATCACCAAATGCCAAACCACCGTAAACCATGTGTTTTGTGACTAATGCATCTCCATCTGCATTTAAAGATTGTGCATCATTAGAAACAACCGCGTCTAAACGATGACCTAAACGTGCTGCGACTAATTTTCCGCGACGTGTATTAGGCAGTAACACTAAACCGGCATCACCCTTTTGTTTGATGGTTTCAACCATGCTTTGTGCATAGTCTTCAATAATGCGGTCGTCAGGTTTACCTTCTAATTGGAAAACGGCTGTTGCACCTAATTTAAATGCCGCAACACTTTGCTCATCATTCAATGTAAATACATTAATAGATTGTCCTAATGAAGCAGCGCCACCCATTAATTCTGGTAAACGGGAAAGTGCATCACTAAATACCCAAACAGTTGAAAACTGGCTCATAACTCCCCCTATTACTTAAGAATTTTACGTAAATGTTCTGCCAACTCAGCAATCTGATCATCACCATCACCTTCAATAATGATGCGTTGACGAACTTTCTGTTTTGGTGCAGCCACTTTTTGCTCTGAACGTGCAGTAATCACATCCAGATCCAGATCGGCAACACTCCATTGCTGAACAGGTTTCTTAGCGGCGCCAAGAATCGCTTTCATCGAAGGAATTTGAGGTGTGTTAATATCGGTAGATACCGCGATAATGGCAGGTAATGAAATTGTCAGTGTTTCGATTTCATTTTCTAATTCACGCTCAACCGTAATTGAATCATTAGAAAGAGAAACAATTTTGTTAATACCGTTTATTGCTGGAATATTTAGAATTTCACCCACCAGCAGGCTAACTTGTTGTGAACTTAGATCCGCAGATCCATCACCACAAAGAATTAAGTCATAACCTTTTTTAGTTGCAGCCGCAGCCAGTGCAACCGCTGTTTGGTAAGGCAAAGAGGCTTCAAACTGGTCATCAACCACAACCACTAAATCATCAGCACCACGAGAAAGAACATCTTTACGTGCTTTCGCATTTGTCAGCGCTTTACCGCCAACACTCATTGCCGTGATTTGAATGCCCTCAAGTTGAGTCTTAAGCTGATTAGCGGCTTCAATCGCATTTAAATCATATTGGCTGATTTTGGTGTTAGCACGAGAAAAATCCAGCGAACTGTCTGCGCTATTTACCGTAATATCCTGCTCATCGGGAACACTCTTGTAACATGTAATAATATTCATTACATCTCCTGAAATTAATAAATAATGTCATTTACTCTGGCAATGTAATATAGAATTAACACAATTAAGCGTTTAAAAAATTAAACCTAGGTCACCAATATTGAACATTAACAAATAAAGAATGGATAGGTTTCAATATTGCTAAACATATCACCAATATTGAAATTAGTTTTAATTGAAGTGAACAACTTTCAATATTGCTACATCGATCAACAATATTGAACATAATAAATATAATGGTATTTAACGTTCAATATTGCCACCAAGATCAACAATATTGAAAGACGGAATATAACAACTCCATTACATACAAGGTTATACCAATAATTATCAATCAGTTACAATGAAAATAAAACGTTATAAAACGTAACATAAAATCGACAAAAAGAATAGTGTGAAGTGAATAACAGAATGGTTTTCTTATAATATCCATTATTCATCATCATTAATCGATTTGTGAATTAGCCAATTACTTTATTTTTCTATTATGATGAAACGCCAATAGACGGAATATTCATAAATAAACTTAAATGTTTTATTAGATATTAGGAATTAACACCACTTAAACTTCTGCGTTAAATATATTTGGAAAATTTACCTATGAGCAAAGATAATAAAAAGGCAGGAATAGAACCGAAGGTTTTTTTTCCGCCATTAATCATTGTTGGTATATTATGCTGGCTAACAGTACGTGATCTTGACGCTTCAAATGAAGTGATTAATGCCGTATTCAGCTATGTTACCAATGTGTGGGGTTGGGCCTTCGAATGGTATATGGTCATTATGTTCGGGGGGTGGTTTTGGTTAGTCTTCGGTCGTTATGCCAATAAACGTTTAGGAGAAGATAAACCTGAATTTAGTACCGCAAGCTGGATCTTTATGATGTTTGCGTCTTGTACATCCGCCGCCGTCCTCTTCTGGGGTTCGATCGAAATCTATTACTATATTTCAAGCCCGCCTTTTGGAATGGAAGCTTATTCAACTCAAGCTAAAGAAATTGGTCTCGCTTACAGCCTGTTTCACTGGGGTCCTTTACCTTGGGCAACGTATAGTTTTCTTTCTGTTGCATTCGCTTACTTCTTCTTTGTTCGCAAAATGGAAGTTATCCGTCCAAGTAGTACCTTAACCCCATTAATTGGTGAAAAACACGTTAATGGTTTATTCGGTACTATTGTTGATAACTTCTACTTAGTCGCCTTAATTTTAGCCATGGGGACAAGTCTGGGGTTAGCCACACCGCTTGTCACTGAGTGTATTCAATACTTATTTGGTATTCCTCATACCCTACAATTAGACGCCATTATTATCTCTTGCTGGATCTTATTAAACGCAATTTGCGTGGCATTTGGTCTGCAAAAAGGGGTGAAAATTGCCAGCGATGTGCGTACTTACCTCAGTTTCTTAATGTTGGGTTGGGTATTTATCGTCGGTGGTGCAAGTTTCATTGTTAACTACTTCACTGATTCAGTGGGTACGTTGATGATGTATATGCCTCGTATGCTGTTCTATACAGACCCTATCGGTAAAGGTGGATTCCCTCAAGGTTGGACTGTCTTCTATTGGGCATGGTGGGTTATTTACGCCATCCAAATGAGTATCTTCTTAGCGCGTATCTCTAAAGGCCGTACTGTCCGTGAATTGTGTTTAGGGATGGTGTCAGGTTTAACCGCAGGGACTTGGTTAATTTGGACAATCCTTGGCGGTAACACCTTACAACTGATTGACCAAAACATTCTTAACATTCCACAACTGATTGAACAATACGGTGTACCGCGCGCCATTATCGAAACATGGGCGGCATTACCGTTAAGCACAGCGACAATGTGGGGCTTCTTTATCCTCTGCTTTATTGCCACTGTCACTTTAATTAACGCCTGTTCTTACACACTGGCAATGTCCACTTGTCGCTCTATGAAAGAAGGCTCTGAGCCACCTTTATTAGTGCGCATCGGTTGGTCTGTGCTGGTCGGTATTATCGGCATCATTCTGCTAGCCCTTGGCGGTTTAAAACCTATTCAAACCGCTATTATCGCTGGGGGATGCCCACTATTTTTCGTCAATATCATGGTCACCTTGTCCTTTATTAAAGATGCCAAAGTACATTGGAAAGACTGATCCGCTATACGCAAAGAATGACATATTAAGAGGTTATTAACATGGATTTTAGATTGAATGATGAGCAGGAACTGTTTGTTGACGGTGTCCGCGAATTAATGGCAAGTGAAAACTGGGAAGCTTATTTCGCACAGTGTGATCGCGAAAGTAAATACCCAGAACGTTTTGTCAAAGCCTTAGCGGATATGGAAATTGACAATCTGCTTATCCCTGAAGAGCACGGTGGTTTAAATGCGGGTTTTGTGACTGTTGCTGCAATCTGGATGGAGTTAGGTCGCTTAGGTGCGCCAACTTATGTGCTTTACCAATTACCGGGGGGATTTAACACCGTATTACGCGAAGGCACACAAGAGCAAATTGACAAAATTATGGCGTTCCGTGGCACAGGTAAGCAAATGTGGAACTCTGCTATCACAGAACCGGGTGCTGGCTCTGACGTCGGTAGCCTACAAACCACTTATACCCGTAAAGATGGCAAAGTTTACCTCAATGGTAGCAAATGCTTTATCACCAGTAGCGCTTATACCCCTTACGTTGTGGTGATGAGCCGTGACTCCGCATCGCCAGATAAACCTATCTTTACTGAATGGTTTGTCGATATGAGCAAACCCGGCATCAAAGTCAACAAGTTAGAAAAACTGGGTTTACGTATGGATAGCTGCTGTGAAATCACGTTCGACAACGTTGAGCTTGAAGAAAAAGACATGTTTGGTCGTGAAGGTAACGGTTTTAACCGTGTGAAAGAAGAGTTCGACCACGAACGTTTCTTAGTGGCACTCACTAACTACGGTACCGCAATGTGTGCCTTTGAAGATGCGGCGCGTTATGCCAACCAACGTGTGCAATTTGGTGAAGCAATTGGTCGTTTTCAATTAATTCAAGAAAAATTTGCCCATATGGCGATCAAACTCAATTCAATGCGCAACATGTTATATGAAACTGCATGGAAAAGTGACAATAACTTAATCACTTCCGGTGATGCGGCTATGTGTAAATACTTCTGTGCAAATGCGGCGTTTGAAGTGGTTGATAGTGCAATGCAAGTGCTTGGTGGTGTCGGTATTGCTGGCGAGCACCGTATTTCTCGTTTCTGGCGTGACCTTCGTGTTGATCGTATATCTGGTGGTTCTGATGAAATGCAGATCCTGACATTAGGACGCTCAGTACTTAAACAGTATCGCTAATTTATCACGAAAAACGCTCTCATCATTGGGTGGGAGCGTTTTCACTCAGACCACTTACGAGGTGACGCTATGACAGAACATTTACCAATGCCACAATTCGGCCCACTTTCAGGGGTTCGTGTTGTATTTTCAGGAATTGAAATTGCAGGGCCATTCGCAGGACAAATGTTTGCAGAATGGGGAGCTGAAGTGATTTGGATTGAAAACGTTGCATGGGCTGACACCATTCGCGTTCAACCTCACTACCCTCAACTTTCTCGCCGTAATTTACATGCTCTTTCACTTAATATTTTTAAAGATGAAGGTCGTGATGCCTTCCTAAAATTAATGGAAACAACCGACATCTTTATCGAAGCCAGTAAAGGTCCAGCCTTTGCACGCCGTGGTATTACTGATGAAGTGTTGTGGGAACACAACCCTAAATTAGTTATCGCGCACTTATCTGGCTTCGGTCAATATGGCGATCCGCAATACACCAACTTACCTGCCTATAACACGATTGCTCAGGCATTCAGTGGCTATTTGATCCAAAACGGTGACAAAGATCAGCCAATGCCCGCTTTCCCTTATACCGCAGACTATTTCTCAGGAATGACAGCAACCACTTCCGCGCTAGCCGCACTGTATAAGGTTCAACAAACAGGCAAAGGCGAAAGCATTGATATCGCCATGTATGAAGTGATGTTGCGCATGGGGCAATACTTCATGATGGATTATTTCAATGGTGGCGAAATCTGCCCTCGTATGACCAAAGGGAAAGATCCGTACTACGCAGGCTGTGGGCTTTACCGTTGCCAAGATGGCTTTATCGTGATGGAAGTCGTGGGGATTACGCAAATTGAAGAGATCTTCAAAGATATTGGCCTTGCACATCTTTTAGGTACACCAGAAGTGCCAGAAGGCACTCAACTTATTCACCGTATCAATTGCCCTCATGGTCAATTATTTGAAGACAAGTTAGATGAATGGTTAGCAAAACAGCCTATCACTGATGTCCTAAAACGTCTGTCTGAACTCAATATTGCCAGTGCCAAAGTGCTGACGATCCCAGAGCTTGAAGACAATCCGCAATATATCGCGCGAGAGTCTATTACCCAATGGCAAACCATGAACGGCGAAACCTGCAAAGGGCCAAATGTGATGCCTAAATTCAAAAATAATCCGGGAAAAATCTGGCGCGGTATGCCATCTCACGGCATGGACACTGACGCTATCTTAAAAAACATCGGTTATAGCGACGAACAAATCAGGGGGCTGGTCGATAAGGGACTGGCTAAAATCGTAAAGTAACACTGTAAAATTCAGGCGTTGTATAGACATAAAACACGTCTGAATTGACAGCAAAAGAATAGGGTAACAGTTTAATGGATGTGATTGGCAAACAAAACTTACGTCAAATGTGGGATGATTTGGCAGAGGTTTATGACACAAAAACAGCGCTAATTTTTGAATCCGCACAAGGGCATGTAAGACAATTTAGCTACGGTGAATTAAATGAAGAGATAAACAGAACCGCAAATCTTTTCCATGCTGGTGGCATAAAAAAAGGCGACCATGTTGCCTTACACCTTGATAACTGTCCTGAATTTTTCTTTTGCTGGTTTGGCTTGGCAAAAATAGGCGCGGTAATGGTGCCCATTAATGCGCGTTTTATGTATGAAGAAAGCGCATGGATAATCAATCACTGCCAAGCCCATTACGTGGTTACTCGCGATAATTTCTATCCAATTTACCAACCTATGTTACAGGATGAAAAAAACCCTTTAACGCAACTGTTTTTAATAACAGAAAACAGTCTCCCTGCTGAAAAAGGCGTTATCGACTTTTTAAAAGAAAAAGCCAAACATCCTGTCACGCTTAATCATCACACACCATTAAGTGTGGATGACACTGCTGAAATTCTTTTTACCTCGGGTACCACATCGCAACCTAAAGGTGTGGTTATCACACACTATAACCTACGCTTTGCGGGTTATTACTCATCATGGCAAAACGCATTACGGGAAGATGATATTTATCTTACCGTGATGCCCGCTTTTCATATTGATTGCCAATGCACGGCATCACTCCCTGCTTTTTCTGTCGGTGCCACTTTTGTTTTACTCGAAAAATACAGTGCAAGAGCCTTTTGGAAACAGATCCTTAAGTATCAAGCAACAGTAACAGAGTGCATTCCAATGATGATGAGAACCTTAATGGCACAGCCCGTTTCATCAGAAGAAAAACAACACAAATTACGTGAAGTGATGTTCTATCTCAATCTCGCCGATGAAGAGAAAGACGCCTTTATCGAACGCTTTAACGTACGATTACTCACCTCTTACGGCATGACAGAAACCATCGTGGGTTTAATCGGTGATAGACCCGGCGATAAACGCCGCTGGCCATCAATCGGTAGACCGGGTTTTTGCTATCAAGCTCAAATCAGAGACAAACAAAACAACCAAGTTCCCGATGGCGTTGTGGGTGAAATTTGCGTAAAAGGCGAGCCCGGAAAAACTATTTTTAAAGAGTATTACAACCGACCTGATGCAACAGCAAAAGCATTAGAGCCAGAGGGTTGGTTACATACTGGCGATTATGGTTACCGAGACGATGAAGGCTTTTTCTATTTCGTTGATCGCAGTTGCAATATGATCAAACGCGGTGGGGAGAACGTCTCTTGTGTTGAGATTGAAAACATCATTTCTTCACATCCTAAAATTCAAGATGTGGCGGTAATTGGTGTGCCTGACAATATTCGTGATGAGGCCATTAAAGCATTTGTCGTACTGGTTGAAAATGAGACCTTGAGTGAAGAAGAATTCTTCCATTTCTGTGAACAAAATATGGCGAAATTTAAAGTTCCCTCAGCGGTTGAGTTTAAAGAGGGTTTGCCACGTAATTGCTCAGGAAAGGTCATTAAAAAGCATTTGAAATAAGCCATAGGTTGGTTTAACCACAAATTAATCACCTCAATCATAACTGCTTATTTTTGATGACGAAAAGGAACAGAACATGAGCCAATCATTACATCTTACAACCCGTGGTTCCGTACTTGAAATTGTATTAGACCGCCCAAAAGCCAACGCGATTGATGCAAAAACCAGTCATGAAATGGGTGAAGTTTTTCTACGTTTTCGTGATGATCCCAATTTACGTGTCGCGATTATTACCGGTGCTGGTGAACGCTTTTTCTCCGCTGGGTGGGATTTAAAAGCAGCTGCAGAAGGTGAAGCCCCTGATGCAGACTTTGGTGCAGGCGGTTTTGCGGGGTTAACTGAACTTTTTGATCTTGATAAACCTGTCATTGCCGCCGTTAACGGCTATGCTTTTGGTGGCGGTTTTGAATTAGCACTCGCCGCCGACATGATGGTTTGTTCAAACAACGCCTCATTTGCTTTACCTGAAGCACAGTTAGGGATTGTACCTGACAGTGGTGGTGTTCTACGTTTACCTAAACGTTTACCACCGGCTATTGTCAATGAAATGCTGATGACTGGTCGTCGTATGAATGCTGATGAAGCACTTCGTTGGGGTATTGCAAACCGTGTTGTTAGCTCCGCTGAACTCATGGACAGCGCACGCGAACTTGCCGATCAAATCACGAATAGTGCACCACTGGCTGTAGCTGCATTAAAAGAGATTTATCGCGCTACCAGCGAGCTTTCTGTTGAAGAAGGTTACAAGCTTATGCGCAGTGGCGTGCTAACACATTATCCACGTGTTTTGCATTCAGAAGACGCCACCGAAGGGCCATTAGCCTTTGCTGAAAAACGCGCACCTGAATGGAAAGGACGGTAATTATCGTTAATCTCGATAATACAACAATGAGGAAAACTGATGAGTATCTACGCGTTTGAAGATCTTGTTCCCGTCGTACATCCGACAGCTTATGTGCATCCCTCAGCTGTCTTAATTGGTGATGTCATTATTGGTGCTGGCGTTTATATCGGCCCTTTAGCTTCACTAAGAGGCGACTATGGGCGCTTAATTATTGAGGCAGGCGCAAATCTTCAAGACGGTTGTATCATGCACGGTTATACCGATATGGATACGATCGTCAGGGAGAATGGACATATTGGACATGGTGCGATCCTTCACAGTTGTATTATCGGGCGCGACAGTTTAGTTGGCATGAACAGTGTGATTATGGATGGTGCAGTCATTGGTGAAGAAAGCATTGTTGCGGCAATGAGCTTTGTAAAAGCGGGTTTTCAAGGGCAACCCCGTCAAATGTTAATGGGCAGTCCTGCAAAACATTTCCGTGATATTACCGATCAAGACATGGAATGGAAGCGGATGAATACCCGAGAATATCAAGATTTAGCGGTACGTTGTCGTCAAAGTTTAGTGGAAACAACGCCATTAACGGCTCCTGAACCTCATCGCCCACGTTTACGTGGCACAACAGGTGTCAAGCCGAAAGGTCAGTAACAAACAGCGACAGGCGTTACAAGCGCCTGTCGTCATTATTCAATTTATCTAGTTATGAAGCAAAGTTACTTAAATTAGCGGCGTTGTGATTTTGACAACATCCATTGCCACTTTTGCTCATGGTTTAATCCATGAGGGATCATCGTTGCTAATTTTTCAGGTGAGCTTTGACTACTTTTGCCCTGAACATGTCCTTTTATACGGGAATAAAGCTGAGGATCAATATGGCTCACTTTGATCATACGTTGGCATTGGCAACCTCTACCTTCTAATTGGTTAGGTACGCTTTTCGTTTCACACTCAATTTCTTTTACATCAGAAAGAATGTAAGAGACGATATTAATTGCGTTGCATTGAGGAATATCGAATTTTTTTGCAATTTCCTTTGCACTTACCCAACGTTCTTGCTCTTGAACCCAATCAGCAATTGAAAGATAGAGTGGCTTATTCATGTATTCTTCACACATATTTACTCCAGTATCACAAATAAAATTTTATTTATCGCTAAATAAAGATAATAACTGAATATGTTAATTATCATTGCACCGCGGAGTATCGGTTTTCCCTGTTAATTAGGTAAGTTAACTACCCCATCAATATAATATTAATTTATTTTTTAACAACCAAACTCTTTAATTAACACGCCCGTCACAATTTATTATTTTGTTATTAAAGCCAAAGTAATAACAATTAAACAGAGTAAAAACAAAAATTTAATTAAATATTAAAATATAAAAAACACTTTAAGCAAAAAAACGATAATACATTGATATAAAAGCTATTTTTAACAACAAAACAAAAAACAAATAGATTATATTAATAATCCATTTATAGACTAACATTATAGTAATAGATTTGAATTTAGATTACCAGAAAGGTGGCTTATTATTAGATGTAAATCAATATTCGTTTATTTTAAGCTATATTAATCTCGTTATTAATACATTAGTAAAAGTGAAGATAAATATCTCTATATGTCCTCATCGATAAATTAAGTGCTATATAGCGTTATAGCACTCAATCTCATACTCTTCATTTGATTATAAGAAACGACGATCAAATGCAGTTTGCCAATCGTCAGCAAATCTATTTACTGCATCATCCACCACGGGTGAGCGAATAATAGAGTAAGCAAGTTCTATCGGTAATGTCACCGAAGATGCCCCCGCTAATAAACAATCAACCACTTGGCGTGGTGTTTTAAAACTCGCGGCTAAGATTTTTGTTGGTAAATTATGCATGGTGATCAGCGTTTGTAACTCTTTTACCACTCTTACACCATCAGAGCCTTGTCTATCCATTCGATGCACATAAGGGGCAATATAATCCGCGCCCGCTAATGCCGCCATTAATCCCTGAGACACACTGTAAATTGCCGTACCTAATACCAGCATATTTTTTTGTTTTAATTGTTTAATGGCGACAAGCCCGGCCTCTGTAACCGGAATTTTAATCACCGTATTATCGGCAATATTGCCAATGCGCAAAGCTTCTTCAATCATGGTATCGACATCACTGGCAATAACCTGTGCAAATAGACGACCTTTTCCTCCCATTGCCGTTTTTAATTCAGGCAATAGCGTTTCAATATCTTGTGCGGATTTAGCAATAATGGAAGGATTGGTGGTGACACCTGCAATAGGAAGAACTTGAGAGAGTTTTCTGACTTCTTCGATATCCGCGGTATCTAAATAGATTTCCATAATCGCACCTCAATGATGTTGGTTTTAAGCTAAATAATTATAGGTATATCGTAGAAAGTAGCATTGTGTGCGTGGGATTTCCAGTCGGTTCAATGAAAATAGCGCCCATGTCAAGGCGCTATTAATTAAATAATGATAATAAATGGTTATCTTTTTTATTAAATAAAAAAGATGATTTCTCATTTAAATTTAAATGAGAATTTATTTACATTTTAAAATAAATAGTATAAAAACTAATACTCTTATTGATATTAAATAATTATCTACATTAAATTAAATCGATTATTTTTTAAATTCAGCATCAATAACTTGATAAAATGCATTACCTGTATCCGCAATATCCCAAACGCCTAAAATAACCTGATAACCTGAACGCTCAGGTATATTACAATTTATCTCTACGGTTTCTGTTGGTATTTTACCATTATCATTTTGTTGGCAGAAAGGTGTTAAATCAAAAGAGTTTCGAGTAAGTGGTTTATTGACATCCCAATTTTGTTTAGTTATAAAAAATCGCCATGATGTGGTGCTATGTTTTGCCGTTAATGTCCATTTAAACGTATTCTCTCCACTTTTCATTGCGACTTTATGCCAGCGATCAGCATTCTGCTCATTTAATGCAGAAAATGTTTCATTTCCACCACTGGCAATTTTACCATCTTCAGGTCCACCTTCAGGGAAACCTTTAAGCCCTTCAACTGATTGAGGCTCATATTGTACAGGACCACAATTTTTATTAAATTTTATATTATTACTATTAGGAATAGTCGTTTTACATAACACTGCACGGCTTGGTGGGACATCAATATAGCCATGTTTTAATGTGACATCAGCTGACACTGTTGAAACAAAACCCGCTGATGATAATAATAACGTTGCAGTAAATACCATAAGTTTATTTTTCTTCATAAAAAATCCTCAATAATTATTAAAAGTTTTTAAAATATAATGATCGTTTCAATCACAATAGATATTAGTCAAAAATAGATAATTAAATATCCATTTATTAATATTTGTGAGCAATATCGCGATTTAATTTAATAACAAAATGGGACTAAAATAGTCATTTAATATTTATTAAATGATGATTGATTATTGAAACAATAAGTAAATTTATTTTTAATACTTTATTTTATCTTTTATTAAAAAGATTCAAATTATCGGTATGAAGTAAAAACACCCCAAATGAGACAGAAATGCTGTCTCTCTGGGTTGTATATTTTAACGTGATTACAATATAGCAATATACAATCGTCATTGATGTCACTCTGTAATTACGATGCATTAATGTAAACGAGTTTTCATTGAGTTAAGAAAACTAATTTTGTTCGTCTTCATATCGATAGTCACATCTTCCGACAATACTTTCACATTAACTTTTCCTGAATCCTTGGCCAATAGAGCATAACTATAACCAGCCTGCCGGAGAAACTAGGCAACTTAGCTTCAAGATTATAATCAAATGTAGCGACATTTTCTTGGACATGATCGATCTTCGTGCCTTGTTTCCCAAGATAAGTTATTGCCGAAGCTTATCTTATCGTCTTTGAGACTGACTAATAATATGTTTATTAAAAACACTATTTATTTACAGGTTTAAGTTGTTCTAAAGAATGTGATAATTCACATCATAAGTTTCGTTGTAACTCAGTATGTTACTTCGGCAAAAACCACACATGATATTTTTATAGCTGATATCATTTTTTTCTAATTCTTTTAAAACTCTTCCTAATGTTACATTTGATAGTAAGCTCTTTATATCTTTCCTATTTCTGACTATTAGAAAATCAGATCTCACCGTCTTACTATCCAATATTAAAAATTCTCTATTTAAAGATAATGCCGTAGCGACAGATTCAATTGTATCGGATTCATCTTTTGATATTACGTAGTCTTTTACTTTTCCTTTTGAATGACTACCTGATAGCCTCCATAATCCTTGGCTATTTAAAATATCAAGCGCATTTTGTGTTTTCGGGATCGTATCTTCACTCGTAATAGAAACAAATGTTTTATTTTTTCCTGTCGCGAAATTAGATACTCTAGGATCAAGTAAATACGTTTTATGTGGATTCAAGAAATGCAATGTCGTTCCTTCTGGTGGAGAAATCTCACTCTGCCCAGGGAAATATCCACCATGTGATGTAATCACTAATTGCTCCGATTGCTGGTCTGGCGTCGATATTATTTTGAAATTTTTACCTAATTTACTAATCCCATATATGAAGCCTTTTTTATATTCTGTTAATTCTTTATATTCTGTTGATAACTTATTAACAAAATGATGAGTATTTAAAGCATGCGCAGATGCTTCTGATAAATTAGCCGTTTTACTTGTACTTGTACTTGTACTTGTACTTGTACTTGTAGTTGTACTTGTAGATGCTAAAGTATCTTCTTTTAATGGCATTCGTCCATCAGGATCATGCAATGTCACAGGATTATTACGCACCATACGGTATAAATTCAGCCCATCCACCGTACCCGCGGGGTCTGCACTTAACCAACGCCCCACCCACGNGTCGTCACCGTACCTTGTGCATTAATTTGTTGTGCCGCTAGACCTTCAATATCATTAAGAGTAAAGCTCACACCATTATCAATCCCTTGAGATAAAGCAATGGCGCCACCTAAACTCACCGTTTGTTGAATATTAGGCTGAATGCTGGCGTCTGACTGTTGTGTGTCATACAGTCTGGCATCAATACTGTGTTGTAAATAACCACGCGCATGATAGTGATGGCGCGTAATACGTTCATCGGTTTTATCCAGTGAATCAGGATGACGACAATAGTTAACTTCACGAATGGACGCTCCACGATTATCATGGATCACCACGCTGGGTGTTCGAATATGTAATAATTGATTTGACATCTTTTTAATTCCGTATGGTTTTCTCTTTATCATTAATGATTATTTTATTAATCATTAATAGCGAATAAATATACTTAGTCATTAGCATATATGAGTAATCGGTTTCTAGGCTAAGTACCTTGTGATTAATTTAATCGAACTCAGTCCTTAGCCTTTAAGTATTATTAAAAAATAATAATATTTTTATTTTGATGTATATAGGCTAGCTTTCTGTTTAAGACGCTAACGCGACTTAAACTGGTTAAAGCCACCAGGTAAACTCCACATACATCTCTTCGTTAAACAGCCACTACAGCAGAATGACGGTTTCACCCGCCATATCCGGTTCAACTTCCCATGCAGTGCCGTCTATCGTTACCCGCGCATCAATTCCCCCACCTTACAAAGCACAGGCTCACAGGTTATCAAGAATTGCAGCATGTCGGGGAATGGCAACCATTCCATTCCCTCTATCAACAAAATCCTGAGACCAGTGTTCTGGAATAGGGGTGTTTGTAGATTTATAGAAATTAAACAGTTCCTTACTATTGTCAAAAATCGTCCATTCGCCCTGATGTACCATTGCCACAGGGAATGGACCTGGACGTGCTACAACACCCAGATAACCATTATCTTTTACAACTTTATCTTGCTCATGTTCCCACATATAGGGAACAAAGTTTACCTGAGGACCATGGCGAATAACGTTCATCGATATAGATTCAAAAGGTCTGGAAGGGTCGACCTCTGCAACACCTTTATTAATCAGATCTTTTACTTCTCTTTCCTCACTACTTTCCGCTGAAGGCACATACCCTTTTCCATTAGAAAATTTAATAATATCGTGCATGTCATAATCACCAGTATAAGGCGTGATGATTTTAAATTTTGTCCATGCATTAACCAGGTCATTATCAAAAGTATTTTGCAGGCTAACTGGATAAACCGCATCCTCACCTACCGGTCTGTTGTGCGCATAAATTCCCTTTATACCAGATGCATCACTCTTACCTACTCGGCCAACGAAACCACTACTTTTTGCTAGCTCAAGAATAGATCCAGCTTTATCACCATAAATAGACTTTAGTGAACTAGGTTTAATCGTCTTATCAAGAATATTATGGCCTTTTGCTGCGGCACCTTCACCCAGTGCTGAAATAGTATAAATGCCAGCTTCCCTTACGCTCATTGCAATATTTTCCTTTAAGGAAATTTTCTCAAAGACAGGCATATGCAGAGGATGAACAAATGCTTCGCCCACTGATTTTCGGGCTTCCTGCCCCGTACTGAGCAAGCCGTTGTTGTCAATTAACGTGACGGGATTATTACGCACCATACGGTATAAATTCAGCCCATCCACCGTACCCGCGGGGTCTGCACTTAACCAACGCCCCACCCACGGTTGATAATAACGATAACCGTAGTAATAAAGCCCTGTTGCATCTTTCTCTTTACCGGAATAACGGATCGTTTTGTAGGTCGCTTCTAGCGCATTCTGGCTAAACCAAATCGCGGTACCGCCATAAGGGTAATACTCTTCATAGCTCACTAACTGCCCTTGACCATCGGTTTCTAGCCCACTATTACCTATGCCATCATCATAGCTATAACGCAGTTGGTTATTTTCAATCTCTTTAGGTAAACCGATTTCCCAACATAGCGCTCTGACATTGGCACTTGTGCCTGTTTGAATGTGTACTACGTCATATTTTTGCTTGGTAGATTGATCCGTTTTTTTATAGTGCCATTTTTCAATATTTGGCAGATACATTGTCTCTATTCTTTCACTATCACCACTTTGCCGAACATTAGGAATATCATGTTCTCTTATTTTTACCGTGCGTTGGTTTGAGCTGTTATAGCAGTAACTTTCATTATTAAATGAATGACTATTAATATTANTTGGCTAAACCAAATCGCAGTACCGCCATAAGGATAATACTCTTCATAGCTCACCAACTGTCCTTGACCATCGGTTTCTAGCCCACTATTACCTATGCCATCATCATAGCTATAACGCAGTTGGTTATTTTCAATCTCTTTAGGTAAACCGATTTCCCAACATAGCGCTCTGACATTAGCACTTGTACCTGTGTGAATTTGTACTACATCATATTTTTGCTTAATAGATTGATCCGTTTTTTTATAGTGCCATTTTTCAATATTTGGCAGATACATTGTCTCTATTCTTTCACTATCACCACTTTGCCGAACATTAGGAATATTATGTTCTCTTATTTTTACCGTGCGTTGGTTTGAGCTGTTATAGCAGTAACTTTCATTATTAAATGAATGACTATTAATACTATGGGTCGTTTTCTCTAATGTATTACGTGCACTCCAGGTTAATTCATCTCCCATTAACAACGTCGTTAAATTACCACTGCCATCAAAATAGCTATCCACTTTTTGTGGATCTGAACATTGTGATCCAAGCAATGCCCGATTGCTCTTATTAGAGACACAAATATGATGAGTGAAGCTTTGTTGTGCGATCGATGAATTATGGCGAATTTGCGTTAAATTGCCGCCTCTATCATAGGTATAGAAACGGGTGTAATTAGTATAGCTTTGTGTATCTTTGACTAACGTTGTCACAGGCAGAGATTGCATTGAGGCAGGCGTTTGTTGATTGGCGGATTCGCGCCCTGTTGCACTGACTAATTGATACAGTGAGTCATAGATATAACGATTTTCAGGCACGATTTTTTGATTACGCCAGTAACGCGTGGCTTCAGCATCATTTTTCAGACAGATAATGTTGCCCACCGCATCGTACTCATAGCGCAGATCTTGCATAATTTTTGCCCCTAACGCATGACCTTGAGGGCGCTCTGTTTTAATATGCAATAAACGTTGTGTTTCTGGCTCATATTCATAGGTGGTGACTAATCCATTACCCTGCTCTTCACGCAGTTTTTGCCCCGTGGCTGAATAGGTGAGTGAACGTAAAATAACCTGTTGTGCTTGCCCTTTTAACGTTAGCCAAGATTGTTTAACAAAACCGGCAATATCGTAGGCAATACGACGCTGATGACCCGCACTGNCTATGGGTCGTTTTCTCTAATGTATTACGTGCACTCCAGGTTAATTCATCTCCCATTGACAACGTCGTTAAATTACCACTGGCATCAAAATAGCTATCCACTTTTTGGGGGTCTGAACATTGTGATCCAAGCAATGCCCGATTGCTCTTATTAGAGACACAAATATTATGAGTGAAGCTTTGTTGTGCGATCGATGAATTATGGCGAATTTGCGTTAAATTGCCGCCTCTATCATAGGTATAGAAACGGGTGTAATTAGTATAGCTTTGCGTATCTTTGACTAACGTTGTCACAGGCTGAGATTGCATTGAAGCAGGCGTTTGTTGATTGGCGGATTCACGCCCTGTTGCACTAATTAATTGATACAGTGAGTCATAAATATAGCGATTCTCTGGCACCACTTTCTGATTACGCCAATAACGAGTGGCTTCTGCATCATTTTTCAAACAAATAATGTTGCCCACCGCATCATACTCATAACGCAGATCTTGCATAATTTTTGCCCCTAATGCATGACCTTGAGGGCGCTCTGTTTTTATATGCAATAAACGTTGTGTTTCTGGTTCATATTCATAGGTGCTGACTAATCCATTACCCTGCTCTTCACGCAGTTTTTTCCCCGCGGCTGAATAGGTGAGTGAACGTAAAATAACCTGTTCTGCTTGCCCTTTTAACGTTAGCCAAGATTGTTTAACAAAACCGGCAATATCGTAGGCAATACGACGCTGATGACCCGCACTGTCCGTTTCTGTTAATACCGCCCCGGTGGCATCACAAATACGTTGGGTAATGTGCTTTTCGGCTGTTTGAATATTGTTCTCGCCTGAGTTGCCAGGCGTCCAATCAATATACCCACCTATCATAAGCAGTTGTTGCGTTTCGGATAACACATCACCCTGTAGTGAATAACTGTTATAGGTTTTTAGCCCTGCACTATCATAGTGCCGAATACATTTCCCTACCTGATTTTTAGCACTAGATTGATCACTATATGATGCCCATTTAAGTCGTTGTATCATCCTCGTATTATTTTCACCCAACTTTCCTTCTTTAATACTTTCTAAATTGCGCACAAAACGTTGATCAGCATATTCATAAATCATCACCGTTTCTTGTGCATTAATTTGTTGTGCCGCTAGACCTTCAATATCATTAAGAGTAAAGCTCACACCATTATCAACCCCTTGAGATAAAGCAATGGCGCCACCTAAACTCACCGTTTGTTGAATATTAGGCTGAATGCTGGCGTCTGACTGTTGTGTGTCATACAGTCTTGCATCAATGCTGTGTTGTAAATAACCACGCGCATGATAGTGATGGCGCGTAATACGTTCATCGGTTTTATCCAGTGAATCAGGATGACGACAATAGTTAATTTCACGAATGGACACTCCACGATTATCATGGATCACCACGCTGGGGGTTCGTGAATAGCGTTGTTGACTTAATTTGTTCATAATATTTCCTTAATTTCTTTGTTATCTGCTTATTAGCTCGTTGATAATAATAATGTTTCTACTGCTTTTTTATCGCTATTACATTTTTCTAATACCAATAATAAACGGGCGACATAATCGGGATAATCACCCCATACACTCACGTTAAATAACGGTGCAGAACACGGTAATAATAAGTGTTGAGGAATAAATTTATCGGCGCGCTGCGTTGTTGTTAATGGCGTTTTGCTGCAACCTGATAACAGCATCAGGCACAAGCTCGCCAGCACAAGGTGCTTGTGCCACAAGTTGATGCAACTCTTGACGTATTGCATGATTTTCTTCCTCTAAATAGCGTTGTTCCTTTTGTTGATGACTAAGGGTTTCAGATACGTTTTGCGCTTGTTCATGCCATTGCAATAATTGGGATTGCAATGTTCTTTGCTGATATTCAAGCTGACTGTTTTGATCAGACAGTTTACTGATTTGATTGTGTTGATAGCGAATAACCAGAAGCGTGATAATAATGATGAATAGCACGCCTCCTTTAACGCCCCAACGTAATAGCCAAGCTATATTCATGGGTAAATCTCTCGACAAAGTTCATAATGAGGGCCATCACGCAGTGAAACCCAATCACCGCCCCAATTAATAGAGACCCCCAATTGACGAGCCGCTTGTTTCATTGCCTGTGCCACTGACTCAAAAGCCGACCAATCTTGCCAAGGGATAGCACCATCAACTAACGGTACAATATCCACCGCATGACCGGTTAAATGTCGGCTATTGAGGGTTTTACTCGCTCCTTGTTTCATTAACTCTTTTTGCCGTTCTAATGAACGAACGCCTTCAATCACCACAAAATCATATTTGCTCAATGTCAAAGCCAGAAAAACCACACGAATTAAATCTTGATGTACATCGTTTAGATTATTTTGACTACGTTGACTCAATATATAAGTGCTCATTTTGGCTCCTTAAGATTGTTCACACCAAAAACACGATTCCATAACCAAATAAGTGTTGTGCTTCCCATTGAACCAAATAGCCCTGCAATCATGTAAGACATATAGCGACTTGCTCCACTTTCAAAACTTAACAAGCCCCCTAATAGCCCAGTAAAAACTGAGATAACCACTTGGCTGGTAATTCCGCACCAAGACCACTTTATTTGTTTCTGTTTTATTTCCATTAAATACCTCACGATACCGCCCCAGGCTGAAAATCCACCGATAATCATCCAAGCGAGAGCATCGCTTTCAGATGGGATTGCGACCAGCATAATAAAATTCCTACGTTAAGCGGGTTAGAGTAAGAAGAGGCAATAACCCGCATTTCATCACCTTATGTTAAAGTGTCATTTTCATCTTCCTGCACAATAAACCAAGGTGTGGCAAGGGTATTACGCTGATAACCTTTGGCAGTAATAACCCGATATAAACGCCCCAATGCGTCATAGTAGTGAGTATCAGCAAAACGGTTTTGTTGAGCCGAACTATCAGCGAGATAACGCCAGTCATTAAGGAAGTAAGGTTGATAAACCCGCTTTACATTCCCTTTGTTGTCATACTCTGTTTCACCTGAAATAGCCCAACGCGTCGCGGTGCTTTTTTGTTGTGCTCGCTGATTTTTATCAACCCTCAGTGTGGCATTATCGCTACGCAAAAAGGCTTCACCGGCTTCCACTCTGATAGAGGTTTGCAGTAAGCGACCAAAACCATCACTAAAAGCAATTTGCTGGCGAATTTGCTGCAGTGAGTCACTGTCATAACGGTCTGTCATGATTTGCAATGCATGAGGTGGTAATTTTGCTGATGTTGACATCCAACTGTCTGTCACATACACAAAACCTGTGGCAATAGGCAACGTTGATGTCAACGCTAAAGCCCCATCGATGGTTGTCGGCATAGTAAACGCTTTATCGCTATAACCGCTTTGTTTGCCGTCTTCCGTTCCTGAAAAACGCGTCGTCGTCACACGACCAAAACCATCAAAAGTGACCTGATGAATATTATGGTTAGCATCAGTAATCGAATTAGGTGATAAAAAACGCCAATCGTAAGTGAGATTAAAATCCTGACTATAATCAGGTAGTTCCTTACCCACTAACACACAAAATTGATTATCCCACTGTAACTTATAAGAACCAGATAGGCTTGATTTGGTATAAACCAACGGTTTGTAAAATTGAGCTAAAGAGCCATATTTTGTGATACCCAATAACTGTTTTACCCACAGCTGTTTCTCTTTCTCTTTTTCATCAGCAAACTGATAATTTGCTTGCAGATAACCCGCATCTTTCAGTACTTTATCAAGCTGTAATTGAGGATAAGGCTGCGATAATGCTGTTGCTGTCTCTTCATCCAATTCTGCGATTTCTGTATAAGCCAAACGAATTGGGAAATCAGGTATTTCCAAGGTTGCTTTATTATCAGCATCCATATAGGCAAACTGCTGTTGACCGGCAAATACGGATGCGGATTTTTGTGTTAACAGACTATCATTGGCTAATAAGGCTTCTAGCGTGATGCCCTCTTTAGGCTGTTTTTCAGCGCCAAAAGTCCAAATATCGTGACGAGATGCCTTCGCAATGCCGAGCTGATAAATCTGCTTTTCTGAAATATCAAGATGATGACAAGTTTGACGCGATAAGCTTAAACGTAAGCTTTGTTGCTGTTGGTCATAACTTGATGCCCATAAGGTATCTGGCAAACTCTCATAATGCTGATACGGATTTTTTTCGCCTTTAGCGCGTCTTGGATAATCAACAGAAACCGCTTTAGAGACAACACCATAGCCATCTTGCTCTAAGGTAACTTGTTGATGACAAGTAGGATCAGACGCAATACGCTCATAATGATAAGCACGGCTCTCAACCACCGATGGCATCACCACGGGTGAGCGACCTTGCGCTTCAATTAAACGCACTTGTGGGCGCTGTTCTGTTACGGCATAAGGTACGGTTGATACCGTTGAATTATCCAATCCATAGACTTCACTTCTTATTAACGTGCCTTGCAGTCCACGCTCAAGCCAATAATTTTGTTGTTGGCGTAAATCGCTATCGCACTCTTTTTCTGCACTGCCTTCACCTTGCGTAAATCGAGGAGAAAACTGTGGAAATGCCGCGTTATCGCCCTGCCAAAATTCATCAGCAAATTTGGCATCAACAGACGGCTTCCCGGTAAAAAACCACTGGCGCGTTAATGCATTTGGGGTTTTATCCGCGCTGTTTTCTTCGCTTTTAAATGACTCCGCATTAGTGACTTCAACACAACCAAAACCACGAAACTCTTTCTCTTTACCATCCCATACACCATGGCGATAGTTATGAGTTTGCGTTAAACGGCTTTGTGTTATTTCATCAACGGTTTCAATTTGCCACAGAGTATGCAGCGCAAAAGGCAGATGACTGACGGCTTTTTCTTTACCCTGCTGTTTTCTTGCTAATTTTTCATCCAACCAACATTGCGCTGAACTGCGATAATGCAGATGTTGAACCATGCCCATATTGTTATTAATCGAGCTTAACAACCACGGTTTTTCATTTTGTAAAGAGAGCACCCAATGTTGTGCTTTAGGTGTCAATTTGGTTAATAAAATACTGGCAACACCTAACCCTTGCACATCGGCAATTTGTAATTGGCAAAGGTTATCGAAACGCATCCCTTTAGGTAGCGCGATATCGTCACCACGTACAAATTGATTACCGCTTTGGTTAAAATAGACCTCTAAGTGAGTGGATTGAGCATAAATAATATCCGTTGTACCGCTGCCATCTAAATCCGCTAAATAGAGCTGATTAGGATTAAACTTCACGCGATCAGCAGAAAAACCCGTAAGAGTAATAGGAGTACTAAACTTACCATTCCCTAAATGCACCCAACACGTCACACCTTGATAATCCACCTTAATCAGATGTTGTTGACCGGAACCTAATACATCACTAAATGCCACTAAAGTTCGTCGATTAACGTTTTTAATCGGCAAAGTGACGCCATCAGCCTGCATAATCTCTTTACTTTTTTTCCAGCCTTGCGCTGAACCGGCATAAAGACGAATACTACGAGGACCAATCAACGCTAAATCAGCAAAACCACTGCCTGTTAATGAGGTCAATTCCGCTCTAGGATGAAAATATTCCATCGGAAAGGCATTAAGAGGCACAAAATTTAGCCAGTTTTCTGCTTTTTCTTCATCTTGCGTGTAATAGCCATTCACATTGCCTTGTGTCACTAACCACTCTAATTTGCCGTCACCGGTAATATCCGTCAGCATTGCCGAACCGCGTAATGAAGGAATCATCGGCAATGGCTGCGCTTTATCCCATGTCATTGCATTTGGGTTTTGCTGATCTTCTTTTCTAATCGGAGCGCGATACCACCAAGCACCACTGTCTTGATACAGCACACCAGCAAGCCCTTCACCTAATAGGTCAACATATTGATAAGGCTGTTGTGGTGAAAATTGCGCCAATTCATCTAATGATTGCCACTGTGCTTGTTGAGCAGAACCCACTTTTTGCCAATCAAATTTTACGGGGGGTAATGTCATCAGCGATTGTGCATCTTTATTGTTATTAAATGCCGATTGCTGCGCTGAAACTAACATGCTACCTGATGCTGATTCATCGTAAGTCAGTGTTAATCTTGAGACTAATTCTGGTGTTTCCGCTTTGGCACTTTGCTGATCTAAACTTTCTAAACGGTGATACATCAGCACTTGGCGACATAAGCGACGAGTACGCACTTCAAAACCGTAATTAAATTGAGAAAAACAGTCTTTACGCACTGCCCATGCTGAACCACTTTGCCATTGCGGATACGTTGCTAATGCGCTACTGCGTTCACCGTAATCAAATACCAAGGTAAACAGTGCGTTATTTGGCAGTGAGTTATCGGTTTTAATACATGAAAAGGCTCTTTCACCAATAGGATTACCGTAATAGACTTTCTCTAAATAGCGCTGTGTATTGGCATGTGGATGTGCTTGAGTCTCTTGCTTATCGCAACCTTGCTCATCTTCAGCACGATATTGATACTCTATTTGCTCACCGGTAGAAGAGACTGAAGCATTCAGGTTCCATTGAGCAATATGACTATTTTCTTCACTATCAAAAAGTTGTGCGGTGGTTTGATAACCAAATAAATGCACATCGCCATTTGCACTTAACATCACCCAAAACTGTTTTGGCGTATTTGCGGGTGCGTTCTTGTCATTAAGTGACCAACACTCAAAACGACTAAAGCTTTTTTCAATACGAGAGCGATAAACAGTCACTTGATATTGATGCGATAAATTCACACCTAATAATTCACTACGCTGTAAAGTTTCAATTTCGCCCTTTTTATTAACAACCGGTACAATCACTTCACCTTCAGGACCAACAAATTCATCTTGTTGAGTATATGTTGGCACACCTTTACTACTATCACGACGAATTGACATCACCCCCACAGACCAACCAAAACCAAAAGCACCGTTACCTGATTGATTGTGATAAGCCAATCCTAACGCGGGTGCATAACCACGACCTTGGCTAATAGGTAATGGCAAACTAAAAGTAGCGGCACCATCCGGACCAACAGCGCCCATATTGCCGGTTAATCCTGTGACTGCACCACCGCCTTTCGGTAAATTTGGCGCATCAAAGGAGAGTTTCTCTGAATTTTGCATGTAGAACTCCTGACAGGCTCCGTAAGGAGCCTGTAATTAATTAAGATTTGGATAATTAACGAATGGTGTAATTAATGTGTAGAACGATATCGCTCAGTGTCAGTAGCATCTCTTTTTGCTTATCTGTTGCATCAGGGAAGCTTAACGTCAGCGTACTGCTATCATTCACTGGTAAACCTTCAAATGGCAGATAACGATCATCACTGAAATTCAGCTGGAATTGACCGCTGTCATTCATGCCATGAGAAATCGCGATTGCACTACAACCACGAGGTTTGACCGCACTACCACCATAATTGAGCACTGCACGAATATTTTGATAAGTGCCTGTCAACATAGGTAATGTCACACTAATCTGTTTAACACGACGCGATTGTCCTAAACCGGCAGGGTAATCTTTATCTATTGCTAAATCAGAGAGCTTAATCGAAGCTTGTAGCTGCCCATCTTTTAAGGTAATACCATTTTCTGTTGTGCCCAGTTTTGATTTATTACCGCTAATCACTTCAGCCACTTGATCAAAGCCAAATTTATTACTGCCTAAACCTTGGTATACCTCTTCCAGCGAAACAATTCTGCTCACTTCCAGTGTACGTTTATCTTCTTCAAGGTAACTATTCTCCATTTGGGTCAGATTCAGCATTAAGCTTTCACCCGCCATTAAACCAGAGTAAGTGCCTTGCCATGCCCCTGGGCGAATAAAAACTGCCTCTTTTTTATCTAAATCATACTGATAAGCGAATTCAGCCATACGACAACGAGATACGGCTAAATCGTAGAATGGTTTATAAATCGCCATTAATTTACCGCGTAACCAGTTATATAGGGCTTTATTGGTAAATTTATTTTTCAAGAAAGCTAACTGTGCTTGTGTTTGCTCTTGCTGTACTTTGAAACTCTCCAATTGCAAGTTGGCTGATTCTTTACTTATTTTTAGTGCTTCAAGCTGTGCATCAATTTGATTCACTTCAGCTTGAGCACTTTTTCGTGAAATATCCCACTCATCACGACGGCGACGATAAGATTCAGATTGGTTTAATCTGTCTGCTGCAATATTAGTTGCAGAACCTGTCAATTGTAGCCCTGACGCAGTGGCATAACATATTCCACCCCAACGCGACCCCCCCACTGCCATACCAAAAATATTAGGAGCTAAATCAGCCGCAGCACCTGCCATATTTAACGCTTGGCTGGTGGTATTGAGCACAGAAGATGACAAGTAGAGATCCATTGCTTGCTGTTCTGGGCTGCTAATATTTTCCTCATATAACTGGCTATAGTGATCAAGGCGGTTTTGAGCACCTTCACGTAACGCTTTTAATGCTTTTTCGTTATAAGCAAACTCTTCAATATTCTTTGATTGATATTTAATATTTTGCAAAATCATTTCGCTACCTTGAGTCGCCAACAACTCAGAGAGTGCTTCAGCATCTTGACGCTCAGTAATGCTAGAAAGCGAACTACCAAACTGCATTAGCTGACTGACGACTGATTTTGCGCTATTTAACATCGCTGGGAAGCGCTGTGTTGGTATCACCGCATTGGGTAACGCACTTCCTCCTTGTGCTTGATTCACTGCCGCATTTTGCAATGCTTTAGGATCAGCCGGCGTTGCATAAATCGCCAGTGATAGCGGTTGTCCATCTATCGATAAATTGTGACGTAAATTAAACAGACGTAATTTTAGGGTGTCGTGATACTGCGCTAACTTCTCATTAATTTGTGGTAAAAACAGCGACGTTAATGAATTAGCAGTACGTGGTGAAACCGTTGCTTCACGCTCTTCACTAGCTGCACGTGTTGGTTGCTTGGTTTTTGTTGCCGCATCCGTTAATTTAGGCGCAAACCACGCGTCGTTACTGGATAATTCAGTTTCATCACCCAATAATTTTAACGCTTGCATATACCACATTTTGGCTTCATTTAAGGTATCGCGTTCTAATACACGGTAAGCACTGTCACCACGCTCCATTAGAATATCGAGGCACTTCATAAAGGTTGCCAATTTATAGTGCATCGGGTCAGTTTGTGCCACCGCATCAGGATCGGTTGAATCCAATTGATCTTTATTCCAAGCCGTATCGGCTAATAATGGTTGTGAATTCCACACACGATCAACATGAGTGCTATTTTCTATATAGCCATTCGGACTAAACACATAACGTAACCAACGGCTGGCTTCATCGTAGTTATGCCCTTCCAACATTACGTTGGCGACCATCATTGGGGTGTAATAGAACAGTTCCCAAAAATAGAGTGCATTGGCACCATTAAAGTCCATGAAAACATCAGTACCTGCCTCTAATGCCGGTTCAGGTAAACGCTGAGTATTTAAGGTTAAAATGTTATCAATCCCTTTATTGGCGAGTTTAACCAATTTGCGTGCAAATAAAGTATTTAAACGCACTAACATGGTTTTATCTACCCACTTCATAGAGAGATATTGTGCACCTTTACTATTACGATTTAAGCTAATTACATTTTCACCTTTATTAGAAGTGATTTTTCTTATCTCAAATACAAATGACTTCTCCGACACAGCCTGACCCGCCTTATTAATAAGGGAGACATATGCATTTAATGTAATTAAATGATTATCGCCAAAATCACTAATTGGAATATTAAGCCCAAGAATATCACCATCACTATTATAAGAAGTTAAACCATCATGGAATTTATTTTTATTACCAATCAAATCGCTTATTAAATACTCGCTATTTCTTAATGTTGTTGAAAATGAAATTTTAATATCTTTTATATCATCAGCATAACTCTTGTAAATAGGATCGAGTTTATTAGCAGTAACTTGCACATGCATAAAATCAGGAGTTAATACATAAAATCTCTTTGCATCAGGTGAAAAGTGACAACTATAGATTATTTCTTCATTTATTACATCACCTAGTTCCTGATATTGAGTATTACTAAAATAATATGTATTACCATCATTTTGATAATTAAATTCAAAATCTACACTTGTACCATTCAACCATATCTCTACGCCATCATATTTTTTTTTGGATAATGAATAATTCCTTGCACCTTCAATAATACTATTATCCCATTGGTTTTGATCTTTATCAAAGATAAAAAAGAAAAAATTATTAGTCTTAATGCTAAAACCAAAATAAGCATCATAATTTACTAACGTTGCATCGTAACTTTCATCTGGACTTGCCGAGTAAATAGGAAATGAGCGGTAAAAGATATCAGTCAGTTCACTGTCATCAAGATGACTTTTCAATATTTTATTAATTATATTTTTTATTTCATCAGGAGCTGATATAGTCTCTTTTATTCTACATTGTATAGATGCAGATAAATAACTTGTGATGCTCTTTTCACCTGTCTCCGTCTCCGTATACGTAAGTTTTGCATTTTCCAATATAGAACTATATATTGATGCGTCAGTACTATCACTTAACATCTTAGTATCCACTGAATCTTTTGATATATTATAAATTACCTCATCTCTTTTTATGAATTTATTATTTACAACTCTCTGAATGTCATTATTAAGTTTATCAAATTCATCTCTTACACTAGCATATATTCTTTTTTTATCATCTGGAGTAGAAATTGATGAAATATTCATTTCACTATCAACAGAGTAAATATGATAATCATCATTATTACTATCATTGTCATTGTCATTGTCATTGTCATTGTCATTGTCATCATATGATGATTTCATTTCATATAAAAGAACAAATAACTCTTCCAACTCTTCGTTATATGTTAAGTAAAAATTACCTTTATCCTTTTTAATAAATTCATCGTTCAATTCAAAACTAACTATTGAACTCCAAGAACCATCATAACGAATATGAGAAAGCTTTAAGCTATATTGAATCTCTTTTTCAATATTATCCCCTGTTTTTTCTTTTGCTTTCTCTATACGTTCAACCCAAGCAATATATAAACGGCTATTAAATATCACTGGGCGAATTAAGCCATTATATGGGTTTAAACCATTTTCAATTTTAGTCCACTCAGTCCAAGCATTGGCTGCCATTTTACCATCTTTAATTTTGCTATGGTCTGCACTGCGCCAATAATAGCTCATTTGGTCTGCTGGATTTCGACCAATAAAATAGGTAATACCATCATCTAGAGTGATACTATCATGATAACCACTTAATACTTCTAAATTTGCAATTTGTTCAAATGAGGTTAAATAGCTTTTAAAGGCATCTTCTACCGTATCGCGATTAATACTATTTTGGCTAATGGATTGTAATAAAGTATCCATCATTTTGGTTTGACCAATACGCATAGTTGGGTCAACATAGTTTTCAGGGTAATAGACTAATTGTGAAAAACCTGCCCAAGTACTATAACGTTTATTCACCATTTCCCATTGTTCAAAGAAAGTGCGCCCCTTCACATTTGTATTAACCTCTTTTTCATCACCCGATAAGCAGTTATTAATATAAAACTGAATATTAGCAATCGCCTGTGCAATCGGTGTGGTGATAATTTCAGCTGAAACTTGATTATCAATTAATAAATGATGATAAACATCATCACGACTGATTAGTGATGGATTGCTACTTTGGTTGGCATAATAATGAGTTAATACCGCCGCATTTTTTTCCTCCATGATTTGAACAAGTTGCGCGGTTTTATCCGCATCTAAGCCACCTTGCATAGTTTGACTCAGTTTTTTCCACTGATCATAGCTTTTTGTAACATCATTATTTTCAGTATATTTTAAATCAACTAATAATTTAAAACTGGTTGGTGAAATACCCAATATTTTTGCAAGTTCAAGATATTGAATAAGAATAGTAATATTTTTAAAATCGTTTAACGTTTTATTCGGTGTTAATGCTAATGCCTGATTAATGGTTTTTTCATCCATATTTAAAATGGATGCCATTTTTTCAGTGGTTAATGATTGATTTTCAAGACCTGATAAAAACTCATTAGCCATATCACCACATTGTGAAATAAAGTGGTGGAATTCGGTTACTGTTTTTACTGTATTAATAATTAAACTTAATCTTACAGATTCATTAGTCGCCGTGGGGTCAATAAATTTTCCTTCACTAGTAAAAAATTTCAATTCATATTCATTTAATCCGACTTTAGTAGAAAGTAAATTAACCTTGTTAAGCGCATTATAATAAATAGCGATATCACGCTTATCTTGAACACTTAAATCATCATTAGTAATTAATTTTTGTAAACTCTCAAATGACATATTACCAGATTTTATATTAACCCAATATAATATCCAATGTGCCTTTTCAATAGAACCGATCCCCATTTCAGAGGCGATAAATGAGGCAGTTGCTGAAAACGGTTGTTCATCATCATTAACGACATTTTTTAATATATCACGTAGATTATTAAACCATAATTCAACTTCTGGGGTAAATTCTGAATCATGAGCAGTTGTACACATCAAATATAGTTCACTAATCGCCCATTTTTCTTTTTTAGCAAATTGAACATAATTATTAATAGTATGGATTAAATCCCAAATATCATCAGATGTGCTATATATTTCAATCAAACCATTATATGGTGGTGGAGAAATATTCATAAGCAATACTAACTCATTAACAGATAAACCATGGATATTTGCTAATAAAACAGTACGATAAAGTAAAGAAAGTTTATATGACGTACAATCAAAACTTTTATTACCGGATGCTAACGCCCACAACATAACCAATTCAACTTCATTAACATTAAAAGCACGTTTTAAAATATTTAAACGAATTATCTCATCTGGCGTAGAGGCATTAGCTAAATCTAACGGGATACCATTATAATCAAAAACATATCCATTAAGCGGTGGAGAGTTAAATAATTGATCAAATTGGGAAGGTGAATTATCTAAAGATGTTTTTGAAATATAACCACCATTAAGTACCACAGCTTGTTCAACAGTAACATGATAATTTTTCATTAACATTTGAATATGAAAAATAGCACTTAATACCTCTTTATTAATATTTAGTGTTGCATCATTAGATTCAATGGCGGTAATCAATGCCAAGAGTGACATCCCCGTGGCTTTATATAACCGAATAATTTTATTTAAATTTAACAGTTCTTTATTTGTTAGCGCTTCTTTTTTATTAAATGCTTTAATAACAAATTGGGCATCTTTAATATCAATATTATAATATTGTGCTAAAAAACGAGAGGTATTTAAACTACTACTGCTAATAGTGCCAAAATTTTTCTTAAACAGTGTCTCGGTATCTTTATCAACATCCTCAACTACAAGATTATAAAGTTCAGGGGAAATATCCGCTTGAATAGAGGCTAACAGTGCAGAATCTAAGGTTTTAGTCACATCAGGGGCAGATATTAAACCTTTAAGATCTTTATCTTGAAGTAAAATTGCTTGGCGAATGGTTTCATAAGGTTGGTGATAAGGGGTTTCACCGGTTAAACGGTTTGTGGCTAATTCACGAAATAAATCTTTACCACTGCCTAATTTATTTTGCAACGCAGTGGTTAAAATTTGATTTGATATAGAAAGGGTTGAAACTTCTTTATCCATATTTTCTTGTGAAAGCACTAATTGTGCTAAATCAGGACGGCGTTTATCCAGATGATAATTAGAACTTTCAGCATGCAGTGCTTTAGCTTCACGATAAAGCTCGGTTAAATAACCAGCCGGTGAAAACATAGAAGCAACCGATTTTGAATCAACATAATTTTTATCTCGATTTGGGATCCAATCTTCTAGTGCACGGCTTTGTGCTGATTGGGTTTGAATACCTAAAGCGACGGCATTACGTACTTGTGGATTATTACGCGCTAAATAGTGCGCTTCATTAATCTTATTAATTTTTGCGGCTTCTTGTGCTTCTTTATATAATGTTTTCGCTTCATGCCAACTTAATCTTTCTTCGCTTAATGCATAAATTTCATGTAGCGATAATGGCGCTAAATCATTAAGTGTAATAGATTCTGATGTGTTAGAATTCATTTTAGCTAAAAGTGTATTAATGGTTTTCATTAAAAATTTCCTAATATTGGTATTTAAAAGTTAAAGTTACATTTCGAATTAAAAAGAGAAATTAAAAACCCCTCTGTTCGTCGAAAATAAAAATACCAAAAAAAATTTAATGACAAGTTGATATTTTTTATCACTAGAATTGAGTTTTTTTACCCTTAAGAGAAATCACGCCATTCTCTATTAATAAAAATAATGAAAAAAAATAAAACAATGAATAAATAATGCGTAAATTAAGAAATAAATAAATCGTTTGATTTAATTATTTATAAATAACTTAATTAATAATTGTTAATTTTAGTCGCTTATCTTTTATTTTTAATAAAATTTTAATTTCCGCTCTGGAAATTTTCACTTTTCGTCGCGCTAAAAACATCATTGACAAATATCAATAAAAAAAAGAAATAAAGGGGGATTATGCATTCGTAATGTTATATATAAGTAGATGTGGAGAACACCTGTATGTTTTTCTCAAGAAAAATAAACCAGTTCTTTGCCGTAGCGACTTATCAAAGCCTAGTAAAAGCAGCTGAACAGATAAATGTCACGCCGTCGGCATTGCGCCATGGTATTAATGAACTTGAAAACCAAGTCGGTAAATCATTAGTAAAACGTTCCAAAAATGGAATGGATCTCACACCCGCAGGAAAAGCGCTGTATGAGCGTCTATATCCTTATTATGAAAAAATAAGAAGCATAGAGAATCAAATTCTTAAAAACAAAGCGAGTAAAGGCGAAAAAACCACACTAGCCATTAAGTTAGATGGGCTCTATTACCCTGATTTAAAAGATAAATTATTAGCAATCAAACAGAGTAATCGCCAATATGATATGTCTTTAACTGACGGTTATATCAATAACCTTGAAGATGAACTATTTGATGAACAATTTGATTTGGTTATTTCATCGCTCGATTTTGATCAATCAAATAAAAATATTCAATCAATCAACTTATGCACGCAAAAAGTGGGCTTACTCGCCCATAAGTCATTGTTAGATAAATATAAAGATATGAAGCATTTTTTTGAAAATGAGACCCTGATCCAGCGTAGCAGTACCTTACAAAACCCAATATTTACCTCAACCTTAAATAGATTGAATGAGCAGGGTTATCACTGTCATAGCTTGGGATTAACTGAGATGTCGGATGTATTGCATTTTATTAATCAAGGGGCGGGTTACTGTTTTATTCCAGAAAATATTCATTTTATTTCAAAAATTACCGATGAACAGGTGGATTTTATTCGCTCCCCTTTTCCTTTTGAGCTTTTTTTACACCAAAAAGTTTACTATAAAAAAGACAACACCAAGAATTTGGCTGATATCGCGATGACATTGCGTTAATGCTTATGATAACACTATGATTTAAATAGTATTACCGCACTATATTTACCACAGCGCATTAATATATTCAGAGGTAAACCCACGATATTGCAGATAACGAATTTGTTTCGCTTTCTCTTTAAAATCTTTGGGTTTATCTGTGCTAAATTTTCTCTCTTTAACCTCTTTACAGAGTTCATACCAATCGGTGTCTGTCTCTTCTAAGATACGGTCGATTATCTCACTAGGGAATCCTTTGGCTCTTAGTTCTTGACGAATACGTAAAGGGCCATAGGATTTATTTAAGTAACTACGAAAAAAAGTATATACCGTGCGGTTATCATCAAGATATTGGCTTTCGAGTAAGGATTCGATGACTTGAGGTAAACATTCAGGGGCAGTAGGTGAATCTTTCTCTGTTTCACGAATTCGGCGTTCGATTCGACGTTGTAGTTCGCTTGTACTGTAATCACGACGAGAGAGCATAAAAATAGCGTACTGATAAAGCTCTTGATAGGTCATAACGTTCCTTTATTAAAAGAGTCCATATGAGATGTTTATTATCATAACGGTTTATTACCGAAATAACTTATTTCGACGTTAATTTAATCAGCAATATAGGGAAATAACAAAACAACAATAATTGAAAGAAGAATTATCATTCTCTTTTATAATTTTAATCGACTACTTTTATTAAGATTAGCTTAGAAAAAATAAGGTTTTCTACTTAATAATCCCTTAATAATCCTATGATAATGCGAAATGCAAGCATCTCTTGCTGTATATCGCACTTATAGCTGGTGATCATTAATAAGAAAAAGATTAAAATTTCCGGCTACTCTTTTACTACTTACTTTTTTAATTTTCTGTGGGTTATGTATGAACTTTTCCAATTTAAATAAGGTGGTATTAACCGCCTCTCTTCTTGCGACTGGCTTTTCTTACGCGGATAGCGATCGCCCACTGCTTTCTTTAAGTGTTAGCCAGTCCGGCGGTACTGCTTTAAATAATGAAGGTTCATTAGATACTCGTACCCCAGCAAGCCAATCTCGTGTTTTACCGATTTGGGGTGATGAAGCCCGTGCCCGTGGTTATGATTTACCCGAGCCATTTGGCGTTAGTTATAACTATATGAATCTACGACAAGATGTCATTGTTGATAAAATAGGGTTTAGCTCTAATAACGCAGGTATACAAGGAATTCTTTCACAATTACTTATTGATGTTGGGCATACTCGTAGTAGCAATGAATCTCATATGCTAAAACTCGATACTTGGGTTTTTCCCTTTATGAATGTTTATGGGATCTATGGTAAAACCAAAGGTACATCGACAGCCCAATTAAACTCTATTGGTTTTGGCGCTCCTCTTGCTACAGATGTGCCTTTTAATTTGGATTATGAAGGAAAATCTTACGGTGCTGGTTTTACTTTAGCAGGGGGTTACAACCAGTTTTTTGGTACTTTTGACTTAAATTACACCAAAACAAATCTTGATATTTTAGATGGTGATATTAAAGCGTTAGTAATTACACCTCGCGTGGGTTATGAATTTATCTTCTCACCTTTAATCGCAGGCCAAGGAAATACTAAGCTTCAAGTGTGGACAGGGGCGATGTATCAAGATATTACCCAACGCTTTAAAGGTGATGTAAGTAAATTAAGCCTTCCTGGTGAGATTGACAAACCATGGATGAAACCTTTTATGAATGGAATGAAATTCGATGTTGAACAGCATCTTGCCCATAAATGGAATCAAACTGTGGGTGCGCGTTTAGAATTAACACGTAACTTTAATGTGATTACCGAAGTCGGTTTTAATAATCGTAATAGCTTCCTTATTTCAGGTGAGTTCCGTTTTTAATGGTTAAATACCCTGTTATTTTTGGGCTGGCACTTGTCAGCCTCTTTACGTCACACACAGTACACGCACAACTCTTTCCCGATAGACAACAAATAGACCAATGGTTAGTGGGCTTAGGGGGAGAAAATAACTTCGACCGTAGTAAAACTATCGACTGGGGAATATTACCTGGTCCCTTTTATACACCAGAATTAGAGTTTGGTGTGGGCATTGCCCTTGTCGGTCTGTATCAAGCGGATAGTCGCCCTGATAGCAAAATCTCGTCTCTCTCGTTAAGTGGCTTTGGCTCATCGACGGGCGCTTTTGGCATGACCTTTAGCAACTACACCTATTTAGCCGAGGATACTTGGCGCTTTTATCTCACTGGAACATTAAATAATGTCCCGACCAATTATTGGGGTGAGGGTTATCACGAAGGACGTGTCAAAGATCATTTCGGTGAGTTTCGCGCTCAAGAATTGCGTCTAACCCCCACTTTACTGCGTCAAATTACCAAAAACACCTATATAGGATTAGGGTGGGATTATTCAAATTTACAAGCGGCAGCCCCAGATGATCCCTTTAAAGCCTATATGAATAAGCGCAATTTACCTTTGCGCTCAACCAGTTCGGGAATAACAGTTCGCTTTACTTACGATAGCCGTGATTTTTTGCCGAATGCTTATCAAGGTCAGGCTTTTGATATCAGTTATACCCATTACTCACCGGATACTGGCAGTAATAATCGTTTTAATGCGACACAGATACAATATAACTACTATTATCCTTTAAGTGATAATGCGGTATTAGCATTTGATAATTATGCTCGTTTCACATCAGGTGATGTCCCTTGGAGCCAATTGTCTAAACTGAGTAATGGACAGCAAATGCGAGGCTATTACGAAGGGCGATATCAAGATAATCATGTATTTTCAACCCAATTAGAGTACCGCCAAAAACTCGATTGGCGCCATGGCATTGCACTTTGGATTGGTGGTGGTACGTTAAGCGACCAAGCGCGTGATTTAGGTAAAGGCCATTGGCTACCGAGTGTCGGTGTGGGTTATCGATTTGAATTTAAACCTCGTATGAATGTACGTCTCGATTTTGGTATAGGTAAAGAAAGTACAGGATTCTATTTTCAAGTAGGTGAAGCATTTTGATGTTTAAGCGGTTTCTTTTTATCAACACCCTTGTCTTCTTCTTATTTATTGCGGGTTGCACGCAAGTTACACCAGTTAAATCTTTGCATGCCAATCTTGATAGTGTTACCCACGAAGAAGCAACTCAACTTTGGCAAACACCTGCACCGTTAACCGCCCCCAATGGTTTAAGACCTTGTTGCGCCTTTGGTTACGACTTAAAAGTGAAAGCGTTCGAAATTCCTATCCCTTTTTATCGTATTGATAACGTTGTTGAAGCTTCCGCATTGGGCAATCATCGTTATAACGACAGTTTTTGGTTAGGTACAGGAGCCGTATTAGGCTTAGGAAGTGAACAATCAGGCGTAATTTATTCTCACAAAGGGGGCTTTCTTGATATCGCCCATATTCGTGATACAGCGGACTACACTTATTATCTCTTTAGTCATATCTATCCCAAATTAGGTCAAGAGTGGACGTTAACGCTAAGTGATGAGTTGGCACAACGTAAAATCCACTTTAATGCATTTACGCCACCTAAAAACGAATTAGAGCGTTATACTTTAAGCGCTTATCTTGCCGCACATCTCGGTTATCGCCTTGCTGTATGGCATGAAATTGCACAATGGTATGGTTTTCGTTCTGTTCCCGGTTTTTCGGAAGGTATTTCAGCATTTTCACCCGAAGATCTTTATTCCAATTTAATTGGCGCAAGACTTTCGCTTACACTGATCTTAAAGGGTCATGCCACCAGCCTTGAGCAATATAATCAATCAATGCAGGGTATTATTCCTTCTGCGCTTTACCAATTAGAAGCTCAACCTCGCCAATTAACACAACAATGGTTTGATGTTATTGATGGACAATGGTGGGATAGTCAGCAACGAGTACCTGATAAATTTCTCGTTTTAATGCGTGATTATCATATCTCAGACCAACGCTATCCCGTGTTACCTTTCGAGGAAATAACACCACCTCACTACCTCACTTTACCTAGTGCTTATTCTGGTTACGTTTTAGAACAATTAGCAGAATTTCAGCTTTGGCCAACAAAGGAAATGGAGAATTTACCTTACCCTAAAACCTACTGGAGCGAAGCGGATTTCACTGATTTAACAGAAAAAGCGCGTGAAATTGATAACAAAACTAGACCAAAAACAACAAAAACTGACTAAATAACATACAAAATTGACACATTAAAAATGCTTAATTTTACTAAATTTAGGTTAAGTCACCCCATTTTCGATAAGATAAATTTAAGTATAAGGTAAAAAAGCACTTTTTGTTAAAGGAAGAAAGCGATTATAAAACGAGGCTTTCCAGTAAAACTTATACATTTATTTAACAAATCACTCGTAGTTATCCTAATGTGAGGCGATATTTTGTAGCTATGAAAAAAGTAATTTGCTAGTATTCGTTCGATTTTTATCCAGTTAAACGAGGAGAAGCAATGCCCTCTCAATTGATGAGGACAAGTGCCGTCTTCGCTTTCTTGATTTCACTACTCTTTACTGGTGTAAGCTTCGCTTCAACCAGTACCGGCAGTTCCCAGATGCTGCAAGCGTATTCTTTCAAAAGCACGTCAACACCGTTGCCAGATTTGAAAAAATACCCTTCGGGAACACAGCGTAAGAAAGCGTTTTTAAATGTCATAGTTCCTATTATTGACAATGTTAATAATAAGATTATGAGAGATCGTGAGTGGTTAACCGCTCAACGTAAAGCCCAGCACTGGGGCAGCGCAGATTTGAAAAAATTGCGTGAAATCTGTCAATACTATGGCGTTACATGTACCAGCCCGAAAAAAGTAAATTGGGATTCGTTATTAACTCGCGTTGACATTATTCCGACACACTTTGTCGCAACGCAAGCTGCAACGGAATCTGGCTGGGGAACATCGAAGTTGGCACAACAAAATAATAATCTATTCGGTATGCGATGTGGGAGTCAGTCTTGCAATAATGTTCCAGGGAAAACCAAAGGCTATGCAGCCTACCCTGATATTGAAGGCTCAGTGATTGCTTATATGCGTAATCTTAATACGCACCGCGCCTATAATTCATTGCGCTCCTCAAGAGCACAGCAAAGAATGACGCAGCAACAACTCGACTCTCGCCAGTTAATCACTGACTTGAAAGGTTACTCAGAATTGGGTTCAAGTTATAACGATTATCTGACCGAAATGTTCGACTCAAATAAAAAACTGATCACTCAAGTTCAGTTGCAGTCGAAGCAAGATAGCTAAGCATTAACAAGCTTTCATCTGACAAAAAGCCACTTTTCTATCTAGAGAAAAGTGGCTTTTATTTATCACAAGATAATCTTTTGATTGAAAGCCTGCTTAGAATTCATAATATATGGGGTAACACGTTTGGTATGACTTTTAAATCACACCCTTAGAGCCCTTTATGAATTTTTTTTCATTCGAGTTTCTCGGAGCCTTTGTTAGTTTTTTTGTTCTATACTGGCTCTTTCAAAAGCACGTTAAGATCCAAAATATTCTACTGATTACAGTCAGTTACGCTTTTCTTTTTTATGCGGATTATCGCCCTGCGATAATCTTATTAAGCTATACGCTCTTTATTTATTTACTGGCGAATATATTAACTAAGTACACATCCTCTAAAGTCATATACTGGCTATTAGGATTACTCGTTGCGGTCTATTTTACTGCCTTTAAATATTACTCCTTTTTCCAAGAAACACTGACACAAGCATTCCAGCAATGGGGACTCAGTATTGAGTTGCCTCTTATTGAGTTGCTTGCGCCATTAGGACTCTCTTTCTATATTTTCCATTCAGTCAGTTATGTGGTTTCTATTTGCCGTAAAGAGATCCCGAAAGCGCCATTTTTGGATGTCGTTCTTTACTTGTGCTTTTTCCCAAGCATCGTCGCAGGCCCCATTAATCGCGCGAAAGAGTTTCTCCCGCAAATCCAGGCACCGACACGTAAAATCATTGATTATAAAGGGGCGATAATGCTAATTGTTTTAGCTATCGCAAAACTCTTTTGGTTAAGTGGTTGGTTCTCAACAAACTATGTCGATCCGGTATTTAATGCCCCCGATTTAGCGCAAAGTGGACAAGTCCTCACGGCGGTTTATGCCTACGCATGGCATATCTATTTCAACTTCTCGGGTTATACCAACCTTGTTACAGGGATTGCTTTATTACTGGGCTTTGTCGTACCTCGTAACTTTAATGCGCCATATTTAGCGATAAACTTAGCCGATTTCTGGCGTCGCTGGCACATCAGTTTATCTACCTTTATTCGTGATTACGTCTATATTCCTTTAGGGGGTAATCGTAAAGGCGTGATTAGACAAAACATGAATGCCTTTGCCGCAATGGTGATTTCTGGATTATGGCACGGCGCTGCAATGACCTTTATTATTTGGGGGGCGATTCACGGGATGGGTGTGGTGTTATTGAATATTAAACACCGTCTCTTTCCAGCGAAAAAAAATGCCCCACCTAGTGCACTATCATCATTAAATATGTTGTTGTCGTGGATAATCACGTTCCACTTTGTTTGTTTTGCGTGGATCTTTTTCCGCAGTCAAACTGTGGGAGATGCTTTAGTCTTAATACAGCAACTCTTTAGTGCAGGTGCTTGGGCATCATTGCAAGCAGAAGGCTTAACCCTCTTTATGTTCTGGGGACTTTTCTTACTTTACCCTTGCTTTGTAACATTAAAGGATATTGTGGCTCGTCTTGAGAAAAAAGTGCCGTGGTATGTTTATCCTCTACCACTTGCGTTGATCCTCACAATTATTTTCATGTTGTCTCCAGATGGGGTGCCAGGATTTATTTATGCCAGCTTTTGATTTCTGCTCAAACTTAAAAAAGACAGCAAAAGTTGCCTTAATGGTGCTATTTAGCACCCTCTTTCTGATTTGGCTAAACCAAACATCACTAGAGCGTTTTTGGCAACAACAATATCATCGCCCTGCTCCTTGGTCTGGGCTTTCTCACTATTATGCATGGCAGTTGGGTGGACAACTGCGTGACGGTGTATTTGTTGCGGTAGAAAGCTATGGAGATTACCTGCAAGTTAATCATCCTGATAATCAAGCAAAACCCATCGTACAAAGCGCAGTGCCTGAGCAACTTCCTGAAGGCTTTGCTGTCGGCCTACACTTCTTTAACGGTTATACACGACCCGCATCACAATTAACGCAACGCTTTCCTCAATTATTAGAGCGTAAGCAAGCAATTGGTGGGTTACCTTACCATTCGGTTACGGATGTGTCTGATGCCGCATTAGAGGCTTTAAAACCGATTGTCCCCAAAACAGAAATTATTTTATCACCCGAAGATAAAGTGTTATTTGCAGGTGATTCAATGATGCAAGGTGTCGCACCATTACTTAAACGCCAACTGCAAACGGATTACAACATCAGCAGTATCGATTTAAGTAAACAAAGTACAGGACTTGCCTATCCACGCTTTTTCAATTGGCCACAAACCATTGCAACACGTTTAGCCAGTGACGACGCCATTAAATTATTAGTGGTCTTTTTAGGTCCTAACGATCCTTGGGATATGCCACCTGATGGCGGAGGGCGTTACTTAAAATTTGCAAGTGAAGCGTGGGAATCAACCTACCGAGCACGTATTGCAAGCATTCTAGAAAATGCCAGACAAAATAATGTCACGGTTATTTGGGTTGGACCACCGAATATGCGTAAGCAGAAGTTATCTGAAGGGATGGCATATCTTGATAAACTTTACCGTGAAGAAGCGGAGAAAATGGGCGAAATTTACCTTTCAGTCAATGATATGTTTAAATACGAGAAAGATATTTATTCTGATTATATGGGTGATGGTAGCAGTCGTGTTAAGTTAAGAGCGGGTGATGGCATTCATTTTAGTTTAAAAGGTCAACAAATTATTGCCCAACACGTATTCTCACGTATTCATCTTCAAGAAAAAATTAAAGAAGATAATGCAGTCGATGATGTAAAAGATAAAAATACGGTTATTGTAAATGAAACAAATAGCGCACATCCTTAAGCGTAAAACGTTAGTCAGTAGCTCAATCATACTGGCTTTAGTTTCACTCTTAGTTGCTTGTAACCAAGACACTGAAAAAACAGTAAAGCTCCCCACACCAACAGTATTACCTGCTGATGGTTCAAGACAGCTTTATAACTATCATGATCCTAATTTTTCGGGCTTTGTTAAGAAATTACAGCAAGGTCGCCAAACTGTGCACATTGTTCAGTTAGGGGATTCCCATACAGCAGCTGATTTTTTCAGTGGCAAGTTGCGTGAACGTTTTCAGGCTGATTATGGTAATGGCGGTATTGGTTTTATTCCCCCAACCAATATCGCAGGTCAGCGTATTGCAAACGTACAATATCAGAGTGATAAGAAAGCGTGGACACTGCTTTCAAGCAGAAAAGATAGCGATCCTGATTTTCCATTAGGCGGTTTTATTAGTGAACCTCAAGCGAAATGGGCAAAATTACAGTTATCTGAAAACCCCGTGACTCAGCAACGCTATCAGTTACAAGCACTTTATAAAACGCCAACAACGGCTCAAGTGAATGTACAGTCATCGACAAGCAAAATCCTTTCCCTATCGCAAACACAAGGTAAATGGCAGTTTTCAAATCCAACAGCCATGACATTCCCTGTCAACATTACAGTGAGCAAAAACCAGCCTGTTAAATTAGGGGGTTGGTTGATCACCAATCAACAACCTGGCGTCATGCTTTCCTCATTAGGCATTAATGGTGCCACTATCAATATGATGGATAGATGGGGCGCACAGTGGACTGAAACGTTAGGACAATTGCAACCTGATATGGTGATTTTGGCTTACGGCACCAATGAAGCGTTCAATGATACCTTTGACTTAGTCGCTTATCGTCAGCAACTGACGGATAAAATTCGCCAAATTCGCCAGCAAGCACCTAATAGCGCAATTTTATTAATTGGACCTTCTGACTCAATCAAAAATAAAGACGCACTTGATTGCCGTTCACAACAGCCTCAATGGCTAAGTGATATTGTCAGAATTCAAAAAGAAGTCGCCCAACAAGAGAAAACCCTTTTTTGGGATTGGCGTAACTATATGGGTGGCGAGTGTTCAATAAAAGTGTGGGCGTTGTATGATTTAGCGAGACCCGATGGTGTTCATCTTTCTCGTGAAGGTTATGAAAGTAGTGCCAATACACTTTATAGCCAATTGAATACCTTAATAAACAAAGGCTGATCCACTCAACTCTGTTCAACACACCAAAAGGAGCTTATCGCTCCTTTTTGATTTTTTATTTATCTACTTAGTAAATCTCGGAGTTTAATAAAACATCCACATACTTAATAACATTAACGCTGGCTTGTTCCATCTGTTCTATATATTGCGTTACGGCTTCTTGATCGCCATTTATATTAGCGCTTAGTGCTAAACGTCCACATTCATGTACTAACTTATGTGGCTGTTCTAAACGCCGAAAAGCCTCTGTACCCGCAAATTTCCGTCCATCACCTTGGTAGTACCATTTACCTAAACGACACTCGGTATGCTGATTCACACAGTTTTCATTATCATTATTTAATAAATGAATATAAATAGCTTCTTTCCATAAAACATGATCAAGCTTAACGGTATTAAAAAACTGCTGCATCGACATAAATTGAAAGATATGTTTTAGCTCATTAGCCTGTTCTGATAGTGCGGCTAAATTTTTATGCCCTTCAATCACCAGTTGTTTTACTTGTTGCAACTGCTGTTGATTCTTTAATGTATTTTCTTTTATTGGTACAAAACGTGTGCTGACATTATTGTTAATTGAGGCTATCGCTGAAGCTTGTTGCTGAATTGCTAATGATAGCTTTTTCATTTCTTGCGCTAATACCGAAAACCCAGCCCCCTCTCGCCCTATATGTCCTGCTTCAATCGCGGAATTTATTGATAAAAGGTTCGCCTGACTAGAAAGCCTATCAATATTGCTGGCGCTCTCTTTAATTTTTTTCAGCCAACCTGAAAAATTCTCTATCTCTTCATTACTCTGAGTAAAATGACCATCTATTTCATTAAAAAATGCAGTTAATGATTGCGCATTATCCAGCATATCTTTAAATAAATGCTCCATCTCATCCAATAACGCCAATTTGCCTTGCAGTTTTTGGCTGGAAGATAAAATAGAATCTCGGATCAACGTGATCGTATGAATATTACAATCCGTGTGTTTAATAAAAAGCGAATTATAGTCAACCATATATGATAGCCTTAAATGTGCCCACCTAATAAAGAAACCTATAGGTTAACGAGAAACGAGGTATTTTCTGTCATATTTGATAGCTATTTATAGCAATGAAAAAAGCGCGTCAAAAGACGCGCTAATCATTTGAAACACAAAGATTGAAAATTAAAGAAAAGCGAAGAAAATCATACCGATCACCGCACCTGTTGTGCCAAGAATAGTTTCCATGAGTGACCATGTTTTTAAGGTTTGTGCTTCTGTTGCACCCGTAAATTTACCAAACAACCAGAAACCTGAATCATTAACATGGCTAAGAATAATAGAGCCACCCGCGATACATACTGATAATGCCGCCATTTGAGCGCCACTGTAACCCAGCTCATTAATAACAGGTAAAACTAAACCTACTGCGGTTAAACATGCAACCGTTGCTGAACCTTGAATAACACGTACTGCACCAGCGAGAATAAAACACGCTACTGCGATTGGCATACCTGCACCAATTAACGCATTCCCTAATGCAGGACCCACACCTGAATCGACTAATACTTGCTTAAAGACACCACCAGCACCCGTCACTAATAAGATAATCCCAGCAGGTTGAATTGCCGCAGAACAAATCTCCATCACTTTTTCTTTACTCATACCACGGCGAATGGCTAAGCCATAAATAGCCACTAAACAAGCCACAAGAATAGCGATAAAAGGGTGCCCCACAAATTCAAGAATATTGTACAGATCTGAACCTTTTTCAACGAAACGCGCACCAATGGTTTTGCATCCCACTAAAACTAAAGGTAATAACACCAGTGCAAGACTGAAACCAAAAGAAGGCATTTTATTCTGACCTAAACTCGGCTCTGATAAATCTTTTGGTAAGTCTAACGTGACGTAACGGCTGATAAAGTTACCGAAAATAGGACCTGCTAATAACATTCCCGGAATTGCCGCACATAAACCAATTAAGATCATCCAACCAAAATCAGCATTCATTTGGTCAGCTAATAGCATTGGGGTGGGTCCTGGCAATAAGAAAGCCGCAGCACCGGCAACACCCGCAAAGAGAGGGATCGCCATTTTCACCACATTGCCACCGGTACGGCGAGCAACAGCGAATACAACACCAATTAATAAGACAACGGCAACATCAAAGAACAGAGGTAGAGCACAAATTAAACCGGCAATACCTAATGCGTAGTTGGCTCGTTTCTCTCCAAAATATTTTAATAATCGCACTGCGATTTGGTCTAATGCCCCGGTTTCATGTAGCACCTTACCAAACATTGCACCCAGCGCGACAACGATCGAGAGGAAACCTAAAGTACCGCCCATGCCGTTTTGCATGGTTTGGGTGATTTTCTCCAAAGGCATACCTGAGAAAATACCTGCGCCAATGGCAACAATCATTAATGCAATAAAAGCATGTAAACGTGCATACATCACAAAAAAGAGCAGTAATAAAACAGAGCCAACTGCCGTTAGCACCAGTGTTAATGTACTCATACCGTTTCCCCTTCCAAAGTCCCTTGAGTGACTGAATTAATCTTATTAATGACACTTACAATCACATCATCAAGTGGCACTGAAATATCAATTTCATACACATCGTTTTCAGCTTTAGTCGGCTCTTCTAAGGTTTCAAATTGAGTCACTAACATTTGAGGTTTAAAGAAGTGCCCTTTACGTGCTTTTAAGCGACTTTCAATCAGCGCATAGTCACCTTTTAAATATAAAAAGTGCAGGCATTGATTGCCGTCTCTTAACATATCTCGATACTGTTTTTTTAATGCAGAACAAACAATTAACGAAACTTCATTAGTTCTTTGCATTGCAAAAGCGGCATCATTTAATGCTTGTAGCCAAGGTTTACGATCTTCATCATTTAAAGCGTGACCTGATGCCATTTTAGTAATATTTGAGCGAGGATGGAGGAAATCACCGTCCAAAAATGCAGCACCTGTACGTTGCGCTACACCACTTGCGACCGCAGATTTACCGCTGCCTGATACCCCCATTAAGATGAAAACATGGTGTAGGGATTGGGTATCGTTCATAGAATGCTCCTTTAAGGCAGATATTAAGTCTTTTTTGTAATGTTACCCGTAACTGTTACGGGTAACATATCCGAAGTCGCAAGACAAATACAACAACGAAGATCAACTAAGAAGTGAAAATGTGAAGCGACTCTCAAATGAAAGTAAGATGATCTACAAACTAACAACAAAATATCTAACCAACTTCTTTTTATTCACAGCAAGAAGAGGAGTAATAACACAGAAAAGAAAAGCTCTTTCAAATAAAAAAGCCCTACTGTTAGAAACATAACAATAGGGCTTAAAAACATTTATTTTTAATATTATCAATAAGTTAAATAATTATATGCTTTCACCAGTAATAATGCGGAATCCAACATCAATCACTTGACCTCGAGCAATTTTACCTTTCATTCGTTTAAGCAATAAATCAGCGGCTTGCTGCCCCATTTCATCACGAGGTGTGAAGATACTGGCAAGGCGAGGCGTCATCACTTGTCCAACGTCGTGCCCGTGGAAACCCGATATCGCAATATCTTCTGGCACAGAAATCCCTAAACGTTGACACTCAAAAACAGCCCCAATGGCAATATCGTCATTGGTACAATAAAGTCCATCTAAATCAGGATATTGCTTACGTGCCGCATGTAATAATTCAGCTCCCAATGAGTAAGAAGAACTTTTTGGTGTCATCACATTACCCACCGGTAACCCTGCATTTTGCATCGCTTTTTCATAGCCATTTAAACGCATTAAGGTTCGTTCATCTTGTCTAGCACCTAGGTAGATAACGCGTTTACAGCCACGTTTGATCATTTCACTGACCATCTGTTGCGAGGCTTCAATGTTATCTAATCCTACCGCCGAATCAAAACAGGGTGAAACGCTATCCATAATTTCGACCACAGGAATACCTGCCGTTTCTAGCATTTTCATTGTTTTTGGCGTGTGTGTTCTTTCAGCAAGAATAAGCCCATCGATATTATAAGAAAGTAATGAAAGTAGCCGTTCTTCTTCTTTTTCAGCACGATAGCCATAGTGCGCTAACATAGTTTGATAACCGTATTTATCGGTTACTGATTCAATACCACGAATCACTTCGGCAAAAACTTGGTTAGTTAAAGACGGTAGTAATACCCCAATCGCATGACTGGTCGAATTAGATAAAATATCAGGAGCGCGATTAGGAATATAATTGAGACTCTCTAATTCACGCGCAATTTTTTCTCGTAAAGCTTCGGAGACTTGTTCGGGGTTACGCAAAAAACGACTCACCGTCATTTTGGTAACACCAACTCGCGAAGCGACATCCTGTAATGAGGGGCGTTTTTTCTTCATTTTATATCGCAACTATCCAAAAACACTCGTATTAATACGCGCTTTAATTTTCCAAGAAGGCTGATTATAGCCCTAGGTTATACACTATTTCGAATAAAGTTTTTCAGATGTGTACCTAGATTTGATTTTGACTGATGATCCCTTGACTTAAGCCAAAGGAAATATAGTATTCTTCGCTGTATAATAAATGAAATAACGATATCAATATAAAACAATAAACAGTGTGAACCTATGGCGATCCACAGACGACAATTTCTAATCTACCTCACGACTATTGCGGCATTATCGGCACTGCCACATTCAGTAAGCGCCGCTATAACCTCACGTATTGCAGCGCAGTTTGGTCATATTCCTGCATCAGCCACAATCCATCGTGTAATTAGTGCGGGGCCTCCTACTGATCAATTATTACTCGCATTAGCACCTGAAAAATTATTGGGGTTTTCCTCTCTTAATTTAGAAAAAAGTCCTTTATTTTCAAATGAACTGCGTAAATTACCTCGTTTAGGACGCTTATCAGGTCGAGGAAGTACACTCTCTTTAGAAGCGTTACTGACGTTAGAGCCCGATATCATTATTGATAGTGGTAATGTGGATGAAACCTATCGTTCATTAGCTAAACGTGTTTCTGAGCAAACAGGGGTACCTTATGTATTAATTGATGGCACATTAAAAGATAGTCCCGCTCAGTTACGCCAAACGGGCGCTTTATTAGGTGTTGCAGAAAGAGCAGAAACATTAGCGCTCATTGCAGAGCAGTATCTTAGTGATGCAGCCTTGTTTGCTTCTACCCAAAAAACAAGCCCTCGTTTTTACCTTGCTCGTGGTGCGAAAGGGTTACAAACGGGTGCAAGGAGCTCTATTCATACCGAAGCTATTGAAACGCTAGGTTTTGAGAATGTGGTAGATATTCCTGATTTCACAGGATTAACGGATGTTTCACCAGAACAACTGTTAATGTGGAACCCTGAAATTATCATCACACAAGATGAAAACGCCTATCAGCAAATTAGGCAAGATCCTATATGGAAAAGTATTCAAGCCGTTAAAAACAACAAAGTGCTACTGTTTAAAGGTTTACCATTCGGATGGTTAGATGGTCCTCCAGGTATCAACCGTTTAATGGGAATGCGTCGCTTACAGAGCCATTTTGACGCACGAATAGAAACACACGTCGTTCAAGATCTGCAAAATTACTTTGCTCATTTTTACCATACGCAATTAAGTGCTGAACAATGTCAGCAATTGCTGGGGTATTCATGAGTCAATCCGTACGCATCACGCTTTTATTTGCGCTATTCTCCATCGTTGCGTTAATTGCAATCACTAGTGGTAAGTATTCACTTACTACTAGTGAACTGTGGACACTGGTCAGTAATAAATTAACAGGCAATGTAGAGTACAACCGGACTGAAACCGTCTTTTGGCAAATAAGATTTCCTCGTGTTCTGGCGGCAATCTTAATTGGTGGTGGATTAGCCATTGCAGGGGCGGCTTATCAAGGTATGTTTCGTAATCCCCTAGTGTCACCGGATATTTTAGGGGTCTCATCAGGTGCAGGTGTCGGTGCAGTATTCGGTATTTTTCTTGGGCAATCGATGTTGTCGATCCAACTTTTTGCCTTTGCCGGCGGTTTAGCAACAGTTGCTCTAGTCTACTTTATTGCAAGGCTGGCGAAACAACACGATCCCGTACTTTCACTTGTATTGGTTGGTATCGCGATAAGTGCATTATGTGGCTCCGCGATCTCATTAATGAAAATTCTTGCCGACCCTTATACTCAGTTACCTTCAATGACCTTTTGGCTTCTTGGCGGACTTTCAACCATTACAGCCTCTGATTTACATTCTGTGGCACCGTTAATGTTAGTGGGTTTTATTCCGCTGATTTTACTGCGCTGGCGTATGAATATACTCAGCCTTTCTGATGAAGAAGCCAGAGCATTAGGTTTAAACGTCGAAATCACTCGACTGGTCTTTATTTTGTCAGCCACGCTAATCACAGCAAGTGCCGTTTCTATCGCCGGTATTATTGGCTGGCTCGGATTAATTGTTCCTCATATTGCAAGATTGTTAGTGGGCGCCAACTTCAGTCAGCAACTCCCTGTTTCCTTACTTGTAGGAGCTATCATGTTGTTAATCACGGACACATTAGCTCGTACCATTGCTAATATTGAACTTCCACTCGGCATCTTAACATCGGCCATTGGTGCGCCATTCTTCTTAATGTTATTACTCAGAACAAGGAGAGGTGGATGATTATTGCAAAGGCAAATCAGCTTGCCATTGGCTATAAAAATAAAGCCTTAATTACAAACCTCTCATTTAGTATCAAACAGGGGCAAATTATCTGTTTATTGGGTGCTAATGGCTGCGGTAAAACCACCCTAATGAGAACCTTACTCGGCTTGTTACCCACGATTAGTGGCACTATTACCATCGCTAATAAACCGCTAACAGATTGGTCTCCGACGGAATTGGCAAAAGTGATTGCCTATGTACCACAAGCAAGCCACATCCCCTTCGCTTTCAGCGTGATAGATATGGTGATTATGGGACGCGGTGCGCATTTATCTTTTTTTTCTATGCCCAACAAACAAGATAGAACAATGGCAATGGAAACCTTAGAAATGCTCTCGCTTTCTCATCTTGCTCATAGAACCTTTGATACCCTTAGTGGGGGTGAAAAACAGATGGTTTTAATTGCACGAGCCCTTGTGCAACAACCGAAATTGCTGATTATGGATGAGCCAGCAGCAAGCCTTGACTTTGGTAATCAAATCAAACTGCTTACCCAAGTTAAGGCATTAAAAGCGTTGGGTATTAGTGTTTTTATGTCTACACATCATCCTCAACACGCCGCCTCTTTGGCTGATGATGTCATTTTACTGACACCTCATACTCCTGTTTTGCAAAACAGCCCTGAAATTTTGCTAACACCCAATAATTTAGCGCACCTTTACGGTGTACAACCAACAGATATTCAGGCGCATTTTCACGCCTACTCGGATAATAACAATGAATATAGGCAAGAATATGAACACAATTGAAACCACAGATTTTGCTGAACTTTATAAAAACCACATGGTACAGGCTGAAAGAACCAAGAAAGCGCCAGAACATTGGGATAAACGCGCTGAAAAAATGGCTGAAACCTGTGCTAATCCTAACGATCCTTACCTAATCAAGTTTCGTGAAATGATGGATTTTACCGGGGCAGAAACATTACTCGATGTGGGTTGTGGCCCTGGATCAATTAGCATTCATGTTGCCGATAAATTCAAAAAAGTTATCGGGATTGATTACAGCACAGGTATGTTAGCCGTTGCTAAACGTAGAGCAGAACAAGCTGGCATTCACCATGCGCAATTTATCACTTGCGCATGGGAAGAGAGTTGGGATGACCTTCCTCGTTGTGATATTGCGGTTGCTTCTCGCTCGACTCTGGTGATGGATCTAAAAGCGGCACTGATTAAACTTAATCGCCAAGCTAAATTGCGTGTTTATACCACACACACTGTTTCACCGACTTTTGTTGATCAACGTATTATTCGCCTATTAGGTCGTGAAGTCCCTACACTACCTACCTATATTTATGCGGTTAATATGCTTAACCAAATGGGTATTCACCCGAAAGTGGATTATATCCGTAGCCGTAACTGTCAAAGCAATTTCAATACGTTAGAACAGTTTATTGAAGGCATTAATTTCTCAGTAGGACCACTAAGCGAAGACGAGATCTCTCGCCTGACAACGTACTATCATGACAGCATCAAAAACGGTGTTTCCCTGATTTCACCCACCCGTGATTGGGCGATGGTCTCTTGGGATGTGGTCCCTGAAAGTGAGCTAACGCTATGATTTACTATCCTGATGCCTTTCTTGATAATTTATTGATGGAAGATATTCAATACGGCGATTTAACAAGTCGCGCCCTCGCGCTTCAAGCACAACAGGGCATTATGACATTTACCCGCCGTGAAGCAGGTTGTGTGAGTGGTATCGAACTTGCACGTCGCTTACTTGAAAAATTAGGCTTAACTGTTGTCACACACTTGCAAGATGGTGATTTTGCAGATCAAGGCACTTTGCTTATCACTGCTGAAGGGAGAGCGGATGCACTTCACCAAGGCTGGAAAGTGGTACAAAACGTACTGGAGTGGAGTTGTGGCGTGAGTGATTATATGGCGAAAATGCTCGCGATTTATCATCGCTATCAGCCTAAAGGGCAAATCGCCTGTACACGTAAAAACATCCCAAATACTAAACTGCTTGCAACTCAAGCAGTATTAGCGGGAGGCGGTATTATTCATCGCCAAGGTTGTTCAGAAACGATTTTACTCTTTGCGAATCATCGTCATTTTTTACCGGAACCTGATAATTGGGCACAACACATCAAACAATTACGTCAAGCGGCACCTGAAAAATGTGTGGTTGTTGAAGCTGATGACATAGAACAAGCAAGAGAAGCATTAAAAGCCCAGCCTGATATTTTACAGCTCGACAAATTCTCTATCGAAGAGATCACGCAGTTGCAACAAGAAGCACCTCAAATTGCACCTCATTGCCATCTTTCTATAGCGGGTGGAATCAACCTCAATACGATAGAAAATTATGCGCAGACAGGCATTACCTTAATGGTAACGTCTGCGCCTTATTATGCTCCACCGACGGATATAAAAGTTCGTCTTTACCCAAAAGATTAAATAAAAATAGCACCTTACATGTAAGTAAGTATTTACATATTAATCAATAATAAACAAAGGAAATGCACGTTGTAAACACAGTGAAGTAAGCTACAAGGAGACGGTAGTGTCGGCATAGAGGAATGTCTCGCCGTACTTGAGTCACTTTCAACGTAATCAATTTGTTTTATAACTAAACCGAGCGCTTACAGGTTAGTAAGTGCTCATTTTATTCATTTATTTTTGCGCAACTCGTTATATAAAAATTTATATATTGATTGCAAAATTTGAGATTGGAATGATGAAATTAAAACCTCTATGCTACTGTTTATCTCTCGCCCTACTACCAAGTATTGCGCTTGCTGATACTACTTATGGTCAATCCACACCTGACTTATTAACCGTTTGGAGTAGCCCAATAGCGGCAAATCCAGATGTGTTAACCCAAGCACAAATGCTAGAACAAAATAGAGTCAATGCAGCACAAGCGATTGCCACATTACCCGGTGTGGTGATGCAAAAATCAGGTAACCGTAATGAATACACCATTAAAGTACGCGGATTTGATAGCCGCCAAGTACCGGTATTCTTTGATGGTATTCCTACTTATGTACCTTATGATGGCAACTTAGACTTAGCCCGTTTTACCACCAACGATCTAGCAAGCATTGAAGTTAATAAAGGCTACACCTCATTACTACAAGGTCCTAACTTAATGGGAGGGGCGATTAATATCACCACGGCAATACCGACAAAACCATTAGAAGGCAGTATTGCCTATTCTCAAGGTTTTGCGCGTGGCGCTGATTATGCACATAACATGAGTGCACGTTTAGGTATACGTAATGAATTAGGTTTTATTCAAGTGAGTGGTAGCCAATTAAAGCAACGCTTTACACCCATTCCGGGCGCTGATGAAAATAATGAGAATGCAGGTACTCATGGACGTCGTGATAATTCAGCGACTGACGATAAACGTGGCATGATCAAAGTCGGTTGGACACCACGCGCTTCTGATGAATATACCGTTACTTATATCAAACAAGATGGTGAAAAAAATAGCCCACCCAACACCAGTAGCAATGCAAAAGGCAAATATAAATACTGGGCATGGCCTGATTACAACAAAGAGAGTTTTTACTATAACGGTGTAACTCAAATTACCGATGGCATCAATCTGCAAAGCCGTGCTTATCACGACAAATTTGAAAATACGCTTTATATGTATCCTAAAAAAGGCAACTACGTTGACTATAGCCACTATGATGACTACAGCACAGGAGCCGCATTACAGTTAGGTATTGATACTCGCGAAAATGATTTGCTCTCTTTTGCAGCACACTGGAAAGATGACGTTCACCGCTCTCAAAAAGAGAAAAAGGGTGATTGGTTACGTTATAAAGACAGAACATGGTCTTTAGCCTCTGAATATCAGTGGGCAGCCACCAACGATTTAGATTTAGTGGGTGCGATTAGCTATGATTGGCGTGATAGTGTTGATACCGACAAAGGCGCTGATGATAACAAACAAACGGCGTTTAACTGGGAGATGATGGCGAAATACACTTTAGCGAATAATGACGCCGTGCGCTTCTCTGTTTCTGATCGTAGCCGTTTCTCGACACAAAAAGAGCGTTACACCACAGAGAAGCCCAAAGATGGATCAAAAGGGATTATTAACCCTGATTTAGATCCTGAACGCGCTTTATCTTTCGATTTAACCTATGAAGGTCACATCACCGATAACTGGGGTTACCAAACGAGCATTTACTACAATCGTGTCAGCGATGCAATTATGGCACACACCGTTTATCGTAATGGCACGGCTTTCTTCCAAAATCAAAATAGCGGACGTATTGACTATGTTGGTTTAGATTTAGGCACTAAAGGTAACGTGACAGATTGGTTAGAGCTTGGCGTAAACTATAGCTATATCTACAGTGATCCTAAACAGATTGAACACATTGAGGGCTTACCAAAGCATAAAGCCTATATGTGGGTGACTTTTATTCCGGTTGAACAAGTTCGCTTTACCATTATGGAAGAAGCACAAGGCTGGACTTATAACCGCATTGATGAAGATGACAAGCTAGCAGGCTATGCAAAAACAGATCTGCGTTTAGATTATGATGTTGGTTATGGCATTTCTGCTAATGCATCAATCAATAACCTATTCGATAAATCTTACGAATATACACAAGGTTATATGGAAGATGGTCGTAATTACTGGTTAGGTGTTGAATATAAATTCTAATTATTGCCATTACATGATTAAGATTTAATAAAAGAAAAGCGCTGTTATTTTTATAATAACAGCGCTTATATTACCATCCATGATTTATCGTCCATAATTAATATTCCAAATAAATTTTATCCATTAAAATGAGAGAGAAAATTAAAAGCGCAAAAATCCTTTTGCCATTTCTAATAAGGTATTCATTGTGCTACTGACTATTTTAACAAAATTATCGTAATTGCTGTTTGCCGCACTGTATTTTTTAGACAACTCATCAAGATTAGTATTTATTTTTTTCTCTAAAGCATCTAATGAATTTTTAAATAAATTAAATTCATTTTGTAATATCTCATGATCACCCTCAGCTCTTCTTTTTACATCTTCAATAATTTTATCTAGATCATGAAAATCTATAGCCATAGTAAATTCAGCGTAAACAGAGGATGGATAATTATGAATATTAGGTTTCAAATTGAAACCTTTTATTCCTTTAAACAAGTCATTTATTGCGTCTATTGCATTATTGACCTGATTGACATCTTCATAATATATTTTCTCTCCATCTATTACTCTAAAATAACGACCGTCTTCATCTCTAGTAAANTAGGGTGAATATTTATGAATATTAGATTTAAAATTGAAACCTTTTATTCCTTTAAACAAGTCTTTTATTGCGTCTATTGCATTATTGACCTGATTGACATCTTCATAATATATTTTCTCTCCATCTATTACTCTAAAATAACGACNGAGGATGGATAATTATGAATATTAGGTTTCAAATTGAAACCTTTTATTCCTTTAAACAAGTCATTTATTGCGTCTATTGCATTATTGACCTGATTGACATCTTCATAATATATTTTCTCTCCATCTATTACTCTAAAATAACGACCGTCTTCATCTCTAGTAAAATCAATACTCTTTTTAAAAAATAACTTACTAAAACTAGGATTATCGGTATAATTTTCTCTTAAACCTCTTAAATTATCAAATAATGTGTAAAAATCCACATTAACGGTATCATCTTTCTTTCCTGCCTTAGTAATTTCACTTAATTGAGATAATATAGTTCTTAATTTATTTACAAAATCCATATATTTAGAAAAAATATCTTTTAAAATATCTANATTTTAAAAAAGTGCATCTTAAATTCATTATTTTCTCTTAAATCTTTTAAATCATCAAATAATCTGTAAAAATTCACATTAACGGTATTATCTTTCTTTCCTGCCTTAGTCATTTCACTTAATTGAGATAATATAGTTCTTAATTTATTTACAAAATCCATATATTTAGAAAAAATATCTTTTAAAATATCTAAATAATCGCTTTTACCTGTCACTATAGAATCTCTGACTTCTTTAAAAAAATCATGTAATGAATCAGTATTTGAGCTACTTCTACCATTAACTTTAGCGTCTGCATGTTGAATATTTGCTATCTCTTTCGCTAGAATGCTTGCTNAAATAATCGCTTTTACCTGTCACTATAGAATCTCTGACTTCTTTAAAAAAATCATGTAATGAATCAGTATTTGAGCTACTTCTACCATTAACTTTAGCGTCTGCATGTTGAATATTTGCTATCTCTTTCGCTAGAATGCTTGCTTTATTACTGTTTCTTGTATATTTATTTCTATTAATAAACTCTTCTTCTTTTAAAGAGTAATGACTAACTAAATCATCAGATCTCATTGGAATAAAATCATTAATTTTATTTTGTAATCTCTCTTTTACTTTATCTCCTTCTTGGTTAAAATCTTCTGGAGTGACTTTTAAACTATCACCTTCATCAATATAATGACTATTTTCAGAAAAATGATTTTCTGTTAGTCTTTTTTTATTATACTCAAGACTATTAGTATTACTAATTGCTTGACTGCTCATAACTAACCTCTTATTTTTTAAATAAAAGTAGTCGCTCTGCATAAATTAAAAAGTTATATGCAGAGCCACACGTTAAGTATCAGCATTTTTGGTTACTATTTTATCTAAAGTCAAAATTACAAGATTACAAGATTACAAGATTACAAGATTATTTTAGTATAATTATATTATTAATTTAATTAATTAGTTAGTTAAAAACGTAAAAAGCTTTTCGCCATTTCTAATAATGTATTCATTGTGCTGCTGACTATTTTAACAAAATTGTCATAATTACTGTTTGCGGCACTGTATTTTTTAGAAAGCTCATCAAGATTAGTATTAATTTTCTTCTCCAATGTATCTAGTGACTTCTTAAATAAATTAAATTCATTCTGTAATATATTACGCCCTTTAGCTTCTTCTTTTTTTATATTATTTTCTTTAATCACTTTATCCATTTCAGCTTCAATATCAAACCCAGGTCTTACAATACCAAATAAGCTTGTATTTTCTTTTAATAATTTTTCCCTTTTTTCTTTAAGATCACTATCAGAAAGTATACCATCTACAGTTGATACTGAATCATCTATAGATTCAATAAATTTATTAATATCAGAAAAATCAATACTACCTACAAATGTAATATCAATATCTTGATTTTCCCCTGATGATTTTTCATTTTTAGTTATTTTTATACCTTTAATACCCTTTAATGATTTTTCCATTGTGATTATAGCATCATTCACTTGACTTTTATTAATATAAGATATGCTGTAATCATTTATTTTACGAAGATAACTTCCATTTTCTTTATACTGAAAAAGTAAATCAGAACAAAAAAAACACTTACCATGATCTATATTTTCATATTTTCGTTTAATCTCAATTAGCTTTTCTTTAAATGAAGAAAACTGAACATTCATATATTCAGATTTGCTGCCTGATTTTGTATATTGACTTAAGATAGAGATAGTGCTTCTTAAATCATTAACATAATCCATATATTTAGAAAAAATATTTTTATATACATCTAAATAATCATGTTTACCACAAATAATCGAGATTTTTACTTCACTAAAAAAATCACGTAATGAATGAGATTGTAGAGGGTTTATTTTTAATTCTACATATTGTAAATCTGATATCTCTTTCTCTAACTTTTTAAAGCTATGAATGTTTTTTACATATCTATTTTTGTTAATAATAGATTCTTCTTTTTGGGAAGAAAAACGTTTAATCTCTTCCGGATCCAATAAAGTATAATTATCAAGATTATTTTTAAGCTTTAATTTAACCCTTTCTCCTTCTGTATTAAAATCTGTTATTATCTTATTGTGTTTATTATTGTTAGATGCAAAGTCACTCGGAGCATTATTATGTAATTCAAAACCTAGATGTTTTATATTATTATAGCTAGTTGGGTTTACCACTCAATACCTCTTAAACTTTATTCGAAAGATGTGCGTTTACATCTTGATTTGCTTGAATAATAGTTTCCAATGCTTTTATAAACGTTTTGATAAAATCTAAGTTTTCACGTTGAATTTCAGAATTATTATTATTTATTTTATCAATGGATTGAGAGCTTGCTTCTAATACTTTATTATTACCTTCTATACGTAATGCATTATTTTGAATAGAATTATCAACTATTTTTGATATAGGCTCTGCTGTTGCAGAAATAAAATCCCCTTTAATGGTTGTCTCATTTCTCGGATTACCAACAGATATCCCTTTATTTATCCCTTTTATTGAAGTAAAAGCCCCGATACCATTAATTGTCATAGACAAAGTAGCACTTGAGATAGCCGCCCCTAATATAAAATCAGCTTTTTGGTTTAGGGCATCCTTTATCTTATTGGCAATATCGATTTGCATTTTCATAAGCGTATTACCAAGCTCTCTAGATGATTCATATTTTTTAATCATGCTTTTTAAATAATTAATTATCAAATTAATCATACCCATCATTTCTTTAGAAATAAAGTTAAATCCACTTGAATTAATTACTCCATCATTTTTCAAAAGAGAATCTTTATTTAATTCTCTCATTAAATTTTTAACATTTATATTTTTATCCTCTGGTAATTTCAAATTAGGAATAGAGGAGTTTATCTGTTTTATGTTTTTTTCAATTATGTCATTTATTTTTTTTAAATTACTTAAGTTTTTAATACCACTTTCATTATCATTAATTTCATTATTATTACGTTTAACATCACTTGGCTCATCAAGCGTCTTTATAAATGCTTCTTTTATTATATTACTAGAAATTGAATTATTCTTTATATTATAATCCATAATATTTTCCTCTTAATAATTAGATAGTAATATTTTTTACTATTTTTGACCGCATTGTATTACTTACCGCTAAGCTATCACTCATATTTCGTAACATTTCAGTTAATGTATCAACTTGGTCATTATAACTATCCATAATTTTATCGATCATTTTTTGGATCATGTCTAATATAGCTTCTAGCTTTTTGGAATCTGCAACTGACCTCATAATTTTCTCAGTAATCGTAGCGCTATATATATTAACGATACTCGACGCTGATGCAGTTGTAAGTTTTGAAGCGACTAGCGTTCTATTTAATGTTCGAAATCCTTTGTCAGAAAAAGACTTAAAAAGCTCTGGCGAAAGCTTGCTAGGCAAATTTTTAGATAAAAGTTTATTGATAATTTTAACAATATTTTCTAGTGCCTCCATGATAAATTCTTTAACTGCTTTACTTAACATCGCTTCAAGATAATCATTCATTATCTTTTTCAGCATCACTTTAACTTGTTCAGTAAATATTTTTTTAGCAACATTCGTTACCATATTAGCAGCCGAACCTGCAACAAAACTTAATGCAACGCCTCCAACCAAAAGAGCGACCGTCACAAAAATTTTCACTGCCATTTTTAATTTTTCTTGCATAGCATCTTTTACTTCTTGAATGGTTTTTTTATCTAAACCTAAAGTAACTAATGCATCCAAGGTCGCGTTCATCATATCCACAATAGCATCTACAAGTTTATCAACCACGTCGCTAATCGCTTCTGTCACAGGCGCCATTGCCTCTTCCATAAAGGATTTCTTATTTATTGCTTGATAAATTTCATCGGCAACCGTCAAAGTGACGCTAGCTGCCATCATCACCACAGCAACACCAACCAGAGCCAGCGAAGCACCCGCGGTAAAAATTGAAGCGATACCCGCAATAAGTGTTAATAACCCACCAAGTATCTTTAAACCAATCCCTGCCCAATACTGAATCTCTTCTTGTTTTTTAATTTGTGCTTTTTGATCTTCAATTTTTTGTTTTAATGATTTACTGGTAACTTCCTGCATTTCATCAAATAATTTTTGCTCGCCTTCAGCACGTTGTAAGGTGACTTTTAATGTCAGCTCTCGTAATTTAGCTAATAAAAAAGTTAATAAAGCCATTCCCGAAAGTGAATGCGATGCAACTTCGAGTTCTATTTTACTTTGTGTTTCCGTTAGTTTTTGATAAACATCTTTTGCTGAATCTAATCTATTTTTGATTGAATCATCATTTTTTTTATTAATTAATGAATTTAATTCATTTCTATAAGATGTAATTGAATTAAGCTTATCATTACTCATAGAAACATTTGGCATATATTTAAATGCCTCATCTAAAAAATGAGCCAATTTATTATATAAACTATCAATATCAGCTAAAGTATAATCTTTAGTGCTATCAGGTAAGTCCATAAAGGGGAAGTTATCTTTAAGAAAAGCTTCCATCTCCTCTCTACTATTAATCTTTGTAGAGAGTAATTTATTAATAACAGAATTAGGAATATTTTTATTTTTTAAAAATGCAATAACTTCTTCTTTGGTTTTAAACTTATGATCTTTAATTTGATTATAGATTTCCATCCAATAATCAGTATAAGCATCTTTATATTTATTCATATCATCTAAAATAGATTGATAATCATTTTTTAGTCCATCAACACCTTGAGATAACTTATCTAGTTTTTCTAGATAGTAATCCAAATTATCGACATTTTTAAGTTTATCTAAAATACTCTGATTTATTAAGTTTTGATATGATAATTGTAGATAAAGAAATTCGTTTGTTCCTTTTGATGAAGAACTTTTCGACCGATTTGAAGCAGAATCTAATAAAGGTTTTTCGGTTACAGTAGGTTGATTTGAGCGGACATTTGGGGTTGCACTGCGCTGCTTTTGCTCATCATATAGATGCTTTTGATTAACTAAAACCTCTTCTTTTTTATTTGACTCTGTAGGGCTATTTAATACTTCTTCTGTTTGTGTTTTCTGCGGATATAGCTGTGCCTTAGCTTCTTGCTGCTCTGCAGTTTTGATATTAAAATTTAAATCTGATTTGGTATCAATTTTTTTATTACTTTTTTCTTGTTCTATTGGTGCTCTTAAAACAGGATATTCAGTAATATTTTTATCTTTTAAAATAACCTCATTAATTACCTTTTCATTGGTAATAGTATTAATTATCTGAGCTTGTTTCACACTCTCTTTATTGACTTTCTCTACCTCCTTAGAAGGTGAGACAGTGGAAATTTTTCGCTCATAGGTAATATCGTTATTAATTTTACCATTCATATTATTCGTCCTTATTTTCATCGATGACGACAAGTGGAATATCTTTTAGTGACTCTAAATAAACCATTGCTTTTTCTTTTATTGCTTCGTCATTAATATTTTCAGCTACCTGATGAAAGCAATATTTTGCTTTCTCTTTTTCACCTAAAGATAAATTGCATTGCCCTGCATAAAATACGGGACGATAATCTTTATCTGCATTTAAATAAGCTAAAGCATAGAGATCAACTGCCGCCTGGTACTGTTTTTTCAACTGATTAACTGCGGCTAACCCCATGATATAATCAACATTGTAGAAATCATAAAGACATAAAAACTTGAAAATAGCTTCGGCTTCATCCAGTTTTCCCTTCTGATAGAAATCATAAGCAAATGAGTAAATTCCTTCCATAAATCCTTCTGGAATTGAGCTTTCGTCCTTGAGTGAAGTCCCATTTTGAACAATAGAAACGATATAGCTTGCTAATTGATCAATTTCTTTTTCTGACATTTTTTCATATATTGACATAATGTTAATCCTTTCATCTTAGATGAATAATTAATAATAAAATCATAGAGTGTTTTTCATTCAATTACTTTAATAAAACACACGCGACTATTTATAAAAATAAATTATCTTTTTTTATATTTATAAAATATAAAAGCATTTATTCATTTATATAATCCATCTCTTCTCTTAATCTTCCATCTATTTCTATTTTCTTCAACCAAATTAAGATATCCATAATATCCAATAAATCTTGATCCATCATGACTTCAAAAAGATGATATTTATGATAAATTTTTCGTGCTAATACCGGATATCGCACAACCGGCGTACCCACTTTTTTTGCATAGGCTTTAACCGCTAATGCTTTTGCATTAACGCATTTCAATGAAATCAATGGCATTATGCCATTATCAGGATCAAAATAGATCCCGACTGCTACATGCGTTGGATTAACAATGACCGCAGAAGAATCTCTAATCACTTTCTTCATCGGTTCATCAAGCAATTCTTGATGTAATTGTTTACGTGTTGATTTTATTTCTGGATCACCTTCCATATTCTTATTTTCTTGTTTAACTTCATGCTTTTCCATCATCATATCTTTTAAGAAAAGAAAGAAATCCGTAATAATATTTAAAATAAGAACAGGCAAAGACAATATAAAAAAAACAAATATAAAACTGACAACTAGCGAACCCCATTTATCAATAACTTGATTTAATCCAGAACGATATAACAAAAATATTTCTCGCCCATATATAATCATAAATAAATAGCAAGTAATAACAAACACCACAATAAAAAGTAGTGTTTTCATAAAGTCCTTTATCGTTCTTAAACTAAATATTTTTTTAAATCCAGAAATAGGATTAATACGAGTTAAATCTAATTTAATTGCTTCTGTAGCGAGTTTAAAACGTGATTCAAATAATGATGGAATAGTACCAACTAATGCAGTTAAAACTAATATTGGTAAAATAATATCAAAAAAGATTTTTGATATAACTTCAATATAACTTTTTAATGTAATATTGGTGGGATGAAGCAATAGAGATTGATAAAAATGAATAAACTCGGTGAAATCAGTTTGATGAAAGATAAACATCATTCCAATAATATAAACTAATCCTGATGTTAGCTCTTTATTTTTAAAACTTTGACCTTTTTTAGCTGAATCATCCAGTTTTTTCTGGGTTGGTTTTTCTGTTTTTTCAGCCATGATAAATTCTCATAAATAACTCATAGAAATATCTGTTATTAAAAAATTCAGATAACTCATTTGTTAACGCTGAGGCAAAAAAGAGGAGCAACGCGGAGAATGCAATGATCCCTTTAATACACAGTGATAAAGAAAAGGCATTCAGTTGTGGGCAAAATAGAGAATAGACGCCTAATGCAACTTCACTTAAAAACATGATAATAAGTACTGGTGAAACCAGCACGATCGCTACTCTCACCATATCGGTTAACCATTTACCAATAAAAGAGTAACCAATATTTTGATTAAAATAACCGATAGGAAAAACATCATAACTGTCTTTTAAGGTGTCCATTAAAATCACTAGACCCCCTGTATTTAGAAAATAGGCAACACAAAATAACCCTGTTAGAGAAGCGAATTCTGAAGATTCAATACCTGTCGTTGGATTGATGGTATCACCAATACTGGCACCCCGTTGGTTATCAATAAATTCACCAAATGCTGATGCAATCCAAAAAGGCGTTGCAATTAATAACCCAATGAGTATGCCAATCACTAACTCACTAATTAAAATGATCCCCCAACTATCTCTAATATCCTCTGTAATAGGAATGCTGGCTTTTATTCCCATTGCAATATAAAACACGATAATGTATTTCAATAACTGACTATTTAATACACGACTATTAAGAAAGGGGATAAACATAAAAACAGGAAATAAGCGAGCAACGAGAAGTAGCAAATCGACCAAATAAACTTGTAAATACCCAAATAGTATCAACATGTTATTTATCCAGATAATCCTATGACAAGCATCTCTTTTGCATAAACTAATATTTTATCGCCCATCCAGCCCATAGTGATCAGCAAACAGACAAAGACACTCACTAGCTTTATACCAAAAGGTAATGTTTGCTCTTGAACTTGCGTAATCGTTTGTAATAAGCCAATAATTAAACCAACAAAGGTTGCTACCGCTATCGGACCTGCTGAAAGTAGAATAACCAGATAAACGGCTTTATTCGCTGCATAGACCATATCCATTAGCTTACCGCCATAAGATCAAGATATTGATTAATCAATCCTTTTGATAATAAAGTCCAACCATCCATGGCAATAAATAAAATAAGTTTTAATGGGACTGATAGGGTTATAGGGCTCATCATCATCATCCCTAATGCCAGTAAAATACAAGACACCACTAAATCAATAACAATAAAAGGGAGATAGAGATAAAACCCGATAATAAAAGCAGATTTGATTTCACTTAATGCATAAGCGGGTAATAATGAGAGCAAAGAACTTTCAATATTTTCACTATCACCTTGGCTTTCGGGTCTATTTCCTTGTGCTTTTTCAAAAAACTCAAGTAATTCTGGCTCGGAATAACGATATAAATAGCGTTTATATTCACCTAATGCTTCATCAGAGAAGCGTTCTAATGATTCTGGTGATGTGATGCTAATAGGTTCATCAACTAAATACTGATAACTATTTTTGGCAATTGGCGTCATGACAAATAGAGCCATCATCAATGCAACCGCGTTCAGTACCATGTTTGAAGGAACTTGTTGAACACCAAGCGCATTGCGCGTCATCACTAATACGATTGAAAACTTTAAATAGCATGTCCCCGCAGCAATAATAAAAGGCGCTAAAGTTGCAAGAGCAAGGGTGAGTATTAGGGTGGTTGGGCTATCCATAATGTTACTCTTGAACTGAAAACGAACGTTGTATTTCAACAGCAAAGTTATCGCCAACTTTAACTAATTCACCTGATGCAACGGATATACCATTTACTTTTACAATAATATGTTGATAAGCATTCTCTGGTAATTCTATTTTATCGCCTGGAGCAAGTGCTTCTATCTGTTCTATCAATAGAGTCTTACTTGCTAATAGAAAAGAGACAGTTACAGGGATAGCGCTAATAGATTGTAAATTAACCGTGTCATCACGCTCTAGAGTTGGCGAAATATCATCACGATGATCGTCAAGATCTTCTTGCTCTAATTGAGTTAAACCATCAAGATCAGTTTCTTCAGGATCAAACCTTTCATTTAATTCCACGCTATTTCCTCCTTCCCAGGCATATTTCATCCATTTTTTTTGACCAATAACTAACATCGGAGAGACTGTTTTAATTAATAAAATATCGCCTTGTAATGCACTTTTAAGTAATGAAAGAGAAATTTGGCTATATCCCCAATAAAAATCAGCGATAGCGCCAATTTTATTTTTTGATATAGTCATCCATTGAAAATTACCGTTAATTTCATCAATAAATAACTCACCAATATCGCTATTAACGACGGGATAACGAATATCAGCAGGTTTTCCCAAACAGATATTATTTACCTTAAGAGACATAGGCTCTTGCACAAAAGGAAGCGTTATTTTTGAGTATTTTTCTAATAAAAAAGCACATAAATAAGATGCAGGAACCTGTGTCCAATCGATATTTTTTTCAGGGTAAATCTTAGCCATAACAGTATTAACTGGAATTAACCCACTTAAAGTGCCTAATGCATTTTCACCTTTAATATGAAAATAATAGCTTGATATGTCAGTAGGTAATGATTCAAATGATGCAGATAAATATTTCATCGCACTGCCATCATAATCTTCATTTTCTAATGGCGTCTTCATCAATATTCTTCCTCTTTATGCTTATCGGCATCAATAGAATTAATATGTCTATAGCTATTTTTTTCACTATTTTCTAACGATAGTGTTGAACGACCTTGATATTGATTTAAATTTTCAAATGATGCTTGATAAACTCGCCCTGTTGACGCAATTAATTGAATTTGATTCTCTAGCGCAAAGCGAATTTGTATTTGATGATTATCATTTCCCCAACGTTTAAAAACATAAGTGATATTATTGGGTTTAGAGAATAGAGCATCTGTTTTATGCAAAATATTCCACGTCGGCAAATCAAGTAACTGTTTGCTAGAAAATGAGGTTTCTGGTTGAGGCGTTAACGGCGATTTCACTGCATCAGCTAACGGCATATTCGTATTTATCAACACTGGATCAGGTAATTGTTCTGGTACTCTGTTTTTTATTTCTTTTTTAACATCGCTATCCAATGAGATATGAGAATTATGCTGTCTTAATTTATTATTTAGTGGTAATTGTTTATTCTCCACTATAGTAGTGGACTTGCTCTCTTCTTTTATCGAATCACGATGTCGTTCTCTATCTATTAATTTATCATTAATTTTATCTACTGAATTTAAATATTTTTTTGAAATTAAATCAGAAATATGAATTTTTTTATTATCATCAATAGATTCATTTTTATTATTTGATTCCATTTTATATTCAAATTCATTATTTTTTGGTAATGGCAATGTACTGTTTTTTAGTGTTTTATTTATATTTTCTTTTTTATCTGATTGGTTATCAACGACCCATTCGGTTTGTTGATTTATATTGATTTTCTTATTTTTGATATGGCTATCAAGCGTAGACAATCCCTTTTTAATCTCTACAGACCTACTTTTTTCATTAATATCTCCCATGGTACAAATTAAACCATTAGCTTCTATATCAATACCTTGCGAGATTAACTGCTTTTTTAAATGCAACGGGATAGCTGGCTGTAATATTTGTTGATTAAGCAATAATCCCTCTAAATTTTTAAATTCATCACTATCCGTTTTCAATTCATCTTTTTCTTTTTTTATCGACTCATTTTTGGTGTTTTTCTTTGTGGATAATTGTTCTTTTTTATCTATGACTTCTGAAATTTCTTTTTTATTGCTAACGTCTTTGCTAACATCTTTGCTAACGTCTTTGCTAACGTCTTTTTGAACAGCACTATTCTCTTTTTTACTCATTAGAGATAATAATTGTAACTTGTATTTGAATTTTTGGAGACTTTTAGGCATTAGCGTATTTAGCTGAGATTCATTATTTTTAAAATGAATTTCATCATTATAAATAATCTGAGTTAATCTAACGCTATCAGATATTACTTTGTTCATACAACGCCATCTCCTGTATTTCATTTTGCTCTAAACGTTCTAGATATAGTATTTTCTCTAACAGTTTTCTATCAAAATAACGTTGCATTTTCTTTTGTTTCTTAACAGCGATAAGATACTCTTTTTGCAAAGCCATCTTATCTTCCTGTAACTGAATTAATTTATTTTCAATTTCTTTGAGTTGGGCATAACATATATTTAATGATGATAAAACGATAGCTTGTTTTCGACGCTGTTGACTTAATGAAACAAAAGAATAGATACCGGTTTTTTCATAAGCCGGTATCTCATTTTTTAATGCATTTGCTAATTGTTGTTGTTCTATTTTTTTATTTTCAGCTTCAATTAATAATTGTTGATATTGGCGCTGTTTTTTTTCTATTTTTTGTTGACGTTTGATAACGGTATTAATCAGAGATTGTTGTTCAAGAGGTAAGCGCATATAGCTTTTCCTGAGTTTCTTGAAATTCAGCTTTTTCTTTAAATGATTGAACTAAAAAACGTTCAATTAAAGCTTGTTTATTAACTGCTTCATCATTAAGTGCATTATCGCCGGCATGATATTCACCAAGTTCTTGCAGTAATTTTATATCTTGTAAGCGCATTAAAATTTGTCTTACTTTTAATGCCGCTTGTTGCTGTTTTTCACTGGTAATTTGTTGAAAAACACGACTTACACTGCCTAAAATATCAATAGCCGGATAATGACCAGATGCTGCAATTTTACGCGAAAGATAAATATGCCCATCCAAAATAGATCGTACTTCTTCACCTATTGCATCAGGTTCATCATCGCTCTCTAATAACACGGTATAAAAAGCAGTAATTGAGCCTATTTTAGTGACACCGGGTCGCTCTAAGATTGCAGGTAACTTATCAAATACAGAAGCGGGATAACCTTTACGTACGGGTAATTCACCCGCCGTCAGCGCAACATCACGTAATGCCCGACAGTAACGTGTTATAGAATCAATAAATAAGACAACATGCTTTCCCTGTTCACGAAAATATTCTGCAACCGTTGTTGCCACTAGCGCAGCGTTACAACGATCAACCGCAGGCTGATCAGAAGTAGAACAGATCAAAACTGTTTTTTTACAGCGACTATCATTTTTCAACTCTTCAACAAATTCGGTGACTTCACGTCCCCTTTCACCGATCAGACCAATAACAAAAATATCAGCTTGTGAGAAACGGATAAACATATTCATTAACATGGTTTTACCAGTTCCTGCGCTCGCAAATATTCCCATTCGTTGTCCTAATCCACAACTTAATAACCCATCAACAGCGCGTACTCCTGATTGAAAAAGTGTATTAATCGGTAACCTGTCATTAAATGATGGAGGGCTCGCGTCAACAGGAAATAACTCATTATACGTTTCTTCAGGTGGCTCACTGTTGTCAAACCTTAATAAGCAGTGCCCCTTAATATCAATCATGCTACCTAATACATTGTTATTTAATGCAACAGAAAAAGATTTTCCTGTTGGCTCTACGATTATCTGTAAAGAATATCCTTGAGAGCTTCCCATCATACTGAGTATTGTGATGCCATTACGAAACCCAATCACAATGGCTTCACCAACGACTTTTTTATTTTCTATGCCTGTTTTTATTTGGCAAATCTCACCAATGAAAACATCACGCAGCATTACCTCAAGAATATTTCCTTGTATTCGAGAGGGATGCGCTGCGTAACGAAATGCTGAAAACAACTTGCTCATCGTTAATTAATAAATTGCTGATGAATTTGATTCATGACTTGAAAAAATTCATCAATCGCTTTTGCCATTGTTTCACCGTTTTGCAATGCAACAGGCATAAAAGAAGCTCTCAGCTCTAAATCAGACTCCACTTTGACTAAAGCAGGCTGTCCAGGATAAAAGCTCTCTGTCTGTACATTAATTTGGTCTAATAAAATACCACTGCTGTTTTGTTGTAACTGATTTTCATCGTATTCACGTAATACAGACCAAATCATTGGCACATCATCGACAGTTAATAAGTTAATATCGGGCATTTCACCAAGACTAATGGTAATAGTTGAATGGTTATCGATAGATTTACCACCAGAAAAAAGATCATTACGACCAATGACATTCATAGAATCAATAATCAAACCTGCAAGATCACAAGACATATTCTTCCCCTAAATAGATTGCAAAACATTTATTTCAACATCTGAAGATAATTCGTCATAAGATAAAACTGAAAGCTGTGAAAATTGCGTCTCTAATAATTTCCTAACAAATCGTCTTATATCTATTGCCGTTAAAACAACATAGTTTTGAATATATTTAATCTCATCAAAAGCAACTGTCATTTTTTCCATAATAAGATCAAGTTCAGCAGGTTCTAAATTGAGAAATGTACCAGAAGAACTTTGCCTTATTCCACTACGGATTATCTCTTCGACTTCGTTAGATAATATAACAACATTAATCTTTCCATTTTTAGAAAAAAAACTACTTATATACCGCGCCAACAATGAACGTATATGCTCAGTTAATAATATAGGATCTTTTTCCTTTCCACCCCATTGTACTAAGCCACCAATAATTGTCTTTATATTTCTGATGGGTATTTTTTCTTGTATTAGTCTTTGTAAAACTTCATTAATACGCTGAATAGAGACTTGTCTATAACACTCTTTCATTAGCTCTGGAGATCGCTCTTCGACTTTATCCAGAATGTTTTTAGTTTCTTGAATGCCTAAAAATTCGATAATATTAGAGGTCATCAAATATGAGAATTTATTATAAAAATAATTTTCTGATTTAATAAATTGATAACTTAACTTAGTGAGCCTCTCTTTTTCTGTTTCTTTTACCCAATATTTTTTTATTTTATTATCTTCTTTTTCAATATAGTTTAATCCTAACGAGAAAAATTCATCATTAGGTTCTTCTATATTGATAAGAGGAAATGGGCAATCAAATTCATCCGCTTTAACTTCATTGATTAGAATAATTATTCTATCTTCTTCAATCACATCAGAGTAGTGGATCACAATATCAGGCAGTAAAACACCATATTGTAAAATAAACTCTTTTTTAAGCCATTTATCAAAAACGATTTTGGTTAAGTAATCTTTTTTTGTCGTGGCAACAGTGATAATTAAGGGTAAGGTTTCTGCTTGCTCTAAAGAGATCGTTTCTGTCAGTAAGCTATTTTCTTCTTCATCTTTCTTTCCTGAAAAGAGATTAGAAATAAGTCCTTTTTTACTTTCTCCCTCTTCATTTTTTCCACCTTCTTCTGTTGTCACTGATGCTGTAGCTTTCTTCTTATTTCCCCTATTTTTTTTAAAGAAATAAAGACCAATAATCGCAGAAAGAATAAGGAATACTGGTGTTGGGAAGCCTGGTAAAAAACCGATAACAAATGCCAGTATCGCTGTCACCAATAAAGCAAAATCTTGAGCTAATAGCTCATTCATTATGCTAAAACCTAGGTTTTTATTTTCACCCCCCACACGAGTAACAATGAAACCAGCACTAATAGAGATAAGTAATGCTGGGATTTGTGCAACTAAACCATCACCAATGGTCAATAATGTGTAGGTATGTAAGGCCTGTGAAATCGATAAATCCATTTGAGCCATACCAACAGAAATACCACCAATAAGATTGACAAAAATAATCACAATACCGGCAATTGCATCACCTTTAATAAACTTCATTGCCCCATCAAATGAACCATAAAGTTGACTCTCTTGCCCTAACTCTTTACGCCTTATTTTTACCTCATCATTAGTAATAATGCCGGATTTTAAATCAGCATCAATGCTCATTTGTTTACCCGGCATACCATCCAATGAAAAACGTGCAGCCACTTCTGCAACACGTTCAGAGCCTTTAGTAATAACCAAAAACTGCACGATAGTGACAATTGAGAAAACCACAAATCCCACAACAAGATTTTCACCAATAACAAACTCACCAAATGAAGTAATAATTTCACCCGCATCAGCATCCAGTAAAATTAAGCGACTAGTACTAATAGAAAGCGCCAAGCGGAAAAGTGTGGTTATCAGCAATAATGCTGGGAATGTCATGAAATTTAAGATTCGGGTAATATAAAAAGAGCTCATAAAAATTAAGAGCGAAATAGTAATATTTAACCCGATAAGAAAATCGACGATATAAGTCGGGAGCGGAATAATTAGCATCATGATCACTAAAACCATAACGGCTAATACAATAAGCTCAGGACGATGTCTAATGGCAGAAAGAAATTTATAAACCATAATTTATATCCATTTAAATATGTTTAATATTATATTTATATTGATTTTCTTAAATGATATCTTTCCATATGGATATAATCATCTATTATACTTTGAATTATCATTTGACATTCATCTCTAAACTCATCAGATAAAAACAAGCTCTCTGGGTATTTATTAAACATGGTTTTTATTCCCTGTAATAACTTCATTCTTACCGTTATTAATAATTTTCCCCACTCACCTGATAATAACGAGATTAAATATTTACTCATATCTTCTGGATATGTCATTCCATAAAATATTAATTGATAAAGTTGCTTTTCTGATATAATACTTTGCAACTCTATTTTCTTAAAAAAAATCATATTTGATTCTATAAAACTATATAACGCTCTTAATTTATTAACTCGTTCTAACAATTGCCCAAATTCAGAGCTCTGAGCACAACTTGGCATTAAAGATTGCATATCACATAACAGACTTTGAGAAAGAAAAGTCAAAATAATAGTACATTGATTAACGTCATATTCTTCCATCCACATCTGAAAGAAGTAGATCGGATCTATATCTAAATTAATATAACTACGATATAAATCTCGTAATACAGAAGGTCTTAATGATAATAACTTAGCAAATGTTTTTGCTTTTAAAGCAATATTGATCCCAGCTTTAATATTTTTTGCATTTTCACCCTCAAGTAATCGAGTGATTTCATTTTCTATTCCAGCATCTAACTGAGCGCCGAGTTTTTTCTTTCTTAATAACTCGCGTAAAACCATAACCAAATCGCTTTCATCAGGAAAAATTTGCCGTAAATAAGCAAGAAGATCCTGAAGACTTTGACCTGACTTTTTAAACATTAACAAAACGCTATCGAGCTTTTTATCTGCACCCTCTTCCGTTATATAGAGTGTACTTTTCCCCCGATTAGCTTTTTTATCTAACCACTTTCCATAGCGTTGAGAAAATTGAGTCGCAACCATCGACATATCATCAGCAATATCAGCTAATTGATTTTGGTAATTTTGCTTTTCTGAAATTTTAGGTTGCTTATATTCCGTTTCTTGCTGACTTTTACGACTAACGTTATTTTCTTTTGCTTCTAGTTTAATCGGTATAGAAGAGTTAATTGGCGCAATCATCACATTACCTCATAAAAGCTTGAAGTTGTTGTAATGCCCGTGTTGTTTTTTTATCCATTGGTTGAAAAGGATCTTGGTTTAATGATTCTGATAAATCCGTTTCTGTATTCTCTAATAATCGAGGCTGCAACATAAAAATACGCACCATCTTTTTATTATTGTCTGATTTATAAGTAAATAATCCACCTACCAAAGGGATTGAACTTAATACGGGAATTCTAGTTTCAGCATTAATATTATCTTCACGGGTATAGCCACCAATTAATAGGCTTCCGCCTTCTGAAACACGCGCGACGGTACTAATATTCGTGCGGTTAATGACAGGTAAACGTTCAACCGTCTCATCTTTCGCCGTATCATCTTTTTTTTCTGCCCCATCTTCCAAATTGATGATCATTTCAATTTCTTTATTAGAACTACCAATTCTTGGCAACACACTCATCATCGTACCAAACGTGGTCGATTCTAATGTCGCGACACGCTCCCCTTTAATTTGCGTATAAAAGGTGGTGTTATTATCAAAAATGGCTGGGGTATTTTCTTGAGTTAATAGGATAGGACGAGAAACCATTTTGGCATCGCCATCTTCTGTTAATGCTTTTATCTTTCCTAAGAAATTAAAACCTGATGCAGCGCTTAAACTCGATGTATTAAAAGAGAAAGTGTGATTGCCTGAGCTATATCCTGCTTGCCAATCAATACCTAAGCTGTCCGCTTTATTTTTTGAAATATCAATAATCCATAGCGATAGTTCAACTTGTCGTTTAGGTTTATCAAGCTGCTCAATCAAAGAACCGACTAATTCTAATCCTTCTCGACTGGTTTTAACTAACAAGCTATTTGATGCAGGCAAGGGAACCAATTCAACATGATATTGCCCCATTTGCGTAATAACTGGAGTGACTGATAAATCATTTTCATTATTATCAATAGGTAGTGAGCTATCATTGCCTCTTTCTGCGGTATTGTTTCTTGAAGAGTAAGTGTTTTTTATTGGTGTTCCTGTTTGTCCAGTTTGAGACATAAATAGCTGCTGAAGCACCGTTGTAATACCTGGCAATACAATCTTTTCATCTCGTAAAGAGTAAGTTCTATCTTGTACAAAGGTATTTTTTAGTGCAAATACTTGCACAAATTCCTCTCCGTAACGAGAGCTCCCTGTGGGTACTTGATTATTTATATTTTGATAAATTTGCTCTTGAACAGCATTATCAAGATAGTCAGCGGCAGCTTTAACCAATTTAAGATAGATAGGAGGGCCTGAAATATAAAAAGTGCGCTGATCCTGCCCAGAGCGTAAGGGGAAACGAGCATCAAATAGACCTACATCTTGGAGATACTCTCTGAGTTCACTTATTCCAATATTTTTTACTTGGAATAATTCTTGAAGGATCTCACTATTATCATAAACATAGATAGATTCTCCATCATTGAAATAGAGTAATGACATTCTGCGCACCATCGAATCAAACGCATCCTGAGGCGAAGAAATATCAAAATTGCCTGTTACTCTTTTTTTCTTAACGGCGTTACTTAAAATAAATGGCTTATCTAATTTATCTGATAATACAAAGAAAAATTGCTCGATACGTGTATCAACAGCAATGAACATATCAGGTTTTTTTACCTGATGTGTGTAGATAACTTTCCCCTCTGCACCTTGAACAGGGAAAGTTAAACTGCAACAAATTGATAGCCCAATAGCACAGCAAATATTATTTTTTATTTTCATAGAGAAGGTGACCAATTCGACGGAATTCCGTCGGTGTAATACCAAATAGTGTTTTTATTTCATTAGAAAAATGGGATGCTGAACTAAACCCATTATCTACTGCAATTTGCGTCAAAGATTCATTCGTCGATAAAGTAGTCAGAATCGATGATGCAGCTCGCCATGAACGTAATTGGCTCTTACCGCAATTACCTAAATAACGTTTACAGAGTCTTCTAAAATGAGTACCTGATACACCATAGCGCTCTCCAATTTGGGCAATATTACTTTTCTTTTCATCTAAATAGCTGATGAGATGTAATATAAGCCAATAGCTTTCACTATGTCTGATGGTGACAAAAAGAGGTTCTAATTGGCTATTCTCTTTTAAAGCTTCGCTAATTAATATGAACTCTAATGTTCCCTCTCTATTTTCTATATAAAAAATCTGCTGATTAATATCAAATTCAGTGCCTATTGCTGTCATTTTTGAAAAATCACGAGCATAATCAATAAAGGCTAATAATCTGGCACAAATGAAAAAAGATCTTTTTTCTATTTTCCAACTTTGATTATCAGACTGAAAAACAACATCACTATTTTTAGCATTATAAATAAATGCGCTTCCTTTTATCATTTTTGTAAATTGACCATCTCGTATTTTAATTGATGATTCATTATTCAGAGGAATACAAAAGAACAATGAATTCCCCATTAATATGTTTTTATCACCACTTATCTTTATATCGTTTATCAACATAATTTAAACCTCAGAAATATAAATCAACTCAAAAATGACAAAGATAACGATACAATATCGTTAACGAGATACAATTTACGTGTTATGATTTGCATGTTCTTCGAATAATACCACCAATAATTAGTGATAAAAATGTATAATTAAAGCACCGAGTTTATATTTTACAAAATATTTTGATAAAAGGTATCTTAAAGTAACAAATAAAAAACATGTTCTTTTTTAAAAACAACATTTCAATATTGAAAGCAAATATTAATTCACACAAAAAATAGATAAGATAACTTCTAGGGTATTTTTATGCTTTATTATTTATATATTTTGAATGGACCATTAAAATATACAAAAATATCATTAATTCCAAATGAATATTCAATATTAATATATAATAAGAGAAATGAAATTCATGCTGATGATGCAAATGAATTTTACATTCCGTGCGAAGATGAAAACTTAGTCAAAAAAATTAATATCAAGCTAAAAAATACAGAAGAAGAGCAAAATACATTAGTTATAGAAGAGAGTGTGATAGCCGATGAAATAGGTGTTGAAAGTAAAATATATTTTGATAAACCTATTTATCTTAATGATACTCCTATGCTTTTAATTAGCAAAAATGCTAATTTATCAAAAGAACTGTTGGTATTTCAGAAGAGAAAAAATCACGTTAAAACTCGAAAAAAAACAAGTATCATATTGATAGTATGTCTATTTTCATTATTGTCTTTTCTGGCTTTATTTTTCTTTTTTGACAAAAAAGAAGTCAACAACGTTGTACCAGAACCTACGCTATCCGTAGAAAACTATCACTATTTTTTAGGTTTAAAAAACCATTACTGTCTCTATGATGAGAGTACCCCTGAGTGGATTAAAAATAACAATAATAATCAATATTCATATATAGATATTAAAAAACTCAATCTTATCTTTAATGGTGAGAGTAAAAGAATAAATAACATTATGATTAAAGAGGACTCAAAGCCAACAATCGCTTTTATTTATCATAACAATCATGAAAAAGAAAAAATCGATTCAGTTATTCAACAACAATTTTCTTCTTTTTGCCAACCTGAAATTAAAGCTATCTCTATTCCTAGTTTAATTGAGCAGATAAACTCACTCTCTTTTATAAAAGAAACCAGCTATCAAATAAAAGAAGAGAAAAATGGGATCACTTTTATCTTTGATGGTATTTTAAATAGAGAAAGCAAAATAAAATTTGAGCAATTTATAAAAAAACAAACCTCTATTTTTGGCAGAAAATTTATATTTTACCGTGAGAATATAGGTAACCCAGCTTTAATCAATAAAGCAACTTTACAAGAAGAGAATGGATATATCTTTATTGATAGTCAACACCGTTATTTCCCTAAAGGGTAATACTCGTATTTTATTAATATAAAATCATAAACATTTAGAGGATTAATATTATGGCAAATAGCTCAGTCGCCGATGATGTAAGTTCAATTAAAAAAGTAGATGAATACTTTCAAGAGCCTGTTAAAAATCAAAGTGATGCTTTAAAAGCGGCTTTAGATGCTTTAAAAACAGACACCTCGAATGCAGCCGCATTAGCAGACTATCAAGCAAGATTAGCTGAATACAATATTACACGTAATGCTGAATCAACATCGATAAAAGTCGTTAAAGACTTAGCGATGAGCATTATTGGTAATATGCGTTAATCTTAAATTATGTAAAGGATATTTATGGCTATTTTACCTGTTTCTACCGTTAATTTACCGGTGTTATCTGAAAGTACAGATAATGGAGATTCACTCTCTTCAATAATGACAAAAAATATTGCCAGCGGCTTTCAGTATGAAGCGCAACTACATGAAAAACTGGCAACATTAAGTCAGCTTTCTGATGTTCAAAGCTACACCAAACTACAATCGACGCTAAATGATTATACCATTACCATGAACTTAGCCAGCACCTTGGCAAGAAAATCATTGAATATCGTAGAAACTCTACTAAAGGCACAATAGTGATGAAAGCCAGATATTTATTAAGCATGTTATTATTTTGTCTGGTTTCACTATTAACTGGGTGTAAAGAGCAGTCATTATTAACAGGTCTTAATCAGCGTCAAGCCACACAAGTACAAGCGGTATTACAGAAACATCAGATAGCCAGTACCCAAACCGCATTAGGCAAAGGGTTGTTTGATGTGTCCGTTAAAAAAGAGGATGTGGCTGTCGCGGTTCAGATATTGGAGCAATATCAATTACCTAGCAATGCGCGAATTGAGGTTACTCAAATATTCCCTTCTGATGCATTGGTTTCTTCACCACAGGCAGAAAAAGCACGATTAATTTCAGCTATTGAGCAGCGCTTAGAACAATCGTTACTCACTATTGGAAATATTATCGATGCAAGAGTGCATATTAGTTATCCTATATCCCCCTCAGAACGCATTATTCCACCGCCTCACGCATCTGTTCTCATTTTTTATGAAGACAGTGTGATTGATGCTGAACAGCTTGGCGAAGATATTCGTGCTTTTATTCACAACGCCTTTAGCGATATGAATGAAGATAATATTACTGTTCTACTTTATCCTCGAAATATCAATAAATTAAGCGCATTAAAACCCCTTCCGAGTGATGAAAATAGTGCTGTCGCTTTTCATTATTGGTGGTTGTTAGTGCCACTTTTTATTAGCTTACTGTTTATTGCCATATTAGTTTTTATAAGATATCGCCAAAAAAAACTGATGATGGAGGAGCAAAAAGATGACTCTCTCTCTTCAACAGTTTGATAGGATCTCGACTGTGATGTATGAACCATTGCAATACATCCATCCAGACTATAAAACAGTAGCAACTCTCGATGATGAACCTATTTGGCAACAGTTTGCTAATCATCAATTGATTAAAGAACATCAACTTATTACTGAAATAGACTGCGATATAGAAGCCGATCCTGTCACCGAAAAACTCTTCACTCAATGGCCATTATTACCCCAATGTGCACTATTTTTAGGTTACTTTTACTCACCTAAATATATTTTACATTCGGGTGATTACTATCAGTTGTCATCATCGTTACAAGCATTTCTCTCATTAAGATCTGTCGTGTTACTCAATGAAGAAAATAAAAACGATGATAACGAGATAGCGCCTATCACAGTAGGTTATCAATTATTATTTACTTTTATTCGTTCTATTTCGGTTGCATTAGCACAACGGTTTAAACTCTGTTTTCCTATAAATCAGCCTCACATTGAGTTATCACCGAATCTCTCTTTATCACGTTCACTTTTTCTTTTGGTGCTTAATTATGCTGCGTTCTGTGCCTGAAAAACTGTTAGATTATACCTGTGAAGGGGTGCTTATTCGTGCCCGTTATATCCGACAATGGGATAATATCCATAAAATAAATCTCGCAACAAAAAATCATGCGAAAAAGCTTATTCGCAATACTGAGGAAAAACTTAAGTCACATCATGATGCTGTGGTTAGACAGGGCTATAGCGAAGGACTGAAAGCACTATTGGGAGATATATTAGCTCTATTCTCTCAATATCAAACCCATTTATTTCACTATGAAATAAAACAAAGAGAGTTGATCACAAGTACAGTTGCTCAATATTTCCAGTCGCCAGAGATGCAAATAGAACTAACCAAACAACTTATTGCCGCCAGTCCTTTAGATCATAAGCTCATACTGAATATTCCTAAAACCTTACAACCTTATTTAGAAAAGGCATTGAGCGATCAAAATGTTGAATTCATTCCCCATGAAAATACAACCATTTCTGTCAGCGCTGGATCGCAAATCCTTTTTTTTGATCCTCCTCTTTTTATGCAAGATCTCAAAGCTCAATTTCATCAGCCTTATGCTGAAAAAAACCAACTCGCATTTTCTCAAGATCTTAAAACACGTTTAATCGATTATATTCAGCAATTTGAATTACTCGAAAACCAAGACGATAGCCAAATTCAAAGAGAGCGCCCTAATGAAGATTGATCCTTCCTATACACAGTCGCTATCTCACTTATCTTCAACAATAAATACAGATAAAACAGAAGCAATAGAGACTCGCCCAGCATCACTGCCTAGAGCCGCAAAAAGTGATCTTTTAGCACCAATTCTTAATCGAGATTTTTATCAGCAATTACAAGACCAAGGCATTAATGATGCAAAAGAGATCCTTAATTTCTTAAACCAATATGATGTCATGAATGAGGGTAATCAAACACTTAAAGAGGCTCGCCAACGAAGCATATTGATGTATGCCCATCAACAGAGTGTATTAGACGATACAGAAAATAAAGAAGCTATTAATCAAGCGCTTATTTCATTTCTTTCTTATCAAGGCTTCTATCATCAGTTCACACTTGATTTATTGGGTATGACAGATAACCAAGAAGAGTATTCAGATTTCTTTAAGCCTGATTCCGCTTCATTTTTATTTTAATTATAAAATTTGCGCACCCGGTCCTTTTTCACCTAATACATCATCAGGATTACGTAACGGGCAATCACTCAATGATAGACAACCGCAACCAATACAGTGGTCAAGCCCGTTACGTAATCGCTTAAGACGACGAATTCTTTCATCTAACCGTACTTTCCAATCCGTTGATATTTCGTGCCATTGTTCTGCGGTCAATTTACTATTTGGTGGATATTTTCCGAGTATTTCCTGAATTTCTTTTAGCGGAATACCCGTACTTTGCGCAGCTTTAATAATTGCCACATAACGCAAGACAACAGGTGGATAACGACGCTGATTACCGGCACTTCGATAACTTTCTATCAATCCTTTTTCTTCATAAAAATGTAACGTAGAAATCGCAACACCACTTCGTTTTGCTACCTCACCGACGGTAAGTGCCCTATTGAAATCTATTTTCTCTTTTTTCATTTTTTTCTCTTGACCTCAACTTAACTTGAGGTTTTATAGTCCTCTCCTCAAATTAAGTCAAGTCAGTGGGATGCTGACTTTTATTTTTAAGAATGTTGAGGTCAGATGAATGCCTAATTCAATTGCACGTATTCTCGAAAGTCGCTCTTTGTGGCTTATTGCCAGATTACTCATTCTTGTTTTGTTTCTCTCTTCTGGCTTTGCCAAGGTTTTTGATTACCAAAATAGTTTGGCTGAAATGCGTGCAGCGGGATTAACTCCGGATTGGTTTTTTAATATTGCCTCGGCGATCGTTTTACTTTGTAGTTCACTTTTAGTGCTTTTCGATCGCTATCTATGGCTAGGGGCGGGCGCTTTAGCCCTCTTTTTATTTTTAACTATCGTGATTGTTCATACTTTTTGGAATATGACGGGAGATAAAGCCATGCTGTCGATGTTTTTCGCGATAGAACACCTCGCTGTTATGGGGGGATTAATCACTACAGCAATGGCAAGTCATTTCAGAGCCTTATGGAAAAAAACTCACGCATAAAACAATAAGAAAAATAAAACATTCACTATGGGATCAATAGTAATATGAATAAAAAGCTTACTCTTACTGTATGTGCCTCACTCTTTTTACTCAGTGCCGGCGCGGCAGTTTATGCAACAACATCATCTGATGAAGATGCATCACAACAATTTGCTTATCCCCCCACAAAAGTGGCATTAGCAACCGTACAATCCTCAAAATTACCCAACAATATGCAAGGGGTGGGAGAATTAGAAGCCGCACGCCAAATTTATTTAGCGGCTGAAACTAATGGTCGAATTGCCGTAATTAATTTTGAGTCAGGGCAAACTGTTCAAGCAGGTCAAGTCTTGGCAAAACTAAATGATGAACCTGAACAAGCTGAATTATTACGTTTACAAGCGCAATTAACCAACGCAGAAAAATACTATTCTCGAACAAAACAACTTTATAGCAAAAATATGGTGGCTACTGCGCAATTAGATAGCACGTTATCAGAGCGCGATATGATAGTTGCCTCCATTCGTGAAGTGAAAGCACGGATTGCACAAAAAGCAATTAAAGCGCCCTTTGACGGTATCGTTGGGATAAAACTTGTTCATGAAGGCCAATATCTAAATGCGGGTGAACGTGTAGCTTCCCTTGTCGATGCGAGTCATTTAAAACTTAACTTTTCACTTGATGAACAAGCCGCACCAAAAATTTCAACAAAACAGCCAATCAATATCGAAGTTGATGCTTACCCAGATATCATTTTTACGGGGGCGATAAATGCGATTGATCCTCTTATTGGCCCATCTCGTACAGTACAAATACAGGCTGTTTTACCCAATACTGACAATAAATTAAAAGCGGGCATGTTTGCTCGTGTTCAAGTTACTTCTCCTGATAGTCCTATGGTATTAACCATACCAGAAACCGCAGTCACTTATACTGCCTATGGAGATACCGTGTTTGTAGCGCAATCTGACAATCAAAAAAACCTTATCGCTAAGCGTGTCTCTGTGAAAGTTGGATTGCGCTACAACGGCATGATTGAGATAAAAGAGGGGCTTACCCTCGGTGAGCAAGTTGTCTCATCTGGTCAAATTAAATTGAGTGATGGCATCTCAATTGAACCCATTGAGCAAGATACATTAACGTTGGCTCAATCGGCGACAACAAAACCATAACGGGAGATAATCATGAAGTTTACCGATATTTTTGTTCGGCGCCCTGTTTTGGCATTAGTTGTTAGTACACTCATTTTGTTACTGGGCGCATTTGCATTCAGTAAACTGCCAATTCGCCAATACCCAATGTTACAAAACTCCACAATTACGATTGCAACAGATTATCCTGGTGCATCGTCTGAGCTCATGCAGGGATTTGTTACTCAGCCTATTACACAAGCGGTTTCCTCTGTAGAAGGTGTCGATTATATTTCTTCATCTTCAGTGCAAGGAAAGAGTTTAGTCACGGTGAGAATGGCGTTAAACCGCGATCCAACACAAGCTCTCACTCAAGTGATGGCAAAGGTAAATCAAGTACGTTATAAGTTGCCGGAACAAGCTTATGATCCCGTCATTGAGCTTTCATCAGGCGAATCTACTGCGGTAGCTTATGTAGGATTTTCAAGTGAGCAACTTTCTATCCCTGAACTTACTGACTACCTTTCTCGTGTTGTTGAACCGATGTTCTCATCTATCAATGGCGTTGCCAAAGTACAGGTTTTTGGTGGACAACAATTAGCGATGCGTCTGTGGTTAGATGCAGAGAAACTGGCTGGTCGCAACTTAACAGCGAGTGATGTCGCAGAGGCAGTACGCCGTAATAACTATCAAGCTGCCCCCGGGAAAGTTGAAGGTGAGTTTGTAATTGCCAACGTTTATGTCAATACGGATCTCACTAGTGTCGACGAATTTAAAGACATGGTTATCAGTAATGATGGTAATAATCTTGTCCGATTACGTGATATTGGCACGGTTGAACTAGGTGCAGCAGCAACAGAAACCAGCGGCATAATGAATGGTAAAAAAGCGGTATTTTTAGGCTTGTTTCCCACGCCAACAGGTAACCCATTAGTGATAGTAGATGGCATTCGTGAAAATCTTGCTGATATCGAAAAAACCTTACCACCCAGTGTTAAAGTTGAACTAGCATTTGAGACCTCACGTTTTATTAAAGCCTCTATTGATCAAGTGGTTCAAACTTTAATTGAAGCCATTTTGATCGTGATCGCGGTGATCTACCTCTGTTTAGGATCATTTCGTTCTGTGATAATTCCAGTTCTAGCGATCCCATTATCAATGCTGGGCGCGGCTGGATTAATGCTTGCTTTCGGTTTTAGTATTAATTTACTCACCCTATTAGCAATGGTATTAGCAATAGGTCTTGTGGTGGATGATGCGATAGTGGTTGTTGAAAACGTACATCGCCATATTGAAGAGGGATTATCGCCTGTTCAAGCAGCGTTAGTCGGAGCAAGAGAAGTTGCCGGCCCGGTTATTGCCATGACGATTACACTAGCCGCTGTTTATGCTCCGATTGGTTTAATGGCTGGATTAACCGGTGCACTATTTAAAGAATTTGCCATAACGCTGGCAGGAAGTGTGATTGTATCTGGTATTGTGGCATTAACCTTATCTCCCGTGATGAGTTCGTTAATGCTAAAACCCAAAGAAAATGAAGGCAAAATGGCTAAAATGGCTGAGTTTGTTTTCGATAAGATGGCTCACTACTATGGCTACGTGCTTAATTTTTCTTTAGCTAATCGCTGGTTAACCATTGTTTTCGCCTTAGCCGTGTTTATCAGTTTGCCGTTTTTATATAGTCAGGCAAAACAAGAACTGGCGCCATCAGAAGATCAGGCAAGTGTCTTAACCGCGGTAAAAGCACCACAACATGCCAATTTAGCCTATGCGGAACGTTTTAATCAGAAGCTTGATGACATTTATATGAGTCTGCCTGAAACTGACAGCACATGGATAATTAATGGAACTGATGGTCCATCCGCTAGCTTTGGGGGGATTAACTTTGATGGCTGGAAAGGTCGTGAGCGCACAGCAGATCAGATTCAGGCGGACTTACAAAATCGGGTGAGTGATGTTGAAGGTACAAGTATTTTTGCTTTCCAATTAGCCTCTTTACCTGGCTCGGTAGGTGGATTGCCAGTACAAATGGTATTACGTAGCCCATTGGGTTACCCCATTTTATTTGAAACAATGGAAAACATTAAACAGCAAGCAAGAGAGAGTGGCCTATTTGTCGTAGTGGATAGTGATTTAGATTACAACAACCCTGTCGTTCAAATTGCCATAGACAGGGCGAAGGCAAATAGCTTAGGTATTCGTATGCAAGATATTGGTGAATCACTGTCCCTATTAGTGGGTGAACACTATATCAATCGCTTTGGTATGGATGGTCGCTCTTATGATGTGATCCCACAAAGTGTACGTCACCAACGTTTAACGCCCACAGCCCTTGCTGGACACTATATTCGTACTCAAGATAACGTGTTAATTCCATTATCAACGGTTGTGAATATGACGACTCAAGTTGAACCGAATAAACTGACACAATTTAATCAACAAAATGCCGCAATCTTTCAAGCTATTCCTGCACCTGGCGTCACCATGGGGCAAGCCGTTGCGTTTCTTGAAAATGTAACCGATTCACTACCAGCTGGCTTTAGCCATGATTGGCAATCTGATTCTCGCCAATTTACCCAAGAAGGAAATACGTTAGTCTTTGCGTTTATTGCAGCACTGATCATTATTTACTTAGTGTTAGCTGCGCAATATGAAAGTTTGGTCGATCCTTTGATTATCTTAATCACAGTACCATTATCTATCTGTGGCGCATTAGTCCCATTAGCTTTAGGTATGGTGACACTCAATATTTACACTCAAATTGGTTTAGTCACCTTGATAGGGCTTATCAGCAAGCACGGGATTTTAATGGTGGAATTTGCTAATGAGTTGCAAGTTCATAAAAACCTAAACCGTCGTGACGCCATTATTGAAGCAGCAAAAATCCGCTTACGTCCTGTATTAATGACCACAGCAGCAATGGTTATTGGGCTTATTCCACTATTATTTGCCAGCGGTGCAGGCGCGAATAGTCGCTATGGATTAGGGCTAATTATTGTGTCGGGTATGTTAGTCGGCACACTGTTTACTCTGTTTGTGCTACCAACGATATACAGTTTCTTAGCGCGAAACCATCAAGTCAGCGCTCAAACTGAGCGTCAAAAAGAGTTACAGCAAGTCCGAGATTTGTAGACCGACAAAATAAAAGACCATTACAAGCAATAATGTCGTAAAAATATCCCCATTGTGAATGCAATGGGGATTTTATTTATTAACAGGAATATTTTGAAAAATAAACACTGCCTTGCTACTCTAACGAGTATTGAAATATAAGCTGTAGCTTATTACCTTAAAAATAAGCTATAACTTATATGAGGTGAACTGTGTGGAATGTACTATTTACAAATTATTTCGATTCTTGGTTATTAGAACAAAGCAACGAGTTACAAGAACGAGTTTTAGCGGCCTTACAGAATCTAGAGATTTATGGGCCTAGGTTATCAAGACCACATGCTGATAACATCAAAGGTTCAAAATATCCCAATATGAAAGAGCTCCGGGTACAACACACAGGGAAACCTATACGAATATTTTTTGCGTTTGACCCAACGAGAAAAGCCATTGTGCTATGTGCAGGAAACAAAACTAACAATAAGAAATTTTACCAAACGATGATCCATATAGCGGATCGAGAATTTACCTCATATCTTTCATCAATAAGAGAAGACAATGAAAACACTTCAACAAGCTATCGCTGAACGTTCTCCTGAAAGCCAAGAACGTATAAAAAAAATGGCTGATGAATTGATACTAGAAACAGGGCTGCAAATCTTAAGAGAAGAGTTAAATATTTCACAAAAAGAGCTGGCGACACACCTTGGGATCTCTCAGCCTGCGATTACCCAAATCGAACAAAGAGGTAACGACCTAAAACTGGCAACATTAAAGCGCTATGTTGAAGCTTTAGGCGGTAAACTCAGCTTAACGATTGAATTACCTACAGGTGAAGGGCGTGTTTTTCATCTTTAGATTTAGAACAATACTTTTAAAATAAAGACCGTAAGCAATAATGTCGTAAAAATATCCCCATTGTGAATGCAATGGGGATTGTTATACTTATTTTTTGAACAAGTATTATTTCATTTTAATATCAGTATTAAGTAACGGGATATTATTATTTATTGCAAATTTAACCAGCTCAGCAATTTGTTCTAGCTGATAAAGTGCTTGGACACTACGTTTTTCCCTTAAATCAGAGATGATACTTTCTAAGCTTTTTCCTTTTGTATTTCCTGCCTCTATCCTTTTCATCATTTCCATTAAAGCAATAAATTCCCCTGTTCTACCCAACCCAGCAAGACAATGGACAGCGATATTTTCTTTTGTTGGATTTATTTTTAAATTAGCACCAATAATATCGATGGTATTTCTTAATTTAGTCGCATCTATTCCTGTATGATCTTTCCAATCATAAATATGCACAAAGTGTATTTTCTTCTTTTCATCACTGTTTTCTTTAGACACTAACTTAGAGTATGTTTTACAATCTAAACACGTTCCATTTTTTTTATTTGCACTTAAAGCCCACTTTTCAATACGACTAGACTTTATATCACCTAAATTTAAATTCTCTCTAAAATATTTAAACCCTTCTTTTTTTAAATCATCCTCTTTATATTCAACACCCATTTCAGAGAGTTCTTTTTTTACAGAATCTTTTATTTTACTGTTCTCATCTTTTTTATTTTCTTTAATATCTTGTTTAATATCCTCATTCGAGGCTAAAATATAAACCGTATCTATATTATTATTAAATAACATATTGAGATAATGATTTAGATTCTCTTTAGTATTCAAAGGATATTGAGATGCAATAGTCATCTTAGAAGGATCATAAGAACTCACATTATTCGCTGGCAATAATACACCCCCTGAATTTATTAAAGTATTTTTACTATACGTTAATTTACTATATCTGGAATTTTCAACGGATTGATAATTATCTGAACTATATTCCAAACCATTTAAGTTATTAAATAAAATCTTAGCTTTTTCATTATACTTATCTGTGCCAATACATTTTTTAACCGCAACTAAAAAATTCTCTCTCTCATTATACAACTTTACTTCTTCATTAGATCGAGAAAAATTAAACTTTAGCATATCTACATTATTCATTTTTCGTCTAGAAAGTAAGCTATTATTTTCTATATTTATTCCTCGCGGTGGCAATGGTAATAAATTCGAGCTAGAATTTTGTTTTCTAGGGGGTAATGGTGGAGCAAAATCTTTATCCCCATTAGCAACATTCATGATATTGCCTTTAATAATATATTCTTTGCTAGTGTTCTCTAATTTATTTCTTTCAATTAATGAGCTTGAGGTAATTGGGGATAGATGCATATTTATGTCCTTATAAATTAAAATAAAATTATCTTATTAAGGACATGGAAGGTATATAAAAAAAACTCCTTTCAAAATAAAACGTTAAAAAATATAATGAAATAGCATTTAAATTTTATTAATAAAAAACACCAATAGCCTTTATAAGGATATTGGTGTCTTCAATTAAAAAATACGTAGTTTATCTCTTTTATTACATTGTCGAGAACGTATTCATAATTATCCCGCCAGAGATAATTAATGCCATAGAAAATATAGCCGGTAAGTCTGGTTTTTGTTTATATAGGATCATGGCAACTAAAGTCACACCAACAATACCAAATCCACACCACAAAGAATAAGCAACACCAACAGGAATATAACCCATTGCACGCGTTAATGCGAAATAACAAATACAGTAAGCTGCAATCACTAAAACAGAGGGAGCTAATTTACTAAAACCGTTGGTCTTTTTAATCATGGAAGTCCCCGTGATTTCAGAACCAATAGATAATGCCAGCCATAAGAATCCGGTAAACATAATTGTTATCCTTATTTATTTTAATAAAGTACTTATTTATTAAAAAATAGTTTTATTAAAAATAGATTTATTAAGAAGTAGATTTATTTATTAACTGGCGATGCTGCCTGTTTAATATTCGGAGTTTCAGTTGTTTCGTCTTCCTCTTCTTCTGATCCCATTTTTGAGAAGAGATTCATAATCACAATACCACTGGCAATCACGGCCATACCTATCATTGCCGCAGTATCAGGATGCTGACCATAAAACAACATACCTAAAGAAGAAACCACTAATATACCTGTACCAGACCATGTTGCATAAGCTAAACCGACGGGAATATTTTTGACTGCACGCGATAATGAGTAATAACAAATAACATAAAGAATAACAATTAAGCCTAATAATAATGTTTTCGTTGTACCTTCACTATTATCAAACATTTTTAAAGTAGAGGTTGCTGAGGTTTCCGAAATAATAACCGCCAGCATCCAAAGCCATGATTTAGCTTTTGGTGACATAATAAGACTCCTGATTTATCAGATATAATTTAAGATTAATTTTTCAAACTTTTTAAATATTCAATAGCAGAATCCGTCAATTTATCTTGTGATAAATGATATTCTCCAGGCTTATTCATTACTTCATTTAAAGTAATATAGCGATTATTATTCTCTTGTTTAATTTCAGGTTTATATTCAGGTTTAGCTTGATGGCTAATATCATGGTTTATTAAATTAGCTTCAACATCATTTATAGAGTGAAACATAATCCCCATTGATTTTAATCGGCTAATATTTTCCTGAATAAGCAGGTTGTACTCTTTATTTTTATTTAAACCTAAAATCTCATTTAATTCACTTTCTGGTTGGCAAAAGTAAGGCAATGCCATAACAGGAATATTTTGAGCAAGGGCAGAATGAATTAACTTCCCTTCTTCACTTATAAATAATCCATTAATAATTTCACCCACCAGCTTCTTATCAAAATAAGGTACAAACAGCGCGTGGTAAGTCGATAACTGCTGGCAATCAAACTCACTCGCGTTATGTATTTCGCCTAGATGACGCCATTTCGACAAATCATGGCTGACTTGTGCCTGTGTTGTGACAAAAAGAGAAAAGCGAATATGAGAAAACATGTTGATACGTTGACAGATTTCATCTTGGTATCCCGATGCCGGTGTCAGCGCTAACAACACCGATTTTTTCATTCTTTTTTCTATTTCAGCCACTATCCTTTCAATTAACTGATTGTCCATTACGTCACCTCATTGCCTTAGCTGACAATAAATACGCTATCGTTGTTACGAAGCCCTGCTGCATTCGCCTCATCAGTATCAATATGAAATTCTAAAGAAAACTTCTCACTGACACGAACAACGACCTCATCAAAAATTAGGCTACGCTCACCTTCTGTTTTAATGTGTACTTTTTGTCCATTGGTGACGTTTAACATTCTGGCGTCAATCTCACTCATATGAATATGACGTTGAGCGCAAATCACTTGCTCTTTTAATTCAACATGACCCGCAGGCCCCATTAAAACAGCATTGCCAGAACCAACTAAATCACCCGATTCACGTACTGGTGCTTTGACACCTAATGCGAAACAGTCAGCTTTTGAAATTTCTAATTGGCTTTGTGGACGAACGGGGCCTAAAACACGAACTTTACTGATCGAACCTTTAGATCCCAAGACAATCACACACTCTTTTGCGGCAAACTGCCCCGGTTGTTTAAGATCTTTAAACGGGGTGAGTTGGTAACCTTTGCCAAATAATGTTTCAACATCTTGTTGTGAAAGATGCACATGTCGATTAGAAATACCAACAGGGATTGCCATTCCTTGTGTCTCTCCCGACATCACGCCATGTACAGGCAAACGAGAGAGGATTTTTCCCATGAGTTGTTGATTAATCATTATTTTTTACCTTTACGGCCTTCTGGTTTGATCGCTTTTTTACTGCTTAATGCTTTATCTGTAGCGGCCTTAGTTTCAGACGCAATATTTTGAGTCTGTAAATCTGCAACTGCTTTTGGGGCTTCAAGGTTCTCAACTTCGTTTTTAGCTGGGGCTTCAACTAGGGTTTTAACGACGGTTTCAATCGCAGTCTCTTGCTCTTTTTCAGCAACAGCGGGGGCTTTTTTCTGACTTTTTACTGTCAGCAATTTAGTGATAACGCTTGGCTCGGGTCTTGCGATCACTAATGATCCAATAACCCGCTCTTTTTGGCTTACGACATCAACACCATGATCAACCGCCGTTCTTACGGCACTGATCTCACCCTGAAAACAGATTGATACCAAACCAGAACCCACTTTTCGGTATCCGATAATTTCTACATTTGCCGCTTTACAGGCGGCATCTGCCGCTTGAATGGCTGCGGTTAACCCTCGTGTTTCAATCACACCTAAACTCTTCATCTTTCTCTCCTACTTAGTGACGGACAAGACGGATATCGAAATCAAATTTCTTAAAGAAGGCTTCTAAACTGTCTAACTCTTCTGGCGTATAACTTGGGTCATTTTTAATTGGGTAAATCATTTCCAATTTTTCGTATTTATTACGTCCAAATTGGTGATAAGGAAGAATATCGATGCGCTGAAGATTCCCGCGTTTTGAGAGTTCCATTGCGTAGTTAATCGCGCCAGTGATCGCATCATAAGAGTCGTTATAACCCCGCACTAAAGGCATACGGACAACTACATTTGCACCGAGATCCATTAAACGCTCTAAATTACGGCGGACATTCTCATTACCAATACCAAACAATGCTTTATGCTGAGTGGTATCAATGTGCTTGATATCAATTAGAAATTGATCAACAACTTCCGCTAATTTTTCATAATTAGCCACATTAGTGGTTGCTTGTGTTTCCACGGCGGTATTGATCATCATCTTTTTACATTCTCGCAAAAGCGCAACCGCAAAATCAGTTTGTAAACTCATTTCACCGCCACCGATTGTGACACCACCACCTGAAGAGATGTAAAAGTCATAATCTTGCATGATGATTTTCATTAACTCAGAGACAGAAACATCTTTCCCCATAATATCAAGCGCATCAGAGATACAGACTTCTTCACACTGACGACAACCGATACAATCTACGCCGCGATCAACACGATGAACTTGTTTACCATTTTCATTGGTTGACATGTAATGCACACCCGCCGGACAAACATCAACGCATTTACCGCAATCGACACATTTGTCGTGAGAGTACATCACCTGAAATTCACTGCTAAGACCTTCTGGATTTGAACACCAAGGGCAACGGATATTACAGCCTTTTAAAAAAACGAGAGTACGAATACCATCACCGTCATAAATAGAGTATTTCTGGATATTAAATATCCGACCTCTTGTTTCTGCCGCCGTCTCCATCTTTACGCCTCCAAATCTGCATCAAACATCCCTGTTTGATAAATTTAAATCTTGTCTTGTCGATTAAAAGGGATAGCCTTTGCCATCCCTATGGCTATGATTAGAATTTCTCAATCACAGTACGACTGATAATTTCATCCTGAACTTCTTTACATAATTCAACGAAGTAAGCACTGTAACCTGCAACACGAACAATCAAATCGCGGTATTTTTCTGGCTCAAGTTGTGCTTTTTTCAGTACTTCATTATCAACATAGCTAAATTGCATCTGACCGTTACCTAGAATTGAAGCCGTTCTTAATAAGGTAATTAAACCTTGGCGTCCTTCATTGGTATCTAATAAGCCTTTCAGGAATTTGAAGTTATGAACCATACCAATATTCATGGTTTCAACATTCATCTTACTGATTGATTTGATGATCGCCGTTGGACCATGTTTATCAGCACCTTGTGTTGGGCTGATCCCATCTGATAATGGTTTCCATGCGAAGCGACCATTTGGCGTCGCGGCGGTTAATTCACCAATTGGTGTATTGTTAGAGATAGACAGCGTTCCGTGGCTCAATGTGGAGTAGAGCATTTTGTATTTACGACATTCACGCTCAGTCCATTCCGTAATATCTAGCGCATATTGGTCAACAACATCGTCATCGTTACCAAATTTCGGTGCATTTAAGCAGTCACGTAAAAGCTCGTCATGACCTTCAAAGTTAGCTAATAACGCATCACGGATTTGCTCTAAGGTATATTTTCTCTCTTCATAAACTAACTTGCGGATTGCTGCCATTGAGTCAACGTAAGTTGCTAAGCCAGAGAAAATCAAACCTGGACCATGGTTAACCATTGCGCCGCCTGCCGTGACGTCTTTACCTTGTTCCATACAGCCTTCAACCAGCAGAGACATTAATGGCTTCGGTGCTACATCGCGGTGAACACGTTGGCTGATCACAGTACCAATTGCCGATAAACGAACGATATGTGCGACTTGTTCTTTTACAGCGCGGTCGAAATCTTCATAAGTACGCAGGTCGCGTAAATCGCCTGTATCTAAACCTTGATAGCTATCAAATAGCACCATACGACCACGATTTAATACAAACTCAATGGCGATAGGCCATTGGGTGTAACCTGTTGATGTCCATTGATAAATACGACCTGATTTTTGTGGTTCAACACAGCCCATCAAGCAGTAGTCACGCGCATCCTCAAAGTCAAAGCCTTTACGTAGCATCATTTTGATATGAGAATCATCAAAGTGACAGGCAGGGAAGCCCATACCGGCTTTGACTACATCAACAATTTTTTCCATATATTGCTGTGGAGATTGGTTATGAATACGACATGCGAGTGATGGTTGATACACTTTCACAAAACGCACAGCATCCATAATCAGGTAAGTTAAGTCGTTACACGCATCGCCACCAGAACGTTTTTGTCCACCGATAGTTAAGTTGATAAATGGCTGATAACCCGCGAAATATTTCGCACCTAGCTCACTCGACATCCACATTAACTCAGCACATTTGATGATAAAGGCTTGCATCATTTCCAGTGCTTGTTCACGCGTTAAACGACCTGATTTGATATCGTTTTCATACATTGGGAAGCAGTATTGGTCTAAACGACCTAAAGAAAGACCCGTTTGGTTCTCTTCAACTTCAAACAGTGATTCAACAGTCCAGATACTTTGCAATGCTTCTTGCAGCGTTTTTGGTGGATTAGCGGGTACATTTTCGTTGACTTGAGCAATCGTCAGTAACTCTTCACGACGTTGTGGATTACTCTCTTTTGATGCTAATTCACGCGCATGTTCTGCAATACGATGTGCGTAAGCAATCACACCTTCACAGCTTTCAATAGACGCTTTGTAGAAGTAGATACGGTCGATATCAGCAGGATTTTCCATGCTTAACTCGGCCAGTTTAGCTTGTGCATCGGCTTTAATACCGTTCATGCCCTTAGTGAAAAGCAGTACGTCATAGCCAGGGCAAGTATCGCCACCACCATTGATTTGGTGATAAGAAAGGTCACTGACAAACGTTTCACCACTAAATTCCCACACACCCGCTTCGCGATATTGTGCTTCGCAGATCTCATCTAAAGAACGGCCTTCCCAGAATGGAACAATCTCTTCGCGAATGACTTTTTTGTCTTCTTCTGAAATTTGGAATGGATCTTGTGGACGTGTGCTCATGGTATCGAGTTCATCACGAACCCAGCGCCATGCGATATCAGGAGAGAAAGCACCAGCACGCGCTTTTCCACAAGGATGTCCAACAATCAGTTCTTCATCTTGAATTAAGATAGGTGCGGTTTCACATGCACGACGGAAAGCTTTAGCGCGCAGTAAAATGGGCGGTAAACCTGGGTTATTGCGCACAATTTCAGTAAATGCTAATGCTCTATAAATTGATACACTTGGACGTGCTTCTAAATAACGATTACGTAAACGTTGTAAGCGAGGCGTTAAACCTTCCATCACTTTCAATTCACCTGCATCTGCACTTGGAGCAACAAAGTTTGCAGAAGGTGCAGCGTATTGAGGCTGTGAATTCGTACGACCATTATATAAACGTACTTGCAGTGAACTGTGTAAGGTTGACAGATTAGCGCGAGCAGATAACAGCATCTCTGACAGTTCGTTAATGCTGACTCGTGGATCGTTGATATCAACACCCTGTGTCATTGCATCAAACATTGGATAACCATCAATTTCTTTGGTTGCACGCACTTCTGAAAGCTCAGCTAATTTCAACCATACGCTTTCAACAATTTCATAGGCTTGTGCTTGTGTTAAACGACCTTGGTCGATATCACGTTGATAGAATGGATAAAGAGCTTTATCAAATCCCATTGGATTAATGGCATAACTGCCATTTTCCAGATGTAAGACTAATTGCAATAAATAGAATACTTGAACCGCTTCTTTAAAAGTTTCTGCAGGTTTTGCAGGAACTTTACGTAATACAGCGGCACTCTCTAATAACTCAGCTTTACGGTATGGGTTACCTTCCATTGCGGCTAAGTTCTCTGCTTTTGCAGACAAAATTTGAGCAAAATACAGTGCTGCATCACATGCATAAATCGCTGATTTACAGTAATTAGCTTCGTCAATACTGCTACGATTTACAGCACTACCAATGCTTCTAATTCTATCTTCAAGCTGTGCTTTGATGGCTAAGAAACCTTGGTTTACCACCAGCATATAATCAGGTGATGCAACGCTATTGTTAATACTTAAGAAACGGTAGATAGAGTCACTACGTACTTCATCTTCAGTGTGAAAAATCGCACCGCGTGGAGTTGATGACTGGCTGCCGATAATCAGTTCATCTTGTGCGATATAGCTTGGAAAATGGCGGATAAACTCATAAAAACGTTGCGCAGGTTTAATCGCTTGAGGAACACCTGCAATGCTGTTGTCTAAGGAATCAAAAATTGTCGCACGCTCTGTACTGATTGAGCTATTACGTGAAACTAAACGTTCTGCCAGCATTTTTACGCGTGGCGTCAAAGAATATTTGGCCATGTGAGGCTCTCCTGATGTTCTTTACTTGACCTAATCGGTATTCATTCGGTTGAGCATTAACTGTGTGATACACCGGCAAATGCCTGACGATACAATGTTTCTAATTGGTGTGTGTTCACGTCACGCGGATTTGTCGGCGTACAGCTATCTCGTAAAGCCTGTCCGACCATTTCCGTTAAACGGGCATAAAAGTCCGCTTCACTGACACCGGTATCGCGAATACTCTTCGGCATACCCATTTCATCTTTCAATACATTAATGGCGACGATTAAACTGGTTACCCCTTCTCTTACTGTGTTAGCCGGAAGTCCTAGACTTTGCGCAAGATAGGCGTAACGTTTTGCTGCTTCACTATTACAATCACCATGAAGATTGGCGTTAAAGGCGACGACATGTGTCATCAATAACGCATTTGCACGACCGTGAGGAACGTGGAATACACCGCCTAATGCGTGGGCAAGACTGTGAGTAATCCCCAGCGAGGCGTTAGTAAATGCCATGCCTGCAATACAAGATGCGTTATGCATTTTTTCGCGAGCCATCAAGTTGTCACCTTGATGGTGGCAATCAATAAGATGACCAAAGACTAGCTTGACGGCTTTCTCTGCCATCGCATCAGAAAAATCAGATGCAGCTTTAGAAACATACGCTTCTAGTGCATGACAAAGGACATCCATACCGGTATCTGCAGTAATGGCAGGTGGCACAGATTTCACCAACTCAGGATCGAGAATGGCGACATCAGGCAACATAAACGCATCAACCAAGACCAGTTTTTCACTGCGTGATTTGATCACTGAAAAAGAGGTCACTTCAGATCCCGTACCACTCGTGGTTGGGATCGCAATAAATTGTGGTTTTGTTCTGTTGCTCTCTTTACGGGTATGCCAGAGGGAGTACATAACGGCTTTCGCGGCATCAATCACTGATCCGCCACCGAGTGCAATAACCAAGTCGGGATAATGAGCATCCATGATCTTCATACCACTCACGATGGCTGAAATATCCGGATCTGACGCCACATCATCGTAAACCTGGAATTCGATACCTCGTTGCATTAATTTGTCAGTGACTTTATTCGCAAAGCCAAACTTCACCATTGCTTTATCTGTCACCACAAATGCGCGGCGGGCAGTTAATCCAGAAAGAAAATCCAGTGCATTGGTGCCAAACTGAATTTTGGGTTTTATCAGAAACTCACTCATGTCGTTATTACTCCTTACTGTCCCGATAAACCTTCTCAACAATGGCAACCACTGACATCGCCTTGTAACGATCTTTGTTCAGTGCGAAGTATTCTTCAGCCAACACAACATCGTTGATACCTGCACCAACGCTGTCCACTGCAACATAGGTTTTGTTTTTCAGTGGGTTAAGCTCATCATCTAAGGTCGCTATCATTAATAAATTGCTACCTTTAAGTTCTGGGCTTTTTTGTGTCGCTACTACGTGTCCGATTACCTTTGCGAGGATCATGGTTTATATCGCCTTATATCAATGAGTTACTTACTCAGACGTCCGAGAACTTCCTTGATAATGCGTTCCACGTTTTCTTCGGTAATATCACCTTGTTCAATCACTTGCTGCGCACAAGCGCTGACTGTCGTGGTATAAGGAGATGCACCAAAGCGATCATCACCTTGAGTTTGACGTTGTGCCGTAGCACATTCAGCATGAACAGGGGTTAACGAAGGTGAACGAAAACGGTCATCATCAAGAATGCTGGTCTGGTGATTTGCGCTAGAAACAGCACAAGCAGAAACAGCGGGTTGAGTAGCTTCTTGTGCTAAAGGACAAGGTTGTTTCAACTCTTCAACGGTACGCACGCCATAACCTACTTTACGAATATTCAGTAGATTCATTGGACCAACGTTATCAGAGCTAGAACCACCGCCAACAGCACCACAACCTAAAGTCAGTGCAGGCGTAATATTGGTTGTCGCACCGATACCGCCTAATGCTGCAGGAGTATTAATCAGAATACGGTTAACCGGTTTTTCTAACGAGAACTGACGAATAACATCTTCATTTTTAGTATGAATCACTAAGGTATGACCTAAACCTTCATTAGTCAGTAATTGCACCACGCGATCGCACGCTGATTTCCAATCTTCTTCGATATACATCCCTAAGATTGGGCATAGTTTTTCGCGTGAATACGGATTTTTGGGTGAAACAGTATCTTGTAATGCGATTAATACACGCGTATTCGCGGGTACACTAAAACCTGCACGCTGACTTAAATAAATTGCATCTTTACCCACAACGGCTGGGTTAATTGTGCCGTTAGCACGCAGTAACATTGAAGCCACTTTTGTTGCTTCTTCGTCATTCATAAAGTAAGCACCTTGCGCTAATAGCTCACGGTGAACTTCGTTATAAATGCAACGCTCTACGATAATGGATTGTTCTGATGCACAGATAACCCCATTGTCGAATGTTTTACTGGTGATGATATCGCTTACGGCTTTTTTGATATCTGCACTACGTTCGATAAAAGCAGGACCATTACCTGGACCACCACTGATTGTTGGTGTACCTGATGCATAAGCTGCACGCACCATACCTTCACCACCAGTTGCTAAAATTAATGACACATCTTTGCTGTGCATTAATTCTTTTGTCGCTTCCAGAGTCAGTAATGTCACACCATCAACAATACCTGCTGGTGCACCCGCTTCTAATGCCGCTTTTTTAACAATTTCTAACGCACGGAAACTGCACTGTTTTGCATTTGGATGCGGAGAGAAAATAATCGCATTACCCGCTTTTAGTGCAATTAGGGTTTTATAGATAATGGTTGATGTTGGGTTAGTTGAAGGGACTAACGCCGTGATAACACCTAAAGGCACGCCAACATCCATGACTTTTTTCACTTTATCGTCATTGATAATGCCAACGGTCTTCATGTCTTTCATATGTTCATACACACGCAATGATGCGAAAGTGTTCTTCAGAACTTTGTCTTCCCACTTACCAAAGCCTGTTTCTTCGTTCGCCATTTTCGCCAGCTCTTCAGCATGACGAGCGGCTTCAAATGCAATGTGTTTTACAATACTGTCGATTTTTTCCTGCGAAAACTTAGCGTAAACCAGTTGTGCATTTTTCGCGTTACGAACTAGCTCACGAGCCAGTTGTCTGGATTGCAAATCTTTATCTAATGCAACCATGTCTTCCCCCATACAGGAGTTAAAAAATTTAGCTGAATAACGTATTTCTTTGCTTTACAGCACGCCTGAATAATCAGGCTTTGTGCTGTTGTGCGATTTTCTCGATATCGTTATGCGGTCTTGCAATAACACGAGAAGTCACGACGGTGCCGATACGTTTTGCTGCTTCAACACCTGACTCAACCGCTGCATTGACTGCACCGACATCGCCTTTCACCATTGCTGTCACTAAACCAGAACCGACGTTTTCATAACCAATCAGTTCAACATTGGCTGCTTTGCACATTGCATCAGCAGCTTCAATGCAAGCGACAAGACCTTTGGTTTCAACTAGACCTAGTGCTTCTTTCATATTTATTTCCTTCGTTATTCAGTCACTTTGTACTGGGCAACGATTTTTTGAATATCGTTATGTGGACGAGCGATGACTAATGAAGTCACAACAGTACCAACACGTTGAGCCGCTTCTAAGCCAGATTCCACAGCGGCTTTAACGGCACCTACATCACCTTTCACCATTGCTGTGACTAAACCTGACCCCACATTTTCGTAGCCAATTAACTCAACATTTGCCGCTTTACACATCGCGTCAGCGGCTTCAATACAAGCCACCAGCCCTTGAGTTTCAATAAGTCCTAATGCATCACCCATACGTTCTCCTAAGGCAAAAACTATGCCTTGTGTTTGATAACAATCTTGTTGATGTCATTGTGAGGACGAGCAATCACGAGCGATGTAACAACTTCACCCACGCGTTGTGCTGACTCCACACCTGAATCCACTGCAGCTTTCACTGCGCCCACGTCGCCTTTCACCATCGCAGTCACGAGACCTGAACCCACATTTTCATAGCCAATAAGTTCAACGTTCGCGGCTTTACACATAGCGTCAGCGGCTTCAATACATGCCACCAGACCCTTGGTTTCGATCAGACCTAATGCATCACCCATTTTCATTTCCTCCGAGAAGCCGTTTAACGGTTTACATTTGCCCATTGTGTCTGCGTGGTGATTTTTTAAACGCAGACGTTGGTTTCAAAATCACTATAACGCGTAAAAACGAAAACAAAATATAAATCCATGATGTTGCAACATATAGAATTTAACTCTGCAATTTAGTGTTTTTTATCTCTCTATTTATCGTTCCATGCTGTTAATTTGTTTTTTTCATCATTATAAATTTATTCATTTTCATAAAAATGAGGTGAAAAAAAAGGCAAATTAACTTTGTTAGAAGGATGTTGAAAAGGTGAAAAAAGGCAGTACATATCGACAAGAAAGATGTGCGGAATATCACTGATATTTCAATGTGAGATCAATATTTGAAAAAGGCTAAATCGAGTCTATATACAAATCGTGCTATTTTTTTGTTGATAACGTATTTATCAAATTTAAACCTTTACTCATGTGTATAAACAAGAAAGGAGGGTACTCTTTACTATAAGAATCAGGCAGACAATCTGTTCAAATCACGGAATAGACAAAAGAGCTAAATTTAAGAATGTGTGAGAAGAGAAGATGAATTGAGTGGATAGGATATATTGAATTTTAGATCAATAAAAAGGTGACTATATAGAAGCCACCTTGCAAAAATAAGATCGAACAATCAGGACAATTAATCGAATTTACTACCCGGCTTTAAGGTACAAATATAGAGTGGTGAGTTAAGCGAACTTAATAGTAATGTTTTCTCATTTAGCTTCTGTGCATTAATAAATAATCCATCATGACTGTCTGACATTTCACGCATAAAATAGTCAAAAATAACATCTGGAGATTCATCAATTGATGATGCGCTCGCATCCCATTGGCTAACAAAATAGTGACGTTCTGTCGGTGAAACACGCTTAGTTGTGTAATCAAATTTCACATAGCGTTGTAAATACAACCATCCTGCTTTCGAAGTAGTATACCCTTCAACGACAATGGAGCCTTTACCATTAGCACCAAATGAAAAATGAATATTACCATTTACATTTTCATCTTCCATATTCTCAAAACGCATAATGCCCTTGGTTGAGCAAACCATGACACCTTCATTTTTAATGGTTAATAATCTTGTTGCTGCATAAGTGGCGACCAAGATAAAAATCAGGGCCGATAAAAAACATAAAAGTTTCCCTGAGATTTTCATTAGTATTTCCAAGAATAATAAAAGTAATTGTCACAATAACTGAATGGGTTATCTTCGTTCTTCGCACAGTGAGCTAAAAATACGCGCCCCAATCCATTTGTTTGTAATTTATCACCATAAAAGAAAACAAATCGCTCGCCTTTCACACACTGTAAATTAAGCTTCTTTCTTACAGCATCAAAATTGCGAACATAATTATCACTGACCGCGGAATTAATCATGGCTTCATTAGAAAGTAACTCACAATCATTATGTGTTAATGGTGTCAGTGAAATTGGCTTTGATTGATGTTGATTAAAAAAGATGATCACCGTGAGAAATACGGTACCTAATAAAAAACCAATGCTGGCTAAATACCAACAAATTTCAGGTTTCTGTGTTTTTTGAGGCGCATCTTCTTGCGTAGACACTACAGGTGTTTGAGTTTGCGTTAAAGATAAAGGTGTCGTTGTTTCAACAGCGATTTGATTTTCATCCTTAACTAAAATAGGCGTTTCTTCATTTGTTTGAGTTGAAGGTAATAGCGTTGAATCATCAATAAGTTCAACTGAAATATCCGGATTAAACTCTAACCGCCCTTTCGCAATGGTCACAATGATATTTTCAATACCATAATGACGAAATGTTTTTCGTAATAAACTCAAATATTGGTTTAAATTACTGTTTGATGAAACTAATCCATTATCATCCCAAACCCGTTTTAATACTTCATCACGATTAACAACGCCGGGATGCTGAATAAAATAAAAGAGTAACGCATTTGCGGTAATAGAAAGATGTGTATCAACACGCTCTTTTTCTAATGATATCGCGCCATCCGTTGCGTCGTAATAAATTAAGGCATTTATTTTGTATTTCATTGTGCCCTCATTCATCCTGATTAAAATTACTGATTTGCTGTGTCTGCCATATAGTCAAATGTCATTTCAGATAATCGTCTAACTAATGCACTGCGCTCTTCTTGGGAAATCGTAGGGCCTTCTGTTAATTCAGATAACCAAAGACCATCTGCGGCATAACGAATTAATGTCCCTAAATAACTATTGTCTAATTTATCGCCTTTGGCTAAATGATCTAACATCCAATCTCGCCAGCATTTACGCATAATAGGTTCGTTTGGCATGGCTAAAGACAATATCGCTAATTGACGACTTTCATCTGACTGCTTTAAATCAGAAATATAGGTTAAATAGGCGCGAGAAAAACGCCCCGCTTCAATAGGATCATTTTCCATAATAACTGCAATGCGACTATCCATAATACCTAATAGACGCTTAAAGACCGCATGCACCAATTCTAGTTTTCCGGGGAAATGATGAAGTAATCCACCTTTACTCACACCCGCTTCTTTTGCGACGGCATTTAAAGAGAGAGACGCGATCCCTTCATTTGCTACAATAATGCTTGCCGCTTCCAATAATTGTTCTTGAACTCGGATAGGGTCTTTTTTTCTGTGATGCGCAGTTGTATTCATGCATGGGATGATACCGACCAGTCGGTATGTTCCTTATTGATCAAAATCAATCCCTTTTAGACTCGTACTTATTATATGTAAATAATGCAGTTGACTTCACATTCCTATATTTATTCAATTAAATTATTTTTAAAAAATAAAATAAACAAATAACCTTTGATTCAAATATTAAAATCACTTAAGGTAAATAAAATAACAATTGATAATAATCAAAAAACATCAATCATTAGAAATGATAATTTGTTTTTTATCAAAATAGTCATATTTCTATTTACCTCTGCATTTATGCTTTCCATTTTTGTGACATTAATATAATTATATAAATCATCTTTGTTAATTTTATTTAAATAAAAAATCACACATCCTCTTTATGTATTAAGCACTAAGTTTTACTTTTTATCAAAAAATGAAATATATAAAACCACCTTCTTTATATTAAAGAAGGTGGTTTATTAACGAATAAATTTAATTAAATACTGGCTTTTAATGCCTGCTCTAAATCTGCAAGAATATCGTCAATATGCTCAATACCAATTGATAAACGAATTAAATCGCGTGAAACGCCTGCACGTTCTAATTCTTCATCATTTAATTGGCGATGAGTGGTTGATGCTGGATGACATGCTAATGATTTTGCATCACCAATATTCACAAGGCGAACAATGAGTTGTAATGCATCAATAAATTTCGCCCCAGACTCTGCTCCCCCTTTAATACCAAAAGAGAGAATGCCCGCGGGCTTACCTGACATATAACGTACTGCTAAATCATGTTCAGGGTGATTGTTTAACCCCGCATATTTAACCCATGCCACTTGAGGATGATTTTGTAGATATTCTGCTACTTTTTGTGCATTTTCAGTGTGGCGATCCATACGTAACGCCAGCGTTTCTAACCCTTGTAGAATTAAAAAAGCATTAAATGGCGACAATGCAGCACCTGTTCCACGCAAAGGCGCAACACGACATCTTGCTATATAAGCAGCCGCACCAAAGTGCTCAACGTAATTTACTCCGTGATAAGAAACATCCGGTGTATTCAGTATTTCAAAACGATCTTTATGTTCAGCCCAAGGGAATTTACCAGAATCAACAACAATGCCACCAATCGAATTGCCGTGGCCACCAATATATTTGGTTAAAGAGTGAATAATAATATCCGCGCCATGTTCAAAAGGACGGCATAAATAAGGCGTTGCAACAGTATTATCAACAATCAAAGGTACACCATGGCGATGAGCGACATCCGCCAATGCTTGAATATCAACAATATTTCCGCTTGGGTTTGTAATAGTTTCACAAAATACCGCTTTTGTTTTGTCGTCAATTAACGCTTCAAGAGCCGCAATATCATCATGGGGAGCAAAACGTGCTTCAATACCAATACGAGGGAAAGTGTGTGCCATTAAGTTATAAGTACCACCATACAGCTTCGCGACAGAAACAATATTGTCACCGACTTGTGCAATAGTTTGAATTGCATAAGTAATTGCTGCCATACCTGACGCTACAGCAACTGCTGCGATCCCGCCTTCTAATGCTGCAACTCGTTTTTCTAATACATCATTGGTTGGGTTCATTATACGGGTATAGATATTACCGGGTACTTTTAAGTCAAAAAGATCGGCACCATGCTGCGTATCATCAAATGCATAAGATGTTGTTTGGTAAATAGGTACAGCAACGGCTTTTGTGGTTGGATCAGGTGAATAACCGGCGTGAACAGAAAGTGTCTCAAGTTTCATAGCAATTCCTTTTTTGTTGCATTTGTTCTTATCGTATTACTTAACACATCTTCATTGGAGATGTTCCAAGTGTAACTTTTCAGTTTATAAGTAATATAGATAAGCCGATATTTTCCTCATCGCATAGTGAAAAAATTTCAACTTACACAAATGCCCTTTTTAAATAGAATTTCTTGATCCAACAACCTCTATTTACGTCAATATTTAACTTAACCCCCCCCCTATTTTAGGTTATTTGGTCATTTTAAGTGGTTTTATCGTTTTTTGACGAGTTGCTAACCAGCAAATTAAAGAACCCCCTGTCACCATCATTACGCCTTGCCAAAATGAGAAAGAGAGTGCCGTAGACAATAATATTGATGAGAATGCAGTAGAAATAACGGGCGTAAAATAAGAGAGTGTGGCTAATAAGGTCACATTGCCTCTGATCATACCGATTGTCCAAGCCGCATTTGCAAGCCCAATAGCGGCACCCGTTATTAATAATAGCGTGATACTTTTTGTATTAACGCTCCACTCTACGGGTGTTGAAAAAAGATATTGTCCCCACAATGCTAGTGACGTTAATAAAAAGAAAGGCACAATGCCGTTATTCCCACCAGACATAAGACGAGTTAAATTACTATAAAACGCCCATAGAATGGCTCCTGAAAACGCCAATATATAGCTTAATGGATTGCTTTGAATATTCTGCCATAAACCGTCAATTGTCAGCGGATTATCGCCACTAACAACCCAGACTAACCCACTAAATGCACATAATAATCCGGCAATCAATAAAATGGAGAATCGCTGCTTATTAAGTATTACGGCAAGTGCTAACGTAAAACTAGGCCATAAATAATTCACCATTCCCAACTCTATGGCTTGTGTTCGATCTGTTGCAAATCCCAAAGCCAAAGATAAACAGACTTCGTAAGTGACAAATAATAGCCCGCCCCAGAAAAGATAGCGTTTAGGAAAGTGTGATAGCTTAGGTACACCTAAAATCAAAATAAGGAAGAGTGTGCCTGTGGTATAAATCAGTGCGGCACCTCCTACGGCACCAAAATACTCACTAATATTACGAATTAAACCAACAATAGTGCTCCAAAGTAAAATGGCAACAATGCCATATAATGTCCCTTTTGATGAGCTAGATATCATTTTGTGCCTTCAGATTTAAGATTGTGCCATTAGCGCCGATATTAAAACAGAATCAATGTAATTGCTTTAATTACTATCATGCAAAAAATGGAAAACGAATCGGAAAAAATAAAAAGAGGATCTTGAGCAATGAAACATTTTGTTACAATTTATATTAAAAATAAAATATATTGATCCACTCACCTTAGTTGTAAAAAAAGAAAGAAGAATTCTGATTTATAAAATCATGACATCTAATTTCAAAAAAAAATGAATTAATATTATTTCTATTTTTTTATAAAAAAATAAATTTAAATTTTTTATTTCTGTAAAAAAACATTCTATTTCGTTTTTTTTCCCCACCATACGTGTAAATTTTTGTTTCATCATGTAAATATTTTCATTATAAAATATATATTATGAAACATAATGTTATACGTATAAACACTTTATCTATTTTAGAAAATCTTTATTTGATTATAAAAAATATGATAAATATCAGCTAGATAAATCAAAAATCAACATACATTATATAAATTTATGTATTTTTCTATTTCTTAACATTAATTTTCACCGATAGTTAACAGATTATTCGTAGATTTTAGCTATCAAACCACTCAACAATGATCGTTTTAAACGATTTCTATAATTTTTCTAGCCCATCTATAATTTTCGCAAATTTGACTTAAGTGCAATATGCATTTTATTCCCGTTTAATTAAGATTTGATCTATCTACTCTTATTTTAATAAGTTTATTAATCATTCTATTTACGCTTCTCAAACCTATTTTAATCACTGTTTCTTCATTTATATAGAAATGATAAGCAGAGTTAAATATAGCTTAGTTTATTAAGCTAAAAACAAAGATATATATTGAAATTATAGGAACAATGAATGAAAAAGTTATTATTATCTGCAATTCTTACTTCAACAATGGCAGCTATGGCTACACCTGCACTAGCAGCAACCACCACCACTGTAAATGGCGGTTCTGTTAACTTTGAAGGTTCTGTTGTTAATGCGGCTTGTGGTGTTGATAGTAGCTCATCAAACCAAACCGTTCGCTTAGGTCAATTCCGCGTTGCTGAATTCGCAGCGAAAGGGGATGAAACAGGCCGTATTCCTTTTAGTATCAAATTAAATAATTGTGATACTACAGTATCGGCTAATGCGGCAATTACTTTCAACGGTACAGCATCAAGTGGCGATGCAAATGCGTTTGCATTACAAGGTGCGGGTGCAGCAGAAAATATTGCCTTAAAAATCACTGATTCTACTAGTGCCATTGTTGCGCCAAACCAAGCATCTACTACTCAAAAACTGATTGATGGTGAAAACCAATTAAATTACAACGCCTCCCTTATCTCGACCGAAGATGCAGTTAAGGCTGGTAGCGCAAACGTTACCACAAACTTTATGGTGACTTACTCTTAATTGTTTTATGACTTTTGATTGATGTCTTATTGCCAAGGACGGCATATTTTTCTATCAAAAGAGTATTGCAATATCTTCATGACTTGATAATTTTTATTATGAAAAAGACACTTATTTTCCTTATTATGTTTTTATTTCCATTACTTTCTTATTCTAGTGGTGTTTCATTAGGTGCAACACGTATTGTTTATAATTCCAATATTAAACAAACAAATCTTGTGGTAACGAATTCAGATAAAGAAAATAGTTTTTTAATCCAATCTTGGGTTTCAGATCTCGAAGGAAATAAAACAGTTGATTTTATTGTTACACCTCCCTTATATATTCTTGATGCCAATAAAGAAAATGCATTAAGAATTATGTATGTCGGTAAATCATTACCCAACGATAAAGAAAGTTTATTTTGGATGAATGTAAAAGTTATACCTTCATTACAAGAAGAGCTTGATAAAGAAAATACTTTGCAAATTGCGATACAAAGTCGAATTAAATTATTTTACCGCCCAAGTATTTTACCGGCTTACAGTGAAAAATTTGCTAATGAAATTAAGTTTTCTTATCAAAATGGTGAGCTTATTGCCACTAATCCAACACCTTATTATATTACGATGGTAAATCTAGCCGTAGCAGGTAGTCAACTTCCATCAAGCATCATGCTCAATCCTTTATCCCAATTAACATTGGGAAAAATAAATCGAAATGAAAATACAATTTCATTCCAAACAATTAATGATTATGGCGCACAAACCCCAGTATTAAAAAAAGAAATTACTCATCAATAATGATATCTGCTTTTAGCTTGTTGGTTAAAAATCATGGTTAATAAAAATACAGTTTGTTTTCTTTTTTCTGGGATCATCACGATTTCATTAATATTGCCATTTCCTTTATATAGTGCAAACCGATTTAATCCTGCATTTTTATCTGACTCACCTGAAGCCATCACTGATCTAAGCTATTTTGAAGCAGGAAATCGCATTAAACCCGGTGATTACCATCTTGATATTATTTTTAATAATGAATATCTACGAAATGAAAATGTCCATTTTATTAGCAATAATAAAGAGGTGATCCCTTGCCTGAATAAAGCGCTTTTACAATCACTAAGTATTAATACTAAATTAATTACTGACTTTGATATTAAGTCAGAAAAAGAGTGTATTGATATTTCAGATTCCATTCCTGATACCAGTGTTAATTATGATATTGAAAAACAAGCATTAAAAATTCAAGTTCCTCAAGCCGCATTAGATCTTAAAGCACGGGGTTATATTCCACCAGAAAAATGGGATAACGGAATTACCGCGGGTTTATTGAATTACAGTTTTAGTGGTGCCAATAACTGGGGAAATTCTCATAATAATAGTTATTACCTTAATCTACGTAGCGGGATCAATATTGGCGCTTGGCGATTAAGAGATTATTCCACATGGAACTCATCAAATGGAAAACATCAGTGGGAGCACATCAATACCTATCTTCAACGAAATATTGTGTCATTAAGAAGTCAGTTAAAAGTTGGCGATAGTTATACCTCATCAACATTATTCGACAGCGTTAATTTTAGAGGTATTTCTTTAGAAAGTGATGACACCATGTTGCCAGATAGTCAACGAGGATTTGCACCCGTTGTAAGAGGGATTGCAAGTGGTAATGCCAAAGTTGTTATTCGACAAAATGGCTATGTTATTTATCAGACTTTTGTCTCTCCTGGTGCATTTGAAATTCGCGATCTCTATCCTACTTCAAATAGTGGCGATTTATATGTCTCGGTTGAAGAAAACGATGGAAGTAAGCACGACTATATTGTGCCTTATTCTGCTGTGCCTATTTTACAACGAGAAGGTCAAAAACAATTTGTTATTCAAGCGGGTGAAGTGCGTCAAGATAACCAAAATAAAAAGCCACGCTTTATCCAAGGTCATCTTATTTATGGTCTGCCTTATGACAGCACCGCTTACGGTGGTGCATTAATTACCTCTGACTATCAATCTTATGCGCTCGGTGTAGGTCGGAATATGGGAACTTTAGGTGCATTCTCAACAGATATCACCTTTGCTCATAGTAAATTACCTGATAATTCGACTTCTGAAGGGTACTCCCTGCGCTTTCTCTATGCCAAATCATTAAACCAATTTGGAACAAATTTTCAATTACTAGGATATCGCTACTCCACTTCGGGTTTCTATACGCTAGATGAGACACTTAATACTCGAATGTCTGGCTATCTCTATGAAAATAATAAAGAAGAGCCATTACGCTATTTTAATTTATACAATAGAAAAAAAGGCAGTCTTCAAGTGAATTTATCACAGCAACTTGGAGATTATGGTTCTGTTTTCATGACAACCAATTGGCAAAATTACTGGGAAACCAATGAAAAAAATGTTCTGTTTCAAGCTGGCTATAACGGTAATGTAAATGGTCTCTCTTACAATATTATTTATGGTTACAACCGCATGATGAATAGCGGTCAGCGCGATCAAACGCTCTCTTTGGGTATTTCAATTCCATTACAATTATTAATGCCTTCAAGCTATCAATCCGTAAATAGCGCCTATCTCACTTATAACTATAGTCATAATGATAATGGTTATTCAGCACATAATGCCGGTGTAGCAGGCACATTATTTGAAGATAACACGCTTAATTACAGTGTTCAGCAAGGCTATAGCAATCAAGGTGGAAGTTATACGGGTAACGCGGCATTAGGTTATCAAAGTCGCTATGGCAACCTTAATGTGGGTTATAACTATAACAAAGAGGCTCAACAACTGAATTATAGCGTTGCAGGGGGAGTGTTACTTCACAGCGAAGGTTTAACGTTAAGCCAGCCTTTAAGTTCTAATACCATTCTTGTTGATGCTCGCAAAACCGCAGACGTTCCCATCGATAATGCAACAGGGATTTATACCGACTGGCGTGGATTTGCCGTTATTCCTTATGCAACCGCTTATCGCCAAAATAAAGTCGCACTTGATACCACTGCACTTCCTGATAATGTCGAAATTGAACAGAATATTCAGCAAGTCATTCCAACTCAAGGCGCTGTTATCAAAGTCAATTTTGATGCTAAAACAGGATATCGCCTACTTCTAACACTGCAACAAAAAGGGCGCCCACTTCCTTTTGGTGCCATAGCATCTGATAAGCAAAATCACCTCTCCGGCATTATTGGTGATGATGGCTTACTTTATCTTTCAGGTGTACCAAAGTCTGGCGTATTAGATATTCGTTGGGGAAATAATGCATCTGAACATTGCCAAGTTAATTATACATTACCTGAAAATCAACATGATGAACCTTTTGTAAAAATGACACAGGAGTGCCAATAATGCATAAACTCACGCTTATTTTGGCTCTACCACTCCTTTTTATGACGAAAGGATATGCCTATGACACTTTAGTGCAAATTCATGCACGAGTGACAGGCAATACCTGTACCGTTGAGACAAACTCAGAAAATATTACAGTGAAACTTGGTGACATTGCGACGAAAGACTTCACCTCAACGGCAATGAGCCAACAACGAACACCGATTATTCCTTTTAGTATTAAATTAGTGGATTGTCAGCCTGAAGCCAGTGCAGTGAAAGTCAGTTTTAACGGAGCGGGTGATCTCTCTGACAATACATTACTGGCGATTAATAATAATGGTGCAAAAGGTGTCGCCATTTCAATTATGGATAAATCAGGAACATCAATTCCTATCAATGATAAAAGCCAATCTTATCCCCTGTTACCTAATCAAGATAATACCCTGCAATTTTACGCTCGCTATGTCGCCACTCAGGTGCCAGTCAGTGCAGGACAAGCCAATGCAACCACCACATTTTTATTGGAGTACCAATAATGAAACGTACTTTATTCCCCCTTACATTACTGGTTTCCCTTATTTGTCTTCCCACAGAAATAGCATGGGCAGTGGCAGATCCTCTTATCGTTTCACCGCCGCCAATGAATTTTGATGGCGCTGCGGATGGCACACCCGCAGGCACTCCCATTACCTCAACATGGATAGGTGAAACATCTGTTTATAATGGCTTTAAATGTGAAAATAAACCCCTAAAAAAATGTTGGGTAGAAACACTGTATGCCAATGCATTAGGCTCAAAAATTAGTGGTGTTTACTATTACGAAGGGGGAAATCGATATCCTGTGTATGCCCTTGCTGGCGTAAAAGGCATTGGTTATGCCTTTGGTTTGAAAGATAATAATGACAATGTTTCTTATGTGCCTATTGATGTCGGCGCAGGCTCAAGTGCGACGATTATTTATCCCGCAGTAGGATCGACAGTAAACAAAAACGTAGACCGCGTTTCGTTAAAAGGCAAAGTTGTGTTTGTTGTCACTGACGAGCACTTAGAAACGGGTGTTTATAATATTCCTTACACCGTAATTGCAAATACTTGGTCTGAGTACGGTGGCTCTCATAAAGGAAATAACACATCACTTGTCGCAATAAATCCAGTCACTATCACCATTAAAGCCAGAGGTTGTACGGTCAATACGAAAAATCTCACCTATGAATTAGGCGATATTTCAATGCGAGATATGGCAACCATTGGTTCAACATCAAAAATACAAACAAAGCCCATTTCTGTTACTTGTGATACCAACGTTCACCTATATGCCAGCATGACCGATCAATCTACCTATTCTAATCATACAGATGTCCTCACACTGACGTCAGACTCTGACGCGTCGGGTATTGGGATCCAGTTTCTTTTTAATGATAATCCGACCCCTGTCGTTTATGGCCCTGATATCAGTGCTACGGGACAACCTAATCAACGTTTACTTCATATAACAACTTCTAATAACGAAAACTACACATTAAACCTGTCAACTCGCTATATCACGACTGGAACACTAAAACCTGGGAAAGCAAACGGGTTAGCCAGTCTGACTTTTTCTTATCAATAATGATTTGAATTTTTAAGGCTGATTAAATGATTGATAACAGCAAAACCATTAATTTTCGTATAGGGCAACGAATACGTCATTTACGAAAGAAATTAAAATACTCAGGCACTCTTTTTGCTCAAGAGTTAGGCATAAGTCAGCAACAACTTTCTCGTTATGAACGGGGAACCAATAGGATCAGTATTGAATTTATTTATCTGATCTCTGAAAAATTTGATGTTCATATTAGTTATTTTCTACAGAGTAATTATTTAATTAATATTGAACAACAACGCAAAACTCAAGAAAAAAACAGCCGACTTGTTGCTGAATGTTGTATAAAAAAATAATACAAGTCACTCTTATTTTCTTTAATTATCTTTTGCTGACACAACCTCTCGCATTTATTTTTTTATGGTTAACTTAATGGAAACTTCATGTCCTTTAGACATAAAAAAAGCCACCTTTATAAAAGTGGCTTTTTAGCAAGGTTCAGATGTGATTAGCGTCCTGCTTTTAATTTTTGGTAATAGCTTTCGTATAATACGGTTGCATCACCCACATCATTTTGCCATTCACCTTTATTAATAATTTCTTCTGTTGGATAAAGAGAATTATCTTTAGTGATCACATTTGGCAGTAATTTTTGCGCGGCTAGATTAGGAGTTGGATAACCAATATTTTCAGCCACTTTTGCTGCGATTTCTGGACGTAGTAAAAAGTCGATAAGTTTATGAGCACCTTCGACATTTTTGGCATTAGCAGGGATCGCTAAGCTATCCATCCAGAAAATGCCCCCTTCTTTTGGCCACACCATTTCAATAGGTGCACCCGCATCGCGAGCAATAAATGCCGAACCATTCCAAATCATCCCTAAATTAACTTCCCCTTGCATATAAGGGTTAGCGGGGTTATCTGAATTGAATGCTAATACGTTTGGCATCAACTTCTGTAGCTCTTTATAAGCTTCTTCAATCTCTTTAGGATCAGTTGTATTGCCTGAATAGCCTAATTTCAATAATGCCATTTGGAATACTTCACGCGCATCATCAGTAAGCAGCAGGCTATCTTTATATTCAGGTTTCCATAAATCTGCCCATGAAGTAATGCTACTCACATCAACTTCATCGCTATTAATACCAATAGCCGTTGCTCCCCAAATATAAGGGATTGAGTAATCATTTTCTGGGTCGAATGATTTATGTAATAAGCTAGGATCGAGATTATCAAAATTGGTTAATTTTGATTTATCGATTTTTTGCAGCATGCCTTCATGACTCATTTTAGAAATAAAATAAGTAGAAGGAACCACCAAATCATAAGCCCCTTCTTTGTAGGTCTTTAACTTGGTATACATGCTTTCATTGGATTCATAGGTGGAATAAATCACCTTAATCCCAGTTTCTTTCGTAAACTGTTCAAGCAGACCAGGCGGCACATACTCCGTCCAGTTATAAAAATATAATGTTTTACTATCATCAGCCGATGCTGTACCGATACTTAATGCCATTACACTGGCAGCAAGCACAGAGGACCACTTTTTCATTTATGTTTCCTTCAGTGGTTGATGCGTTAATATCAAATAGGCGGTCAGCCTACCTCCAACAGATTGGTCTTCAAGACCCCAAAAAATGCGAGAAACTCGCACTAATACCTTTTTCACGCTTTGCCAGTTCGGTCTCTTAAGATCAACTGACTAATTAATACTAATATTAAGGATAGACCTAAAAGGATGGTTGCAAGCGCATTCACCTCTGGCGAAACGCCCACTTTTACCATTGAGTAAATTTTCAGTGGTAAAATTTCATAGCTTGGTCCCGTCACAAAAGAGGAAACGACAACGTCATCCATAGATAACGTAAAGCTTAATAACCAACCTGAAGCCACTGCTGGCATTGCCAGAGGCATAATGATTTTACGTAAAATAGTAAATTCACCCGCCCCTAGATCTTTTGCTGCTTCCAACATTTTCACATCAAATCCACTTAGTCGTGAGTACACAGTGACAACAACAAAAGGCAGACAAAATGTAATATGTGAAAAGAGAAGCGACCAAAATCCTAACGAAACACCTAGGATCATAAACAAAACGAGCAGTGAAATTGCCATAACAATATCCGGCGACATCATCACAACAAACAGCATTCCACCCACAAATTTTTTGCCACGGAAACGGTAACGATAAAGAGCAACCGCCGCTAATGAGCCAATTAATGTTGCAAATGTCGCAGAAGTGACCGCCATTGTTAATGAATGCCCAGCCGCTTGAAGCAGGCTGTCATTATTAAATAAAATGGTGTACCAATCTGTGGTAAAACCTTTCCAGTTGATCCCGAAACGTGATGAGTTAAAAGAGTTAACTATCAGAATGATGATCGGGATATAAAGATACGCGTAAATAATGGACATGAATCCACCACGCAATAACCGTCCTATCATTCTATTTCTACCTTCTTATGCAGTAGCTTCACGGCTCGGTAATACACAAACAGCATTAATCCCATCACCAATGTTAAACAAATACTTGTAGCTGCACCAAAAGGCCAGTCACGAATATTTAAGAATTGGCTCTTAATGACGTTACCAATTAATAAGTTTTTCGCGCCACCCATTAAATCAGCAACAAAGAATAAGCCCATCGCAGGTAACATCACGAGTAAACAACCCGCGATAATGCCCGGCATTGTTAATGGAATAATAATGCGAATAAAGGTTTGAAATTTATTAGCCCCTAAATCGCGCGCTGCCTCTAAGCAAGGTTTATCTAACTTTTCAATACTGGAATATAACGGTAATACCATGAAAGGTAATAAAATATAAACCAGCCCCAGCACAACGGCTTCTGGGGTATAAATAATTCTGAGTGGTTTATCAATAAGTCCAATCCACAACAGGAATTCGTTAAAATAACCTTTCGTACTTAGGAATATTTTTAATCCATAAATACGAATAAGTGAGTTTGTCCAAAAAGGTACAATCAATAAAAACAACATTAATGGCTGTATTTTCTTAGGCATTTTCGCAAGGAAATAAGCAAAAGGATAACCTAATAATAAACACGCTAATGTTGCGACCACCGCCATATTAATAGAATGCAGTAACACTTCTGCATACATAGGATCAAATAAGCGATAGTAGTTATCGAGTGTAAAGACCATTTCGACGAGGTTAGCATCATCACGCGTTAAAAAACTGGTCGCAATGATCATGATATTCGGCAAGAAGACGAACACCATCAACCAACCCACAACACCCGTAATTACGATGTTTTGAAATAGTTTACGTGTTTTCTTCATCTGCCAGCACGACCTCCCAGCTTTCTACCCACGTGACTGCAATTTTTTGGTCTAACGAGTGATCAACATCTGGATCATCTTCATTAAAGAACTCACTGACCATCACCACTTTGCCATTTTCCATTTCAACAACAGAATCTAGCGTCATGCCTTTATAGTTACGTTCACGAACATAACCAATTAGCCCAGGAAGGTTTTCAAGATCGTGAATTTCTTCAACACGGAGATCTTCAGGTCGAAGTAATACTTTGAGTTGCTGGTTTTGTGTCACTGGTAGTGTGGTATAAATATCACATTCATGACCTTCAACATCAGCACGGATACGTGTTTCATCAATGCGATGAAGAACGCGCGCATCAAAGATATTAATTTCACCTATAAATTGCGCAACAAACAGATTTGTTGGTTCCTCATAAATTTCACGCGGAGTACCATCTTGCTCAATACGCCCTTCACGCATCACCACGATCCGGTCTGACATGGTCAGCGCCTCTTCTTGGTCATGAGTCACGAAAATAAAGGTGATCCCTAATTTACGTTGTAAGGCTTTTAATTCATTTTGCATCTGTTTACGTAATTTGTAATCCAATGCAGATAATGATTCATCAAGCAATAAGACCTTGGGTTTATTCACAACCGCACGCGCAATCGCAACACGTTGTTGTTGTCCACCAGAAAGGTGTGCAGGACGGCGTTGTGCGAAATTTTCAAGTTGCACCATACGTAAGGCTTCTTCAACGCGAACATTAATCTCATCTGCAGGTGTTTTTTGCATGCGAAGACCAAATGCGACGTTTTCAAAAACAGTCATATGAGGGAAAAGCGCGTAACTTTGAAAAACCGTATTTACAAAACGTTGTTCCGCTGGAATATCCGTAATATCTTGCCCATCAAGGATAATTTGCCCATCGTCAACGTCTTCTAAACCCGCGATTAAACGCAAAACCGTCGTCTTACCACAGCCCGAAGGACCGAGGATGGTTAAAAACTCGCCATGGTTGATAGTGAGATCGAGGCGGGAAATAATTTGTTTTCCGTCGAAACCTTTACTTAAGGATTTTAATTCGACAACTGGTGTCAGAGATGTTTTCTCAGTCATTTAAGGTAATACTCTATCCCGAAGAATAATGCAGATAGAACCGCCACTGGAAAAGACTGTGTGAGCTGCCGGAGCATTATGCTCCACAGAAGCCCAAAACCAGCGACGCCGTATGTATAGTACAAGCAGAAAATGATAAACGCAGTGGCGTGAAATTGAAAGCAAAAAGGTGCATAAACAATGAAAAACTATTCATATTTAAGTTTTTCATCATAAACCCTACCTTTTAGGGATTAGGCTAAAAATACAATAAAATCAAAATACTATTAATTTATATAAATCGTAAAAATCGATTAAATTTATAATTAAATAAATTTTCTCTTAGAAGTAGTCTAATTGCCTTATTTTCCTATAAAAACTTATTAGCTCGTTTATTTGCAATGCAATTTTATGGTTGCTGTTTATACAATAAAAGCTGATTAAATTACGCTTTTTTTATATTTCCATCTTATTATGATGATAAAAACTTTATATATCATATAGATGAAAATTCACATAACGCCTCCTAATATTTAGAAGACGTTAAAGGAATTAATACTATTATGTTTAATGACGTTTCATTAATTTTTTTAAATATAAAATGGCGTTATTCACATTCGGTAAAGGACCAATTTTGTCATTTAACAGTGGAAAAGTGCCGGTTTTAATTAATAAGTCACGCATTTGTATCGGTGTTAACACACTGTTTGTATTGTCTTTATACCAAGATTGGATCACCGCAGCAGCTCCCGCCACTAAAGCACTGGCTGACGATGTTCCACTAAAATTAGCGGTATAAGTATGGTTATCATCACTTCGAAACAGATCACCATAACCTGCTGTTGCAACATCCTCTCCCCACGCTTGTACATGTATAGGTGAACCATGCGTTGAGAAAGGTAATCGATTTAATGTATAAGGCGAACCAGCACCAACACGTATTGAGTTATTATCATGACGTTGTCGATAACTTTTATAAGCAGGTAAATCCAGATCTACCCCCCCATTACCTGCAGCCATAATTACAATGATCCCTGCGTCTGTTAATGCACGAGTTGCTTCCCAAATATGCATTTCATAATCTGCAGGTACGTAAGCTTGATGTTCACAAATTGTCTGCATTTCATATAGAACAATATCACCAGCATGTAATATACGTTTACTCGCAATGATCGCATCAATACGCCCACAAGTTAATTCTGAGATGGCATAAAACATATCTAATTTATAAGCGAGTCCTGTGATCCCTTTACCATCATTTTTTCCCATAATTAAGCCCGCTACCGCTGTACCATGATCTGCTTGACTGGTTTTTTCATTGAAAGGTAGTAAGGACGTAATGTTATCTGTTAATAAATCATGATGAGAAAGATTAAAATCCCATTCAATATCCGCGACTTGTATTCCTTGCCCATAGGCTTCTTGTTTCCATGCTTCACTAATTCCTAGCCCTTTAATTTTATTAATATTCACTTTTTTTTCTGGTGTATTTAAGTATTGCTGATATTGAGTAAAGTCAGGTGTAATATTAGGAGGCTCAATAGGCTGTATCGGTACAGTCTGTACATATTCAATATCAGGATGTTGTTGTAATACTTTAATGACTTCATCTAAAGAATAATGATTATCCTGTGGTAAATTAAGATAATAATATTTATTTAGATCATTAAAATTTATTGCAACAGAATTCATATAAATTTTAGGTGGCAATTGATGAACAGATGATATTACCGGAACTAAAGATATATTAGTTAAAAGGGAGTGATACATTTTATGAGAAGTAGAAAATGACAAATTTTTATTATCACAATCAAGATTTTTTACTTTTATAAGGATCTTTCTTTTAATGTTCATGTCCAATGCTCCTCTTTTTATTTTTTCGCTTTATAGCGTAAAATCTTGAGCATTGACTATTTCCATTTTTAATAGAGATAATACAAATAAGCTACTCTATAAAAATAAATATCAAGCCTATATTCTAAAAATAGACTTGATATTTTAGGATAATATTTATTAACTAAAATCGATATGTAAACGTAATTTTCCACAACAACAACATTTAAATAAATAGCCTTGGCATTCACCATCATCCCATAAGCGCTCTGATAAATCAGAAAGCTCAAAACCAACGTCTTGAATATCTTGTTCTAAAGAAGCAAATTGTTCTAATTTATCTTTGATATCATCCCATTCTACATAATCAATAAAGGCACAAGGTTCATCGCAATGTATTAGCCAATGTTCTTGTTGCCAGCCATGATAACCAGGCGTCCGTTTTGTTAATTCATCGAGTTTGTTTTTATCTATAGGCGGTAAAGTAGAACCACAATACTCCCCCTCTTCATCATAGAGAACGTCTCCGCCTTCAATGCTTTCAATATCTTGAAATTCACCATTAAACTTTTCACTTGCAGAACCATCAGCAATACACCACGGGCATAGTGCATCAATATCTTCTACTGAATAGAAAGGGCTACCATAATAGATATCAGTTTCCTTTCCACAACAATCACATACAACGATATCACCTGTAATAAAAGCCTCTGTCTTTATCGGGTCTGGATGATATTTGAAATAAGGTAATACTCTTTTTTCTGTTGGCATTATGTTTTCCTATTTTATAGTTTATTATCACTTATCTTCAGCTTTATAAACGCATCCTAGCATCAGATCCTGCATGTGTAAGCTATCCTCTATGCTATAATGCGAGCTCATTTTATCTCCTTTATAAATTAGAGATAATCAACGCCTAAATAGACGAAAGAATTACAACATGTCAGAAAATATAGAACTCAATAAATCAACAGAAAATCATGATGTTAATAGCAATTCAAAAAAATATAATTTGAACCGCTTCTCTGTTGCTCCGATGCTCGATTGGACTGATCGTCATTGCCGTTATTTCTTTCGTCAGCTCAGTAAAAATACACTGCTCTATACGGAAATGGTGACAACAGGTGCCATTATTCATGGTAAAGGTGATTATCTAAAATACAGTGAAGAAGAGCATCCCGTCTCTTTGCAATTGGGCGGAAGCGATCCTCAAGCTTTAGCGCAATGTGCAAAGCTAGCGCAAGAACGTGGCTATGATGAAATTAATTTAAATGTCGGTTGTCCTTCTGATCGCGTACAAAATGGACGCTTTGGTGCTTGTTTAATGGGAGAGGCACAACTCGTTGCAGATTGTGTAAAAGCCATGCGTGATGTTGTTGATATCCCGGTGACGGTAAAAACACGTATTGGTATTGATGAGCTAGATAGCTATGAATTTCTATGCGACTTTATTGGTACTGTGAGTCGTGATAATAACTGTGATACCTTTATTATTCATGCTCGTAAAGCGTGGTTATCAGGCTTAAGTCCTAAAGAAAACCGTGAAGTTCCACCTTTAGATTATCCGCGTGTTTATCAATTAAAACGTGATTTTCCACAGCTAACAATGGCAATTAATGGTGGCATTAAGTCATTAGAAGAAGCTAAAGAGCATCTAAAATATATGGATGGTGTCATGGTAGGACGCGAGGCTTATCAAAACCCATCAATATTAGCTCACGTTGATCACGAATTATTTGATAATCAATTACCTATTGCTGATGCGGTCAGTGCAGTAAGAGCAATGTATCCTTACATTGAGAAAGAGCTATCACAAGGGACTTATTTAGGTCATGTTACGCGTCATATGTTGGGAATATTCCAAGGTATTCCGGGAGCAAGACAATGGCGACGTCATTTAAGTGAAAATGCCCATAAACAGGGTGCTGATTTATCTGTTTTAGAAAACGCACTTAAATTTGTAACTGAAAAATAATGAAATAAAACCAGCCATCTAATGGCTGGTTTATTTTTATTAAAGTAATGAGAAAAAGCGATTATAATTTGCAATTAAATAAGCTATTTGAAATTCAAAAGCTTCTTTTACTTCACATTTACCTTCTTCTGAACTTTCTTTCTTTTTAATATCAAAAAAGGCATTTTGCATTAATTGAACAGATACATCTATTGATTTTTGGAATGCTGATAAATTATTGTTTTCACCAAAACGTTCAAATAATGCTTCTACCTTTTCATCAGCTACATCACGAATAAACTGTAATTCAACATTACTGACTTTATTATCTTCATAGATAAAATTTATAAAATCATTTAATTCATTCTTTTGCATAAACACTCCAACTCTATTAATAACATTAGTGAAAACGTAAATTAAAAGAGATAGCGTTAAAAATAAATCGAAAATAAAAATAAGGTTTTTTTTTGATAATCCAACTGGAAATGATTTATATTTATTAGCAATTAATATTCAAAACCTATTTAATTTATTTTAAATAGGTTTTAGTTTTTACAACTCATAATTAAGGAATAAGTAAGCTTGATCCTTGAGATTGCCTACTTTCAAGATAACGATGTGCATCTTTCGCATCTGCTAAAGCAAATTTCTGGTTATCCGGTACACTAACATCAATTTTACCGCTACCAATTAATACAAATAACGCTTCACTTGCGACATCTAGCTCTTCACGTGTTGTGATATAACCCGAAATAGATGGACGTGTCACATATAGAGAACCTTTTTTATTGAGAATACCTAAATCAACACCCGTTACAGCACCTGATGCATTACCAAAACTCACCATTAAGCCACGGCGTTGCAAGCAGTCCAACGAATCTAACCAAGTTGCTTTACCAACAGAGTCGTAAACAACAGGCACCTTTTGGTTATTCGTTAGCGCCAAGACCCGTTCCACAATCGACTCAGTCTGATAATTAATCACTTCCCATGCACCAGCTGCTTTTGCTTTGGTAACTTTTTCATCACTGCCTGCTGTACCAATCATTTTTGCGCCAATCGCTTTCGCCCATTGGCTTGCAATTAAACCAACACCACCAGCAGCTGCGTGAAATAAAAAGGTTTCATCCGCTTGTAATTTATAGGTTTCATTGAAGAGATAATAAACCGTTAATCCTTTTAAGAAAGAGGCGGCAGCTTGTTCAAAAGAGATATTATCAGGCAGACGCGCCACTTTATTTTCTGGTACATTATGCGTATCACTATAAGCCCCTAGCGGAGATTGCGCGTACACAACTCTGTCCCCTTCTTTTAGTGAAGTCACTTTAGCGCCTGTTTTGATAATAATGCCCGCAGCTTCAGTGCCTAATCCACTAGGGAATTGGCTTACAGGATATAATCCGCTACGCACATAAGTATCAATATAGTTAATGCCAATTGCTTTATTGGCGACTTGTACTTCATTCTCACCAAGCGGTGCAGGGGTGAATGTTGCCAGCTCAAGAACATCGGCACTACCATGAGCAGCAAACTGGATGCGTTTAGCCATTGTGATCTCCAATATTTTTATAGGGTAAAATAAGCGAGCGTTCTAAAGACCTAAAGAGATAATGACAAATGATAGTTATTTCTACAAGGCACAGATAATTAGGTTAGCGTATACTGATGCGCTGACTGACACTTTTTCGATTTTATGCAGGATTTATGGCCAGAAACAAGACCACTGACAAGCTGATGTCTGATATTAAAGACCGACAAATGGAGGGATTAAAGCTACCTCCCCATTCGCTGGAAGCAGAGCAGTCCGTGTTAGGCGGTCTGATGATAGATAATGAACGTTGGGATAATGTGTCTGAACGCGTCACCGCCGAAGATTTTTATAGCCGACCTCATCGTACTATTTTCTCGCAAATGCAACGTTTGTTGGAATTAGGCAAACCTATCGACCTTATTACACTATCAGAAGCATTAGAACAAAATGCTGAGTTAGACAGTGTAGGGGGTTTTGCTTACTTAGCTGAACTTTCAAAAAACACACCAAGTGCAGCGAATATCAACGCTTATGCAGACATCGTCCGAGAACGTGCAGTTGTTCGCGATATGATAAAAGTTGCCAACGAAATTGCAGATGCAGGTTTTGATCCTCAAGGTCGCACCAGTGAAGATCTCCTCGACTTTGCTGAATCAAGAGTGTTCCAAATTGCTGAAACACGCGCCAATAAAGACGAAGGTCCTAAAGCAATCGATGCAATTTTAGAAGAAACTGTCGAAAAAATAGAGCAGCTCTATCAAAAACCCCATGATGGTGTTACGGGTGTTTCAAGTGGCTACCAAGATCTTGATAAAAAAACGGCAGGATTACAAAAGTCAGATTTAATTATTGTTGCCGCACGTCCTTCTATGGGTAAAACCACATTTGCCATGAACTTATGTGAAAATGCGGCAATGACAGAAGAAAAACCCGTACTGATCTTCAGCTTAGAGATGCCTGGTAACCAAATTATGATGCGTATGTTGGCATCATTATCTCGTGTCGACCAGACAAGAATTCGTACAGGGCAGCTTGATGATGAAGATTGGGCGCGTATTTCAAGCACCATGGGTATTTTGCTTGAAAAACGCAATATGTATATCGATGATTCATCGGGTTTAACACCAACAGAAGTACGATCTCGCGCTCGTCGCATTTATCGTGAACATGGCGGTTTAAGCCTTATCATGATTGACTACTTACAGCTAATGAGAGTACCTTCATTATCTGAAAATAGAACACTAGAAATTGCGGAAATTTCTCGTTCTTTAAAAGCGTTAGCTAAAGAACTGCAAGTTCCTGTGGTTGCTCTATCACAGTTAAACCGTAGTTTGGAACAACGTGCTGATAAACGCCCTGTTAACTCCGACTTACGTGAATCAGGCTCTATTGAGCAAGATGCTGACCTTATCATGTTTATTTATCGTGACGAGGTTTACCACGAAAGTAGTGATTTAAAAGGGGTTGCAGAAATCATCATCGGTAAACAACGTAATGGTCCAATTGGTACAGTAAGGCTTACCTTTAACGGCCAATGGTCACGCTTTGATAACTATGCTGGCCCTGCTTACGACGATGAATAATCACTCACCTTGACTTAATTAAAGGAAGTATTGGAATAATATGAAAGCGGCAACCGCAGTGATAGATCGCCGCGCTCTGCGTCACAATTTTCAGCATGTGAGAGACTATGCCCCACATAGCCACCTGATAGCTGTCGTGAAAGCAAACGCTTATGGTCATGGGTTATTAGAAACAGCATATACCTTAATGGACAATGCTGATTGTTTTGGTGTTGCACGTATTGGTGAAGCATTAACCTTACGAAGTGGGGGGATTGTAAAACCCATTCTTCTGTTAGAGGGTTTTTTTGATGTCGTTGACCTGCCTATTTTAGTCGTCAACCACATTGAAACAGTGGTTCATAGCCAAGAACAATTAGAAGCATTAGAACAGGCTAACTTAGATGAACCTGTCAAAGTATGGATGAAAATTGATACAGGGATGCACCGTTTAGGCGTGCGTCCTGAAGATGCCCAAGCCTTTTATTTACGACTTTCCGCCTGCAAAAATGTACAACAACCTGTCAATATTGTGAGCCATTTTAGTCGCGCTGATGAGCCTGAAGTTCCTGAAGCAACACAAAAACAAATCTCACTATTTCAAGATTTTATTCAAGATAAAGCCGGTGATAAGTCTATCGCAGCTTCTGCGGGTATTTTATTTTGGCCCCAAGTCCATTATCAGTGGGTTCGCCCCGGCATTATTACTTACGGTATCTCCCCTACTGGTGATGACAGAACGGGTAAAGACTTTGGTTTAATCCCAGCAATGACGCTGAAAACAAGCCTGATTGCCGTTCGTAAACATAAAGCGGGTGAGCCTGTTGGTTATGGCGGCACATGGGTAAGTGAAAAAGACACGTATCTTGGTGTGATCGCTATTGGTTATGGCGATGGTTATCCTCGTAGCGCACCTTCAGGTACACCTGTGTGGATCAATGGTCGAAAAGTGCCTATTGTTGGCAGAGTTTCGATGGATATGATCAGCGTCGATTTGGGGACTGAACTAATTGATAGTGTTGGTGATGAAGCTATTTTATGGGGAGATGTGTTGCCCGTAGAAGAAATTGCCAAATATAGTGGTATTAGCGCCTATGAGTTGATCACAAAATTAACCTCGCGCGTCATCATGGAATACCTAGACGAACAATAATACACACGATATTGTATCCCTATGACACACTAAAAGTGATTGGAGAAGAAGCCGTGTTTCAACAGGTTGAAGCGTTTCCGGGAGACCCAATTCTCTCATTGATGGATGTTTATAACAAAGACCCGCGTCAGGATAAAATTAATTTAAGCATTGGTCTTTATTATGACGAAGAAGGCAAGACCCCTATTTTAGGAACTGTTTCAGTTGCGCGTCAGCAACTTAATGCCATGACTCCTACCGCAACACTTTATTTACCAATGGAAGGGCTGGCGCCTTATCGCAGTGAAATCCAAGATCTCCTTTTCGGTGCAGATAATCCTCTAATTGCAGAAAAGAGAATTGCCACCATCCAAACATTAGGTGGGTCAGGTGCATTAAAAGTGGGTGCTGATTTTCTGCATCGCTATTTCTCAGGATCAGAAGTATGGATAAGTGATCCAACTTGGGATAATCATGCTTCTATTTTTGCGGGCTCAGGTTTCAAGGTGAATCACTACCCTTACTTTGATCCTGAAACCAAAGGCGTAAAATTTGAAGCACTACTCGATTGCTTTAAAAAGCTACCAGAAAAAAGCATTGTATTGATGCACCCATGTTGCCACAACCCAACAGGCTCTGATCTCACTAAAGATCAATGGGATCAAGTCACCGAAGTCTTAAAAGCTCGCCAAGCAATTCCATTCTTAGATATTGCTTATCAAGGTTTTGCTGAAAATTTAGATGAAGATGCTTATGCTATTCGTACTATGGCAAAAGCAGGGCTACCAATACTGATCAGTAACTCTTTTTCAAAAATATTTGGTATCTACGGTGAACGTGCTGGCGGTTTATCGATTGTTTGTGGTAATGCCACTGAATGCGAACATGTATTAGGTCAGTTAAAAGCGGCTGTACGTCGTATCTATTCAAGCCCTGCAAACTATGGTGCACAAATTGTCAATAAAGTGCTATCAGACGAAGTGTTAACGGCACAATGGCAAAAAGAAGTTGCGCATATGCGTGACCGCATTAAAGAGATGCGCGTGACTTTAGTCGAGGCTTTAAAAATTGCACTGCCTGAAAAGAATTTTGATCATCTATTAACTCAACGCGGTATGTTCAGCTATACCGGCTTTACACAAGCACAAGTTGATAGATTACGTGACGAATTTGGTATTTATCTTGTCGGTACTGGTCGGGTTTGTATGGCTGGTGTTAATACAGGTAATGTTCAGCGCATTGCTCAAGCTTTTGCCGCGGTAAGTATTTAAGCCAATCAACGCGATTTCATGATAAAAAAATACCTGCCTATTTTCATAAGCAGGTATTTCTTTTTACTGCATCACAACCTCACTGTCGCTTTAGGTATTCGCCTTTTATATATTGACAGTTTGCTTCTTTTCCCCAGCATGACGACGCGCTTTTTCTTCCATAATCTCAATGATTTGAATATCTGTATGTTGCATTGCATGACTGGCTAATGCACAGAGATTTGCTATTGAGCTATCGACATCGTCACTCACAATACCATCAGTACCGGCAACACTTTGATTTTGCATCGCCATTAATACTGCTTTATAGGCACTCGCTGCACTACTTGAAACTTTCATTGCACAACTATTCGATGCGCCATCGCAGATAATGCCACTGATATCACCAATCATACTGTTGATAGACATACTGACCGTGGTGAAATCTTTTGTAAGTAACCATGCCATTCCTGCGGCTGCTCCCATTGAAGCGGTTGTTGCAGCACAAAGGGCGGAAAGTGGTGGAAAATGGCTATGAACATAAATTGCCATTAAATGAGATAAAACCAATGCACGCAGTAAGGTTTCATCATCTGCTTTGATAAATTCAGCAACCACCATTACAGGTAATGTTGCGGCAATTCCCTGATTACCTGAGCCTGAATTACTCATTGCAGGTAATACCGCCCCACCCATACGAGCATCCGATGCGGCTGATGCTCTAATCATGATTTCATTAAGTAAGTCTTTACCTAACAAACCTTTTTCTTGTTGCAGAATTAAGGTACGACCAATGGCTAATCCATAGGTGTTTTGTAGCCCCTCTTCTGATAAAGCGCCATTTAAACGAGCGGCATTGAGCATAAACTCAATTTCACTCACTGGCACATTAAGTGCGAAGTTATAGATATCTTCAGCACAAACATCAGTAAAAGGTTTTTCATCAGTAGATTCGCAATTATTAGTAAGTGTTGATTTATCTTCCTCAAAAACAACCTTACCGTTACATTCACAACGAACAACGTGTGTATGCTCTCTTGCAATACTGACGATGGCATAACCAGATTGGCTATACACTTTAGCTTCAGAGTAAAGAACCTCTTCACAAGGTACTTTTACACCAACGGTAACTTTACCTTGAGCAACCAGTGTCTTAGCTTGAGCAACGGCATTAGCGGATGCTTTTAACAAGACCTCCAATCCCGCTTCAGGATCTCCTCCTGTCGCACCTAATGCTGCTGCAATAGGCAGCCCAGCCATTCCCGTTCCCGGCACTGTTACGCCCATGCCATTTTTCATCAAGTTCGGCGAAACCCAAGCTTCAACACGAACAACTGGCTCGCCTAAAAGCGCAGTTGCTTTCGCCGCTGCCAATGCTAATGAAATTGGCTCAGTACAACCTACCGCAGGCTTCACACCTTCGCGTAACTGACGAACAAACTGTGACCATAAATGAGAATTTTTGTTCTGGCTCATAATCTAACACCTTGGATTAATTTAGTTTTTAAAAACAACGCCTAACTAGAACCGAAGTTGGCGACTATGAGAATGCCAAGAACGGAGAGATAACGAGCAGCAAACCGGTAAAGATAATCAGGTAAAGTGACGCACCTTTGTATTTGTGTAACATCGGCACTTTATAAACTAAGTAAGCAGGAATAAGACAACCCACCATACCGAAGATTGGGCTACAAATTGAAGTGAAGCTCAATACTGGCGCATTCAGGATGATGGCACCCCATGCCAGTAGCACAGCGAAAACCATGATGCCGTTTTGTACCCATTTTTGATTGATTTTTTCTGCTGGAAGATAACGTTGCAGAATATTCATCACGATCCCTTGTGTCGCTTCACGGAAACCTAGGTAGACACCAAAGAATGCCGTCATGACAGCGAAGATATTCAGCATAACGCTTACAACAGTTACCCATCCACCAGGGAAGAATTTTGCAGCAATCGCTAATGCAGAGATATTTTGTTCATACGCTTTAACGGCTTCATCATGACCCATTGCTAATGTGAATGAGATTGCATAGAAGAAAACAGTACAGAACAACACACCGAACGCGATGTTCATTGCACGTAACGCTTTATGACGAGCAACTTCACGATTTTTATTACGACCACGGTAAGAAATAACCATTGGACTTAATGTTTGAATAAACAGAATCGAAGTCAGTGTAAAAGGTAAGGTAATGATTGCTTCTTTAATTAAACGTCCAGCAGGTGGTAATGCCCCCACGTTATAAAGATGCCACATACCAATCATGGAGATCCCTAACGCTGCAACAACAAACAGTTTAGTCAGTACCATAAAGCTTGATACTTTAAACAGTAATTGTTCACCACGAGAAGAGATAGCAACTAAAGCACAAATCAGGATCAAACCATAGAATGGGTTTTCTGACAGTAAACTTTCAGTCACACCAAATGTTTGTAAGTAAGAAGCACTGTCATTGGTGATTGCTGTTGAGTAAACAAACATCCAAATGACCAACATCACAAAGTAGAGTGCACCTAATAAAATACCCCAGTTTTTACCAAGATAACCGGTGATAACGCTTGGGTAGTCTTTACACTCAGGAGATTCAGCCAACGTATTAATAAATAGGCGTTGGAAAAGATACATAGCAGGATAACCAATGATCGAGGATAGTAGGAAAACCCATAATCCCATCAGACCGACCTGTACAGGTAAAAATACAATACCTGCACCGATAGCCATACCGATACTCATGATAACCCAGCCCACATCATTGCCGTCGAATTTAATTGCTGCACGCCATTCTTGTTCTGTCATACCTGCGCGGCGAGCGCCAGCACTAGTTGCGGGATAGCTTGTGGTCTCTGTTTTTGAGGAAGCCGTTTCCATATTAGTACTCACTTTTTATATTGTAATTGTTAATAGCAAAACGAATTTTGGGGGTAAAAAAGTCTATCTAACATTGCGATGTCTAAATAGCCTTACTCTTTGCAGGTATTATTTATTATGGGTAAATGATAGGGAATATTACGGAGAAAAAAGTTGTTATAAATCGTGATAGCCCAAAATGATTTGGAAAAAAATTCTATCGTAAGGAGAAAAGTAGGATTATCTGTTCAAAGAGCACAGTAAATAATAACACTCCCTCTACCGCAACTTTCAAAAACAATTAATATATTGATTAATAATGAAAAATTACTATTGTTATACAATAATAGTCAAGTATAACAATTGAAACAAATCACCAAATAAACTGTGCTGTCCATCACGATAGACTATGATAATCCTTTCTATTTAGCTTTGTTATCTCGTATTTGGTTAATATACTGTTAATAAACAGCATAATTAACCATTTAATCTACTTTTTATAAAAAGAGGCGGTTAATAAGATAAAAATAGATAAGGAAGTGCATAACCCAAAGAGAATACTTTTTTCGATAGAATTAAATTCTATCATACTCTATGGATTTACTTTTCTTGAAAAAAGCGCGCTACAAACAATAAAGTGTTTATTGTTCGTAGCGCTTAGCTCATAAGGGAATAAGTAGCGTGATCTTAATAACCACGCTCTAAGATTGGTTTTAAGAATCTTGCCGTATGTGAACCTTCAAACTCTGCAACTTGTTCTGGTGTACCTGACACTAAAATTTGTCCCCCACCACTTCCGCCTTCAGGACCAAGATCCACAATCCAGTCCGCTGTTTTGATCACATCAAGATTGTGCTCAATCACAACAATAGTATTACCTTGGTCGCGTAACTGATGAAGTACTTCAAGTAATAACTCAATATCAGCAAAGTGAAGTCCCGTTGTAGGCTCATCGAGAATATAGAGAGTCTGTCCCGTACCACGCTTTGACAACTCTTTTGCTAACTTAACTCGCTGCGCTTCACCGCCCGATAACGTCGTTGCTGATTGCCCCAAACGAATATAAGAAAGACCAACATCAATCAATGTTTGTAGTTTACGAGCCAACGCAGGCACAGCATCAAAAAACGCTCTTGCCTCTTCAATGGTCATATCTAACGCTTCGTGGATATTTTTTCCTTTGTATTTAACTTCAAGGGTTTCACGGTTATAACGCTGACCTTTGCATTGATCACAAGGTACATACACATCAGGTAAGAAATGCATTTCAACTTTTAAAACACCATCACCTTGGCAAGCTTCACAACGCCCACCTTTTACGTTGAAACTGAAGCGCCCCGGTGTATAACCACGAGTACGAGACTCAGGCACACCCGCGAATAGCTCGCGAATCGGTGTAAAGACACCGGTATAAGTTGCAGGGTTTGAACGAGGGGTACGACCAATTGGGCTTTGGTTAATATCAATAACTTTATCGAAATACTCTAACCCTTCAACATCTAAATAAGGCGCTGGTACACTATTTGTAGCTCCATTTAATTGGCGTTGTGCGATAGGGAATAACGTATCGTTGATCAGCGTTGATTTACCCGATCCTGAAACACCAGTAATACAGGTAAATAAACCTACAGGTAATTTTAGATTTACATTTTTTAAGTTATTGCCTTTTGCGCCAAGGATAGTCAGCATTTTTTCGCGATCAACAGGCACACGTTGCTCTGGAATTGCGATACGACGTTCACCACTTAAGAATTTCCCCGTTAATGAATTCGGGTTATTAATAATATCTTCAAGCGTCCCTTGGGCGACAATTTCACCACCATGAACACCCGCACCAGGACCAATATCAATAATATGATCAGCAGCACGGATGGCGTCTTCGTCATGCTCGACAACGATCACGGTGTTACCTAAATTACGCAAGTGGATCAGCGTTTCAAGTAGACGATCGTTATCCCGTTGATGTAATCCAATTGAAGGTTCATCCAATACATACATAACGCCAACTAATCCCGCACCAATCTGACTCGCTAAGCGAATACGTTGTGCTTCACCACCAGATAACGTTTCCGCAGAACGAGAAAGAGTGAGGTAATTTAATCCCACATTGACCAAGAATTTTAATCGGTCACCAATCTCTTTTAAGACTTTTTCTGCAATCTTCGCACGCTGACCACTCAATTTTAGATTTTGGAAAAAGGTCATTGCATGACCAATACTATAATCTGCGATTTCAGGTAATGTGGTATTTTCAACATACACATGGCGCGCTTCTCGGCGTAAACGTGTCCCCCCACAAGAAGCACAAGAGCGATTACTAATATATTTAGAAAGCTCTTCACGTACCGCACTAGATTCCGTCTCACGGTAACGGCGTTCCATATTATTTAATACACCTTCAAAAGGATGATGACGAACAACAACATCCCCCCGATCGTTTGTGTATTTAAATTCAATATTCTCTTTACCTGATCCCGTTAAAATAACTTTTTGAATATTATCTGGTAACGAATCAAAGGGAGCTTCAACATCAAAATGATAGTGCTCACCCAATGAGCGTAGCATTTGGAAATAGTAGAAGTTACGGCGATCCCATCCTTTAATTGCGCCACCCGCAAGAGAGATTTCTCTATTTTGGATCACTAATTCTGGATCAAAAAATTGCTGAACACCTAAACCATCACAAGTTGGACAAGCACCCGCAGGGTTATTAAAGGAGAATAAACGCGGTTCTAGCTCACTCATACTGTAACCACAAACTGGGCAAGCAAAGTTTGCAGAGAAAACAATATCATCCGCATTGCTATCATCCATATCAGAGATAACAGCAGTACCACCAGAAAGTTCTAATGCGGTTTCAAATGATTCAGCTAAACGTTGAGCCAGATCGTCACGGACTTTAAAGCGGTCAATCACGACTTCAATGGTATGTTTTTTCTGTAATTCTAATGTTGGTGGATCAGAAAGATCGCACACTTCACCGTCAATACGCGCACGAATATAACCTTGAGCAGCAAGATTATTCAGTAGCTTAATATGCTCGCCTTTGCGCTCTTTCACCACCGGTGCTAACAGCATTAAACGCCTACCCTCTGGTTGCTCGAGTACATTGTCAACCATTTGACTCACTGTTTGAGCGGCTAATGGAATATCGTGATCAGGACAACGGGGCTCACCAACGCGTGCAAATAAAAGACGCAGATAGTCGTGAATTTCTGTAATCGTTCCCACTGTTGAACGTGGGTTATGTGACGTCGATTTCTGCTCAATCGAAATAGCGGGAGACAAACCTTCAATATGATCAACATCAGGTTTTTCCATTAACGAAAGAAACTGACGAGCATAGGCAGAAAGCGATTCAACATAACGTCGTTGTCCTTCTGCATAAAGCGTATCAAAGGCTAACGAGGATTTACCTGAGCCAGAAAGTCCCGTAATAACAATAAGTTTATCGCGGGGAATGACCAAATTGATATTTTTTAGATTATGGGTGCGAGCGCCCCGTACTTCGATTTTATCCATGAACATATCCCGGATTGAGAGAGTCGCCGAAAAAGAAAGAATCGGATAATTATGACACAAAGTTAACTGAATGGATATACAGTATATATAGTGAAATTGAATGATGATGTAAACCTGTCATTTTGAGACAAAAAAATATCGACAATGTTCACAAATGAGAAATTCATTACTCGTCATATTCAAATTTTAGCGTACGTGATAAACTTATTCGCTTATGATTTCAAAAAATTTACTTTCGCAGGAGTACCTCACATGGCGAGCAGAGGCGTAAACAAAGTTATTCTTATCGGTAATTTAGGGCAGGATCCAGAAATCCGTTATATGCCAAGTGGCGGTGCAGTTGCCAACCTAACATTGGCAACATCAGAAAGCTGGCGCGATAAACAAACCGGTGAAATGAAAGAAAAAACCGAGTGGCACCGTGTGGTAATTTTCGGCAAATTAGCGGAAATTGCAGGCGAATATCTGCGTAAAGGTTCACAAGTCTATATCGAAGGTCAATTACAAACACGTAAATGGCAAGACCAAAGCGGTCAAGACAGATATAGCACTGAAGTTGTCGTTAATATCGGTGGCACAATGCAGATGTTAGGCGGCCGTGGTGGTCAAGATGGCGCACCTTCACAAGGTGGTCAAGGCGGTTGGGGTCAACCACAACAGCCACAAGCATCACAACAATTTAGCGGTGGCGCGCAATCTCGCCCAGCACAACAACCCGCAGCGGCACCAGCACCAAACAATGAACCACCAATGGATTTTGATGACGATATTCCGTTCTGACGGTTACTTAAGACCTAGTTTTGTTAAGTTTGATTATTTAAAACAGACATAAAAAATTAACCCAGCCTAGGCTGGGTTTTTTGTGGTTTGTTCTAACCGAATTTATCATGTAAACCTGTTTTTTCCCATGTAAACCACCCTGCTTTACATATGAGAAAAACACTTTATATAATGATAAATAAACTCTTTTTTACTGTGTATAACTAATTCATTGAGCTGAGCACGAGTCTCTAGATGCTGATATCTTAAGCCCTGCATATCATCTGGCGTTAAAGGTGTTACACCTTCTGGTTCATCAACTATTTTAAGCAAATATCCTCCTTAATATTTTTCCAAATAATCCGACCACCAGATGCAATAATTTCTTTTTTTGCTTGCTCAAGTAGATGCTCTTGAGCTTTTTTATCAATAGACTGTGCTTCTAAAAACATATTTTGAGCATTGCTATCTAAGCTTTGAATCGCTATTTCTGTCACTCTATCTTCAATAATTTCTTCTACAGGCTTTTTAGGGACTAAAGCATAAGTGAAATCGCAATTTAGTTGTTCAGCAAGTAATTTCAATTGGTTAAGCGTGATATCACCCTCTATCTCTCTACGTTCAAGGATGGATATTCTATTTCGGCTTGAATCTAGTTTCTCCGCCAATTGAGCACCAGACATATCAAGTGCTTTACGAATAGTTCTTACCCACCCTTCTTTAGGCGTACGTGGTAACTTGTAACCAAGAAAGGAATTAGCGATAGCTTGATATTGTTTTATAACTATATGTTTTACAATATTTTTATCATTTTTAGTTTTGAAGAAATTCATTATTACTTTCTCCTTTCATAGCGGGTTAACAACCATTAATGTATCTTAAATAAGATACATTAAATAATAGAGTGTATTTAAAAATAGATACACTCAACTTAAATACGTCATCAAAATCAGATACAAATACTTACTTTTATCTAAATGAAATCGTCATCAGAAAGGCATAACAGGAAATTAAATTAGCAAAGTTATTTTCACAAAACCCCACTTTCCACAAAGGTTTACTCTTGGAAAATATGGTAGGATCACTGTTATTAATAACGTCTGAGAGCATCTTATCCCCATGAATGAAGAGAAATTGCTCGCTCAGGCAGAAAAGATCTGCCAGAAACGAGGTGTCCGCCTGACGTCACAACGTCTGGCAGTATTGCGTCTTATAATGCAGCAACCTAGTGCTATCAGCGCTTATGATTTGCTAGATTTACTCAGACAAGTTGAACCGCAAGCTAAACCACCTACGGTTTATCGTGGATTAGAGTTTTTATTAGAACAGGGATTTATCCATAAGATAGAATCCACCAATAGTTATGTGCTTTGTCATCATTTCGATGATATAGAACACACTTCAGTGATGCTGATTTGTGATCGCTGTTTATCTGTTACAGAAAAAAACAGCCATCATATTGAAAATGCCATTGAGATATTGGCAAAAGAGAATGGCTTCCATTTGCGCCATAGCGTAATTGAGATCCACGGCTTATGTTCACAATGCCAAGAAGCCCAAGAGTGTACACATCCTGAAGGTTGTCATCATGACCATAGTATGGATGAGAATCTCAAGCAGAGAAAAACCGGCGACTATAAGCCTCGTTGAGCTTATAAAATACAAAAAGCCAGCTAATTGCTGGCTAATATGTGTTGTACTTTTTAATTCTTATCTCAGCTAATGAATAAGCTTTACTTTCTTCACGCTTACCAATAGCAATAACTAAAATAACGACGTCTGAATCAATAACTTGGTAAACCAATCGAAAACCAGATGCTCGTAATTTAATCTTATAACAACCCGAGAGATCACCTTTTAAGCGAGCAGACTCTATATAAGGGTTTTCCTGTAATTTTTTTAATTTCTTTTTAAATTGTTCTTTAATGCTTTGATCGAGTTTCTGCCATTCTTTTAATGCACGCTTATCAAACTCAATATTAAAGATCATCAATATTTACTCTTATACGTTTACATGGTTTCTTCAAACGTTCACGTACAACAGCTAAAATATCCTCATCTTCATCTTGTTCACCAACAACAACAGAAACTTCAGAGAAAGGTAATTTTTCATTTTCAGAAACATAACGTAGAAACAATCTTATAGCATCTGAAGGAGATAGGTTCATTTTTTCAAACACTTGATAAGCTTCTTTTTTTAGCTCATCGTCTACTCTAACTTGTATTGTTGTCATAAGCACCTCCGTAATTAAAACTCATCATATTGTAATTACATTTGTAGTGCAATGGTGTTTTTTCATACAAATTAAAAATAAAAAATGCAGATGATTTTGTGGTTTTACACATCATCTGCATCTTTTTAAAATAAGTTGTGTTGACTTACTTTGGTACAAATTACAGCCATTCACCGTTGCGAATAACCCCAACGGCTAAACCTTCAACAGTAAAGCTTTGTTCGCGTAAATCGACGATAATAGGTGAAAATTCTGGGTTTTCTGCATGAAGCTCAATTTTATTGCCACTTTTTTTAAAGCGCTTTACTGTCACTTCATCTTCAATACGAGCCACAATGACTTGCCCGTTGTGAACATCTTGCGTTTTATGCACCGCAAGTAAATCGCCATCCATGATACCGATATCTTTCATTGACATACCATTAACGCGCAATAAAAAATCTGCACTTGGTTTAAATAGCATTGGGTCAACTTGATAATGGCTTTCAATATGTTCTTGCGCTAAAAGTGGTTCACCAGCAGCGACTCGCCCAATTAATGGCAATCCTTCTGGCTCTTCTTCCATTAGCAAACGGATACCTCTGGATGCACCAGAGACAATTTCTATCACGCCTTTACGAGCAAGAGCTTTTAAGTGCTCTTCTGCCGCATTTGGTGAGCGAAACCCAAGTTGGGAAGCTATTTCAGCCCGTGTTGGTGGCATACCCGTTTGCGAAATGTGATCACGAACCAAATCGTAAACCTGCTGCTGCCTTGCAGTTAATGCTTTCATTCCGCCCCCTGTTTGTTTATACAGTCAGACTGTGAGTATATACAGGTATATGACGATTTGAAACCTTAAATGAATATAAAACACGCATCTTTGGATTATTTTTCGGCAAAAATCGAATTTTTTAACTTTATGCGAAGAAATGCCCCCAAAGAATGGTTACCCAAGTAAATAATCCCAATATAATAGCAATCAGAACGGCGGCAGAACCCATATCTTTTGCACGTCCGGATAATTCGTGGTATTCAGATCCAATTCGATCGACAACGGCTTCTATTGCACTATTTACCAGTTCCAAGATCACAACCAATACAACGGAACCAATGAGTAAAATGCGCTCTAGACCACTGACATCGATGAAAAATGAAAGGATAATTGCAACCAAGGTCACAATTGCTTCTTGTCTGAAAGCGGCTTCATTAATCCAAGCGGCACGAATGCCTTTGTATGAATAGCCACCAGCTTTGATGATTCGGGTAAGACCTTTATTTTGATTAGCCATAATAAACTCTATCGAAAACAAACGATTATTTTGCCACTTTTCTCTATTAATATTGTCACAGCACCACAGATCTACGAAAGACTTTCTGTTATGCTTTCGAAGTATTGCTAATAAGAGGCTACAACTATTTATGTCAGCTTGGCGTAAACTATATTATAACACATTGAATTTACCACTAAAATTACTGGTAAAAAGCAAACGAGTTCCGACTGATCCTATCACTGAATTAGGGTTAGATACGTCGCGATCTTTCCTTTATGTTCTGCCTTATCATTCAAAGGCTGACTTACTGACATTAAGACAGCAGTGTCTCTCTTTAGGATTGCCTGATCCGCTACAACCTATTGAGATCGGCGGAACTAAACTTCCTGCGTATGTCTTTATTGATGACGGTCCAAGAGTATTCCGTTACTACTCGCCCGATCCTCGTAAAGATTCCGTGAAGACCTTTCACGCTTATCTTGATGCACATCGTAATAACCCACATCTTAATATCGAGATGTTGCCAGTTTCTGTGATGTTTGGACGCTCTCCAGGTCGTGAAGGTCATAATGGCGTTCCACATTTGCGCGTACTTAATGGTATCCAGAAATTTATCGCGATCCTTTGGTTAGGTCGTGATAGCTTTGTTCGTTTTTCACCCACCGTATCAATGCGTGAAATGGCGAACGAACACGGCACGGACACCAGTATAGCTCGAAAACTTGCACGTGTTGCCCGTATCCATTTTTCACGCCAACGTTTAGCCGCGGTTGGCCCTAAATTGCCAGCACGCCAAGATCTCTTCAATAAACTGCTTTCATCAAAAGCCATTGAAAAAGCGATTGAAGATGAATCAAAAGCGAAGAAAATTTCACTTGATAAAGCGCGTAAAAATGCCACAGATATCATGGAAGAAATTGCAGCTAATTTCTCATATGAAGCGGTGCGTATTAGTGATCGCGTATTAAGTTGGACATGGAATAAGCTCTACCAAGGTATCAACGTTTATAATGCCGAGCGAGTACGTAAACTCGCGCAAGATGGGCATGAAATCGTGTATGTTCCTTGTCACCGTAGCCATATGGACTACTTACTGCTTTCTTATGTGCTTTATCACCAAGGTTTAGTGCCCCCCCATATTGCGGCAGGTATTAACCTCAATTTCTGGCCAGCAGGTCCTATTTTCCGCCGTTTAGGGGCTTTCTTTATTCGAAGAACCTTTAAAGGTAACAAGCTTTACTCCACCATTTTCCGCGAATATTTAGGTGAGTTATTTACACGTGGCTACTCCATTGAATATTTTGTTGAAGGTGGGCGCTCTCGTACAGGTCGGTTGTTAGATCCTAAAACAGGAACACTTTCAATGACAGTACAAGCCATGTTACGCGGTGAAACACGCCCTATCTCGGTTGTTCCAATCTACATTGGGTATGAGCACGTTATGGAAGTGGCAACCTATGCCAAAGAGTTACGTGGCGCAACAAAAGAGAAAGAAGGCTTTATGCAGATGGTCAGAGGATTACGTAAATTGCGTAACCTTGGTCAAGGCTATGTGAACTTTGGTGAGCCGATTTCTGTTGTACAATACTTAAATCAGGCTGTGCCACAATGGCGTGATGATATTGATCCCATTGAGCCACAACGTCCAAGTTGGTTAAACCCAACAGTAAGCACACTGGCTGATAACATTATGGTTCATATCAATAATGCAGCATCTATTAATGCGATCAACCTTGTTTCAACAGCCTTGTTAGCATCACGCCAGCGCGCACTGACGAGAGAACAACTGTTAGAACAAGTCGATTGCTATCTGCAATTATTACGCAATGTGCCCTATTCGACAGATATGATAGTGCCTGATAGAAATGCTGAAACCTTGTTAGAACACGCATTACAATCAGATAAATTTCAAGTCGAAAAAGACAGTCTGGGTGATATTGTGATACTTCCGCGTGAAAGTGCGGTATTAATGACTTATTACCGTAATAACACCATTCACTTAATGGTCACGCCATCATTAATTGCAAGTATCGTCTTACATCATGAAAAAATTCATCGTGATGATTTAATGAAACAAGTTGAGCTAATCTTCCCTCTTATTAAAGCGGAACTGTTTATTCGTTATGAGAAAGAAGAACTCCCTGAAGTCATTAATACGTTGATTACAGAATTGTGTCGTCAGCGCCTGATTTGTTGTAATAGTGACGGCTTACTGCGTATCAACCCAGCGCGTATTCGTCCATTACAGCTTTTAGCCGCCAGCGTCAGAGAAACATTACAACGCTATGGCATTACACTCTCTTTACTCAATTTTGCCCCTGAAATTAGCCGTGCATTATTGGAAAAAGAGAGCCGAATCTTAGCACAGCGTCTTTCTGTCTTGCATGGTATCAACGCACCTGAATTCTTTGATAAAGCGGTATTCTCTACCTTAGTTTCAACGCTACGTGAAGAAGGGTATCTCAATGATAATGAAGATATCCTAAAAGCAGATGCATCTGCCCTTTACCAAGTGATTGCAAAATTAATGTCACCAGAAATTCGCTTAACCATTGAAAGCGTGGGGATCACTGAAGATAACAATTCAGTACAAGCAGTTGACGAAAAAAGTGAGCCTAAAGCTGATGAATAATCAGTAAATAGCGCCATAACCAAAATAGAAAAGGGATAAGCTCATTGCTTATCCCTTTTTATTTCTACTCAAAGGTAGAGAATACTTCAGCGCTTACTTATCTTAAAAATAACTAAATAAAATACCCGCAAATAAAACAAAACCAACATAGTTATTATTCATAAAAGCTTGGAAACATGGTGCTCTTTCACGCTCTGCAATAAGCTTCTGTTGATAAATAAACAGCGCTGTTACTAGCAATAGTGACCAGTAGTAGATACCTTTCAGATTCAGCAAAATACCGATACCCACTAATAATGCCAACATCACCAGTTGTAAAATACCAATAATAATTTTGTCATAACGACCGAATAAAATGGCAGTAGATTTCACTCCAATTTTTATATCATCATTACGATCAACCATTGCATATTGCGTATCGTAAACAACAGACCAGACAATATTGACAAGAAATAATAGCCAACACACTAATGGCAAACTTTCAGAAACGGCAGCAAATCCCATAGGGATCGACCAGCCAAAAGCCATACCTAAAATAAGCTGAGGTAAATGGCTAAACCGTTTAACGAAAGGATAAAACCACGCCAGTGCCAGTCCTGCCACAGAGAGCCAAATAGTCATGGTATTAAGTGTTAGAACTAATGCAAAGGACAAGAGTACCAAAACGATAAATAAGATTTTGCTCTCTTTTTCTGTCACAGCCCCACTAGGTAATGGTCGATTTTTAGTTCGTTCAACACTGCCATCAATTTTTCGGTCAGCAAAGTCGTTTATTACACACCCAGCGGCACGCATCGAGAACACACCAATAGTAAAGACAATCAGAATATGCCAATCAGGAAAGCCTTTAGCGGCAATCCATAAAGCCCAATAAGTTGGCCAAAGTAATAATAGCGCTCCGATAGGTTTATCTATACGCATTAAACGGCTATATGCTTGCCATTTACTTTGCGTCATACTTCCCTCCAATTTTAGCTCCCCCTAATTACTTCTCATACACTGGTGATGCAGGTAGAAACATCTCGGTTAATAATAAAGGTTTATCTGAAAGCTGGAAACGAGAACGGCGTAGCCAATACCCATTTTGTTGCCCGATATGAATAAAATCGCGACTTAATGTTGTTTCCTGAAACAGATAACGCCCAAGTGGAACGGTTCTTAGATTGACCAGCTTTCTGTCTTCGCCTGTCAATGTCTCTTCTGGTACTAACGTCCGCCCTAATAACCAAGGAATATCGTCACCACACAATACCACTTCTCTTAACCAATAACGCTGACTTTTGGGTAAACACGCTCTTTCGTCAGCGGGTTCAATTATGTCAATAAATCCTTCTTGATAAGGCATTACGGTGACTTTTTGGCAATATTGTTCGAATCGCCGTGTCATTGAGCCTAATTCCATTAACCAACTTAATGTACTTTCTTGAATACTTGCATGTTCCTCACTGGGTAGCCAATGGATAGGTGCAGGGGTAATTATTGATTTTTTGAACATTTATTCATCATCACGCTTTGATGATCCTAGCTTATGTGAGTCATGATGCATAAGGATATCATGATGTGACTAATGGAAGTTAAAAGCTGATAACATTTCGCATAAATAATCTAAAAAAGCGTTAAAAGAGAATCAGATTGAGTACTCACTGATCAAAAAACAAAGGAGGCTATAAAAACCTCCTTTTTATCTAACCAACTACTTATATTCAGTTTATTCGATTAACGCCATGCTTTATAACGATTGATCAGATTATTTGTTGAGCTATCATGGCTGTTAACACTTTCCTTACCTTTTAATTCAGGAAGAATACGATTAGCTAGCTGTTTACCTAATTCAACACCCCATTGGTCAAACGTGAAGATGTTGAAAATAACACCTTGTACAAAGATCTTATGTTCATACATTGCAATCAATGCACCTAATGAATAAGGCGTAATTTCTTTTAACAGAATAGAGTTCGTTGGGCGATTACCTTCAAATACTTTGAAAGGTGCAACATATCCCATGGTTTTAGGATCTTTTCCTGCAGCAGCAAATTCAGCATCAACTTGCTCACGAGTTTTACCAAAAGCGAGTGCTTCTGTTTGCGCAAAGAAGTTAGACATCAGTTTTGCGTGGTGATCTGATAGTGGGTTATGGCTAATTGCAGGTGCAATGAAATCACAAGGGATGATTTTTGTACCTTGATGGATCAGTTGGTAAAACGCATGTTGCCCGTTCGTTCCTGGCTCGCCCCAAATGATAGGACCTGTTTGATAATTAACTTTGTTGCCATCACGATCAATATACTTACCATTAGATTCCATATTACCTTGTTGGAAGTAAGCAGCAAAACGATGCATGTACTGATCGTATGGCAGAATCGCTTCAGTTTCTGTGCAAAAAAAATTGTTATACCAAATGCCAATCAGAGCGAGGATCATTGGGATGTTGTTTTCAGCATCTGTTGTTCTAAAGTGATTATCCATTGCATGAGCACCTTCCAGTAATTGCTCAAAATTGTCATAACCAACAGATAATGCGATAGATAAACCAATTGCTGACCATAATGAATAACGACCACCAACCCAATCCCAAAATTCAAACATATTGGCAGTATCAATACCAAATTTTGCCACTTCTGTGCTGTTTGTAGATAACGCCACAAAGTGTTTAGCAACAAATGCACTCTCTTTAGCTGAGGCTAAAAACCAATCTCTTGCTGAGTGCGCATTTGTCATGGTTTCTTGTGTGGTAAATGTTTTTGATGCAATGAGGAATAGCGTTGTTTCAGGATCACATTTTTTCAGTGTTTCCGCGATATGGGTACCATCAACATTAGAAACAAAATGCATAGTAAGATGATTTTTATACGGACGTAATGCTTCTGTCACCATATAAGGACCAAGATCAGAGCCACCAATACCAATATTTACAACATCAGTAATCGCCTTGCCTGTATAACCTTTCCATTCACCACTAATAATGCGCTCACTGAACATCTTCATTTTATTCAGCACAGCATTCACTTCTGGCATGACATCTTTGCCATCAACGATGACGGGAGCATTGCTACGATTACGTAGTGCAGTATGCAACACAGCACGATCTTCAGTACGGTTGATTTTTTCACCCGTAAACATGCTATTTATCGCACCTTCAACGTCACATTCCTTAGCCAAAGCCTGTAATTTTTCTAATGTTTCTTTCGTAATACGGTTTTTTGAAAAATCCACTAGAATTTGGTCTGAAAACGTTTTTGAAAATTGCTCAAAACGTGATGGTTCCTGAGCAAACAGTGTTTTCATCTCGGTATCTTTGATCACCGAAAAATGGTTTTCTAATGCCTTCCAGGCGAGGGTTTGGGTGGGGTTTACATTTTTCATTCACAATACTCTCTTAAGATTACAATCCAATATTCTCAGATTGTAGCCTGACATTTAATAGTTACAGTCAATTCTTTCTCATTTGATGATATTGGTCAAAACCATTCAACAAATCTAGTACTAATTACTTACATAGGTAAAACCGATAATGCGGAGCTGATTATTAATTAAATTGATTATTCTTCACTCTGCATTGACTCTCTACTTAATAACCGATATTCCTAAGTGTGTCCAACATCTCATTTTTGCCTAAAGGAATACGACAATGACTGATAATACTGCTACGCCTTCATCTGCATCATCGCCATACACTATCGCTAAATTTGGTGGCACCAGTGTTGCTAACTTTTCAGCAATGGAAAAATGCGCAGATATTATTTTTAAACAAAAGTCAGTTCGTGTCGTCGTTCTTTCAGCATCTGCGGGAATAACTAATTTATTAATTGAACTTGCAGCAGGGACGGAACCTTCACAACGAACAGCGTTGCTGTCACAAGTTCGTGATATTGAGTATGCAATTATCAACCAACTTTCTCAGCCAGAAATTATTTCTCAAGAAATAAACCGCCTGCTTGAGAATATTGAGATGCTCTCTGAAGCGGCTTCACTTGCCACATCTGATGCATTGACTGACGAATTAGTCAGCCACGGCGAATTAATGTCAACCTTACTATTTGTTGAATTATTGCGTGAAAAAGGCATACAGGCAGATTGGTTTGATGTCAGAAAAGTGATGAAAACGAATGATCTATTTTGCCATGCTGAACCTGATATGACACAGCTTACCGAGCTTACAAAAAGTCTGCTCCAGCCTCGTCTAGAAGAAACCGTGATTGTAACACAAGGTTTTATTGGTCAAGAGCCTAAAGGGAGAACCACAACACTAGGTCGTGGTGGTAGTGATTATACAGCGGCGCTGATTGGTGAGGCACTGGGAATGTCTCGTGTAGATATTTGGACAGATGTGCCGGGTATTTACAGCACTGATCCAAGAATAGTGCCAGAGGCACATCGTATTGATCAAATCGCCTTTGATGAAGCGGCTGAAATGGCAACCTTTGGGGCTAAAATTTTACACCCCGCCACATTATTACCGGCTGTACGCAGTGGTATTCCTGTTTTTGTCGGTTCTAGCAAGGCACCCGAAGAAGGTGGCACATTAGTTTGTGCTCAAACTACAAATCCACCGATATTCCGTGCAATTGCACTGCGTAGAAAACAAACTTTGCTGACATTACATAGCCTGAAAATGCTTCATGCACGAGGCTTTTTAGCAGAGATATTTACTATTTTATCGCGCCATCATATCTCTGTTGATGTGATAACCACATCAGAAGTGAGCATTGCATTAACACTTGATACAACAGGCACTACCAACGCATCGGGGAGTTTATTAACTAATGCGCTCTTAACAGAACTATCCGCATTATGTCGTGTTGAAGTCGAAGAAAATTTGGCTCTGGTGGCGATTATCGGTAATTCACTCTCACAAGTGAATGGCTTAGGAAGCCAGATTTTTGGCGCATTAGAAAGCTACAATATTCGGATGATAAGCCATGGTGCAAGTACTCACAATTTATGTTTATTAGTTGATGGCAAAGATGCAGATGATATTGTCAGAAAACTGCATGATACGTTGTTTTAATTAAACGATTTTGAGAGAGATAATTTTTATCTCTTTCAAAACTCAGCCTTTATTGCTGAAAAGGTGCAAGCTTTAAAGAACTTCATTAAATAATAATTAGAATTAAAATCTAATTTATTAATGGAGTAATAAAAATGGAATTTTGTATTAAAGGAAAAAGTAATATTTGCGATATAATAAAGAATGAAATATTAAATACGAAGTCTGATACAAAAGCACTTACTAATATAAAAAGAGCGATTGTTTCCCTTCATAACGCATCAGTTGCTGGTTATACACAACCAGAGAAAAATACACTTAATGTACTTAATTACGTAGAAACAGACAGATCTCTCTTGGAAAATATACATTCTATCTATAATCCATTATCAATTAATAAAGAATGTATTAATTCAATGATCAATATTCATCAAAAACAAAAAGTCAAAAATATTGATGCCATCGTTCAATATAGTCGTGTATTAGAAAACATAGAGAATTATAAACGAAATAAATTTATAGAAAATAATGAAATAATAAAAAAATATCCAAAATTATTAAATATAATTATTCAAACCAACAATGAGATAAAAAAAGTCACCGATACAATTAGTATCTATTTTCAAGCATGTATAGAAGAACTAGAAAAAAGAAATGAGGATATTCCTATCGTAGAGAAAAAAGCAGAATATAATAAACAAGAATTAATTTTATCGAGAGAAATTATCAATAATTATTTATTAAAATCCCATCAAGTAGGTGAAAATGCAATAAAAAGAGATATAACAAAAGCAACAGTATTTAATAAAAAACAAGATAATGTGATTCAAGATTTAAAATTAATGGTTTCTGACTATATCCCCATTTTAGATGAAGAAAATAAACCAAAATCTCATTTAAGTAGTGAAATACTATCAGATATCATCACCAAACAAATAGCTCAGCTCACAAAAATAAACGCTGATTTTTTTAACCCATTAAGTTAAACTTTGAGATTAGGCTTCTTCTAATAAGAAGCCTAATTTTTTATAAATTAATACACCCGATAACCACCATATTTCTTCGCAAATTGATTAAATTTGCCAAAATCAATTAAAGCAATTTCTAAAGAACGATGAGCAAGATGAGACATCTTTGCAATTTTTTCAACAAAAACTCGGTTATCTTCCAGTAATTTAGCGGTAAGCGTAGCGACAATAATTTCACACTCATTTGGTGTGACAATCCAACCATCATTGGTAGCAAATTTATGAATAGGGATATGGCCTTCTTTTTCACTTTCTTTGGCTAATAATGCTTCTTCTTCTTTTATTGCCTGCTTGAATGACACGATTTCTTCTTCAACAGGCTCTGGAGTAGTAGGAATTTTATGGTAAATATAATCGCCCACTTCTTCGATTCGTGCAGGCGTCATTTCTGCTTTTAGCCAAATATTATCAAATGCTTTTTCGTCTAAAATTGCCTCTGTATCTAAACTTCCTGTTAATTGCATCAGATTTAAAAAAGCATTAATTAACACTTCATTTAATGGATAGCCCCCTTTTACTAAAGAAGGGAAAGGTATTTCAGTGCCAGCAGGCGGAGTTTTCTGAAGATACAAAGTATAACTCATCGTCATGTCCTTTTTTCTGATACAGGCTTATAGCTTATACACCTTTAATGGGATCGACTAGTGAGAATAACAAGGGGATATTACTATCCCCTCACTCTTTATTACATTATTGAGATCTGAAAATAACCTAAGACTCATACCCTAAATTAGGCGCTAACCAACGTTCAACCTCACTGACACTCATTTCTCGGCGTTTTGCATAATCTTCAACCTGATCTTTTTGAATTTGAGCAACGGCGAAATATTTACTGTCAGGGTGGCTAAAATACCAACCCGATACTGAAGCACCGGGCCACATGGCATAAGCATCGGTCAGTTTCATTCCAATGCGATTTTCAACATCAAGTAATTGCCAAATTTTGGCTTTTTCCGTGTGTTCGGGACAAGCAGGATAACCAGGCGCAGGTCGTGTTCCTTGATATTTTTCTCTAATTAATTCGTCATTAGAGAGGTTTTCATCAGGGCTATAGCCCCAAATTTTCGTTCTGACCTGCTGATGAAGATATTCGGCAAAGGCCTCTGCTAACCTATCTGATAACGCTTTTACCATGATTTTATTGTAATCATCGTGAGCATTATCATAAGCATTCGCGAGATCATCTTCTTCTAATCCGCCTGTTACTGCAAAAGCCCCAAAGTAATCAGCAATGCCACTTTCTGCGGGTGCAATAAAATCAGCTAAACAGTAATTAGGAAAATCTTTTTTCTCTGTTTGCTGACGTAAATGGCAACTATATAACAACGGTTGTTGCCTAGTTTCATCGCGATAAATCACAATATCATCACCGACACGATTAGCGGGAAATAATCCAACAATGCCTTTTGGCGTTAATAAATTCTCACGACTTAGTTTATCCAGCATCACGTTGGCATCTGCAAATACGCGTTTGGCTTCTTCACCAACCACATCATCTTCTAAAATACGTGGATATTTTCCAGCTAACGACCATGTCATAAAGAAAGGTGTCCAATCGATATATTTACGCAATGTTTCAATACTTGCGGTAATTTCTTGTACACCTAATTGATTTGGTTTTGGCGGTGTGTAATTTTGCCAATTAATTTTTAGTGCATTTGATCGTGCAATATCTAAAGAAACAGGCGGTGTGCGTGGTTTCTTTCTGGCGTATTGCTGACGTACGACTTCATATTCACGCCGTGTTTTAGCAACAAAATCGGCTTTTTGGGTTTCAGATAATAGTGCGGCAACAACACCTACAGTTCTCGATGCATTTTGTACGTAAACAGTAGGATGACTATAATTCGGCTCTATTTTTACTGCGGTATGTGCTTTAGATGTTGTTGCTCCACCGATCATTAATGGTAAAGAAAAACCGCGCCTTTCCATCTCTTTGGCAACATTCACCATTTCATCAAGTGAAGGTGTGATCAGCCCTGAAAGACCAATAATATCAACTTTTTCATCAATCGCGGTTTGTAGGATCTTATCGCAAGGCACCATTACACCCAGATCAATAATCTCATAGTTATTACACTGCAAAACGACACCAACAATATTTTTACCGATATCGTGAACATCCCCTTTTACGGTAGCCAGTAAAATTTTACCCGCGGAAGTACCCGCTTGTTTTGTCGCTTGAATATAAGGTTCGAGATAAGCGACCGCTTGTTTCATCACACGAGCTGATTTCACAACTTGGGGTAAAAACATTTTGCCTTCACCAAATAAATCGCCAACAGTATTCATGCCATTCATCAATGGCCCTTCAATCACTTCAATCGGGCTTGATGCTTGTTGTCGGCACGCTTCGGTATCTTCAACAATAAATTCGGTGATCCCTTTCACTAACGCGTATTCTAAGCGTTTTTCTACATCCCATTGTCGCCATTCTGCCAACTGATGATTTTGCTCATCACTTTTACTACCGCGATAACGCTCAGCAAGTGCTAATAAATTGTCGGTGCTCTCTTCATGACGATTTAATATGACATCTTCTACTGCGTTACGCAGTTCATCGGGGAGAGAATCATAAATTGCCAATTGCCCTGCATTCACAATCCCCATATCCATGCCATTTTTCACAGCATAGTAGAGAAAAACAGAATGAATTGCTTCACGAACAGGATCATTACCACGAAAAGAGAATGAGACGTTAGAAACCCCCCCTGAAATTAAGGCATAAGGCAGTTGAGATTTAATATCCGCACAGACTTCAATAAAATCAACAGCATAATTATTATGCTCTGCAATGCCTGTTGCGACAGCAAATATATTGGGATCAAAAATGATATCTTCAGGTGGAAAACCGGCTTGTTCTGTGAGGAGTTGATAAGCTCGGCGACAAATTTCAATTTTGCGTTCTCGAGTATCAGCTTGTCCTACTTCATCAAACGCCATAACAACAACCGCAGCGCCGTATTTACGTACCAATTTAGCGTGTTCAAGGAAAGGTATTTCGCCTTCTTTCATCGAAATGGAGTTAACAATTCCTTTGCCTTGAATGCATTTTAGTCCCTCTTCAATCACTTCCCATTTAGAGGAGTCAATCATCACCGGAACTTTAGCAATATCAGGTTCACCGGCAATAAGATTAAGAAAACGCGTCATGGCTTCAACAGCATCTAACATGCCTTCGTCCATGTTGATATCAATGATTTGAGCACCATTTTCAACTTGCTGACGCGCAACATCTAACGCTTCTTGATAAAGGCCTTCTTTTATCAAGCGTTTAAATTTAGCAGAGCCTGTAACATTGGTTCGTTCACCCACATTTACAAACAGTGAATTCTCATCAATGATTAATGGTTCAAGACCTGAGAGACGACAGGCTTTTTTCAAAGAAGGTAATACTCTTGGTGCAATACCTTCTACCGCTTGTGAAATGGCGAGAATATGCTCAGGCGTTGTTCCGCAGCACCCTCCCACAATATTGAGAAAACCCGCTTGTGCCCACTCTTTAATTTGCTCAGCCATTTCTTGCGCATCTAAGTCATAACCTCCAAATGCGTTAGGCAAACCTGCATTAGGGTGAGCACTGACATAGGTTTCAGATATTTGTGAAAGTGTTTGAATATATTGGCGTAATTCTTTAGGACCTAATGCACAATTTAAACCAAATGAGAGCGCATCGGCATGACGTAAAGAGTGGTAAAACGCTTCTGTTGTTTGACCCGTTAGGGTTCTTCCTGAAGCATCTGTAATGGTGCCAGAGATCATCACAGGTAATTCAATATTGAGCGATTCAAACTCACATTTAATGGCAAAAATAGCCGCTTTCGCGTTTAGTGTGTCGAAAATAGTTTCGACCATAATTAAATCAACACCGCCTTTAATTAATCCACGTGTTGCTTCTCGATAAGCTGCCACCAGCTTATCAAATGAAATATTACGAAAAGCCGGATCATTAACATCAGGGGATATAGATGCCGTTCTGTTTGTGGGTCCCAAAACACCCGCGACATAGCGAGGTTTATCAGGTGTTAAAGCACTCCATTTATCTGCACAGGCTTTAGCTAATTTGGCGGCCTCTTCGTTCAGCTCAAAACAGAGTGACTCCATGTGATAATCAGCCATCGCGATAGATGTCGAGTTAAAGGTGTTTGTTTCAACAATATCAGCACCGGCTTGAAAATAAGCATCATGTATATCGGCAATGATCTGAGGCTGTGTTAAGACTAAAAGATCATTATTTCCTTTAACATCACAATTCCAATCAGCAAAACGCTCACCTCGATAATCGATTTCTGTGAGTTGATATTGCTGGATCATTGTTCCCATTGCGCCATCAAGCACTAAGATACGTTTTTCTAATGCTTCTACCAGTTGTTGTTTTATGTTTGCCACGTTACGTCCTCTTAATCGAGAATACTTTTATACTTATTTTTCGTTGTTTTTTTATCCTACCATATCTTTTTATAAAGATTTCTAAGACGAAGATGAGAGATTTTCACTCAGTGATAAACGCTTTTAATAAATATTCCTTATCACACATTTTGTTTTGAAAAATGCGGTGATCGGAGGAGTTTTATTACACGAGATAGTTCATAATAGATATTAATATGGATAGCATTTCTGGAGTGTATGCATGACAGTTTCCCCTACAAATAAAAAAGTGCGTAAAACGAAAACACCTGCCACTCAAAGCACCGCACAAGGAGGCCCTGTTCAATCGTTAAGTCGCGGATTGACATTATTGGAATATATTTCCGAATCTCCAGGTGGTATCGCCCTAACAGATCTTGCTTTTCAAGCTGGGTTACCCAACTCCACAACGCATCGCCTACTCACTACACTTCAACAGCATGGTTTTGTTCGTCAAGTCGGAGATTTAGGCTTATGGGTTGTAGGTACACACGCCTTTATCGTTGGCAGTAGCTTTCTACAAACCCGCAATCTTTTGGTAATGGTGCACCCTATTTTACGTCAGTTAATGGAAGACTCTGGCGAAACCGTTAATCTGGCTATTCTTGACCAAATTGAATTTGATGCGGTAATTGTCGATCAAGTGCAATGCAATGCGCTAATGAGAATGTCTGCCCCTATTGGCGGTAAATTACCGATGCATGCATCCGGTGCAGGTAAAGCATTTCTTGCTACTTTGCCAGATAATAAATTACTGCCTTTGCTCCAGAAAAAAGGCTTAATGGCTTATACACCGCATACCCGAACACTCCCTTCTTCTCTAAAAGAAAACTTAGAGCAGGCTCGGAAACAAGGTTTTTCTTTCGATGATGAGGAACATGCTTTAGGTTTGCGCTGTATAGGTGCTTGTATTTATGATGAACACCACCAGCCTTTTGCAGCTATTTCCCTTTCAGGTCCAGTTTCCAGAATGACGGATTCACGTATCACTGAATTAGGCGCAATGGTTATCAAAGCAGCAAAACAAATTAGCCGTGAATACGGTGGTGTAAAAAGTTAATCCTGATATTTACCTTCCTTGTTATCCACCACAAGGAAGGTATTTTCCAAAATAAAACGATTCAGCTTTGTAAAAAAGCGGCTATTCTCTCTCTATTCCCATCAAAGATTAAAAAACTGTTACTTATCACCTTAAAAAAATTGATGTCGATCACAGATGTTGTTTAAGACGTATTAAGAGTATTGCAACTCTTCTTGTTACCCGTAACAATGTTACCGGTAACAAATACTATAGCAGATTTAAATCTTCTCTTTTCAAAGCTAATAGTAACGCTCATCACCCTTGTGTGAATAAAGGAAGCATCATTATGAACCCTAAAAATCATGACCCAATTCAGAACGACTTTGTCCCCCTTAACGAGACAGTAAAACAGGTGACTGAACGCATTATTGCTCGCTCACAAGAGACTCGTCGTGCTTATCTGAAAAAAATAGAAACCGCAAAAAGCCAAACAGTACATCGTGCTCAATTGGCTTGCGGTAATTTGGCTCATGGTTTCGCGGCTTGTCAGGCTGACGATAAAAATCGCCTGAAAAATATGGTTCATAATGATATTGCCATTATCACTGCTTACAATGATATGTTGTCAGCTCATAAGCCGTATGAAGATTATCCTCAAAAAATTAAAACAGCATTACATGCTGTTGGAGCCGTAGGACAAGTGGCAGGCGGTGTTCCTGCAATGTGCGATGGTGTCACTCAAGGTCAAGATGGGATGGAGCTATCGCTCCTCAGTCGTGATGTTATCGCAATGTCAGCAGCCGTTGGCTTATCCCATAATATGTTTGATGGTGCGCTCTATTTAGGGATCTGCGATAAAATCGTTCCCGGATTGGCGATGGCGGCGCTCTCTTTTGGTCACCTCCCTGCTATTTTTGTTCCAGCAGGTCCCATGACTAGCGGTTTACCAAATAAAGAAAAAGTCCGTATTCGCCAACTTTATGCTGAAGGTAAAGTGGATCGTAATGCGTTGTTAGAAGCCGAAGCCGCGTCTTATCATAGCATTGGAACCTGTACTTTTTATGGCACTGCAAACTCTAATCAGATGGTCATGGAAATGATGGGATTACATTTACCCGGCGCTTCTTTTGTCCATCCGGATACACCGTTGCGTGATGCATTAACGGATGCAGCGGCAAATCAGATTGTGCGATTAACAGAGAACTCTGGTAATTATCTTCCTATCGGTCAATTAGTTGATGAAAAAGTCATTGTTAACGGCATGATTGCGCTACTCACAACGGGGGGGTCAACTAATCTAACCATGCACTTAGTCGCTATGGCACGCGCAGCGGGTATTATTATTAATTGGGATGATTTTTCTGAACTGTCCCAAGTTGTTCCTCTTATTGCGCGCATTTATCCTAATGGTCCCGCGGATATCAACCAATTTCAGGCCGCGGGTGGCATTGCTCTGATCATCCGTGAATTACTGAAAAAAGGCTTAATTCATCGTGATGTACATACTGTTGCGGGATTTGGCATTGAGCGTTATACCTTAGAGCCTTGGTTAAATGACGGTAAACTTGATTGGCGTGAAGGCGCAATAAGCTCTTTAGATAAAGAAGTGATTGCTGATATAAATACCCCATTCTCATCGCATGGTGGTACACAAGTGATGCAAGGTAATTTAGGTAGAGCGGTAATGAAAACCTCTGCTGTACCCGATGAGAATAAAATTATCGAAGCCCCTGCTATTGTGTTTAATAGCCAACATGATATCGCCACTCAGTTTGATGCCGGCAAACTGAATAAAGATTGTGTGGTTGTTGTCCGTTATCAAGGACCACAAGCGAACGGTATGCCTGAATTGCATAAACTGATGCCACCTTTAGGTGTATTAATGGATAAAGGCTATAAAGTCGCATTAGTTACAGATGGTCGACTTTCAGGCGCTTCAGGTAAAGTTCCCGCCGCAATTCATGTTACACCAGAGGCTGTAAAGGGTGGTTTATTATCCAAAGTACGTGATGGTGATATTATTCGTGTTAACGGTAAAACAGGTGAGTTAACGTTGCTTGTCGATGAGCAAACATTGAATGCTCGCCAAGATGAAATTCCTGATTTAAGTGCCAATAATGCAGGCTGTGGTCGTGAGTTATTCGTTAATTTACGCCGTCATTTATCAGGTGCTGAACAAGGTGCTTGTTGCATTGATTTTTAATGTAGACAAGTTTTGAGGCTTAACGAGGAGCAGATTAAATTAATTTGCTCACCACTTTCTGATTAGGAAATACAATCATGGATCATTGGAATACAAGTGCAGAGTCTGTACTAAAATCAGGGCCTGTTGTTCCTGTTATTGTTATCAACCATATTGATGATGCAGTCCCTGTTGCAAAAGCTTTGGTCGCCGGTGGTGTAAAAGTTTTAGAAGTGACATTACGTACAGAATGTGCAATTGAAGCTATCCGCCGTATTGCAAAAGAAGTTCCTGAAGCCATTGTGGGCGCAGGTACGGTTATTAATCCTCAACAATTAGCGCAAGTCACTGAAGCGGGTGCTCAATTTGCTATTAGCCCAGGATTAACAGACGCATTACTCAAAGCGGCCATTGCAGGAACAATCCCTTTAATTCCGGGTATTTCAACAGTTTCCGAATTAATGCTGGGAATGAGCTACGGTTTAAATGAATTCAAATTTTTCCCAGCAGAAGCCAATGGTGGTGTAAAGGCATTAAAAGCAATTGCAGGACCATTCTCAAAAGTCCGCTTCTGCCCAACTGGCGGGATCTCACCAGAAAACTACCGCAATTACCTTGCTCTCGAGAGTGTGCTTTGCATTGGTGGTTCTTGGTTAGTGCCTAATGATGCAGTGAAAGCAGGTGATTTCCAACGTATTACTGAATTAGCTAAAGAAGCTGTTGCAGGTACGCATCGTTAATTATTTCTGTACCAAAATAGGTTTATTCAATAAAGGTAGGTATCCCCTTGTACCTACCTTTATTTTTATCCGATGCGCCATAAAACTCCACCCTTCAGTTCCACTTCAGGGCGGGGAGGATGTCAACGTTGCCTAGGGTAATTCATTGAGTAAATCGCTTAGTTTGGGAATAGGCATAAACATCTTCAATATACCCTTCTTTAATTTTTTGTTGTTGCTGTTGCCAATATTCTGGTGATAAAAGCTCACGATGCTGAGCGTCAAAATAGTGGCAAATTCGCTTATCACTACATAGAAAATAGCGAAACTCTTCTGGAAATACATCATTGAGTGCAACGCTATACCAAGGCTCGCTTGCTAATTCATCTTCTGGATAACGGGCTGGAGGGATCGCACGAAAATTCATATCTGTCATATAACTAATTTCATCATAATCATAAAAAATCACGCGACGATGCCGAGTCACACCAAAGTTTTTAAACAACATATCACCGGGAAAAATATTTGCCGCAATAAGCTCTTTCAACGCTTGCCCATAATCTTCAACAACCGCTTTCAGTTGATTGTCATCGCACTGCTCCATATAGATATTGAGCGGTATCATTCTCCGCTCCATATAAAGATGACGGATCAGTAAGTTATCACCCAGATCTTCTAACTTGTTAGGGATCTCTTGTTGAAAGATCGCCATTAATTCAGGGCTAATTCTTTTCTTATCGATCATAAAATTCTCAAACTCTTGAGTATCCGCCATTCGTCCAACACGATCGTGCTCTTTAACCAATTGATAGCACTCTTTGACTCGCTCCGCTGTGATCGTTTTTTGTGGTGCAAATTTGTCTTTGATCACTTTAAAAACACGATCATAAGTTGGTAATGTAAATACCAACATCACCATGCCTTTTACACCAGGAGCTTCAATAAATTGCTCCGATGAAAAATTCATAAAGGCAAGGTATTCACGATAGTATTCTGTTTTACCGTGTTTTTGACACCCTATCGACATATAAAGCTCAGCAATAGATTTACTCGGTAATATATCTCTTAGCCATGCGACTAATGCGGCAGGAAATGGGGCATAAACCATAAAATAAGAACGAGCAAAACCAAAAACAATACTCGCTTCATCTGCTGAGATAAGGCAGGTATCAATCAATAATTGCTGCTCAACATTATGAATAGGTAATAAGAATGGAATATATTGATCATTAATGACTATTTTACCAATCAACCAAGCTGCTTTATTACGATAAAAGAGTTCGTTTGCGATATGAAATACCGCATTTTTCAATTGTTCAGAGGAGAACTGGGCGGTAAGTACATGACAAATAGAGTGAATATCGCGTTGTTTATTTTGCCACGGTAGTCGTAAAGGTAAGCGTGATAAAATGTCTTGCAGTAATGTGGGTAAATCACTCTGAATAACAAATGGCTTTGATAACGGTCGAGGGGCTTGTGTAAAGCGATAAGCTGGTTGTGATGAAAAAACAAATAAATTTTTTTTATTCAATTCACGATGATGAAATAGGCGACAATAAACAGAATTAAAAAAGCTCTCTGCGATCTCAAATCGAGGGTAATTGGGTAATAATTGCGTATAGTTCTCTTTCACCTTTTGTAAAAAAAGAGTTTCTTTATCAATGTCATGTCGAATATATTTAAGTTGTTCAACCACTAATCCAACATGATTATCATATAAACGGATGCGCTCTTTCATCGCGATTTGAACACCATGCCAATCCGCTTGCTCAAAACGATATTGTGCCCCTGACGTTATCTCAAGGAAGCGACCATATTGGGCATCAAAGCCTTGTAAAATTGTTTGAGCAATTAAATCTTCTGGTGTCATTAGCAACCTCACGAAAAAGAGGAGCATCCTGCTCCTGAATTATCACCACAAAAACAGATAATAATATTTTTGGAACTTAAAATTGCTGCTCTTCAGTTGAGCCTGTTAGTGCCGTTACCGAAGACATACCACCTTGAATAATCGTTGTCACTTTATCGAAATACCCAGTTCCCACCTCTTGTTGATGCGATGAGAAGGTATAACCTTGATTAAGTGCGGCAAACTCTTTTTCTTGTACCTTCTCAACGTAGTGTTTCATACCTTCGCCCTTAGCATAATCATGTGCCAGATCGAACATGTTGAACCACATGCTATGAATGCCCGCTAAAGTAATAAACTGGAATTTATATCCCATCGCAGAGAGCTCATCTTGGAAATGCGCAATCGTGCGATCATCAAGATTCTTTTTCCAGTTAAAGGAAGGTGAACAGTTATAAGCCAGCATTTTTCCAGGGTATTTATCGTGAATAGCTTCTGCAAACTTAGCCGCCATTTTTAGATCTGGGAGTGATGTTTCACACCACACCAGATCGGCGTAAGGTGCATAAGCAAGCCCACGACTAATAGCTTGATCAATACCAGCATGGGTACAGAAGAAACCTTCAGGAGTACGTTCTCCAGTTAAGAACGAACTATCATAAGTATCGCAATCTGAAGTTAAGAGATCGGCAGCATCGGCATCCGTTCTAGCAACGAGTAATGTAGGCACATCAGACACATCAGCAGCTAAACGTGCAGCAACCAGCTTTTGCACAGCTTCTTGAGTCGGAACAAGTACTTTCCCTCCCATATGACCGCATTTTTTCACGGCAGCTAACTGATCTTCGAAGTGGACACCTGCGGCTCCAGCTTCAATCATTGCTTTCATTAATTCAAAGGCATTTAGTACTCCACCAAAGCCAGCTTCCGCATCAGCCACAATAGGAAGGAAAAAATCAATATAATCTTTATGTTGAGGACCAATACCATTTGACCACTGAATTTGATCAGCTCGTCTAAATGTATTATTGATACGTTGAACAACATTAGGTACTGAATCAACGGGATATAACGACTGATCAGGGTACATGCTGGCGGCGGTATTAGCATCGGCAGCCACTTGCCATCCTGAAAGATAAACCGCTTCTAACCCTGCTTTTGCTTGTTGCAACGCTTGCCCACCCGTTAAAGCACCTAATGCATTAACATAACCCTTCTTCGATTTTCCATTTAATGATGACCAAAGCCTTTGAGCGCCACGTCTTGCTAAGGTATGTTCTGGGTTAACCGAGCCTCTTAATTTAATCACATCTTCAGCGCTATAAGGACGGGTAATACCTTTCCAGCGAGGTTGTTCCCACTCTTTCTCTAATTGGGCGATTTGCTCTGATCTACTAATAGTCATAAAAACAGCTCCTATAAATACGGTAGTGATGATGTTTGCAGTTTATAAATACGTTTTGACGTATCTTTTTTAATTTAAAAGTTGGTAACCCGGTAAAGTCAGAAAATCGACTAATTCATCTTGGGTTGTGATCTTATCCATCAAAGAAGCCGCTTCTTTAAAACGCCCTTCTTCAAAACGAATATCACCGACTTCTTGGTGTATCACTTCAAGCTCTTCTTTCAGCATTTTACGAAAGAGATCTTTAGTCACAACTTGTCCATCGGACAGTGTTTTTTGATGGCGTATCCATTGCCAAATAGAGGTACGTGATATTTCAGCTGTTGCCGCATCTTCCATTAGTCCATAGATAGGTACGCAACCATTACCAGAAATCCACGCTTCGATATATTGCACAGCAACACGGATATTCGCTCTCATGCCTTTTTCTGTACGCTCACCGCGACAAGGCGCTAATAACATTTCTGCCGTTATTTTTTCATTACGTTGTACATCGAGTTGATTGGAGCGACTCCCCAATACGGCATCAAAAGCAGACAATACTGTTTCAGCAAGACCAGGATGAGCAATCCAAGTACCATCGTGGCCATTGGTGGCTTCAAATTCTTTATCATCAAATACTTTTTTCAAAATAATGCCATTTTGCTCTGGATCTCGACTTGGAATAAACGCAGACATTCCGCCCATAGCAAAAGCGCCACGTTTATGGCAAGTCTGGATCAGTAAACGCGAATAAGCACTTAAGAAAGGTTGAGTCATCGTGATCCCCTGTCTATCAGGTAATACACGATCAGGATAATTTTTTAATGTCTTAATATAGCTAAAAATATAATCCCAACGACCACAATTAAGTCCAACGATATGCTCTTTCATATGAAAGAGAATTTCTTCCATTTGGAAAACTGCGGGTAAGGTTTCAATTAATACCGTAGCTTTAATAGTGCCCGTTGGTAAACCAAAGCGCTTTTCAGTGAAATGAAAAACATCACTCCACCATTTAGCTTCTTGCCATGTTTGCAATTTAGGAATGTAAAAATAAGGACCACTCCCTTTTTCTAATAACGCTTTGTAGTTATGGTAAAAATACAAAGCAAAATCAAATAATCCCCCTGCAATAGGCTTTCCTTGCCATAGCACATGCTTCTCAGGAAGATGGAGTCCTCTAACTCTGGCAATCAATACCGCTGGTGATGCTTTGAGTTGATAACATTTGCCTTGTTCATTGGTATAAGAAATAGTGCCTTTGACGGCATCCCGCAAATTGATTTGACCATCAATCACTTTGTCCCATGTAGGCGCTAAGGAATCTTCAAAGTCCGCCATAAAAACTTTTACATTGGCATTTAGCGCATTGATGACCATTTTGCGATCAACAGGCCCTGTTATTTCAACACGGCGGTCTTGAAGATCTTTTGGGATAGGATTAACTTTCCACTCTGAATTTATAATGGAACTCGATTCCGAAATAAAATCAGGAAGCTCACCATTATCAACTCTGCGTTTCCAGCTATCCCTTTCAGCTAATAAAGCATGGCGTCTATCTGAAAAATGATTTAATAAGTCAATCAAAAACAACTTAACATCATGATTTAATATCTCTTTTTCCTGTTCACCAAAAGATTGCGTAAAATTTAATTCTTCTGTAGTTAACGGTTGTGACATTCTGCATTCCCCTAAAAGCGTTTACACACCTGATTAAGATTAATGCAGTTTTTACAAAAATCAAAAATGAATTCCATTTTTATTTAAATAATTTTTAACAATGTGATTACATCGGTGTTTTTTTATTGTACAAAAATCAGAATTTCAAAATAACTCGAGGGATCTGGAAGATATCGATAATAGACAGAGAAAAGGAGTGTTAATGCTTGATGATTGTGGCTATATAGTTTTTCCTTATATGAATATTCTTCATACACAACATGAAGACCTCGACATTCAAAAGGTTATTAGCTAAATTCAGGCTTCTAGATGTCTAGATGTTTTTTTAGAGGTTATTGAAATGCCAATTAGAGTACCCGATGAGCTACCCGCAGTCAGTTGTTTACAAAAAGAGAATGTCTTTGTTATGACATCCAGTAGAGCGAGTATTCAAGATATTCGCCCATTAAAAGTGCTTATCCTTAATTTAATGCCAAAGAAAATAGAAACAGAAAATCAATTTCTGCGATTGCTTTCTAATAGTCCTCTTCAAATTGATATTCAATTATTACGTATTGACTCTCGTATTCCTAAAAATACTCCGGTAGAGCATCTCGATACTTTCTATTGTGATTTTGACCAAATTAAAGAACAAAATTTCGATGGGCTTATTGTCACAGGCGCGCCATTAGGGCTCGTTGAATTTGAAGATGTGGCTTATTGGGATGAAATAAAAGAAGTCATTACATGGGCTAAGGAGCATGTGACTTCTACACTCTTTATTTGTTGGGCAGCTCAAGCTGGATTGAATATCTTATACAACCTGCCTAAATACACACTAGAACAAAAAATTTCAGGTGTATATCGTCATAACACTTGCTCGCCATTTTCTCTATTAACACGCGGGTTTGATGAGACGTTCTTTGCTCCTCATTCTCGTTATGCTGGTTTTCCTATCGACTTTATTCAAAATAATACTGATTTAGAGATCCTTGCAACGTCAGAAGAAGCGGGTGCTTATTTATTTGCATCAAAAGATAAAAGAGTTGTTTTTGCTACTGGGCACCCAGAATACGACCCCAATACACTAGCAGATGAATATCATCGTGATGTCAAAGCAGGGCTAAATCCTCAATTACCAGAAAACTATTTTCCAGATAATGATCCGAGTAAAAAACCTATCGCCTCTTGGCGTAGTCATGGGCATTTATTGTTTGCAAATTGGTTGAACTACTATGTTTATCAGATAACACCGTTCGATCTTGCCCAAATGAATCCAACATTAGATTAAAGAAAAACCCCAAAATCAATTTGGGGTTTTAAGATAATCATTTGCCAAACTAAGAATTATTTATAGCGATGAGCTAATGCGTTCGCTGCGATCATTGCATTATAAACATCTTCTTCAGTCACTCTCATTGGCATATTACCCATAGTGTCACCTTCAGCACAGGCGATTTTAGCAACAGTACGCCATTCACTTTCAATGAATTCTTTCATCCCCATATCTTCAAGCGTCAGTGGTAATTCTGCCGCTTTAATAATACGGATCACTTCATCAATTTCTTCTTGTGGTGCATTTTCTAACACTAATTGAGTTAATAGACCGAATACCACTTTTTCACCATGTTGGACACGGTGTAAAGATTCAACAGCAGACATACCATTATTTACTGCGTGAGCAGCTGCTAAACCACCGGCTTCCGCACCAACACCACTCAGGTAGATTGTTGCTTCAATAGTTTGCTCTAATGCAGGTGTAGTAATTTTATGGCGAATGGCATCCATTGCTTTATCAATGTTCTCACTTAACATTTCAAAGCACAGTTGTGCTAAACCAAGGCCAGTACGTGATGGACGTTGATTGACTAAATTTAAGCCGTCGGCTTGATAACAAGCACGTGCTTCAAAGTAAGTTGCTAGGGCATCACCAACACCTGCAGAGAAAAAGCGTTGTGGGGCTGATGCGATAATAGCGGTATCCGCAATAACAACATCTGGGTTTTGTGGTAAGAATAAATATTTATCAAACTCACCATTTTCTTTATACAACACAGACAATGCGGTACAAGGTGCGTCAGTTGAAGCGATAGTTGGGAATAAAATAACAGGAATGTGCTGATAATAAGCAACAGCTTTAGACACATCTAATGTCTTACCCCCCCCAATACCAATAATAACGTTCACTTTATTTTCAATGGCAATTTTACCTAGGCGATTAACTTCTGCCTCAGTACATTCGTAATTAAATTTTTCAACTAGTGAAACAATGCCATTTTCTTTTAGAGAAGGAACGGCTTCTTTAGTTACTTTTTCTAAAAAAAACTCATCACTAATAATAAATGCGTTATCACCAAAATCTTTTACATATTTACCAACAGAAGACAGCAATTGGCTACCAATAAAGAATTTTTTTGGCGAAGTTACAGAACGAGGTAATATAGATGACATAACTAAATTCCTTTATTTTAGATTTTGCTACAAACAGTAGCAGAATTAGTATTTCATCTTACCTCTCATCATAATATGAATCTAGTAAACTCTCTGATAGTTATTACCTAAATCATTTTTGTCTATTATTTTTAATTTATATAAAACAAATAGTTATTTTTAAATAAATTTAAGAACCCAGATCACCTACGTATTTATGACTATAGTAAAGGCATCATTATTGTGAAGCCATAAAAAGAACAACACAATAAATCGTTATTTGATATACAGTCATGTTATATTCACGCTATAACAATATATTATTTTATTAAGGTGATTTTTTGTGGAAGACGCTGTTATTCTCGTAGATAAAAATGATAATGAACTGGGAACGATGCCAAAGCTTGAAGCTCACATTGTAGGCGCATTACATCGAGCCTTTTCAATATTTATTTTTAATTCAAAGCAGCAATTACTTATTCAACAACGTGCAATGTCTAAATATCACTCTGGTGGTTTATGGGCAAATACATGTTGTAGTCATCCGCTTCCAAATGAATTACTTTCAGATGCTATCCATCGTCGTTTAGATGAAGAATTAGGCATGAAATGTGATATGCAATCTATTGGAACTATTCTGTATAACGAAAAAGTGACGGATGATCTGATAGAACATGAATTTGATCATCTATTTCTTGGGATTAGTAACGAATTACCACGTAGTAATTCAAATGAAGTGATGGATTACCGCTGGATCTCTCTCGATTCTCTTTATCAAGATATTGAGGAGAATGCACAAAACTACAGTGTTTGGTTTCGTCATATATTAAATCGGATGGGAATTGAGCAATTTTCTCGTTGGAGCCACGGTATTATTTAACAATTATCTTATTAATAACTTAAATATAAAATAACTTGCTTACTCTTTACTTACTGATCTGTTTAAAAACCCCAAACGCAAAAAAGCCAACCCATTGGGTTGGCTTTCTCGTCTTATTTAATGCCTGGCAGTTCCCTACTCTCAC
>NZ_PENW01000019.1 GCF_003144405.1 Proteus cibi
TCGAGTAATTCACTGTATTTTTTAATGCGAGCTTGTTGTTCGGAGAATGTCATCCCCATTTTAAAGGAGGGGGATGATGCCGGATCATCTAATACCAAACGAGGTTTAGGGGTATTGTTTGCGTCATTCATTGACATAAAAGCTCCCATTTAACGGTGACACACACGCAATAAAAAAGACAAAAATAAGCCTAGAAACGTCTCTGTTTAATAATGGGCTTATAATAGAGTCTTCAATTAATTAGAGTAGCTTAAGTATTTTCAATAAGAAGTAAAGGAAGGGGTAGAGAGAACAAGCATTCTATCCTCGTAGGATAAGTGACTTAGCGTAAAATAATTGTCCACACGTTATTTACTGCTTTCGTTTTTTATAATAAGTGTATTTACTTATATTATTCACTTTCGTAAATGTCCGAAATCTTGCTAAAGCCAGTCAGTTCTAATGTACATGGATTTTTAATATGTAACAAAATGTGTATTTTATTTCAAATTGTAACAACATTAATTTATAAGGAAAAAATCACACTATTTTCAGAATAATAAGTAAACTACGGTTTTTATTCTCACAGTACAAAAAAACCGCACCTAAAATTTAGTGTATCGCAGAAGATCCATTTGAATAAAGGCAAAATATCACTCACCAGAGTGATTTAGGGGTGGGGGGAGTAACAGAAAGGGATTAATGAAAATGATATAAAAAAAGAACCCGATGCTTAAAACATGGGGTTCTCATCGATTTAAAGATCCCCTAGGGGATCTTTTTGTTTCTAAATGGGTTATTACCAATTCTTATTGAAAATACGATCTAAGCTCCATTTACCTGGGCCTGTGATAACCAGTAATAAATATCCGCCAGCAATTGTCATATTTTTCATAAACATTAATTGGTTCATACCTTCAGCAAAATTACTGTGGAACAGTAATGCAGTAAGAAGTGTAAATACTGCGGTAAAAATTGCTGTGGTGCGAGTTAAGAAACCAAATAAGATTGCTAATCCACCGCCTAATTCTAATAAAATAGTCAGTGGTAATAAGAAACCGGGAACACCCATTGCTTGCATATATTGCTGTGTACCTTCGTAACCCCCAATTTTTCCGTAGCCTGCACTAATAAATAAAATAGGCATTAAAATACGGGCAATTAATAATGCAATGTCTTCAAATTTTTTCATGATGTTTATTCCTAATCAAACTCTATTATTCGCAATGTATATCGATTTGTATTGTATTTTCGTCGGTTATTTTTCTGTTTTTAGATTTAATAACCACGGCTACGTTGTGAGATATACAATAATGGGAAATTGAAAAAGAGGATATTAAGAAGAATTAACATTCTTAGACAAAAAAATTGATGTTTATTCTGAGGTTTTTTTGAAGGACTTTTGGATTGTACGAATTAAGCCAATTGCACCGATGGCACGTTGCCCTAATCGTATGATTTTTTTAGGGTGTTTAATGCTGTAAAGAGAAATAAAGCTAGCTCCCACTAAAAATGCCGGTTTTAAAGAGACTAAAATTCGCCACGCTTTATCATAAGGTTCTGTCACATCAAGCCAAGTTTGTGTGCTTTTCCCTAAATCAGCGCGCTGTTGCTGAATTTTATTCAACAACAGCTTTTTACGTCTTGCGAGGATCGCCTGCTTATTTTGTTTGCTCATCATGATATTGCTCCAAAAGACGTTTATCCAATTCCAATTGCTGGCGAGTATCGCCTAACAAGGTGGAATTTCGCGCTTTTCTTAATGTCATGACGGCACCAATGAGTGCACAGAAAAGTAAAGTAGCGGTTGTGATAGCTAAAGCATGGACTCGATAATCAGGTGGAATAACCCAAAATATCAGAATAAGTAAACTCATTAAGCCAAAGGCGGTGAGCAACAAGGTAACACCCGCCATTAAAATAAGCTGAATAAGTGTGGTTTTTTCTTCTTCCAGCTCAACGGCAATCAAGTTTAGGCGTGTTTCAACCATGCCTATCATGATAGCGCCAATTTTACTGAGAGAATTCAGAACCCCGGATGCGGGGCCCTGTGGTCTTTGAGTATCACTCATTATAAATTAGCGTTTTGCTAGTAGAACACCAAGAACAACACCAACTGCTGCACCAATACCGACACCTGTCCATGGGTTTTCACGAACATAGTTATCTGCTTTTCCGGCGATTTCTTTGGTGTTATCAACAATTTCTCGGCCAGCGTCGCTGAGTTTTGCACGAGAACCTTTTATAGCTGATTCTGCTTTGGCTCGTAGGCTTTGGAGCTCTTCTTTGGATTTATCTGCGGAGGAGTTCAGTACTTCTTCTAGAGTATCAGCAAGAGATTTCAATTCACCGCGCAGATCTTCATTTGAATGTTGATGAGACATAAGTAACTCCTTTAATAGAGAGATGTGATACTTATAACAATAGACTAATTTTACTGCTTAATGAAATTAAATAACGACTTAATAGTAAAAAAAAGAGATAAATCTTAATCGGTGTTCATGGTGACAAGATTGCGTGGGTATTAAGACGAGTCTATAGCGAATTAAAATAAAGGCCTGCTCACATAAATGAAACAGGCCTTTGTTATTTTTTGCTTATTGCTTTTTATGGCAGTCGGAAAATCTTTATATTATTTGATAGATCTTACGCTTTCGCTTTTTTCTTTTTAATGACAACCCAGATGCTACCAATTAATCCCATAATTAAGAGGCAAACAGGTAATAACATAAGGATATTCATTAAATAGTGTTCATACTGACGAAATAGGGGACTATTACCGAGTAAATAACCGAGTGTGGTTAAGATGCCCACCCATAAAAGCCCACTTAACCAGTTGAAAATTTGAAAGCGAGTATTGTTCAATCCAGCAAGACCAGCAATCGTTGGCAACAATGTTCTAACGAATGCTAAAAAGCGACCAATAAGTAGTGCGGCTAAGCCATGGCGATGAAAAAGCCCATGTGCACGTTGGTGATAATGTTCTGGTAGATGCGATAACCAACTGCGTACTAATTTCGTATTTCCAAGCCATCGCCCTTGAAGATAGCCCAACCAACAGCCTAAGCTTGCGCCTGCAGTCAAAATAAGTAAGGTCAATGGAAAATCCATTGTATCTTTAGCAATTAACACGCCCACTAAAATTAATAAGCTATCTCCTGGTAAGAAAGCCGCGGGCAATACTCCGTTTTCTAGGAATAGTATGGTGAATAATAAAATGTAGATAATCCATATTAATGAAGGATTAGCTAAGGTTTCGTAATCTTGATGCCATAGCGCCAAGAATAGCTCTCTTACGATTTCCATATAAAAGGCTTCCTAAAACTGAGTCATTTGGGGGTAAATATAAAATCAATCGCTGTTGTAATCTATTTACCCATTTTCTACTTCATAGGGTCTATTTTTCATTGTTTAAAACAGCAACACTCTAACAAAATCAGGAAAAACTGGACAGAAAATTTTTCAACTGGATGACGACACCACTTACACATGGGTATTGGATCTCGAAAAATAGACATCTAATCTCTTTTTGAGTTCAGAATAGGGCGTTTTTAAAAAGAAAACTTTAAGAAAATGAATAACACCAAGAAGTGTTCTCTATTTTAAAGAGATCATAAAAGATAAATTTTTAATCTTAATTAAGAAAATAAAACGTTATCTTGATCGTCTTTTTTTGTTTGTTATTTATTCAAGTTAAGGCTGTTAGTCATAGATAATTGTTAGTGATAATGTTAATAAAAAAGACTATCAATAGATTGAGAAAATGAAAAAGAAGAGAAATAAAATAAAAATCAAGTAAGATGACTAAGTATAACTTACTGATAATAATAATTTCTTTCATTTCATATTGGTATATTAAAAAGAACAAAATCCTATTATGATCACAGTTATGTTATTTTATTGTTAACAAAAACGGTTAATGCTGTATATTTTGCATAATCAGCTTTTCAGCGCGATTCAATTCCTTATACTGGCATTGCAAACACTCAATAATGCCTTTTTTAAATATTATTTTAAGTAATGGAATAGCTATGGATAAACAACAATCCAGAGTCTTCAGCCTGTTCTTTAAGGGAAGCCTCGTCAAACAAATACTCATTGGTTTAGTTGCAGGGATCTTACTTGCTTGGTTAGCGCCAGAAGTTGCCAAGATGATGAGTCTATTAGGTACCCTGTTTATTAGTGCATTGAAAGCTGTAGCGCCTGTCTTAGTATGGGTACTGGTTATGGCTTCAATTGCTAATCACCGTCAAGGGCAAAAATCGAATATTCGCCCTGTATTAATTTTATATCTGCTAGCAACGTTCTTTGCGGCATTAACTGCCGTTGTTGCCAGCTTCATGTTCCCATCAGTTTTAACACTGGTTGTTAATGAATCACAATTGTCACCTCCTGAAAATATTGCTGAAGTGCTTAAAGGCGTATTAATTAATGTGGTCGCAAACCCTGTTGATGCACTTATCAATGGTAACTATATGGGTATCCTAGCGTGGTCTATCGGGCTTGGTTTAGCATTACGCCATGCACGTGATACCACTAAAGTTTTAACGCAAGATTTAGCTGACGCAGTGACAAATGTAGTCCGTGTTGTTATTCGTTTAGCGCCTATCGGTATTTTTGGTTTAGTGTCATCAACGATTGCAACAACAGGCTTTGAAGTGCTTGCAGGCTACTTACAAGTTCTTGTGGTACTGCTTGGCTGTATGCTGTTTGTTGCTTTAGTCGTGAACCCACTGATTGTATTTTGGAAAATTCGCAGTAATCCATATCCATTAGTATGGGCATGTTTGCGTGAAAGTGGTGTAACGGCATTCTTTACACGTAGCTCAGCAGCAAATATTCCCGTGAATATGGCAATGTGTCGTCGTATGAATTTAAACGAAGATACTTATTCTGTTTCAATTCCATTAGGTGCGACCATCAATATGGGTGGGGCGGCAATTACTATCACGATTTTGACATTAGCCGCAGTCAATACACTGGGTATGCCTGTTGATGTGCCAACTGCATTATTATTAAGCCTTGTTGCTGCAGTTTGTGCTTGTGGTGCATCTGGTGTTGCTGGCGGTTCTTTGCTGCTAATTCCACTGGCTTGTAGCATGTTTGGTATTAACAATGATATCGCTATGCAAGTGGTTGCGGTGGGTGTGATGATTGGTGTGCTACAAGATTCAGCAGAAACCGCACTGAACTCATCAACGGACGTTCTCTTTACTGCAACAGTCTGTATTGCCGAAGATAATCGTATTTCAGATAATCCGTTAACTGAAAAAAATAATGGGTAAAAAGGGTAAGTAGTAAGACAGGAAGAGCTGTAAAAATAATAATCAATAATAAAAAAATAGAACCCCCACATTTATGTGGGGGTTCTTTTTGTCATTTTATCATCATGTGAACGCGTTAAATGGTAAGTGCTAATTCTGTTCCCTGTCTAATCGCGCGTTTCGCATCTAATGCATGGGCATCTTTTGCTCCACCAATAAGATGAACTATTTTGTTTTCTTTTTCTAAAGGTGCAAATAGAGGGTGATAAGCACGTTGTCCTGTACACAATATAATATTATCAGCCATAAGAAGCTGTTGTTTTCCATCTAGTTCAATCACAAGACCTTCTGGTGTGATTTTTTGATAATGACAATGTGTTAAGAATTTAACGCCTTTTTTCTCTAATGTGAGTCGGTGTATCCAGCCTGTTGTTTTCCCCAAACTTAAACCTATTTTTCCCGCTTTACGTTGTGTCATAACAATGTGTTTAGTCTCGTCTTTAAGGTGAGTTGTGGGGTTGATGCCACCGCGGGATGAAAGAGTCGGATCAATGCCCCACTCTTTATTAAAGGCACAAGGACTTAGGCTACTGCATTGCCCTTGTTGAGTAAAATAGAGACCTGTATCAAAGCCAATACCTCCGCTACCAATGATCACGACATTTTTACCCACAGGTTGATGGTGTTTTAAAACATCAAGGTAAGTTTTAACTATCTTATTATTTTGTCCTTCAATGTCAGGGCTGTGAGGCGTTACGCCACTGGCTAAAATAACTTCATCAAAATTTTCAAGATGATGGGCTGTGGCTTCGGTATTATTTTTAACAATCACACCTGTGAGTTGTAGCTGTCGTTTAAAATAGCGTAAGGTTTCCTTAAACTCTTCTTTTCCTGGTATTTGGCTTGCAATATTCAGTTGCCCACCAATCACATCTTCTTTTTCAAACAGTGTGACATGATGACCTCGTTTCGCGGCGGTTACCGCAAAAGATAACCCTGCAGGACCCGCACCAACAACAGCCAGCTTTTTAGGTTGTTGGGTTGGGATCACCAAAAGTTCGGTTTCTCGACAAGCAAAAGGGTTAACTAAACAAGAAGCGGTTTGACCTGAGAATATTTCATCAAGGCACGCCTGATTGCAAGCAATGCAAGTATTGATTTCATCTTCACGCCCTTGTTGTGCTTTAAGCACAAACTCAGGATCAGCAAGAAAAGGACGAGCCATTGAAACCATATCAGCACAACCTTCCGCTAAAATCGCTTCTGCGGTTTGTGGCGTGTTAATTCGATTTGATGTAATCAGTGGGATATTCACTTTTCCCATCAATTCGCGCGTTACATTTGAAAATTGTCCCCTTGGCACCATGGTGGCTATCGTGGGAATTCGCGCTTCATGCCAACCGATCCCTGTATTGATCATTGTAGCACCAGCTTTTTCAACAGCTTTGGCAAGATAAAGCACTTCTGATGCATCTGAGCCATCTTTAATTAAATCCAACATAGAAAGACGGTAAATAATAATAAACCGTTCACCAACGGCTTTTTTTATACCTTCTAGAATGCGTAAAGCGAAACGACAACGGTTTTCAATATTTCCACCCCATTGATCATTTCGCTGATTAGTATGGCTGACTAAAAACTGATTAATTAAATAGCCTTCAGATCCCATTATCTCAACACCATCATAGCCCGCTTTTTGGGCTAATTGAGCGCAATGAATGTAGTCATCGATAGTTTGTTCGATTTGTTGATGACTCATTTCTGTTGGCATAAATGGGGTTATTGGGGATTGAATAGCAGAAGGAGCAACGAGGTTAGGTTGGTAACTATAACGACCAGTATGCAAGATCTGTAAAGCAATTTTACCTCCTTGCTGATGAACCGCATCAGTAACAAGTTGGTGAGTTGCCAGTTGGTTTTCAGACATTAATGTTGCCGCATGAGGTAATAACACCCCTTGTTTATTAGGGGAGATCCCCCCGGTCACTATTAATGCGACACCAGCCGCTGCGCGTTGGGCATAAAACTGTGCAAGTTTTGGGGCATCATTCGGATTTTCTTCAAGTCCAGTATGCATAGAACCCATAAGAATACGGTTTTTAAGTACAGTAAACCCTAAATCAAGAGGTGAGAATAGATGAGAATAATGTGCCATCAGATACCCTTTTTAGACTGGTCAGATGAGATATCTATTAGCATAACGAGAAGTGAGTGATTAAGAGTTTATTATGTTAATAAGTTGTGATCTTAATCATGGAAAAGGTGAGTAGAGGGCTATAAAGCAATAATAATCTAAATGATGAGCTAATGAGAACAAATAGTGATAATAAAAATTACACTCATTCATAATATTTCATCATATAATGTAGTGTGCCTATTAATCTGTATTAAAAACACACATTACTATTTTGAATTTGGAGACGTTATGATTAATAAATTTAATCAACTTGTTGACTGTTCTGACTTGGGTAAATTGGTATTACGTGTTTCTCTTGGCGTTTTAATGTTATTACATGGCCTTCATAAAATGGAACCCGGTGGATTAGCGGGTATTCAAGGCATGTTGGCTAATTATAATTTACCAACTTTTATTGCCTACGGTACAGTGATTGGGGAGGTGGTCGCTCCTATCTTACTGATTATCGGTCTATTTACTCGTGTGTCAGCATTGGTTTTAGCAGGTACCATGTTTGTTGCTGTCTTGATGGTTCACTCTGGTGATCTATTTGCATTAAACCCTAAAACAGGGGGATGGGCACCAGAAAGTGCAGGCTTCTATTTATTTGCGGCAATTGCTGTCATGTTTTTAGGCAGTGGTCGTTTTGCTGTTAAAAAAGATTAATAAATCTAATAATCAATAAATTTGAATCTTATTGTTATAACTTGATTAAAATAGATGAATAAACGCCCAGTTTGTTAATTTGAACTGGGCGTTTTCTTTTTAACGATTAAGACTTATTTTTTATTGGCGGGCGTTAATTTAAAGATCTTTTCATTCTCGCCTAACCATTGCTGAGCGACTTGGTTTATATCAGTAACATTTAATGTTTTTATAATGGCGGGATCAGTCAGTAAACGCTGATACTGTTGGTCATCCGTGGCAACTTGTGCAAGGGCATCTGTCCAATAGCTTGCACTGTCATTTATCTGTGAGTATTCAGTTAGCCAGATATTTTTAGCCTCTTGTAACTCTTTATCAGTAATGCCTGATAGCTTAACTTCATTCATGACTTTACGAGCAAGCGTAATTAATTCATCTGCGCGCTCAGGTGATGCCGTAAAGTTTAAACGACCAGTATAGTAGCTTGTCGGCATTTTCGTTAATACCTCAGAGAAACCAAGTGAATAAATACCACCGGCTTTTTCACGTAAGTTGAGTCTTAAACGTTGGCTGATCACGGTGTCGAGTAAATTTAGCGCCAATACATGTTGTTGTGACCATTGGGCAGGTGCCGCATATTGAATGCTAATCATGCTCTTATCACTACTTGCAATAGGATAAGTTTTGCTAAACGAGGTAAGTTTAGGGTTAATCGCGGGATCTGCCCAAAATAGGCGTTGTTCTGAACGCGTTGGTAAACTTGCAATCCAGCGTTCAACCAGTGGTTTAACTTGATTTAGATTAATTGGACCACTGATAACTACTGTCATATCAGCAGGTTGCCCTAAAATCATTTGGTTTGTTTGCTGCAATTGTTGGGCAGTAAATTGTTTCCAAGCACCTTGAGGCGAAACGACTAAACGATCGCCATTTTGATAGCTTTCTTTATTGATATTATCTAAGAAAGTACGTTCAACTGGTGTTTTTGAAATACCTAATGCCATGGCTTGCTTTTGTTGCTCTAACTTCTCGCCATTAAACTGTGGAGAAGTCACTTTTAGATGCATTAATGTGAGTAAGGTTTCCAATTCATCAATCGGTGCTTCGCCACGAAAACCGTGGAATAACAGTTCGCTATAAGGGCGTAAACTTATTTGGTGTTGCTTGCTAAATAACGCCAATTCACGTGCATTATAATGACCATATCTACTGACTTCAGGTAATTTTAATGCCCATAGCACCATGCCTAAGCTTTGATTTGTTTCAAGTGAAGCGCCACCCGGAATACGCAGTGAAACTTGAATATTATCTTTGAGATAACTGTCATTTTTCACAATCACTTTTATGTTATTGCTTAATGTCCACTCTTGTGTTTTTTCAATCGGCAATGATTGTGTTGAAACAACTGAACCCGTTAGCTCTGGTTTAATATCTAATACAACAGATTGCGTTTTTAGGGTAAATGCTCCCGGATTTGATTGTCTAATTTCGTTCCAACGTTGTGCGACTTGAGTTGCATTAAACACATTAGCGTCATTATCAGGACCAATTACAGCAACTCGTGGCGATGATTGTTTTAGATATTGGGCAAAATAAGCAGATAATGTTTCAGGGGTCACTTTATTGATTAATTGATAGCTTAGATTTAGCGCCTGTTTTTTAGTTTGAATTGGCATATCCAATTCAATGGCTGTCGTGATTTGATTGGCTAAATAATCGTGTTCGTAACGCTCTTCACCCGCGGCTTGTTGACTTAAACGTTTTAATATCGCGTTGCGAGCATTATCTAACTCTTCTTGAGTGACAGGAACAGAGGCTAGGCGTTGAACTTCTGTGAATAAAATATCTAATGCGCCTTGGTAATCATTACCTTTAGGATGCACAATCATCAATTGTTGTGAACGACGAGCATCTAACATTGCACCTTGAGCATTGGCACTAATAGACGCAATTAAGCCATTATCAACGATAGTGGAGAAACGTTGATTTAAAATTGATAGCCATAATGAATCCATTAAATCTTCATATTGACCTTGGCGACTATTTAAAGGTGCGGGCAAAGTTCGTTGTAAGGTGAACTGCAAAATACGCGAACCTTGTTCTTTGTCGAAAATCGTTTTAACAAGTAGATCTTTATGATCGATAAAATTGTGCCAAGATGGGTCGTCAATCCCTTTATTCTCGCTGTTTTTGGCGTTAAATAGTTGCTTAATATCGGCAATAGCATCGCCTTGATTAAAGTGACCAACTAGTACTAATGCCATTCTTTCTGGTTGATACCAAGTATCGTAATAGCGTTTAGCATCTTTCACATCGCCATGTTTAACGATGTCTAAATCACCAATAGGATCACGATTGAGATAACGGCTACCGTAATAACGTAACTCTTCTAACTGGCGGTTAATGCGAAAACCGATACCTTGACGCAAACGCCATTCTTCAACAATAACGGGACGCTCTTTATCAAACTCAATAGGATCGAATGTCATTTCAAATGCCCAGTCTGATAAAATCTTTAACCCTGTTTTAATTTGGATCGGATTTGCATTAGGTAATGACAGCTTATAAGTCGTCGCATTTAAACTTGTTGCCGCATTAACATGACTTCCTAATTTCATGCCTAGGCTTTCAAGTTGTTTAAAGCCTGTAGTACCGGGGAAATGCGTTGTACCTTTAAACGCCATATGCTCAGTAAAGTGTGAAAAACCGAGCTGTTTTTCATCTTCTTGAACGGAACCACTTTTAACTAAAAGGCGCATTTCAACACCCGTTTGTGGGCGTTGTAATAAGTAGACATCTAAACCGTTATCTAACGTGAAATGGCGAACATCAGGACGCAATAATAGCGCATTATTATCACCTTGAGATGGGGTGCCTGTGGCACACCCTAAAAGTGAAAGACTGACTGCGATAATCAATAAGTTACGATACATATTCGGCAGCTCCAGCAGGTTGAGAGGAAGATACGGACGGGGCGTTGAGTGAAATCACATTATCTGCAATCACATGTGTAAAGCGTTGGTGGCTGACTAAGGCAATACCTGCGGTGGGCAGATGTTGTTTTAGCAACATCAACATGTTTAATGCATTTTGTTCATCAAGTGCAGAGGTGGTTTCATCTAATAAAATCAGTTCCGGTTTATTGAGTAATAAACGGGCAAAAATAAGGCGTTGTTGCTCACCACCTGATAAACGAGTTGTCCAATCCGTTTCTAGTGAAAGCTGATTTTTTATTTTGTCTAAGCCCACCAAGTGGAGCGCTTCTTGGTACTCTTTTGCGGAAAATTGATTAGGTTGACAAGGATAAGCGAGCAAACTATCTAAACGCGCAAAAGGCAGATACATACGCTGTGGGAGCCAGCACACATTTGGCGAACGTTGAATTTCTCCTTTGAAATAAGGCCAATGTCCACTTAATGCTCTAAGCAGTGTTGATTTACCTAAACCAGAACAACCTTCAATAATGGTTAACTCACCCGCTTTTACAGAGAGGTTAATATCTTGGATTAACAAACTGTCATCTTGCATAAACAGAGAAAGATTGGCTTTTAATTTAGTCTGTTTGTCATTTAAATCAGTGACTTCTGGCTCGTGATCGTGCTCTAAAAGCACCACGAAATTATAAAGACGTGTTACCGTTGCTTGCCATGCGGCGATCTCTTTATACGAGAAAATAAACCAGCTTAATGCACCTGCGACACTAGAGAATGCTTGTCTTAATTGCATTAATCCGCCTAGCATTAACTCGCCTGCAAGGAATTTAGGTAAGGCAAAAATAATAGGTGCCATTGCAGTCGCTTGTTGGTAACCCACTGTAAAGAATGCAAGATTCCTTTCATAGCGGATTAGGTTATTCCAGTTATGAATAACGCCTAAAAAACGCCCCATTAATTCGTTGCGATCACTGATTTCACCGCGTTGACCTGCAATTGCATCACCATGTTGTTTACGGGTGATGAGTGCAGTACGGTAATCCGCTTCTTTGCGCTGTTTCTCCATATTAATTTTACGCAAGGGTGAACCAATGAATTGCGTAATGGTGATCCCGATAATGGTATAGATAATACACGCCCAGAACATATAACCGGGAATAGTCCACTCACTTCCCCCTAATGTGAAAGAGAGCGCACCAGAGAGTGACCAAAGAATGGTGGCAAAAGAGATAAGCGTGAGTAACGAGTGCAAAAATGTCACGGTTAAACGCATGGTGGATTCGATCAGTAAACGAATATCTTCTGCAATACGCTGATCTGGGTTATCCGGCTCTTGAGACGTGAGCCTTAACATATAGTGTTTACTGTTTTTTGATAACCAGCGATCAAGGACTTGTTCCGTCATACCTTCTCGCCAGCGAATAACCATTTTTTGGCGTAAGAAATCGCCCATTACCACCACAGTAATTAATCCTGCAATAATAATGACAAATTGTTGAAGAAGCTTGTAGAGCGCTTGTCCATCAAGTTGTTGTAATGCGTTATAAAAGCCACCATTCCATTCATTCATTTTGACGTTAAACCAAACGGATGACAGGGTTAAGGTCAAAGAGACAATCAATAGAAACCAGCAGTAAAGGGCGGCACGCCGCCCCCAAAAAGGTGAAACTAAATAGAAAAATTGTTTTATTGTTTTCATTGCTTATTGGTCATATTTTTATTGTATATCGACTTGGTTGCTCACATTAACTTCGTCAATTTATTAATAGTCGTAGCTGACTTGTAACCAGAACTGACGACCGGGTTCATAAGATTTGTATTCTTTATCTTTGTAAGTGAAGTGATCAGCAACGTTTCGAGTATTAAGAACGTTATTCACTTCAACAGAGATACCCACACCATAAGCAAACTCAGGTTGCCAGCTTAATTTGGTATCCCAAGTAAAGCGGCTACTGTAGTTTTGTTTTTTATAGGCATAAATATAACCAGCTTCAGGGGTTTGAATCGGGTTACCGTTATTGGTTTTTTCTGCTTGGGAGCGCCAGCTATTCCATTGCAATTGGTTAAACCAAGTCACATTCCATTCATCCCAAACACTGGTGAGATCAGCGGTGATTTTTAATGGCGAGTTGAAGTTACCAGAAGGTAAGTCTTTGGCATCAATGATTTTTCCATCATAGAGCACTTTGTTTCGGTTAACGTTTTGAGTGTTTGGACTAAAATCGGCATAACCTGAATCTTTAGGGGTATTAGTTTTGCTTTGTTGCCAACTTATTGAAGCATTAAAAACATGATCAGCTTGTGCCAATTCCCACGGCTGGCTGTTTTTAACTGATAGCGTCACTGTATCGTGTGAACTACGACCATTATTATTAAATGCACGAATATTCATTTTTTCGTAATCCGTGCTATCAGGATATTTTGTATCACTACGCACTTCATCACGACCGTTACGATGAACGTATTGTAAACGCCAAGTGGTTGAGGCGATTTCTTGTTGTAAACCTAAAGTGAATTCATCGTTGTACGGTGTTTTTAAGGAATCTAGACCGTCAAAATCAGTACGGTTATTCCAGCTGGCATCAGAGGATTCACAATCAAAGTAACAGTGTTGCAAACCTGCATTTTGTGCCCCATACAATGCGTAAGTTAACATGGAGCGACCATAGTAACGGTTTACACCACCAATTAAGAGGGTATTACCTGTGCCCCAAATATCATAAGTCCCACTTAAACGCGGTGAAATATTGTTTCTTTGAACAAAATCATCTCTATCTAAACGAATACCAGGACGCAGTGTTAAGCGTTTATATTGAATATTGTCATCAAGATAGATTGCATAATTTGTATAGGTTGCACTATGGCTTCCTGATTGGAAGCGTGTAGTATTTGAACGTCCGCCACTCCACTCGTTTGTATCAGGATCTGTGATCCCCGTATAGAAATAACTATAAAAATCTTTATCTCTGATATAAGAGCCTTTGGTTCTTGCTACTTCAAAACCTGTCGTAGGTTGGTGTATGGTTGAACCTAAGTCATAAGCGTTAAAACGCATTATCGCTTTAGTACTTACGGTTTCTTGATTACTCTTTAGATCACCCTGACCGCCACTGTTATAACTTGTTGGTGTTGACCAACCAGTAATTGCATCATCTAAACGAATAAAGTAATTTTGATCATTCGTTCGTTTATCTTCTAATTTTTGATAACCCGTTGTTAATTCTAATGTACCAAGCGCTAATTTATGTTTATAAAGTGCAGTAAAACTTAAACCATTATGCTCATTATCATAGCCTGAATTATAGACTGAACCTGAGAATAGATAGCTTTTATAACGTGCGATATTACTTGATAAATCAAGAGATTGAGTATCTGAGATATCCCAAGAGTATTTAATAAAATAGTTATCTGAGGTACGCGTTTGGTCGCGATAACCTGCATTTTGTTCCACTTGTTCTAATTCATAGTCAGGTGTATGGATAAAGCCACCAGCACTACTCATCATCATAGGAATGCTTGATTCACGGCGAGATGCAGAGAATATTAAACCTGTATGCTCAGTTAATCCTGTTTCAAACCAACCACCGAAATTTTGCTTATCATATTTTTTTTGGAAACGTGCGGGGTTACTAAAATCATTGTTTGCGGTATCAAAATTTAGTTTTGGATCGGTGAAAATATTATTCCAACTTGAACGAGTGGTACGGTAATAGGCATTAGCGTGAGTTTCGCCAGACCAACGACGGCTCTGTACATCAACGGTACCGCCTGTAAATCCACCAAATTCCACCGGAATGTTGTTATCGTAAACAGTGACACTATCAATTAAGCGACTATCAAGGTACATCCCTTGTTCATCACTCGTAACACGAGTATTGGTTTCACCATTACCTGAATTGGCGGGGTCAAAGTCGTTGTTAAAACTGACACCATCAAGTTTATAGGCGTTTTGATAACTACTAGAGCCGTGAATAGAAATACGTGAAGGTTTGATTTCACCCTGATTCATTGATGTGCTGTCATTATTGGAAAATTGAACAGCAGGGTTACTTTTGAGTAAGTCAGTGATGTTGCCATCACCTGTATTACGCTGTTTTATCTCTTCTGAGGTGATGTATTGTGGGGCTGAAACCACATCAGTAGCCGGATGATACGTACTACCAACACCTGTTACTTTAACTTCAGGAATAACAATCGCGTTAGCCGTTGCAAGAGGGCGAATAACAAATCCACTGCCTTGTGGAATAATGTCTAACCCGCTACCAATTAAGACTTTTTGTAATGCGGTTTGGGTTTCAAATTGACCTGAAAGTGCGGGGGCTCGTAGGTTTTTGACCGAATTTGCATCAAATAAAATTTGTACTTGCCCTTGCTTTGCAATGGCACTTAATGAATCAGCTAAAGATTGTTCTGGTAAAGCCACAGAAACTGTAGATGCATAAGCGCAAGGTGCGACAATAGTGGTACTTATTAGCAACGTTAGCAGAGACCTCTTAAGGGTCTCTTTTTTGTTATTCATTTTCATTTCACCAATCCCATTCACTAACTTAATAATTGTTGTTACTAAGGAAGAGGGTGAAATGAGAATTATCCTCACCTGTAAAAAAGAATATTTTTCATATTTCTTTTTACTTGTTGATAATTAACGCATTATTTTTATCGGTAAAAACGACATTAACCGGCAAGATAAGGGGAATAGCGGTAATAAACGCTTCGGCATCATTAATGTTCGCGATCCCTGAGACTTTCATTTTGGCAATTTCGGGGGAGGAAATTTGAATATTGATATCAAGATAAGGTTTGAGTTTAGTTATCACTTCATTCAATGGACGCTCAAAGAAATGCAGTTGACCAAAACGCCAACTTCCCACGGAATCAATGTTGACCGAAGAGATAACAAAACTATCACTGGTTAATTTGCTGGTGGCTTGAGAGCCCGCATATAGATAGGCTGGAGAAGATTTTGGTGTTGCTTTTACTTCTACAATTCCTTCATGGACAGCGACGTTAATTTGATTGTTATCATAGCGACTGACTTCAAATTCAGTCCCGACAACTTTAATTAATCGGGGATCAGCATGTACATAAAAAGGGCGATAAGGATTTGATTTAACTTTGAAATAGGCTTGTCCTTTATCCAGCCATAATCGTCTTTCTTCTTGTATATAAGCTACTCTTACCTGTGTATTTCTGTCTAAATAGACTTTAGAGCCATCAGCTAAGGTCATTTCTTTAGGTAAGTCACTGGTTGCAAGCGTCATATTATCCATCAGTAATGCAGGTAAATGACTATAAGGAAGATATAAAACGGTGAGCAAACAAAGAGTCGCCGTGGTGTGGATCACTGGGCGCCAAGGAGCGCGTTTTTTCTTTTCAACCGTGGCTAGGTTGGGGCGCGGTAATGCATCGCATTGACGCCAGATACCAGCAATGTCTTGATATGCTTGCCGATTTATATCATTTTCTATCCACACTTTAAACGCTTGGCGTTGTTTGGAAGGCATCCTTTGGCTATGTTGTCGGGTGAACCAAAGGGCGGCTTGCTCATCAGGCGATCCAGTGAGTAATTCATCATCATTCTCCAAATAAAGGGAGTCTGAGTCCTCATCTGTGTGAGGTTTATTTTCCGGTAAATTCTTTTCCGGCTTACTCATCATTCGTGCATTTCTCCTGTCCTGCATCGACATATCTTTTGCAATATAATAGGGCCGCCGCAATATGTTTTTCCACCATACTGATTGAGATATCCATTTGCTCGGCAATTTCGCTTTGTGATAGTCCATCAAAACGATAAAGAACAAATGCTTCTCGACGGCGTGGAGGTAATGTTTCAATTGCTTCACTAAGTAGATCTAAACGCTGCTGGTGCTCAAGGACATACCCCGGATCAATCTCCGTAGTATAACTTTGAGCGGCGTCATCGAGTTTACTATCATCCTGATAGAGATCTTTTTGCTTTTGATTTTTTCTCCAATGGTCAATCAAAACGTGGTTCGCTATTTTAAACAAAAAAGCACGCTGTTCTTGCACTGGTGTTTGTTCTTTTCTGTTTAGCCATAGTGTAAACACATCTTGAGACAAATCATCTGCGTCATGGTAATTACCCGTACGTTTGTGGAAAAAACGCACAAGTTGTCCATAGGTTGATTGATAGGCACAACTAATTTTTTGTGCCAATGATTTATCGCTAGCCATAATCTCTGGTGTTTAAAAAAGAGTGAAATAATAAGCTCTTACTGCTTCTCAAGCGAACAAGTTATGATAATTATCAAGCTAATTTTTATTGTATTATTAATAATAAGCAATATCATTTGTGTTTGTATTATGCCTATAATTCATCAGAAAGAAAATCAGAGGCAAGAATTATGAGTAGTATGTCGGCGACTTTTCCACGCCGTTGGTCATTTTCTATTGGTGGATTAACTGCCAGTATTTTATTTCATGCAACGCTAGTTGTTGTCGCCATTGGCTGGATAACCTCTAAAGATGAACGTTATGGTGTTTTACCACCCGCAATGACAATGGATCTCGGTGTTTACCAATTAGCTCAAATAGAAACAAAAGACGTTCCGATTGGACCTGAAAAAGTGATGTCAGTGCCTGAGCCAGCAGAAACAGAACCAGAGCCAATTAAAGAAGTATTGGATTTACCCAAAATGCCTGTGGTTGAACAAGGTACTTATGAACGTATCCCTGAAAAGCCAAAAGTAAAGCCTGTGGTTAAACCAAAACCCGTTGCCATAAAAGTACCCGATGATCTTCCTGTCTCAGAAGCGCCATCAGATGTAACAAGTGCACCTGTTTCTGGCTCTAATACAAGCAGTAGTGCTCAATTTAATAGTTTATCTTCCTCTTCTGTGAGTGGACAAATGGGGTGGGAAAGTTTGGTTCATAGCCACATTAATGCCTATAAACGCTATCCACGAACAGCATTGCGCTTTAAAGCAACGGGTGTGACGCAAGTGTCTATCGTGTTAAATGCAAAAGGTGAGTTATTAGATGTGAAAGTAGAAACATCATCAGGTAATCGTATTCTTGATAAAGAGGCCTTAAATACTATTAAACGTGCTTCGCCATTTCCTGCACCTGAAAGCTACCGTTTAGAAAATGGAAATATTTCGTTTACAGCACCTTTAAGTTTTGATTATAGGCAAGAGAGTTAATTATTAATGTTCTACAATTAGTGATTAAATTTCAAACGCATAAAATAGAAAAAAGCAGAGAATCATCTCTGCTTTTTTCTTATTGAATACAGTAAATAAATGCGATTATTTACTCATACGCTTGTACTTCATGCGACGAGGCTGAATAGCATCGTTACCTAGTGTACGTTTTTTGTATTCTTCATATTCAGTAAAGTTACCTTCAAAGAATTCCACTTTACCTTCATCTTGATAATCGATGATATGTGTCGCAATACGGTCAAGGAACCAGCGGTCATGGGAAATAACCATAGCACAGCCAGGGAACTCTAACAGGGCATTTTCTAATGCACGTAAAGTTTCAACATCGAGGTCGTTGGTTGGTTCATCGAGCAGTAACATGTTACCGCCAACTTGTAGCAGTTTAGCTAGGTGCAAACGACCACGTTCACCGCCAGAAAGTTCACCAACACGTTTACCTTGGTCAACACCTTTAAAGTTAAAGCGACCAACATAGGCACGGCTTGGAATTTCAAAGTTACCAATGCGCATAATATCTTGGCCACCTGAAACTTCTTCCCAAACAGTTTTACTGTCGTCCATGCTATCGCGGAACTGATCAACAGAGGCGAGTTTAACAGTATCACCAAGTGTTAAGGTACCTGAATCGGGTTGTTCTTGACCTGAGATCATGCGAAATAGTGTTGATTTACCCGCACCGTTAGGACCGATAATCCCGACAATTGCCCCTTTAGGGATCGAGAAACTTAAATCATCAATCAGAACGCGATCACCATAAGATTTTGTTAGATTATTAATTTCTAACACTTTATCCCCTAAACGTGGTCCTGGTGGAATAAAGAGTTCACTGGTTTCGTTACGTTTTTGATAATCAACGTTATTAAGTTCTTCAAAGCGAGCAAGGCGAGCCTTACCTTTTGCTTGACGACCTTTAGGATTTTGACGTATCCACTCAAGTTCTTTCTGGATAGATTTATGGCGAGCCGCTTCAGTTGCCGCTTCTTGCTCAAGGCGTGCATCTTTTTGCTCGAGCCAGGAAGAGTAGTTACCTTCCCATGGAATACCTTCACCACGGTCAAGTTCTAAGATCCAACCAGCCACATTATCAAGGAAGTAACGATCGTGCGTGATTGCCACAACGGTTCCTTCATAATCGTGTAAGAAGCGTTCTAACCACGCTACAGATTCGGCGTCTAAGTGGTTAGTTGGTTCGTCTAATAACAGCATATCTGGTTTTTCTAAAAGAAGACGACAGATAGCAACACGACGGCGTTCCCCCCCTGAAAGTTTCTCAATCTTCGCGTCCCACTCAGGTAAACGCAGCGCTTCTGCTGCACGCTCTAATTGGTTTTCAAGGTTATGACCATCATGAGATTGAATAATCGCTTCTAGTTGACCTTGTTCTTTTGCTAATTTATCGAAATCAGCATCAGGATCGGCATAAGCCGCGTAAACTTCATCAAGGCGGTTTAATGCGTTTTTCAGTTCGCTGACGGCTTCTTCAACGGCTTCACGTACGGTATGTTCAGGGTTTAATTTTGGTTCTTGTGGTAAGTAACCAATTTTAATACCCGGTTGTGGACGTGCTTCACCTTCGATATCAGTATCAATACCAGCCATAATGCGTAGTAATGTCGATTTACCTGCACCATTAAGACCAAGCACACCAATTTTCGCGCCCGGGAAGAAGCTGAGTGAAATGTTTTTAAGGATATGTCGCTTAGGTGGGACAATTTTCCCGACACGCAACATACTATAAACGTATTGAGCCACTATAATTACCCTTTGATTATAAAAGAGATTTTATCTGAGGTACCACTTTTTGCGCTAAAAACAAATTTTTTGTGATTAAATCGCGTGTTTATGGCACCAAAATGAACAATAGCAAAGTCAATGTCAGTATTTGCCAAAGACCCGAAAATGATGAAAGTCGCCAGTATACCCGATTTATAAAAGAAAACCTTAGTCAAAAGAGAGGTTTTTATCTACCTTTCGCACTTCCTCTGAAAGTAATGAAAATTTCTCTTAAAGAGGGGAACTTACATTGTTAATGATTATCATATTAGCTAATGTATTCACTCTTTGGTGGTTCTATTTGAGGTGGGAGAAATAACGTGGTGAAGCAAAAGTGGTCGTTAACATTCGCAATAGGTGCATTGTGTTTTTCTGCATGGGCACAAGCAGATTCATTAAGTGAACAACGTGTTCGTTATCAAGAAATTAAAGCAGCATGGGATCTTAAAAAAACAGATGAAGTAGAAAAATTACTCCCAACATTGCAAAATTACCCTCTTTATCCCTATCTGGAATACCGTCAAATTACGGACAATCTTGATGTGATTGCACCTGCTGTAGTCACTGAATTTGTTGCTAAATACCCTACTTTACCGCCAGCTAAAGCACTTCCTTCGCTATTTGTGAATGAATTGGCAAAACGTCAAGAATGGAAAAACTTACTGACTTTTAGTCCAAATCCACCGAATCCTAAAGCCGCAAGATGTAATTACTATTATGCGAAATGGGCGACAGGCGATATTCAAACCGCATGGGTAGGTGCTAAAGAAGCATGGCTAAATGGCACCTCAATGCCATCAAGTTGCGATCCTCTTTTTGATGAATGGCAAAAGGCAAATCAATTAACACCAGAATTAGTGTTAGAGCGAATTAACTTAGCAATTAAAAATGGTAATACGGGGCTAGCGGCTTATTTGGCTCGACGCCTTCCTCAAAATTATCAAACTATTAGTGATGCTTTGGTTGAATTACAAGACTATCCAAATTTAGTTGGACGCTATGCAACCGCGCTTTCACCAACGGATTTTACCCGTTCCATCATACAATCCGCATTTTCACGTTGGGCAAGAAAAGACGCAGATGCAGCTCGAGCACAAATTGATAATATTGCACATGCACAAAAAATGACGGCAAGTGAACGTCAGTTAATGAGAGACAGTGTTGCATGGCAGTATATGCCTTATGCCACACCAGAGCAGGTTAAATGGCGTGATAGCGTTATTCAAGACACCGCATCAGATACATTGCGTGAGCGTCGTGTACGCCTAGCATTAAGCCAAAACCAACCCGCTGAATTGACGCTGTGGTTAGAAAGACTCTCTCCTGAAAGTAAAAATAAGGAAGAGTGGCGTTATTGGCGAGCAATGGTGTTGCAATCACAAGGTAAAAACAGTGAAGCACAAGCTATTTTAGAAGCGCTAACACAAAATCGTGGTTTTTATCCAATGGTCGCCGCTGCCAAATTAGGTAAGCCTTATGTGATGGTGATAGATAAAGCCCCAAGTGTTTCATCAAGCATCCCTAATCAGCCAGAAATACAGCGTGTTCGTGAATTAATGTATTGGCAAATGGATAACTTAGCGCGATCAGAGTGGGCAAATTATGTTGCTTCACAGCCAGCGCAAATACAATCTGAATTAGCGCGTTATGCATATGAGCAAAAATGGGCTGATTTAGCGGTGCAGGCTACGATCACCGGGAAAATGTGGGATCATCTAGAAGAACGCTTTCCTCTTGCTTGGAAAAATGAGTTTGAGCAATATACGAAAGATAAATCGATAGACCGCAATTATGCGATGGCGATTGCTCGTCAAGAAAGTGCGTGGAACCCTCAAGCTCGCTCTTCAGCGGGTGCAACAGGCTTAATGCAAGTCATGCCAAAAACAGCCGAGTTCACGGTAAAACAAGCGGGTATTACGGGATATGTAAGCAGTGCACAGCTAACTAATCCGGTGAAAAATATTGAGATTGGTACGGCTTATCTTGATTCTGTCTATCAACGTTTTAACCAAAACCGTATTTTAGCAAGTGCTGCGTATAATGCGGGGCCTGCGCGTGTTGATCGTTGGTTATCTGATGCGAATGGTCAATTAGATGCGATAGCATTTGTTGAAAGTATTCCTTTTGCTGAAACGCGAGGTTATGTCAAAAATGTACTCTCATTTGCTGTTTTCTATAGCTATTTTGCTGGCGAACAACAGCCTGTACTGACTGAAAATGAGTGGAATAGTCGATATTAAGAGATCAATAACGCGTATTTATCGTCGGAGCCTCTTTGTACATTAGTAAAGTATGTTATATTATGTACTAGTTAATGAGTGTGGCAAGAAGAGGTTCCCACGATGCAAGATCCTGCATTATCACCTGAAGAGAATGAGCACTGGCTAAGATTTGTTGAGTTATTACAACATGCTTTTGAGCAAGATGTGCAATTTCCTATTTTACAACTTTTAATGACACCCGATGAACGTAGTGCTTTGGCTACACGAGTTCGCATTGTGCAAGAGTTAATGCGAGGGGATTTAAGTCAGCGTGAGTTAAAAGAAGAGTTAGGCGTTGGTATTGCCACCATCACTAGAGGCTCTAATAGTTTAAAAACAGCGCCACATGATGTGAAATTATGGCTTGAAAAAGAGCTAATGACAAAAAAATAGACGCGTTGTGATGTTCTAAACGAGAATGATAAAAAGCCATTTAATGATTTGATTAAATGGCTTTTTTTGTTATTTATTTAAAAAACACATCAGATTAATTATTAATCTTCTTTTTGATTGAGTTCTTTATAAATATCATGAGTGACAGGGACTAATGCTAGCACTAATGCTTGTTGATACACAGAGGTACGACTGAGTAGGCCATCAGTAAAATAACCAATCGCCCCGCCACGCTGTTTGATGTTGTCAATTTTTGTTAAGAAAGCCATTTCATCGCCAAGCTCACGACCTTCACGTATCCCTTTTAAGATCTGTTCTGGTAGCATAAGGCTTGCTGAGCGCGATTCTCCACGAATTTGACCATGTTCGACAACAATCCAAGCAAAGGTCATATCATCTTCAATACCGGCTTCGACACCAACCCAAAAATCAGCTTCAGGACGAACTTGGCGAGCGGCCATCACACGTTGACGTGCGCCAGTTCTCGTTTCTGTATTTCCGATAGGTTGCTGTGGAACACGGCTATCGACATTAATATCTTCAATATCAAAGGTATCTTTACCGAATACTTGCTCAAAAGCGAGTTTTATCGCGTTGATTTTTGCTGGATTCGTAGTGGCTGCAATGACATGATACATAATGAATTAATCATCCTTTGAAAAATTAGAGCAGTATAACGGAAAAAATGTATGTTACAGGTCTATCTTGTTCGCCACGGTGAAACTGAATGGAACGTGGCGAGACGTATTCAAGGGCAATCTGATAGCCCACTAACAGCGAATGGTGTGCGTCAAGCACAGCAAGTTGCTGCAAAAGTAAAATCAGCAGGCATTACCCACATTATCTCAAGCGATCTTGGCCGTACTCGTCAAACGGCAGATATCATTGCACAAGCTTGTGGCTGTGAAGTGATAACTGATCCACGTTTACGTGAACTCAATATGGGCGTTCTTGAACAGCGAGAGATCGCAACATTAAAGACACAAGAAGAGGCTTGGCGCAAGAGTTTGATTGATGGTACACCTGATGGACGAATTCCCCAAGGAGAATCAATGGCAGAATTAGCAAGTCGTATGCAGGCTGCGCTAAATCAATGTCTTGATTTACCCGAAAATAGCCGCCCTCTCTTAGTCAGTCATGGTATTGCTTTAGGGTGCTTACTGAGCACTGTATTGGGATTACCTGCATATGCAGAACGCCGTTTGAGACTGCGTAATTGCTCGATTTCACGCGTTGATTATCAAAATAGCCCTTGGCTTGCTAATGGTTGGGTGATTGAAACAGCGGGTGATGTGAGTCATCTTACTGATACTGCATTAGATGAAGTTCAGCGATAAAAAATAAAAGCTCTCTTTTCATATTACAAAGAGAGCTTTTTCTTATGCGGTTATATCTTCACGTTTAATGGGGATGTAATATTCAAAACGTTCGATATGATCTTGTGGCTCAGTCACCATCTCATTGCTGTAACGCACATTTTTAAGATAGTATTTTTCAACGTCATAGCCTTTGCGGCGTGTTAATCCCATATTAGGTAAACAAACACCATAAATTAGGAATAAAAATTCCTGCATTGCTCCGCGTTTAGCTTCACCTTCAAAATCAAAGCGAATGTAATCACCGCCAGCAAGAGAGACTTCATGTGCTGCATCATCATCAATAAACGTTGCATAATCTGGCTCAACGGCGGTTGTGTAAAGCACACGTTGTTCGTCTTCATGCTCATCGCTATGTTGTGTGTGGTGAAGTCCATACACTTGATGAGGAACAGCACTTATTTTGCTCATGTAGTAGTGCCAGAAGGTTTGGCGCATGTTAGAGCAGGCTTCAGCCCATTGCTCAAGGGTGTGGCTACAAGTTTGTTCAATACCAATTAATTTCTTCTCAGATAGCGTTACAAATTCCCATTTAGGTAAATTTTGAGGATCTAAAGTAATGGGGGGACAAATACCTACCGCACACCATTCATCAGTACGACGATAAAGTGCGGGGGTTCTATCAAATTGCTTTTTAAAAGCGCGAGTAAACGTCTGCTGAGAATCGAAACGATATTGCAAAGCGATGTCTAAAATAGGGCGGCTCGTTAAACGTAATGCAACGGCTGCACGGGATAGACGCCTTGAACGAATATAAGAACCAATCGCTTGTCCTGTAACTTCTTTAAACATGCGTTGTAGATGCCACTTAGAGTAACCCGCTTTGGTTGCGACATTATCGAGGGATAATGGCTTGTCTAGGTTACTATCAAGCCAAGCGAGCAAATCACGTATGATGTTGGTTTGATCCATACATCTCCCTTAGTCATATTCGTTTGTTTATTGCCGTAGATGGTAAAGAGCCTGAACATCTATAACAAGTTATATTGTTAGACAATCGTAAAATATAGTCTTTTTCATTGACTAATGTACACAAATTCTTCTATCAGTTAGTAATAGATTGTTTTATTCTAGACGGAATTATTTTCTCATCTTTTCAATGGAACAAGGTAAATATGTTAAATTTCAAAAAGATGCTAGCAGTATCTATCTTACTCCCTTTTTCTTTGATGGCAAAAGCAGAAGAAATTGGTTACGTGGATACCGTATTTAAGTTTTTTGGCGCTAACCACAAAATTGTGATTGAAGCATTTGATGATCCTGAAGTTAAAAATGTCACATGTTATTTAAGTCGAGCAAAAACGGGGGGCATTTCAGGGAGTTTAGGTCTTGCTGAAGATACTGCTGATGCCGCTATCTCTTGTCAGCAAGTAGGACCTATTGAACTAAGTGAAAAGGTTATTAAAGGGAAAAATAATGGCGATGTTGTTTTCCAGAAAAGAACATCACTCGTATTTAAAAAGCTTCAAGTTGTGCGTTTTTACGATAAACAGCGCCACGCTTTGGTTTATCTAACTTACTCAGATAAAGTCATTGATGGTTCGCCGAAAAATGCGATTAGTGCAGTTCCTATTATGCCATGGAAAGAGTGATTTTTATTTGCTAGAGAAATTAATGGTTAATAAAATTAATACGAATAAGGTTTAAAATTTTTTTAAAAAAAGAAGTTATATTTTTTTCAAAACAGTCGCCAAGATCAATTTTTACCTTTTGTAATTTTATTCATCTTTCTTTAGATAAAAGAAAACCCCTGAATATTATTCAGGGGTTTTTTATTAGTAAGTGCTTGATATTAGATCAAATCACTCGTCTAAATCACCACAGAAGCGATAACCTTCACCATGAATTGTTGCAATGATTTCTGGTGTATCTGGTGTTGATTCAAAATGCTTACGAATGCGACGGATGGTGACGTCAACAGTACGATCATGAGGTTTCAGTTCACGGCCTGTCATTTTCTTTAGTAATTCTGCACGAGTTTGGATTTTTCCTGGATTCTCGCAGAAATGCAGCATCGCACGAAATTCACTGCGTGGTAATTTATATTGTTCACCTGCAGGGCTGATGAGTGAGCGACTGTTAATATCGAGCTCCCAACCATTGAATTTATAGCTTTCAACTAAACGACGTTCTTCTGTGCCATTAACTAAATTCATGGTACGTGACAATAAGTTACGTGCACGAATCGTTAATTCACGAGGGTTAAATGGTTTAGTAATGTAATCATCGGCACCAATTTCTAAGCCTAAGATTTTATCAACTTCATTATCACGGCCTGTTAGGAACATTAATGCAACACTTGCCTGTTCGCGTAATTCACGAGCAAGTAACAGCCCGTTTTTACCAGGAAGATTAATATCCATAATGACCAGATTAATATCATGATCAGATAGAACATTATGCATTTCATTGCCATCAGTGGCTTCGTGTACGATATACCCTTCAGCTTCGAATATGCTTTTCAGGGTATTACGAGTAACAACTTCGTCTTCAACAATCAGAATGTGCGGGGTTTGCATATTTGCTACCTAAAATTACCAAAAATAGAAAAAGGAAATCTGTGTTTAACTTCTGTGTGCACTTGTGTGGTTATTCATTTTTGTTATTAGCACGTAAAAACTAGACCCAGATTGAAATTCGATAAATAACCATCACGTTATTACAAAGCTTACAATTTTAATCGATAATGGACGCCGAAATAAGAATGCAAAACGCCCATAGTCTATTAACAGCAATATAACACCAGTTGTATTAAATACCATCTAAAAAGCTAACTTTTGTTGACACATATCAAAATCAAGATAACAGCTTAACCTTGATTTCAATAGTTAACTATATAATTTGATTTATGTAATGTAAAAGAAAAATATATGTTAAATATAGTGGGGTTTATTTTTTTTTCCAGTTTTGTTACACAAATTAAAGTAGCATAAAATACCTTATTCCTTATAAAAGTACAAATCCCCAAATAACTCTAAAATGGTAGCTTTATTTTCTTTATTTATCCCTTTGTGATAGCAATATCTATACTACAATAGGGGTAAGGGGCAAATAAATTTCACTTAAGTTGAGTTTGTTTTTGGGTGAAAAAAAAGAAAAAATTTGACATCTCTCTCGCTTTGCTTTAACCAGTATATAGTCAAACTAAATTTGAGACAGACAGGATAGTTATGCGTATTTACAGCCCAGCTAAAATGACAATTATTACCACCACCACCGGGATCTTATATCACGGGGCGGGCTGTCGCATATAAAAAACGAAAATCGAAAAAGCCCGCATTGAGAAATGCGGGTTTTTTTTTGGGTGAAAAATCAGGAGAGCTGTATGCGAGTGTTAAAATTTGGAGGAACTTCAGTTGCCAACGCAGAGCGTGTGCTGAATGTTGCTGATATCGCTGAGAAAAAAAGAGAGCAGGGACAAGTCGCTCTTGTATTATCAGCACCAGCCAAGATAACTAACTACTTGGTTGCAATGATTGAAAAAACGGCAGAAGGCGAAGATCCTCTCACTCAAGTACGAGAAGCCGAGCAAATTTTTGCCAACTTATTACAAGGTTTAAGAGAAAAACAACCTGGTTTTGATTATGAGCGCTTAAAAGATAAAGTTGAGCGTGAATTTGCCGAGATCAAACATATTCTTCACGGGATATCTTTATTAGGTCAATGTCCTGATAGCATCAATGCTGCGATGATTTGTCGCGGTGAAAAGCTCTCTATCGCCATTATGGGATCTGTTTTACAGGCACGTGGCTATAATGTCACCGTGATCGATCCTGTCAAAAATTTACTCGCACAAGGTCATTATTTAGAATCGACAGTTGATATTCCTGAGTCTACTCGCCGCATCTTAGAACTCAATATCGCAAAAGACGATATCATTTTAATGGCAGGTTTTACGGCAGGTAATGAAAAGAATGAACTGGTGGTATTAGGTCGTAATGGTTCAGATTACTCTGCCGCTGTGTTAGCGGCTTGCTTACGTGCGGAGTGTTGTGAAATTTGGACAGATGTTGACGGTGTTTATACTTGTGATCCTCGTTTAGTTCCTGATGCGCGTCTATTAAAAGGCATGTCTTATCAAGAAGCGATGGAACTCTCTTACTTCGGTGCAAAAGTACTTCATCCTCGCACGATTGCACCAATCGCCCAATTCCAAATTCCTTGTTTAATAAAAAACACAGGCAACCCAGATGCGCCGGGGACATTAATTGGTGATGGTCAAAAAGATGATAGTACACCAGTTAAAGGGATCACCAACCTTAATAATATGGCGATGATCAATGTGTCTGGTCCTGGTATGAAAGGTATGGTGGGGATGGCCGCTCGTGTATTCTCTGTGATGTCGAGAGCGGGTATTTCTGTTGTTCTGATTACACAATCTTCTTCTGAATACAGCATCAGTTTTTGTGTACCACAAAAAGAACTGATTAGGGCACAAAAAGCGTTATCAGATGAATTCTATTTAGAATTAAAAGACGGTGTCCTTGATCCATTAGATATCATGGAAAACGTCGCTATCATCTCCGTTGTAGGTGATGGTATGCGTACATTAAAAGGGATCTCAGCAAGATTTTTCTCTGCATTAACTCGTGGCAACATTAATATTGTTGCGATTGCTCAAGGTTCTTCAGAACGCTCAATTTCCGCTGTTATCGCTAATGATTCAGCAACCAATGCTGTGCGTTTATGCCATCAAATGCTGTTCAACACCAATCAAATCGTTGAAGTCTTTATTGTTGGTGTGGGTGGTGTTGGTAGTGCATTAATTGAACAAATTCATCGTCAACAAGCATGGTTGAAAAATAAGCATATCGACCTTCGTGTATGTGGTATTGCTAATTCAAGGGCTATGCTGACAGATATGCAAGGTATTGATTTAGATAATTGGCAACATGCCTTAAAAGAAGCCAAAGAACCTTTTAGCTTTAGCCAGCTTATTCGTTTAGAAAAAGAGTACCACTTCTTAAATCCAGTGATCGTTGATTGCACATCAAACGAAGAAATTGCGCAACAGTACGCAAATTTCTTACAAAATGGCTTTAACGTGGTTACACCAAATAAAAAAGCGAATACGCTGTCGATGGACTATTACTATCAAATTAGACAAGCCGCAGAAGCTTCACGCCGTAAGTTCTTGTATGACACTAACGTAGGTGCGGGTTTACCGGTGATTGAAAACTTACAAAACTTACTAAACGCCGGTGATGAGTTAGTTCAATTTAATGGTATTCTTTCAGGATCATTATCTTACATTTTTGGTCAATTAGATGAAGGTAAAAGCTTATCTGAAGCGACGCTTTCAGCAAAAGATAAAGGATTTACAGAGCCTGATCCTCGAGATGATCTTTCCGGTATGGATGTTGCGCGTAAATTACTTATTTTAGCGCGTGAAGCGGGTTATAACTTAGAACTAAGTGATATCGATGTAGAGCCTGTACTGCCTATTTCATTTGATAGTTCAGGTGATGTAGCAAGCTTCTTAAATCGTTTACCTCAAGTTGATGTTGAATTTGATGCTAAAGTCGAAGAAGCACAAAAAGCAGGCAAGGTATTACGTTATGTTGGCATCATCAATGAAGGCAAATGCCAAGTTAAAATAATGGCTGTTGATGCAAATGATCCTCTGTTTAAAGTGAAAAATGGTGAAAATGCTTTAGCCTTTTACACTCGCTACTATCAACCTATTCCATTGGTATTACGTGGATATGGTGCTGGTAATGATGTTACTGCTGCTGGGGTGTTTGCAGATGTATTACGTACCTTATCATGGAAATTGGGAGTTTAAGCGTGGTTAAAGTTTATGCACCGGCATCAATAGGCAACGTGAGTGTCGGATTTGATGTCCTTGGCGCGGCAGTTTCACCTATTGATGGGCAATTACTGGGAGATTGTGTCACCGTTGAGGCGGCTTCGGCATTTGCACTTGAAAGTAAAGGGCACTTTGTTAGCAAATTACCTTCCGATCCTAAACAAAATATTGTGTATCAATGCTGGCAGTTATTTTGTGAAAAGTTAGGCAAACAACTTCCAGTTGCCATGACTCTTGAGAAAAATATGCCGATTGGCTCTGGTTTAGGATCAAGTGCTTGTTCTGTTGTTGCAGCATTGGTTGCACTTAATGAATTTGCCCAAAAGCCTTTTGATGAAAGACAATTGCTTTTAATGATGGGTGAGCTTGAAGGACGTATTTCAGGTAGTGTGCACTATGATAATGTTGCACCTTGTTATTTAGGTGGGCTCCAACTGATTTTGGAACAAAATGGTACCATTTGTCAGTCTGTACCAACCTTTGATGATTGGTACTGGGTTATGGCATATCCGGGAATTAAAGTTTCTACGGCAGAAGCGAGAGCGATTTTACCAAAACACTATTCTAAAGCAGACATTATTAACCACGGCCGTTATTTATCTGGTTTTATTCATGCTTGCCATACTCAGCAATCAGGGCTAGCTGCGAGTTTGATGCAAGATGTGATTGCAGAGCCTTATCGCACCCAACTTCTTCCGGGGTTTGAAAAAGCCAGAGAGGCTTCGCAAAAGGCAGGTGCATTAGCGTGTGGTATTTCTGGCTCAGGACCGACTATTTTTACGATTAGTGATTCACTTGAAATCGCACAAGAGATGGCCGAATGGTTGAAACAAAACTACGTACAAAACAGTGAAGGCTTTGTACATATCTGCCGTATAGATACGCGTGGCGCAAGACAGATAGGATAAGTCATGAAATTATATAATTTGAAAGATAATCAAGAGCAAGTCAGTTTTGCTCAAGCAGTAAAACAAGGTTTGGGTAAACAACAAGGGCTCTTTTTTCCACAAGACTTACCTTCGTTTTCTAAAGCTGAAATTGATGAGTTATTAGCGCTTGATTTTGCAACACGTAGTAGCCGTATTTTAACGGCCTTTATTGGTGATGAAATTCCTGCTGATATCTTAGCAAAACGTATTAGCACCGCATTTGCATTTCCTGCACCAGTAACTCAAGTTGAAGATGATGTGAGTTGTTTAGAGCTTTTCCACGGCCCGACACTGGCATTTAAAGACTTTGGTGGTCGCTTTATGGCGCAAATGTTATCAGAAGTTGCTGGCAATCAACCTGTTACTATTTTAACAGCAACATCAGGTGATACTGGGGCTGCTGTTGCGCATGCTTTTTACAAACTAGACAATGTACAAGTTGTTATTCTTTATCCTGAAGGCAAAATTAGCCCGTTACAGGAAAAACTGTTTTGTACATTAGGTGAAAACATTCACACAGTTGCAATTCAAGATGATTTTGATGCGTGCCAATCATTAGTAAAACAAGCTTTTGATGATGAGTTCTTAAAGAAAACAATGTATTTGAACTCAGCGAACTCTATTAATATCAGCCGATTACTTGCTCAAATTTGTTACTACTTTGAAGCTGTTGCACAACTCCCAGCAGAAAAACATGAGCAGCTAGTGATTTCAGTACCAAGTGGTAACTTTGGGGATCTAACTGCAGGTTTATTGGCTAAATCGATGGGATTACCGGTTAAGCGCTTTATTGCAGCAACTAACGTAAATGACACGGTTCCTCGTTATTTAGATAATGGTAAATGGGAACCTCATCGTACTGTTGCAACACTTTCTAATGCAATGGATGTTAGCCAACCAAATAACTGGCCACGCATTGAAGAATTGTATCGTCGTAAAGGTTGGGATCTCTCTGATCTTGCTCATGGTTCAGTGAGTGATGAAACGACGGAAGAAACCGTGCGTGAATTAGCGCAAAAAGGCTATATTTCAGAACCTCATGCAGCAATTGCATATCGTTTATTGCGTGATGAGCTGAAAGAGGGCGAATATGGTCTATTCTTGGGGACTGCCCATCCTGCTAAATTTAAAGAAAGTGTCGAACGTATTTTAGGTGGCGAATTACCATTACCTAAAGAGCTTGCTGAACGTGCAGATAAAGAATTGCTTTCGCATTTCTTACCTGCAGATTTTGCTCAGCTACGTGCATTTTTACTTGAAAGAGCACCTAAATAATAATTATTTTAAATAATTAGATATATATTTAATTAAATAGCTCAACAAAATGTTGGGCTATTTTTTTATCTAAAAATAGGAAAATCAGTATTTAGAAAAGATAAAAAGCAATTTATATATTTTATTCTCAGTAATTAAATTAATTAGAATTAAGGAATTAAAATATGAATGGATTCAAAGAAATAATATTCAAAGATATTATTAATCGTATTGTGTTAAAAATAGAGGATCATATAAAAGAAAATAATTCAGAACTGTTTTTTAAGATAAGTTCTATAAAGAGAATATTAATTGAGAATTATATTTCTATTTTTATGTCTAAAAATGAATATGCAGCAAATGAATTTTTGGAAAAAATAGATAATAATTTTTTACTCTATCATCAGAATGATTTTACAAAAAATATTGATTTTATTAGAAAAGAGATTAATTCAAGTATAGAGGCATTGTTTTTTAATAGCGCTAAATTAGCAAACCGAGAGCCCAGTAAAATACAAAAAGCACGATTAAAACTATTAATTCAAAATAATTCATCCGGTGATTACTATCTAGAATTTGAGGGTAATAAAGCCTTTGTACAAATAGACAGTGAAAATAATAAATTTAGAATTGTTGATTTTGATGGGTGTGTTAGTTTTTTTTATAATAAGAATGAGATAATAAATAAAATTTATGATGTTATAAACAATAAAAGTAATGGGGATATATTATATTATCGTTTTTATAATAGAAAAGAATATATTAGCTATTTTAAAAATACAGAAAATTGGAAAGTAAATAATAAAGATATTTTTATGGAAATAGTTAATGATATTAAGAACAAAAAACAAATAAATGTTAATGAGCATATCTCTATTGAATTAAATGAAAGTTATTCATATAAAAATATTTTTATTATCAGGGATAAAATAGAAAATAAAGAAAAAATTCTACATATTTATGTTGATGATATAGAAGAAGCATTTACCGTTGCAAAATCTAAATACGATCAGATAACGGAGAGTGGAGAACATTTACTTTATAAAGTCGGTACGGGTTGGTTTATTACGAAAATAAAAAATAATATTGTAAAAAAATTTTCACAATATACCGATCTATTAAAGCCTCTAGAAAGAGTGATGAGTCGAGTTAATCTTATCACATCAACAGAAACTAATTATGATTTTAGTCATATTCATACTTTGGCTGGGTTATGTTATGGTTTAAGCCTAAATTATTTATTAGAGGTTAGAAATAATGGTTTAGAAGGCGGAAATAAATACTTATTCTGGTTAAAAGAAAATATATCTTCTTATCAGAGTGAAAAAGAATTTATCGCGGATAAATTGGATTCTATTTTATTTAATAGTATAAAAGAATATGAAATATTAAATCTAATTAAAGAAATTAAAAACATTATATTTTCTCAACACTTTCAAATGGAGAGATTAGGTGAAAAATCACAATATTTTGTTTTTGATACACTAAAGTCACTTGAATATAGTCAAATATTAGAGAATCGAGGGTTAAAAAGATCACATGTTAAAAAAATAGTGTTTGATAAAGATAACATTCATAAATACTTAGAACATGTCATGAATAATTACAATGATTATTATGCTATTATTGCCTTCAAAGACCATGCTATTGCTATTTCCTATAAAAGATATTCTGAGAATAATGATAAGTTTTCTTTATTCGATTCTAATAGTGAGTTATTAGAATACTCTAGTGTTATATCTATAAATGAAGTATTAGAGAAGAAAATGGATTTTTATGGTTCACATGAAATTGATAATGAAAAATATATTATTTTTGATGAGTATACGAAAGGTGAGACTTCAAATTACCAAAGTATTTGGGATTGCAATAATATAGAGACAAATAAAGGTATCGCTGAAAACATAAAGAAAATAGGTTTTTCATTACCGTTTAAAGATAATATAACAGGACGAGTTGTTCATTATAGTGAACAGCGAGATCTTATTATTGAGCTTAAAAAAGAGAATGTTTTAATTGAAGTGATTGTAAAAAACACGCATGTTGATGAAGGGGTTTATTTAATTAAGCATTATATTGATAACATTCTTGAAGATAATCAGGCAAGTAAGATTATTTTAAGTCAGAATGATGATAATAGTGTTGATATTGTAGTGGCTGAATTCAATAATTTTCAAGAGATTAAGAAAAAAAATGGGTATGTTGATTTTAATGATATTTACTACCGAGATTTAATTGAAATAAACAGTTATTTAGCTAAAGGAAAAAAAGCGCAAGAATTGAAAGAAATTGTTTGTTTAATAGATAAATTAGAAGGAAATATTTATTTTGATAAGTTAATAGCTAGTTTTTCTCTACTTGATAAAATAAAATCATTTAATCATGATAATACTAACGTATCACTTTCTGAAATTTTAAGTAAAATAAAAATTAAGTTAGAAGATAAATTATTTTACGATAGATTAAATTATGGAAAAGAAAAACTTATCCAATTAGCTGGAAAAAACAGTTTAGTTGCTGCAAAGTTTTATCAGTTAATGGTAAACGAAATCAGTGATGGTACTCATGGCGTAAGTAATTTTATTTATAATCAAATTATCGAAAGTCCTTATTTGTCAGTAGATAAAAAGAGAAGTGTAGGTGTTGAGGGTTATGATTACACGATAGAATTCCACAATAGCTATCAATATGTTAATGAGATTGTAAAACGTATTAATATACCTGAGATAAAGAATACAATTTTAATAAAAGACGAAAACAAATTACATCTAAAAGAAAATTATAATAAATTATCAGAATATAGAAATGATAAGTACGTTAACCAATTGCTGAATTTAATTGAGACAGAAATAGATCTGAAAAAAGGTAATGAAGCGGGATGTTATAGCGAACGCTATATTGATCTTTTTAGAAACAATCAATTTACTAATAGAATGATAGTACATGAAATTAATCAGTTAGAAAGTTATTATAATACAAACTATCGTGAAAAAAATTACACCTATCATCCGGATAATTTTTATCTAAGTCAAAGTGACCCTAGTGCTATATTTGAAGATTCACTTAATCAAAATAAAAATGAAATGGACTGTAGCTATTTATTATTTGATGATGATAAAGAGAATTTTAAGTTTTTATTTTCTGATAATGCATTTTTTAGTGATAAAAATATTGACAATATTATTGTTGATAGTATTAACTCATTATATCAAGATGATATTATTATCTATTTTTATAATGGAGTAAAAAGCAAAAATTTAACTGTTTATTTAAATAATAATCCAGAAATAAGTACATTTTTGGATTATTGTCTGAAAAATAAAATAAGATTAATTGTGACAGGGAATGATGATAATACACATTTTCATCATACTTTTATTAAACAAAAAAATGATGTTGAGTCATTGCAAAATATTATTAATGAAAATCAATTTTTTAATGAAAGAACTATTATTTTTGCAAAAAAAGAAAAGTTATTAAGTTATCAATCGGGTGATGTTTTTATTGAAGGCATTGCTCAACGATTGAATATGCCGATCTATCAGATTATTGATAATAAAATCTCTCTTTTAAGAGAACATGTTATTGTTAAACCTATTATAAACAGGCAGCATATCGATAAACCGCTACTTGCGAGTACGATGATATCTAATGTAATTATTGCTGAAGCAGATTACGATGATACTTTAGTTATTTCAAATAAAGAAAAAATAGCGCTAGAAAATCACCGAATTGCAAAAGAAATTTATCAAGTCATTTCATCTTTGCATCCTAATTATCGAGAAAGTGAACAGTTTAAATTAGGATATAATAAAGAGATAAAAAGAGTAATTTTAGATTATTCAAATGAAATAATGCTATCTGATATTTTAGATTATATTAAATTAAATCGCTATGATCTTAGTATTTATCAAATGGGTTCTATTATTAAAAAAGTAGATTCTATTAATTTAGAGTATTATAGAGAAGAATTAAAGCATATTAGTAATAAAATTATCAATGGTGATATTTCAATAAAAAAAGTATGCCATCAATATGTAGATGAATTATCAGTTATTTTTAATACTACAGATAAAAAGAAACTAGAAAGTAAATTAACACAAGTTATATATGATCCATTGATGAGCAATAAATTTAATCAATATTTAGTGGGTGAAATATCATTTGAACAATGGCAATCCTTAGAATTATTCGCTAAAGGGCATAACACATTAATTGAAAAGACAAATCAAGTCATTAAGATTATTCATGCCATTTATGATAATCCAGTATTGATAAAGAATCTAAGTTCATTTTCAGTGACTTTATTATCTTCATTTTTTGATGAAAATAAAAAAGGTGTTTTATATCGAGTGCTGCTAGATAATATATCTATTTTTAAAAACTATAAGAAAATAATAAATTCACTTCACAATATCATCACAATGCTCCACCATAAGAAGATACCTGATTCCGCCTCTCCCTCTAAGGCTTTAGAGAAAGCAAATGATTTAAATCAGTTAAATATTTTTAAAGTAAATAACCCGCCATTGCTTAATAAAGAAAATGTAACAATAAATAATATTTCTATTGATAAACAATTATTAGCGAGTGTGGGAGCAAAAGTTAATGGAAAAAGTATTGATTCAGTTGATGTTAATACCGTCAATAAATGGGGGGCGAAACTCACCTTTGATCCTTATCACCTTAATGATTATTTTCTCTCTCTTTCTGGGGGTGAAAAAGATAAATCACTCGTTTCTTTATTTCTTTATTTGATAAATAATAAAAAAGATAAAATTAAATATTTGCTTTCTAGTGATGCGAATAGAGTAGATTATTTAGCGGCTTCAGAAAGATTGCTTAAACTTAATGAATTAGGTCATAAAGAGTATCAACCACAAGATTGGGATATGCTAAGAAAGGGATCACTAATCCTTCCTCGACATATGAAAATAATGAGTAAAATCGGCTATGCTAATATTACATTTGGCATGTGGCAATCAATTAACGCCACGTTTATGCTTGCTGAACAGCTCAATAATCCACGATTAACACTAAAAGAGCGTAAAGAGATTATTAATAATCTTGCCATTATGTGGTCTGAAATGGCTTACAATGGTCTTTCCGAAATGATTGAAATGACTTTAGCTAAAGGGTTATTAAAATATCGACATAATCCATTAGAATATGTCAATAAAATAAGCACAAAAATTGGAATTGGGCTTAATATCCTTTCAATTGGGTTTGATATTTATAATGCCTATGACAATTTTAGCCGAATTTCTGATGAAAATAATGAAACAAGGCAAATTGATTATATTGTTAATGGTTCTTTTGCTATCGTATCTGGGTTGGTTACGCTAGGGGTTTCTATTGCAATGCTTGCAGGTTCAACGATTGCAGGCCCTATTGGTATTGTGGCTGGTGCGGTTATTGCGCTTGCAACATCAATTTATAATGCCGCAAGGCTTATTGATGAAGCAAAGATAAAGGTAAGTTTCACACCATTAGAAGAATTTAATAATGGTTTTTATGCCTTTTTAATGGGGGATTTACTGCCAAATAAAAAGAATGAAATCACCTATTTAGAAACAGAAACACAGTTAGAAGAGATGATTGATAAAAATGCAGTTAATTACCTTGATGAGATAAAAAAACAAAATCATCAGAGCCGTTATTTTTATATAAATGAAAAACAAATTTATCAAGAGTATTATTATTATAAAGTGTTGCCAAACTTAATGGGAAAAACATTAGACTCAATTTTAAACCCCTTAGGCGAATTTGTTGCTCAACGAATATCTCAAAATATCAGTCAAGAAGTGGCTGAAAAAATAGCTTCACTTTCTTATCATTTACGCGCGGAAAAAACAGAATATAAATACTATCTCCCTAAAGAGGCGATTGCTACGAATGAAACAATTATTTTTGATATCGATTTTTATGTTGATGAATTAAAACCTTATACTTTAGATATTATTTCGGATGATGATTCTCCTATTTTTGATAGTATGGTCGATAGTGATTTTTTTAAAAATATAATAACAAACAGAGAAAGTGTAATTAATTTATTAGGTATTGAGGATTTATCACAGAGTTTAATAAAATTAAATCAGAATAAAAAATATTATTCTTCAGGTTGGAGTGAAAATGAAGTGTTTCATTTCAATACTTATAATGGTAATGATATTATTGCTGCACCTTCAAATACGAAAAATGTCTTTGATATCTATAATGGAACGAAGAGATTAAGTGGGGGGAGTAAAGAGGATATATTTAATTTATTTACCTCGGAGTCTCCACTTTATGCAAGTCGTTTTTATGGTAGAGAAGGAAATGATACACTGCGTATTATAAAAACAACACATAAATATCAAGGTTATGACGTTAATTTATTAGATAATTACGTCAAATTTAAGCACTCAGAAGAGCAAACCAATAGCCAAAACTTCCATTCAAAACTTTTTCTTTATCAAGAGAGTGGATATCTTTATTCAAAAAATTTAGTTGATTCTATGCCTAATATTATTTTACAAGATCAAAAAGTAATTGCTTATTTAGACAATATTGAAAATGTTATTGGTAGTGAATTTGGCGACGATATTATTTCTGGTAATCAAGAAGATAATTATTTAGATGGTGGTGGCGGTGCTGATTTATTATATGGATTAGGAGGAAATGACACACTGGTTTTACAAGAGGGGTATGCTGAAGGTGGTGAGGGAAATGATAGCTATGTTATTTTAAGATCTTCTTTAGATAAAAATTATCATATTCAATTTGAAACAATTATTAATGAAGTGAGTCAGATCGAATCGAGTATTGTACGGTTAAACTATCATTTTGATGAAATTGTCGCTATTTCCCGTCGAGGAAACGATATTGTTTTTGATATAAAAGTGAATGATGGAAATAAAAATGATGAATTAATTTATCACTCTATAACATTAAGAAATGTTTACCATGAAAATGATATGTTAGCACATCGATATACTTTAACTACGCTAGATGGTTTTCTCTTAACAGTAAATGAAAATAAAACGATTAAAGATAATGTGTTATATAAATTTAGCTATTTAGAGACATATAATCAAAATGAAGATCTTATTAAAGAAATTTGTATTGATGATAATAACCACTCTTTATCTCTTTCATATCCGGATTATAATAAAATAATCACATTATTACCCCAGTTACAATACAGTGGTTTTTCTTCTGGTGAACAATTACGATTTTCTATTCATGGAAATGAAATGGATAATCATTACTTAGGTGTTACACCTAATTCATTTATTAAATTAAGCGCTGGTCATGATAGTTATCAAATTAAAACCTATTTCTCAAAAAATAAAGGTGGTGAAATTAAGATTTCATTTTCTAATCATATAAATGAAATACTATCAAAAAGTATAAGTGATTTCTTTTTATCTGATATTAGTGGCTTTGATTTAATCTTTAGCAATAATGTTTTATCACATCGTTATCATCCAGATATGCACTTAAAACTGGTTTTTGAACCTACTGATATCAATGCTATTTGGGGATCAGAAATGAAGCTTCGCTTTATTGATAAAGATAATACAGTTTTTACTCTTCCTACAAAAGAGAGTCAGCAACGTTTGCTTGTTCCTATTACAGATTTAAACTTAGCGTTAACAGCGGAAGATGATGTACTTATGATCCCTGAATCTCTTACCTTAAATAAAGAGACATTATTTGAATATTCTCTTTCTCACGATGACTCGCCATTTTATTCACTTGCCTCGCAAAAGAAACTAAATCAGGCGGTTGACTTTTTATCAATTATTGAGCCAATGGAAGGGAATGATATTGTTGTTAATCGTAATAAAAATAGCTCGGTGATTGATGGTGGAAAAGGGGATGATCATATTGTCGTTAATCACGGGCATCATATTTTAATTGCGGGAGAGGGAAATGATAACCTCAATGCTGGAAGTGGGAATGATTTATTAATTTCTGAATTTGGTAATGACTATTTAAATGGCGGTGTGGGCACTAATGTTTATATTGTGAAAAAGCGTGATGGTGAAGTGACTGTTTATGATGAAGGAAACCGTAGTCATCTTTTTATTTCAGGATTATCAAAACACGAGAAGCTGATTGCTTCTCGAGTAGGTGAGGACATGCAGTATAAAACGCACGATAATCAATTTGTTTTAACTGTAAAAACACCCCAGGATAAAGCAGAAAAAACGGTTGCTCTTATTGAAAAACAAAGTGCGTTTTCAGCGCAATCTCTTGCTGCGATTATTCAAGAAATGGCGCAGTTTAATGAGCAACAATTAATGACAATACAAGGTAATGAACTTGCTTCACCATTAACATGGTCGCCATTATCAGCGGTAGTAAAACATTGGGCGTTTTAACGATTAAAAAATAGCCCTTTACTAAGGGCTATTTCATGATTACACGTTCAATTTAAACGATATCTATTTTGCCATGGATTCAGCACGTTTAAATACGAGGGTATTTCCCTCTGATTCTGCAGCATTAAACTGATAACCTTCGAGATCAAACGCTTTTAGTTGTGCTTTATTGGTCAGTTTTTCTTGAATAATAAAGCGACTCATTAATCCACGGGCTTTTTTAGCGTAGAAACTGATCACTTTATATTTACCATTTTTCTCATCAAGGAAAACTGGCTTAATAATTTCTGCATTCAGCTTTTTCGGGTTAACCGATTTAAAATATTCATCAGACGCTAAGTTAATTAAAATATTATCGCCTTGTTCCTCAAGCGCTTTGTTTAACGCTTCTGTAATGGTATTTCCCCAAAATTGGTATAAATCGTTTCCTTTGTTATTTTTTAGCTTTATTCCCATTTCAAGGCGATAAGGTTGCATTAAATCAAGAGGACGAAGTACACCATATAAGCCAGAAAGCATACGTAAATGCTGTTGTGCAAATTGAAAATCATCTTCAGAAAAAAGCTCAGCTTGCATTCCGGTATAAACATCACCTTTAAATGCCAAAATAGCTTGGCGTGCATTTTCTGGTGTGAAATGAGGTTGCCATTCGCCAAAACGAGCGGCATTTAATCCTGCGAGTTTATCACTTATTTTCATTAAGCTTGCGATATCGCTTGATGATAATTTTCGACATTCTTCGATAAGTTGTTGGGAATATTTTAGCAATTCAGGTTGTGTGAAGTGCGTTGTTGCTAAAGGCGATTCGAAATCCAGTGTTTTAGCTGGTGAAATGGTGATTAGCATAATTCCCTCGATACGTGATTTTAATGTTGACCAAATATAGCAAACTCTTTCGATTAAAGACTAAATTATAGTAATAGGAAAAAACAATGGTTTCTCTTATTTGCCGTAAAATTCGTCGTTTTAAACGATTCAGCCTGTGATCTTCTTCTGTTTTTTTCCGCTTTTGTTTTGCGAAAACGTTTGGCATTCAAATAATTGCTTTGTATGAATCTAAGCGTCTTGTAGTGTGAGCAGTCCATGTTATTATCAATAGATATCCGCAGGTGACTGCAAACAGATTTACCTAGTAGATGAGATAAACAAAATGACCAACAAATTGACTTCTTTGCGTAAGCTGACAACTGTTGTTGCTGACACTGGTGACATCGCAGCAATGAAACTGTATCAGCCACAAGACGCAACTACCAACCCATCTTTAATTTTAAATGCCGCTCAAATTCCTGAATATCGTAAATTAATTGATGAAGCGATTGAATGGGCTCGTTCACAAAGCGATTCTCGTGAACAGCAAATCGTTGATGCTTGCGACAAATTGGCAGTAAATATCGGTTTAGAAATTTTAAAACTGATCCCTGGTCGTATTTCAACAGAAGTTGATGCACGTCTTTCTTACGACACACAAGCGTGTATCGAAAAAGCACGTCATTTAATGAAACTTTATAATGATGCAGGTATCAGTAACGACCGTATTCTTATCAAATTAGCATCTACTTGGCAGGGTATCCGTGCCGCAGAGCAATTAGAAAAAGAAGGTATTAACTGTAACCTGACTTTACTGTTCTCTTTTGCTCAAGCGCGTGCATGTGCTGAAGCAGGTGTTTACCTGATTTCTCCATTTGTTGGTCGTATCATGGATTGGTATAAAGCCAATACAGATAAAAAAGAATTTGCGCCAGCTGAAGATCCAGGTGTGATTTCTGTTACTGAAATCTATAACTATTACAAACAACATGGTTATAACACAGTTGTTATGGGCGCAAGCTTCCGTAATATGGGTGAGATTTTAGAATTAGCAGGTTGTGACCGTTTAACTATTGCTCCAGCACTGTTAAAAGAATTATCAGAAGCTGAAGGTGAAGTTGAACATAAATTATCCTACAAAGGTGAAGTGAAAGCGCGTCCAGCAGCTATCACTGAAGCTCAATTCTATTGGGAACATAACGCTGACCCAATGGCAGTAGATAAATTATCTGATGGTATTCGTAAATTTGCTGTCGATCAGGAAAAATTAGAGAAAATGATTGCGGATTTATTATAATTCGTCGTTAAATTCTTATAAAAATCTTAAATACCCATCTTATACAGGTGGGTATTTTCATTTTTTGCCACTCAAAATAACATTTAAGTAAATTTTAAGATTAAATTGATTGGAATATATTATTTATCCAGTAATAATTATAAAAATATATTATTAAAGAACTCTATTTATTATTGGTGAATTATGAAAAAGATTGTCTTGGCAACGGTACTTGCATCGTTATTTTTTAGTGGCGCTGCAATGGCAGAAAGTAAAACGGCGTTCTCTTTACCTGCAATTGAAAAAAGTGCTGAAAGTGGAAATGCAGCATCTCAGTATCAATTGGGCGTAAAATATGAGAACGGCGAAGGTGTTGAGCAGGATGGACAAAAAGCGCTGGAGTGGTATACCAAAGCTGCCGAACAAGGTCACGCTGAAGCACAGTTAAATTTAGCACTGATGTATGACATGAGTGATGATATTGACCGTGATGCAGAAAAAGCAGTTTATTGGTATAACAAAGCCGCTGTTCAAGGTGTTTCTTTAGCTCAATACAATCTCGCTGTTTCTTATGATGATGGTGATGGTGTAGAGCAAGACCATGAGAAAGCCGTGTATTGGTATACTAAAGCCGGTGAGCAAGGTGATAGTGATGCACAATACAACCTTGGTATCTCTTATGATGAAGGTATCGGTGTCGCACAAGACCATGAAAAAGCAGTGGTTTGGTACACAAAAGCCGCGGAACAAGGTCATTCTGATGCGCAATATAACTTAGCTGTTTCTTATGATGATGGTGAAGGTGTAGAACGTAACGGCACTAAAGCGGTTTTCTGGTATACCAAAGCCGCAAACCAAGGTAATCGTGATGCGCAAAATAACTTAGGCGTAATGTACGATGAAGGCGACGGTGTTGCTAAAGATGCACGTAAAGCGGTTGAATGGTATAGAAAATCAGCGATGCAAGGTAATGGTTTGGCTCAAAATAACCTCGCTTTAAACTATTATTACGGTAAAGGCGTTAAACGCGATCTGAAAGAAGCTTATGCATGGTTCTCTGTTGCTGTTGAAAATGGTGATGGTGATGAAGCTATGCTAAAACGTACTGCTCGTGCATTAAATGCAGCACAATTAGCTGAAGCGAAAAAATTAGCAGCTTCGTATATTACTAAATATATTGATGAGTAATATTAATTAATATTATTGAAGGTTAAAGAGAGGGAGCTTATGCTCCCTTTTTTATTTTTAGTTAAAGCCCAAAAAATAGATTGTTATCATTTCTTTATTATCTATTCTCAATAATCAAATATTAAATATCAGTAATATATTGAGATTCTTTTTAATTCTCTTGTGTTCTCATGGTAATATCTGCGCGCAAGTTAGAGGGTGATTGATTAATAGAGGTTTGATATGAACGAATTACGCATAGGGTTAGTTTCTGTTTCTGATCGCGCTTCAAGTGGGATTTATGAAGATAAAGGCTTACCTGCTTTAGAAGCTTGGCTAAAATCTGCATTAACAACGCCTTTTCATATCGAATCACGTTTAATTCCTGACGAACAACTTATGATTGAGCAAACACTGTGTGAGCTAGTTGATGAAGTTGGTTGTCATTTAGTGTTAACAACAGGGGGAACGGGCCCCGCTCGTCGTGACGTTACTCCTGATGCTACGTTGGCAATTGCAGACAGAGAAATGCCAGGTTTTGGCGAGCAGATGCGTCAAATTAGTCTGAAATTTGTGCCCACTGCTATTTTATCTCGCCAAGTTGGTGTTATTCGTAATCAAGCGTTAATTCTAAATTTACCAGGGCAACCTAAGGCTATTGCAGAAACGTTGGAAGGATTAAAGGATAACGACGGTAATGTGATTGTTAGCGGCATTTTCGCTAGTGTACCGTATTGCATTCAACTGCTTGATGGTCCTTATGTCGAAACGAATGAAGCTATTGTCGCTGCGTTTAGACCTAAATCAGCACGACGTTCTACTTCAGCATAAAGAATGTAAGAGGTTACTTTTGTTGTTAAGCTACTGGCTAGGAAACGTTTTGACTCAATTTAGATAACGCAAAAGTAACCTTATATTGATTTGATATTTTTATCATAAAAGTTAAAAAGCATTGTTTTTCAACTAATTATGCTCTCGTTTTAAGCCTAGTCTTAAAAAAGTATTTTAGATAAATCTTGATGTTATTTGAAGATGGTGTAACACCATGAAAAATAATGAGTTTTAATTCTCGTTTTATTCTTAGACACAAAATTTTCGCATTTTTTGCATTTTTTTTCATTACTCCCCTTGATGAATGTATTTATGACCCCATCTTCTTTTTCAACTGCAATTACCACTTTTGAGTTGCGTTGATTTTATATCCGCTTTGAGATGATGTTGTTTAGTCTATTAATTTGTGACTTGAAAAATGAATATTCATCCTCATATAGATTGGTAATCAAATTGATAAAGAATTCTCTTTGGAGGCGTTTAAATGGGTAAAATTATTGGTATTGACCTGGGTACAACTAACTCTTGTGTTGCTGTAATGGATGGCAAAACTGCCCGGGTTATTGAAAACGCAGAAGGCGATCGTACTACTCCTTCAATCGTTGCTTATGCACAAGATGGTGAAATCTTAGTTGGTCAACCTGCAAAACGTCAGGCTGTGACTAACCCACAAAATACTTTATTTGCCATCAAACGTTTAATTGGTCGTCGTTTTGAAGATGCCGAAGTTCAACGTGACGTTGCTATCATGCCTTACAAAATTGTAAAAGCAGATAACGGTGATGCTTGGATTGAAGCACGTAACGAAAAAATGGCGCCACCACAAGTCTCTGCTGAAGTCCTGAAAAAAATGAAGAAAACAGCAGAAGACTATTTAGGTGAAGCCGTTACTGAAGCTGTTATCACTGTTCCTGCTTACTTTAACGATGCTCAACGTCAAGCAACTAAAGACGCAGGTCGTATCGCAGGTCTTGAAGTTAAACGTATTATTAACGAACCAACAGCGGCTGCTCTGGCTTACGGCTTAGATCGTGAAGTGGGTAACCGTACTATCGCAGTTTACGACTTAGGTGGTGGTACATTCGATATCTCTATCATCGAAATCGATGAAGTTGACGGCGAAAAAACTTATGAAGTTCTGTCAACCAATGGTGATACACACTTAGGTGGTGAAGACTTCGATAGCCGCTTAATTAACTACTTAGTTGATGAATTTAAGAAAGAGCAAGGCATTGATCTGCGTAACGATCCATTAGCAATGCAACGTCTGAAAGAAGCAGCAGAAAAAGCGAAAATCGAATTATCTTCTGCACAACAAACAGATGTTAACTTGCCATACGTCACAGCAGATGCAACGGGTCCTAAACACTTAAATATCAAAGTAACTCGTGCAAAACTAGAATCTTTAGTTGAAGATTTAGTGAAACGTTCAATGGAACCAGTACGTGTTGCATTAGAAGACGCAGGTCTGAAAGTTAGCGAAGTTAACGACGTTATTCTGGTTGGTGGTCAAACTCGTATGCCAATGGTTCAAAAAACCGTTGCTGATTTCTTCGGTAAAGAGCCACGTAAAGACGTTAACCCAGATGAAGCTGTTGCAATGGGTGCGGCGGTTCAAGGTGGTGTGTTAGCGGGTGATGTTAAAGACGTTCTGTTACTTGATGTAACTCCACTGTCTTTAGGTATCGAAACAATGGGGGGAGTGATGACTTCTCTGATTGCGAAAAATACCACAATTCCAACTAAACATAGCCAAGTGTTCTCTACCGCAGAAGATAACCAATCTGCTGTCACTATTCACGTATTACAAGGTGAACGTAAACGCGCAAGTGATAACAAATCACTGGGGCAGTTTAACTTAGATGGTATTCAAGCAGCTCCACGTGGTATGCCACAAATCGAAGTGACTTTTGATATCGATGCTGATGGTATCTTGCATGTATCAGCAAAAGATAAAAACAGTGGTCGTGAGCAAAACATCACTATCAAAGCTTCTTCTGGCTTAAATGAAGATGAAATCCAAAAAATGGTTCGTGATGCAGAAGCAAACGCAGAAGCTGACCGTAAGTTTGAAGAATTAGTACAAACTCGTAACCAAGCTGACCAATTAGTTCACGGTACACGTAAACAAGTTGAAGAAGCGGGTGATAAATTACCAGCGAACGATAAAGAAGCTATCGAAAAAGCGGTAAGCGAGTTAGAAATTGCTTCTAAAGGCGAAGATAAAGACGCTATTGAAGCAAAAATTAAAGCATTAGTTGAAGCTTCTGAAAAACTGCTAGAAATCGCACAACAACAAGCTCAAGCAGGCGCAGCAGGTAATGCCGCGGGTGCTGATGCAAGTGCGAAGAAAGATGACGATGTTGTCGATGCAGAATTTGAAGAAGTTGACGGCAAAGACAAGAAATAATGCCCTTAACGGGCCGCGGTAACTCACCTGTGAATAGTTACTGATACCGAACACGGGCGTCGAGGAAACTCAACGCCCGTGTGCTTATGTCAAGGGTAATCTAGAATGGCGAAAAGAGATTTTTACGAAGTCCTCGGTTTAAGTAAAACTGCCGACGAAAAAGAAATTAAACGCGCATATAAGCGTTTAGCAATGAAATATCACCCAGACCGAAATCAAGGTGATAAAGAGTCAGAAGCGAAATTCAAAGAAATCAAAGAAGCCTATGAAATCTTAAGTGATGCTCAAAAACGTGCGGCTTATGATCAGTATGGTCATGCTGCGTTTGAACAGGGTGGATTTGGTGGTCAAGGTGGCGGCGGCTTCGGCGGTGGTGCTGACTTTGGTGATATCTTTGGTGATGTATTTGGCGATATTTTTGGTGGTGGTCGCCGTCAACAACGCGCAGCGCGTGGTTCTGACTTACAATACAACATGGATCTAACGCTTGAAGAAGCTGTTCGTGGTGTTGCGAAAGAAATTCGTATACCTACATTAGAAACATGTGACAAATGCCATGGTAGCGGTGCTAAAGAAGGTACATCAGCAGAAACCTGTTCTACTTGTCATGGCGCTGGTCAGGTTCATTTACGTCAAGGTTTCTTCACTGTACAGCAAGCATGTCCAACTTGTCATGGTCGCGGTAAAGTGATTAAAGAGCCTTGCTCTAAATGTCATGGTGATGGTCGTGTTGAACGCTCTAAAACGTTGTCTGTTAAAATTCCAGCCGGTGTTGATACAGGCGACCGTATTCGTTTAAGTGGTGAAGGTGAAGCCGGTGAAAACGGTGCACCAGCAGGCGATTTATACGTACAGGTTCATGTTCGTCAGCATCATATTTTTGAACGTGATGGCAATAACCTTTACTGTGAAGTCCCTATTAACTTTGCTATTGCGGCTTTAGGTGGAGAGATTGAAGTCCCAACACTTGATGGTCGTGTGAAACTTAAAATTCCAGCCGAAACACAAACGGGTAAAATGTTCCGCATGAAAGGCAAAGGTGTTAAATCAGTACGTAGTAGTAGTATTGGTGACTTAATGTGCCGTGTTGTGGTTGAAACCCCTGTTAAGCTCAATGAAAAACAAAAAGAGTTAATGCAACAACTGGGTGAATCATTTGGTGGCAAGAGTGGTGAGAAAAACACACCACGCTCTAAGAGTTTTTTAGATGGTGTGAAAAAATTCTTTGATGATTTAACAAAGTAATTTCTACTTAAATTTAATTAAAAAAGAAGCCTGATGATATGCTATTGAGTGATAATCATCAGGCTTCTTCTCTTTTTATTCGTTATTGTTTTTATTTCAGTTTATCGAGATCACCCCATCTTGATAGCAACAATGCCGGCTAAAATCACTAAACACGCCAATAGCTGTTTACGGTTAAATTGCTCTTTTAACAGATAGACAGATAAGATCATGGCAAATAATACGCTGGTCTCTCTTAACGCGGCGACAAGTACGATTGAAGCATGACTCATCGCCCATATTACAATGCCATAGCTTACCAACTGCATGATCCCACCTAAAAATGCGGGTTTCCAATAATCCTTTATCTTGGTTTTTAAATGTTGGCGATAACGAAGCCAAGCAAGTAAATACATTGCGATGCCATTTAAAAAGAAGAGCCATAAAATATATGCAAACGGCGTTTCACCTACGCGAGAGCCATTACCATCAGATAGGGTATAACTTGCAGTAAATAATGCGGTAAGCAACGCAAAAAAGAGTGCATCTTTACGTAAATTAAACTCTGCTATTTTTCTACTACGTGAGATAAGGATAATACCCAAAATGATAAATAAAATGCCTATCAAGCCAGCTATTGGGAGTGTTTCATGGAAGAGAAAAAAGCCAAGAAAAGCGGTCATTAATGGTGCACTACCACGAGAGATAGGGTAGACCTGATTAAAATCAGCCAATGCATAACAGCGACTTAAAGAGAGTGTGTAACCAACATGAAATAAAACAGAAAGAATAAGCCATTTCCATGCACCGACATCAGGGAGCCCAACCCAAAACAGGGCGGGGAGTGTTACAGCGCCCGAAAAAAAAGTCAGTAACGAGATCCCTAAAAATCGATCACTACCTACTTTAACCAATGCATTCCAACATGCATGAAAGATAGCAGCGAATAAAACAGCAATAAAAATAGTTATCGACATATTGATAGAAACCTTACTATAACGAGAGTATTCACTATCTATAAAACAATAACACAATGGTTAAATAGTGAAATGAATAACATTTTTTCTCTTATAATTTTGGAAAGTTGTAAATAAAAAAGATAAAAATAATAATTTTTTGATAATTAAAGATTGATATATCTGATCTATTTTATCAATTGGTATGATTTATCAAAAAAGAGGCTTATTTTTACTTAATTGTAAAAAATAACATTTATATTCAATGTGTTATTTTAATCATTATTAATTATTCCTGTTCTTCAATTTTTGAAAAATTATGTTGATGAATTGATATTATTTATCTTGTTTTTCTTGATATTTCTTTTTAGATTCGAAAAATCCGAGTTGTTATCCATAAATAATCTGTTTTTTGCGAATTTATAATTATCATATTATTAACAAGATTAGTGATTTTGAGGTTAATATTATGACGGCAATTATTAGACAATTTTTGAGATTAGAGGCATCAGGCGGTATTCTTCTGATTATTGCTGCTATTATCGCATTGATTATGGCGAATACACCTCTAAGTGCTTTGTATAATGAGTTTTTATCCATTCCTATTATGATCAAATTCGGCGCGTTCGAACTTGATAAACCATTATTACTTTGGGTAAATGATGCCTTAATGGCGATCTTTTTCTTAGTGGTAGGATTGGAAGTTAAACGTGAATTAAAAGAAGGCTCTTTGGCTCAGCGTGATAGAGCTATTTTCCCTGCGATAGCCGCAGTAGGTGGTATGTTAGCACCGGCATTGGTTTATTTGATGTTTAATCATACGGATGCAATTGGACAGCAAGGTTGGGCAATTCCGGCAGCAACTGATATTGCTTTTGCACTGGGTGTGATGGCATTACTGGGTAAGCGCGTTCCTGTCGAGTTAAAAGTCTTTCTGTTAGCGTTAGCTATCATTGATGATTTAGGTGTGATCGTCATTATTGCGCTCTTTTATTCAAAGAGTATTGCACTAATGCCTCTCGCTTTAGCGGGGTTAATCGTGATTGCTCTGGGCATAATGAACTGGCGTAAAGTGGGTAATACGGCTGCTTATTTAATTCTTGGGTTCATCTTGTGGGTATGTATTTTAAAATCAGGTATTCATGCCACCATTGCGGGTGTGATTGTTGGATTCCTTATCCCATTAAGAAATAAAGAAGGTGATTCTCCTTCTGAAGAATTGGAGCATGTGCTACACCCTTGGGTTGCCTATTTTATTCTACCGCTATTTGCATTTAGTAACGCTGGGGTTTCTTTAAATGGCGTAACGCTTGATGGCATGTTATCTGCCTTACCATTAGGTATCGCGTTAGGACTATTTTTAGGTAAGCCGATTGGGATTTTTCTCTTTAGTTGGATTTCGGTAAAACTAGGCATTGCAAAATTACCAGATGCGATTAATCTTAAACAAATATTTGCAGTGTCTGTGTTATGTGGTATCGGTTTTACTATGTCTATCTTTATCGCAGGGTTAGCATTTGATGGTGCAGATGAAGCTTATAATACCTATGCTAAGCTTGGTATTTTAGTCGGTTCAACAGTAGCTGCTGTTGCAGGATATTTGTTGCTTCGTTCTGTTTTGCCGAAGTTAAAAACGAAGTCAATATAGGGAAATTTATTACGGACTTGAGTTTCTCAACACAATAAATACCGAGTTATACATTTAAACCTACGGTGCAATACAGTGTATTGTGCCGTAGGTGTTTTTATGAGGATTGGATGCAAGGAAAGCCAATCGCAAACTAAGGCGTTATTACATAGTCTGTGTTTGAAGCACAGAAGTTGAAAGGAAGATAACTATGCGGGTGTCACATCTCAATTTTAACCATCTTTATTATTTTTGGCATGTGTGTAAAGAAGGCTCTGTTGTGGGTGCAGCGCAAGCGCTGTATCTGACACCTCAGACGATTACAGGGCAAATTAAAGCATTAGAAGAAAGATTAGGTGGCAAGTTATTTAAACGCCAAGGAAGAGGATTGGTTCCTTCTGAATTGGGTCAGCTCATTTTTCGTTATGCTGATAAAATGTTTATGCTCAGTCAAGAAATGCTAGATATCGTCAACTACAGTCGTGAATCGAGTTTATTGTTTGATGTTGGTGTTGCGGATGCATTATCAAAACAACTCGTCAGTCGCGTATTAGAAACGGCTGTCATTGATAATGAGCAAATCCATCTACGTTGTTTTGAATCTACTCATGAACTATTGCTAGAACAATTAAGTCAACATAAGCTGGATATGATCTTATCAGATTGCCCTGTGGATTCGTCACAACAAGAAGGTCTATTCTCTGTCAAACTTGGCGAATGTAATATGAGTTTTTTTTGCAGTCATCCTCTTCCTGAAAAACCGTTTCCTGAATGTTTAGAAGAGCGAAAACTCCTGATCCCAGGACGTCGATATATGTTAGGTCGTCATTTATTAACTTGGATACGTAATAAAAATTTGCAAGTAGAAATATTGGGTGAGTTTGATGATGCGGCATTAATGAAAGCATTTGGCTTAAATTATAATGCTATCTTTGTAGCGCCTTCACTGTATACCGATGAAACTTTTGCTCATAGTAATATCGAAGAAATTGGCATGCTTGATACCGTAAAAGAAGAGTACTACGCGATTTTTGCAGAACGAATGATCCAACATCCAGCAGTTCAACGTGTTTGTAACACTGATTTTTCAGAACTCTTTAATGGCGATAAAAAGAGTGTTGTCAATCCATAAAGTGATTGGGGTTAAACAGTAGAAAACAAAAAACCGGCATAAGCCGGTTTTTTATAACACAAGAAAGCAATATTACATTGCTTTGATTTGTGCTTGCAGATTAGCTTTATGACGTGCTGCTTTATTCTTGTGAATTAAGCCTTTAGTTGCCTGACGGTCAACAATTGGTTGCATGTCATTAAATGCTTTTTGTGCTGCTTCTTTATCACCTAAAGCAACTGCTGCGTATACTTTTTTAATGTAAGTACGCATCATAGAACGACGGCTTGCGTTGTGCTGACGACGCTTTTCAGACTGAACCGCACGTTTCTTAGCTGATTTGATATTAGCCAAGTTCCAACTCCCAAATATATTCTAGCGAGGACAAATACAAAGGTGAAGGAATATGCCTTTTCAACCTAAGTTTGTCAATGGATTTATACAAAATTAGCGTCGTTGTACGCGACACTTGTTTCGTTGTGATGGCGCAAGATTTTATCAGTTAAGACGGGTAGAATACAGTCTTTTGAGTGAAAAAATCATCAAAATCGTGTATATGAGTAATAAATAATAGATTCTAATAGGATCTATGCTTGATTTTATGCGATTTTATAACCAAGAAGTGAGTGATAGTCCATTTTTTGTTTGAGTGAGCAATCAAATTTAAGCATAACAGTGAATCGACTTGTCGAGATATTACTCATCAATAAACATTGATATATTGGGTTACTCTCAAGCCTTTGACAAGGTATAATCCAATAATTTCCACGGTATTGAGCCAGTTATGGAGCTAATTCGCGGTATACAAAATATTAGAGCGCTACACCACGGTTGCGTTCTGACAATTGGAAATTTTGATGGTGTCCATAGAGGCCATCAGGCATTATTGAAACATTTGAAGCAAGAGGCATCACAGCGAGGATTACCCACGGTTGTGATGACATTTGAGCCTCAGCCACTTGAGTTCTTTTTACCAGAAAAGGCACCAGCACGTCTGACTCGTTTACGAGACAAGATTAAGTATTTAGCTGAATGTGGTATTGATTACCTTTTGTGTGTCAAATTTGATAAGCAATTTGCGGCGCAAACCCCAGAGGAATTTGTTTCATCACTATTGGTGAATAAATTAGGGGTAAAGTTTCTTGCTATTGGCGATGATTTTCGCTTTGGCAAAAACCGTGAAGGTGATTTTCATTTTTTACAACAAGCCGGTGTTAGATATGGATTTGAAGTCGCGAGCACAGAAAGTTATTGCGATAAAGGATTGCGTATCAGTAGCACGGCGGTACGAGAAGCGTTACTCAATGATGATTTAGTTCTTGCTGAATCACTACTCGGACACCCTTACAGCGTTTGTGGGCGTGTTGTTCATGGTAATGAATTGGGTAGAACCATTGGTTTTCCGACAGCCAATATTCCTATGAAACGCTTAGTTGCACCCGTTAAAGGTGTGTATGCCGTTGATGTCTATTTATCAGATAATCAATCATCATTACCCGGTGTGGCAAATATCGGAAGTCGTCCTACCGTAAAAGGAAAGGGCGTACAATTAGAAGTTCATTTAATCGACGTTAATATGGATTTATATGGACGTCGTATTGATGTTGTGTTACGAAAGAAATTACGTAATGAACAGCGATTTGCATCATTGGATGCATTGAAGCAGCAAATCGCAGATGATGTGGCTACTGCTAGGGATTTTTTATCGCAGCGGTCGGAGTCATAAACTAGCGGAAAATTGGAACTGAGAATCGAATGAGTGACTATAAAAATACCCTGAACTTACCAGAAACAGGGTTCCCTATGCGCGGGGATTTAGCAAAGCGCGAGCCAGAGATGTTATCCCGTTGGTACAAAGAAGGTTTGTATCAAGCAATTCGTCAGGCTAAAAGTGGTAAGAAAACATTTATTTTGCACGATGGTCCTCCATACGCCAACGGCAATATTCATATTGGTCACTCAGTAAACAAAATTCTCAAAGATATTATTATTAAGTCCAAAGGGCTGTCAGGCTTTGATTCTCCGTACATTCCAGGATGGGATTGTCACGGATTACCTATCGAACTAAAAGTTGAACAAATCGTAGGTAAACCAGGAGAGAAAATATCTGCAGCGCAATTCCGCGAGGAATGCCGTAAATATGCTTACGAGCAAATTGAAGCACAGAAAAAAGATTTTATTCGTTTAGGTGTTCTAGGAGATTGGGAAAAACCTTATCTTACAATGGACTATAAAACTGAAGCGAATACTATCCGTGCATTAGCGCGCATTATCGCAAATGGTCACCTGTTAAAAGGGGCTAAACCTGTTCACTGGTGTACAGCGTGCGGTTCATCGCTGGCAGAAGCTGAAGTTGAATATTACGATAAAACGTCCCCTTCAATTGATGTGCGTTTTACCGCCGTTGATCCAAATGCAGTTGCTGCAAAATTTCATACAACAACAGATAAACCAATTTCTTTGGTTATCTGGACAACAACACCTTGGACATTGCCTGCTAACCGCGCTATCGCATTAAATGCAGAATTTAATTATGCCTTAGTCTCTTTTGACGATGAATGCGTGATTTTAGCTGCTGATCTTGTTGAAGGCGTAATGAAACGCATTGGCGTAACAAGCTGGGCGGTTTTAGGTGAGTGTAAAGGTGCTGATTTAGAGCTACTGCGCTTTAATCATCCATTTATGGGCTTTGATGTGCCTGCCATTTTAGGTGATCACGTAACATTAGAAGCAGGTACAGGTGCTGTTCATACTGCACCAGGTCACGGTCCTGATGACTTCGTTGTTGGTCAAAAATACGGTTTAGAAGTTGCAAACCCTGTTGGTCCAAATGGTTGTTATTTAGCGGGTACTTATCCAACATTAGATGGCGTTTTTGTTTTTAAAGCCAATGATGTCATTGTTGAACTGCTAAAAGAAAAAGGTGCTCTGTTACATCATGAAGCCTTACAGCATAGTTATCCTTGCTGTTGGAGACATAAAACGCCAGTTATTTTCCGTGCTACACCACAATGGTTTATTGGCATGGATAAAAACGGTTTACGCCAACAATCATTAAAAGAGATCAAAAGTGTTAAATGGATCCCTGACTGGGGTCAAGCACGTATTGAATCAATGGTTGAGAACCGCCCTGACTGGTGTATTTCTCGTCAACGTACTTGGGGTACGCCAATGTCTCTGTTTGTTCACAAAGAGACTCAAGAGCCACATCCACGTACTTTAGAGTTGATGGAAGAAGTGGCAAAACGTGTTGAAGTGAGTGGTATTCAAGCATGGTGGGATTTAGATATCCGTGAAGTGCTGGGTGATGACGCTGACGATTATATGAAAACGCCAGATACACTGGATGTTTGGTTCGATTCAGGATCAACACACTCAACGGTTGTTGATGACCGTCCAGAGTTCCACGGCAATTCAGCAGATATGTACTTAGAAGGCTCTGACCAACATCGTGGTTGGTTTATGTCTTCGCTGATGATCTCGACGGCAATCAAAGGCAAAGCACCTTACCGTGAAGTGTTAACACACGGTTTTACCGTCGATGGACAAGGTCGTAAAATGTCTAAATCTATCGGTAACACAGTAAGTCCACAAGACGTGATGGATAAATTGGGTGCCGATATCCTACGTTTATGGGTTGCATCAACAGATTACACAGGTGAAATCGCCGTATCTGATGAGATCTTAAAACGTTCTGCGGATACTTATCGTCGTATTCGTAATACCGCGCGTTTCTTCTTAGCTAACTTGAATGGATTTGATCCTGCAAAACACCAAGTTAAACCAGAAGATATGGTCACGTTAGATCGCTGGGCAGTCGGTCGTGCGAAAGCAGCACAAGCGGATATCTTAAAACACTATGAAAATTACGATTTCCATAATGTTATTCAACGCTTAATGCAGTTCTGTTCAGTAGAAATGGGGTCTTTCTACTTAGATATCATTAAAGACAGACAGTACACCGCGAAAAGCGATAGTGTTGCTCGTCGTAGTTGCCAAACTGCGTTATTCCATATCAGTGAAGCATTAGTTCGTTGGATGGCGCCAGTTATGTCATTCACAGCAGATGAGATTTGGAATGAGTTACCTGGTGAACGTGCAAAATATGTCTTAACGGAAGAATGGTATACCGACTTATTTGGCTTAGATGCATCAGAAACTTTAAATGATGACTACTGGGCTGAATTACTCGCCGTTCGTGGTGAAGTCAACAAAGTATTAGAGCAAGCTCGTACAGATAAACAACTGCGTGGTTCTTTAGAAGCATCAGTCACTCTGTATGCAGATAAGGCTTTAGCAGATAAGTTAAATGCGTTAGGTAACGAACTGCGTTTTGTTTTATTAACTTCCCAAGCGAAAGTGGCAGATATTAATGAAGCACCAGAAACAGCATTAGCTTCTGATATGGCGGGTTTAAAAATCGCCTTTAATAAAGCAGATGGCGAAAAATGCCCTCGTTGCTGGCATTATGCGACAGATATCGGTCAAGTAGCGGAACACGCTGAATTATGCGGACGCTGTGTTACTAACGTAGCCGGTAACGGTGAAGAACGTAAGTTTGCTTAATTAATGAAGAAAACACTTTGCTCTACAGGTTTACGCTGGCTATGGCTAGCCGTCGCCGTAGTGGTGTTGGATTTAGGAACAAAACAGTATTTCATGCAGACATTTCGTCTGTATGAATCTGTTGCTGTGATGCCTTTTTTCAACTTCACTTACGCGCATAACTATGGTGCTGCCTTTAGCTTTTTAGCAGATAAAGGGGGATGGCAACGTTGGTTTTTTGCACTGATTGCATTGGCAATCTGCATTACTTTATTGGTAATGATGTATAAAAACAAAGCGAGCGCCAAACTAAGTAACGTTGCTTATGCGCTAATTATTGGCGGAGCATTGGGTAATCTCTCTGATCGTCTGATCCACGGGTTTGTCATCGATTTTCTTGATATTTATATCGGAGATTGGCATTGGCCTACCTTTAATATTGCTGATATGGGGATTTGTATTGGTGCAGGGCTTATTATTATTGAGAGCTTTTTCCCTGATAAAAATGTCAGTCCTCAAGAGACAAAAAAGCAAAAGTAATCAGACAAGAAGTTAACTAAAATAACCCCTGCCTTATGGCGGGGGTTACGCTTAATAGAAGGTATTCGTATGGTTATGCAGGTACTCAACGACAGCGCAGTGTTGCTGAATTTCACTTTAAAGTTAGCCGATGGCTCTGTTGCTGAATCTACACAAGCGCATGGTAAACCCGCTCTTTTTCGTTTAGGGGATGACAGTTTATCGCCAGCCTTAGAAGCGGAATTATTGGGATTATCTACAGGAGATAAAAAAACCTTTACGCTTGCGGGTGAACATCTTTTTGGTAAATACAATCCTGACTTGATCCAATACTTTATGCCTTCTGATTTTGCAGAGTCTGGGGTGCCTGAGGCTGGCACTATTATGCTATTTACAGCAATGAATGGCAGTGAAATGCCCGGCATTGTAAGAGATGTTACTGAAGACTCTGTCACCGTTGATTTTAATCATCCGTTAGCGTCAGAAGAAGTGACATTTGATATTGAAGTTGTCAGCATTAATCCTGAGGAGGAAACAACACATGCAAATACTGCTGGCTAACCCACGAGGATTTTGTGCGGGTGTTGACCGAGCTATCAGCATTGTTGACCGCGCTCTGGAAATCTATGGCGCACCTATTTATGTTCGTCACGAAGTTGTTCATAACCGCTACGTCGTTAACGACTTACGTGAACGTGGTGCTATCTTTATTGAAGAAATTTCAGAAGTACCCGATAACGCGATTTTAATTTTTTCTGCTCATGGTGTTTCCCAAGCTATTCGCCAAGAAGCTCGCTCACGTAATTTAACCATGCTTTACGATGCAACTTGTCCATTAGTTACTAAAGTTCATATGGAAGTGGCAAGAGCGAGCCGTAAAGGCAAAGAAGCGATTTTAATCGGTCATGCAGGACACCCTGAAGTTGAAGGCACAATGGGGCAATACAACAATCCCGAAGGGGGAATGTATTTAGTTGAGTCGCCTGCTGATGTTTGGAAATTAGAAGTGAAAGATGAAGATAATCTTTGCTTTATGACCCAAACAACGCTTTCTGTTGATGATACATCTGAAGTGATTGATGCTTTAAATGCACGCTTCCCCAAAATTATTGGGCCTCGTAAAGATGATATCTGCTACGCAACAACCAATCGCCAAGAAGCCGCTAGAGAGCTTGCAGAAAAAGCGGATGTTGTCTTTGTCGTTGGCTCAAAGAACTCATCAAACTCTAATCGCTTAGCGGAACTTGCCCAGCGTGCAGGTAAGCCTTCTTATCTTATCGATAGCTTTGAAGATATTGATGAGTCATGGGTGGCTAATGCAAATATTGTTGGCGTTACTGCTGGCGCTTCAGCGCCCGATATTTTGGTTCAACAAGTATTAGAACGTTTAAAAACCTTTGGTGCTGATGACGTGGTCGAATTATCAGGGCGTGAAGAAAATATTGTTTTTGAAGTCCCTAAAGAGCTTCGTCTAGATTATAAAGTTATCGAATAACCTCACTTAAATGTGATAGTGAATTCAAAAAGCAGAGTGAACAACTCTGCTTTTTTTATATATAAAGTAAAGTTAAATGAATAATCATGCTGTTCATCTCTTTTACTGATAATAACTACAGTTTTGTGTGTTTTTCTTATCTCGAACGTTAAATGCTGGCATCAAGTGGATGACATCGCTAATCTGTAAATAATAAATAGAGATAATAAGTATTGTTAAGGAGAAATTGAGTTATGTCTGCAAAAGAACTTCGTCTTGCCGTTGTTGGTGCGGGTGGTCGTATGGGGCGCCAATTAATTCAGGCAATTTCTCAACAAGAAGGAACCGTTTTAGGTGCTGCTTTTGAGCGTACTAATTCTTCATTGATTGGTGCTGATGCCGGAGAATTAGCGGGTATCGGACATTTAGGCGTCACAATCACTGATAATTTGCTGGCTCAAACAGACAAATTTGATGTGTTAATTGATTTTACACGTCCTGAAGGAACACTTTCTCATATTGCATTTTGTGTAGAACAGAAAAAAGGCATGATTATTGGTACGACAGGCTTTGATGATGAAGGTAAAAAAGCGATTGAAAATGCCGCCAAAATGATCCCAATTGTGTTTGCCGCTAATTTTAGTGTTGGTGTCAACTTGGTGCTTAAATTACTTGAAAAAGCCGCTAAAGTGATGGGTTCTTACTGTGATATTGAAATTGTAGAAGCGCACCATCGTCATAAAGTTGATGCGCCATCAGGTACTGCATTAGCGATGGGTGAATCTATTGCAGATGCATTAGGTCGTGATCTTAAAGAGTGTGCGGTTTATGAGCGTGTCGGGCATACGGGAGAGCGTGATCCCCAAAGTATTGGTTTTGCAACGATCCGCGCTGGGGATATTGTGGGAGAGCACACCGCGATCTTTGCTGATATTGGCGAGCGAGTAGAGATAAGTCATAAGGCTTCCAGTCGAATGACTTTTGCAAATGGTGCTGTTAAAGCCTCTATTTGGTTAGGTGATAAAAAATCAGGTCTTTATAATATGAAAGATGTTCTTTCTCTTGAGGATTTGTAGTTTTTATTTATTTTAACTGATTGAAAACTCATGATTATATTTGTAATTATGAGTTTTTTGTTTTATATATTCTTTATTTTTGTTTTGTTTGTTATTTTTGTTGATTATCTTTGTTTTTTGTCCATTTTTACTTCTCTAAATCCACAAAACCCTCATTTTTCTTCTTTCTTATTCTATTTTTAAGTTATCTTGGTAAGTAAACGGTTAAATTTGTAAGATTGATGGTGTAAATTGTCACTTGGATGACTAATTTGCTAATAATTGATATTTTTTAAATTAAAAAGGTGTTTTTTCTAGACATCTGCTCATTCGATCTTTAGAATGCGCCCAATTTGCCAAAAATTTGCCCAATTTTATGTTTTTGGCATTGATTTAGAGTCTTAAATCTGAATTAATATGCATGAAATGTGATTTATTATTCTCTGGAGGGCGTTTTGATTAGATCAGCTATACTGGTTCTAGAAGATGGGACCGAATTCCACGGCAAGTCGATTGGCGCAGAAGGCGCCGCCATCGGTGAAGTCGTTTTTAATACTTCAATGACCGGTTATCAAGAAATACTAACCGACCCTTCTTACTCCCAACAAATTGTTACTCTCACTTATCCCCACATTGGCAACACCGGCGTTAATCGTTCAGACGAAGAATCAGAAACAATCCATGCTCAAGGCTTGATTATTCGCGACTTGCCATTAGTGATGAGCAACTATCGTGCCCAAGAAACGTTATCTGATTATCTTAAACGCCATAATATCGTCGCTATTGCGGATATTGATACACGTAAGTTAACTCGTTTGTTGAGAGAAAAAGGTGCGCAAAACGGTTGTATCATCGCAGGTGAACATCTTGATACCCAATTGGCACTCGAAAAAGCCAAAGCCTTTCCCGGTTTAAAGGGAATGGATTTAGCCAAAGCAGTCACTGTTAAACAGCCTTACCAGTGGACTCAAGGAAGTTGGACGCGAGAAAATGAATTACCCGTAGCTAAATTAGCGGCTGAATTACCTTTGCATATTGTGGCTTATGATTTTGGTGTGAAACGTAATATTTTACGTATGTTGGTGGATAGAGGATGTCGAGTGACGGTTGTGCCAGCACACACCTCAGCACAAGAGGTACTCGCGCTTTCTCCTGAGGGTATTTTCCTTTCCAATGGTCCCGGGGATCCAGAGCCCTGTGATTACGCCATTAACGCCATTCAAACTTTTTTAACCACAGATATTCCGGTATTTGGTATTTGCTTAGGGCACCAGCTATTAGCATTAGCTAGCGGTGCAAAAACCATCAAAATGAAATTTGGTCATCACGGTGGTAATCATCCTGTTAAAGATTTAGATAAAAATACGGTGATGATCACAGCGCAAAATCATGGGTTTGCCGTTGATGAAACATCTCTTCCCGCCAATTTACGTGTGACACATAAATCTCTGTTTGATGGTTCCTTGCAAGGTATTCATCGCACAGATAAACCAGCCTTCAGTTTCCAAGGTCACCCAGAAGCCAGCCCGGGACCGCATGATGCCGCACCTCTTTTTGATCACTTTATCGAGCTTATCGCGCAATATCGTCAAAACCTGCAATCAGTGACAACCAAATAAATCAGGAGCGAAAGAAAATGGCTAAAAGAACAGATATCAAAACAATCCTGATTTTAGGCGCTGGACCGATTGTGATCGGGCAAGCGTGTGAATTTGACTATTCAGGCGCCCAAGCATGTAAAGCCCTACGTGAAGAGGGATATCGTGTTGTTTTGGTAAATTCAAATCCTGCAACCATTATGACCGATCCTGAAATGGCCGATGCAACGTACATCGAGCCTATTCACTGGCAAGTTGTGAGAAAAATCATTGAAAAAGAGCGTCCTGATGCGGTATTACCGACAATGGGGGGACAAACTGCACTGAACTGTGCGTTAGAGCTAGAGCGCCAAGGTGTTTTAGCTGAGTTTGGTGTCACCATGATTGGTGCAACAGCCGATGCAATTGATAAAGCAGAAGATAGACAACGCTTTGATAAAGCGATGAAAAAAATTGGTTTAGATACTGCGCGTTCAGGTATTGCACATAATCTTGATGAAGCTTTTGCTGTTGCTGAACAAGTTGGTTTTCCTTGCATTATTCGCCCTTCATTCACGATGGGCGGAACCGGTGGTGGTATCGCCTATAATCGTGAAGAATTTGAAGAAATTTGTATCCGAGGTTTAGATTTATCACCCACCAATGAGCTGTTAATTGATGAATCACTCATTGGTTGGAAAGAGTATGAGATGGAAGTGGTGCGCGATAAAAACGACAACTGCATTATCGTCTGTTCTATCGAAAACTTTGATGCAATGGGAATTCATACGGGAGATTCCATCACAGTCGCACCCGCACAAACACTTACTGATAAAGAATATCAAATTATGCGTAATGCCTCGATGGCGGTATTACGTGAAATTGGCGTTGAAACTGGCGGTTCTAACGTTCAGTTTGCCGTTGATCCTAAAACAGGACGCTTGATTGTTATCGAAATGAACCCTCGGGTTTCTCGTTCATCAGCACTTGCATCTAAAGCAACAGGCTTTCCAATTGCGAAAGTCGCTGCAAAATTAGCGGTAGGTTATACCCTCGATGAACTGATGAATGATATCACTGGTGGAAGAACGCCAGCCTCTTTCGAACCTTCTATTGATTATGTTGTGACGAAAATTCCTCGCTTTAACTTTGAAAAATTTGCAGGAACCAATGATAGATTAACAACGCAAATGAAATCTGTTGGCGAAGTGATGGCAATTGGCAGAACACAACAAGAATCCTTGCAAAAAGCATTAAGAGGTCTCGAAGTTGGAGCGACAGGTTTTGATCCTAAAGTTGATTTAGACGATCCTGAAGCATTAACGAAAATTCGTCGAGAGTTAAAAGATGCGGGCTCAGACAGAATTTGGTATATCGCAGATGCTTTCCGAGCAGGACTGTCTGTTGATGGTGTATTTAACCTCACCAATATTGACCGTTGGTTCTTAGTTCAAATAGAAGAAATTGTTCGCCTTGAAGAAAAAGTCAGAGAAGTGGGTATCAAAGGGTTAAGTGCTGATTTCTTGCGTCAGTTAAAACGTAAAGGTTTTGCCGATGCACGTTTAGCTAAAATACTTAACGTAAAAGAGCATGTTATTCGCCAGTTACGAGAGCAATATCAACTCCATCCGGTCTATAAACGTGTTGATACTTGTGCTGCAGAGTTTGCTACTGATACAGCTTATATGTACTCGACTTATGAAGAAGAGTGCGAGGCAAATCCACATCAAGATAAACCTAAAGTCATGATCTTAGGTGGTGGACCAAACCGTATAGGTCAAGGTATTGAGTTTGATTATTGTTGTGTTCATGCGGCGCTTGCGTTACGTGAAGACGGTTATGAAACCATTATGGTGAACTGTAATCCTGAAACGGTTTCAACCGATTACGACACTTCTGACAGACTCTATTTTGAACCGGTAACACTTGAAGATGTGCTTGAAATTGTTCGTATAGAGAAGCCAAAAGGAGTGATTGTTCAATATGGTGGACAAACTCCGCTGAAATTAGCCAGAGCACTAGAAGCTGAAGGTGTGCCTGTTATTGGTACAACTCCGGATGCTATTGATAAAGCAGAAGACCGCGAACGTTTCCAAAAAGCGGTTGATAAGTTAGGGCTTAAACAGCCTGAAAATGCTACGGTGACCACTTTAGAAGAGGCGGTAGAAAAAGCACAATTGATTGGCTATCCGCTGGTGGTACGTCCTTCTTATGTACTTGGTGGACGCGCAATGGAAATTGTTTATGACGAAGTCGATTTACGTCGCTATTTCCAAACTGCAGTGAGCGTGTCGAACGATGCCCCTGTCTTATTAGACCGTTTTCTTGATGATGCGATTGAAGTCGATATTGATGCGATTTGTGACGGTGAACAAGTTGTGATTGGCGGCATTATGGAGCATATCGAACAAGCGGGTGTTCACTCCGGCGACTCTGCTTGCTCATTGCCTGCTTATACCCTAAGCAAAGACATTCAAGATGTGATGCGTAAACAAGTCCGTGAGCTTGCGTTTGAATTAGGTGTAAAAGGGTTAATGAACGCACAATTCGCGGTGAAAGGTGATGATGTTTATCTTATTGAAGTCAATCCTCGCGCCGCTCGTACAGTGCCTTTTGTGTCAAAAGCCACTGGTGTGCCATTAGCCAAAGTCGCCGCGCGTGTCATGATTGGTCAAAGCCTTGAAGCGCAAGGGGTTACAAAAGAAGTTATCCCACCTTATTACTCTGTAAAAGAAGTGGTTTTACCTTTCAATAAGTTTGCCGGTGTTGATCCGATTTTAGGACCTGAAATGCGTTCAACAGGCGAAGTGATGGGGGTTGGAACAACCTTTGCTCAAGCCTTTGCTAAAGCGATGTTAGGCAGCAGTTCTACCATGAAGAAAAAAGGTAGAGCGCTTCTTTCAGTGCGTGAGGGGGATAAAAAGCGAGTTGTTGACTTAGCGACGAAATTACTAAAAAGTGGATTTGAATTAGATGCGACACATGGTACAGCCATTGTATTAGGTGAAGCGGGAATAAATCCACGTTTAGTCAATAAAGTGCATGAAGGGCGACCGCATATTGAAGATAGAATTAAAAATGGTGAATATGACTATATTGTTAATACCACATCTGGTCGTCAAGCCATTGAAGATTCTAAAATTATTCGCCGCAGTGCATTAAGATATAAAGTCCATTATGACACCACATTAAATGGTGGATTTGCCACAACGTTGTCATTAACGGCGGACCCTACAGCGAGTGTTATTTCAGTTCAAGAAATGCATGAAAAGATAAATAAAGCTTAAGTTTAATTGTTGTCGTAATAATGATCCCGACTATGAGGAAACTTGTATTCGGGATTTTTTGTTTTTCTCTGTTTTATGAAAAAAAAGAAAGCCTCAAATACATTTATTTGGGGCGAGTGTAAAACAAAGAAGGGGGGGCGGATCTTTTTTTCGAGTAAGGAGTCAAGAAAATAAGCATGTTGATTTCTTTGTTTTAGCGGTTTTATTTTGTCTTTTTGGGGCGCTTAAGTCAAGCGTAAATTATTTTGCGTCAACAAGTAACACATTGTTTTAATTGGTAAATATTTAGCGTCTACCACGGGTAAGGTATAGTCGGTAGAGAAATTTCTGTTACTATATTGGCGGGTGCTTGGATCATTTTGGTTCAAGCATTTTGCAAGCACCAAAAAGAGAAAAGCCCCGAATTCTATTTTCATAAAATCCGGGGACAGACTCAAAACTAGCAACTTGATTTTGTCTCCTTTTCCGAAAGGAGTCAATTGAATTGACGAAAATAACCTTACTTGGCATTACTGTTATCTGTGTGACCGTACTCTGTTTTACTTTGATTGTAGGCGAACGATTATGTTCGCTTAACATTAGTGATGGGAACACAGTCGTTCAAGCTATTTTGATGTGTGATAAATAGTTTGGTGGGGGAGTTATTCTCCCCACAATTTTTCTTCAAGTTGTTAGGTTTGTGATACAAGCACCTTGTCTTTAAAATTTAGATGAACCTGCGACTAATCTTGATAGGATTAGCGTTGAAAAAACAGCAACTTATCTATAGCAACTAAACTTATTAGTATCTTACTTGACACCAATAATTGCTTTTTGTGCATTATTGGTGATGATGATAAATGTGAGTTATCAGAAAAAATATAAAGCAATTTAAATTTAAATAATTAAATATAAATAATTAAATATAAATAAAATACCCACTCAATATTAAAGATTGAGTGGGTATTTATTATATGGTCAATGATAACTTTATTTTGTAATGTTAGCGCGACCACTCCAAATAAAGTCTTTTTTCTTCTGGGTCGATTTTCCGTTAATATTAAAAATAGTGATTAACTCACCATGACCAGAATCATTGATTCTACATTGCTCATTAATAGCGTATTGCGCAGATGTTTCATAAAACTTAATATCCTGATCTACATTTTGATAAAACTGCTGAGTTCTTGGATAATCGACATTTTGACGAATGTTACCCGATATTGTTGGATTATTGTCAAGTATAACATTTCTAATTTGTGCCTTTATATCTATAGGGTAAAGTAACGCGATATCTTTATTTTTACGTAACACCTCGACTTGTATAAATAAATGTGTTGTTCTCGTTTCAACAGCATCTTGACAATGATCATATGTTATATTGCCGTCATCAGTATCAATATATATTGAATTCGGTCTAATAGTCATTAAATTCATTGCATTGTTTACATCTACTTCTGAAGTATTAATAGTATAAAATTTTGAAGCTGATTTATTAGCATTATCAAAAACCTTAACTTCTAATATTAATTTATTATTAGTTAAGTATTTTTGAGGGATATCATAAAATATGACAGGAACATCTATACCATTTTTTCCCCCATTATTGTTGTAGCTCTGTCTTTGCAGTATGTCTATTTGATTTCCATTATTATCTGTTAATACAAAATCAATGGCATGCGGTAAATCACCTACTGGACTCCACTTAACGGTAAAACTATTATCTGTTACATATAGGGGATGCCAATTCATATTATTAAGATTTGTTTCAATTTCTTTAGTATTCATTGACGTAAATTCAATTTGGTCAATTTTAATCTTAGGTGTTTTGTTTACACTAACTTCATAACGGTTACTATAATCTTGATAATAAGCATTATTTTTTACTTCAAGTGTTAAGTAAGCATTACCATAACTTAAATAAGTAATCATACCCTCTGGTGTAACAGTGACAGATTTGGGATCATCACTACTCCATGTTGCCTGTGCTTGGCTAGGAACAGGAGCTTCTGTCTCTTGAGCTGGTATTGGACCATTATCAGTATCACTATCGGATAAAAAGACTATCTTATTTTTAAAGGTATAATTAAGTACCCCTTTTTCTTGATGATAATTTACTGTAGTTGTTGCTACTTTAAATTGATCCGTTGCATCCGACGTCACATTAATGGTGGTATCACCCGGTTTTACTGCTGTTATACTCCCTTGATTATCAACGGTTAATATAGCTTTATTAGTGCTACTAAATTGCAGTGATGGTGGGTTTTTTACACTGTCAGGGTTGCTAAACGTTGCGCTAATTTGTTGTGTAATTCCATCTTCCCACGTTGAATTTATTTGTGGATTTTTTACTGATAATCCGGGATCGGCTTTTTCAACAAGTAGCGGATAACTATTTTCTGCAGGTAAGAAGTGATCATCACCCGTTGTTTGCAAGGTAATCAATGATTGACCTGCTTTTAATAGGGTAATTTCCCCTGTGAAAGCATCAATTGTAGCGACAGTAGGCTCCGAACTTGACCACATTGCTTTCAAGTTTGAAGGTAATCCGGTATAACCCAGTGCTTGAACTGGGGTTGATGAGTAAACCTCCTGCTGTAGTTTTTTATCAAACACAATAATCGGTTTTGGTGCTGTCACATTAATCGTTAATGTATTTGTTAACGAGGTACTTTCCGCTTTTGCGGTAAAGGTGACATCACCTTGAATGTTTGATGTTACATCCGTTTGATATTCTCCTTTACCGATATCTGCTAATGGATCTTTTGAATAAGTGACTTTTGTTGTTGCTGAAAGTGTTACTTTTTTACCTGTTATCGCATTATCGTATTTATCGACTAATTTTACCGTCAGTGTCGCTTTATCTTGGTTATCGCCTCCGATAGATTGGCGGTTACTGCTTAAGGTCGATTTATCGGCATCAATAGCGGCTGGTTGTACGGTGACATCATCAATTGATTTATGGTTATTTAAGTCCAGATAGGCACTCATTTGCAGTATACCGGCAACATGGCTAGTGACTTTTGTTTTAGCAATACCTTGAGCATCTGTGTAGGTACTAAAGTCATAGTCATCTGCTAATCCACGCAATTTCCACGACACAATAACATTAGGTAAAATATTGTCATTAGCATCAACTACGCTTGCCTGATAAGTGACTCCGTTAGTATCACCCGCAATTATTGTGGTGTTACTGACACTGGCATCTTTTATTTTCCATGTTGAACTATCAGCATTAAGTTGCAATGTTTTATGTTTGGTAAATTGAGTGCCATTAACGCTAACACTAATATCGGCAGTACCTGCTTTTTTACCTGTTACTTCTATTTCATATTTAGCGGGTGAAACTTGTTTAGCTGTACCAAATATAATCGTCGAATTATTAGAAGTTCCTTTAACGGTTTGATCAGGAAGAATATTTCCGCCTTTATCTTTGATTAATAAGGTAAGGATCGCTTTATCTTGACCGTTGGCAATAATGGTTGCAGGTAACAGCGTTAATTCAGAGTTGTTTTCATCCACATCACTTGCGACAAAATTAACGTCTTTTGCTGGATAAGATCCTGATTTTAAAACGGCATTCACTTTTGCTAAGCCAGCAGGATCTCGGGTTAATTGAGTTTGCGTTGCTCCTTTATCATCAGTAAATGTTAAGGCGTTAGATAACACACTGACATTATCTGATGTCCAAGTAACAGGTACACCACTACTCACTGGATTGTTATAATTATCAATTAAATGAGCGGTATACGTGATGGTGTCGCCCGCTTTAGGTGCTGTATCACTGATATCAAAGTGATCAACTTTAGCACTTAAGTTATCGGCAATAACGGTAAGGGAAGCATTTGGGGTTAAAGTAACGCCTTTTACCTGTGCGCTAACCGTAGTATTACCTGCTTTTGTTGCATAAATCGTTGCTTGGTAGACGCCATCTTTTACTTCTTTAAATGCGCTTGTTGTCAGATTGAGATTAACAGAGTATTTCGCGTTAATTTCATCCTTTAATCCAGTTAATAAGTTATCTTGTTTATCCTTTAAAGTAATAATAATCTCTGATTTATCATAACTATGTGTTCCATCACCGGCCGTAATTGTAGTGGGTGAAAGAGCTAACGTAGAGTGATCCGCTGAGATAACATCGGGTGTAAAGGTGATAGTGTTATCGGCATTTTGAAACTGTGTACTATCGAGCATTGCTGTCACTTGAGCCGTACCCGCTTGCGTACTTGATAGCGTGATTTCTGCAATACCTTTACTGTCAGTTTTACTGATGGGTGATAACGTACCTAAAGTGGTTATCCAGCCCACATTGATACCTTCCATGCCGGTATTACCTTGAGTATCCGTGATTGTTGCACGAACAGTCACTTTGTCATTACCGTTGGCTATTGCCGTATTCGGTGGAACAACGGTAACGGATTGGAGCCTTGCATTTTGTTTATCAGCGATAAAACCTAAAGGTTGAGTAAGCGATATTCCCTGATATGTGGCAGAAATAGTGCTCATCCCTTCTTTTTGACCACTGATATTCGCTTGGTAAACACCCGGTGAAATTTCTTTTATTGCACTAAATGTAATGGTTGAGTTATCACCCGTTAAGGCTATTTTTTTGTCTTGCTTAGGTACAGGGTTACCAAACTTATCGTTCAATGAAATGGTCGCAACCGAGAATGTTTTTCCATCAGCAATAATAGATTGTGGATCGAGCGTTAGGCGGCTTTGTTGAGCGCTAGCTTGAGCAGGAGTGAAAGTAATATCTTTTGAAGCTTGTTGTTTATTCAGTAAGTTCGCCGTTACCGTCGTTAAAATGGCTTGAGTCCCCTTTATATCAACTTGGGTTTCACCTTTATCATTGGTATTGGTTAATGCTTTACTTAATGTGTTGTGTGTGGATTGCCAGAAAACAGGGTGTTGAGCTAATGGATTGTTATTGGCATCCGTGATCACCGCAACCACAGTAACGGCATCACTATTATCAGCTATTGCACTGGTTTTATTATTCAGTGTCTTTAATGTAATAACGGCACTATTTGGATCAGCAATTGCCATGAATGTTGCTTGAGCTTGCTCACCATTCGCTAATTTAGCAGTAACGGTGATTAAGCCTGCTTTATTCGCACTAATTTGATCTGTAGTTTTGCCTTGAGCATCCGTTGTGGTTTGCTGTTTATCAAGTGTTGATCCATTACTGGTTTGCCACGCTATTGCGACATTAGGAAGTTTATTACCAAATTTATCTTCAACAGTTGCGGTTAATAATGCTTTTTCTTGAGCATCGGCGACAATTTGTGTTTTATCGACAGATAATGATTTAATTAACCCTTGCTGATTATCGGCAATAAACGTAATGGGTGCTGCTGATAAAGAGTTGTTATTTGTGGTGGCAGTTACTGTAACGGGTAATGCTTGTGTGCTGGTTAATTTAGCATGGGTTATCCCTTGTTTATCGGTGACTGAAACCGCGGTGATATGAGCGATATTTTTGTCACGATCGGTTGACCAAAGAATATTGGCATTAGGGAGTGGATTGCCAAAATTATCTTTTACTTCAGCAGTAAAGGTGACCTCTGTTTTGCCATCAGCAATATAAGGAGGCGCTGATGGAGTGACGGAAATAATCTTGCCATCAGAAATATCGCTGATAAAAGTAGATGTTGCTTCAGTCACTTTATGACTGGTAGTAACTTCGGCTTTGACTGTTACATCGCCAGCGATTTTACTGACCATGGTGGTACTGGCTTTACCGTCTTTATCGGTCATTACCTCGGCATCTTTAATTTGGGCTTGATTATCTACACGTAAAATGACTTTGGTATTTGGAACTGGATTCTTGTTTTTATCAATAACAGTAAGGTTAATGATTTTTTCTGAAATATTATCAGCTAATGAGATATTGGGCGTAATAGTTAAATAAGAACGAGGGATATAAGCACTTTGTTCATCCGCAATAAAGTTAACATTAATCGCATAATCAATATCTTTTACGGTCACTGTGATATGGGTCATTCCCGTATGGGTGTTTGTAATAGGAATAATCACATCACCCATCAATGATGTACGACTTGCCGCGATAATTTTTGCGCCATTATCAGCAGAAAGTGTTATTGGATAATTGGCAATTGGGTTGTTATTTAAATCTGTAACAATAATTTTGATTTTATTTTCACTTTTACCATCAGCAAATGCATTATCTTTAATCACCGTTAAATCGCCTTTGGCTATATGCGCAGTAATAGTATCGGCAATAAAATTAATTTCTGCTTGGTTAAAGGTATTATCGCGGAATTTAGGCGTTAAAATCAGTTTCTCAGTGACACTACCTGCGGTGACTGTCGCTTGATATTTACCTGTATCAATACGTGTAAATGGCGAAACTTTGCTATTACTTGCTTGGCGACCTAATTGTGTTTCTAATGACAACTCTTGCAGGTTTATATCAACAGGCAGATTATCGTTATCTAATACAGATAAGGTTAATGTTTGCGTAGAATGTCCATCAGCCGGTAATTGAGATTGAGTCGGTGTAAATTGGCTATTGGTTGTATTAATGGCGGATTGATCGACAATAATTTCACTCTGAACCGGATCAGAACGATTACCTTTTTCATCGATGGCAACAGCACTAATGAGATAACTGTTTTTTTGGTTAGCACCAGAAATATGGTTAGGAAGCGTAACGGAATAATTAAACGCACCATTGTGATTAATTTTACCGCCATTGGCTATCAATGCACTGGCTGACCATTCAATCTGTTTTACAGGATATTTAGCGCGAACTTGAACCGCTAAATCTTTCTCCTCTTTGGCATAGCCCATAATAGAAGGGGCGATAGAAAGAAAGACTAACGTTTTCTTTTTATATTCTAAGACGATGTCATTATTTCTATCGACAAAATCATAACGACTACCTGACATTAAGCGCATGGCACGAACATTATCAGGATTTAATTGTGATAAGAGTGATTCACCTAAGCGATATTGTACGCTGATATCTAATTTGCTATCACTGTTATCATGTAAGCCAAATCGACGCTCTGCACCAAAGGTAATTAATGGTACGGGGGTATAAGTTAATCCTGCGGTATAGGCGTGAGGATTTTTTTGGCGGTTATCTTTACCAAATAGACCGACTTCATCACCATAATATTGTTCAAAAGTGAGTTTTGCGCCTAATTGAGGATAATTCGGTAAATAACCTTCAGTGCGTATGTCCCAACCATTTGCAGGACGTTCGTTATAATCCATTACATCATCAGAAGTACGCCAGTTTGATAGTCGATGATAGTGGTTTGCACTCAGTTTAAAATAATCTCGCCAGATTTCGGCACCAATGCCAAATCGACTGTGGTAGCGACTTAAATCATAATCATAAAAAGCGTTAACACCGAGCATAAAGCGATCAGCAAAATAGCGGTAGCCAATGCCTTGATTAAACTGACTACGCGAGTCTTTGCGATGATAGCTGGTTTGTGAAAAAACTAAATTTTTCTCTTGATCATATAATGGAACTAATAGATCCGCGGAACTGCTCTCTAATGTGAAGTTTTTATCAGTTGAAAGAGAAACTCTTGCATGACCAAATTGGCTTAACCATTGTTCTATTTCCGCGTTGGCTTTGTTGGTAAGTTGGCTAATTGCATACTGTGTCGCATCGGTATCTTTATTTAATAAAGATGCGTTATTTACGACTAACTGTGCTAATTCCTCTCCATCAGTAGATATTTCAGGTAAATCTTTTTCATTAGCGTTTAACCATTTACCATGATGAGAAACTGCTTTAGGAATATTAAGGATAATTCCTTCTTTAATTTTTAATTTTCCTACTAAAGAGACATAATCTGGATTATCTTCAATTAATTTTGATAACTTGATATTGAATTTTTTAGCTATTGACTCAGGCGTATCATCTTTTTGAACTTGATAGTGATCTCTATTGATTGGTTTATTAATAAATTGATTTTCCTGTATATTCTCTTTAGCAAATACATTAGAAGGTATTGTTGCAGAGATAGGAAAAGCAAACTGAATAAAGATATTTACCCATGCTACTTTTTTAGCTATCGCAGATAGCTGTGGTGTTAGCCCATATTTTGATATTGTCATTTTAAAAGCTCATCGCAAATAAATAATGATGAGATTCTCTTATTTATATAGGTTTTCGATATCAAAAACTGAACTTGAATTCATTAGTTTTTAGATATCTAAAAAAATAGAGATTAAAAGTATAAAAATAAAAGAGAGGAAAAAATAAATACTCAACTAGCGTTGAAAGAGAATAAGACTCTTTTTAAGAAATATCATATGATTAAAAAAAGCCAGTATAAAAGTTTATACTGGCTTTTGACATCAATTAACAATCACACATTAATCAGTTATTTCTACTACGAGATATCGACGAAAATATCAGGATCAGGCCCTAAGCGTTTTTTCTGATCAAGTATTGTGATCGCAGCGACTTCCTCTTTCTCAAGTTTGAAATCAAAAATATGGAAGTTCTCTTCAATACGAGAAGGTGTAACTGATTTTGGAATAACCACTAACCCGCTATCTAAATGCCAACGTAAAACAATTTGAGCAGGGGTTTTATGGTATTTTTCAGCGAGTTTTTGAATAACTGGCTGTTCAAAGACACCTTCACCACCTTGGGCTAATGGGCTCCAAGATTCGGTGACAATATTATGCGTTGTGTTCCATGCTCTTAATGGTGCTTGTTGCATTAAAGGGTGAATTTCAATCTGATTGATAACCGGCGTTACACCCGTTTCTGTGATGATGCGTTCTAGATGTTCTTCTTTAAAATTACAGACACCAATGCTTTTTACTAATCCTTCTTTTTGCAGAATAATCATTTGCTTCCAAGCTTCAACATAAAGCTCTCGTGAAGGGACTGGCCAATGCATTAAATAGAGATCAATATAATCAAGTTGCAAACGCTGGAGACTTTCTAATACCGCACCACGGGCATGAGTTTGATCGTTGTTCCATAATTTTGTGGTGATAAAGAGTTCATCACGAGGAACCGTGATCTGTTTTAGCGCTTTACCCACACCTTCTTCATTATGATAAATTGCCGCAGTATCAAAAAGGCGATAGCCTGTATCTAGTGCGTGATGAATAGCTTTAACAACTTGATGATTATCTGCTTGCCAAACACCCAACCCTAGTTGTGGGATGGCATTTCCATCAGATAATTTGATCAGTTTAGGTTTATCCATTTTTGTCTCCAAAGTCGCATAAAAGTACTTAGAGTGCCGCAGTATAAATACGTTGACTGACTTCTAATGTGATATCTTGATGCTCACCCAGTGCAATTTGTCCATGCTCTTCCAATTTTCGCACTAAAGCTGGAATATCTTCTTCGGTGATTTTGAAATCAGCCAGTCGAGTTCTAAGTCCCATTAATTCAAAGAATTTTCGAGTTTCATTAATCGCAGTTTCAATTTTAAAAGCGTCGGAACCTTGGTTTATACCCCAAACTTTTTGTGCATATTGGATTAACTTCTCATATTTAGCCTGCCGTTTTTCATTTAATAAGGCAGGTAAAACGATGGCGAGAGTTTGTGCATGATCAAGCCCGTGTAATGCCGTGAGTTCGTGACCTAATGCATGCGTAGCCCAATCTTGAGGAACACCAACACCAAGGATACCATTCAGCGCTTGTGATGCTGCCCACATTATATTAGCACGGATATCATAGTCTGCTGGTGATGTCAGCGCTTTTGGTCCTTGATCAATCAAAATCCGTAAAAGACCTTCTGCATACTCATCTTGTACACGAGCATTCACTGGATAAGTGAGATATTGCTCTAATATATGAATAAAAGCGTCAACAACACCGTTAGCTGTTTGTCTTGGTGGTAAAGAATAAGTGGTTGTTGGATCTAAAATAGCGCAATGAGGATAAACATGAGGAGAGGTAAAGCTTTGTTTATCCATTGTCTGTTTTTTACTGATCACGGAAAAACTGTTGGTTTCTGTTCCTGTTGCGGGAAGTGTCAATACGCAACTTAAAGGCATGGCTTTTTCGACCACTTTACCGCGACTGGTTACGATTTCCCAAGGCTCACCTTTATAAGGGATAGCGGCTGCAATAAATTTTGTACCATCAATAACGGAACCGCCCCCTACTGCTAATAAATGCGTAATACCATGATATCTGGCATAAGAAACGGCTTTCATTAGTGTTTCATAGGAAGGATTCGGCTCAATACCGCCAAATTCATGTATTTGGTAGCCTGGCAGTGCGGTATAGATTTGATCTAAAACGCCATTGCGTTTAATACTACCACCACCATAAGTCAGCAGAATTCTTTCATTTTTTCCGATTTCAGAACGTAATTTTTCTATTTGCCCTTGACCAAAATGAAGGCGAGTGGGGGAGTAATAAGTAAAGTTTTGCATTTTGTTTCCACCTTAATTTGATGTTATGCAGGATGACAATTAATCAGGAAAAAGTTTTACACTGTATCTAGACGAATAGCATGACATAACTATAACTGTAAGGTTGTAGAAATAAGAGATGAATTATTTTTCTTAATGACTACAACAATTCAAATTGTAGTTAATTTATAAGGAGTAATATGGAAAGTCATTATTTAACATTAAACCAAGAACATTGGGATAAACAAGCCGCAATCGAAAATCAGTGGTCTAAACCTGTCAGTGATGAAGAAATTATCGCTGCAAAACAAGAAAACTGGAAAGTCCATTTAACGCCTAATCCGGTTAAAAAAGAGTGGTTATCAGAGATTAAAGGTAAAAAAATACTCTGCTTAGCCTCTGCGGGTGGGCAACAAGCTCCTATTTTAGCGGCTGCTGGTGGGGTTGTGACGGTATTTGATTTATCAGAAGGTCAATTAAGTAAAGACCATCAATTGGCACAAAAGCATCAGTTAGATTTGGTCACCGTACAAGGTGATATGGCTGATTTAACCGCATTTGCTGATGAAAGTTTTGATATTGTATTTCATCCCATTTCCAATTTGTATGTGCCGGATGTAAACCCTGTTTGGCAAGAGTGCTACCGTGTATTAAAAAAAGGTGGGGTATTAATGGCAAGCTTTTATAACCCAGTGGTGTTTGTTGATGATCGAGATCCACAATTACGAACCCAAGGATTAATGCGACCCACTTACCGATTACCATATAGCGATCAAGATTCACTACCTTCGGAGATCCTACAAGAAAAAATCGCAAGAGGTGATGGTCTAGTATTTGGTCATTCTTTAACTGACCTGATTGGTGGGCAGCTAAAAGCGGGGTTCTTATTACAAGACTTTGTTGAAGATTTTGCTCCTCATGCTCGTTTCTTAGTTGATAGTTATATTCCAACGTTTCTAGCTTCAAAAGCCATTAAGCTTTAATAATAAATAGATTAAGGCAAAGAGATGACGGTGATAAATATCAACGGATTTTTACTAAGGTATTAATAAGGTAGGAGATAAGACAATGAACAACTGAACGTTTGAAGCATTTAATGATTAAAAAACGCCATTATGATGATTAAAATAATGGCGTTTTTTGGGTTATTTATGACTGGTGCTATTTTTACGATGGCGAATATACATCACGATCGAGCCAATTAAGCCTGCGCTTAAGAGCAATACTGGCAATGTCATCAAGATATTCATGACAAGTGTTTCATGTTTTTGTACAAATGGAATAAGGTTTAGCACATAGCCTAAAGAAACAATAATCCCTACCCACAAGAAGCCACTTAACCAGTTAAATATTTGAAAGCGACGTTGCTTTAATTCAGATAAACCTGCCAAGGTTGGTAATAATGTACGCACGAATCCAATAAAACGACCCAGTAATAGCGCATATAAGCCTTGGCGATGGAAGAGATCATTTGCCTTATGGTGATATTGCTCTGGTAATTGAGCCATCCAACGTTTAACCACTTTTGTATCACTTAGCCAACGGCCTTGTAAAAAGCCGAGCCAACTCCCAATACTTGCGGCAGTACCTAATATAATGATAGTTGGAAAAAAGTGTAAAACACCTTTTGCAATTAAAGCACCACAAAGAATAAGTAGCGTATCTCCTGGTAAAAATGCTGCGGGCAATACCCCGTTTTCCAGCATAATAATAACAAAAAGAACAATATAGATAACCCACAGCACATTTGGATTAGCTAACACCATATAATCGTGTTGCAGTAGTGCGTGAATGATCTCTTTTAATGTACCCATTAGCGAACTCGCATTAAAAAAGGACTTTATGTTCGCTATTCTAACGCAAAATAAAGAGAACAGTTTGATTTAATCCCTGTGGAACCACAGGGATAGATTTTTTTTAATAAAAAATTCATTCTTCATTAAGAAATACGTAAAAAAGCCTGCTCGAGATCTTCAATAAGGTCATCTACATTTTCTAATCCAACATGAATGCGGAATAGTGTTCCTGTAAATGTTGGCTGAGTTTCATATTGTCGCATCGCTTTAATATCATTGGGTTGATAACCTAAAATTAAAGATTCAAATCCCCCCCATGAAAATGCCATCTTAAATAATGAGAAATTATCTAAGAAATGCGCAAATTCTTCAGGCGTTAAGATTTTCTTTAAACTAAAAGAGAATAATCCGTTACTACCTGAGAAATCGCGTTGAAAAAATTCATGTCCCTGACAAGAAGCTAATGCAGGGTGATAGACATGATCAACTAAAGGATGTTGTTTTAACCAGCGAGCGACTTCTAATGCACTTTGTTCGTGTTGTTTCATCCTGACTGGTAATGTTCTTAATCCTCTTGCTGTCATATAAGCCGTATCAGGATCAACACATTGACCTAATAAATAGGCGTTTTCTCGTAACTGCTCCCAGCAACGTTCATTAGCCACAGCAAAACCTAGCATGCCATCTGAGTGACCATTAATATATTTTGTGGCAGATTGGATTGAAATATCGGCACCCAATGTGAGGGGTTTAAGCAGTAATCCTGCTGCCCAAGTGTTATCAATCATAATAATGATTTCAGGGTTATATTGGCGAACTGAATTGACAATGCCTTGTAGATCTTGAATTTCCATCGTGATTGACCCTGGAGACTCAAGAAACACGATTTTTGTTTCAGGACGGAGTAATTGGCTGATCTCTTTGCCGATTAAAGGATCAAAATAAGTCGTTGTGACGGATAATTTACGTAAGATCTGATCACAAAAATTTTGAGTTGGATCGTAAGCTGAGCCTGTAACAAGAATATGAGCACCTTGCTCAATAAAGGCGAGTAGAGATTGCGTAATCGCAGCCGCACCTGAAGGAAACAGTGCGCAGCCTGCGCCTTGCTCTAATTCAGTTAACGCTTCTTGTAAGGCAAAATGGGTGGTTGTACCTCGACGACCATAAAAAAGCGTACCTTCCGCGCGTTTTTTCGTTGCTTCACGTTTTTGTGCAACGGAATCAAAAATAACGGATGATGTTCGTTGTATAATTGGATTTACTGCGCCTTGGGAATATTTTTTAGCTCGACCCGAAAGGAGGAGTGAGGTTTCTTGTTTTTTTAGCGTCATCCTTAATACCTTCTTTTAATTGATGGTGTGTTTACCTCAAGTTAATGCATTTTTTGGATAAGTACAAAAGGCTTGCAGGGTAGTTGATAAAATTTCACGTTACGTGAAAGAACGATAATTTGTCTTAAAAATCGACAAATGAAAAAAAATAGCCAAATAGTAATGATAATTACTATCAAAATGCTTCATGTTTGATATCATTTGAGCGTTTTCTCTTTCCTGATGGCAAACAGGATGATTGTAAGTGAACGATTTTGGGTAAGTAGTGGCGTAAAGATGCCATTACTGAATAAATAAATAGATAAAAAAGAGAGTAAAAGGCCAACTGATGCGTAATTTGACAGCTTCTATTCTATTGGCAATCGGTTTGACAGGCTCTGCTTTTGCGGATACGACTCCTGCCACACCAACTGAACAGCCAACTACTACTGCTGCCGTTTCTTCAACAGCTTCTACACCGGGAACTGCTACACCAACAACGGCGACTTCTTCTGCGACCGCTACAACGGGGAATGACGCGAAAGCAGTAGGTTCTGAAACTACTAAGCCTGAAGGTGAAAATACACCTGTAACAACGGCTGAAAACTCAGAAAATGCAACCTCAGCGCCAGAAAATACACCAGCAGAAGTACAACCTGAAATGGTTGCTGGTGGTGGATTTGCGGAAGATTTATCTGTGATGGGTATGTACCGTAATGCAGACTTAGTCGTTAAAAGTGTCATGATTGGCTTAATGTTAGCCTCTATTGTTACTTGGGCACTATTTTTCGCGAAAGGAAGCTACTTACTCTCACTGCGTCGTCGCTTAAGAAATGAGACGGCTCAGTTAGTTGATGCTAAATCACTTAACGATGCGTTAGCGATTAGCAAAAAATTTGGTAATAAGAGCGCAACCGCTGATTTCTTTAATGATGCAGAGTTAGAGCGTACTTACTCTCAAGAAAGTAAAGTGGCGTCAGGCATTAAAGAGCGCGTTGAAATGCGTATGGAACGTCGCGTTGCAGCAATAATTCGTGAATTAGGTCGTGGAAATGGTTACTTAGCCACAATTGGTGCAATTTCTCCTTTTATCGGTCTTTTCGGTACGGTTTGGGGGATCATGAATAGCTTTATTGGTATTGCACATTCTCAGACGACAAATCTTGCGGTTGTTGCGCCGGGTATTGCAGAAGCATTATTAGCAACGGCGATTGGTCTGATTGCGGCTATTCCAGCGGTGATTATCTATAACATTTTTGCTCGTATGATCGCAGGTTATCGTGGTGAAATTGGTGATATCGCAACAGGTGTGGTGACATTAGTCAGCCGTGATCTAGATATCGAAAACAGCAAAGCAAGGTAATGAATTATGGCAATGCGTCTTGGTGATGATTCAGGTGATGATAATGAATTGCATGATATCAATGTGACGCCTTTTATTGATGTCATGTTGGTTCTACTCATTATCTTTATGGTAGCGGCACCTTTAGCTACTGTTGATATAAAAGTAAATTTACCCGCTTCAAGTGCTAAACCACAGCCTCGTCCTGAAAAGCCTGTTTATTTAACGATTAAGTCGGATAAACAAATTTTCATTGGTGAAGAGATGGTCACACATGAAACGATGGCGAATGTGTTAGATACCCTGACACAAGCAAACAAAGAGACAACGATCTTTTTCCAAGCGGATAAAACGGTCGATTATGAAACGTTAATGTCGGCAATGGATTCGCTAAGAAAAGCGGGTTATCTCAAAGTTGGGCTTGTGGGAATGGAAACCGTCTCTACGGGGGGTTAAAATTTAGCAAATAAGCTATTTATCTAAGTATTATTACGCTATTTTAAAAGCACTTTATTTATCGTTGTGAAATGATGAATAAAGTGCTTTTTTATTGCCTAGAAGAAATAGGGTTTATATTTTCACCATTTTTAATGGTTATCGGTATTATTAATAAAATTGAGTTAGAATAAAATTTAACTTTAGTATTAAATAATATTAATAATAGATAGATTAAGTTACAGAATAAATAATTAATTAAGTTTATTGGGTAATGGTGGGCTGAATCAATTAATGCTAAGTAGATATCATTATTTGACCTCCCATCACATTAATATTCATTAACTCTTCATTTTTTTTCATTTTTGGATTTTTTCAAATCAACTTTTTAAAGTTAAATTTTTTTATAACCTTGTGATTTATAATGTTTTTATTTAAATTTGATTTAAGTGTAAAAAAACTTGCGCAAAAAATCTTATTGGATATAATGCATTCACGTTACAAATTGAAATATTCTGTAATGTGTTAAAACGCCTAATTTATTTATTATCTAAGTTATCCGCATTAGGGGACTTATTTTTTTATTGCACCAGGTAGACCGTTGTTTTCAGTCATTCCAATTTCGAGTAAGTCGATTTTATTGACTTATTCAAACCACTTCTTATCCTTGATAAGCGGTGAGTAAAATAAAACGTGAAAGGCAGAGAACTACACATAGCATTTTATTATTTTAATAAATTTAGAAGCCATAACATTTCGGTGTTATGGCTTTTTTATTTTGCTTGTTATATCCGTTGTTATCGCCACTTCTAAGTTGAGATCCCCAGAGTGTACCATGTTGACACTGATTCTCAGTTTATCGCTCATCATCAACGAGATCTTGCCTGCTTGAAAAACACAAACAGTTAACAAAGCATTTTTCAATTTTTTAGATTTGTGTTCACTTCTTTTATCTATTCTTACAAAAAAAAGAAATAGGCTTTATTTGGGGATTATTTATCGACAAATTATGTTTTTTTATCCACAAAAACAACAGGGATTTAACATTAAATTTTATTTACGTTCATTTCGTTATAAATTCGATATGTTATAAAATAACCTAACGAAATTATCTCCATTATGTACTGATTAGTAATTGTTAATGATCTTATCTTGTTGATATCACCTTACATCAATATGTATTTAATTTTATAGCGGTTTTATACTAAGACGACTTCTTATTCCAAAAACGAATATACTTATAACTACATGAAAAATGATAAGAAAAACAGGTTAGTATTTGGCTAAAAAATAAACATTATTATGGTGATTAAAATTTAATAACAAAAGAAGAGCCTCGGAATTGGTAATAAAAATAAGCAGAAATTAAATATATTAATGTAATCATTTCTTGTTTATGAAATGCAATTTTTAACATTATTGATGATGTAATGTAAAGGTTGATAATATGAAAAGAAGAGTCATCATTATAATTAAAAAATATATTAGAACTTATTTTTAATAATTTTTATTAGAAATTAGAAATAATGAATTATTAATTTTGTAATATTTTAAATATATTGTCTTATAAATTGTTTATTTTTTGTCTTCTTTATAAGTGTATGATTAATCTTTGTTTTATCTTTTTCATATCTCGACTTTTTAAGATAATGATAATTGTTTCTATTTTCCTTATCATTATTAAATGGAATTTTAATAAATTTAAAATGACGAAATATATAAAAATTAGGCATTGAAGCTTATATTGCTGAAACGTTTTTACTCACATAAAGGAATAATTTATCTTTTAATGAATTATCGCTTGATAATGATCAAGTCATTATTGTGTCGGAGTGTTAAAAAGGCGGTGTTTTAAAATTATTCCAATTAAAAATCATCATATCAGGAGAGATATATGGCCTTGGGGAATAATGTTTTTTCCCATCATGGTATTAACCGACGCGATTTTATGAAATTGTGTGCTGCGTTGTCAGCTACCATGGGATTAAGCGGCAAAGCTGCCGCGGAAATGTCAGAAGCAATGGCATCACCTGAACGTCCACCCGTTATCTGGATCGGTGCTCAGGAATGTACAGGGTGTACAGAGTCTTTATTACGAGCAACTCACCCGACTCTGGAAAACCTCGTTCTTGATGTTATCGCACTCGAATATCACGAAGTGCTTTCTGCAGCTTTTGGTGATCAAGCTGAAGAAAATAAACACAATGCGATGGAGAAATATAAAGGTAAATACGTCCTCGTTGTTGACGGTTCAATCCCAGACAAAGATGGCGGTATTTACTGTATGGTTGCAGGTAAACCAATTCTTGAGCATATCAAAGAAGCTGCTGAAGGGGCTGCTGCGATTATTGCTATTGGTTCATGTTCTGCATGGGGTGGGGTACCTGCTACTGGGGGCAACCCGACAGGTGCTAAATCACTGGAAGCCATTTTACCGGGTAAAACCGTTATCAATATTCCAGGGTGTCCACCAAACCCACATAACTTCTTAGCAACTGTTGCACATATTATTACTTTCAACAAATTGCCTAAATTAGATAGCAAAAACAGACCGCTTTTTGCTTATGAGCGTTTAATTCACGAAAACTGTGAACGTCGCCCTCATTTTGATGCGGGTCGTTTTGCTAAAGAATTTGGTGATGAAGGTCATCGTCAAGGCTGGTGTTTATACCATCTAGGCTGTAAAGGCCCTGAAACTTATGGTAACTGCCCAACATTAGAATTCTGCGATGTGGGTGGTGGGATCTGGCCTGTCGGTATCGGTCACCCTTGCTATGGTTGTAACGAAGAAGGTATCGGATTTACTAAAGGTATTTTCCAATTAGCGAACGTTTATCAGCCAACACCAAAAGCACAAGTACCTGATGTTAACGCAAAAGAAGGTGGTGGTGTTTCTTATGGTGCTGCTGGCTTACTGGGTGCTGTCGTGGGTGCAGTTGCGGGTGTCAGTGTGATGGCTGTGCGTCAATTAGGCCGTGACAAGAATGCCACAGGAGCCTCACAGGAGGATAAACGGTGAATAGGCGTCATTTCTTTAAGCTGGCATCAGGTGGGGTTCTCCTTGCGGGAATGGCACCCACTGCGAGTCATGCTGCGGCGCAGAACCGTCCCCCAATTCCTGGGTCTCTCGGTATGCTCTACGACTCTACACTGTGTGTAGGCTGTCAAGCATGTGTCACAAAATGTCAGGAAATTAATCACCCGGAGCCAATGGAGCGTGGTGATACTTACGCTAATGGTGATCCGATTTGGTCAAACAATGACAAATTAAGTCCTTACACAAATAATATTATTCAAATTTGGCGTGATGGTACTGGTGAAAATAAAGACCAACTGGAAAACGGTTATGCCTTTATTAAGAAACAATGTATGCATTGTGTTGATGCAAACTGCGTTTCTGTTTGCCCTGTTTCTGCGTTAACCAAAGATCCAAAAACCGGTATTGTCCATTATCACGCGGATATCTGTACTGGTTGTCGTTATTGTATGGTGGGATGCCCTTATAACATTCCAAAATACGATTATGACGATCCATTTGGTAAGCTCTATAAATGTGAGCTTTGTAACCAAAAAGGTGTTGAGCGCTTAGATAAAGGCTTATTACCAGGCTGTGTTGAAGTTTGTCCTACTGGTGCAGTTATTTTCGGTACACGCGAAGAGTTGCTGGAAGAAGCAAAACGTCGTTTAGCGAAAAAAGCGGGTGAAGAATATCATTACCCACGTCAAACCATTAGTGGTGGCGATACTTATCTACATAAAATTCCTGAATATCAAGATCATATCTATGGTGAGTTTGAAGGTGGCGGTACACAAGTCATGGTACTTTCTGCTGTTCCTTTCGACAATCTAGGTATGCCAGAAGTGGCGCCATTATCAACGGGGGCACGTTCTGAACATATTCAACATACGCTTTACAAAGGCATGGTATTACCAATAGCAGCCCTTGCAGGGATCACCTATTTGGTTAACCGTAATAGTAAAAAACAAGAGCAGGAACACCACAAGGAGGATAACGATGTCGAGTCATGATCCTCGTCCACTTGGCGGTAAGTTATTTACTCTCGCAGTAAGAGTATTTTTACCGCTTGCTGTGCTCGGTTTTATTCTTATTGGTAAGCGTTTGGTATTAGGTCTGGGCGATGTCTCTGATCTGAATGGGGGATATCCTTGGGGTATTTGGATTGCCTTTGACTTATTGATAGGAACAGGCTTTGCATGTGGTGGTTGGGCACTTGCATGGGCTGTTTATGTCTTTAATAAAGGGGAATTTCACCCATTAGTACGTCCAGCATTGTTAGCGAGCTTGTTCGGCTATTCATTAGGTGGTTTATCCATCGCTATTGATATTGGTCGTTATTGGAACATGCCTCACTTCTTTATGCCGCAATACTTTAACGTTAACTCAGTGTTGTTTGAAACAGCGACTTGTATGACCATCTACATTATGGTGATGGCATTAGAATTCTTACCTGCGTTATTAGAACGTTTAGGTTGGAAAGTGTCGTTGAAACGTCTTAATAAAGCGATGTTCTTTATTATTGGTCTTGGTGCTTTGCTGCCAACCATGCACCAATCTTCAATGGGATCATTAATGATTTCAGCGGGTTGGAAAGTGCATCCACTGTGGCAATCTTATGAGATGTTACCGCTGTTTTCTCTGTTAACCGCCTTTCTCCTTGGTTTCACTATCGTTATTTTTGAAGGCTCTTTGCTAAAAGCAAGTCGTACCATGAATGATGATGAAACACCGCTATTTACCAAGTTAACTAAAGTGATCGAAGTGTTGCTGATCGCATTCTTGGTATGTCGCTGGGGTGAAATTATTTGGAACGGTAAACTGAGTTATATCGGAAATGGGGATATGTTCTCGTGGTTATTCATTGCTGAAAGTGCATTGTTATTACTTCCTCTTATTTTAATGCATTTAAATAATAACCGCCGTAGTCCAAAAATGCTGTTTGTTTGTGCTGTATTTATCTTAATTGGCGCAGCAATGTGGCGTATGAACTACTCTTTAGTTGCTTACAATCCAGGCAATGGTTACCACTATTTCCCAACAGCAAGTGAATTGCTGATTTCTATTGGTTTCGTTGCATTTGAAGTAACTGCTTACATTCTTATTATCCGTTTATTGCCGGTTTTACCTGCACAAACAGATTCGAATATACAATTAAAAAAGGCTGAGGTTAAATCATGAGCCAACGCATTACTATTGATCCTATTACCCGTATTGAAGGGCATTTACGCGTCGATTGTGAAATTGATAACGGAAAAGTTGTTAAGGCTTGGTCTTCCGGTACCATGTGGCGCGGAATGGAGGAGATCCTAAAAGGGAGCGACCCTCGTGATGCATGGATTATCGTGCAACGTATCTGTGGTGTATGTACAACGGTTCATGCTATTGCCTCAGTACGTGCTGTCGAAGATGCTTTAGGAATGGATATTCCTGTCAATGCGCAGTATATCCGTAACTTAATCCTCGGCTCGCATATTATTCATGACCATATTGTCCATTTCTATCAGCTTTCTGCGATGGACTGGGTTGATATTACTTCTGCATTACAAGCCGATCCAGAAAAAGCATCAGCGATGCTGAAAGGCGTTTCTGATTGGCACTTGAACTCTGCTGAAGAGTTCAGAAAAGTACAGAAAAAAATCCAAGGTTTAGTGGACAGTGGTCAGTTAGGTATTTTTGCTAATGGCTATTGGGGTCACTCGGCAATGAAATTGCCACCAGAAGTTAACCTGATTGCGGTTGCTCACTATCTGCAAGCACTTGAGTGTCAGCGTGATGCAAACCGTATCGTGGCTATTTTGGGCGGTAAAACACCACATATCCAAAACTTGGCTGTGGGCGGTGTGGCTAACCCAATTAATCTTGATGCACCAAGTGTTCTTAACTTAGAACGTTTAATGTACGTGAAAAGCTTTATCGATAAACTGGGTGATTTCGTTAACCAAGTTTATAAAGTCGATACTGCGATTTTCGCTGCATATTATCCTGAATGGTTAAAAATCGGTAAAGGTGCTAACTACTATCTGTCTGTACCTGAGTTACCAATTAATGGTAATAACACTGAGTTCTTACTTTCTGGTGGTTATATGGAAGGGATTGATTTCTCTACGTATCGACCAATTAAAAACTGGAAAGATGAAAACCTGAAAGAGGGTATCGAGGAAAGTGGTAAACACGCATGGTATGAAGATGATGAACCATTAAAACCATGGGAAGGTTTAACTCGTCCTAAATACACTGGTTGGGATGAAAACAACAAATACTCATGGGTTAAATCACCAACATTCTATGGTAAACCTGTAGAAGTCGGTACATTAGCATGGTTAGTGTGTGGTTTAGCAGGTAAGCACGAAGGTACTGTTAAACACTACAATGACATCAATAAGATCTATACTCATTTAACCAACGAAACACTGGTGACAGAGCAGTTAGAATCTACTTGGGGTCGCATTATTGGACGTACTGTTCATGCGTGTGTATTACAAGAGTCTCTAGCAACGTTATGGCAATCACTGGTTGACAATATTGGTCGTGGTGATACGACTTCCTTTATTAAACCAGAGTTTGAACCAGGTAAAGAGTACCGAGGTGTGGGTTTTGAAGAAGCCTCTCGCGGTATGTTATCTCACTGGATCGTGTTTAAAGACGGTAAAATCACTAACTATCAGGCAGTTGTTCCATCTACATGGAATGCGGGTCCTCGTAACTTTAATGATGAACCGGGTCCTTATGAGTTATCACTTGTTGGCACACCTGTTGCTGATCCGAAAAAACCATTAGAAGTGGTAAGAACGATCCACTCCTTTGACCCATGTATGGCGTGTGCTGTACATATGGTTGATTTAACAGGTAAAGAACTCAGTAAGGTGAAGGTATTATAATGCGAACTCTCGTCTTAGGCATTGGTAATTTATTACTAAGCGATGAAGGCATTGGTGTTCGTATAGTAGAAGCGCTCGAAGAGCGCTTCTCTTTACCAGAGAACGTCGATGTTATTGATGGTGGCACATCAGGTATGGAAATTTTGCAAGATATCGCTGCAAGAGACCTCCTGATTGTTGCCGATGCGGTAAGAAGTAATCATGAACCAGGAAGTATTTTTGTGTTACATGATGATGATGTTCCCGCGCTGTTTACACAGAAGATCTCGCCTCATCAGCTAGGCTTATCTGATGTCTTAATGGCATTACGTATGACAGATGAATTTCCACGTAAGCTTATTTTAGTGGGCATTGAACCTGCATCATTAGAGCCAAGCATGTCGCTGTCTGACATTGGTCAAAAATCAATGGAAATTGCGTTAGAACATGTTGTCAATATTTTGCGTGAGTATGGTATTCCTGTCACACCCAAAGAGGTAACCGCATGAGTGAAATAAGCTGGGATATTGTCGGGTACGATGAACCGCCTGTTGAGCAACTTGAAGCACGTTTTAGTGAAATTGCTGACAAAGAGATGAAAGGGTTGCCTTTTTACCGCGAAGGCGTTCCTGTAAAAGCAGGGGGCTTTACCTTATTTGAAAATCAGTGGATTGGGGCTGTTCTTACTCCTTGGATGCTAGAGCTTGTCGTTTTCCCTGGACCTTCACAAGAATGGCCACATCGAAAAGTCGGTGATCGTATTGGGTTAGAATTACCTTGTGGTCAGATTAAATTCGTTGTGGGTGAGCTGGCGGGAGGGATGCAATATCTTGCTTGTTCATTAATGTCACCACTTGATAGACATTTAACCGCAGAGCATGCTGTTGACTTGGTTGAAAATAGTGTAAAAATGGCTCTTTCTCTTCCTGTGCAGACACAATCCGTAGCAGAAGTTGATTTAAGTCGTCGTTCTCTCTTCCGTGGTCAGTTAAGATCATAGAGTAGAAATTTTACGCGACACAGAGTCACATTCTTCTTATTGAATAGTACAGGAGTCAGAATATGTGTAGCACTTGCGGTTGTGGTGAAGGCAATGTCAGAATTGAAGGCGTAGAGCCTCATTCACATGAGCACCACCATCATCACTCTCATGACCATGATCATCACGACCACGGTCATCATCATGATCACGGCCATCATGGGCATGATCACCATCATGAACACAATGCTACTCCAGCGAATACTGTTCATAAATATATTGATAAGTCTGAACAAAAGCATAAGCATAACTACGAAACACATGGTCAGCCTATCATCGTTCATCACCACTATTACCATAACAGTGGTGATGTTCATCTTCATTTTCATAACGATGCACAGCTAAACGAAACCCCTGTTTTCCATGAACATCATCATGGACATGACGATCATCATGAGCATGATCATTCACACCATCATGACCATGCTCATAGTCACGATCACGAACATGCCCATGATCATAGCCATGAGCATGCACATCATCATTCTCACAGCCACGATCACGAAGAGCAATTTAGCCCAGTGATTGAAAATCAGAATATGCATTATGGTCAAGGTGAAGCAGGAACACATGCTCCTGGTATTAGCCAAAAGCGTATGCTGAAAATTGAAATGGATGTGTTGGATAAAAATAACCGTATTGCTGTTCATAACCGCGAACATTTTGAACAACAGCATGTATTGGCATTGAATTTAGTTTCAAGCCCTGGTTCTGGTAAAACCACACTATTAACACAAACATTAAAACAGTTAGCACAACGTGTGCCTTGTGCTGTGATCGAAGGCGATCAGCAAACCACTAATGATGCGGATCGCATCCGTGAAACCGGAGTACCTGCGATCCAAGTGAATACCGGTAAAGGTTGTCACCTTGATGCACAAATGGTGCATGATGCGACACACCAATTAGGCTTACAAGATAACAGCGTTCTCTTTATTGAAAACGTGGGTAACTTAGTTTGCCCTGCCAGTTTTGATCTGGGTGAAAAGCATAAAGTTGCTATTCTTTCTGTCACTGAAGGTGAAGATAAGCCCCTGAAATATCCGCATATGTTTGCTGCAGCTGATTTAATGATTATCAATAAAATTGATTTAGTACCACATCTGAATATTGATGTTCAAGCCTGTATTGAATCAGCTCGCCGTGTTAACCCAAATATCGAAATCATTGCGTTGTCAGCAACAACGGGTGAAGGTATGGAAGAGTGGTTAGCTTGGTTGGAGAGTCGTTTATGTGCTTAGGTGTTCCAGCTAAGATTGTTGAGGTGGGCGAAGACGTCCACCAACTCGCTTATGCCGAAGTCAGTGGCGTCAAACGCGCTGTTAATATTTCGATGGTATGTGAAGGCGAACCTAGTGAATTATTAGGTAAATGGGTACTTATTCATGTGGGATTTGCCATGAGTATTCTTGATGAGCAAGAAGCACAAGATACCCTTGATGCATTACAACATGTTTATGGTGTGACTCTGGAAGAGGCTGATGATGCAGTACGTTGATGAATTTCGTGATCCCGAACTTGCGAAAGCCTTACTCGTCCAAATTCGTGAAACTATTTCACAATGGCCCCATCCTATTAAACGCCCATTACAAATTATGGAAGTGTGTGGTGGGCATACTCATGCCATTTTTAAATTTGGTCTAGATCGCTTATTACCAGAAGAAATTGAATTTGTTCATGGTCCGGGTTGCCCTGTTTGTGTATTACCGATGGGGCGAATTGATGCCTGTTTAGAAATTGCTGCCCGTCCTGATGTCATTTTTTGTACTTTTGGGGATGCCATGCGAGTACCGGGTCGTAATGGCTCAATGCTTGATGCGCGTCGTCGTGGCAGTGATATTCGTATTGTTTATTCACCGCTCGATTCACTCAAAATTGCACAAGATAATCCAGATAAACAAGTTGTCTTCTTTGGCTTAGGTTTTGAAACGACGATGCCAAGTACGGCAATGACGCTACAACAAGCGAAATTGCGCGGACTTAAAAACTTTTCTCTGTTTTGTCAGCATATTACTATCGTACCAACTTTACGTTGTCTACTAGAGCAAGATGATGTTCGCATTGACGGCTTTATTGCGCCAGGGCATGTGAGTATGGTGATTGGCTGTACGCCATATCAACCACTATGTGACGAATTTGAAAAGCCTTTTGTGGTGACCGGATTTGAACCATTAGACTTATTGCAAGCTATACTGATGGTCATTAAACAACTTAAAGCAAAAGCAGAAAACACAGCTTATGTTTTAAGTATTGAAAACCAATATAGTCGCATTGTACCGAATGAAGGTAATAAGTTGGCTCAAAAAGCACTTAGCGAAGTGTTTATGTTAAAAGAAACCAGCGAATGGCGTGGGTTGGGTGAGATCCCAATGTCAGGTATTCAATTAACACCAGCTTATTCTGAGTTTGATGCTGAATTACGTTTTACTCCCGCACCGCAGAAAGTGGCAGACAATCCACAATCTCGCTGTGGCGATGTATTAACAGGACGATGCAAACCTTCTGATTGCCCACTCTTTGGTAAAAGTTGTACACCAGAAACGGCATTGGGTGCCTTGATGGTATCATCAGAAGGTGCATGTGCGGCTTATTATCAGTATCGCCGTGAAGGTAATATATGAAACAACCTGATGAAATCACCTTAGCTCAAGGAAATGGTGGGCAAGGTATGCAACAACTTATCGAAGGACTGTTTTTAAAAGCGTTCGATAATCCATTATTAAATGAAAAAGAAGACCAAGCGCGGATCTCGTTAAATGAGTTAACGACTCTTGGCGATCGTCTTGCATTTAGTACAGACAGCTATGTCATCGATCCCATTATTTTCCCCGGTGGCAATATTGGTAAATTATCTGTTTGCGGTACGGCTAACGATCTTTCTGTTGGTGGTGCGGTTCCTCGTTACCTTTCATGTGGTTTTATTCTGGAAGAAGGGCTTCCATTTGAAACCCTCGAAACCCTCGTTATGGCGATGGCGAAAGCAGCGACGCAAGCAGGAATACAAATTGTTACCGGAGATACGAAAGTCGTTCCTCGTGGTGCTGCGGATAAAATCTTTATCAATACTGCGGGGATTGGAGTTATTCCAACAGCAATTAATTGGGCTGCAAGTAATATTAACGCTGGCGATAAGATCTTAGTGAGCGGTACTATTGGCGATCACGGAGCAACAATCCTGAATCTTCGTGAAAATTTAGGGCTTGAAGCGGATCTGCAAAGTGACTGCGCGGTGCTTGAGCCAATGATTGCTCCCTTACGTCAAATCGAAGGAATTAAAGCATTACGAGATGCTACTCGAGGTGGCGTGACGGCGATTTTGCATGAGTTTGCTCAAGCCAGCGGTTGTGGTATGAACGTGCATGAAAGCAAATTACCGATGAAACAATCCGTTCGTGGTGTATGCGAACTATTAGGACTTGAAGCACTGAACTTTGCTAACGAAGGAAAAATTGTGTTAGTGGTTTCACCAGAAGCGGAAGCCCAAGTCCTTGAAGCGCTGCATCAACATGTTTTAGGTAAAGATGCTTGTACGATTGGCGAAGTCACTGAGGATAATTATATTCGTTTAACAGGTATTTTCGGGACTAGCCGTATCCTCGACCTCCCTTATAACGAGCCTTTACCTCGTATTTGCTAAACACTTATTCCCCACTTATAAATTGACATGTTCACTGAATTTATAAGTGGGATAAGTTACCCTCTTGTTACAACAAAATTGTTATAACGCAAATTTCTCTCATTTATCTGAATACTGACTCTTTGATAAAAAAATTATTGGAGTAACATGTTCGCCCAATCCTACTGCGTGGAGAGTGTCTCTCGTAGAGGTTAGTTCTAGGAAAAAACATGTCTTGGTCAGAATTTAAATCTCAATACCTGATCCGTTTTTGGAAGCCTCTTCCAGCCGTTATCGCGGCAGGTATCTTATCAACTTACTACTTTGGTTTAACCGGCACATTCTGGGCTGTCACGGGTGAGTTTACTCGCTGGGGTGGTCACGTTATGCAGTGGTTTGGCGCTCATCCTGAGGAATGGGGTTATTTTAAAATCATCGGTCTTGAAGGTACGCCATTAACGCGTATTGATGGTGTGATGATTATCGGGATGTTTGGCGGTTGTATTATGGCGGCTCTTTGGGCTAATAACGTCAAACTTCGTCATCCTCAACATAAAATTCGTATTCTTCAAGCGGTTCTAGGTGGGATCATCGCCGGTTTTGGTGCTCGCTTAGCAATGGGCTGTAACCTTGCTGCCTTCTTTACGGGTATTCCTCAGTTCTCTTTACATGCTTGGTTTTTCGCGGTTGCGACCGCAATCGGTTCTTACTTTGGCGCCAAGTTATCATTAATGCCTTTGTTTCGTATCCCCGTAAAACTGCAAAAAGTCAGCCAAGCTTCACCGATTACTCAAGATAAACAACGTGCGAAACGTCGCTTTAGATTGGGAATGGTTATCTTTTTTGCCATGATTGCATGGTCTTTAATTATTCTCTTTGATTCACCCAAACTGGGTTTCGCTATGCTAGGCGGTATTGGTTTTGGGATTTTAATTGAACGTGCGCAAATCTGTTTTACTTCTGCTTTCCGTGACTTATGGATCACTGGCAGAACTCATATGGCAAAAGCGATTATCATCGGTATGGCAGTGAGTGCGATTGGGATCTTCAGTTATGTCCAATTAGGTGCTGCACCGAAAATTATGTGGGCAGGCCCTAATGCTGTCATTGGGGGATTACTTTTTGGTTTCGGTATTGTGCTTGCTGGTGGGTGTGAAACGGGTTGGATGTATCGTGCCGTTGAAGGTCAAATCCACTTTTGGTGGGTGGGATTGGGTAATGTAATCGGTTCAACATTACTGGCTTATTATTGGGATGATTTTGCCTCTGTGATCGCAACGGATTATGACAAGATTAATTTACTTGATACCTTTGGTCCCGTGGGGGGTTTAGGTGTGACGTATCTGATGTTGGGTCTGTCATTTGCATTATTACTTTGGTGGGAAAAACACTTTTTCCGTAAAAAAGCACAACAACAAAACGCTATTTCAACACAGATTAATAAGGAAATCGCATGAGCCAGAAAGACACCATTATTCCTGATTATCGTCTAGATATGGTTGGTGAACCTTGCCCTTATCCTGCGGTGGCGACACTAGAAGCAATGCCATCACTTAAGAAAGGTGAAATTTTGGAAGTGGTAAGTGATTGCCCACAATCCATTAATAATATCCCTCTTGATGCGAAAAACTATGGTTATACCGTATTAGATATTCAACAAGATGGTCCAACGATTCGATATTTAATTCAAAAATAAATTATATTTTTATTAAATAAAAAAACAGCCTATGCATTGTGAATGATAGGCTGTTTTCTTGAGAAGTGGTTATTATTCGGCTTCGCCACCTAGCACTTCAGTAACGCGTTCGATCAGTGCACTTAATTCACCCGTCATTAAAACAAAATCAGCGTCAAAACGTTGGGCAAAATCGGCTTTATCAATATCATCATTTTGCTCACGTAAAGTTTCACTGAATTTTATGCGTTTGATAGAACCGTCATCACAAAGCATAAATTGAAGGCGATCTTCCCAATCTACAGAAAGTTTGGTGACAAATTTACCCGCTTCAATATGTGTCGCAATTTCGTCAGACACTAATTCTTGTTTCTTACAACGAATAACGCCACCTTCATCGAGCACCGCTTTTAGCTCTGCTTCATCCATCAAGGTAAAACCTGCTGGAAGTTCTCCAGAGCGTACCCACTCTGTCATTTTTAATTCAACGGATTCATTAAAGCTCAGTGGCACTACGGGTAATGAACCTAAGGTTTTACGTAACAATGCTAAATTGTCTTCGGCACGTTTTGCACTGCCTGAATCAACAATAACGAGTTGTTTTTCTAAATCTAGCCAAATAAATGTTTGTGAGAATTTACTAAATGCACGAGGAAGCAGAGTGTGTACCACTTCATCTTTTAAGGTCGCTTTTTCTGTTTTTTTCAGTTTGCGTCCTTGTTCACCTTCAAGCTTTTCAACTTTATCTTGTAGGGCATTTTTAATCACAGTTGCAGGTAGGATTTTGTCTTCTTTACGTGCGCAGATCATCACTTGCTTACCAGCAACATGAATCAGTGCCTCACCACGATCGCCCATTGGCGAAACCCAACCTGTTTTGGTCATATCTTGGCTACTACAAGGTGTGAATGCCAATGAAGCAAGCTGTTGTTCTAACTCATCCATTGACAGTGCTATCTCTTTATTTAAGCGATAGACCAAAATATTTTTAAACCACAGCATCTGACATTCCCCTTAATCATTATTTACCTCAATATGATACTGAATGTTTCGGGTATCTAAAAGGTCATATCCCTTAAAAGAAAATCTATACGCTGTTATTTAATAAAAAGATAAAAAAGCTGAAACGAATAATAAGTAAATTTACTTCATGATAATGAGTATCATTATTATTAAAATTGAATTGATTAAGAATATTAATAATGAAATAACATGATTTTTAGCACAAGTCATTATGTGATAAAAATCACATAATTATATTTTTATGCTCTTTTTTGTTTACAAACTGAAATCACTTTCAGATTTATCCCTGCATTAATTTACAAAACAAAAATATTCTTGACACTCTCATGTGATAATTATCACAAAATTAGGAAAATGTAGGAGGGCATTTTTCACCATTAACAAAGTGATTAAGATCACAAATATTGATCTTTTTTTTTCAAATATCGTTAAAAGAGCACGATTGGGCTTTTTATATTAACCATGGTAATAGTTTAGATTTTATAATGTTTCTTTGGGTTTTATTGTTACTTGTACGTATTGATTAGATATTGTGATTGAATGGCATTCTTGTGCTTCTCTTTTTAATATTTGTAGATAATTATNCTTTGGGTTTTATTGTTACTTGTACGTATTGATTAGATATTGTGATTGAATGGCATTCTTGTGCTTCTCTTTTTAATATTTGTAGATAATTATTCTTTTTAAGATGGCGTGCTACTCGTTACCACCAGTTAAATTGTATTTAAATTCGACTTTGCCTTTATTTAAATAAGAAATAAATATAAAGATAAAAAATTATTAATTAGGAATAACAATATTTAAATCTTTAGTGTTATTTATTTAGTGGTTAAAATTAATACTTCCTTTTAAATATATTAAATAGGACGAAAAATTTTTTATTAGCAAAAAAAAGAGTCTTATAAAGAAATGAAATATAAAAGAAAAATCCAAAAGTGCTATTTTTAAAAAGTTGATTAAGTTCAAAAAACACGTATCTTTACCTTTAATTGTGATACCTATCACTTAGGTATGTAACTATGAAAATGCACATTGATGTAATTGTGGGCTGCATCACGAAAGTAGGGCTTTTTTTTGAGTAACATGCCATCGAAAACTCAATAACCGATTTCTTTTCCTGACAGAAATAAAAGCAATGCCCTTATTTAAATATAATGAGGATATTATTTTTGTGTCTTATTGGTGATTACGTCTGTGTCAAGGAAATTAAAACCTTTAAGAAGATTTTGTAGAGTCATAATTAGTAGCTATAAAAATTATCAATTGTGAGAGCGATTTTCTTTTTCGAAATTCGTGGCAGAGATCTTTTGCTTGAATCTCAGGTCAACTATATACGGCGGTATTATTTTTGACCTTAAAGGAAATCATAAAACTATAGAAAATAGATGGGTATTTTAATCATGAAAAGCTTGAAGCCTCTAGCAGCACTGGTGGGTTTGTTGGTTCTTTCTGGATCGGCAAATGCGGTAAACGTGTATAACGATAAAGGGACACGTTTTGATGTAAATGGTCAGTTCCGTTTAAAAACACAAGTGACTAGCCAAAATCATGAAATGAAAATGAATGATGATGGTAGCCGTATCGGTTTCTTCGGTTCACACGAACTGACTAACGATATCAAAGTCTTTGGTAAATTAGAGTGGGGTTCAGACACTCAAAAAACGAACAGTGACAACCCTAAATCAAACTTTGAAATGTACAACCGTGTGGGTTATGTCGGCTTCTCTCACCGTGATTATGGTCAAATTCAATTTGGTCGTACTTATATCCCAATTGACTGGGTTAAAAAGTCAAGCTACGGCTACGGTAACACAGGCGTATTCTACTTTAGCGATGTATTAGGTCGTTCAGTAGGTTACCACAACGGTTATGCTGATGGTAAAGGTGTTGGTAAAAACAACTTTATGACCCGTTTACCACAAACTATTTTCTTAGAAACTAACCGTTATGAAGGCTTCAAATTAGCGGGTACTGTAACCGGTAAAACTGGTGAAGATGGCCGCCGTGTATCAGGTGATATCACACGTGCATACTCTATTGTAGGTTTCTATAAATCAACTTTCGGTTTAGAGTTTGATGCAGGTTATTCTTCTGCAACGGGCGAAGCAACGACGTCTAAAAATAGCCCAAATAAAGGTAAAAACCCAGAGAACAGTATTTTAGCTTTTGGTGCGGAATACTTCTTCCCAGGACGTGAATTCTCTATCGGTTTAGATTATGGTCAGTCACGTGGTAAAAATAATGGTTTTGCTTTAGATAAAAACCAAGCACCGACTAGCTGGAGTTCAGTTAAAGGCGACTGGAAAGCAGATTTATATGGTGTTGGTGTGAAATGGCACTGGGATCGTATTGAAAGTGGTATGTATGCGGGTTACTACCTGCGTGATGGTGATGCCAATACATTCAACTACAAAAAAGAAACCTATACTATGGGTGTAGATAAACGTTTTGCGGTATCTAAATACAACAACTTACGTTTATTCGCTGAAGTTGCCTATGATGATGCACGTAGCGAAAACCCGAAATATGAAGATAAAAAACAATATATCTTCGAAACTGGTATGCGTCTGTACTTCTAGTCCAAGTAAAGGCACTACCGTTTGACAGAAGTAACCAAAGGAGAGCCATTTTGCTCTCCTGTTAACCAATATATAAGGGGTGTGTAATGGTTAAGAACGTGTTGAAAATTTCAACATTAGCAATGTTTGTCGCATTCAACGTGAATGCTGCGACAGTCGATCTTCGTATTATGGAGACGTCTGATGTTCACAGTAACTTAATCGACTTTGACTACTTCAAAGACAAACCAACAGAACAGTTTGGTTATGTCCGTACTGCTAATTTAATTAAAGCAGCAAAAGCTGAAGCAACCAATGCGATTTTAGTTGATAACGGTGACTTGATCCAAGGTAGCCCGCTGGCTGACTATCAAGCAGCTAAAGGCTTAGAAAAAGGCGAATCTCATCCAGCTCACCAGCTGATGAACACCATGGGCTACACCGTCGGTAACTTTGGTAACCATGAATTTAACTATGGTTTAGATTACCTGAAAAAAGCCATTGCCGGTGCTAAATTCCCTTACATCAACGCCAACGTGATGGATGCGAAAACAGGCAAAAACTATTTCACACCTTATATTATTGTTGATACACCAGTAAAAGATCGTGATGGTAAAGAACACACTATCAAGATTGGTTATATCGGCTTCGTACCACCACAGATCTTAATCTGGGATAAAGCCAATCTGGATGGTAAGGTCGTTGTAAATGACATTACAGAAACAGCGAAAAAATTCGTCCCTCAGATGAAAAAAGAGGGTGCTGACCTGATTGTGGCTATTCCTCACTCTGGTTTCGCGTCAGAGCCGTACAAAGCAATGGCTGAAAACTCTGTTTATTATTTAAGCGAAGTTGAAGGTATCAATGCAATCATGTTTGGTCACGCTCACGGCGTATTCCCAAGCAAAGAGTTCGAAGGTATTAAAGGGGTAGATACAGCGAAAGGTACTGTAAACGGTGTTCCTGCTGTTATGCCTGGACAATGGGGTGATCACTTAGGTGTCGTTGATATGGTTATCAATAACGACAGCGGTAAATGGGTGATGACTGAAGCAACGGGTGAAGCACGTCCTATCTTCGATAAAGCAAACAAAAAAGCATTAGTTGAACGTGATGCTGAGTTAGCGCAAATCATCGAAAAAGCACACCAAGGTACCCGTGATTTCGTGGGTAAACACATTGGTAAAGCGTCTGCCAACATGTACAGCTTCTTAGCTTTAGTACAGAGCGATCCAACTGTACAAATCGTTAATGATGCACAAGTTGATTACACCAAACACTTTATTCAAGGTGATCCGAATTTAGACGGTTTACCTGTATTAGGTGCAGCAGCACCATTTAAAGCTGGTGGTCGTAAAAATGCACCAGCAGACTTCGTCGAAGTTGAAAAAGGCGACTTAACATTCCGTAACGCTGCAGACTTATATCTGTATCCAAATACATTAGTGGTTGTTAAAGCAACCGGTGCGGATGTTGTTGAGTGGTTAGAATGTTCAGCAGGTATGTGGAACCAAGTTGATCCTAACTCAACGAAACCACAAGAACTGATCAACTGGGATGGTTTCCGTACTTATAACTTCGACACTATTAGTGGTGTGAACTATAAAGTTGACTTAACTCAGCCAGCTAAATATGACGTTGATTGCCAAGTCGTTAACAAAGACGCTAATCGTATCAAAGAAGTGACTTACGAAGGCAAGCCAATCGATCCTAAAGCAACATTCTTGATTGCAACAAATAACTATCGTGGATACGGCGGTAAGTTTGCGGGTACTGGTGAAGCGAATATTGCGTTTGCATCTCCAGATGAAAACCGTGCCATCTTAGCTTCTTACATTGCTAAGCAAACGAAAGAAAAAGGTGAAGTTGTAACGAAAGCGGCTAATAACTGGTCATTCTTACCTATTAAGACTGACAAAGCGTTAGATGTCCGTTTTGAAACTTCTCCAAGTGAAAAAGCGGCTGCATTTATTAAAGATTTCGCTCAATATCCAATGACCTTTGTGGAAAATGATGAAATCGGTTTTGCAATTTACAAAATTGATTTAACTGAGAAGAAATAAGCTATTAAACCTGCCCATTCAGGGCAGGTTTCTCTTACCTTTTTGAACCAAGAGAGTAAAATTTATTACTCTTTAAGGGGATTTTATGCGCTTTATGAAGCTATTACCTGCTGCTTTCGCTTTAGTGCTAGCAGGATGTGCAACGCAAGCACCTGAAATTACAGAACCATTAAAACCTCAAGCTAAATTAGTTGAAGGCGTATCTTGTATTTTACCTGATGCTCCAACAGCACCTTACGACTACATTGCTTCTAATGATCGCTATGGTCAAAATAGCACCGCATCAACAGATTACTTTAAGTTAGCGATTAACTACTCACCCGCTTTTTGTGATTATAAAAGTAATAACATTAAACGTTTAAATAACGATAATGAAAAAGATCGTGCAAAACGTGAGTACGATAAATTTGAAATCCAGTGTTTCTCTGATAACAAATTTGGCTGGATTGTTCATGGGCTGTGGGCTGAAACCTGTGATGGTAAATCATGGGAAGAGTGCCGTGATTGGAAAGACATACGCAAGCATCCTCGTTTATGTAAAGGCGATTTACCTCCTTTAGAATACTCTACTATCAAACCTTATCTGTGTGATTCTCCAGGTATCGATCTGTTACAAGGCGAATGGGAAAAACATGGTGTATGTGCGTTTGATACACCAGATGCATTCTTTGGTAAACAAAAAGAGTTGTATGAAGCGTTAGTATTACCAGAAGGCCGTCCTTCAAACAGTGCATTGATTAAGTTCTTAAAAGAACACAATCCGTCACTGAAGGATAAAGAAATTCAAATTAATCGAGATGAATTCTATATCTGTTATAGCAAAGATTTCGAAGTAATTGATTGTCCGAAACGTGAATTTTGATCTTAGGGATAAATTTTAAATGAACCATAAATATAAACTCGTTGCACTAGCAGTAAGCTCAGTCTTATTAGCGGGTTGTGCAAAGAACTACGACGAAGCCAATGTTGTTGATGTGCGTGTTATCGCCATGAACGACTTCCACGGTGCGCTAAAAGCGCCAGGTCCAAACAAACCTGGTGGCATCGAGCACATGGCAACATTAATTAAAGAAATGAAGAAAGATAACCCGAACAACATCGTTGTTGCGGCGGGTGATATGGTTGGTGCAAGCCCACTGTTATCTTCAATGTTCCATGATGAGCCTTCAATTGAAGCATTATCATTAGCTGGCTTAGAAGCAACATCTGTGGGTAACCACGAATTTGATAAAGGTATGGGCGAGTTACTGCGTAAGCAGAACGGTGGCTGTCACCCAGTGACGGGTTGCCAAGGTCCAACAGAATTTAAAGGGGCTGATTTCCAATACTTATCAGCAAACGTAACGGTTAATGAAACAGGTAAAACGTTATTCCCTGAATATGTTATCAAAGAATTCAACGGTATCCCTGTCGCCTTTATTGGTGTCACGCTAGAAGGTACTGCTGCAATCGTAACGCCTAAAGGTACTGAAGGTTTAAGCTTCCATAACGAAGCAAAAACCATCAATGCTTTAGTGCCTCAATTAAAAGCACAGGGTGTTCAAGCGATTGGTGTGTTGATCCACGAAGGTGCAGCACAGCGTCGTGATGGTGGTCCAGTAAATATCAACGCATGTAATGGTATTACAGGTAAAGTTCTGGGTGTTGTTGATCAATTAGATCCAGCGATTGACTTTGTTGTGACGGGTCATACTCACCAAGCTTACAACTGTACTATCAACGGTAAATCAGTGACATCTGCACAATCTAACGGTGCAATGTTAACGCGTATTGACCTGAAATTAGATAAAACAACTAAAGATGTTGTTGATGTAGAAGCTCGTAATATTTGGGTTGATAACCGTAAATACGAAAAAGATCCAGCCGTCACTAAACTGTTAGAAGCTTACGAAAAAATCGCGACCCCATTAGCGAACCGTATCATTGGTAAGTTAGAAGGTAACTTAACGAAGCAAACTAACGACGCGGGCGAGTCTGCACTGGGTCAAGTGATTGCTGATGCGCATTTATACACTGCAAAACCAAAAGATATGGGTGGTGCACAAATCGCATTGATGAACAGCGGTGGTATTCGTGCTGATATGACAGGTGGTGATGTTTCTTATAACGCTATCTACACTGTACAGCCATTCTCTAACGTACTGTTAACTCAAACATTAACGGGTGAGCAAATCAAACGTCTGTTAGAACAACAATGGGATCGTTCACGTCCACAAGTGTTAGCGATTTCAGGTAACTTCCAGTACACATGGGACAGCAAAGCCTCTAATGGTAACCGTGTTATCGTTGAATCAATGAAAATTGACGGTAAACCAGTAGATATGAAAGCGAACTACCGTGTTGTAGCTAACGAATACTTAGCAACAGGTGGTAGTAACTTCTCTGTACTGAAAGAAGGTAAAGATCCTGTTTACAGCGTGCCAGATGTTGATGCAGTCGTGAAATACTTTGCTGAGCAGTCTCCAATTGCTCAACCAAAAGCGAATAACATCACACGCAAATAAGGTATTTTCATACGCCTTGTGAAAATCGCACCTCTTACGGGAGGTGCGTAAATAAATAAAGAGAGCAAAGTGTTGAACACAAAGGGTCCATCCCTACCTTTGTATTCATTGCGCACTTTGCTCTTTTTTTATGGGCATGTAATAAAAAAAAGCCCACAGAGGCTTGTGGGCAATGGAATGAAAGTAAAGAAAAGAGGGTATTACTTATTATTGCTAGGGTCTTTCGTCAGATGTCTGTTCTAACACTTATTTGAAGATTTTAAAGCGTGCATCATCTTCCATATAATTCTTTTCACCAGCCTCTTGTTCAATCGAACCAAAGACCATTTGTGCTCTTAATTTCCATGTTTTTGGCAGATCCCAAGTAGCATGAACTTCGTCATCAATAATTGGGTTGTAGTGTTGTAATGAAGCACCTACGTTCTCTGCTGCTAATGCAGTCCAAACAGAGAGTTGCGCCATACCACTTGCTTGTTCTGACCATACAGGGAAATTATCCGCATACAGTGGGAATTGCTCTTGAAGACCTTTTACGATATCGGTGTCTTCGAAATACAGAATCGAACCCGCACCTGCGGCGAAGCTATCAATTTTAGCTTCAGTTGCGCTAAATGCTTCTGCGGGAACTAATTTTTTCAGGGTGTTTTTAACAATATCCCACAGTTTTTGATGTTGTTCACCAAACAGAACAACAACACGAGATGTTTGTGAGTTAAATGCTGTTGGGCTCTCTTTAACCGCTTCTTTGATAATTGCAGTGACTCTGTCTTCGCTAATAGGAAGTTGATTACCTAAATGATAAATTGTTCTACGTTTTTTCATTAAATCAGTAAATGCGTTAGACATGATTGTCTCCTTGAGAAATTTAAGCGCTTAAAGCGTGTCTTAGCTTGAGCTAATCTATGGACATACTATAGGGCTTAGCAGTGATTTATTGATATATAAAAAATTTAATCAGTTACGTCAAAATATTCGACCTAGTTTTTAACTACTTGATTTAGAATCTGTTTACCTGCATATCTAAACTCAGGGGCAAGCTGGCTAATACCTAAGCCTCCGGCTTTCTTGACCTTAATTTGGACTGGAATGCGCTCTTTCATGGCTTCTACGTGACTAATTACGCCAATAATTTTGCCGGATGCATTAAGGCTATCGAGAGCATCTAATGCAATATCTAAGGTATCGGGATCTAATGTGCCAAAGCCTTCATCTAGAAAGAGTGATTCGATTTGGGTCTTATTACTGACTAAATCCGACAGCGCTAAGGCGAGCGATAAACTGACTAAAAAACTTTCCCCACCAGAGAGCGTGCGAGTATCCCTCAGTGCATCTGCTTGCCACGTGTCTGCAATTTGTAGTTCAAGGCTGGCTAGTGTTTTGCGTTGCAAGAAATAACGTCCATGAAGCTTTTCTAAACGGCGGTTAGCCAAATAAATGAGGTGATCAAGTGTTAAACCTTGAGCAAAGCGGCTGAATTTATCGCCTGATGCAGATCCTACCAATTCATTTAAATAGCTCCAATCATCGAACTGAGATTGTTGTTTGGTCATGCGGATAAGTAGATCCTGTTGCGCTTTGCGTTTTTCCTCATCAAGACGCAGTTGCTCTTGAATACGGAATTTGGTTTCTTGTAATTGAGTAACTTGGGTGTCTAATTGCAATAATTGAGTATTAATTTGTGCAAGATTTTGCTGTGTTGCCAATAATGGCTGTTGTGACAAATGTTGTTGATAAACATTTTCTTGAGTATCTAAGCGCGTTTTCTCTTGTAATAGTTTATCAAGCCGCTGTTTTTGCTGTTCTTGTAAACGATTTCTTTCCTCGACAGATAACAGAGAGGCTAGAAATGCCTTTTCATCAGCAAAAGGGCTGTTTTTTAAGCTAGTTTGATATTGTTCAAGGGTGGCTTGTGAGTGAACAAGAAGCCGTTGCTGTGATTTTTCGTTTTCCTGATATTGACCAATAAGCTGATTTAAACGGATTTCGAGTCGATTTTTTTCTTCGCTATATTGCTCAATTTGTTTTTGTAACAACTGACTCTGTTTATCCAATTCATTGCGGGTATCTTCGGTGGTTTGTGTTCCGAATAAAGTTTGTCGTTGTGTTTTTAGCTGTTCTTGCTGCTGATGTAATTGGTGTAAATGGACGACAACATCATCAAGTTCTTTTTGAGTTTCAGATAAATAGCGTTTTCTCTCTTCCAACGTTAATAACAATTCGCGGATTGTTTGTTGTAATTCGTGATGGGTTGTTAAGGTTGATTGATATTGTTGGTTCTCTTTTTTACGTGCAGTAAGCCATTGAATTTTATCTTCAAATTCTTGTAATTCATAACCTTGTTGTTTGACAAGAGATTGCAGATCCTGCGCTAGCTGGGTTTGCTGTTGAAGGTATTGCGCTGTTTGTTGTTGTTTATTGGAAACTTCTTTCTGTTGTTGAGCAAATTCATTTTGTTGATGAAGGATCGCTTGCTGTTGTTGATTAAATTGCTCTTTATTATCAGATAACTGTTTGTATTCTTGCTGAATTTTAGCTTCTAATTGTTGATAACTAATCCGTTTTTGTGTCAGTAAATTATCTTCTTTCTCAAGTTCTGAATCTAATTGAGTTAAAGCCGTTTCTTCGCTGTCAACATTCGGTAATGCATAAGTTTGAGCTAAGATCTGCCATTGCTGTTTTAATGACGCAATATCTTGTGTTAGTTGCTCAAAATCACGACTTAATTTTTCGTTTTGAGCTTGATAGTTAGCACACTGTGTTTTTTGTTCGACTAACTCTATTGTTAATGCATGAACTTGCTGCGTTAAAATATCTAGCCGTGTTTTGGTCTCGTCGGGTTTAATTTCTTTATATTTTTCAACATAAGGATGTTCGGTTGAACCACAAACAGGACATGGGTTGTCTTTAACTAAACGTTGTCTCTCTTCTTCGTATTCGGCTAATTTTCGTATTAAAAGATAATTGTCATTTAAATCTTTAAGATGTTGCTCTTTTTCTTTTAAAACGATGCTATTTTTGCTGATATTTTCAGTTAGCACAGCTATTTTTTGCTGATTATCTGACTGAGTTTGTTGGTACTGATGTTCAGTTTTGATTGCACGCTGTAATTGAGCCTGTAACCCCATTAGTTTTGCGAGCGCATTTCTTTGCTGAGAAATTTTTTGCAAACGATGAGGGATATCTGCAATGGCATCTGCTCTATTTTGTTGCTCAAGTTGCGTTTGTAATTCGCTTAACTGTTGTTGCTGTAAATTCAGCGTGTGCTGTTGTTCTTCTAGTGTAAGTGTTGCTTTTTCGAGGGAAAGTTTAAGAAGCTGCTCTTTTTCTTGTTCCCCCTTTTCACTTTTCTGGCTAATGAAATATTTTTCTGTGATTTCATCATATTGCTCAAAATAGCGTTGCCATAAAGGTAAGTTTTCAGCAAGTTGAGCATGAGCTTTATGCTGAGTTAAATATTCATTTAATTCATTAAATTGCTTTTGTGAGCTAGCTAATTGGGCTTCTGTTAACTGTATTTTTTGCAGATATTCTGACTGTGTTTTCTCTAGCGTATTTTTTTGCTGTGTTTTTACTGAAATATCTTGTTGTAACAAGATTAACTGACTATCTAATGGCGCTACTTTTTCACGAATAAGCTGTAATATTTGCTGTTTTTTCTCATCATGCTGTTTAAATGTGTTACGAGCTTCAACTAAATGCTGATGAATAGGTTGGCTCTGTTGTTCAAGACGTTTTTTTTCTTCTTTTAGCGTTGAGAGTTGTGACTCAATATAAGTTTGTTCTTTTAATAGACGATTTTTTTCATCATAAATCGGACGGATTTTCTCTGCCGGTTCGCTATTCTCAAGGCGTTGAATATCGGGTTTGGCTGCAACTAATGCATCTTGTGCTAAGTTAACCTCAGTTTGTGCTAATATTTTGTTTTTATTGAGTTCAATTTCTTTCTCTTGCCACTGTTTTGCGACTTGATATGCTTGTTGTTCCTTTTGTAATTGGCGCTCTTTAGTAAAAAGCTCAGTTTGCTCAGTTAATAAAGCTTGGCGAGCATTTTCATCTAATAACGCCATCATTTCGGCTTGCTGTTTTAGCATTTTTAATGCTTGTTCTTCTTCACGCCAATGTTTAAAGATAGATTGAGAAATATGGCGATAAATATCGGTACCGGTGAGTTCTTCGAGTAATTCAGCACGAGATTTGTCATCTGCATTTAAAAAAGCCGCAAATTGTCCTTGAGAAAGCAACATTGATTTAGTGAAACGATCAAAATCAAGCCCTGTAATACTGATGATCATCTCTTTTACTTGGCTTATTTTTGTTGCCAATATTTTATCATCACCGCCCGTGGTATTAATTTTAACGAGTTCTGCTTGTGGTGCTTGAAGATTGCCATCTTCTTTATAATTAGCACGACGCTGTTCCCAAAATGCACGATAAGCCACACCTTTGACTTCAAATTCAACTTCCGCCAAACATTCGGCAGTATGGCGTGTCATTAATTCATTTTGTGATTGTGTGACTTTATCTAGTCGTGGCGTTCGATGGTAAAGCGCTAAACTTATCGCATCTAATAGGGTGGTTTTTCCTGCCCCCGTGGGGCCTGTAATCGCAAATAATCCGTTGCTAATAAAAGGCTCTTGGTTGAAGTTAATTTTCCATTCACCTTTTAAGGAGTTAATATTTTTAAATCGCAGACTTAAGATTTTCATTATGCTTCGTTATCCTCTTGTTCTGCCATTTCAACGGCTTGCTTAAACAATGTTGTTAAGCGTGCTTTTGTCTCTTCTGAATCAAATTCATGTTGTTCTAAACGTCTTTCAAAAACATCATAAACGGTTAATTCGGTCAGTGTTTCGTTCTCATTTTGAGTGAACGTTTGTCGCTGTTTTTTGGCTCTTCTTAATAAGATCACATCAAAAAGGGGGTCGTTAGTTAACTCTTGAATTCGAGTTTGTATGTCACTGAGATAATCTTGGGTTGAGACTTCGATATCCAACCAAATCGTGGTGTCTAATTCACCGTATTGTTTTTTTAGATCCTCAAGTTGTATCGCGATCTCTTTTAATGAACCACTGATAGTGCGTAGTAATTGAAACTCAGGGATCGGTAATAGTGTGAGGTTAGTTAATTTATCTTGTTCAAAATCGATAAGGCAGACACTTTTCTGTTGTCCACTTTCATCAAAACTTAACGGAATAGGGGAACCGCTATAGCGAATATGACCTGATTTATTCACCACTTGAGGGCGATGAATATGACCAAGAGCAATATAGTCAAATTCAGGAAATAGGGTGGCAGAAAAAGCCTCTAGAGTTCCAATATAAATTTCGCGTACCGAGTCCGTCACGCTTGCACCAATGGTTGTAAGATGACCGGTTGCAATAATAGGGATCTTGGCATTTAGTTGCTTACGTAAATCGAGAGCCACTTGATATTGAGCTTGATAATAGTCAGCAATCGCTTCTTTCAGGGCATTTTGTTTTTCAGCACCGGATTGCCCGCTTTTACTGCTGATCATGTCTCTAGGACGTAGATAAGGGATCGCACAAAGTAATGCGCCTGGCGTGTTATCTTTTTGAGGAAGAATGAGCGGAGCTTGTGGTGTTTCAGCATCAATATTGGCAATAACGGTCGTATTTAAACACGCCAATAGTGATTTTGACTCATTTAGGGTGGCTACAGAGTCGTGATTCCCACCTAGTATAACGAGCTGGCATTGCGTATCTCGGATCGCAACAACAAAACGGTTATAAAGTTCTCGGGCATAACTGGGAGGAGAGCCAGTATCAAAAATATCGCCTGCAACAATCAGTGCATCCACTTGATAATGTTTAATTTGGACTAACAACCAATCAAGAAACTGTTGATGTTCTTTAGCGCGAGTCTTAGTAAAAAAATATTGTCCTAAATGCCAGTCTGATGTGTGAATAATCCGCATTGCTATCCCTCTTTTTTATCTGATGAAGAGTATAGCGCACCTGACTTTTTTAGTGAAAACTCAACAATACGCCCTATTTTTGAGTGATATTTCACCAAAAAATGATTTATTTACCTTAACAACAGGGATCTATTTCAGTAATGTTAAGGTTAGTCATAAATCTGTCATAAAACTGCATCATAATCATTTTGACCCTCTATATACATTACACAGGATAGAGTATGGCAAGGCGTATTCTTGTTGTTGAAGATGAAACCGCAATTCGAGAGATGATCTGTTTTGTTTTGGAACAAAATGGTTTTCAACCTATTGAAGCAGAGGACTATGATTCTGCATTGAGCTTTCTTATTGATCCTTACCCTGATCTGGTTTTATTAGATTGGATGATCCCAGGAGGATCAGGCTTACAGGTAATAAAACAGATGAAACGGGAAAGTAACACCCGTGATATTCCAATTATTATGCTAACGGCAAAAGGGGAAGAGGAAGATAAAGTCCAAGGATTAGAAACGGGTGCTGATGATTATGTTATCAAACCTTTTTCACCTAAAGAACTTGTCGCCCGTGTGAAGGCGATTTTACGACGCTTATCACCGATGTCAGCGGAAGATATCATTGAATTTAATGGGTTAGGTCTTGATCCTGTTTCTCATCGAGTCACAAGTCAAGATAAGCCCATTGATATGGGACCCACAGAATTTAAACTCCTGCACTTTTTTATGACACATCCTGAACGCGTATACAGTAGAGAACAACTGCTAAACTACGTTTGGGGAACGAATGTTTATGTCGAAGACCGTACTGTTGATGTGCATATTCGTCGTTTACGTAAGGCCATTGAAGAAGATGGTCATGACCGAATGATACAAACAGTACGTGGAACGGGATATCGCTTCTCTGCCCGTTTCTAAGTCAATATGGGAGTAATCGTCAGGTGTTAGAACGACTATCGTGGAAAGCCCTCGTTTGGGGGCTATGTCTATTTTGCTTGCCTGCCTTTATATTATCGCTTTTTGTCGGGCATCTTCCTTGGTTGCTGGTGGCATCGCTTCTCAGTGCCCTTGTGTGGCATGCTTATAATTTGCTGAAATTATCTAAATGGTTATGGTTAGATCGCTCTGTATTGCCTCCGGAAGGAAGTGGGGGATGGGAGCCTATTTTTTATGGTATTCGACAGACCCAGCAACGTAACCGTAAACGGCGCAGAGAATTAGGTGACTTAATTAAACGTTTTAGAAGTGGTGCCGAAAGCTTACCTGATGCTGTTGTGATGATGACAAACGAAGGGAATATTTTTTGGTGTAATAGTCTTGCTCAACATTTATTAGGATTTCGCTGGCCTGAAGATAACGGGCAAAATATATTTAACTTATTACGTTATCCTGATTTTTTGCATTACTTTACCGCAGGCGATTTTAGTCGTCCCCTAACGATTTCACTCAATAATGGCTCTATTGTTGAGTTCCGTGTGATGCCATATAGCGAAGATCAGCGCCTGATGGTCGCTCGCGATGTGACAGAAAAAAATAAACTAGAAAACTCACGACGTGATTTTTTTGCTAATGTCAGTCATGAGTTAAGAACACCGTTAACCGTTATTCAAGGTTATCTTGAAATGATGGAAGAAAATAGTGTATCAAAACCCGCAGAGCATAAAGCGATAGTCACGATGCAAGAGCAAGCTAAACGTATGGATACGCTTGTTCAGCAACTCTTACAGCTTTCTCGTATCGAATCTGCTCCTCATATTGATTTAAACAAAGTTGTTGATATTCCTGCCATTTTGGCTTTATTACAACAAGAAGCTAACTCACTTAGCCAAGGTCAACATCAGATTGTTTTTGATGTTGATGAACAGTGGGCTGTGCGTGGTAATGAAGAACAACTGCGTAGTGCGGTTTCTAACTTAGTGTATAACGCCATTAATCACACTGAAGAAGGTTCAACAATCAAAGTCAGTTGGAAGAAAATCCCCCAAGGTATGCTATTTAGTGTTTCAGATAATGGGGCAGGGATCAGCGCTGAACATTTAACCCGTTTAACAGAACGTTTTTATCGCGTTGATAAAGCGCGCTCTCGTCATTCTGGTGGTACTGGATTAGGCTTGGCGATTGTGAAGAAATCGTTGCTTCATCATCACTCTCAGTTGAATATTGAAAGTAAAGTCGGTGTTGGGAGTACATTCTCTTTTATCCTTCCTCAGACATTACTTACCGCGAAAAAGACACACTAGCCGTATATCTTTTTTAAAACCTTTATCACTTGTCTTTAATCAGTGATAAGGGTTTTTTGCCCTTTTTTTAATCTTTTTAATATCAATAAAAACTAATATCGTAGCGTTAAATTTTAATATTATTAATTAATGCTAACTTTAAATGATGCCTGTACGCAATATTATTGGTGATAAAATGCACAAATCATATCATGTATATTCGATGATATATGACAGTTATAACTAGCGCTGAAAAATAGTTTAGATGATTCTTCTGGTTTTTAGATTGGCTATTGCCTTTTTTCATTATAAAAGTTTTACTTGTGACCAGTTATCGGCAATTTTTTCTATTTAGCACCTAATTGCTCTACATGAAATGATTATATATGGATATTATCCTGAATAATGATGGTATGAGGCTAAATAGATATTGTTGATTTTATGTTGCGCTATATTGGCGCAATTTAACCATTATTGTAACTACATATTAACAAAACTTATGGCACATAGATTAACTTCCAGAGATATTCTGGCATTAGGGTTTATGACATTCGCCCTATTTGTTGGCGCTGGCAACATTATTTTTCCTCCAATGGTGGGTTTACAATCAGGCGAATTTGTTTGGACGGCAGCAATTGGTTTTTTGATCACCGGCGTTGGTTTACCTGTTTTAACCGTTGTCGCATTGGCAAAAGTTGGAGGGGGGATTGAGGCATTAAGCACACCTATTGGTAAATCAATGGGATTATTATTAGCTATTGTTGCCTATCTTGCTGTTGGACCCCTTTTTGCCACTCCTCGTACTGCAACGGTTTCTTTTAAAGTGGGTATTGCACCATTAGTGGGTGACACCGAAATTGCATTGCTCATTTATAGTATTATCTACTTTTTAATTGTTATTGGTATTTCGCTTTACCCTGGAAAATTATTAGATAGCGTTGGGCATATTCTTGCCCCAATTAAAATTTTAGCCCTCGCTGCATTAGGTTTTGCAGCAATATATTGGCCAGCAGGTACATCAATTCCAGCAACACAAGCGTATCAAGATATGGCATTTACCCAAGGGTTTATTAATGGTTATTTGACCATGGATACATTGGGGGCAATGGTTTTTGGTATTGTCATTGTTAATGCGGCACGTTCCAGAGGTATTGATAATTCATCATTATTGACTCGCTACACTATGTGGGCAGGCATTATTGCTGGTGTGTTGTTAACGGCAATCTACTTAAGTTTGTTTAAACTGGGTTCTGCGAGTGGCAGCATTGTACCAATGGCAAAAGATGGTGCTGATATTCTTCATGCTTATGTTCAATATACTTTTGGTAACTTCGGTAGCTTCTTCTTAGCATTATTAATTTTCTTAGCCTGTATGGTGACTGCCGTTGGTTTAACTTGTGCTTGTGCTGAATTCTTTAGTCGTTATTTACCGATTTCTTACCGTGCATTGGTATTAATTTTGTCGATATTTTCAGCGGTGGTATCAAATTTAGGCTTAAGTAAATTAATTGAGTTTTCAATTCCAGTGATGATCATGATTTATCCACCTTGTATTGTGATCATTTTAATGAGTTTCACATTACGTCTGTGGAATAATCCAAGCCGTATTATTGCGCCAGCAATGGCGGTTAGCTTATTTTTCGGTATTTTTGATGCAATAAAAGCGTCTAACTATCTGAAACATTTATTACCAGAATGGGCGACAAAGCTGCCGTTAAGTGAGCAAGGGTTAGCGTGGTTAATTCCTGTTCTCATTACTATTGTTGTGTGTGGTATTTATGACAAAGTTGTGGGTTCACACCATAAAAAAGTGATCCATACTGAAGCCATCCATAAGCAATAAAGTACATTGGGTTAAAGATAAAAAGGGAAACGAAAGTTTCCCTTTTTGTTGGTTTAAAACTCATCTTGTAATACCTATTCAATCGTCCTTGGCATACGTGGTTTATTCACTTTCTTCGGATCAACAACCGCATAAAGATTATTTAAATCATCAAGGCATTGCCAAAGTAACAGTAACTGGCGTAGTGAAATTTTACCTTGTAACTCAAACTTTTTGATAGTTGAAGCAGGAACTGTACTACGCTCGGCAAGTTGTTCACGTGACCCTTTTTCTTTTTCACGCAACTTTCGTAAATGAGAGGCAAAGGCTCGACTCACATCGAGATCAGTAAGTAATAAGAGTATCTATTTGATTTAAACGTAGAGTAAAAAATTTAGCTTAGGTTGCTCATTAGTTTTTATCTGTAGAATACTGTTTTTCTGCCACTGGTTGTTGGTTTTCATCTACATAATAGTGAATACCAGCTTCAATACCGTCTTCACCTTCATAGAAAATTTTAAAGCGAGTACGATTGCCATCATGATAAGCAATCACAGCACTGCCCCCTTTTCCTAAGCAGAATTGATGAAGATTACCGGTTGAGATACAGAGACTGTTGTCGCCAGACACCGTGATTTTACAGTTATCACCAGTATTAATTGCCACTGCGTTTTTTCCAGTAACCTTGATTTGCGCTAAATCCCCTGTATTAGTGATTTTTGCGCGATCTTGAGAGGCAGTAATAAAATTACGCATACCACTGTTTGCGATATGAACACCATTACCTGCAGCATAAATTTTGACATCATTGCCACTATTACAAATACGGGAGCGTCCGCCTAAACTGCCAATACGGCATTGATCCCCGGTATTAGCTACTTTTCCTGCAAAACCAGTCATCATCAACTGATTGCTATAACCTGTGTTGGCAATGCTGTTTTCATCGCCGGAAAAAGCCACAATATTATTACTTCCACACAAAGCAAGATCGGTGCTCAGTTGCTGACTTTTTAAGATCAATTGATGCCATTCGGTAGAAAATTGAATATTTTCAGATGTTGGCAACGTGGTGTGATAGGGCAGCCGTTGTAATGTCACGCCTTGTTGTTGTTCATTGCCGAGCAGGAACAAGATGTTTTCCATGACTTCTTGTTCCTGTTCGGCAAAGGATGCTTCACTAAAATGACGTAAATAAATATATTGAATAAAGCTTTCTATCCATTGTGTACGACGCTGTTTTATTAACTCACTATGGATAGCACTGTAAGTGCCCCCATCAGGAAAATAACGCAAAAACCAACGATAAAGCGATGTTGAAACATGCAGTTGTCGTAAGTCTTCTTTTGTTAATCTAATCTTTTCCTTTGAAGGGACTGACATATAAGCTCCTTAATCCATGTATTAATTAGTGTCTATGGTAACCATCAACCATACTGCGAAAGGTTTGGAAAGGTGTTTTTCCTGTTGTACACAGATAAAGATGACCAATGATAAAAAAGACACTACATACAGCTAAGAATTGGTGTGCAATTAATAACCATGCTTTAAACATCACCGCATCAGCAGGAATAAATGCTGGGTTTTGAAGCAAGACACCTGTTATCAAAAGTAGTGGAACTAATGCATACATCACACCTAAATAAGCCATTTGTTGCAGTGGATTAAACTTAACAGTGGGGGTTGCTGGGAAGGGGTGACCTTCTCCTTTGATAATGCCGTAGAGATAAAAACGCGTTTGCATAAAGGCACGGTGAAACCAGTTTTTACCGTCAATACGGTAAAACTTGCCATTACCACCAATAAGGTTAATAAGGACAAAGGATAACCAGCAAACTAAGAGTAGATAACCACAAATTTCATGCACACTGACTAATAACGCCGTATCGTGGGCTGAAAGTAAGGCGAAATGGTTAATCCCACCACTTAGAAGCAACAGAATAAATAAAGAGGCATTATTCCAGTGCCACAAACGTACAGCTTTAGAGTAAAGATAGAGCTTCTCTTCTTTATGTGACTCACCGTGTGGTGTGGCAAAGCGATAACGTAAAAAACCATGAAGTGCGAGCACAAGTAGCATGCCAATAAATAATACGCCTGCAACAATTAGCCAAAGGGGCAAATAATCAGGAGTATAGATTAAAACATACTCTTTTAGTGCAGCTTGGAATTGAGCACTGTCTGGCATTGTATTGACGATACTCATACTTTACCCTCCTCTTGAACATGAGGCCCTACACGGCGATAGAGATGGGGTTTTCCTACACCATCAAGTTGATAAATATAGTAATCGTGTGTTTTGAGCCATTCTTGAATTTGAGGGCTGTCTTCTTTACCAAATAACAAGGCATTTTGCGGACAAGCGCTCACACAAATCGGTGGGAAACCTTTTTGTAGTCGGGACTCAAGACAAAAATCACATTTATCAGCAACATGTGTCACTGGGTTAAGATAACGTACTTGGTATGGGCATGCTGATATACAGTAGCTACAGCCAATACATTTCTCTTTATTTACACGAACAATACCATTGGTTTCATCACGCCAAGATGCACCTGTAGGGCATACAGGAATACAAGGGGCATCTTCACATTGTTGGCAAGAGTGTCTAAAGAAATGGTATTTATCGTTATCTTCTTTGAGGCTTAATGGAATATGAGCAATATCCATTCGAGCCATTCCATTAGGTACTTTATTTAATCGACGACATGCAGTGGCACAGATATTACAGCCATTACAGAGCGTCTCATCGTGGATCATGGCATAGCGGATAGGTTTTTTTTCTGCAGTTGCTGCAAGCGCACTTCCTAGTGGTGCACTGAAAAAAATGACCGATCCCATACCTGCTACAAATTTACGGCGAGAAACACGCATTATTTTTGCTCCTCAGTCTGATGATGTTGTAATACCCACATCGAATTTCGTTGATAAGGCAGAACGTTAAGGATTTTCATGTTGTTCTACCTCAATCCATTCAGTTAAGCCTCGTGCTTTGCCGTAACTCATTAACGTATTGCTAAAGAGATAAGGGGCATCGTTGGATGCTAAAACTTGCTGAATATCCTGAAAATCAGGGTGAGTTTTCATCAGTGTCAGTGCATCTTCAATCTCTGAAGCCGTGTACTGAAAAGGTTCAGACATCAACATGCTTTGTTTCAATGGTCGAGGATAGGTTTCACATTCGAAACGAACTACACCGGCAATTGCTGTACAAATATCCGCATGGCGGTTTAATAATTGCAGTTGTGCGAAGTTATCTGACATAAATTCGTCAGAGTAGAAATAATCCTCTCCATTGAGACTTAAATGGGCGATATCAATAAACTCGTCGCTCTTTAACGCGGTTTCTAACTGCGCAACATCCTCTTCAGTCAGAGAATAGGGCGCATCATACAGCGTTGAAATTGCTAATAGTTCACCTTCTTTTGAACATTGACGTATCGCATTCGCTAGATGTTGTTCGGCAGATAATTCGGCTACCTCTGCAACAGGTTCTTCTACGGTATCCGTGGAGGTGTTAGCGCTACGTCCAACACCTGTTTCTGATAGTGGTAGTAACCAACGGCGACGAGAGATATCGGGTTGCTCTAAAGCAATATCTGCATCATCAGCGATATCTTGTGGTATAGAAGCTGATGCATTTTGTTCTATCATCATGATCTCCTTCTTTTACCTATTAACTTGGTAATAAACCACGAGACGCCAAATCGTCTGCAACATCTTGTAAGCCAAGGCGAACTAAAGTTTCTTTTGTTGGGCAACCTAATTGAGGGTCCCAGCCCATTTCTTGATAGAACATGGTGAGAGAAAGTTGCATGTCTTCTCTGTCCATTTTGTCTGTACCTTCAGTAAAAACGGGAATATCAGGATCTTTATCGAATACCCATGAACAAATTTGGTCATGTTCATTACGCATATCCATTGTATTCATTAACTTAACCGTATAAGCGCGGTGTAATGTGAAGATGCGCTCTGAGGCTAAATCCAGATCTTTAGAAGTCGTTGGTTCACCTGTAATGGCAGTAAAGAATTTAGCTTCCATTTCTAAGTCACCACGATAATTACGGCTCTTATGAGGAGAAACGGTCATTGGCCATACCCAGTTACATAAGGTGACGGCATCGTGTAAGCAACTACGTAAAATGGTCCACTTGGTATAAGCAATTTTGGCTTTATTGATTGGTGTGTAGTTTTTGGTTTCATCAAAAGCATCACCAGAACCAAAGAGCTCACCCGCAATCTCTTTTTGTAGTTTTAGGGGTAAACCACTGCCGATATAGTTGATATGAGTATGTGTCATCGCATCGCGGTTAAACATACAGTTAACGATAGAGCCCACTTGTGCGGAGGCTTCATTCGCATGGTGAATTGGGAAGCCCATTGGCGACCAAAGTTTGTTTTTCTTGTCAGCCCAATACTCTTCACCTAAGTTCCAGCGCTGTGCAATGAGGTAAGAGCCATCCGCAAGGTGACTAAATTCACCTTTGCGATGCGCTAAACGAGAGTAGAACTCTTTGATAAATTCAGGGTTACCTTCTTCCAGTTTATCCCACGGAATTTCATTGTATTCGGCTTCAGGTAATACGCGTTTAAAGACACCGTGGGTATAACAATACGTGAAGTCACGATGAAGCTGCCCGTAGTTACACCAAAGTCCCATATCATCAAAAATATTAAGACCCACTAGGTTACCAACAACGTTACCATCTCCTTTTTTCTCAACATCTTTAGGACCATTAGGGAAAATAGTTGTGTGAACGAAGTTAGCGACACAAGTGTTACCACCTGTTTGTGGTACACCAAATTTTTTCGCTTGTGGAACATTGAGTTGAGCCATACAACGGATAGGGCAAGAGTGGCATCCCCCCATTTTTACCGTGTACTCTTCTGCTTCTGGACCTAAGTCAAAGGTCGATTTCATGGTTCTGAAACCAACAGTATTGATATCTCCAGGCGGGATTTCACCGGTTTCAATAGGACCCCCTTCAGCGGCGCCCCAATATAACCCTTTGCGTGCATTCCAACGAGAGCCAGGGTGTGAATATTCTGCCCATGATTGTGGGGTACTTGGTACAACGTGGTTGTTATTAGAGCCTATCAGTTGTGTCATCATATAGTCGTTAAGTTCTTTTAACGCTTTACGGTCTGCAACGTTAACGCCTCGGCTACCTTCAACAACAATGGCTTTTAATTTTTTAGCGCCTAATACAGCACCAATCCCCGCACCACCACTGTGGTTACGGCTATTAATGATGCCAGATAAAGGAACGAGATTTTCACCCGCCGGACCTATGGCTGCGACACAAGCCTCAGGACTTGTTTGAGCACATAACTCTTCTGTCGTTTGACGAACACCTTTACCCCATAAGAAGGAGGCGTCTTGAATAGAGACTTGGTCATCGTCAATATGGATCCAAGCAGGCTTATCTGATTTACCTTCAATAATCAGTGCGTCATAGCCGGCAAATTTCATCCATGCGGCAAAAAAACCGCCCATATGGGCATCAACGACAAGATTGCCACGAGTAAAGGTGGAAAGAGAGGTAATATTGACTCGGGAGCTACAAGGTGCGCCAGATCCAGTTAAAGGACCTACTGCAAAGACAACTTTGTTTTCTTCATCAAAAGGTTTAACGCCAGGAGCAACCTCTTCGTACATAATTTTGTAGCCAAAGCCCATACCACCAATCAAGAATTTGTACTTGCTTGAGCTTTCACGAGTGATGGCTCCGGTAGTTAAATTGATTCTTAGAATATTTCCAGTCCAGCCGTTAGTCATAATATTGCTTCCTAATCTAAATGTGGTTCAGTGATGTGATTGTCTGGATTTATTAAACAGTAATTTCTTTCCATTCAATGATTTGCAGAGCGCCTGTTGGGCACGCTGATGCACATTCACCACATAAATTACATTTGCCGGATTTTTTAGTTTGTGGATTGACGGTTGCCATCATCCACGGACAAGCTGTTGTACAGGCGGCACAACCAATACAACGACGTGTATCAACGACAATACAGCCGAACTCTTCTTGATAACGGATCGCTTTTACTGGGCAGACCTTCATACATTCAGGATCTTTACATTGGCGACATGTATCCGTTGTAAAGTTTAAATCGCCATAAAGTCCACCACCGGAGCCAATACCTTTATCACCAAAATAAAAATGACGATGGATTTTGGTACGTGAAAAGAATGAGCCAACGCTTCCATCATTCCATGTTGTACATGCTGTTTCGCAGCGGTGGCATCCTGTGCAACGGGCTCTGTTTGTGACTAAAACACCTTTAGGTGTTGTGGTTAATTGAATTATTCCGCTATCTATTTCTTCTTGCTTACAACCTAAAAGAGAAAGCAATGCGGGTGCTATTGTGATCCCTGCAAGCCCTTTACCGGATATTCGCAGAAACTCTAGTCTTGATAGTCCAATATCTAATATTGGACGATGATGTGTATCAGACATTAATATTTATCTCCGCTTAACTAATTTAATAAGAAATAAGTTGTGATGATAAAGTATTTATTTATCCGCTTGCCTTATCGTTATATAAAAAATATAATAACGGTATAGTTAAGGGATATATTATTAAATTCAATTCTTTTTATGATAAAAATACACTGTGACTAAATGTTAAATATTTGTATTTACAATGTGTTATCTCCACTTTTTACGTATTTTTATTATCCTCTTTGATAGTGTGGTTATTAAAAAATTAATACTGTGACTGCTATCATAGAAATAAAAATAGCGAGTGTTATTAATTTTATTTAATTAAATGATTATTGTTTTTATCTGTAATTACGAAAGAGAATAACTACCATTTATATATATTCTATTATTGAAATTACATTAAAGGCGATTTGCTCTTATATTTTATCTAATATTATTATTTTAATAATAAATTGATATTTGATGTTAATTATTTATTTAATCAAAATCTGAGGTTGATTATTATTAATAGAAAAATATATGAATAAATTGTAAAACCATGACTAGATCATTTTTATAAAAAAAGAAACCTTTTCTAATGAAGAGAAGGTTTCTTTTATCAGTTCTATTATGTCATTTTATGGTTAGTAACCCACCGCTTTACCCGCTGGGCGACGAACATCATTTGATCCATAAAGATAACCTTCACGCACTGAACCCGACACAGCGGAATCATTACCTGATGAAGCGGGGATCACCCCATTTTCTCCGGGTAGCCCAACCATAATAAGTTCAGCTGCTCCCCATGGTGTTTGTTCTACCATTTTATATCCCATGGTAGAGAGTTTTTCTAACGTGTCTTTTGATAATCCTCGTTGCTCATAATAAACCTCATCGGGTAACCATTGATGGTGAATGCGAGGGCTATTAACGGCTTCTTGTGGTGGCATACCAAATTCAATGATATTCAGCGCAGTTTGTAAGGTGATTGAGATAATACGAGAACCTCCCGGTGAGCCTAAAATAAGGAATGGTTTGCCTTCTTTAGTCACAATCGTTGGGCTCATTGATGACAATGGGCGTTTTAAGGGGGCAATGCTATTGCGTTCACCTTGTACTAAACCATAGAGATTTTTTTCACCGACTTTGGTGGTAAAATCATCCATCTCATTGTTGAGGAAAAATCCGGTTCCTGGTGCAATGACAACCGCACCAAAACGACCATTTATCGTATAAGTGGTTGATACAGCGTTACCCTTTTTATCTATAACGGAGTAGTGTGTTGTTTCAGGGCTTTCATGAGGAGCAATACCGGGCTGTACATTTTCTGAGGGAGTGGCTTTATTTGGTTTAATTTGTTGGCGTATCTCTGTGGCATAGGCTTTACTTAATAACTTTTCTGTTGGATTTTTAATAAATTGAGGATCACCAAGAAACGTGTTTCTGTCCATATAAGCATGACGCATTGCTTCTGTTAGAGTATGAACATATTCCGCTGAATTAAAGCCCATTGATTTAAGATCATAGTCTTCCAAAATATTCAGTGTTTGGCAGAGAGTGACACCACCTGAACTTGGAGGAGGGGCAGAAATAAACTCATAACCTCGGTAGGTGCAGGTAATAGGTTGGGTTTCTGTGATAGTAAAATTAGCAAAATCTTCTTGAGTTAACAGACCATTATGTTTTTTCGATGCTTCTTCAACTTTTTTAGGGATGTCACCTTGATAGAATGCATCAGCACCTTGGTTTGCGATTAATTCTAATGTATTTGCTAAGTCGGTTTGAATAAGGCGATCTCCAGGTTGCCATGGTGTTCCATCAGGTTTTAAGAAAATTTTTGCAGATCCCGGATCTTGTTTGAAGCGTTCTGTTGTCGTTTCTAATACATCAGTATCAGCGCGCGTTAAAATATAACCTTCTCTAGCCAGTTTAATCGCCGGCGCCATCACTTCTTGGCGTGAAAGTGTGCCGTATTTTTCTAATGCAGCGTCAAGTCCTTTTACTGTACCAGGTACGCCTGAGGCGAGATAACCATATAGACTAGCATCTTTAACTAAATTACCGTCTTTATCTAAATACATATTTTTAGACGCTGAGGCAGGGGCAGTTTCCCTAAAATTAATAAAGGTATTGGTACCATCAGCAAGGTGTATTGTCATAAAACCACCGCCACCAATATTACCGCAGCAGGCATTGACGACAGCTTGCGCATAGCCAACTGCAACGGCAGCATCAATCGCATTACCTCCTTGTTGTAAAATATCATTCCCTACCTGAGAAGCTAAATGTTGAGAAGAAACAACCATACCGTGTTGTGCTTCAACAGCAGGTTCATAAGCAGCATAGAGTGAATGTGAAAAAAGGACAGTGAGTAACAGCAGGTGAGTTCTTTTTATAGTAATCATTATTATCTCCATCAATAACAGTGAGTTATATTGAATAAATACAAATATAGAGATTTACGCTGTTATTAATATAAATTAACAATTGCGTAACAATAAGTATAGAGAGGGGTTATTGGTGAGGAGAATTTTTTTTGATGTGATGATCACAAAACTATCTTTCAGCAGATAAACAATAAGTTTCTGTATAACTAGTTGCAGTAATAAATACCGTTGATAAGCAATAAGTCGATAAATGCTGAATAAACAAAAAAGCCTGTTTTCACAGGCTTTTAGAAATAAAGTCGCTTACTGAAATATTACAGTTTGCCAGAGTTTGCTTTCAGGTATTTCGCTACGCCGTCTGGAGATGCGCCCATACCTTCTTGACCTTTTTCCCACTGTGCTGGGCAAACATCACCGTGCTCTTCGTGGAATTGCAGTGCGTCAACCATACGGATCATTTCATCAATGTTACGACCTAATGGCAGATCGTTAACAACTTGGTGGCGAACAACGCCTTCTTTGTCAATTAAGAATGAACCACGTAGTGCAACGCCCGCTTCTGGGTGTTCGATGCCGTAAGCTTTGATGATGTCATGTTTGATATCAGCAACCATTGGGTATCTAACTTCACCAATACCACCATCATCAATTGGGGTTTTACGCCATGCGTTATGAACGAATTCTGAGTCCATAGAAACGCCGATGATTTCAACGCCACGTTTTTTGAATTCTTCAAAACGGTGATCGAATGCAATCAGTTCTGAAGGGCAAACGAAAGTGAAATCCATTGGCCAGAAGAAAATAACGGCAGGTTTGCCTTTGATAAATGAATGCAGGTTGAAATCATTAACAATTTCACCATTACCTAAAACGGCAGCAGCTGTGAAATCAGGGGCTTTGCGAGTAACCAGAACCATAATGTACTCCTGTAGATTGAAAGAGTTGAGGGTATTTATACTCGTCATACTTCAAGTTGTCGCGTTGTTGACTGCGTTCATTCGCTTGTCGCCTAGCTATACTTCGAATTATTTAGAGCATGTACCCTGTTTTTAAATGATGCATACAGCATAAATAATCAATCGCTATTGATAAAGTCAAACAGAACAATCTATTTGATAGATTATAGTTATCAACTTAATACAATAAAGTAGGATTATTTATGACTCCTTGTATAACGATTCATTCTAATCAACTTTGGAAATGAATACTATGCTTGTTAACAAATCGTTACGAATAATATGATAAATTGACTTTGCATCTCTTTGATATATCAAATGTAATCCTACAATATGACAAAAAAATGAAATTCAAAATGATAGTTAAATGTATCAGTCATCAAGCCGGTGATGCTGTGCTCTTTCTAGCAATTGTGGATAAAACTGCCAAAAAATCTCACTTAATTCATCGTAATGTGTTTCGAGTACGATATAAGAGCCAGCGAGTGCACTTAATCGTGGTCTTCTTCTCGCCATTCCTTTCAATGTTTGAGCAATATATGCTTTGTCAGCATAACGAATTAACCAAGATTGCGACCATAGATACTCATTGAGCTCTTGGAATTTTTCAGGTGTCTGCCATAAATCAGGTTCAATAATATTTCGGGTTTGGGTGACAAATTTAGTTAAAGGTATATCCGGTTCGAATCTTGACCAATTTAAAGAAAGAAAATGATCCCAAAAAACATCTAAGGTAATCGGTGAAACTCGGCGATATTCATCAGGAAATAAAAGGCGAGCTTGTTTGACTAATGGGTGAGTGTCAGTGAGTACATCAATGCGTCTATGCATACGAATACCCTCAATCACAGCTTGGCTGTAATCAGAGCTAGGTGCGCCTTTAACGTAATCTGCCATCATATTGCCTAATAGAGAGCTTTTTGCCCTAAAGGCGAGATGTAAGTGAGCAAGGTAATTCATTAAATCATCATAGCGCTTTTTGAATAAAAAAGGGCTTCTTTGTTGCACTGATAAGCTGGCAGCACTAGACTAGTCCGCCTGTTTTTTATGAAAGTAGTCGTTTAATTATGCGTGTATCAGACTTTACATTTGAATTGCCAGAGGCATTGATTGCTCACTATCCGCAACCTCAACGCAGTGGTTGTCGTTTGCTTTCTTTAGACGGTGAGACGGGGGCTTTATCACACGGTATTTTTACCGATGTGTTAGATAAAATAAATGCGGGTGATCTGCTGGTTTTTAATAATACTCGCGTGATCCCTGCGCGTATTTATGGTCGTAAAGCGTCAGGTGGCAAAATCGAAGTGTTGGTTGAGCGTATGCTTGATGAACATCGCGTTCTTGCTCATGTTCGAGCTTCTAAATCACCGAAAGAAGGCGCCGAGCTTGTGCTAGGCGAAGATGAAAGTGTACAAGCAACTATGGTTGCGCGTCATGATACACTTTTTGAAATTCGCTTTGATGATGAAAGGGATGTTCTTACTATCCTGAATAGCATTGGTCATATGCCTTTACCTCCTTATATTGATCGTCCTGATGAAGAGTCTGATAAAGAGCTTTATCAAACGGTTTATAATGAGCGTCCAGGCGCTGTTGCAGCACCTACAGCAGGGTTACACTTTGATGAACCATTACTTCAAGCCTTAAAAGAAAAAGGCGTTGAGATGGCATTTGTCACACTGCATGTTGGTGCGGGTACTTTCCAACCTGTGCGTGTGGATAATATTGAAGAACACACAATGCATTCTGAATACGCAGAAGTGCCACAAGAAGTGGTTGATGCGGTATTAGCATGTAAAGCACGTGGCAATCGAGTGATTGCTGTAGGAACCACCTCTGTTCGTTCGCTAGAAAGCGCTGCGAAAGCAGCAAAAGATGCGTTAATTGCGCCTTTCTTCGATGATACCCAAATCTTTATTTATCCGGGTTATCAATATCAAATTATTGATGCATTGATTACGAATTTCCATTTGCCTGAATCAACTTTAATCATGCTGGTTTCTGCTTTTGCTGGGTATAAAAATACCATGAATGCTTATAAAGAAGCTGTTGAGCAAGAGTACCGTTTTTTCAGTTATGGTGATGCGATGTTTATTACTTGTAATCCTTTCGCGATCAATGAAAAAGTAGGACAAGAATAAAAATTTATTATTCTTTTTAACGTTTTTCTTCGTTTTATGAATTGTTATCTCAATTTTATTGCTTAATCCCTTTGACTAAGCCCTGTTTTTGTTGAAGTAACATGTACAGCCGTCTAACAAATGATTAGAATGTGCTGTTTTTTATTGCGCATTGGACTGTTTTTCTGATGCTTGGAGGATGAGTGAAATACGAATTAGACAAAACCGACGGTAATGCTCGCCGCGGTCGCCTTATTTTTGAACGTGGTGTGGTTGAAACACCTGCATTTATGCCAGTGGGTACTTATGGCACAGTAAAAGGAATGACACCTGAAGAAGTGAAAGCAACAGGTGCACAAATTCTTTTAGGTAATACCTTCCATTTATGGTTACGCCCTGGTCAAGAAATCATGAAATTACATGGTGATTTACATGATTTTATGCAATGGCAAGGCCCTATTTTAACGGACTCAGGTGGTTTCCAAGTCTTTAGTTTAGGTGCGATGCGTAAAATTAAAGAAGAGGGTGTTCATTTCCGTAACCCTATTAATGGCGAAAAGATTTTCTTAAGCCCAGAAAAATCAATGGAAATCCAATACGATTTGGGTTCTGACATTGTGATGATTTTTGATGAGTGTACGCCATATCCTTCAGATTGGGATTATGCGAAAAACTCAATGGAGATGTCATTACGTTGGGCTAAACGTAGTCGTGCACGCTTTGATGAACTCAATAACAAAAATTCATTATTCGGTATTATTCAAGGTGGTGTTTACGAAGATTTACGTGATATCTCGGTAAAAGGGCTAGTCGAAATTGGTTTTGACGGTTACGCTGTCGGCGGCCTTGCAGTGGGTGAGCCTAAAGAAGATATGCATCGTATTTTAGAACATGTCTGCCCTCAAATTCCTGCGAATAAACCGCGTTATTTAATGGGTGTCGGTAAACCAGAAGATTTAGTTGAAGGCGTTCGTCGTGGTATTGATATGTTTGACTGTGTTATGCCAACGCGAAATGCACGAAATGGCCATCTGTTTGTCACTGATGGTGTCATTAAAATTCGTAATGCGAAACATCGCTCTGATACATCAACGCTAGATGAACATTGTGACTGCTATACCTGTAAAAATTATAGCCGTGCTTATTTACATCATCTTGATCGTTGTAACGAAATTTTAGGTGCAAGGCTGAACACTATCCACAACTTGCGTTATTATCAGCGTTTGATGGCTGAAATTCGTCAGTCTATTGAAGACTCGCGTTTTGAAGAGTTTGTACACGAATTCTACGAACGTATTGGAAAACCCGTCCCACCGCTAAATGGCAGTGCGACTAAGTGTGAATAATGTATACGAGAAAGCCCAATTCTGTGTATGATATTGGGCTTATAACTTGAATATCGTCGATATCGACAACAATGAGGAAAAGTGAATGAGTTTTTTCATTTCTGATGCTGTTGCTTCTGCTGGACAAGCCGCACCTGAAGCTAGCTTTATGTCTATTTTACCGATGTTAGTGATCTTTATTCTGATTTTCTATTTTATGATCCTACGTCCACAGCAAAAACGTACTAAAGAACATCGTAAACTGATGGATTCTATTGGTAAAGGTGATGAAGTTTTAACGACAGGTGGTTTAATTGGTCGTGTTGTTAAGGTTTCAGATAACGGCTATATCGTTGTTGCTCTGAATGAAACAACAGAAGTAACTATCAAACGTGACTTTGTTGCCGCTGTATTACCTAAAGGCACAATGAAAGCTATTTAATAACATTTCCCCAAAGGGAAAAGGGAACTGCCGTGCTAAACCGTTATCCTTTGTGGAAGTACCTGATGTTGATAGCCGCTATCCTCATCGGTCTGCTTTACGCACTTCCTAACCTATATGGTGAGGATCCGGCTGTTCAAATCACTGGCGCGCGGGGAACCGCCGCCAATGAGCAAACACTGGATCAAGTTCGATCTTTATTAGATAAAGAAAAAATTGAAGCGAAATCTATTGCACTTGAAAATGGTGCGATTTTGGCTCGTTTCGGTAACCCTGATATTCAGTTGCGTGCCCGTGAAGTGCTGTTGCCTGCCTTAGGCGACCAGTTCATTGTTGCACTTAACCTTGCACCGGCAACACCAAAATGGTTAGAAGCCATTGGCGGTGAGCCTATGAAACTGGGGTTAGACTTACGTGGTGGTGTTCACTTCCTGATGGAAGTCGATATGGAAACCGCGTTAGGCAAACTTCAAGAACAAAATGTTGAGAGCCTACGTACATTATTACGTGATGAAGGCATTCCATATTCATCTATCCGCAAGACGGATAACTATGGCGTTGAAATCCGTTTCCGTAATTCGGATGATCGCTCTAAAGCTTCAGATTACTTAACTCGTCGTAATCAAGATCTCATTTTTAGAGATGGTGCAAATAACGCATTAAGCGCTATTTTTACTGACGAACGTTTACGTGATGCGCGGACTTATGCAGTTCAGCAAAACATCACTATCTTACGTAATCGTGTTAACCAGTTAGGTGTTGCAGAGCCATTAGTTCAACGTCAAGGCGCTGACCGAATTGTTGTTGAATTACCGGGTATCCAAGATACCGCTCGTGCTAAAGAAATCTTAGGTGCGACAGCAACATTAGAATTCCGTTTAGTCAATACCACTGTTGATCCTTCTGCTTTAGAAACAGGCCGTATTCCAGGCGACTCAGAAGTGAAATATACCCGTGAAGGTAGACCAACTATCCTTTATAAACGCGTTATTTTAACGGGTGACCACATCACTGACTCAACGTCTCAAGCTGATGAATATGGTCAACCTCAAGTGAATATTTCACTTGATAGCGCGGGGGGATCTATCATGTCTAACTTTACGAAGGACAACGTCGGTAAACCGATGGCAACACTGTTCGTAGAGTATAAAGACAGCGGTAAACGCGATGAGAATGACCGTGCGGTGTTGGTTAAAAGCGAAGAAGTTATCAACGTTGCGAATATTCAGAGTCGTTTAGGAAATAGCTTCCGTATTACGGGGATTTCAAATGCGAATGAAGCACGTCAATTATCTCTGTTATTACGTGCTGGTGCGTTGATTGCACCTATTCAAATCGTTGAAGAAAGAACCATTGGTCCAACTTTGGGTCTGCAAAATATTACGCAAGGTTTAGAAGCGTGTTTATGGGGTCTGATTGCGTCTGTTGCCTTTATGATAATTTATTATCGTAAATTTGGTGTGATTGCGAGTACTGCATTAATGGCAAACTTAGTGTTAATCGTTGGGGTAATGTCACTATTACCGGGCGCAACACTGACCATGCCGGGTATTGCGGGTATCGTCTTAACACTTGCCGTCGCCGTCGATGCCAACGTACTGATAAACGAACGTATTAAAGAAGAATTACGTAATGGTCGATCAGTACAACAAGCAATCCATGAAGGTTATAAAGGTGCCTTCTCCAGTATTATTGATGCGAACTTAACCACATTAATTACAGCTGTGATCCTTTATGCAGTCGGTACCGGCTCAATTAAAGGTTTTGCTATCACAACTGCAATCGGGGTTGCAACATCCATGTTTACCGCTATTGTCGGTACTCGTGCGATTGTAAACCTGCTGTATGGTGGTAAACGCGTTAAGAAACTGTCTATTTAAGGAGCACGTTGTGGCACAGGATTATACTGTTGAACAATTAAACCATGGTCGTAGAGTCATTGACTTTATGCGTTGGGACAACGTCGCCTTTAGTATTTCGTTTCTGCTTTTGATAGCGTCAATTGCTATCATTTCCGTGAAAGGATTTAACTGGGGACTGGATTTTACAGGTGGTACTGTCATTGAGATCAATCTCAGTCAACCCGCCGACCTTGATAAAATGCGTGATAGCCTAGATACAGCGGGCTTTAAAGATCCTCTGTTACAAAACTTTGGTAGCAGTCGCGATATTATGGTGCGTATGCCTCCTGTTGAAGGACAGGCTGGTCAAGAATTAGGTAAGAAAGTTATTGATGTTATCAATGCTGAAGTTGATAACGATGCTGTGGTAAAACGTATTGAGTTTGTTGGGCCTAGTGTGGGGAGTGAATTGGCTCAAACAGGTGCAATGGCGTTGTTATCAGCACTTATCTGTATTCTTATCTATGTTGGATTCCGTTTTGAATGGCGTTTGGCGTTAGGTGCGGTGATTGCACTTGCGCATGACGTGGTGATCACACTGGGTGTGCTTTCACTGTTCCACATAGAAGTTGACTTAACCATTGTGGCGTCATTGATGTCTGTTATCGGTTACTCACTGAACGATAGTATTGTTGTATCAGACCGTATTCGTGAGAACTTCCGTAAAATTCGCCGAGGAACATCATATGAAATTATGAACGTTTCTCTTACACAGACATTAAGCCGTACCATCATGACATCAGCAACAACATTATTAGTTGTATTAATGCTGTATATCTTTGGTGGTTCAATGCTTCAAGGCTTCTCTTTAGTTATGTTAATCGGTGTTTCAATCGGTACTATTTCTTCTATTTATGTGGCTTCTGCATTAGCACTGAAAATGGGAATGAAACGTGAACACTTGATTGTACAAAAAGTGGAAAAAGAGGGTGCCGATCAGACAACACTCTTACCATAATAGAGCGTTTATCTGATAAAACATCGCAAACACCCTGCCAGTGTATACTGACAGGGTGTTTTTTGTTCACTGAACAGGTACACTGTTTATGAGTATTGTCAAAAGTAGGAATAACTATGCATTGCCCATTTTGTGGAGCCGTAGATACCAAGGTAATTGATTCCAGACTTGTTGGTGATGGTTCACAAGTGCGCCGTCGTCGCCAATGTCTTGTTTGTCATGAACGTTTTACTACCTTTGAAGTAGCAGAGTTAGTGATGCCTCGTGTTGTGAAAAGTGATGAAATACGTGAGCCTTTTGATGAAGAGAAACTTCGTCGAGGTATGCTTAAAGCATTAGAAAAGCGTCCCGTCAGTTCAGATGATGTTGAAGCTGCAATAAGCCATATTAAATCACAATTAAGAGCGACGGGTGAAAGAGAAATCCCTTCAAAAGAAATTGGCAATTTTGTTATGGAACAACTAAAGAAACTCGATAAAGTGGCTTATATTCGCTTTGCTTCTGTTTATCGTAGTTTTGAAGATATCCGTGATTTTGGTGAAGAAATTGCAAAATTACAGGATTAATACTGTGCTTTATTTAATGATTTGAAAAATAACGATAAATAATAAAATTACATGTAATTATTATGATAAATAACAACAGCAACAACCCAAGTGAAAATGAAAGCCTGCATGATGAACACTATATGCGTCGAGCCATCGAGCTTGCAGCATTAGGTCGCTTTACAACATCCCCTAATCCTAATGTGGGGTGTGTGATTGTAAAAGAGGGCGAGATTATCGGTGAAGGTTATCACCATCATGCAGGTGGTCCTCATGCTGAAGTCAATGCATTAAAAATGGCAGGAGATAAAGCAAAAGGGGCGACGGCGTATGTTACACTTGAACCTTGTAGCCACTTTGGTAAAACGCCACCTTGTGCTGATGCCTTGATTAATGCAGGTATAAAACGCGTTGTTGCTGCGATGCAAGATCCAAATCCTCAAGTTGCAGGACGAGGATTACACAAATTATTATCAGCTGGAATTGATGTATCACATGGTGTTTTAATGCAAGAAGCTGAAAAACTTAACGTTGGCTTTTTTAAACGAATGAGAACAGGCTTCCCTTATATCCAACTAAAATTAGGTGCATCTTTAGATGGTAAAACAGCATTAGCATCGGGTGAAAGCCAATGGATAACCTCTAAAGCCTCTCGTCGAGATGTACAAAATTTTCGGGCTCAAGCCAGCGCTATTTTAACGACAAGTGCAACAGTGCTTGCTGATAACCCATCTATGAATGTACGTTGGGATGAGCTTTCAGATGAAATTAAAGCGCTTTATCCAGAAGAAACGCTACGCCAACCTATTCGCATTGTTGCTGATAGCCAAAATAGAGTGACTGAAAATCATAAAATCACTCAAATTGAAGGCGAATGCTGGCTGGCACGTACAAAATCACAGCCAGCTGATTGGCAAGGTAATGTATCAGAAATCCTATTACCAACGAATGGTAAAAACAGTGGTGTGGATTTAGTTTTATTAATGATGCAATTAGGTAAACGCAATATCAATACCGTATGGGTTGAAAGTGGTGCGCATTTTGCTGGTGCATTATTAGAGGCTGGGCTTGTTGATGAGCTTATTATATATATTGCACCTAAAATTTTAGGGAATGATGCACGTGGATTATTTGCACTTTCTCCACTCTCATCCTTATCCGAAGCACCTGAATTTACAGTAGATTCTCTCCAACAAATTGGCTCTGATATCAGAGTTTGTTTAAAACCTCGTTATTAATAGACGCAAATAAGTGTGTCTACGGCGCTATTTGTAGTAAAATAGCGCCGTGTGTGTTATTTCCTGTCGTTACGACATCGTTATCAGCCAACTAAATGCCTTGATTTTTCAAGGGTTTTTGGCTCCTTTGCTGTGTGATAATAAAACAGAGCGCAGTGAAGGAAAGAATATGATAAAATCCGCGCCCCGCGGATAGGAGAAAAAGGTAACCTATGAACGTAATCAAAGGTGTTGTCGCGGCGCCAAACGCACGCGTAGCAATTGCAATTGCCCGTTTTAATAACTTTATCAACGACAGCCTATTAGAAGGTGCGGTTGATGCATTAGAACGCATTGGACAAGTTTCCTCTGAAAATATTACCGTCGTTTGGGTTCCAGGCGCTTATGAGTTGCCATTAACGGTTAAAGCATTAGCCGAAAGCGACAAATATGATGCAGTTATCGCATTAGGTACTGTTATCCGTGGTGGAACCGCACATTTTGAATACGTTGCTGGCGAATGCAGTTCTGGTTTATCTCAAGTTGCAATGCAAAGCGAGATCCCTGTGACTTTTGGTGTATTAACTACTGAAAGTATTGAACAGGCAATTGAACGCGCTGGAACTAAAGCGGGCAACAAAGGTGCTGAAGCTGCAATGACAGCACTTGAAATGATCAATGTACTTAAAGCCATAAAAGGCTAATCATCTGTTTTAACTTAAGGGGAATTTTGTGAAACCTGCTGCTCGTCGTCGTGCTCGTGAGTGTGCTGTTCAAGCTATCTACTCATGGCAATTATCCGGAAATGACATCGCGGATGTGGAATTGGAGTTTTTATCCGAGCAGGATACCCAAGGTGTAGATATTGCTTATTTTCGTGAGCTTTTAGTGGGTGTTGCCATTAATGCAACACGTTTAGATAAGGCGATGGAACCTTATTTATCCCGTCAACTTGAAGAGTTAGGCCAAGTTGAAAAAGCTATTTTACGTTTAGCAATGTTTGAACTTAGCTTCCGTGAAGATGTTCCTTACAAAGTTGCGATTAACGAAGCGATTGAACTGGCTAAGGTATTTGGTGCTGACGATAGCCATAAATTTGTTAATGGCGTGCTTGATAAAGCGGCACCAACTGTACGTAAAAAATAATGTTTTTCACGTTTCCTCTATGGTAAATAATTCAAGGCCGGTATTTCCGGCCTTTTGTTTAATAAAACTCGTTTAGTATGCACAGCTAAATAGGAAATAGATAATGCCTTGTGGTGAATTTTCCCTTATTAAGCAATATTTCACTTCACAGCCTGTAAAACGAAAAGATGTGAGTACGGGCATTGGAGATGACTGCGCAATATTGACGGTGCCTGAAAAGCAGCAAGTCGCTATTAGCACTGATACGTTAGTGAGCGGCATTCACTTTCTTCCTTCTATCTCACCTGAAGATTTAGCTTATAAAGCACTTGCTGTAAATATTAGTGATTTAGCTGCCGTTGGTGCAGATCCTTCTTGGGCGTCATTAGCTTTAACGCTTCCTGATACAAACAGTGAATGGCTTGAGGCATTTAGTCGCTCTTTCTTTGCGTTAGCTGATTATTATGCAATCCAGTTAATCGGTGGTGATACCACTCGTGGTCCTTTAAGCTTAACAATCACAATACAAGGGCTTGTTCCACAAGGAACCGCATTGCTTCGTTCTGGCGCTAAAATTGGCGATTGGATCTATGTTACGGGTTTTTTAGGTGATAGTGCGGCAGGACTTGCTGTATTACAAAATAGATTACAGCCGACAGAAAAAGAGCATAGTGATTATTTTGTTGCAAGGCATTTGCGTCCTCAACCTCGTTTACTACAAGGTCAAGCATTACGTCATTTAGCGACATCAGCGATTGATATTTCTGATGGATTGATTTCAGATTTGAACCATATTCTCACAGCAAGTGGTTGTGGGGCTCGCTTAAATTTAGATGCATTACCTTACTCATCAGCAATGAAAGCGGAAGTGAGCGAAGAACAAGCGGAGATTTGGGCATTAAGTGGCGGCGAAGATTATGAATTATGTTTTACGGTGCCTGAAATCAACCGTGGCGCGTTAGAGATTGCATTAGCCCATACAGGCGCCGATTTTCATTGCATAGGGCAAATTATGCCGATTGCTGAAGGTATTCGTTATTTACGAGATGGTAAAGATGTTTACCCTAATCTCAAAGGGTTTGATCATTTCAGTGAGTCTGATCAGTAAGCCTATCTCAATTTAAAAGGCGCTCTATAAGCGCCTTTCAGAATATTTTGAAGAGGCTATTGCATTAGGTTCTTTCAGCTTTACGTTTAGCAATACGTTCTTTAATGGATGCTATATCTAGTATAACGCCTTTGTTTGAACCTGACGTTTTCACTGCAACTCTCGTTTTGGGTTTAACTGAATTATTCATGCGAGAGCCTCCTTTGGTTTTCGGATCATTGGTTAAATTATGCTCATGAGTAAATGAGGTGTCAACCGATTTGATTTCTCGTTCTAGTTCCTCTTTATCTCTTTCCCTTTCATTATCCATCATTAATATTAATTCACTTAGTTCTTCTTTATTTCCACAGTTTTCTTTAATTAAATGGAGGATTTTTTTATTATATTGTTCTATTGTTCCTGTATCTAACCAATTTAGTTTATCAACAATAAGGTTTTTCTCTAGCCACTTAATATAATCAAAGCCTCCACCAGAACAGCGATCTTTTATAGATGCCGAATTCATACTTATTTTAATAAAGTGATCACCGTATTTGATAAAATCATAATGTTGACCATTTATAGTAATTATTTGAATATTATTTATATAACACTCAATTGCATATTCAGAACCAGAACCAGCACCATAAAAAATATAATTATAGTTTTTTGTTGTAGTCGCACCTTGAAAATAAACAACTTCTCCGTTCTTTCTATCTATTTCAATAAATTCACAAATATCCTCATCCATATTTGAAAGAACACCTATTAGTGTAGCATACTCTTCATCTATACCTATATTATCTCCAATATAAAATTCTAATATAACTAATATTGAATTTATATAACCAGAATAGAATATGATGCTATTATCAAGCACATAAAATTTCTTAAAAGGAGCAGGCGCAGGGTTATCATCATAATCAGTCCATAGTCTATCTGCTGCTACAAATGCTAAATTTTGAGAAATAATTGTAGTCATTACTTGTAATAGTATGATTGAATTTAAAAGAATTTAATTATTCTATATTGATGAGAGATAAAAGTGAAAATATACTTAAATACTTAAATATATTAATGGATATTAAAAAGGCGCTCTATAAGCGCCTTTCAGAATGCAATAACATCGAGATCTATCAACAAAGATATTATCAATAATCTGTTATTCTTAGTTTTTCTTAACAAATTCAGATTTCAACTTCATTGGTCCAAAGCCATCAATTTTACAATCAATATTATGGTCGCCTTCCACTAAACGGATACCTTTTACTTTAGTCCCTATTTTCAGCATAGTTGAGCTACCTTTGACTTTGAGATCTTTAATCACCGTCACGGAATCGCCATCAGCTAATACATTGCCGTTAGCATCTTTAACCACTAACTCATCGTTATCAACGGTTGGTTCAGTATCGTTCCACTCGTGCGCACATTCAGGGCAAACATACATTGCACCATCTTCATAGGTGTATTCTGAATTGCACTTAGGACAAGAAGGTAATGACATAATAATACTCTCAAATTTTATCAAAATGGGAAGTGATTAATCGTCACAATGAGGATAACACTTGCCCCATACATTAAAGGACACATTATCGTTTAAGAGTAAACATGCTAAGCAATCCCCTAAATGGGCGTTGCTTCAGATAATGTGAAAGGGCAATAGTATAATAGATTTGATGGAAATTTGCATCTTTCACCGGTTATGACATAACGAGTGAGGAAAAGTAGATTAGATATTGAGAGTTAAATAGAAAATAAAGATAAATAAAATTAGTTTTGAATATCTGTTAACTCAATGATATTAAATAAATAATATTATAAATATAACTAAAAATAAATGCCCTCATCGTAAATGAGAGCATCATCAATAATAGTGTTAATCTTCTTGTTATTATTTTATGAAATCTATCACAGATCCACGTTCTATAAGTTTGGGTGTAAGCACCAGAACATTGTCATCAGCATCGATATTTTCCATACGATGTAATAATTGGCTGACAGCGAGTTTTCCTAATTCATCTTTGGGTTGGTGGATCGTAGAAAGAGGAGGGATCATATAGGAAGCGAGATCGATATCGTCATAACCCATGATTGAAATATCATCAGGTACACGCAAACCTTTTTGATAAATAGCTTGATAAGCACCAACAGCCATCGCGTCATTACAGGTAAAAACCGCTTGTGGCAAGACAGAAAGTGAGAGTAACTTTTGCATTGCGCTAAATCCACCGGCAAATTCAAAATCGCTGGTTAACACAAACTCTTCTCGAATAGCTAATCCGGCTTTTTGCATTGCATTGTAATAACCTTGCAAACGATGTTTTGCAGGCAGTTTATCTTGGGGACCTGCAATACAAGCAATTTCAGTAAAGCCTTTTTTAATCAGATAATTGGTTGCGATTTCTCCCCCAAGCAGAGAGTTATCTTGAATAATATCGCCCCCGTATTCAAACGGAGACCAATCCATCATAACCATAGGTAAACGAGGATAACGATTTAGCACTTCATGAGAGGGCGCTCTGGCTTCAGTTGACATTAATAATAAGCCATCAACACGTTTTTGTAGCAACGTTTCAAGGCTACTATCCATGCGCTCGTAATCACCTTCAGTGTTACATAAAATAAGGCTATAACCTTTTTCGTAACAACTGCGTTCAACGCCACGAACAACTTCTGCATAAAACGGGTTACTACTGGCTGTCACTAACATTCCAATAGTGTGAGTACAGTTCATTTTTAAACTGCGTGCTAAAGCCGAAGGCGCGTAATTTAAGGTTTCGATAGCGTCGTTAACCTTTTTACGAATGCCTTCGCTAACATAACGATTGTTATTGATAACGTGAGAAACAGTTGATGTCGAAACGCCCGCCAAACGGGCGACATCTTTCATTGTCGCCAAAGTACTATGCTCGCTCTGCTAAAAATGATTCGATTTCATGACGCCAAGGAACAGACGATTGCGCACCATGACGTGTAACGGCAATTGCCGCTGCTGCGTGAGCAAAACGGATAGCCTCAACGGAAGGTTTCCCTTCTAATATTGCAGTGACAAATGCACCGTTAAATGTATCACCAGCAGCAATGGTATCAACAGCATCGACACGAAATCCAGGAATTATCATGCCTTTTCCTTGTTCACTAAACCATACACCGCGGCTACCCAACGTGATTAGTACTTGTTTGATACCTTTACGATGTAAAATCTCGGCTGCTTTTGCTGCACCCGCTTCATCATGCACAGAAACGCCCGTTAATATTTCGGCTTCTGTCTCATTTGGCGTGATAACATCAATAAAACTCAGAAATTCATCAGATAAAGCTTGTGCGGGGGCGGGATTTAAAATGACTTTAGTTTGATGTGATTTTGCCAGTTTTGCAGCTTCAAAAACCGTCTCTAACGGTGATTCTAATTGCATCAGTAAGGCATCAGCATGCTCTACAACATGATGATATTGCTGAAAATACGTAGGTGTAAGTGCGCCATTCGCACCTGCAACGATGCTAATTACATTTTCACCTTGTTCATTAACAAGGATCATCGCGACACCAGTTGGTGTCTGCGGAATAATACTAATTGCATCAATATGAATATTATCTGTTTTTAGTTGAGAGATGATTTCACTGCCAATGGCATCATCACCAACACAAGCAATAAAGGTAATATCGGCGCCACTGCGACCACAAGCAACGGCTTGATTTGCACCTTTACCGCCAAAGGCTATTTTATATTGATGACCAATAATGGTTTCACCAGGTTTTGGAAATTGTGAAATATTCATAATGTGGTCAACATTGATGCTACCTAGAACAGCAAGGCGAGGTGTTGTCATAGCCTTTATCCTTGTGAAAACGTGTTTTAATGATTAAAGCTACCACGGAGCAATATCACTCCGTGGTATTTATTATTGTTATTTTTTAATAACTAATTCGAGCTCGACAGGGATTGTTGCATCCACTTTCTCGCCTTTGAGGATTTTATCTGCAGTTTGAATGCCGATAATACCAATTTGATCTGGGCGTTGAGCAATGGTTGCCCCTAACATGCCACGGTTTACCGCTTTGATCCCATCATCTGTACCGTCGAAACCAATGACTAATACATCAGTACGACCCGCCGTTTGTAATGCACGTAATGCACCTAATGCCATTTCATCATTTTGTGCAAAAACAGCTTGAACCGCAGGATACGCAGTTAACAGATTTTGCATCACGTTAAGCCCTTTTGTACGGTCAAAATCAGCGGGCTGGCTTGCAAGTACATTCAGCTTATGGGCATCAACGGCTTGTTTAAAGCCTTCACCTCGTTCACGAGATGCCGATGTCCCTGTGATCCCTTCTAGCTGAATGACTTTGGCGTCATTAGCTACTTTATCGGCAATATAATCCCCCGCCATTTTGCCACCAAGGCGGTTATCTGAAGCGACGTGGCTGACAACTTCACCTTTGTTTGCAACACGGTCTAAGGTGATCACTGGAATTTTTGCTTTATTGGCTAAAATAACCGCATTACCCACAGCATCTGAATCTGTTGGGTTAATCAGCATTAAGCGTGTACCTTTCACGGTGAGATCTTGCACGTTAGCAAGCTCTTTAGCTGGGTTGTCCATAGAATCTAGAACAACAAGGTCGTAACCTAATCTATTTGCTTCTTTCTGTGCACTGTCTTTCATGGTGACAAAGAAAGGATTGTTAAGTGTTGAGATAACAAGCGCGATTGATTCTTTTGCAAATGCATTGGCGCTGATTGTGGCGCTTAATGCAACAACAGAAAGAAGTGTCGCCATTTTTTTTAGTTTCATAATATAAGTTCCTGTCGGGGTTCGGATTAAGAGAATAGAGCGTTATTTTTTGTTATCTACCAAAACAGCAAGTAAGATGACCACCGCTTTTACTATCATTTGATAGTTTGATGATATTCCTAATAAATTCAGTGCATTGTTTAAGAAGCCCAGAATAAGTGCACCAATTAATGTACCGATAATACGACCTTTACCACCCGCAAGACTGGTGCCACCAAGAACAACGGCGGCGATCGCATCTAGCTCATAACCATTGCCTGCCATTGGTTGTGCTGATGAAAGTCGAGCAACTTCAATGACACTCGCAAGGGCGGCTAATAAACCACATAATGAATAAACGATGATTTTGATTTTATCGACGCTAATGCCTGATAAGCGTGTGGCTGATTCATTCCCCCCTAGTGCGTAGATGTAGCGACCTAAACGGGTGTGATGTAATAAATACCATGCACTCAAAAAGACAATCATCATGAGCCAAATGGGGGTTGGAATACCAAATGGGCGACCAATACCAAACCAACTAAACAGATCAGCATTATCGCTAAATCCGGTATTAATTGGGCTACCGTCTGTATAGACACGAGTAACACCGCGTAGTAATAACATCATGACTAACGTAGCAATAAAGGCTTGCACTTTACCTTTAGCAACGATAATCCCGGTAACACCACCAATGGCTGCACCTAATGCTAATGCCCCAACAACAGCAACAAGCGCATTAACATCTGCACCCACCATAGAAGCAGCAACGGCACCTGTTAATGCAAGTAATGAACCAACAGAAAGATCTATGCCTGATGTTAAAATAACCAGTGTCATTCCAACCGCCATAATGGCGTTAACCGATGTTTGTTGGAGGATGTTGAAAATATTGTTTAAAGTAAAGAAGTTAGGACTGAGTGTAGAAACTACAATAATCAAAAGTAGCAATGCAATCAGTGATTTTTGCTCTAATAGCCAAGCTTTTGAGAACCAACGTTTTGACGCTGGCATTGAATTTGTGCTCATATCAAACTCCTACTTGAGCGTCATATTGCTTACCAACAGCCGCTGCCATTAGCATTTCTTGTGTGACATTGTGAGCGGAAAACTCACCACTAATACGACCTTCATGCATAACCAAAATACGGTCACTCATTCCCATTACCTCAGGCATTTCAGAAGAAATTAAGATGATGCTTAATCCTTCTTGTTTAAATTTATTAATTAGCTGATAAATTTCTTTTTTAGCGCCCACATCAACGCCACGGGTGGGTTCATCAAGAATAAGTACTTTTGGGCGAGTCATTAGGCCTCTTGCGATAGCCACTTTTTGTTGATTTCCCCCAGATAAAAAGCCAATAGTTTGATCCATTGAAGGGGTTTTTATATTGAATAATTTAATAAAATCACCGACAGTGAGTTGCTCTTCTTTGTGATTAAGAATGCCCATGCCACGGCTAAAATAGCGAAGTGCAGTCAGAGACATATTCTCTTTTACTGACATGCCAAGCACTAAACCATCACGCTTTCTATCTTCAGAGATGTAAACGATGCCTTGTTCCAATCCTTCAACCGGTTTTTTGATTTGGCAGGGTTTGCCATCTAACTCAACGGTGCCATTAGTTTTGGGTAATGCGCCGTAGATGATTTTCATTAACTCAGTACGACCCGCTCCCATTAACCCTGAAATGCCAAGAATTTCGCTTTCATGTAATGAGAAACTGACATCGTGAACATCTTCGCCACTGAGGTTAATGACGTTCAGTTTGGTTTTGCCTTGAGGGATATTAATACGAGGGTATTGGTCTTCTAATTTACGACCTACCATCATTTCAATCAGCGTGTCTTCTTTTAATGAGGCGACAGGTTTTTCACCAATAAACTGACCATCTCGCAGTACAGTCACATCATCGCAGATCTCAAAGATCTCTTTTAAGCGATGCGAGATATACACAATGCCACAACCTTGATCTCTTAGTTCACGAATAACACTAAATAGTGATTCAGTTTCTGTGTCGGTTAATGCATCTGTTGGTTCATCCATAATAATCACTTTGGAACCAAAACTAAGTACCTTGGCGATTTCTACCATTTGCTGATCACCAATCGATAATTCAGACACTAAACGGTGGCTACTGTAAGCTAGGTTTAATCGAGCTAATAACTTATCAGCCTCTGCATACATTTTTTTCCAATCGATAGCACCAAAAGCACGAGTAAACTCACGACCTAAGAAAATATTTTCTGCGATGGTTAATTCAGGAATAAGGTTAAGTTCTTGGTGAATAATGCCGATCCCTGCTTCTTGTGAAGATTTCGGACCACTGAAAGTACAACTTTCACCTTGATAAATGATTTCGCCAGCATCTTTTTTATAGATCCCAGTGAGTACTTTCATCAGTGTTGATTTTCCTGCGCCATTTTCACCGACTAAAGCCATCACTCGACCGGGGTAAATTCGCAACGTCGCGCCTGATAATGCTTTTACACCAGGAAATGACTTATCAATGTCTTTAAGTTCAAGTAAAGGTTCCATATTGTCCTCAGAAAGTCACACCAGAAAACAACACAATATTGGCATAAGGCGTACATTCACCAGTTCTAATAACCGCTTTATTTTCAGTAAGTTGCTTTTTTAATGCTTCATGTGAAACAGACATTATTTGAATAGGCTTCTTTTGCTCTTGTTCTAATAAATGGAGATAAGAGATGATTTCATTAAAAAGAGAGGGATTGATGGTTTTAATTTCTTCCGCCAGCATGACGGCTTCAACTTGCATCTCATGAGTGATTGTTTGCAATACGGACATAAAGTCCGGAATACCTTGAGTGAGAGCAAGATCAATACGTTCAACAGAGGAGGGAATAGGTAATCCGGCATCTGCAATAGTGATTTTGTCAGTGTGTCCTAAACGTGAAATGAGACTCGAAATAGGACTATTAAGTAATACACCTTTTTTCATGTTTCCTCCTCAGCGAAACGTTTCGCTATCTATATAGTAGAAAAGAAAGACGGGAAAACAAGTTTGATTTATTCATATTGTGAGCATGATCGAAACGTTTCGTTGACAAACAAAAAGAAAGAAAAATCTAACTAATTGAATAAATTAACGCTGAATGGATTCAAGAAAGAAAGTGATTGTTTTCATCGGGTTTCATAAAAATGTGATGATGGACAAGATTATAATGGCGGTGGAAATAAGAGGTGTGAAAGCCTCAATCAGTATATAAAAGTAGATAAATCTGCGTCTAGAAAAAGACATTAACCTCTCCTGTGGTTAATTAGGAGAGGTCTTTTAATCACGTTAATTCAATTAATTAGCTTGGTAAGCTTTAATTGATTTTTCAATACCGTCTGCATCTAATCCTAAGTCAGTTCTGATCTCTTCTTGTCCACCTTGTGGTACAAACAGATCAGGTATACCTAAGTTCAAGACGGGGATTAAGCAACGCTCTTGCATGAGTAGCTCATTAACACCACTACCCGCACCACCCATAATGGCATTCTCTTCTAGTGTTACCAACATATCATGCTGTTCAGCTAGAGAAAGAATAAGTGATTTATCAAGAGGCTTGATAAAACGCATATCAGCTACCGTTGCATCCAATTTTTCAGCGACTTCTAACGCTTCTGGTAGTAATGTGCCAAAGTTTAGGATTGCAATACCTTTGCCTTGGCGACGAATAATACCTTTACCCATAGGTAGGGGACTCAGTGGTTGCAATTGCGCACCAATACTAGAGCCTCTTGGATAGCGTACGGCAACAGGACCATCTTGATAGTGATATCCGGTATGAAGCATTTGGCGACACTCATTTTCATCACTTGGCGCCATAATGATCATATTAGGAATGCAACGTAAGAATGAGAGATCAAAAGCACCTTGGTGAGTTTGACCATCTGCTCCCACAATACCACCACGATCAATAGCAAATAAAACAGGTAGTTTTTGAATGGCAATGTCGTGGATCACTTGGTCGTAAGCGCGTTGTAAGAATGTTGAGTAGATCGCAACAATTGGCTTATAACCACCAATGGCTAAACCTGCTGCAAAGGTAACGGCATGTTGTTCTGCGATCGCAACATCAAAGTATTGTGATGGGTATTCTTTAGAGAAACGCACCATACCAGAACCTTCGCGCATAGCCGGGGTAATTGCCATGAGTTTCGGATCGGTTGAGGCTTCTTCACATAGCCAGTCACCAAAAATTTTGGAAAAGGTCGGTCGTGCATTTGGGCTTTTAGGTAATGTACCTGCTTGTGGATCAAACTTAGGTACAGCGTGCCAGCTAATAGGATCACGCTCCGCAGGGGCATAACCACGACCTTTTTTAGTCATAATATGCAGAAGCTGAGGGCCTTTTAGATCACGCATATTGGCGAGTGTTTGTACTAACGCAATAACATCATGACCATCAACTGGGCCGATATAGTTGAAGCCCAACTCTTCAAACATGGTGCCTGGAACAACCATGCCTTTAATATGTTCTTCAGTCTTTTTCAGTAATTCTTTAATGGGGGGAATACCAGAAAAGACCTTTTTTCCACCTTCACGTAAGGTGGTATACAGTTTGCCAGATAACAATTGTGCAAGGTGATTATTCAATGCACCAACGTTTTCTGAAATTGACATCTCGTTGTCATTAAGTACAACAAGCATATCGGGTTCAATATCCCCTGCGTGATTCATTGCTTCAAAAGCCATACCCGCAGTAATTGCACCATCACCAATGACACAAACTGTTTTTCTATTTAGCTTTTCTTGCTCAGCAGCAACAGCCATACCTAAACCTGCACTGATAGAGGTTGAAGAGTGACCGACACAAAGTTTGTCGTACTCACTCTCTTCTCGCCAAGGGAAGGGATGTAACCCATTTTTTTGACGGATAGTATCAATGCGGTCACGGCGACCCGTTAAGATCTTATGAGGATAGGCTTGATGACCAACATCCCAGATCAGGTTATCAAAAGGGGTTTTATAAACGTAATGAAGAGCAACCGTTAACTCAATAGCACCTAAACCTGAGGCGAAGTGACCACTTGAGCGGCTGACACTGTTAAGAAGAAATAGCCTTAGCTCATCACAGAGTTTAGGTAAACTCTCTTTTGGTAATAGGCGCAAATCTTCTGGTGTTTCAACCAACGCCAATGTGGGATATTTTTCGATATCAATGCTCATGTGATGCCTATTAATTAATCACTTGTAATAGGGAAAGAACAGGTAAGCTGCTCTCTTTATTTTTTATTAGTTTTTCCGTTCGACGATAAAACTCGCTAATTGTTTAAGCGTGGTCGTATCGTACTCGTATTGCTCAAGAAACGCTAAGGCATCCAGTGCTTCGTTATACAATTCCTGTGCTTTCTTTTGAGCTTGCTCTAATCCAAGGAGTGCTGGGTATGTACTTTTCCCCGACTCTTGGTCGCTACCTTGACGTTTTCCAGTTTCTTCAGTACTGCCAATAACATCTAAAATGTCATCTTGTACTTGAAATGCAAGGCCAATAGAGTGGGCATATTTATCGAGTGCGGGTAAGACATCATGGCCTTTTGAACCCGCACTAAATGCGCCTAATCGAACAGCTGCACGAATTAATGCACCTGTTTTGTGTAAATGGATTTTTTCAAGAGAGACAAGGTCAATTGATTTATCTTCCGCTTCAAGATCAAGTGCTTGACCGCCACACATCCCTGCAAGTCCGCTGGCTGTTGCCAATTCAGCAATCATTGCAACGCGATCGGCGATTGCCACATCAGGCATTGGATTTTTTGCTAAGATCTCAAAAGCGAGAGTTTGTAATGCATCACCCGCTAAAATTGCATTGGCTTCACCAAATTCAATATGACATGTTGGCTTACCACGACGTAAATCATCGTCATCCATTGCAGGTAAATCATCATGAATAAGAGAATAAGCGTGAATACATTCTACGGCAGCAGCTGGTGCATCAAGGTTAAGTGCGGGGACGTTAAACATTTCACCCACGGCATAAACAAGGAAAGGACGTAAGCGTTTTCCACCTAAAAGAGCACCATAATGCATGGCTTTACCTAGAGGCATGTCGGTAAATGGTAACGCGGATAGCGCTTGGTTTAATGCATCATCAACACGTTGGTGGGCGGAATCTAATTTATGACGGAACGCATCCGTACTTGAAGTTGCGTTACTCAATTATTCTGCCTCTTGGATAAAATCATCAGGAGTTGCATTATCGTCTTCTTTTAGAAGAATACGGACACGCTGTTCAGCGTCTTGTAATGTTTTTTGTCCAACACGGGCGAGACGAACGCCATGTTCAAACTCATTAAGCGCTTCTTCTAAAGGGAGTTCACCGGATTCTAAACGGTTTACGATTTGCTCAAGTTCTTGCATAGACGCTTCAAAACTTGGTGCTTGTGCGATGTCTTCGTTAATTGGTGTCGTTTTCTTAGCCATAATATTTTTGATAATAAAGCATGTTAGCGCTGAATAATAGCGATCATCTTACTACAAATGAGAAGAAAATTTCTTATTCAGTCGATGATTTTTGCGGGTGAGCCCTAAATATTGGTGATATACTTTGTGACTTTTATAAACTCCAGTCAATTTACATCACTGTAGTTTATGTTTCTACTTAATAACCTATGACCATTGACTATGAAGTTTATTATTAAATTATTCCCCGAAATTACGATCAAAAGCCAATCAGTTCGTATACGTTTTATCAAAATTCTCACTAGCAATATTCGTAATGTACTGAATACATTAGGTGATGAAATCACCGTTGTCCGCAACTGGGATAACATTGTTGTTGTTAGTAAAGATGAAAGCAAAAGTGAAGCAGTATGTGATGCATTAACACGTATTCCTGGTATTCATCACTTTTTACAAGTAGAAGAGCATCCGTATACTGATTTACACAATATTTTCGAGCAAACTTTTGCAGCATTTAAGCATTTAGTTGAAAACAAAACATTTTGTGTTCGAGCCAAACGTCGTGGTAAGCATAGTTTTACTTCAAATGAAGTTGAACGTTATGTTGGTGGTGGTTTTAACCAACATGTTGAAAGCGCAAAAGTGAAATTAACGCGTCCAGATGTCACCATTAATTTAGAAATTGAAGACGACAAGCTTATTTTAGTGAATGCTCGCTATGAAGGTATTGGCGGCTTCCCAATCGGCACACAGGAAGATGTTTTATCCCTGATCTCTGGTGGTTATGATTCAGGTGTATCGAGCTATATGTTAATGCGCCGAGGTAGTCGAGTTCACTATTGTTTCTTTAATTTAGGTGGCTCTGCACACGAAATTGGTGTTAAACAGGTTGCGCATTATTTATGGAATCGCTTTGGTCGTTCTCATAAAGTACATTTCGTGGCAGTTGATTTTGAGCCAGTTGTTGCAGAAATCTTAGAAAAAATCGATGATGGCCAAATGGGCGTTGTACTAAAACGTATGATGGTACGTGCAGCATCCCGTGTTGCTGAACGTTATGGTGTTCAGGCGATTGTAACAGGCGAAGCATTAGGTCAAGTTTCTAGTCAAACTTTAACTAACTTACGTTTAATTGATAATGCAACGGATACGTTAATTTTACGTCCTCTTATTACGCATGATAAAGAGAACATTATCAATATCGCACGTCAAATTGGAACTGAAGATTTTGCTCGCACAATGCCAGAATTCTGTGGCGTCATTTCAAAAAGCCCAACAGTGAAAGCGGTTAAAGCGAAGATTGAAGCGGAAGAAGAGAAATTTGATTTTTCTATTCTTGATAGCGTTGTTGAAAATGCCAAGAATATGGATATTCGCCGTATTGCAGAAGAAACCGTACAGCAAGTGACTGAAGTTGAGATGGTCTCTGAATTTGGCGCTAACGATGTGATTTTGGATATCCGCTCACCGGAAGAGCAAGAGACTTCACCATTAAAGATAGACGGTATTGATGTTAAAGAATTACCTTTCTATAAATTAAGCACTCAGTTTGGTGATTTGGATAAAGCCAAAACCTATTTGCTCTATTGTGATCGCGGAATGATGAGTCGTTTACAAGCACTGTATTTGCGTGAGCAAGGATTTGAAAACGTAAAAGTATATCGTAAAAAATAGTGCGATAATCTTTCGTTATCAGGAAGAAAAAAGCCACTATATTGAATGGTTCTAACATATTAGACTGCTCAATATAGTGGCTTTTATTATCTACCTATCCCCAAATCCAGTAAACTCATCTTGGTAATTATAAATACCGGGTGGTAATACAAGTTGTTTGGCAACATCGGCAGCCGCTTCTTTACCTTTTAAACGCTCAATAATTTTTAATGCGAAATCGATAGATGTTGCGGGTGCTTGGCTAGTAATTAAGTTAACTCTTTCATCATAATAGACGCGGTAATCAACCCATTTTTTGGGTGATATTTTATCTTTTAATGCAGGAAAGCCCGTCATATTCCCGATGGGAAAAATATTGTGAGATTCAAGGATCATTGCGGGTGCTGCACAGATAGCGGCGACAAGTTTATTTTCACTATGCATACGACGTACTTTTTCAACGACTAAAGGGCTATCTCTTAAGGTTTCTGTGCCTTGTAATCCACCGGGTAGAATAATAACGTCATAGTGATGATCGACAACACGAACTAACGGGGCATCTGCGACAAGTTTTATGCCTCGTGAACATGTAATAATTAGTTCATCAACATCATCTTCTGCACTTGCAAGCACGACATTAATCCCAGCCCTTACCAGCAAATCTGCGGTAGTAACGACTTCGGTTTCTTCACTTCCATTAGCTAGGCAGATGAGTGCTGATATGGTCATAATTGCCTTCCTGTTGTTTAATAAATTGAAAAAGTTGGTTATTTTCTGGTAATACAAGCCCTTGTTCTGAAGCTCGACGCAATAAATAACCCGTAATATAGTCAATCTCTGTATGGCGTTGATATTTCACATCTTGATACATAGAAGAATAATTATTGGCTGTTTGTTCTATGGTATCAATAATATAGCCATGAAGATGTGTTTGGGAGGTGGGAATAACCCCTTCACGTTCCATCACTTGATAAACTTCGTCGCATACTTTTTGAATATGTTCAGGATAACGCAATAAATCTCCATTTCGGCATTGATAATAAACGGTGAGAGGGTTAATAACACAATTAACAGCAAGTTTTAGCCAACTAATCGTATGGATATCATTATGCCAAGCGACATCGGGCAAAGCATGATGCAAGGTTTCTGCTAAATAGCTATATTGTTGAGCTGCATGATTTAATGGGCCTATATGTGTTATTCCTGTTGCAGTATGAATAACATCTTGTCCTTGTTGATAAGCACCATGAGTAATAATGCCTTGTAATATAGGTCTGATAACTGGGTGTTGTGCTGCTGTTAATTCATCAGCAGTGCCCATACCATTATGAATGAGTAAAATCGGACATTGTGCAGATAGATAGGGTAATAGCGCATTAACGGCATCTGATACTTGCCAAGATTTTAAGCAAACAATTAATAATTCGCTTTGTTTTAACCACTCAAGTTGATTTGCGGTAATACGCTGATAAAAAGGCTCACCATTAATGTTATCAACACTTACGTCTAAAAAAGGCTGAGGTACTCTTAGCCAACCTTGTACTTCATGAGATTGACGTGTTAAAGCTGCAATCCAAAGTTTACCAATTGAACCACACCCTAAAATGGTAATTTTCATTGTGCCTCTTTTTGCAAATCGTAATAGCGTAAGGTCGCTACTGACGGTCATTAGACTATTTAGCTAAAATTATAACATTGATTACACTTCTCAGTTTAAAGTATGTTTGCGCTTTACCATAAAGGTAAAACAAGGGGATAAATTTGTTATTGAATGTGCAATGCTTTTTTGCAACCCTAAAAGAAGCTATTATTCGGGTTGTATTTATTTATTGAGGAAGAAAGAATGCCATCTTTTGATATCGTATCTGAAGTTGACTTACATGAAGTGCGTAATGCGGTGGAAAACGCGCAACGTGAACTGACTACTCGCTGGGATTTTCGTAACGTTGAAGCAAGTTTTGAATTAAACGAAAAAGCAGAGTCAGTGAAAACAACCAGTGTATCTGAATTTCAGGTTCAACAATTATTAGATATTCTGCGTGAGAAAATGGCAAAAAGAGGGATCGATGGTGCGGTATTAAATATCCCTGAAGAGATGACTCACAGCGGAAAAATGTACAGCGTAGAAGCTACCTTAAAACAAGGTATTGATTCAGCTTTAGCGAAAAAAATTGTTAAGTTGATCAAAGACAGCAAATTGAAAGTTCAGGCTCAAATTCAAGGTGAGCAAGTTCGCGTTACGGGTAAATCGCGTGACGATCTACAAGCGGTGATGAAATTAGTGAGAGAAGGTGAGTTAGGGCAGCCATTCCAATTTAACAATTTCCGTGACTAATTTTTTATCTATTTAGTCATACAAAAATGCGCTGGTTTAACAGCGCATTTTTATTTTATCCCGTCAATTTATTGGATCTTAAACTAAAGGGATCAGAGATTCTAATGTTGTTCTCGGCGTCTGTTTAGTATCAACCTTGATATAAGCACTCTGCTCATCCGCCATCATCACAACTTCATTAACACCCGCTTGTTGCTTAAATAATTGTTGCAGTTGCTGTTGTTGGCTTGAAGATAAACGTTTAGGTAATTCAATGCGTAAGCTACTGACATAAGAGGGTTGGCGTAATGTAAGGCTAATGAAAAACCAAATAAGACCAATCACTAAACAGCCTAAAAATACAGTTTGTGCATTATAATGCTGGTAAAGCCATCCCCCTAATATTCCGCCCAAGGCGACACCTAAAAATTGGCTGGTGGAATAAATTCCCATCGCTGTACCTTTATAACCAGCGGGGGCTTCTTTACTGATTAATGAAGGAAGAAGGGCTTCCATAATATTAAATCCAATAAAGAAAACCTGAATACCCGCAATGATTAACCATAAGCTAGAGTCTGAAATAATAAGAATGGCTTGAGCAATAATAAGTAAGAAAATACAGAGTAAGAAAACTTGTTTCATCTTTCGTTTCTTTTCTGCATAGATAATAAAAGGCAGTACAGTAATAAAGGCAATAAGCATAGTGACGAGATAAACAATCCAATGTTTCTCTTTTGCTAAACCCGCACTACTCATAACCAGAGGAAGTGCAACAAATGCAGCCATTAATAAAGTATGTAGTGAAAAGATGCCTATATTAAGTTTAAGCAGCTGTGCATCAAATAAAACCTTTTTTACGCTGCCTCTAACAAAACCTGACTCTCGATTAAGAATAGAGTGTTCGCTATTCGGTACAGTAAAAAGCGTAATAATAATGCCACCGAAGGCGAGTAGGGCAATTCCCCAAAATAGGCCATGTAAGCCAAAGATATGCGTTAAAATAGGTCCTAAAACTAAGGCTAAAGCGAACGTTATTCCAAAGCTAATACCAATAAAGGCCATAGCTTTTGTTCTATTTTGTTCTCGTGTTAAATCTGATAATAAAGCCATTACCGCTGCTGAGATAGCGCCCGCTCCTTGTAATGCTCTACCAATAATAATGCCGTAGATATTGTCACTGAGAGCTGCAATCAAACTACCAATAATAAAAATAATTAGGCCAAAAACAATCATAGGTTTTCGACCAAATTTATCAGAGAAAATACCAAAAGGAATTTGGAATATAGCTTGTGTTAATCCATAAATACCGATGGCTAATCCAATGAGAGATTCTGTTGCGTGTTGTAGTTGAAGCCCATAGGTGGTTAAAACTGGGAGTACCATAAACATGCCAAGCATGCGAAGAGAAAAAACAGTGCCTAGTCCCCATGTGGCTTTGCGCTCTAATGGGGTCATTTTATTATCATTCATGGATTACCTCGTATTACTGATCCTCCCCATTGTAATGGCAAATCTTGGCGAGGTTAATCAATAAATGGGATACAAAAAAGACAAAACTGTACTGATAACAGGTGAAGTCATAAAAGAGATAAAAAAATACCAGTCAGAAGGCTGACTGGTATTGGAGTTACTTCAATAAATACATTATCTTAGATACGCAAAAACCGCTTCTGTTGAGCTTGTTGGATCAACAGACATCATTACGCTTAATGAAGTTATTGCGACAATAGAGAAAATAAATAATTTTCGTGCCCACACAATATCATTGGTTGCTTTGTAACCAGATAAAGCCATGCCTAACCACCAAATACTGACAGCGGAAGCCACAACCAGGTATTTATAGCCCGCGTAACCTACTAATGTCAGCATTAAGGTTGCAATCATAAACGCCAGAATATAGAGAATGATATGACGTTTAGCGACTGAGATCCCTTTAATTACCGGTAATACAGGGATATTGGCAGCTTGGTAGTCTTTAAAACGGAAAATAGCAATGGCATAAGAGTGAGGCATTTGCCACAAACTAAAGATAAGTAATAGGATTGCCGCGCCTGCATCAAATTCACCGCTAACGGCACAATAACCGATAACAGGAGGTGCAGAGCCAGATAAACTTCCAATCAGTGTGCCATAAACAGATTTACGCTTCATATAGAGGCTATAAACCCCAACATAAATAATAAAACCGAATACAGCGATAAACATTGCAAGTGGGTTGGCTGCTACATAGAGCAGCACAACACCTGCAATACCTAATACTGAGGCATAAATCAGGCTAATTTGAGGGTCAATTAATCCTTTAACTAATGGACGATTCTTCGTTCTTTCCATGATACGGTCAATATCACGGTCAATGTAGTTGTTAAAAACACAACCAGAAGCAACGACCAGAGACACCCCAAGTAGAGTCGCGAAAAATAGGGAGTAATCAATCTCACCTTTAGAAGCGAGTAGAAAACCACCTATTACAGAAATTAAATTTCCAAAAATAATTCCTGGTTTGGTGACTTGTAGGTATTGCTTAATCATAGCGACAACTCTTAATCCATCATCATATTGATGTTCAGGTTGTACATAATCCACAACGAGCCTACGACAACAATGCCGATAATAAGCAGTGTGAACAGGAATGCGACGACGTTCCAGCGCTCTTCTGATGACGTATTCATATGCAAGAAACAGACTAAGTGAACTACAATCTGCACAACTGCCATACCGACAACAGTCCATAGAATGGTTGCTGGTGTCGCTGTTCCTTCCATCACCATCCAAAATGGAATAACGGTGAGGATAACAGACAGAATAAAGCCGATCAGATAAGACTTCATGCTGCCGTGGCTTGCGCCTGAAGGAGAAGTATTTGGATGACTCATTACATCGCTCCCATCAGATAAACTACGGTGAACACACAGATCCAGACAACGTCAAGGAAGTGCCAGAACAGACTTAAACAGCTTAAACGAGTACGGTTAACTTCTGTTAAACCACGGCGTGATACTTGGATCATCATAATAACAATCCAAATTAAACCCGCAGTCACGTGAAGACCGTGTGTTGAAACTAGTGCAAAGAATGCAGATAAGAATGCACTGCGATCTGGGCCATAACCTTCTGCGATTAGCTCATGGAATTCGTAAACTTCCATGATGACGAAACCTAAGCCGAATAAGAAAGTAACAAATAGCCATAGATTAACTTGGCTAACGCTACCTTTATTCATGCTCAGCATAGCGAAACCAAAAGTAATACTACTAAATAGCAGTAAGAAGGTTTCAACTAAAACAAACGGTAAGCTAAAAATCTCTTTACCTGAAGGACCATCTGCAATCCCGTTCACAAGCACCGCATAAGTGGCGAATAAGCTGGCAAACAGGATAAGGTCGCTCATTAGATAGATCCAGAAGCCGAAAACTTTCGTCGCTCCTGCATCGTGGTGCCCATGATGCTCATGGGCGTTTGTGTTATTTAAAGTTTGAGTAGACATTATTTCACACCTGCTTTTTTCAGTTCTTCATAATGCTTATTCTCGAGAGCTTCAATTTCAGGTACTTGGACATAGTAATCCACATCTGTATCAAAGCTTTTCACGATCCAAGTGACAATCATGCCAGCGAAACCAACGATAGCTAACCACCAGATATGCCAGATCATGGCAAAGCCAAGTACTAAGCTGAATGCTGAAATAATCACACCAGCGCCAGTGTTTTTAGGCATATGGATAGGTTCATATTTGGTTGGACGTTGATAAGCTGTGCCTTTTTCTTTCTGATCCCACCACTCATCACGAGTTTGAACATTCGGTTCAACGGCAAAGTTATAGAAAGGCGCTGGTGAAGAAATTGACCATTCCAGAGTACGTCCGCCCCATGGATCTCCCGTTAAGTCACGGTTTTGATCGCGGTCACGGATACTTACGTAGATCTGAACAACTTGACAAGCGATACCGATCGCAATCAGTGCAGCACCACCCGCAGCAACCATCAGCATTGGATGGAATTCTGGATTGATATTTTGGCTGATACGACGAGTCATACCCATAAAGCCAAGAATATACAGTGGCATAAAGGCCATAAAGAAGCCGATAAACCAGAACCAGAATGCACGGATACCCCATTTCTCATTCAGTGTGAAACCGAATGCTTTAGGGAACCAGTAAGTCATACCCGCGAAACAGCCAAATACCACACCACCAATAATAACGTTATGGAAGTGAGCGATTAAGAATAAGCTATTATGTAAAACAAAGTTTGCACCCGGAACGGCTAACAGAACCCCAGTCATCCCCCCAACAGAGAAGGTGATAAGGAAACCGATAGTCCACAGCATTGGGCTTTTATATTCGATACGACCTTGATACATCGTAAACAGCCAGTTAAAGATTTTAACCCCTGTTGGTATAGCGATGATCATCGTGGCGATACCGAAGAAAGCATTGACGTTAGCGCCAGAGCCCATGGTAAAGAAGTGGTGTAACCAAACGATAAATGACAATACGGTAATAACGACAGTTGCACCTACTAAAGAGGTATATCCGAATAACCGTTTTTTAGAGAATGTTGCTGTAACTTCAGAGAAGACACCAAATACTGGCAGAACAAGGATATAAACTTCTGGATGACCCCAAGCCCATACGAGGTTGATGTACATCATCATATTACCGCCCATATCATTGGTAAAGAAGTGCGTACCAAGATAGCGGTCTAATGTTAACAACGTAATAGTAACGGTTAAAATTGGGAATGCAGCAATAATCAGGACGTTAGTACATAAAGCAGCCCAAGAGAATACTGGCATTTTCATCATGCTCATACCCGGCGCACGCATACGCAGGATAGTCGCGAAGAAGTTAACCCCGGTCAGAAGCGTACCAATACCTGATATTTGTAAGCTCCATATCCAATAATCGACCCCGACGCCTGGATTATACTCTAAGCCAGAAAGCGGTGGATAAGCTAACCAACCCGTTTGTGCGAATTCACCAATCCCTAAAGAAATGTTGATTAGTACCACACCAACAACAAAGAACCAGAAACTCAGCGAGTTAAGGAAAGGGAATGCCACATCACGAGCACCAATTTGTAAAGGTACAACGAGGTTCATCAGACCCACAACGAAAGGTGTTGCCATGAAGAAAATCATGATAACGCCGTGTGCGGTAAAAATCTGATCATAGTGATGAGGTGGTAAGAAACCCGCTTCGCCGGCAGAGGCTAGCGCTTGTTGGCTTCTCATCATAATCGCATCGGCAAAGCCACGGAACATCATGACCATTGCAACGAGGATATACATAATACCAATTTTTTTATGGTCAACGCTGGTTAACCATTCGCTCCATAACCATTTCCATTTACGAAAATAAGTTAGTGCGCCAACAACAGCAAGCCCACCAAGAACAATACCGAGTAAAGTAACGACGATAATTGGCTCATGTAGTGGGATTGCATCAAGAGTTAATTTTCCGAACATGCCTTTATTCCTCTGCTCCTGCATGTGCCGCATGGCTCATGTTCATATTCATTGTTGCATCAGCATGTGCTGTCTGATTGCCACTGGTGTGAGCGCCATGACCCGTATGACCAAATTTAGAAATGGTCTCTTGGAATAACATTGGCTTCACGCTTGAATAGTAGGTCACTGGATTTTTCTGGCTTGGTTTAGCAAGTTCATTAAATGCAGCGGTCGTATTTAACGTATCTGGCGATTGTTTGACTTTTTCAACCCACGCATCGAAACCGGCACGATCAGGTGTCGCAATCGCTGTAAATTTCATATCAGAGAAACCGTGTCCACTATAGCTTGCTGACATACCTTGATATTCACCTGGTTCATTAGCAATTAAGTGCAATTTAGTCTGCATTCCTGCCATCGCATAGATTTGTCCACCTAAACGAGGAATAAAGAATGAGTTCATGACAGAGTCAGACGTGATTTTGAAATTAACAGGAACATTAGTAGGGAAAGCCAGTTCATTAACTGTTGCAATACCTTGTTCTGGATAGATAAATAACCATTTCCAATCCATTGAAACAACTTCAATGGTGACAGGTTTTTCTGTGGACTCTAAGGGTTTGTAAGGATCGAGTTCATGGGTTGTTTTCCATGTAATACTCGCCAAAATCACAATAATGATAATTGGCACCGTCCAAACGACGAGTTCAATTTTATTGGAGTGAGCCCAGTTTGGGCGATAGGTGGCTTTTGTATTGGATTCACGGTAGCGAAAAGCGAAAACAATCACCATCAGTATTACCGGTATCACAACAATTAACATTAAACCAAGTGCAATGAGGATTAATGTTTTTTGCTCAGCGCCGATAGCGCCTTTGGGATTCATTAACGCCATATCACAGCCACTTAATAAAAGAGCTGCAGCTAATAGCGAGAGTGTCCCAATACTTTTTATGTATTTCATAAGTCTCATCCAACGACCCAAATGACAAAGGTTCTATTGTTGTTTCATCAGTATCAGTAAGGACATTTTACGGTAAGGTTGCGACAGTGTAAACAATTGTAATGGTAAGTAAGTGGTTGGTTGGTCTTTTGTGTTAATGTGATCACAAGTAATCAAACTATTAAATAAATGTTAATTTAATTATAGGGTGTTAACTATAATTTCATAAAGTATCATGTTTTTAAAATAAATACATATTTTTACAAATAAAAATGCAGTAAAAAGTGTAAGAAAACGTATTTTGAGTAAAAAATAAACAAAATAGAGGTCGGAGGAGAGTTAATAGGAAAAATCCTTTCCATGTTGATGTTTAATATCTTCATTTGATCATTGTATGATTTTTAATATGGGGAATTGGCTGTTTTGCGAATGTTTATATCCAATGAGAAAATTTTTCATTAAGTGATAAAAAGAGGTTACAGCGAATAAAAATGCTTTCGCTGTAATAAAAATTAACAATTAGTGATCAAAAATTATATTTCAGGCTATATACAATGCCGTCTTGCAGAAAATCTTCGCCTAACTTTTTATAAGCATAACGATATTGAATACCCGCGGTAATAGAGGTCGTTGGATGCCACCAAAAAGCTAAAGCGCCATTAAACCCATTTTTCCCACCATTGCCATAACGTTCATGACGGTTAAATTCCATTTCATGCCAATTAGTAATGCTAAAGTTTTGATCACTAACAGAAAAATCATATCCAGCAACCCAGCCAACGACGTAGCCATTATTTCCTGAATAGTAAGTTTGATCGACATAGTGAAGTGCGATAAATGGTTTAAACCATAAATTATCAATTTGTGTGTTATAGCCTAAGCCGTAAAGTGTATTAACTTCATGGAAGTTACCATTGTTTTCTTTGCCCGGAAGTGACCATGTACCGTAAACGTGTCCGTATAAATTAAAATGACTTTCACCTAAATAAATACGGCTGGTTGCTTTAACGGTATAACGTTGATTATCACCCGGTTGTGTTTTTCGAGGATTAAATGGGTTTTCTAGATCAAAAAAACCGTAAAACTCACCCCATGAAAAGTTAGCGCCACCTTCGAGTTCTAAATAGGCAAAATCATCTTTATGAGAAGATTGCCCTGTTTTGTGTGTTGTGTGAGTAGTCCAATCAAGATAATTAATGCTGGTATTAGCGAAGCCACCTAAATAGCTAGCCTGAGCTGATAAAGAAAGTGTACTTGCGATGGCTAATAAAAATGTTTTTTTTATCATGATTAATCTCAATTAAATTTAATGAAACAATTTTGAGGTGAATTTGTTTTTTAATAATATTTGAAATTATAACCTATTGAATCTCTATTTGTAGATCATAATATTTAAAATATGATCAATTTCTAGAATATTAAATCGATATTTAGAAATAAGAATTTTAGCATTGTTTAGTTTATTTTTATTATTTTATCTATCTTGAATGGATTAAGAGCTTAATGACGGGGTTTAGGGTAAGGAAAAAAGGGAGTCAAAGAAGGCAGAAAAATAGGCGGTAAGAATTGCGTAAAAATACCTCACGACACAGGAATAAAGGGATAGTATCATTAGCCAATATTCGTTTTTATCTTACTTGGAATTTTCATTGTGACCTCATTTGCTGAACTTAACGCACTTCCTGCAGAACAACTTGCTAACCTTAATGAATTGGGTTATCTCACTATGACGCCAGTTCAAGAAGCCGCTTTACCCGCTATTCTTGAAGGAAAAGACGTTCGCGCTCAGGCAAAAACAGGCAGCGGTAAAACGGCTGCTTTTGGTTTGGGACTTTTGCAACACATTGATGCAAAACAGTTTAATACTCAATCACTTATTTTATGCCCAACGAGAGAGCTTGCTGATCAAGTTGCAAATGAATTACGCCGTCTTGCTCGTTATCTTCCTAATATCAAAGTATTAACGCTGTGTGGTGGTGTTCCATTTAGTATCCAGCGTGATTCATTAATACATGCTGCACATATTATTGTTGCAACACCGGGCAGATTGCTTGATCACCTAAAAAAAGAGACCGTTACTTTAGATGATGTGAAAACATTGGTATTGGATGAAGCGGACAGAATGTTGGATATGGGATTTTTTGATGATATCAACGAGATTATTTCTCGTATGCCAACGGCTCGCCAAACGCTACTCTTTTCTGCAACTTGGCCAAATGAGATCGCAACAATTAGCCGTAAGATCCAGCAAAATCCAGTCACAATTGAAATCAATTCTGTTGATGAGCTTCCTGCTGTTGAACAGCAGTTCTATGAAATATCTCGTCATGGAAAAATAGGATTGTTGCAAAAGCTTTTAAGTCGTGAACAACCCGCTTCTTGTGTCGTGTTTTGTAACACAAAGCGAGATTGCCAAGATGTGTATGAAACACTGACAGAAAGCAATCAAAGTGTGCTTGCTCTACATGGCGATATGGAGCAAAGAGAGCGCGATCAAACGCTTATTCGCTTTGCTAATGGGAGTTGTCGTGTCTTAGTCGCAACAGATGTTGCGGCACGTGGACTGGATATTAAAGCGTTAGAAATGGTGATTAACTACGAACTGTCATGGGATCCTGAGGTACATGTTCACCGAATTGGTCGTACAGCGAGAGCGGGTGAAAGTGGATTGGCGATCAGCTTTTGTGCACCAGAAGAAATTCAGCGTGCTAACGCTTTAGAAGAGATGCTTCACATGAAGATAAATTGGTTACCCGTACCGACTGGGTTACAAATTACGCCTCTTGAAGCCACAATGGCAACATTATGTATTGATGGTGGTAAAAAAGCCAAAATGCGTCCAGGAGATATTTTAGGCGCATTAACGGGTGATATGGGATTCAATGGTGCCGATATTGGTAAAATTATGATTAACCCAACACATGCTTATGTGGCTGTAAAACAGTCTATTGCAAAACAAGTCTGGAAACAGCTGCAACAAGGCAAAATTAAAGGCAAAGCAGTAAAAGTAAGATTATTTAGATAAATCATCTTAACAAAAAATAAAAAAGACAGCTTAAGCTGTCTTTTTTTTAGGATGCATACCTTGAGAAGGTAACAAAACTAATATGTTGTTTTCTTAAGGGCTAGATAATCTAGAATTGTGCCAAAGACAAGGCTTACAGCCCCAATAATAACACCATATAAAAAGAGTGTTGAAGCCCAAGCGCTTAATCTATCCGTATCTATTGATTGAATAAAATCGACAGACTGGAACATTTCTAACGTTGGTAGTGAATTTGTCACCACAAGAATTAAACTACAAATAAAGAAAAGAACAGTCAGCATTAAACCATAAATAGCAAAACGGTACTGTTTAATAAATAAAGTTCTTCTAAGGAATTCGCCTGTTTTTTGTGTATAAATAAGTGTGTTTTTCGAAATCAACAGCAAGATAAGACCGGGGACAGACGCAACAATAGAAAAAAGGTAAAATGCCTCCCAACCATGGCTTTCAACATACCAGCCTGCAACGGGTCCAACATACACACGACCAATGGCAGAAAGTGCCGAGAGCAATGCAAATTGTGTTGCTGAAAAAGAGAGATGGCAAAGCGTCATTAAGAGGGCAACGAATGCGGCTGTTCCCATACCGCCACAGATATTTTCAAATGCAACTACCGCACCCATGCTATAAATACTTTGCTCAGAAATTGCTAAATACCAATAACCGATATTTGAACCACCTTGCAAAATACCAAAAATCATCAGTGCCTTAAACAAACTCCAACGGCGCATTAATAAACCACCTAGTAATGCCCCAACAATGGTGGCGGCAAGACCAAGAGTTTTATTGACTAATCCTACTTCACCCGCATCAAATCCAGCGCCTCGAATAAGAAAAGTGGTACTTAAACTTAGGGCGAAGGCATCACCCATTTTATACAGCACAATAAGCAGTAAAATTAACCAAGCATTATTACGAGAGAAGAACTCATATAAAGGCTCAATAACCGCTTCATAGAGTGTACGTGGTGGTTTTACCGTGGTTTCTGGCTCTTGGGCAAGTAGTGTGGCAATAATACCAATTCCCATTAATGCCGCCATTAACCAATACATATTTTGCCAGCCAATATATTTATCAGCTAACCAAAGTGCCATCCCTCCAGAAACAAGCATAGCTATGCGATAGCCCAAGACAGAAACCGCAGCACCTGTACCACGCTCATCGGCTTTTAATATATCTGTTTTATAGGCATCAAAAACAATGTCTTGTGAAGCGGAACAAAAGGCAACTATGACAGCTAAAGAAGCAAGCCACCATAAATGATCATTAGGATTTAAAAATCCCATTCCTGCAATACCAAGCACTAACCCTATTTGAGTGAGTAACATCCATCCTCTGCGACGACCAAGGAAAGAAGGGGTATAGCGATCCATAAAGGGTGACCAAAGGAATTTGAAAACATAGGCTTGTCCCACCAATGAGAAAAAACCAATGGTTTTTAAATCGATATTTTCTACTGTCATCCAAGCTTGTAATGTACCTGCTGTTAATGCGAGAGGTAATCCAGAAGTAAAGCCAAGTAACAAAAGAATAAATGATTTATACCAAGTGGTTTGTTTGAAGGCGGGCTGAACCATGCAAAAATTCCTTTCAACGACCTGTTTGAAATAACAGGTCGTTTATTTTAATAAAATTAACGGGCGTTAGATTTGATAAATTGACTGACTGAAGCGTCTTTTGCCATATCGCTAACGAGTTCACTTAAGACATTGTTAATCGCGGCGGCAATTTTCTCATTAGTTGCACCAAATGGACCTTGAACATTGTAGCTAGTGCGGAATGTTTTGGTATTAGAACTGCCATTCGGTAATGTGACAATAACTGAAATATCTGCTTTTGCACTGATATTATGACGAACACTACCTTCACCCACGTCGGCATTGAGTTTATTGATAACAATAATCACATCTGCAGAAGCAGGAGAACCGATCATAAAACCACGTGCGACCATCTGTTTTTGTAGCACTTCTTGCATTAAAAAGGCAATGTCACGAGTTGGAACCAGGACTTCTAATTTTCCATTACGGTTGATTTCCGCTAGGTTTTTTGATGCACGTTTGTCTTGACTGGAAATATTCAGTGAAATAGGGCGCATTGTTGGGTCCGCCGCAGGCACTGACATCACAGGTTCAATAGATAATTTGTTACTAGGAGTTGCACAACCTGAAAGCAGTGTTAATGCAAAAACAGCACAGAGTAAATTTTTAATCATGAGGTAATCTCGGTTAAATATGTCTGTTGTGTTAACAAGTAGAATAGGCTTCAAACTTTTGCCTATCATACCACTGCTGGTAGGTTGCTAATATCCCCTTAACGAACGAAATTATCTGATTTTATCAATTGATTTTATTTCAAATTACTCTCATTTTTGCTCATGCATTTGGCAATATTGGGGCAATGGTTTTACTCAAGATGAAAAATAAGCGATTATCATCAGCAAAATTAAACAGAATAAGCTCATCATTGTGTATTGATGAAGACTCAATCAATATAGTCTGGTTGACTTATTTTTTATTCGCCATGGTATAAAGGCGAGAGTATTAGGGGCAGAAATGATCCGTGATGATATTGAGAATAAGCTGATTTCACGCTTTTCACCGCATTTTTTACAAGTCATAAACGAAAGCCATCGCCATAATGTGCCCGAAGGTGCTGAAAGCCACTTTAAAGTCATTATCGTGAGTGATGATTTTAATGAGAAACGTAGTGTGTCGCGCCATCGTGATGTGTACCAAACATTAGCGCATGAAATGGAAAATGGTGTTCATGCATTAGCATTACACACCTTTACTTTGAATGAATGGAATGAACAGCAGGATAAAGCATTACGCTCTCCTGAGTGTCGTGGCGGAAGCCAAGAAGATTAACAACCTTATCGTTAATCGTGAGTAAATAGATCCTAAGATGCGTATTTTTTGTTCTTTATAGAGGGAAAAAGGGGAGAGTTGCTCGATTTTATGAAAAAATTGAGGAATAAAACGGCTCTTTCTCGACTCAACCCCTCGAGATCGTTATAATGTCGCGTCTAATTTTCAGTAAGGTTTCGGGATGCTTCTGATATCAGGGATCCTCGTTTTTTTAAATGTGGCGGCCCCGGTTCTGAAAGGAAAATAAATCTAAACATGTCAATATCATGTTAGTTTCCTTTAAAGTAGACCGAGCACTAAAACTTATTTTGAGGTAACAAGATGCAAGTTTCTGTTGAAACGACTCAAGGCCTAGGGCGTCGTGTCACAATCACCGTACCAGCCGCTGATATCCAAACTGCTGTAGACAGTGAACTGAAAAAAGCTGCTAAAACTGTTCGCATTGATGGTTTCCGTAAAGGTCACGTTCCAATGTCAATGGTTAAACAGCGTTACGGTATGTCAGTACTGAATGATGTTCTGGGTGACCTGATGCAGCGTAATTTCATTAACGCTATCATCGAAAACAAAGTAAACCCAGTTGGCGCGCCTGACTACAAACCAGAGCAATACAAAGAAGGTGAAGACTTTGTTTACTCTGTAGAATTCGAAGTTTTCCCAGAAATCGAACTGAAAGATCTGGAAAGCATTGAAGTTGTAAAACCCGTTGTGACTGTTAAAGACGAAGACGTTGATAACATGTTAGAAACACTGCGTAAACAACAAGCAGAGTGGAAAGATAAAGACGGCGAAGTTGCTGCAGAAGATCGTGTAACTGTTGATTTCAACGGTTCTATTGACGGTGAAGAATTTGAAGGCGGAAAAGCTGAAGATTTCGTACTGGCAATGGGTCAAGGTCGCATGATCCCAGGTTTCGAAGAAGGCGTTATCGGTCATAAAGCTGGCGAAGAATTCACAATTGATGTGACTTTCCCAGAAGATTACCACGCTGAAAACCTGAAAGGTAAAAAAGCACAATTCGCTATCAACCTGAAAAAAGTTGAAGAGCGTGAACTGCCAGAATTAACTGAAGAGTTCATCAAACGTTTTGGTATTGCTGATGGTTCTGTTGATGGCTTACGTGCTGAAGTACGTAAAAACATGGAACGTGAACTGAAAAATGCAATCCGTACTCGTGTTAAATCACAAGTTATTGATGGCTTAGTTAAAGCAAACGAAGTTGACGTACCAGCAGCGGCTGTTGACAGTGAAATCGAAGTTCTGCAACGTCAAGCAGCTCAACGTTTTGGTGGCGATGAGAAACAAGCTCTGCAATTACCACGTGAACTGTTCGAAGAACAAGCTAAACGTCGTGTAATCGTTGGATTACTGTTAGGTGAAGTGATCAATAGTAATGAACTGAAAGCAGAAGACGACCGTGTAAATGCACTGATCGACGAAATGGCTTCAGCTTACGAAGATCCATCAGAAGTTGTTGAGTTCTACAACAAGAACGAACAACTGATGAACAATATCCGTAATCTTGCATTAGAAGAGCAAGCGGTAGAAAAAATCTTAGCAAATGCTAAAGTAACTGAAAAAGAAACTAACTTTACTGAACTGATGAACGAAGTTCAGATGGGTTAATTTTTAACCGCGAATATCGGTTTTAAGCAAAAACCCGTGGTTTTTACCACGGGTTTTTTTCAGTTTATATATATTTATCAAATTTTGCCTTGAAATTTGAGCGATTATCTCCAGATAATTCTATATTCTCTTTATCACTCCTCGCGAGGCGCCTTGAATGTCTTGTGAGAGATTAGATCATTAGAAATGGTCATGATCAATTATCTCAAGTAAAATTGTTGTCATTGGCACCAATAAGAATGCAATAGGAGACAGACATGTCATTTAACGACACACAGGAACAATTCGCACCTAATATGGCTCTGGTGCCGATGGTTATAGAGCAAACTTCGCGAGGAGAGCGTTCTTACGACATTTACTCACGTTTATTAAAAGAACGTATTATTTTCCTGACTGGCCAAGTTGAAGATCACATGGCTAATCTTATCGTTGCTCAAATGCTATTTTTAGAAGCAGAAAACCCAGAGAAAGACATCAATCTGTATATAAACTCACCAGGTGGTGTTATTACTGCGGGTATGTCTATTTATGACACCATGCAGTATATCAAAGCAGATGTGAGTACCATTTGTATGGGGCAAGCGTGTTCAATGGGGGCTTTCTTATTATCTGCGGGTGCGAAAGGTAAACGTATTTGCTTACCTAACTCTCGTGTGATGATCCACCAACCATTAGGTGGTTACCAAGGCCAAGCAACAGATATTCAAATTCATGCTCAAGAAATTTTGAAAGTAAAATCCCGTATGAATGAGCTAATGGCTCAACATACAGGTAAATCTATTGAAGAAATAGAAAGAGACACTGAGCGTGATCGTTTCTTATCCGCTAACGAAGCGTTAGAATACGGATTAGTGGATAAAGTCTATACTCAACGTAGTTAATCATTACACGTTGTGATAGTCATTGAATTAACACGTTTCCTTTGTTATAGAATCGGCAAAGGAAACGGCTATTAATATCTTTATGTAAAAAGTCTTTCTTCTTCTTATTAATTGAATAAGAAGAATAACTAAGTGAGGTTGACTGATGACAGATAAGCGCAAAGATAGCTCAGGGAAGCTTCTGTATTGCTCTTTCTGCGGTAAAAGCCAGCATGAAGTAAAAAAATTGATCGCTGGTCCGTCGGTTTATATCTGTGATGAATGTGTCGATCTTTGTGTTGATATCATTCGTGAAGAAATAAAAGAACTGGCGCCTCATCATGAACGCAGTGAATTGCCAACGCCACATGAAATCCGTAAGCACCTTGATGACTATGTTATCGGTCAGGAATTGGCTAAAAAAGTTTTGGCTGTTGCCGTTTATAACCACTATAAACGTCTGCGTAATGGCGATAAAGCCAATGGTGTTGAGCTGGGGAAAAGTAATATTTTGCTGATTGGTCCTACTGGTAGCGGTAAAACGTTATTAGCAGAAACATTAGCACGCTACCTTGATGTTCCTTTTACTATGGCAGATGCCACAACGCTAACAGAAGCGGGTTACGTGGGTGAAGATGTTGAAAACATCATTCAAAAACTGCTACAAAAATGCGATTACGATGTGCAAAAAGCACAACGTGGTATTGTTTATATTGATGAAATTGACAAGATCACCCGTAAATCTGAAAACCCATCAATCACTCGTGATGTGTCTGGTGAAGGTGTACAGCAAGCATTATTGAAATTAGTTGAAGGTACTGTAGCTTCTGTTCCACCACAAGGCGGACGTAAGCACCCACAACAAGAGTTTTTACAAGTTGATACTTCTAAAATTCTCTTTATTTGTGGTGGTGCATTTGCAGGGCTCGATAAAGTTGTTGCACAACGCTTAAATACACATTCAGGTATCGGTTTTGGTGCAGAAGTTAAAAGCCAAAAAGAGAAAGCTAGCGAAGGTGAATTATTAGCTCAAGTTGAGCCAGAGGATCTGATTAAATTTGGTCTTATCCCTGAGTTTATTGGTCGTTTACCTGTTGTTGCAACGCTCGGCGAATTAAACGAAGAGGCGTTAATCCAAATCTTACAAGAACCTAAGAATGCACTGACTAAGCAATATCAGGCATTATTTAAATTAGAAGGTGTGGATTTAGAATTCCGTAAGGAAGCGCTGACTGCGATCGCGAAAAAAGCCATGGTACGTAAAACAGGTGCTCGTGGTTTACGTTCGATTGTTGAAGCAGCATTACTTGATACGATGTATGACCTTCCTTCATTTGAAAATGCAGAAAAAGTGGTCATTGATGAAGGCGTTATTAATGGAAAATCTGAGCCACTGATTATTTATAGTCAGCTAGAAAACCAAGCGTCTGGTGAATAATGCATCGTAATTTGGCAATGTCTCTTGTCTGACATTATCTTGTTTTCTCTCAAAATAAGAGAAAAATTTAAGATAAGGCGCGCCAACGCAATAAAAATGAGGGAATTTTCCCTCATTTTGTTTTTTTAATGGGTAAGGCTATTGAATGTCAGAAAAGTGCCCTTATATATTTTGACAATCCGTGGAATTAATTTTATTTGGTGACATGCGAATAAAATTACCTGTAAAAGCGTTAAGCTAAAAACGAAGAGAGAGCTCTATGAATCCTGAGCGTCCAGAACGTATTGAAATACCTGTATTGCCATTACGTGATGTCGTTGTATATCCGCATATGGTGATCCCGTTGTTCGTTGGTCGTGAAAAATCTATTCATTGCTTAGAAGCTGCGATGAACGACAACAAACAAATTATGCTGGTTGCGCAGAAAGATGCATCTACTGACGAACCAGGTGTTAATGATCTTTTTTCTGTTGGTACAGTTGCGTCTGTTTTACAGATGCTAAAACTGCCTGATGGAACAGTGAAAGTCCTTGTTGAAGGTATTCGTCGTGCCAAAATTACGACGTTATCTGATAATGGTGAATATTTTCAGGCGAAAGCAGAATACCTTGAAACGCCAGCTGTAGATGAGCGCGAACAGGAAGTCTTAAATCGTACAACGATTAATCAGTTTGAGGGTTATATCAAGCTGAATAAAAAAATTCCGCCAGAGGTATTAACCTCATTACATGCTATTGAAGAATCAGCGAAATTAGCAGACACCATTGCTTCTCATATGCCGCTGAAATTAAAAGATAAGCAAGCTGTACTTGAAATGTCTGATGTCACAGAACGCCTTGAGTATTTAATGGCGATGATGGAGTCAGAAATCGATCTGCTACAAGTTGAAAAACGCATTCGTAACCGCGTTAAAAAGCAGATGGAAAAGAGCCAGCGCGAGTATTATCTCAATGAACAAATGAAAGCGATTCAAAAAGAATTAGGTGAGATGGATGATGCACCTGATGAAATGGAATCGCTGAAACGTAAAATCGACGCGGCTAAAATGCCAAAAGAGGCAAAAGAGAAGACAGAAGCGGAACTTCAGAAATTAAAAATGATGTCGCCAATGTCAGCAGAAGCCACGGTTGTACGTAGCTATATTGATTGGATGGTTCAAGTTCCTTGGAATAGCCGTAGCAAAGTTAAAAAAGACTTAGTGAAAGCGCAAGAAGTTCTTGATACTGACCATTATGGCTTAGAGCGTGTTAAAGAACGTATTCTTGAATACCTCGCAGTTCAGTCACGTGTTAGCAAAATTAAAGGGCCAATTCTGTGCTTGGTAGGACCTCCGGGTGTAGGTAAAACCTCACTGGGTCAATCTATTGCTAAAGCAACAGGTCGTAAATATGTTCGTATGGCGTTAGGTGGTGTACGTGATGAAGCTGAAATCCGTGGTCACCGTCGTACTTACATCGGTTCTATGCCGGGTAAATTAATTCAGAAAATGGCAAAAGTTGGCGTTAAAAACCCACTTTTCCTGTTAGATGAAATTGATAAAATGTCATCAGACATGCGTGGCGATCCGGCTTCTGCACTGTTAGAAGTGTTGGACCCAGAACAAAACATCGCATTTAACGATCATTATCTGGAAGTTGATTACGATCTGTCTGATGTTATGTTTGTGGCGACATCTAACTCCATGAATATACCGGCACCATTGTTAGATCGTATGGAAGTTATTCGTTTATCAGGTTATACCGAAGACGAAAAACTGAATATTGCTAAGCAACATTTGTTACCAAAACAGATTGAACGTAATGCGTTAAAACCCAGTGAGCTGACAATTCATGACAGCGCAATTATGGGCATTATTCGTTATTACACGCGTGAAGCGGGTGTACGTAGTTTAGAACGAGAAATTTCTAAACTATGCCGTAAAGCAGTAAAACAACTGCTAATGGATAACACAATCAAACATATTGAGATTAACGAAGATAATCTCAAAGACTACTTAGGTGTTCGTAAAGTTGATTACGGTCGTGCTGATACAGAAAACCGAGTAGGGATGGTAACAGGACTTGCATGGACTGAAGTTGGTGGTGATCTACTGACGATTGAAACTGCAAGTGTACCAGGTAAAGGCAAGCTGACATTTACCGGTTCGTTAGGTGAAGTGATGCAAGAGTCTATCCAAGCGGCAATGACCGTAGTGCGTGCTCGTGCGGATAAACTTGGCATTAATAGCGATTTCTATGAAAAACGTGATATGCACGTACACGTTCCTGAAGGCGCAACACCGAAAGATGGTCCAAGTGCAGGTATCGCAATGTGTACTGCATTGGTATCAAGCCTAACAGGTAACCCTGTACGTTCTGATGTTGCTATGACGGGCGAAATTACGTTACGTGGACAAGTATTGCCAATTGGTGGGCTGAAAGAAAAGTTACTTGCTGCACATCGTGGTGGAATTAAGACAGTTCTTATCCCTGATGAAAATAAACGTGATTTAGAAGAAATTCCTGAAAATATTGTTGCTGATCTGGATATTCACCCGGTGAAAACAATAGAGGAAGTTTTATCGCTAGCCCTGCAAAACTCGCCGTTTGGCATGGAAGTTGTGACTGATAAATCACACTAAAGCGTGATATTAGTCATAAATTATAGCTAAAAAAAAGGCTGGATAAGTAATAAAAGCTTGCCAGCCTTTTTTTGTGTCGCTAATTTAATGGCGATTTTAATTAAAAATGCTGTTTTATCGGTCTTGCTATATCTAAAAAGGCTTGATATAACGACGTTTGCAAAATTTGCCATTAATGGTGAAAAATAACGCATAAAATTATGGGGATGAAAGCGTGAATAAAACTCAACTGATCGACAAAATTGCTGCAAATGCAGATATCTCAAAAGCGGCAGCAGGTCGTGTTGTAGATGCTCTGGTTGCTTCTATTACTGAATCTTTACAAAAAGGTGATGATGTAGCATTAGTAGGTTTCGGTACTTTCACTGTGCGTGATCGTGCAGCTCGTACAGGTCGTAACCCACAGACAGGTAAAGAAATTCAAATTGAAGCGGCAAAAGTTCCTGCATTCCGTGCAGGTAAAGGCTTAAAAGACGCAGTTAATCAATAATAGTTGAACTTATTTTCTGCCAATTTGTTATTAGCTTAACGTTATGGGTAAACAGAAAACGACTCAATTAAAAAATGAAGCGCATCTTTTTGAGATGCGCTTTTCTTTTTTAGGTTATAAATCACGATTAAACCTTGTATTCTCTGGCGATAAGACGTGAAACTGAAGTAGTCATTTGATAGAATGGCGCGTTGTTCTATAACTGAAATAGACAACAATGAATGATTCAGTGGTGAGTTTAATAGTTATCGTAATCAATGAATCAAATAATGCTGTTTAGTTTTTCTTAGTTATAGAAAGTGCGTGTTAAGACTGCGCATTAATAAGGGACTGGCTGTTTTTAATGATTGTCGCGTGTCGCGACATTTTGATATAAAGCCAGCATGGGCATATTATCTTTTCGCTGTGCTCAAAATAGTCGTGTAACACCCATAAAAATAATTTTTATTTCACCAAACGGAGCCTCGTCTCGTTATGATGGACAACATTCGTTCCACTGCTAATAATCCATTTATAAAGATATTATTAGCCGTGATCATCCTCTCCTTCGTCCTAACTGGTGTGGGCGGATACCTCTTTAGTTCAGGCGTTAATGATGCAGCAGAAGTTAACGGATATAAAATTAGCCGTTCTCAATTAGAGCAAGCTTATCAGCAACGTCGTGCTCAACTACAACAAGATATGGGTGAAAGTTTTGCAGCTCTTGCTTCATCAGAAGAAGGACAAAAACTTATTCGCCAACAATCGCTTGATTTATTGATCAACCAAGCATTACTTGATCAATTTGCACAAACGCTGGGTATTTCAGCGGGTGACCAGCAAATTAGAGATGCTATTTTTGCACTTCCTTACTTTCAAACTAACGGCAAATTTGACAATAAAAAATATGTCGATTTATTGAAAGGCAATAATATTGATGCTGATGCCTTTGCCGAAGGTATTCGCCAAAACCTGATTAATCAGCAATTAAAATTTTCTATTCAAGGAACGGATTTTGCCTTAGATAGCGAAGTGAAAGAATTTGCAGGATTAATGCTACAAAGCCGTAATGTGCGTTTAGCATCATTAGATATTCAGCCATTCCTTGAAAAAGAAACGGCATCTGATGAAGAAGTGAAAGCGTTTTATGAGCAAAATAACCAAATGTTCATCGCGCCAGAGCAATTTAAAATTAGCTATATCCAATTAAATGCTCAAAAAGATTTTAATAATATCAACATTACTGATGAAGAAGCGAAGGCTTACTACGATAGTCATATTGATGAGTTCACAGCTGCCGGACAGAAACAGTACAGTATCTTAGTATTAGCTGATGAAGCAGCCGCTAAAGCAGCAGAAGATGAGCTAAAAAAAGGCGCTGATTTTGTTTCGTTAGTGAAAGAAAAATCTATTGATAGTTTCTCTAAAAAACAAAATGGTTCTTTAGGTTGGATAACCATTGGGCAAGAATTACCAGAACTGGCTAATGCAAGTTTGACAGAAAAAGGTCAAATCTCTGAACCTGTTAAAATCAGCAATGGTTATGCAATTTTCCGCCTTGATGATGTCAAACAATCTGTTGTAAAACCATTTGATGAAGTGAAAACAGATTTACTGGCTAAAATGCGTGAAAACAAAGCGATTGATGATTTCTTCGCATTACAACAAAAAGTGAGCCAAGCTGCATCTAATGACAACGACACACTCGTTCCTGCTGCTAAAGCGGGTAATGTGACTGTTGTTAATACTGATTGGTTTGATGAAAATACGGTTCCTGCACCATTAAATAATGAAAAACTCACCCAGTTAATTTTTGGGGGTTCATTAGTGGATGAAAATGGCCCAACTGGCATGAATTCAGACATGGTGACATTAGGTAATGACAGTGCATTTATCGTGCGTGTAGAAGGTTATAAGCCTTCAGCAAGCCAACCATTAGACAAAGTGCGTGATCAGGTTGTTATGCTGGTTAAACAGCAAAAAGCATCACAAGCAATGAATGCAGAAGCCCAAAAACTTTTAGCTGCATTGAAAGAAGGCAAAGGCGAAGAAGCACTGAAAGCGGCTAATATTTCGTTTGGTAGTGAAGAAAGTATTGTTCACTCATCGGCAACAGATGTAGTACAAACCGCTATTTTCTCTATGCCAAAGCCAGCTGAAGGTAAAAAAGAGTATGGTATGACGAATGTACCTGGTACTAAAGTCGTTCTTATTCAATTAGATAGCGTAACAGATGGCAAACCAACATCTGAACAACTCGAGTTTATGACTAATCTCTATCGTGCTCAGATGGGTGAAGAAGCATTACAACTCATGTTACGTGACCTAAAAAACAACGCTAAAATTGAAATTTTTGATAAAGATTATCAATAATTGAATTTGAGTGATTACATTGAAAACCCAGCATAAAGCTGGGTTTTTTTATGGCGACTATTTTTGATAACCTAAGTAAATAACTTCGTTACTCGAAAAATTCATCTTTGAGAGCAAGCCCGATAATTTTTTGTAATGCTTCTTTGGTTCCTTTTTATTTTTCCAACCTTCTCATAGTTCTCTTTTTAGATAATTGCTGATTTATCAATATATTGGCATTCTTTTTCTGCATTCGGAAATCTCTGTTTGCTATTGAATTTAAAATTATTGAATAAAAGGAAATTATGATTATGAAAATGGATAAAAAAATGTTGTCAGGTTTTATGGCTTCTATCTGCCTAGCTTTGGGATTAGGGCTTTCTCCTTTCTCTTATGCAGAAGAAGCGCCAGCTTCAATACCAACGGCTTCTGTTGAAACTCACACATCTGTAGCTCGTGAGACTAAAGAAAACAAAGCCGGTACAGAAGAAGGTAAAGTTAATTTAAATACAGCAACCGTAGATGAATTAATGGGGTTAAAAGGGATAGGGAAAGCGAAAGCGCAAGCCATCATTGATTATCGCGAACAGTTAGGGCGTTTTACCACTATCGATGAGCTTGAAAAAGTTTTTGGAATTGGTATGAAGTTAGTTGAGCAAAATCGTGATTTTATCGTTATTAATTAAGGTAGTTATTCTTATACGATGTTAAGTATAAGTGATAGTAAAAACGTGAATATTGATTGAAAATTCCCGTGTTTCTCTTTGATTTTTATTTTGATAAGAGAAACACGTTTTCCTAGAATTTTCTTTGTTAAAAGAAAACAGGATAAACCTAGAACAGAAATTACTAAATTTATTTTCTTGGCTATATTTATGGTATCGCAAAAAAACTTTATAAAAAGTTTATTAGAATAATCAAGAGGTAATAAATTGATATGAGTACATTAATTAAAGTTTATGGTTTTCATTTAGATGTTTTTGAACATGTGAATAATGCACGTTACCTTGAGTTTTTAGAGCAAGCTCGATGGGATTGGATTGAGCAACATTTAGATTTTGATTGGTTTAAGCGCAATGGCTTGGCATTAGTCGTTGCTAATATCAATATTAATTATCGTTTACCTGCAAGTTTAGGTGATGAGCTACTCATTGATTGTGATGTTGCTGAAGTGGGAATTAAAAGTGGCGTACTTTCTCAAAAGATTGTGAGGAAAAAAGATGGCGCACTTATCTCTGATGCATTAATTACTTTTGTTCTTGTTGATATCAATACAAAAAAAGCACTGACATTAACAGATCAATTAAGAGAAAAACTTGAATATGTACGTCAATCATCCTAATACATAAAGAGAGTATTAGAGACGGCTCTCTTTATGCTCTCTAGCTAATCTAAGATGATTTAATGCAGTGATAATGCTTGATGAATTATCACTGCATAAGCGAATAAACGGCAGGTAACAGAGCTCATAAATAAGGTCACCAGGATGATTATTTAAGACCTACTTTTTGTTTCATTGTCTGCATAATGAGCGTTTTATCTGCTAAGTAGGTGTTTAATCCGCGTTGTCTTAAATGGCAAGCTGCACATTCACCACAGCCATCACCTTGAATACCGTTATAGCAAGTTAATGTTTCATGACGAACGAAATCTAACTTTTTATAGTGATCAGCAAGAGCCCAAGTTTCGGCTTTATCTAGCCACATTAAGGGTGTGATAAATTTAATATCACGTGCAATACCTAAGCTGACAGCATGATTCAGTGCTTTGACAAATTCATCACGACAATCAGGATAACCAGAGAAATCTGTCTCACAAACACCTGTGATGACACTCTCTGCACCAATTTGATAAGCGTAAATTGCAGCTAAAGTGAGGAAAAGAATATTTCTACCTGGAACAAAAGTACTCGGAATATCACTTTCTTCACTTTCTTTGAAATCAGGAACCGGAATATTGTCACGGGTTAGGCTACTGATAGCGAGTTCATTGAGTAAACTTACATCTAAAACTTTATGCGCAGTTGCCCCCAGTAATTGACTTACTTTTTGTGCTACCTCAATTTCTTCTTTATGGCGTTGCCCATAATTAAATGTAATGCAATGTACTTCATCGTACTTTTCCAACGCTTGAATAAGGCAGGTTGTCGAATCTTGTCCACCACTAAAGACAACGACCGTTTTTTTCATCAGAATACTCCTGAATATTGAATTTCTGTAAGGATTAGTACGCATAAAAGTACATATATTATGGCAATTTATTACCGATTTATCATTAGATGATTACTCTTATAGTAAGGGGCAGGTTATCATTATTTTTTGTAGGGGCATATTTTGAAGGAGTATCTATGTTAGATAAGATTGACCGTAAACTATTAGCGCTATTACAGGAAGATTCAAGCCTCTCACTGAATACTTTGGCTGAGGCTGTTAACCTAACCTCAACACCTTGCTGGAAACGATTGAAAAGATTGGAGGATGAGGGGTATATTCGTAAGCGCGTTGCGCTGCTTGATAGTGAAAAAATCGGGCTAGGTCTAACAGTTATTGTTATGATTAGAACACAGCAACATAATAGCGAATGGTACGAACAGTTTGTTTCATTTGTTAAGCAAATGCCAGAAGTACTGACATTCTATCGAATGGCGGGTGAGTGTGATTATCTAATGCATGTTGAAGTAGTAGACATGAAAAGTTACGACCTATTTTATAAGCGTATGGTTAATGGCGTACCGGGTCTTATTGATGTGACTTCTAACTTCGCAATGGAAAAAATTAAATACACAACGGCAATGCCGATACCTGAATAAGGTTCATCTTTACCAACTGGCACTTTTATTTTTTGTATAACCTTAGGATTTAAGGCGTGGCTCTATTTTCACAGCTCAGTTGGTATTTTCTTAGTGAATGGCGTCGTTATGTGGGTGCCATTTTCTTATTGATGGTTATCGCAGTATTACAGGTGATCCCTCCAAAAATTGTGGGGATTATTGTGGATGGTGTCGATAACCATAGTCTGACGTTTAGCCAAGTGATGAATTGGATTGGCGTAATGGTATTAATTGCCCTTGCGGTTTATCTGTTACGTTATTTTTGGCGTCTTTGGTTATTTGGTGCATCTTATCAATTAGCAGTAAAACTGCGGATGCAAATCTATCAACAACTTAATCAACAATCCTCCTCTTTTTATCATCGTTATCGTACAGGCGATTTAATTGCGCGTACGACGAATGATGTGGATAAAGTGGTTTTTGCCGCGGGCGAAGGTGTACTGACCTTAGTGGATTCTATGGTTATGGGGATCGCTGTACTGGTCATGATGAGTATTCAGTTAAGTTGGGAACTGACACTAATATCATTATTACCTATGCCAATCATGGCTATTTTGATTAAGCGATATGGCGATAAATTGCATAGTCGCTTTAAAACCGCGCAGGCACTTTTCTCTTCACTTAATAATCAAGCTCAAGAAAGCTTGAGTAGCATCCGCATGATCAAATCTTTCGGACTAGAACAACAGCATGCTTCCCGTTTTGATGATGTGGCAAAAGAAACTGGACGCCAAAATATGCGTGTTGCAAGAATTGATGCGCTGTTTGATCCTACTATTTTTATGGCTATTGGTTTTGCTAATTTACTCGCTGTTGCGGGCGGTAGCTATTTTGTTATTCATGGCAAAATGACATTGGGTGAATTAACCAGTTTTGTGATGTATTTGGGGCAAATGATCTGGCCAATGCTGGCTTTAGCATGGATGTTCAATATTGTTGAGCGTGGCAGTGCTGCTTATAGTCGAATTAATAGTTTATTGGATGAAAAGCTCGATATGGTTGATGGTGAATTATCACCAAAGCAAGGTCGAGGCGTATTATCCGTTGATATCAAATGTTTCCAATATCCTGAACAAACGACACAAACACTGAAAAACGTTCATTTCACATTATCACCCGGTGAAATGTTAGGTATTTGTGGTGTGACAGGAAGTGGTAAAAGTACATTACTTAATGCCATTCAACGACTTTACGATGTCACCGAAGGTGAAATTTGTTTTCAATCAGTTCCTATTTATCAATTGAAACTTGATGAATGGCGAGCTCGATTGGCGGTTGTTAATCAAACCCCCTTCCTATTTTCAGATACCATCGCAGGAAATATTGCGTTAGGTCGTCCTGATGCGACAAGAGAAGAAATAGAGTCTGTTGCGAAACTGGCAAATATTCACGAGGATATTTTACGCTTACCCGAAGGGTATCAAACACAGGTAGGCGAAAAAGGGGTGATGTTATCTGGTGGACAAAAGCAACGTATTTCTATTGCTCGAGCATTATTATTAGATGCTGAAATTTTATTATTAGATGACGCTCTATCTGCTGTTGATGGACAAACGGAATATCAAATTTTGCAAAACTTGTCGCAATGGCGAAAAGATAGAACATTAATTATTAGCGCCCATCGCTTATCTGCATTGGTTGGTGCTACGAATATCTTAGTGTTAAAACAAGGTGAGATTATAGAGCAAGGTACACATCAGCAATTAATTTCAATACCGGGTTGGTATCAAGATATGTACCATTATCAGCAATTAGAGGCGGCGTTGGATGACGATGAGTAAAACTAAATCCGTTAAAGCGCTATTGCCTGCATTAAAGCGTCTTTTGACTTATGGTAAAACCTACCGCAAACCGATGACATGGGGTGTCATTATGTTGTGGGTTGCGGCTGTTGCAGAAGTGGGAGGCCCATTAATTGTTGGCTATTTTATTGATGCAAAAGTTGCCACGAATAATGTGGAATTAATGTCCTCATTAGGTTTGGCATTGGCTTTTATTCTTTTGCAGGTGATTGCCGCTACACTTCATTATTATCAAGCCATTGTGTTTAATCATGCTGCCGTTGGTGTTGTACAACAATTACGCACCGATGTAATGAGTGCAGCACTAAAACAACCATTAAGTGCTTTTGATAATCAGCCCGTGGGACAGTTAATTTCTCGTGTAACAAATGATACTGAGACGATTAAAGATTTGTTCGTGAACGTGTTACCGACATTATTCCGAGCGATTGCTTTGGTGGTGGTAATGCTAATAGCTATGTTTTTATTAGAATGGCAAATGGCACTTATTGCCATGATGATATTTCCTGCGGTGATAGGTGTGATGATGCTTTATCAGCGATTGAGCACCCCTATTGTACGTAATGTACGTCATTTTCTTGCCAATATTAATGATGGTTTCCATGAAGTTATCAATGGCATGTCAGTTATTCAGCAATTTAGGCAACAAGCTCGATTTGGTGAAAGAATGTCAGATGATAGCTGGCAACATTATCAAGCACGTATGAAAGCGTTAAAACTTGATGGCCTGTTATTACGTCCTTTATTAAGTATGCTCTCTGCGTTGGTTCTGTGTGGCTTATTAATGTTGTTTGGGTATCAAGGGAGTGCAGTGATTGGTGTTGGGGTTATTTATGCGTTTATTAGTTATTTAGGCAGATTAAATGAACCCTTGATCACATTGACATCACAGCAATCCATTTTACAACAGGCGGTTGTCTCTGGTGAGCGAGTGTTTGAACTGATGGATGCCCCTTTACAGCGTTACGGCTCCTCATCACATTCCATCACTCAAGGTAATATCGATGTTAACTCGCTTTGGTTTGCCTATCGTGATGAGCAATGGGTATTAAAAGATATTAATTTAACTATTCCGGCTCGTCATTTTATCGCATTCGTTGGGCACACAGGAAGTGGCAAGAGTACTTTAGCCAGTTTATTAATGGGAAATTATCCTTGGCAAAAAGGAAGTATCTCTCTAGATAAGCAACCATTAGAAGTGTATTCCCATGCCGCATTACGTAGTGGTATTGCGATGGTGCAGCAAGATCCTGTTTTATTATCAGGTTCACTGCATGACAATATTACGTTAGGTCGTGATTGTGATGAGTCACATTTATGGCAGGTATTAGAAACAGTTCAACTTGATCAATGGGCTAAAGCCTTACCGGAAGGACTACAAACAGAACTTGGTGAGCAAGGTAGTCGCTTATCCGCAGGGCAAAAACAGTTACTTGCATTGGCGCGTGTATTATTAATACCTCCTCGTATTCTTATTTTAGACGAGGCAACCGCAAATATTGATTCAGGCACAGAACAAGCTATACAGAAAGCGTTAAAAGTCGTTAGGGAAAAAACAACATTGATTGTTATTGCTCATCGACTTTCCACTATTATTGAAGCCAATGAAATTGTGGTGCTTCATCGTGGTGCAGTTGTTGAACAGGGCGATCATGCTAAGTTACTCTCACAAAAAGGTCGATACTATAATATGTATCAATTACAGCAAGTCAGAGAATCTTTACAAGAGCAAGCGCCTATTGCAGTAGAATAATCACCTTAAATAAAAAATCTAATTTTAGAGGGCACATCATTGTTATGTATGTGCCCTTTTTGATTTCCCGATGATCTCACTTTTATCAAAATAGTAGCCGTATTTTTGCACCAACTCGGTGAGCTTTTTCATTTTAACTATTTCTAGAATTAACTTTTTGTTTAAATATCAACTCATTAAATAATGGCATGTCTTTTGCTTTTCTATATGGGCTTTGTTCTTTCAAATATCGACGAGGTTTATATGAAATATATCATCGCCATTATTAAGCCATTTAAATTAGAAGAAGTACGAGAGTTACTTTCTGAGTTAGGTATCAAGGGAATGACAATCAGTGAAGTAAAGGGATATGGGCGACAAAAAGGACATGCGGAGTTGTATAGAGGGGCAGAATACGAAGTTAATTTTCTCCCCAAAGTAAAAATAGAACTTGCTATTTGTGATGATCAACTTGAGCCAGTTATGCAAGTGATTATGCAAGCGACTGATACAGGGAAGGTAGGAGATGGAAAAATATTTGTTTTTGAATTATTGCAGGCAGTCCGTATTCGTACTGGTGAGTCTGGTGATGAAGCACTTTAAAGGAGATATTCAATGAAACGCTTACTTTCTTTGTTATTAATGTTAGTGCTTACACACTTTTCTTCATCTGTATTTGCGACTGAAACAGTGATTGTTGATAAAGCTGATAACAGTTTTATGTTGATATGTACTGCTTTGGTCTTTTTTATGACGATACCCGGTATTGCTCTGTTTTATGGCGGATTATTAAGAGGGAAAAACGTACTTTCTTTGATCACGCAAGTCATGATGATCTTCAGTGTCGTTGTTATTCTTTGGGTTACATTTGGCTATAGTTTGGCATTTACGGCGGGTAATAAAATTTGGGGTGGGTGGTCACTTACTTTTTTGAATAACGTATCACTGGATTCACTCTCTGGTTCAATTAATCAGTATGTACATATTGCTTTTCAAGGATCTTTTGCTGTTATCACTGTTGCATTAATTATTGGGGCATTAGGAGAGCGTATTCGTTTTTCCGCACTGCTTATTTTTACGGTTATTTGGTTCACCTTTTCTTATATTCCTATCGCACATATGGTATGGGGAGAAGGTGGTTGGTTAATCGATGATGGGGCATTAGATTTTGCGGGGGGAACCGTCGTACATATTAATGCGGCTATTGCTGCTCTTGTTGGTGCTTACTTACTTGGTAAGCGACGTGATAGCCAGTATACCACGCTTAAACCGCATAATTTACCCATGGTCTTTACGGGTACAGCAGTGCTCTATATTGGTTGGTTTGGTTTTAATGCAGGCTCTGCTGGCAGTGCAAATGCGATCGCGGCTTTAGCTTTTCTAAATACAGTAATTGCAACGGCAGGAGCCGTACTTTCTTGGACTGCATCAGAATGGATCACCAGAGGCAAACCCTCTATGTTAGGTAGTTGTTCTGGTTGTATTGCAGGATTAGTTGCAATTACACCTGCTGCGGGCACGGTCGGCGTGATGGGCGCTTTATTTATCGGTGTAATGGGAGGGATCATTGGGCTTTGGGGCGTAGTTGTTTTAAAGCGCTGGTTAAAAGCTGATGATGTTTGTGATGTTTTCGGCATTCACGGTACTTGTGGAATTGCGGGGTGCTTATTAACAGGCGTGTTTACGGCTTCATTTTTAGGAGGAGTGGGATATAGCGAAGGTATGACACTGAGTAAACAAGTTTTAATTCAGTTAATGAGCGTCGTGATCACCGTGATTTGGTCTGGTGTTGTCGCTTATATAGGTTTTAAAATCGCAGATAAGCTGGTGGGCTTGCGAGTTTCAGAAGAAGAAGAACATGATGGATTAGATTTAACCACTCATGGTGAAAGAGCTTATCAACAATAATTGTCTATTCCCCCTCGTTTGAGGGGGGAATATGCCAAGATATTATTTTGAATGTTTGGTCCGTTTTTGGCGAATAACGCCTTCTTGAACAGAAGATGCGACTAGTTGACCATTTGTATTAAAGAATTTACCTCTAACAAATCCTCTACCACCTGATGCAGAAGGGCTTTCAATCACATAAAGCAACCAATCATCCACACGGAATGGACGATGAAACCACATAGAATGGTCAATCGTAGCGACCTGTAGACAGGGGTCCATAAAACCTAAACCATAAGGTTGGAGAGCTGTTGGTAAAAAGTCAAAGTCAGAAACATAACCAAGTAAGTATTGATGCAAAAAAGGATCTGATGGCATTTCACCACGACTACGATACCAAACATAGCGTTCAGCAGGTGCTTTAGCGTAGCCAAAAGGACTAAAATATTGCACGGGACGTGCTTCAAAAGGCGTTTCTCGTAATGCTAAAGATTTTATCGGCTCAGGTAGTTTCGGCGCTAATCTCTTTAAAATTTCATGTTGTGAGATAAGTTGATTTGGAAAAGGAACATCAGGCATTGCATCTTGATGCTCAAAACCTTCTTCAAATTCTTGAAAAGAAACCGTCATATAAAAAATCGGTTTACCATGCTGAATCGCACTAACTCTACGAGTACTAAATGACCCGCCATCACGAATAAACTCCACATCATAAACGATAGGCTTATGACTATCGCCAGGACGTAAAAAGTAGCTATGAAATGAGTTGATATAACGGTTATCAGCGATTGTCTGTTTTGCAGCGTATAGTGCTTGTCCTACAACTTGCCCACCAAAAACTTGAGGTAATCCTAAATCTTCGCTTTGACCTCTAAATAAGCCTTCTTCTATTTTTTCAAGTGCCATCAAATTGATGAGATCTTTCAATGCTTGACTCATAGTGTACCTGTATCATTAGATCGGGTTATTTTTTATAAAATTGATTATATACAATCCTAAGAATATAAAAAAATAATCTCCCTTTTATCTGAGATAGTCATTGAGAGAGAAATGAGCAGAGTGGGTGAGATTATTGTTTATCCGCTTATTGAATACTCTCAGATAAATTTATGAGAGGCAAAAAGAGCGTTAAAGGCAATGGAATAATCAGTAAGTGCGGATTTGGATAATTAATCATCACTTAGGCTTGCTTTCCTTGCTATTTGGATCAGTTTAAAACATAATGCGTGACGTCTTAGCAATAAGACAATCTATGGGGTCTTGTTGGTTCTCCCGCAACGCTAACTTGTTAACTCGGTCAGGTCCGGAAGGAAGCAGCCATGGCAGGTGTCGCGTGTGCCGGGATGTCGCTGGCAAGGCCCCACCCAATTTATCGCCTTTTATAACTTCTCATTTCTTATATTAATATCTTCTAATATTTTTATTTCCCCCTATGTTTTTACTCGCTATGGTTGTTTTTACGTATTGTTTTCTTTAGAAGTGAGAGTCAATCTTGTTGAATAGAAAATAGTATGCTGAATGTATCAATTTAATATTGGAAAATTTACGGTAGTGTTTATAAATGGAAGGAATATTTAGGCAAAGAAGTGCAGTCATGCCGTAATAAGTCAACGGCATGATGGTGTGTAATCATTCTACTGATAAGAAAACGTGAATAAAACGATATCTAAATTAAGAACTAATAACCCTACTACTATAAAAATAAAAATAGCAAAAATAAAACTAAGGTAATTAAATAGAACTAGATTATCTTACAAATTTCCAAACAGACGCTGGAATTTTATCATATAACTTATTCATTGTGAGCTCAGCTAAACGGTGGTCTGCAGCTGAATAAAACAGCTCCAGCTCATCATCAGAAAGTTCATATTTGTTTTTTTCAATCACACGTTCTAATGTTTCGATTGAAGTACATTTTCTTAAACGCATTAGATAGTCTGTCTTAGTCATGTTGTCTTTTCTCTATTATTAAAATAAAACTAAAGATAATTAAATTTACTTAATATAACTTTTTGGGTTTTTGGCAATGAGAGTTAAAAGTGACTGATTTAACTCTTTCCAATTATTGATATCTGAGTAAGAAATTGATGTATTACCAAATAAACGATAAGTCTCTTCAAGGTACTCTTCTATAAGAGTATTAATTACATGTTTATCTGGGTGCTTAATCTTAAATTTCCAACTAAAGTCCATAATGTGTTCAATTAAGACATTAAGGTCAACGCTTTTTGTGCTACTCAGATCGTTGTACCAAACTGTGTTGTCTTTATCTAATGAGCCTAAAGCTTGCTGTAATAGCTCTTCGCATAAAAACGACAATTCGGCTAAATCTACTTTTTCTGGTGAATATTCGTCCATAGCATATCGTAATAGAATTAATAGAAAATATTCATTAATAATGATAAATACTTAAAGTTGAACTTATTAATGGGATACATCACATAATTCATTAATGGATTAATAAAAAACATAAACTTGAAAATGGGTGTTTATATTTACTCGTATGCCAAAAGAGTTTAATAATTATATTTATTATTTCTAACAAAGTAATAGCATATCGAAAGACAATACCAAGCACTCAATTACATTCAAATGAGTTTGAAATTTATACAATAAGTATTTCTTTGCTTAATATAGCACTATTATTGCATAAGTCACTATCTGAACAACAGAATTTTGTCTATTTTCGTAAAAATCAAAAAATACCAATTAAAGAACATTTCTCTTAACATTATGATTATCTTGATTTTTATGGATTTTTAAATGTTTAAGCGTGTAAATGAGGCATAATTATCGCTGTTATTTATAAATAACAGAACTGCTTAATTTTGACAAAAAGTCACATATAAGAAGAAAAATAAAATGAATTTATTGATTAAAGAGATATTTCCCCAAAATAATATAATGAGATAAGTTTTCATTTAAAACAATACATCAATAGATAAAGAAAAAGGTCGCTTTCGCGACCTTTTTGGCATTATCACTCAAATTCATTCAAATTAGTGTGAATGATTTGGATGCTCTAAATCTTCATTTTTCTTCGCAAATCGTCTACGGATCACGACGAAGAAAATAGGAACAAAGTAGATAGCAAGGGAGGTTGCGGCAATCATACCACCGAATACACCTGTACCTACGGAGTTCTGAGCACCAGAACCTGCACCGTTACTTAATACCAGAGGAATAACCCCTAACATAAAGGCAAGTGAAGTCATTAGAATTGGACGTAGACGCATTCTAACAGAGTCTAACGTTGCTTCTATGAGTCCTTTACCTTCTTTTTCCATCAAGTCTTTGGCGAATTCAACAATCAAGATTGCGTTTTTCGCCGATAACCCAATGGTTGTTAAGAGCCCAACCTTAAAGTAAACGTCGTTTTCAAGACCTCTTATTGATGTTAATGCAAGAGCACCAATAACACCCAGTGGAACGACTAACATAACGGAGAATGGGACTGACCAGCTTTCATAAAGAGCAGCAAGACAAAGGAATACAACTATCAAGGAAATGGTATACAGCGCAGGCGCTTGGTTACCAGATAAACGTTCTTGATATGACATTCCTGTCCATTCATAACCGATACCGCTTGGTAGTTTACTTGCGAGATCTTCCATCATAAGCATTGCATCACCACTACTTTGACCCGGTGTTGCACTACCTTGAATTTGAACTGCCGGTAAACCGTTATAACGCTCTAAACGAGGAGAGCCGTATAACCAAGGATCTTTGCTTGTATCAATGAACGATGAGAATGGAACCATCTGACCGACATTGTTACGAACATAAAGATTACCGATATCTTGTGGCAACATACGGAATTGTGATTCAGCTTGGACGTAAACTTTCTTAACACGACCACGGTCGATAAAGTCATTTACATAGCTACCACCAAACATCGTACCTAATGTTGAATAGATATCACTAATTGCAACACCTTGGGCTTGTGCTTTCTCTAGGTCGATATACAGACGATATTGTGAAGTATCTTCCTGACCGTTAGGACGTACACCCATTAACATTTGAGGTTGTTGCGCTGCCATTCCGAGTAATTGATTTCTTGCTTCCATGAGTTTTTCGTGACCAAGGTTAGCTTTATCCACTAACTCGAACTCGAAACCACCCGCAGAGCCTAACTCAACAATCGCTGGAATATTAAATGAATAAACAAAGGCTTCCTTAATTTGGGATAGTGCCATGTTGGCACGTCCTACAATCGCCGGAACTTTGTCTTCATCCGCTTTACGTTCATCCCAATCATTCAATACAACGAAGACCAGACCCATATTTTGACCTTGACCACCGAAGCCGAAGCCACTTACGGTAAAGACAGATTTAACGAGTTCTTTCTCATCAGTATTGAAGTAGTCATTGACTCTTTCTAGTACGTCTTGTGTTTGTTCTTGTGTTGATCCCGCAGGCAACTGAACCATTGTCAGTAATACACCTTGGTCTTCTTCAGGTAAGAACGATGCGGGTAAGCGAATAAACATTAACGCCATACCTGCGACTAATAAAACGTAAATTAATAAGTAACGACCAGTACCACGAAGTGTACGGGATACACTGTCAGTATAGTGATGACTACTCTTTTCAAAGGTACGGTTAAACCAACCAAAGAAACCAGTTTGTACACCATGACTGCCTTTCGGCACAGGTTTTAACATTGTTGCACAAAGTGCTGGTGTTAAAATCAATGCAACGAAAACAGATAGAACCATTGCTGATACGATGGTGATAGAGAACTGGCGGTAGATTGCACCTGTTGAACCACCAAAGAATGCCATTGGGATAAATACTGCAGAAAGTACTAGGGCGATACCGACCAGTGCACTTTGGATTTGTCCCATGGATTTACGTGTTGCTTCTTTAGGTGATAACCCTTCTTCTTGCATGACACGTTCGACGTTTTCTACTACAACGATGGCGTCATCCACCAGAAGCCCGATGGCAAGTACCATCGCGAACATCGTTAAAGTATTTATCGAATAACCGAACGCCGAGAGTACGGCAAAGGTACCTAACAATACAACGGGTACTGCAATGGTTGGAATTAACGTAGCACGGAAGTTCTGTAAGAACAGATACATTACTACGAATACCAGCATAATTGCTTCAATCAGCGTTTTTACCACTTCGAAAATAGAGATCTTAACGAATGGCGTTGTATCGTAAGGATAAACAACCTCTAATCCCGCTGGGAAGAAGGGCTCCATTTCAGCCAATGCTGCACGTACCGCAGTTGCTGTATCTAATGCGTTAGCACCTGTTGCTAATTTAATACCGATACCAGAAGCTGGTAGGCCATTAAAGCGAGCAACAGTACTATAGCTTTCAGCCCCCATCTCAACCACACCGAGATCTTTTAGCTTAACCTGTGAGCCGTCTGTGTTGACCTTCATCAGGATATCGCTAAATTGTTCAGCGGTATTAAGTCGAGTTTGGGCAATAATAGATACGTTTAAACGCTGACCAGGAACAGGAGGGGTACCCCCTAATTGACCTGCTGCCACTTGGTTATTCTGTGCTCTAATTGCACCAATAACATCCAGTGTGGTCATGTTGTATTTCACCAGTTTATCGGGATCTAACCAAATACGCATCGCGTATTGAGTACCAAATAACTGGGTTTCACCCACACCGGTAACACGGCTTATTGGGTCTTTAATCGTTGCACCGACATAGTCTGCAATATCATCTTGTGACATTGAACCGTCAGCAGAGATAAAACCTGCAACCATCAAGAATGAACTTGAGGATTTATCAACACTAATCCCTTGTTGTTGCACTTCCTGAGGTAATAACGGCATAGCAAGTTGCAGTTTATTTTGCACCTGTACTTGCGCGATATCAGGGTCAGTACCTGCTTCAAAGGTCAGAGTGATATTCATCATACCCGCTGAGTCACTGGTTGCAGACATATACACCATGTTATCGATACCATTCATATTCTGTTCGATAACTTGGGTAACGGTGTTCTGCACAGTGGTGGCGTCAGCACCAGGATAAACCGCAGAGATAGAAATTGCTGGCGGTGCAATCGTTGGATACTGGGCAACAGGCAGTTTGATGAGTGCCAGAAGACCTGCGAGCATGGTAATTATCGCAATTACCCACGCAAATATCGGTCTATCTATAAAAAACTTAGGCATGGATCACCGACTCCTTATTGAGGATTCTTAGCTGGCTCAGTTTGTTCAGGTGATGGCTTCGCATCTAAATTTTCTTCTTGAGGCGTTACTGTCATTTTTGGTTTTGCTTTTTGCAATCCAGAAACGATAACGCGCTCACCAGCCTGAACACCACTATTAACGAGCCATTTATTACCAACAGCTTGTGACACACTTATGGTACGAACTTCAACAACATTGTCTTTATTAACAACCATTGTTGTTGCTTCACCACGAGCGGTACGAATAACGGCCTGCTGTGGGATCAAAACTGCATTTTGACGAATACCATTTTCTAATTTAGTACGAACAAACATACCTGGTAATAGTTCCCCATTTGGGTTAGGTACGATCGCACGCATCGTAATTGAGCCTGTTGTTTCATCAACAGTCACATCAGAAAACTCTAAATGACCTTTCTGTGCATAGGATTGCCCATTAGTTAATGTTAAATGAACAACGGGTTTGCCTTGCTCTTGACGAATAACGCCACTTTCGATTTCATTTTTAAGCTTCAGGTAGTCTTCACTCGATTGCGTCACGTTGACATAAATCGGATCAATTTGCTGAACAGTTGTCAGTGCTACTTGCTGACCTGGAGCAACAAGTGCGCCTTCAGTCACAGTCGATTTACCTGAACGACCTGAAATAGGTGCCGTTACTTTGGTGTATTCAAGATTAATTTTTGCAGTTGTTACAGCAGCTTCGCCTGCTTTAACGGCAGCAACAGCTTGTGCATACTGAGACGTAGCAGTATCAAAATCTTGTTTACTGACATAGTTTGTACCTAGCAGAGGCTTATAACGCTCCACAGTGAGACGCGCTATTTCAGCATTCGCTTTCGCTTTCGCTAATTCAGCTTTTGCACTATTTAAAGTTGCTTCAAAAATAGCTGGGTCGATTTGATACAAAGATGTACCTGCTTCTACATAGCTACCTTCAGTATAATTGCGCTTTAAAATAATGCCGCCAACTTGAGGGCGAACTTCAGCAATACGGAAAGCTGATGTACGACCTGGTAAATCAGTGGTGATTGTCAGAGCTTCAGCTCCTAAAGTCACAACACCGACAGCCGGTGCAGGAGGTGGCCCTCCAGCAGACTGTTTAGCTTTGTCGTCACATCCAGCAAGAACCAAGCTGCCTGATAGCACTAACAGAGCCAGAGGCAAAACCCCTCTGTTTTTTCGCATAAGAAAACCTCTATTCAAACGTTGTTTCCCGGGATAAAAATAATTAAGTTGATGATTGATTACGATGTATAGTACAAACATACATGAATGTATGTAAATTAACTTCAGTCAAAATCGAGGATTAATGGCACGAAAAACTAAACGGCAGGCACAAGAAACAAAACAGCAGATTATTGATGCTGCAATTAGGCTGTTTACTGTGCAAGGCGTTTCTGCCACATCACTTTCAGATATTGCAACAGCGGCAGGTGTTACCCGTGGCGCAATATATTGGCACTTTAAAAATAAAGTGGATTTATTTACTGAAGCGTGCGAACTCACCGACTTAAAAATAGAATCTTTAGAAATAGAGTATCAATCAAAATACCCAGATGATCCACTATTTGTATTAAGAGAATTGCTTATTTACATATTGACATCGGTTGTTGAAGATCCCAAACATAATGCACTTTTAGAAATATATTTCCATAAATGCGAATTTGTTGGTGAAATGACACCAATTGTTGAAATTCGCAGAGAATTGTGTGCAGCTGATCACTCTAGAATAGAACAATCTTTATCTCGTTGTATTGAAAAAAAGCAGCTTCCTGCCGACCTTAATTTAAGAAGAGCCGCCATTATGTTAAGAGCCATGATGACAGGTCTTGCCGAAAATTGGTTATTTTCACCAGAAAGTTTTTCTATCAAAGATGAAAGTCAATATTTGGTTGATAGTTTTATTGATATGATAAAGCACAGCGCAAATATGAAAATATCAGCGTCATCTTAATTTATTATTAAACTTGAGGAAGAGGTTTATGAGTAAGGTATTAGTTATTGCTAATGGTGCAGCTTATGGCAATGAATCATTATTTAACGCACTGCGTTTATCAATAACATTAAAAGAACAGCATCCAGAAACAGAATTAAATATTTTTTTAATGTCTGATGCTGTGACAGGGGCTTTAGCTCGTCAACAACCTAAAGAAGGCTATAACTTACAGCAAATGCTGGAAATTTTAACGGCGCAAAATGTGCCTGTTAAACTCTGTAAAACATGTACAGATACGCGGGGTATCAGTGACTTACCACTTGTTGATGGTGCGGAATTAGGTACATTAGTCGATTTAGCGCAGTGGACATTAGATGCGGATAAAATCCTGACTTTCTGATCTCAATTTCGTTTTCTCAGGCGAGAAACAAGCCAAGCAACTTGTTCTGTTTACACTGCCAATTTAAAGCAATTGGATTATACTAATAAACAGTTTTTCAATATTAATTGAACAAGTTGCTTAATCATGTGTACAAAAACTCTTTTCTCTCAATTTGATAGTCAAGTAAAGGCGATTATTACAGCCTCGATTATTGTTTTTATTCTTTGGAGCTTCTCTATTACGGCTGTTTTAGCCGCGGCACCGAGTAATTTACCGACTCAAGAAAGCATTCAAAACCAGCTTAATTTATTAAATAAGCGCAGTGAGTTAAGTGCAGAAGATAAATTAACTATCGCTGATCTCGAACAATCGCTTTTATTGCTTGATGATATTCAACAATTAGAGAAAAAATCGACAAGCTACAATAAAACAGTCGATCAATTACCGGAAAAATTGCGCAGTACACAATATCAACTCGATCAATTAAAACAAAAAGCCGCCAATAAAGAAGACGATGATTATAAAAAATCATTGGAGGCTTTACCGCTTGCAACATTAGAATCTCAACTTGAAACGGTATTACAGTCATTACAAAAATCTCAAGATGATTTAGCCAACTACAGTAATGAGCTTATTGTATTACAAACACAACCTGAAAGGGCGCAATCTGTTTTATTTAGTAATTCAGAAAGACTGCAACAAATAAGAACTTTGTTGAATAAAAGCAGTGCTGATAAAGCACAAATGCGCACTTCATCAGTGCAACTGTTGCAATTAGAACAATATTATCTTCAACAACAAAATAATTTTCAAAAGCGAACTCTTCAATCCAATGTGCAATTGCAAAGCTTATTGCAACTACAGCGAGATTATAGTTCTGCTTATATCGATCTTTCACAAGAGCATGCCCAATTACTTCAGGATGCTATCAATGAAAAACGCTTAGATAGCTCAGAGGAAACTGCCAAAGAAGCCCAAAGTACAGGGCTTGAGAATCAGCTCATTAATAATGATCCATTTTATTTGGCACAAACAGAAATCAATAAACAGCTTAGTGATAAGTTGATTGTTACCACGCAAAATAATAACGATTTAAATCGCCATAGCTTACTCGTAAAGAATCGTTTAGATAGAGCCATTCAATCTGAACGTAATTTAAAAGAACAAATTGATGTGCTTAAAGGCAGTTTATTACTGTCACGTATTCTGTTTGAAGAACAAGTTGATTTACCCGATGGTATATTTATTAATAACTTACCCGATAAAATTGCCGATTTGCGATTAGAACAATTTGAAATAAACAAGCAACGGGATCAAATCATTCAACCGAATATTTATATTGATCAGTTGATGAAAGAGTATCAATCGACACATCCTGAAACTTCAGATACCAATGCGCAAAAAGAGTTACGCAATGCTTTGGAACTATTAGTTGATGCTCGTAGAGAACTGCTCGATAAACTGAATAACCAATTAGGTAATCAAATCTCTGGTTCGATTAACCTACAAATGGATCAACAACAATTACGCAGTGTGGTAAGTTCACTCGAAAACACATTAGCTCAGCAAATTTTCTGGGTAAGTAGTAATAAGCCAATTAATCTTAATTGGTTTTCAGCATTCCCCGCTCAGGCTGTTGCCGAGTTTCAAGGTTTTAAACTCAACTGGTCAAATGAAAATCTGCTGATCGGGGCTAAGAAATCACTTCCTGTTCTTATTGCGTTAATTTTGTTCGGTTCAATACTGATCTGGCAGCGTAAAAAACTGGATATTCAGTTTGAAAAACTCAATGGGGATATAAATAAACTCAATAAAGATTCTCAGTTACATACACCACTCGCACTGGGAATTGTGTTTCTCAAAACATTACCTCTGTCTTGTTTTGTCTTAGCGATAGGATATTGGCTAATAAATAGCTTTAATGTACAGCAAGAATTTATTTGGTCTTTCGCTTGGCAATTTGCGGTATTTTGGCTGATGTTTGAATGGTCTTATCGCTTAATGTCTGACAATGGCGTTGCTGTAAAACATTTTAAAATTCCCGTAGAACGAGTCCAACAAAACCGTAAACGCTTATTGCGGCTTTCTCTTCCGATGCTACCTATTATTTTACTTTCCGCTTATGGCATTAATAATCCACTATTGCTGGTGGGGGATGTTATTGGGCAGTTGGTTGCGATTATTTCACTCTTTGGTATTAGCTTGTGTGCGTTGCCATTTTGCCGTGAAATGTGGCAAGAAAAAGGTAACCATGTTGTTAGAACGGTTGTCATTACTTTATTAACGTTTTCACCCCTTATTTTAATGGGATTGGTTATTTTTGGTTATTACTACACGGCATTGCGTTTAGCAAATCGCTGGATTGATAGTTTATATCTGCTCATGCTGTGGTTTATTGCTTATCACGCCAGTTTGCGCGGATTAACCGTTGCGGCTAGAAGGCTTGCATATCGCCGAGCTCTCGAACGTAGACAAGCGATGTTAAAAGAGAAAAAAGAAGGTGAAGATAATAGCCTTGAACCTGTTCAAGAGCCACCAATGGATATGGATCAAATCAATCAGCAATCATTAAGATTGACAACGATGATCTTATTTATCATCTTTGCTTCTAGTTTCTATGGAATTTGGTCTGATTTTATTACCGTCTTTACTTATTTAGATGGAATAACGCTCTGGAATTACACGTTACCCACAGAACTGGGTAACGTTATTAAGGCAGTTACAGTTGCCGATTTATTATTATCTGTTTCTATTATGGCAATTTCTTGGTTTATGACACGAAATTTACCAGGTCTATTAGAGGTATTAATTTTATCTCGTATAAAACTGCAACAAGGTGCTTCTTACGCGATCACAACTATTTTAACCTACATTATTATTGCTATTGGAACCATCGTATCACTGGGTATATTAGGTGTAGCGTGGGAAAAACTGCAATGGTTAGCCGCCGCTTTAACCGTTGGTTTAGGGTTTGGTTTACAAGAAATATTTGCAAACTTTGTGTCTGGCTTAATTATTTTGTTCGAAAGACCGGTCAGAATTGGTGATACGGTTACTATTGGTACTTATTCCGGTACGGTTAGCCGAATTCGGATTAGGGCTACAACAGTGACTGACTTTGATCGTAAAGAAGTGATTATTCCAAATAAAGCGTTTGTCACTGAGCGACTTATTAACTGGACATTATCTGATACGGTGACACGTATTATTATTCAAGTGGGGGTTGCTTATGGCTCTGATCTTGATAAGGTCAAAGCGATCTTAATGAAAGCGGCTAAAGATAATACCAGAGTGATGACTGAACCAGAGCCTGTGGTGCTATTTACTGAATTTGGGGCAAGTACGCTAAATCATGATTTGCGTTTTTATGTGAGAACGTTAGGTGATAGAAACATTGCAATAGATGAAGTTAACCGTGCTATTGATAAGTTATGTAATGAAAATAATATCAATATTGCGTTTAACCAACTTGATGTTTATTTGCATAATAAACAAGGTGATGAAGTACAAGAGATAAAACGTCCTCTTGATGGCTCAACACCTGAAGCTAATACGCCATTTGCTTAATTAAGAGATGAATGAGTAGATTGTGTCGCTAATTTTTTTTCATAATCTTGGCGCACAATCTCGAGAGCTTCTAGTGCTGTTTTAGGATCAATATGGTGGCTTTCTAGTAAGTAGATAAGATCAACTGCCAATTGAACAGACTCTGGTGCTTCTTTTAAACTCATTATCACTTCCTTTAAAATTTATCTTCTTGTTTCTCAATGCTCTTTTCGATAGAAAATAGGGCGTTTTTACAGCGCGCAAGGCGATTTTCAAGCGCTGCAATCTCTTTTTGTAACTCTTGTTGCTTCATAAAGTTTTGGGCTTGCGTTAATGAAAGCTCTCTATCTTGGATCATGGAGTGTAATCGACGCTCATAATCCTGATGTTGGGCAAGTTTTTGGTATAAATCGACACTTTTTTTTCGTTGAGTTAGCTGGTTTTCTTGCTTTCTTAGTGTTTGTGTCGATAATTCACGAGTTAATGCTTCAATTTGTTGTAGGATTTGTGTTGCCAGAAACTTAACCTGCTGGCTTCGTTGTGCCTCAACACAAGCGATTAACTGGGTAAAATTATCGCGGATCTGTTGCATATAGCCACCAAGGGAATCACTTCGGCGGTGAAATAGTGCTGTGTCGAAGCAAGGTGCTGCAATTTTTTTGTTTGCAATAGGCGCCACTGTTTCGGCTAGATTGTCTATCTGTTTTTTAAACAAGCTTAAAGGATCGGGTTTATTCATCTGGTTCTTGTTCCTGTTTTGATAAAAACATGAATTGACTTAAAGCAACAAAAAACAGTTGTTAATTGGCTTTCTGTTGCATTTTAACGGCATATTGCATAGATTCTATCGTTTCGTTTTTTATTATGGCACTGATTATGACTGCTAACGCGCAACAACTGCAATTTATTAAAGACAGTATTGAAACCATTCCTGATTATCCGAAAGAAGGGATATTATTCCGTGATATCACTACATTATTAGATAATCCTGCTGCATATCAGGCAACCATTGATTTATTGGTAGAACACTATCAAGGTCAGGGTATCACTAAAGTTGTGGGTACCGAAGCGCGTGGCTTCTTGTTTGGTGCTCCTGTCGCTTTACGCCTAGGCGTCGGTTTTGTTCCTGTTCGTAAAAAAGGTAAATTGCCTCGCGAAACGCTCAGTGAAACTTATGATCTGGAATACGGCACAGATACTTTAGAGATCCACAAAGATAGCATTACGGATCAAGACAAAGTATTAATGGTTGATGATTTACTGGCAACAGGTGGCACCATTGAAGCAACTGCTCGTCTTATCCGCCGTTTAGGGGGAACAGTGACAGAAGCCGCATTCATTATCTGCTTACCTGATTTAGGCGGTATCGAACGCTTAGAAAAACAAGGTGTTCACAGCTTTACACTGGTTGATTTTCCAGGACATTAATATCTTCACTGTTTAGAAAAGAGCGAATTAAGTTCTTATCATAAACACAAGTAAGAGTGCGGGTGTCTATATATCATTTATAAATTTTTCTATTTTTATAAAGGTATATTGCCCGCACAATTGTTAACGCTGACTTTATCTTAAATTTCTGCTGGTTCTTTCATCAATATCTCATTTGTTTCTTACAGATCTCGCTCAATAGGTCGCCCCTGTGTTAGCATAGAGATAAATCTTGTTCAAATTTAGCGGAATCAATGAGCTATCAGGTACTTGCCCGTAAGTGGCGCCCACAAACTTTTAACGATGTTGTTGGTCAACGTCATGTGTTGACTGCTTTAGCTAATGGTCTTGATCATCAGCGACTTCATCACGCCTATCTTTTTTCTGGCACAAGAGGTGTCGGGAAAACGACGATTGCTCGCTTATTTGCCAAAGGGCTTAATTGTGAAACTGGCATTACGAGTAAACCTTGTGGTCAATGTGCAAATTGCCTTGAAATAGAACAAGGGCGTTTCGTTGATTTAATTGAAATCGATGCGGCATCTCGAACCAAGGTAGAAGATACCCGTGAACTGCTGGATAATGTGCAATATGCACCCGCTCGTGGACGCTTTAAAGTCTACTTGATTGACGAAGTTCACATGCTTTCTCGTCACAGTTTTAATGCGTTACTAAAAACATTAGAAGAACCGCCAGAGCACGTTAAATTCTTATTAGCGACGACAGATCCACAAAAATTACCTGTCACGATTTTATCGCGTTGCTTGCAATTTCATCTGCGAGCATTAGATATTGATCAAATTGCGACACAACTCGAAAAAGTGCTTTTAGCAGAACATATTGAAAATGATGTAAGAGCACGTCAACTTATTGCCCGCGCCGCTGATGGCAGTATGCGAGATGCGTTAAGTTTAACAGACCAAGCTATCGCAAGTGGCGAAGGTGTTGTCAGTGCAGAAGTGGTTAGCCAAATGCTAGGCACTATTGATGACGCTCAACCTTTAGCATTGATTGAAGCGCTGGTTAAAGCGGATGGTCAACAGGTCATGTCGCTGGTTAATGAAGTTGCTTCAAGAGGGACTGACTGGGAAAATTTCTTGGTGGAAACACTCTCATTACTGCATCAAATTGCAATGTTGCAGTTATTGCCTAGTGAAGAAAATCCGCAAGAGCAATTTACTCAAGAACGCCTACGTTTATTGGCTAAATCTATTTCTCCACAAGATTTACAACTCTATTATCAAACCTTATTAGTTGGGCGAAAAGAACTGGCTTATGCACCAGATAGACGCATGGGGGTTGAAATGACTCTGCTACGTGCGCTTGCTTTTCATCCTAAAACAGTGATTGATGAAATACCTTCTGCGCCATTAGCACAAACTTTACCTTCAGCATCCTTGCCTACGAATAGAGTGTCTGAACAGTATGCCCCGCAAACTGCGCAAACTCATTCGCCTCAAATGGCTCATCAATCTTCTTCCCCCATAGAAAAGAGTGCGTCATTAGGCAATAGCCCGGCAGCACAACTTTTAAGAGCAAGGCAGGCAATCAAGGGGACGGAACAACAAACCCCGCCAAAAAAGTCTGAACCGGCGACGCCTAATCGGGCTAAGCCGGCAGCTAGTGCATTAGAGCGGCTAGCTGCCGTGAGTGAAAAACGCCAGCAAGTTGCCAAGCGTCAGACTAATGCGCCTGAGAAAAAGAAAAAAGAAGAGTATCAGTGGCGTCCGCAAAACCCTGAGCTCATGTCAACGCAAGAGGTTGTTTCTTCACCCAAAGAGATCAAAGAAGTTCTCGAATATGAAAAAACACCGGAATTAGCAGCAAAAATTGCTAAAGAGTCGCAAGAAAGGGATGCTTGGGCGGCTGAAATTGACAAAATGCCACTCCCTAAATTAGTGCAACAACTGGCATTAAATGCGTATAAAGAGACAGTAAGCGAAGAAAACGTTATTTTGCATTTACGAACTAAACAGAAACATTTAAATTCAGCAAATGCGTTACGCACGCTTACTAATTCGTTAAGTGAATTGCATGGAAAAGCAATTTCACTCACAATTATAGAAGATGATGATCCAGCGGTAAAAACTCCGTTGGAGTGGCGACAAGCCATTTATGATGAAAAATTGGCGTTATCGCGTCAATCGATTATTACGGATAAAACGATTCAAACATTACAGCAATATTTTGATGCTGAATTGGATGAAGAGAGTATCCGACCTGTTTAATCGCAACATGTTGTATGACTTCATACTGTGTGGCTTTTACAAAGAGAGACAATTATGTTCGGAAAAGGTGGTTTGGGTAATCTGATGAAGCAAGCCCAACAAATGCAAGAAAAAATGCAGCAAATGCAAGAAGAGATCGCAAACTTAGAAGTGACTGGTGAATCTGGCGCTGGCTTAGTTAAGATCACTATCAATGGTGCTCATAATTGCCGTCGTGTTGAAATCGATCCTAGTCTGCTAGAAGATGACAAAGAGATGCTAGAAGATTTGATTGCTGCTGCCTTTAATGATGCTGCACGTCGTATTGATGAAACACAAAAAGAAAGAATGGCTTCTGTTTCTAACGGTATGCAATTGCCACCAGGCTTTAAGATGCCATTCTAATGCAAACCAGCCCACTTCTTGAATCATTAATGGAAGCGTTGCGTTGTTTACCCGGTGTCGGACCTAAATCAGCGCAACGAATGGCTTTCCAACTACTTCAACGCGATAGAAGCGGTGGTATGCGACTTGCACAAGCACTCACGCGTGCAATGTCTGAAATTGGTCATTGCTGTGATTGCCGAACTTTTACTGAAGAAGAGCGTTGTACTATTTGTGCTAATGTTCGCCGTCAGCAAAATGGGCAAATTTGTGTTGTTGAAAGTCCTGCGGATATTCATGCTATCGAGCAGACAGGGCAGTTTGCGGGTCGATACTTTGTTTTAATGGGGCATTTATCCCCTTTAGATGGTATTGGTCCTATGGATATTGGTTTAGATAGACTTGAAGAGCGTTTAAGCCAAGAGTCTATTTCAGAAGTGATCTTGGCGACAAACCCGACTGTTGAAGGTGAAGCAACAGCTAATTACATTGCTGAAATTTGTGCTCAGTATGATATTGCTGCCAGCCGAATTGCCCATGGCGTTCCTGTGGGGGGCGAGCTTGAAATGGTCGATGGTACAACGCTTTCGCACTCTATCGCTGGACGCCAAAAAATCCACTATTAACATCATAATTAGTTGATTAAAAAGCACCTTTTACAGATTGTAATAAGGTGCTTTTTTTCATCTGAAATTATGAAAACACGCTCAAATTTAATTTAAAACATCGAGTTTTAAACCTTACGGCTTATTTTTTATCAGAAATATCTTTATCTTTACTTTATTGCTTTTTTCTTTCTGATGAATTTTGCGTCTTTATGTTACATTAATCTTTATCATGAAAAATAATAACTAAATGATGGAGCATCTTATGATCCCTGACGTAGCCTTGGTTGATAATAGTGAACAAAGAACCCCTCTGATCTTAGTGCTAGATAGCTCTGGTAGTATGTATGGGCAGCCTATTCAACAACTCAATGAAGGCCTTAAGTTACTTGAGCAAGAACTAAAAAATGACGTTATTGCGGCGAAACGTGTGCGTATTTTAGTGATTGAATATGGCGGCTATGACCAATGCACTGTTCATGGTGATTGGAAAGATGCGATGGATTTTACGGCACCTGTTTTAGAGGCAAATGGTACAACGCCGATGGGGCAAGCCATTACACTCGCACTTGAAGAAATTGAAGCTGAAAAACAGCGCTTTAAACAAGCAGGTGTTGCTTATACTCGCCCTTGGTTATTTTTAATGTCTGATGGCGTTCCGACAGATCAGTGGGAACCGGCAGCACAGCTTTGTCGCCAAGCAGAAGAAAGCCAAAAAACAGCGGTATTTCCTATCATGGTTGATGGTGCATCAGCAGAAGTCATGGGAAGCTTTAGCCGTAATGGTGTTAATGGTGTGAAAATGCTTAAAGGGCTACAATTTAAAGAATTATTCTTGTGGCTAAGTGCTAGCATGCAGGTGGTTTCTCAATCAACACCGGGTGGCACGGCACAATTACCTTCAACTGATTCTTGGGCGAGTGTACCTGTTTGATGAATGATTGGTTAGCTTATGGGGCATCTGTGACAGGTATTGCCCATCAAGAACGTCAAATTCCCTGTCAGGATGCTTATTTTATTCGCCGTAAAGGTGAATATCTTATCGCTGCTGTTTGTGATGGCGCAGGCTCCTCTCGTTATAGTGAACAAGGTGCTCAGCTTGTTGCTCGGTTATTTACGCTACGTATTACAGAGTGGCCAAATATTGATTTGTTAACCGAAAAACAGATAACACAAGGGGCTAAACAGCTTATTGACGATATTCGCCTCCAACTGGCTGAATATGCAGAAATAAAACAGTGTGCGCTTAATGAATATGCATCAACACTGGTTGCCTGTTGGGTTGGTGATGATGGTGGTTATTTGTTCCATTTAGGTGATGGTATTGCGGTGGTGGAATATTGTGATGGTACCCGTTATGTATCACAGCCTGAAAATGGGGAATATGCGAATCAGACTTGGTTTGTGACATCAGAAAATTGGGAAGCGCATTTACGTGTCATTCCCCTAAATAAACCAGTAAAACAAGTTATTTTGATGTCTGATGGTGTACAGCCTTTTGCTATGAATAAAGCGTGTGATGCACTTTATGAACCGTTTATTACCCCCGTGATCCGTTATTTAAAAACAGTATCAGAAGATAGCGGAAGTGAGGCATTAGCAGGGACTTTAGCTGATCCTCGAACGCATTCAATCACAGGTGATGATAAAACTTTAGTTATTTGCATCAGGGATGAAGAGTTGTGGTAAAAGCAAGAAAGAAAGGGGTAGCTCAACCAGTATCTAGGCAATTACAAGATGAAAACGGTAAAATTTATCAAATAGGTGATTTGATAAAAAGCGGTGGTGCAGGTAGCGTTAGCCATATTAATAATGCCTCTTTTCAAGTCTCAAAAGTTTATCATGACAAAATTGATAAAGCCTATTATCTGAAAAAGATCTCGGCAATGCAGAAGTTAGAACCTGCATTAAAGCCCGTTTCTGTTAACGGTACGCCTATTATTCAACTCGCATGGCCTCAAGCTCGTTTATACAATAGTCAAAAGCAATTTGTTGGCTTTGTGATGCCTGAACTTGATGTCAAAAATACGATTGAGTTGGAATATATTCTTCAAGATCGCCAAGCCAAAGCTCACGGTTTACCCACTGGAATGGGGGCGAAAGTGAGTCTCGCCTATAACCTTTGCTCATTGATTGACGCTTTACATCAACAAGGGCACCGTATTATTGATATGAAACCGCTGAATTTGCGGTTTTATAAATCAAGTTTGTATATGTCTCTTCTCGATTGTGATGGATTTAGTATCCAAGGAGAGAATACACGTTATCCCGCAGGGCAATTTACTGTTGAATATCTAGCGCCAGAATTTCAAGCTAAGCAAACTATTCCAGAAACAGAAGAAGAGTGGCAAGACCGATTTGCCTTAGCGGTAATTATTTTTCAGTTGCTTAATTTCGGTATTCACCCTTTTAGTGGTCGCCCTAAAAATGACACCGTACCTACGGATATCCCAAGGCGTATTGCGGGGCGTTTTTATGGTTATGGCCTAAAGGCGCATAATTTGATCGCCCCAAATGTCGCCAGTGGGCATAAACAATTACCCGATAAACTCAGAACACTGTTTGATAAAGCCTTTTCAGGCACACCTTCGCAAAGACCAAGTGCAAAAACATGGGCGACAGCACTCTATGAATACGCACAACCCGAAAAGCAACAGTTAGTCATTTGTCAAAAAGACAAAAACCACCAGCATTTTGCAGGTAAAGCCTGTGCCACATGTGCAAGGCAAACTCAGTTACAGCAAGTTGCAACGACTCAAAAACAAAACCAAACGCAACGCGAGCAAGTTCGTCAAAAAAGAGTACAAAATGCGCATATCCGACAAGCCTCCACCCAAACTACGCCTGCGAAACCTATTCAGCCTCCAGCAATATTTATTGCGGTTAAAAATGCAATAAATAAAGTACCCAAAGTGATATTGCATACGGCTATTGCCATGCTAGCCCCTGTGATTTTTGGGGTATTACTGATGAATTTTATTCCACAAGGTGTCAGCGGTAGTTTAGGTTCTAGCTGGGTCGCCGATTTAATCAAAGCGGATTATATTGAACAAATACTCATAACGATGTTGAGTCTCATGTTTTTAATGGTTTCAGCCATTATTTTGTTAGTTATTTTTGTTTTCCCTTCAATGCATATTTTGAAAAGAAAGCCATAGGTTAGGGGAAATAACATGAAAAAAAGAATAAAGCTGATCCTGATTATTATTGGCGTTATAACGTTACTGTTCCCTTTTTGGTTACCCGCCTTTTTAGTTTCAACCTTTAGCTTGATTGATAGTGTTAATAGCAACATTCTCCCCTCATCTGTGCGCTTTGATGAGCGTAATTTCTTACTGGGAGTATGGCTAGGCTCTCTCATTATGACGATTGTGATGTTATTGCAATCGTGGCGAGCTAAAAATATTTACTATTTATTCGGGGGGGGAGTCGTGCTTTTAATGGCACTGGGTGTGTCATTTTCCGTGATACCTAAGAATGAATTAGAAGATCGGCGTCGTTTTGTTTTACAAAATATCGAACAATCTGAATGGCAAAATTATCACTATTTCGTGGTTAATAGCGAAAATGACATTCGTAAAGCTATTCGGTCTAATCAAGCTAAAGCATTGGCATCGCTTAGCGCTATTGAAAAAGCACGAATAGCTTTACCAGGATTAGATTATTTTAGTGATGATGTGGTTGCTGCGACAAAAGCGAAAGATGCTTATTTAGTTCATGCAAAAGGAACACCAGAACGCGCAGACGCTTTAAAAACACTCAATTTTTATGGTGACTGGCTATTAAATCAACCTGAGATTATGGTTGCTCAGGCGCTAGCTTCCCTTTCAAAGACTCATGATGCTCAATTAGCGCAATCAGGTATTAATGTGATTGCGGTTGCACCATTATCGCCAGAGGCATGGCAAGTGTTAGCATTGACGTATATTGCTCATCGTTCTTTGGATGCGCAAATCGAAAAAGCGATGTTAGCGTTAATGGTGGCAGATACGCTGAAACAGGCTAAGCAAGGTCGTAATGATATTGCAGCACAACAATTGTTGAAAAAAGCGATTTCAGAACTTACTGAAAATCAGCGTCAGATTTATCAGATATTACAAGCTCGAGTTATTGAAGATCGTTTTTATCGACAAAACAGTACACCACCAGAAGAAGTCACAAAGCTTGCTAATCAGAGATTACCAGTGAGCAATGCAATCAATAATGATTTAACCACCTATCTTGAAATGCAATCAATGATGGGAAAAGAGTATCCCGGAGAAGTGACGGTTGAATCACCTAATGAAGTAAAAAATTTAACTGAGATCCGTTATCCAACAATTAGAAAATATATCCCTCGTGCAGATGTTATTTTATCCGTTGATGTCGATCCTCAAGGACGCATTTCAGGGCTCTGGGTACAAAACAGTAGTGGCGTTGATGCTTTCGATGATCAAGCTGTGAGTGTAGCTCGCCATTGGCGTTTTATGCCAAATAAAGACGGGTATCGTCAACGTGTGACTGTCCGTTTCGAAAGTACCCGCCTTGGTTGGAAAGAGTATGCCGTTAAACTGCAATCCACATTGATAAAACTGGTTAAGGCCTATGCAAGACAAGATGCTAAAGGGGTAACACTTACCGAAAATGCTTATTCAGAATTGAAAAAACAAGCACCAGAATTAGAAGATAGAAGAGAAGAGGCTCGCTCTAGCTATGATCCTTATGCTTCTTATTACCCTAGATTATCCCAACGACAGCAAGAAAAGCGTGCAGCGTTACAAGCCATCTTAAAAGAGTTACAGACATTGCCTAATGGTGAGAATAACCATGAAAATTGGGATAACAGTATTCGCTTTTTAAATGAAAAACTCGCTCTACATCAAGATAATGCCGATATCGTGAGAACAGTGGCACGTTTTGAATTGCAATATTACAACGTAGGAACCAACAATTTAGCGAGTTCTCCTAAAATTTATCCGCAAGATAAGGCGTATTGGCAAACCTTATTATTGCAAGCGCGTACTCATTTTGAACAGGCGATTGCATTAGAGCCCGATCGTGAAGATGTCTGGTTAGGATGGGGCATAACATGGCTTGATGAAGATCCGGAAATTGCTACGGGGGCATTTGCTAAAGCAACACAACAAAAGTCCAAAGAGAGTATTAGCTCTTTAATGCAGATGCTAGAAATGAGAATGGTGATAAGTACACTTGAAGGGGCTCGCTTAGAGCGCTATCAAACCTTACGAGCGCGAATGGATATGCGCTATTTACCTGACGACATTGAAATTAAGCCTGAAGATGATTATCTCAGCGATGATTTAACTCAAATTCAATTAGCTCAACGTGCAATCCCTGCATCAGATCCGAATAGCAAGGTTGTTCGTTTACCGTTGAATACTGATAAAATTGTTCAATCAAACCGGACATTTAGTATTGATTTTTCATCAGCAAATATAAAAGGTAGCGATCAGATATTACCGACAGTGAATGCACCTGTTACAGCCCCTAAAACAGGGGATATGATCTTACAACTTGATGTTGATCCTCAAGGCATTCCTACTGTGGTGTTATTGAAATCTGGTAGTGGTGATATGAGCATAGACAATGCTGTTATTGATGCCGCATATCAGTGGCGTTTTAATAGTTCACCCGCTCGAAAAGGTAATGTGTTTTTGATATCAGTTCAATTCAGTCAATAATGACTCTTTAATTAAATAATGTTATAAAAAACCTCCTTTTTTGTTAGTAAAAAGGAGGTTTTCTTTTATTCAGTGATTTTCTAACTTATTGAAAGTCATAAAATTGTTATCTAGATCACAAAAAAATCACCATTTAAAAATAGCAGAACCACTTAACTGAGAAAATAGACCGCTTAATTCGTTATACAACCGCTAAGAGATTTAATCACACCATTCCAGTGTAAGAATTCTTATTATGTAGCTGCGGGCAGTTATCTCTCATATTCGCTCAAATCATTCTCTACTGTCCCGCATTACTCTTTGGCTGTTCGGTCTTGCCTGAAAAAAAGGTGTCTCATGAACAAAAATGCATTTTTAAAGCACGTACCTTGGGTGATCCTCGGGATTATTGGTGCTTTTTGTCTTTCAGTGGTTGCACTTCGTCGTGGTGAACACGTCAGTGCGCTGTGGATAGTTGTTGCTTCTGTTGCTGTTTATTTAGTTGCTTATCGTTATTACAGTCTGTACATCGCTCAAAAAGTGATGAAACTGGACCCAACTAGAGCAACACCTTCTGTTGTCAATAATGACGGTTTGAACTATGTTCCAACTAACCGTTATGTTTTATTTGGTCACCACTTTGCGGCTATCGCGGGTGCAGGTCCTTTAGTTGGACCCGTTCTTGCTGCGCAAATGGGGTACTTACCGGGTACACTTTGGTTATTAGCCGGGGTTGTACTTGCTGGTGCCGTACAAGACTTTATGGTGTTGTTTATTTCAACACGCCGTAATGGTAACTCACTTGGCGAGATGATAAAGAAAGAGATGGGTCCTATTCCGGGTACTATCGCTTTATTCGGCTGTTTCCTTATCATGATCATCATTCTTGCGGTGCTTGCACTTATCGTTGTTAAAGCCTTAGCAGAAAGCCCATGGGGTGTGTTTACTGTTTGTTCAACAGTACCTATTGCCCTGTTTATGGGTATCTATATGCGTTATATCCGTCCAGGTCGTGTCGGTGAAGTCTCGGTTATCGGTATTGTATTACTGATTGCTGCGATTTGGTTTGGTGGTGTGATTGCCCACGACCCATATTGGGGACCTGCGCTAACCTTTAAAGATACAACCATCACCTTTGGTCTTATTGGTTATGCTTTCGTTTCTGCATTACTGCCAGTTTGGTTGATCCTCGCTCCGCGTGATTACTTAGCGACGTTCCTGAAAATTGGGGTTATCGTTGGTTTAGCAGTTGGTATTGTTATCCTAAACCCTGAACTGAAAATGCCAGCGGTTACTCAATATGTCGATGGTACAGGGCCGTTATGGAAAGGGGCTTTATTCCCATTCTTATTTATCACTATCGCTTGTGGTGCCGTTTCTGGTTTCCACGCACTGATTGCTTCAGGTACAACACCTAAACTTATCGCCAATGAAATGGATGCGCGTTTTATCGGTTATGGTGCAATGTTAATGGAATCATTCGTTGCGATCATGGCGTTAGTCGCTGCATCCATCATTGAACCCGGTCTGTATTTTGCAATGAATACACCACCAGCAGGTTTAGGTATTACTATGCCAAACCTTCATGAATTAGGGGGCGAAAATACCGCAGTTATTATGGAGCAGTTAAGAGAAGTTACTGTTCATACTGCTGCAACGGTGAGTTCATGGGGCTTCGTTATTTCGCCAGAAGAAATTCTACAAACGGCGAAAGATATTGGTGAGCCTTCTGTATTAAACCGTGCTGGTGGTGCGCCTACCTTAGCAGTTGGTATCGCGATGGTATTCCATAAAATCATTCCTGCTGCGGATATGGGCTTCTGGTATCACTTTGGTATCTTGTTTGAAGCGCTCTTTATTTTAACAGCGTTAGATGCGGGTACACGTTCTGGCCGCTTTATGTTCCAAGACTTGTTAGGTAACTTTATCCCTTACCTGAAGAAAACAAACTCGTTCATTCCCGGTGTGATTGGTACCGCGGGTTGTGTAGGATTATGGGGATATCTGTTATACCAAGGTGTTGTTGACCCATTAGGCGGTGTTAAGAGCTTATGGCCACTGTTTGGTATTTCAAACCAAATGTTAGCGGCAGTTGCTCTGGTATTAGGTACTGTTATCTTAGTTAAGATGAAACGTACTAAATATATCTGGGTGACAGTGGTTCCAGCCGTATGGTTATTAATTTGTACAACATGGGCATTAGGTCTGAAACTTCTCAGCGATGATCCACAAATGGAAGGTTTCTTCTACTTAGCAAATGAATACAAAGCGAAGATCTTAGCAGGTGGTGCCGACTTAACTGCGGCTGAAATTACCAATATGAACCATATTGTAATTAATAACTACACCAATGCTGGCTTAAGTATTCTGTTCTTAGTGGTTGTTTACAGCATCATTTTCTACGGTTTCCGTACCGCAATGAAAGCACGTAAAAACCCAGAAGAAACAGCACAAGAAACACCGTATGTTCCTATGCCAAAAGATGTAAAAGTGTCCTCAGGTCACTAATTTAGGTAGCTAGGTTAAACCCCCGTGCTGGCTTGCCAGTGCGGGGCTTAGGAGAAACTTATGTTTGGTAATTTAGGACAAGCTGGAAAATATCTAGGACAAGCAGCACGTATGCTAATAGGTATTCCTGATTACGATAATTATGTGCAACACATGAAGGATAACCATCCAGATAAGCCTGTTATGACCTATAACGAGTTTTTCCGTGAGCGTCAGGAAGCCCGTTATGGCGGTGGTGATGGTAAAGGCGGTTTTCGCTGTTGCTAATGATCCGTAAAGGAGACAAATGATGGAACCTATTGCAGTGACAATTCTGACTGGTTTTTTAGGATCAGGAAAGACAACACTTTTACGTCATATGCTTAATGAAGAGCATGGCTATAAAATTGCCGTTATTGAAAATGAATTTGGTGAAGTCCCTATTGATGATGAAATCATTGGTGATAGAGCCACTCAAATTAAAACACTGACCAATGGTTGTATTTGCTGTAGTAAATCGAATGAATTAGAAGACACGCTATTAGACTTATGTGACAGTTTGGATCGCGGTGAAATCGAGTTTGATAGATTAGTTATTGAATGCACGGGTATGGCTGATCCAGGTCCTATTAGCCAAACATTCTTTTCTCATGAGATCATCTGCCAGCGCTACTTATTAGATGGCATTATCACGCTTGTTGATAATGTTCACGCTCAACAACAACTGGATCAATTTACGATAGCCCAATCACAAATTGGTTATGCTGACCGCATTCTGTTAACGAAAACAGATGTCACGCCAGCCTCTCCTGAATTAATGGCACGATTAAGACGTATTAATGCCAGAGCACCTGTACACACCGTTATTCATGGGCAAGTTGATTTAGGACTACTGTTTAACGTAAAAGGTTTTATGTTGAACGATAATCTCGATGTAAAACAGCCCCTGTTTCGTTATCAGGCGGATAAGCAAGATGATATCAGCTCGATTGTATTAAAATTTGATTATCCTGTTGAGTTACAAGAAGTTTCAGATGTAATGGAAAAATTATTATTAAGCTTTGCTGATAATCTTTTGCGTTATAAAGGGATATTAAATATCAAAGACCAACCTAATCGTTTGTTATTCCAAGGTGTACAACGCCTTTATAGTGCTGATTGGGATAGACCGTGGAATGAAGATGAAACTCGTCAAAGTACATTGGTCTTTATTGGTATTCAATTACCAGAAGAAGAGATAAGAGCCAATTTTGATGCATTGATGCCTAACACAGAAGAAAAGGCTCATTAACCTAATACCCTGTAGTGAGTGTTAGAAAGCAGTAAGAAGTAAGAAGTAACCGTAGTAGCCGTAAATAGCAGTAACGAATATTGATAAGCTCCTGACTTGAGGAGGGTCCTGTTCCTAGGATCTTATTTTTCACCCCATAATAACCAACATTATGGGGTGCTTTTTTTTAAATGCTCAAATTAACCATTAGCAACGGCTTTATATTCCATGATCTCAATAATTTGAATATCGGTATGTTGCATTGCACGGCTTGCTAGTGCACATAGATTTTCAATTGTAGAATCAACATCATGAGCGACAATACCGTCATTACCTGTCACATAAGTGTTGTCTAGAGCCATTAACACAGCTTTGTAAGCTGCACTCGCGCCTGTTGAGACTTTCATCGCACAGCTATTTGAAGCACCATCACAAATCACACCGCTGATATCGCCAATCATGCTACTGATTGCCATCGCCATAGATTCATAACGTTCATCCATTAGCCACGCAATTGCACCTGCGGCACCCATTGATGCGGTTGTTGCTGCACATAATGCAGATAGTGCAGGGAATTTATGGTGAATATAAATAGCCAGTAAATGGGAAAGCATTAATGCTCTTGCCATTTTCTCTTCGCCAACTTGTAAATATTCAGCGACCACCACAACCGGCATCGTTGCAGCAATACCTTGGTTACCTGAGCCAGAGTTACTCATTGCGGGTAAAACGGCACCTCCCATACGAGCATCAGACGCAGCAGAAGTACGGATCATGATTTCTGATAATAAATCTTTTGCCAATAAGCCACGCTGTTGTTGGCGTTGTAAAGTTTGCCCAATATGTAAACCATAAGTATTGTTCAAACCTTCTTTTGATAACGCATCATTTAAGTGTGCTGACTCAAGAATAAAAGAAATTTCTTCTACTGGTGTTTGGGTAACAAACTGGTAAATTTCTTGAGTATTAGTTTGGGCTAACGTTTCTTTGATTTCGCAAGGTGATGCAGACTGTTCTGTGCCAGCACAAGTGTTATCAAGAACAACATGACCGTTATGAATAATTTTAACAATATTAGTGTGGTTACCTGCAATAATGACAGTTGCACTGTTTTCACTGTCTTCAACAGTCACTTCGCTATATAGAACTTCTTGGCACGCTTTTTTAATCGAAACATTCACAATGCCTGCCGCTAATAGTGCTTTGCTTTGCTCAACGTGCTCTGACGTTGCATGCTTTAATACTTCAAGACCGGCTTTACAATCGCCCCCTACAGCACCTAGGCTTGCTGCAATGGATAATCCCACCATGCCTGTACCCGGTACAGTTACGCCCATACCATTTTTCATTAAATTAGGAGAGACTTCTGCACTAATGCGGGTAATAGAGTGTTGTAAGTAACTCGCTGCTGTTGCAGCCGCTAATGCAAGCGAAATAGGTTCTGTACAACCTAAAGCGGGTTTGACTTGTTGCTTAACTGCCGCTATCAATATTTTCCAACGAGAAGATAATTGTTCTTTCATTGCATGCATCCAATAAACAGTATGAGAATTCAACGGGTTATTCTATTTTTAATACAAACATCATACTGAATTTATGGGAGAAAGTTTTTTCTGAATTTACTAAGATTGTATAAAATTTGAGAAAATATTCCCTTTCTTAACTTCAAGATTGGTAATTTTTTCTCTACCAAAGATAAGGCAACCGTTTTGACTCTCTTGCAATATTTATCCATAAAAAGATGGGGTATTTTATGCTTTTTATTAAAGATAAGGGGTAATAAATAAAAGGGAATGAGAGGATTTTTAATATCTAATAATGAGATTAAACAAAAATGCAATAGAATGAATACACCATTCTATTGCTAGTATAATTATCATACTTAATGTGGGCTAACTCAGAATAGTTAAAATAAATGGCAATGAGTGAGTGCATTTAATATGCATGTCATCATTTTAACAAAATAAATAATAGACGTTTTGTTTTCTGCTGTATAAGAATAATATCTTATTATTTTGTTAATATTTTCAAAAAATTATTAAATTTTCTTTCATCGTTAAAATAAGCGAATAAATATATTTTCAATAAAATATAACTAAATTTTTATTTATGGAAATAACAATAAATTATCTTCACTTATTTTTAATATGTTTATTATTTGAAAATAACCTGAAGCAAAAATTATGCTTCAGGTATATTTATTAATAATAGAAGATCGCAATAATCGCACTATGGAATACGAAACCGACCATAAGTGGTATTGCAGTCCTTTTTACAACATCAAACGGCTGTAATTTTGCGCCACTCGATACAGCAATGATCACACCCGCCACAGGAGACATACCTCGTCCCATATGTGACGCTTGTTGCATTGGTAAAATCATCGCAATTGGGTTTACCCCCATGCTATGGGCAATTTGTGGAATAAGTTCAACGAATGCAAGGAAAGGGGCATTACCTGAACCCATAATAATCGCGGCAGCTAATGTCACGATAGCGAAGACCAATGCCATTGCAAATGGCGGCAGGCCAACAGATTCCGCCATAACGATCAGGCTGTCTATTGCACCACTGACTTTAATACCATGAGCAAAAACACCCGCTGCGACTAATAATCCAACAACATTACTAAATGCAGAACCCATACCTTTTAAGAAATGCTGAAAGCCTGCACATACTGATTTAAAATCACGTAAGCGTAATGTTTCAATCAGCATACAAATCGCCATTGAAATCAATACAATTGTGACTACATCAAGGTGAATACCTTCAACAAATAGGCTTGATGAACTTACTGCCATAATGATAGGTAACATTGGCAGTAAGGCATAAAAGCCAGGTACATTTTTATCACTCTTTGTTTCTTCAGACATTTTGCCTAATTGAGGTACAAATCCGGCTTTTCGGTCACAATGGCGTTGCCAGAAGATATGTGTAATCCCCACGGCTAAGACGGTTGCAATCGCCGCAGGCCCTTGGTAATAAAGCACATATTCAACAACACCTAAGTCAACCGCTTTTGCACCTCGAATAGCATCAATTGCCGTTGGGGTGTAAGCAACGCCTAATGAAGTTGCAATTACACCCGCGGCAGATGCAGGAGATAAGCCAAGTCCTATCATAATTGGGAACATCGTGCCCATTAATAGAACCGCCAATCCCGTTGCTGAAGGAATAGCCAGTTGCAAAATACTCGCGAGTAAAAAAGAGAAAAAGAGTAACACATAAGGTGAGCGCATATTTTTCAATGGGCGAGTTGCAACACGAACAACGGCCTCATTTGCACCAATATGATCCATATAATGTGCAAATCCCATCAGCGCCATAATCATCAGACCTAAGTCTGCCGCTCGGCTACTAAAGAGATCACGCATTACTTCAAAAGGATCTAACCAGCCAATACCTGTTGTTTTGACATTTTTAGGAAGAATATCTCCCCAACCAAACATCATTGTTAGCGCCATTAAGGCTAAACCAGCAACTAACAAAACAGGCTCGGCTTTATATCCTTTCAAGATCATTCTAGCGACAATAACAACGACAATTAAGACCGCAAGAATTTGGATCATGCTTTAGCTCCAGGTGCAAAACGTTCAGCCGTGATCTTAACGACAGATTTTAAGACATCACTGGCAGCGTAAAGCGATTTCACTGGCAGATATTCATAAATAGAGTGGAAGTTATGAGCACCTGTAAAAATATTAGGGCAAGGTAGACCATTTTGAGAGAGTGCTGCACCATCATAACCACCACGCATTGGGATTGGGCGAGGTGTAATGCCATTTGCTTCATAAGCCGCCACTGCAATATCGATAGGATAACGATTATCACCTTGTAGGCTATTAAACACGTTGGCATAACGGTCAGCTTGTTTGCAAACGACAGAGCCTTCACCCCATAAACCTTCACAATATTCTGAAAGTTGTTTTAAAAACGCCATGCGTTGTGCATAACCTTTTTCGGTGAAATCACGCACATCCATTTTTAATACAGTACGCGCACTATTCCCTGCTAATTGTTTGACCCAATAATAACCCTCACGTCCTTCGGTATATTCAGGTGCTTCACCGCCTGGTAACATTGCAACAAACTTGTGCGCCATTAACAGTGAATTTTTTAATTTGCCTTTGGCAGACATTGGGTGCGCTGATGCACCTGTAAAGATAATCTCAACATCACCCGCATTCCAGTTTTCATACACTAACTCACCAATACCGCAGCAATCTAAGGTGTAGGCAAAATCAGCCCCAAATTCTTTAGTATCAAAGGCTTTTGCACCACGTAAACCTTGTTCTTCATCGGGGACAAAACCAATTTTAACTGTACCGTGTTTCACTTCAGGATGCTGTTTAAAGTACTGCAACATATCCATAATAGAGGCGATAGCGGCTTTATCGTCAGCACCTAATAGGCTTGTGCCGTCGGTCACGATAATATCGTCACCAATATAGTTTTCTAATTCAGGGAATTCGCTTTGACGTAAATAAATATCAAGTTCTTTATTTAAGCAAAGGTCACCACCTTTATAAGGTAGAATTTGCGCTTTCGTATCATTAGTTTGTTCTGCACTGGTATCTAAGTGACCAAAAAAAGCGACGGTTGGAACGTCATAGTCAAGGTTAGAAGGCAGTGTTGCGGTAACAATTGCTGTATCGCGAATTTTGATATCTTCAACACCTAACGCTTTTAATTCTTCAACTAATTGTAGTGCAAGCACTCGCTGACCTTCTGATGAAGGCATAATGCCAGCCGCACCGTTTTCCCTATTAGTGGTGGTGTTAACTTTTGTATAAGAAATAAATCGTTCAACGAGATTCATAACAAGACTCCATTGTGTTTTTAATTGTATTTTCTTTTATTTAATCTAAGTCGTCTTCTTGATAAGAAAAAGCCAACACTTACTTTTATCATAAAAAAAACAGTAGTGAATTATGAAAAAATAATTTTTTTTACAAGAAAAGTTTAATGTTAATCAATATTTTATTTTTGGTTTTTTATTTATTAAAAAAAAACGTGTTTTGTGTATGTGAAGTTATTTGATTTAACTTATGGTCCCGTTTTTCTGTGATCTTAATCATAAAAAAATAGACTCGGTATTAAATATGTTAAAAATATAAAATTAATCATTATTTATTTTAATGTATTGTTTTATTTAATAATTATATTTAATTAACTTTTTTATGAAGATTTTTCGCTAATAATGATTAAAAAAACATAACTTATTGATAGACAGCGATTATGATATACAGTTTAATTCGCCTAACACGATTAGGGGGATATATGTATATAAATAATATAGTTAGAGACACATTTTTAGCGATAAGAAACATTGAAAACAAAGGCAGTAAAATTAAAAATGTTATAAATGGGATGATATTAAGTTGTTATAATACAATTGTTAGCTTTATAAAACCCAATTCTAATATAGAAAATAATTTTTTAGGACTAAAAAACAGTATTTCTAATATTAAAAATGAAAATAATAAGAACGAAAGCAATGCTATAAAATTAGATAATAAAGAAATAAAAAACAAAAAAGAGATTAATGAAGTTTTTGATGGATATTTATCTAGAGCACAAAGAAAAGTAAAAAGTGATGAAATAAAAGAAATGGTAATTAATGATATTATTTCCTCTTTGGAGGAAATACCTACATTAGAGAAAGAAAAAATTACAGAATTTAAGAATGAGCTATATTTTAATTCTAAATGGATTTTATTTTCTGATGATAAAACATCTTTAACGAAAGTTAAAGACGATTTTATGGGTTCAATAGTTGATACTCTATTAAATTCAGATGATAAGATAAAATCTAATATTGGAAATATTGATAGTTATAAATATTTTTTACAAGATAGTATTAATAATACTGTCGATATTATTCTTTACAAAAATTAGTTTTATATATTTTTTGTAAAAAATTATTTATATAGATGGTGGATAAATGGTAGATGGAGAAAAATCAAAATATATAATATCATCTATGTTGAACTAATAGGATGATAATAATGTATCTTGAAAATATAAACATAATACCACAAGGAATGTCTTCAATTTTATCAAATCATCTATCAGATAGTGCTCTCTGTATTAATCGAGACTCGGTATTATCAGTAGAAAATTCATCAGGTAAGTTTGTCGATACTAAAGACTTAAATAGTAAATTAATTGATGTGAAAGAAGAACCTATTTATATGGCTATGAGTAGAACGATGGGGAGTATCTCCAATTCTCACGAGATTTATTATGATGAACTATCTCATGGTTATTTTTTTAATAAAAGTTTATTTATTGAAAATAGAAAAATTAATTTTTTTGTCGATCTAGATGAGAAAGAAATAGAAAAAATATTTAGTGATTTAAAAAATAAAGGATATGATGTTAATCAGCTATTAACTAAAAAATCCTTAGAAAGCACTATTGATAAATCTATTGAAGAAAATATTTATGAAACTATAGATAATAATTGTCTTTTAAAAGAAAAACTAGAATTGATTGATGAGTTATCTAACGTTATCTCCACTAATAATCAACTGAAAGGAAATTTCAAAGATAACCTTATTAAGGTTATAAATGATATCCCATTAAGTGAATTGTTTTCCTCATGTGAAAAATATGAGGAGCAATATGAGATACAAGACTCATTTTTAATTAGTCGATTTATTTATCGATTTATAGATGATTTTAATAAATCTAATAATAATAAAATCAAGGTAAATGAAGATTTAAAAAGGCGCTTAAATTCTATTGTTCTTCTAAAAAGTTTAATATTAAAAGACAATAATATTATTTAAGTCTTTGACTTCCCCCGATGAAAATATCGGGGGGAAATCGAAAGGGGGGATGTTATATATCCAAACGTTTAGTTTGCCATTTACGAGAGCGCCAACGCCATGCGTTAGTTAAACCACGTAGCCATTCATCACAAAGGAAGCCAATCCAGATCCCGACTAAGCCCATTTCCATTTTTATACCAAGGAAATAACCCACTGGAATAGCAACACCCCACATAAAGCAAATCGCGGTAATTAATGGGAATTTCGCATCTCCTGCTGCACGTAAGGCGTTAACCATCACAATATTAAAAGTACGCCCTGGTTCTAAAAAGACCGACAAAATAAATAGAGGAATTAATTGGTCAATAATGCGTTGATCTTCTGTAATGGAATACAAAATAGGATCACGCATAAACCAATAAACAATAACCACCCCGATGGTAAATATCACTCCCGTTTTTAAGCTTTTCCAGCCTCTAGCGAAAGCGTCATCAAAGCGTTTGGCTCCAACTAAGTGACCCACTAATATTTCATTACCAATACTAATTGCGATACCAAAAAGCATTAAAAATAATGACAGTTGGAAATAGAGGGTCTGTGCAGCAAGAGGGACTTCACCCATTAATCCAATAAAGGCAGATGCAGTCATATAATGTAAAATCCAAACCAAGTTTTCACCCGCAGCAGGTAAACCGATATGTAGGATTTTCCCTAACATATTTTTAGACCATACGACGAGTTGTTTGGCTTCGAATTTAATACGTAAACCGTAGAACAGTAATCCACACAGTAAAATAACTGCAATAATACGACCAACAACAGTGGACCAAGCAACGCCGACTAATCCGTATTGTGGTAAACCAAAAAAGCCATAAAGCACAATCATATTGCCAATAACAGTAACAATATTGGCGATCAATGTGACATACATCGCTGCTTTAGACTTGCCATACACTCTCAGACAAGCGGCAAGAATAATCGAAATTGCCTCAGGAATAAGGCAAATACCAATAATATGTAGGTAGTTATAGCCATCTTGCACTAAATGCTCTGGCGTATTCATAATATGTAGAATATTGTAGCCAAAGAAAAGAATGATCAAGGCACTACTCATACCTAACAATGAGTTAAACGCGATAGAAATATGAATTGCTTGGCTGGCTTTTTCTTTTTTACCGGCGCCTAAGTATTGGGCAATAACAACACTACATCCCACACTAATAAAGCTAAAAATGGTGATGAAAAGATCAAAGACTTGGTTACCGACGCCCATAGCGGCTAAGTAAGCAGTGGAAACGTGGCTTACCATGTAAGTATTAATCAATAGTGTGGCTAGATGTAGGAAAATATCTATAAATATTGGCCAACTAAGGGAAAAAAGCGAGCGATCCGCTACATCAGATTGATGCATTGAAAACCTTCTTAAAAACAGAGTGAAATCGATATTATTAATATAACGCGTAGGAAGATAATGAATTCTACAAGGTTTATTTATAAGGTAATAGCGCAAATAATGTTTATCTGGCAAAAAAGATGTTTATATGGTTTATTCATTGATAACTAATCACTATTATCATTAAGAGATGATTAACATTAAAGTCAGGGGAATCAATGAATACTAAAATAAAAGTGGCGATTGTCGGTTATGGCAATATTGGTCGATTTGCATTAGAAGCGGTTCAAGCTGCTCAAGATTTTGAATTAATGGGTGTTGTTCGTCGTGATATCAATAATATTCCAGAAGAACTGCAAAATATTACCGTGACTAACGATATTAAAACATTAGGTAATGTTGATGTTGCTCTCTTATGTTCACCGACTCGTGCCATTAAAGAATTAGCTAAATCTATTTTAAGCTTAGGCATTAATACAGTAGATAGTTTTGATGTTCACAGTGAAATTGTGTCATTAAAAACAGAATTAGATGACGTTGCAAAAAAACATGACCGTGTAGCGGTTATTTCTGCGGGTTGGGACCCGGGTTCAGATTCTATTATTCGTACGTTAATGTTAGCCATGGCACCAAAAGGGATCACGTATACGAACTTTGGTCCTGGTATGAGTATGGGGCATAGCGTAGCGGCTAAAGCCATTGAGGGTGTAAAAGATGCGCTTTCAATGACTATTCCATTAGGAACTGGAGTCCATCGTCGTATGGTTTACGTGGAATTAGAAGCTGGAGCAGATTTTAATCAAGTAGAGCAATCTATTAAAGCAGATAGTTATTTCTCTTCTGATGAAACGCATATTAAGCAAGTCGATTGTGTTGATAGCTTAAAAGATGTGGGACATGGTGTACAAATGACGCATAAAGGGGTTTCGGGTAAGACACATAACCAATTATTTGAATATTCGATGCGTATAAATAACCCTGCTTTAACCTCTCAATTTATGGTTTCAGCCGCAAGAGCAAGTATGAAACAACGTGCAGGTGCTTATACGGTGATTGAAATTCCACCCGTTGATTTCTTAGCGGGTGATTTAAATACATTAATCGCAAAACTCGTCTAATTCGATTAAGCGAGTCTGCATAAAATATTGCCCACATAAAGTGGGCAATATAGATTAACGCTTAGGCAAACTTGATGATTTTGAATTAGCGTTTAATACTTTTAAATTCTTTGGTCGTTGCAGTTAATGCCACTTCTGTGGGTAAACGTTCCATCGAACTTGCACCATAAAAGCCGTGACAATCTGGGCAGTTATCAAGGATATATTGTGCATCTTCTGGCGTTGCAATCGGACCACCATGACAGAGCACAATGACATCAGAACGTACCGCTTTTGCTGCTTTTGCCCAGTCATTAATTAAAGGCACACAGTCCGCTAAAGTTAATGCTGTTTCCGCACCAATATTACCGCCTGTTGTTAATCCCATATGAGGCACAATAATATCTGCGCCAGCTTCAGTCATTGCAATCGCATCTTCACGGCTAAAGACATAAGGTGTGGTGAGTAGATCTTTCTCATGAGCTTTGCGGATCATCTCCACTTCAAGATCATAGCCCATACCGGTTTCTTCTAAATTAGCCCGGAAATTACCATCAATCAGACCTACGGTTGGGAAATTCTGTACGCCAGCAAAACCTGTTGCTTTAACTTCATCTAAGAATTTATCAAAGTTACAGAAAGGATCTGTACCATTAACGCCCGCAAGTACAGGAGTCTGTTTAACAACAGGTAATACTTCTTTTGCCATATCCATCACGATTTCATTAGCATTACCATACGCTAATAAACCCGCTAAAGAACCACGGCCTGCCATACGATAACGACCAGAGTTATAAATAACGATAAGGTCAATACCCCCAGCTTCTTCACATTTAGCTGAAAGGCCTGTACCTGCACCACCGCCAATAATTGGCTCATGGCGTGCAATCATCTCATTGAATTTTTTTAGTAACGTTTCACGTGAATGAGTCATTCTTCTTTCTCCGTGGTTAACAAATAAGTTCCTGGTGTAAATCATAAATTTGCTGAGTAAACTCGGCAGAGTTTATGTGATAAGGACTGATGACTAACTGACGAGTCTCTGTCTCTTTAAATGTTGTTATAAATGCATCAAAAAAAGCTTGGTTCGCTTGAGGAGCCCAGAAAGGACCGCCTTCAATATCCAGAGCTGAAAAACCGCCCTGTGGTAATACAAACCGCACTGGACCTTCACACTGATTGAGTTTCTCAGCGATCCAGATACCTAATTGGCGGTTTTCCTCTGGTGTTGTGCGCATTAAGGTGACTTGCGCATTGTGATGATAAAATTGACGCCCTCTATATTTCTCAGGAACACTCGATGGGCGACCAAAGTTCACCATATCTAATGCACCACAAGAACCTATATAAGGAATTTTGGTACGGGCGATTGCACCAAAACGGTCTTCATCACAAGCAAGTACACCGTCAAACAAGTAATCACACACTTCTGTTGTTGTAAGATCGAGCACGCTATGAAGTAAGTGACTGTCTGCCAGTTTTTCCATGGCTTTACCGCCACTTCCTGTTGCATGAAAAACAAGGCAGTCATAATTATTTTCAAGTTTTTGAGTAAGTTGCTGTACACAAGGTGTAGTGACACCAAACATCGTTAATGCGACAGCGGGTTTATCAACAACTTGTTCTTCTTGGTAAAAATAAACAGCACCAGCTATTTGGTTCGCCGCATTTCTTAGAACTTTACGAGAAATGCGATTTAAGCCGGATACATCTGTAACGGAGTACATCATTGAGATATCACTTGCACCGATATAGCCTGAAATATCACCAGACGCCATCGTAGATACCATCAATTTAGGTACACCAATTGGCAACGATTGCATTGCTGGTGTAATCAGTGCCGTTCCCCCAGAACCGCCTAGCCCAAGAATGGCTAAGACATCATCTTGGTGAGTTAAATAGTGTTCAAACGCGATTGACATCGCTTCTATTGCTTTCCCTCTATCGCCACAAAACACAGCTTCTTTACCATTTGGGTGAAAGCGTGCAACTTCTGTTGCGGTAACATCTGCATCTCTTGCTAATGCCGTGGGTTTGGTTGTCAAGTCAACGGTTTTAACAGGAAGGCCTGCTTTTTTAATTAAATCACTGACATAAAAAATCTCAGCACTTTTAGTATCAAGCGTTGTGGCAATATAAATAGAACCAGAATACTGTTTCATAAGCCTTCCCTTACCTTTTATGATTATTGACGAATAGATTATAACCATAATGAGACTCGAGTTTCATTTATCATAGCATCGTTTTGAGACTCTTGTCTCATTATTTTTATTTTTATATTCTAAAGGTCGATAAGGTGTCATTAATCACCTAAAGTAAACGTTAAGTGTTGTGAGTATTTGACTTAAAATAAATTAGATACTTTAACGTGTTGAAATAACGAAGGATTTTCTATGAGTAACAATGACGAAACGGATGCTATGTCCGGTACACGAAAAAGAACCCATCAATTATTGGTGACAACGGCATTGAGACTTTTTGAGCAAGGAATGTTACCAACAGTGTCGGAATTAGCAGCACATGCAGGTGTCTCGAGAGCAACTGCATATCGTTATTTTCCCACACAAAGTGATCTAATTAGTGCCACAGTTGACGCAAGTTTAGCGCCGATCATTGCATGGAAGCCCACTCCTGAAGATAATACGCAACAGCGCATTACTGAATTGCTCAATCTTGCCTATCCACAAATGTTTAAACATGAAGGTGCATTGCGAGGTGCCTTACAAGTCTCATTACAGCAATGGGCAAAAGAGAGACAATCAAGTGAATATGCAGAAAAACGATTTATTCGCGGTCACCGTAAAGAGATTTTACTCAAAGTTATTGAGCCTTTAAAAGCACACTATCCTCAAGAAATGTGGGATAAGGTGATAAAATCATTCTCTTTGATTTACGGGTCTGAAGTCTTTTTGGTAATGAAAGATATCTGGAAAATGGATGATCAGCAGGTCATTGATATGACCCAATGGATGGCAAAAGCTATTTTAAATCAGGCTAAATCTGATTATCCTGCAGATAACGATTAATTATTTGAATAAATCAGTTAAAATTGTATAAATCATTTACGTTTTAGCTATTGCAGGGATCGTTATGTCACATAAAACAGAAGACCAAGAGTGGCTGGTAGAACAACTACAATTTATTGCACAAGGCATTGGTAAAACATTATCGCCTTTTTGTGAAGTTGTACTTCATGATCTAACCGATAGTGAAAATACCATTATGGTCATTGAAAATAATCTATCAGGTAGAAAAGTTGGAGATAGAGCAACTGAGCTGGGGATGGCACGCATTGAATCGTCTGATTTCCCTCAAATCGTGGCTAATTATCCTAACCAGTTTCCTGATGGCAGAACGGCAAAAAGCACGTCTATTGGTATTAAAGATAAACAAGGCAATTACGTTGCTGCGTTATGCTTAAATATTGATATATCAATGATCAAAGGATTACAAATGGTACTTAACCAATTTGCGACCCTTGAAGAAGGTAACGATATTATTGAAACCTTTAGTTCCGTGACTGAAGATTCGCTGAAAAAACGTATTGATGAGTTTTCTGCAACTTATTCAGTCACACCAAGAGCACTGAAACCGCATCAACGCCGTGAGTTATTACTTTGTCTACAAGATGAAGGTTATCTTTCATTACGTAAGGCAATGGAAATCACAGCACAATATCTCGGTGTTTCAAGAGCAACGGTGTATAACGATTTAAAAGAATAATTAAGAAATAAATTATTTTTAAATTCCAGCGAAATATAATTTTTAAACTAAAAAAAGATATCACTTGTTGATATCTTTTTTTTACTTTTATGCTTAATTATAAATTATATATGGTTCTTTTATTGAAAAGAGTTGATTGATTACTATTGTGCGATTTTTATAAACTTAAAAAAATAAGAGGGATAGACTATCTGTGATTGTTTTCAAATAAGGTGTTAAAAAATGAGCATTAATGGAATAGCAAAGAAAGTTGATAATGTCATTAGCAAGACAAATACTAAGATTAATGAAAAATGGATTAATTCATCCAATTTTAAATCTATTAAAAATACAAATTCAATATTAAATTTTGAAAAAAACAAGAATGCCACTTCCTCTGTATTGTCTACGTGTAATTATATAGAAAGTTGTGAAAATGTATCAGATAATAAAATTACAGAGGGTTCACTTTATGATCCTAAAAAAACGAATACATTATTAGATGGTGTCAATAATAAAGTAAGTGATTTGAGTGTTTTGGATGAATTAGTTAGTAATTTGAATGGTTTGTTTGATAATGATAAAAACGCAAATAATACAGTTAGTATTAATGGAAGTGTGAGTCGTGTAGAGAATAAAACCATTGAAAAAAAAGAGAGTATAAATAAACTCCCTGACTGGATTACTAACTCAGGGAGAAAAGAGTTAAATACAGAACAAAAACTTTATTTTAAAAGTGAGAAAAAAAGAAGTTTTAAAAATTTAGTTAAAAATTTTTCCTCACCACTTAAATTTATAAATAGATCATTATTGCCTATAAAAATAGACTTTGAAAAAACAAAAGTAAATGAAAGATTAAATGATTTTAGTTTTGGTGATATATCAAATAATAAAGATTTTAATAATTTCTCTAATAAGCTAAATAAACTAAATAAAACATTTGTTGATAATATTGATATGGTAATGAATAAAAAAGCACTTAGCCATAAAAAAATAGATATTATGATTAAATATCAAGCGTTAGAAAGATCTTTAGAGTGCAAACTTGTTAATGATATTAAGATATTAAGTCATGAATTTAAAACAGATATAGCAAAAAGTAAATTTCAAGAAAATTATTCTGATTTGCCAGGTAAAATAAATAGTAAGTTAAATTCTACTTTTAACTCGAATATTGATGAGCTTTTTTCTTCTAATATGGTTGATGAGTTGAGGGATTTATTAAAAGAGAAGATTAATAGCCAGAATAATAAGATTAACATTCATGATGTTATTAATAAAACTATTAATTCTGTAATGAGTCCGGAAAATAAAAATAACATGATGACGGAGTTTGAAAATGATGTTGAAAGTATAAAGAAAGAACTTTCTTTTAATTTAACTAAAGAGTTATTTAAAAATCTTTCAAAAGATGTCGATTTTATTGGTGAAAAAAATGCGATTGCTAAAATAGAGGGGTTAATTAAAACAGTAAAAGATGATGTTTCAAAAAAAATGGGTAACCCAACAGATAAAATAATAAATTCTCTTAAAGATAGTTTCTATGAAAACATAAAATCAAATGATAATGGAGAGGATTTGCTTACTCGATTGTTTAAAAATTCAAGTAATAATATTCATTATAAATGGGCACAAGATGCTGTTTTATTATTAATTAGTTATGAAACATTTGAAAATAAAAATGACCAAATAAGTTCGACTAATTATATCAATAATGGCGTCGTGAAAGATGGTGGGAAGGGTTCTAAAAAGATACAAGAAACAAAGATAGAAACGACATTGAGCGGTATTTTTAGTCGTTTGGGATTAAGTCTTAAAAATTTAGATGCATCGAAAGATGAAGTGCTTAGAAAATATTTTGCTAATTATTTTGAACATTATTGATATGTCAATAATGTTTAATATCTTATTTAAATATATTAACTAGGTGTTTGTTATGAATGTAAATAATGCAATTTTTAATCCTAAGTTTTCTTTTTCTAAAGTAAGTCATCGATATCCCAAAAAAGAAGAGTACATTATTTCAAAAAATATAAGTGAGGTGAAAAATACACCCGTATCCCCTTTTTGGGGAAAGAGAATTATTCAGGTATTGACTTCTTTATTTCATAAATTAGAGATTAGGTTTCTTATAAGAGGTATAAATAATAATAAACCATCTAGTGATATCGATAAAAACAAATACAATAATATTTTTAATGAAGCTTCTGATGAGATAAAAAATAAAAATTTAAAAACTATAAGTGATATTGTTTCTCATGCAAATGATAAATTTGATTTTTATAGTTATTGTGATTATTTGACTGAATTAAAAAGAGCTAAGGATTTCTTCTTATTATTAAGTGATAAAGAGAATGAGTGCTCTGAACGTAAGTTAATAACCGAAATGCTAAATGAGATTATTAAAAATAGAATAAATGCAATAGATGATGAGGGGATTAAAAATGTTTTTAAATTAATAAATTCAAAATTTAAATTTGAGAATATTCATTTAAATAAAAAATATGATTTTATGCATAATTTCTCGACAGAAAAAGAACGGGTTAATTTTATAAAAATAATGAATTTTTTACTCATTGCTGTCGAAGAAGCTCAATTATTTGATAGGTTTGTTAATAATATAAAAAGTGAAGTAGAAAAAAAACTATCAACTATTATGATGATAGCTCTTGATAAAAACACTAATAATGGATATTCCTTTGATAGCTTAAAGCAAGAGTGGAAGGAGAAGTATATTAGTGATCACGATAATGTAACAAAGAGTGATGTTATTGAAGAGACTGATATAGGAGTAAATACAGATATATCTCATGATATAGAGGTAGAAACAATAATAGAAATAGCTAAACAGGCGCCTAAAGAAGACTTGAGTGCTAAATATATTGATGTTGATAACTTTAATGTCGATGATTATCAATTAATATTGAGAAATAAAATAGATAATATAAAAAAAACAGATGAGAAAAATAATTCAGAACTTGATGAGTATAAATCAACATTAGACAGTGATATAGATAATACAAAAGAAATTATTGAAAGTGATGATTTAGATTATCAATGGGATTATGAAGTTTCTGATATGGTGAATTTTGATGGTAAAAAATTAAAAAATGATATTTTAATGGATAAAATAAATAAATTAACACTAGATTTAAAGTCAGATGAAAAATTCAATGAAATAAATAATAAATTGGAATCAATGATACACGATATAGAGGAGTGCTCTACTGAAGGGGGTGCTAGTTTGGATTTAGATAAAAAATTAACATTTTCACGAGATAATTATCAATGGTATTTTGATACGGAAGAAAATAAGAGTGAAACAAATAAATAAGATAAAATTAATAAAAAATCATAGCGTTTTTCTTAAATAATATTTCTTATCACTAATCGGATAGTTTTCTAACGTGCCAAATATCTCAAACCCCTGCTTTTGATAAAAAGGCAGGGCTTGAAAGCTAAAGGTATCCACTTCAGCATATTTGGCTCCTTTTTCTTTTGCTGTATTTTCCATCGTTTGCAGCAACGCGGTACCTATGTTTTGTCCACGATAGGCTTTATCTACCCACAAATAACGGATACGTAACCAGTTTCCTAAAATATCACCACTTATTCCACCTATCTTTTTACCGTTCTCTTCCTTAAATACCGCAATAGGCGTGTAGTGATCAAAACTAATAAATTGAAGATTATGTGTCAGTAACCCCTCATAGATTTCGTTGATCTCATTGGCGGTAGGGTTTGTGGTAACTTTTAACGACATAATCAGCTCTTAATATTAAGAAAAATAATAATTACATTATCACTATTTGGTTATTAAATATTTATACAAATGCTAGGATGGAAACAATAATTAAAAAAGCTGGATAACACAACATGTCGTTTTTAAAAACTCTGCCAGGTATTCTATTTTGTGCATTAATAGGTGGTGTTCTTACTCTTTCAGGTTTGCCTATGGCTCTGATGTTTGGGCCAATTCTTGTTGTCATTATTGCTTATCGTTTTAAATGGGAGCTGGCAGTTCCTAAGCATACATTGACGTTTATTCAACTGACTTTAGGCTCATCTGTTGGTTTAATGTTTAACCAAGTTCATTTAGGTCGTGCTGATAACTTAATTATTCTATTACTCACACTTGTTGTTTGTTTAGCCATTCAATTTTTTGTGAGTTATTTTTGGTTTCATCGTCATATTGGGTGGACGAAAGAAGAATCAATGCTTGGGGCTGTACCTGGGGCGATGGCTGCTATTTTGGCATTAACCGATCACACCAAAACACCCCCGCAAAAAATCGTGATTTCTCATACCATTCGTTTAATGGTGTTGATTATTATGGCGGGTTTTATTGTGGGTTCAGATAAAGCTAATATGCCTGAATTTGCTATACCCGAAATGACCTTTATTTCGTTGTTGTGGTTATTATTGATTGTTGCTCTAGGGCTAGGTTCAGGGCTTTTATTGCAGAAAATCCGATTTCCAGCGCCTTTTATGCTGACTTCATTAGGTAGCGCGATAGTGGTTCAATCCTTTGTTAGCGGATCCATTGCCTTTCCCATGTTACTTAATGAATTGAGTATGGTGTTAATTGGTATGAACATTGGTGCTCACTTTGTGGTTTTCCCACTTTCATCATTAATTAAAAATGCTTTTTCCTCTGTCCAAGTGGTTATTATTAATGTGATTTTAACCGTGATTGTCGCCTATGGTGCGGCTTATTTAACGGGGGTTCCTTGGGCTACATTAGTCTTGGCTTGGGCGCCGGGAAGTATGGAAGCGATGACATTCGCTGCGATAACGATGAATGTCGATGCGGCTTTTGTTATGTCGAATCATATTTTTAGAATGCTGATTATTCAAAGTATTCCATCAGTTGCTTTGTATTGGAATGAATATAGACAGAAGAAAAATAATCAGAACAAAGAAGAATAAAATAGAGAAGGGAGCATTTTGTTTTTGATAACCTCTATTTAGCGGCTTTATATTGAATAATAAGCATGTTATTTCAAGAGGTTATCTTGTTCAGTCAATTCAATTGTGACTTAATAGAAGCATTAATAGTTTAATAAACTGAGTGATTTATTAGCTAACAATTGGCATTTCTTATTGTGTGATACTTCAATACCTTTTAAATCATTGTAACTATCTTCATTCAATTGACCCATTGGCAACGTTGAGTAGTTACTTACATCCCATTGCTGTGAGTGAGAAAAGACCATTAAGGCTCTTTCAATTTTGGATTTTGATATTTGCTCATAACCACAATCTTTATTTAAAAAAAGGTAGATAGCGGTTAAATCTGCCAAGTCTTCTGCTTGTGTGTAAGTTAACGCCTTTGCACTCGAAGAAAAGAGCATAGAAAAAGAAAACGTTAGTGTGCAGAACAAGGCGAACATTTTTTTCATTAGGCGTGCTGTTCCTTTGTGTGATGATTTAGCAAGTTTTGTTATTTGACTTAATGTAGTTAAAAGTTTTGCAAAGACCCGCTGTTTTGTTGGGTTTTAAATTGACCTTCCAGTAAGGGGAAACTTTAGCATTGGTAATAGTTTACACGACTTCTTTATTTATCTTATTTCGATAAAGACAGAATAATTTGTTTTTATTCAAAGGAATATATTATGCAACGTCGCGATTTTTTAAAATTAGGCGCCACATTAAGTGCTGTCACATTATTACCAAGTTGGAGTCGTTTTGCGTTTGCCCAAAGTAACACGCCTTCATTAGCTATTCCACCTCAAATTATCCCCGATGCTCAACAAAAGATTGTTCTGAATATTCAACAAGGTCTTTCTAAATTTATACCTGCCGCGGATACCACTACTTGGGGTTATAACGGCAGTTTATTAGGTCCTGCATTGAAATTGAAACGTGGTCAACCCGTTACCATTAATATCAATAACCAATTACCAGAAACAACAACTGTTCACTGGCATGGACTTGAAATTAGTGGCGAAGAAGACGGTGGTCCACAAGCAATGATTGAGCCAGGAAAGTCTCGCACTGTGACTTTCACACCAGATCAAGCTGAATCAACGTGCTGGTTCCATCCTCATACTCATGGCGTTACTGGACAACAAGTCGCTATGGGATTAGGCGGATTAGTGATTATTGAAGATGATGAAACCGCAAGCCGTAAATTGCCGAATCGCTGGGGAGTTGATGATTTACCTATTATTTTACAAGACAAACGTTTAGACAGTGATGGACAAATTGATTATCAACTTGATGTAATGAGTGCTGCAATTGGTTGGTTTGGCGATATGATGTTAACTAATGGTGCCATTCAACCACAACATATTGTGCCCAAAGGTTGGGTAAGATTACGTTTCTTAAATGGCTGTAACGCGCGTAGCCTAAACCTTGCCACAAGTGATGGCAGACCCATGTATGTGATTGCCAGCGATGGTGGATTACTCGCAGAGCCAGTCAAAGTGACTGAGTTACCTATTTTAATGGGCGAGCGCTTTGAGGTTTTAGTGGATACCTCTGATGGGCGTGATTTTGATATTGTCACTTTACCCGTTCGCCAAATGGGGATGGTTTTAGCGCCATTTGATAATGTATTGCCTGTACTGCGCTTGTTACCATCAGCAGAAAAAGCACAAGGTACTTTACCTGATCAATTAGCATTAATTCCGGCATTACCCACACTCAGTAACATTGCAACTCGTACATTACATTTACGTATGGATATGCGTTTAGATATGCAAGGCATGATGCTATTAACAGAGCGTTACGGTGATAAAGCATTAGCGGGCATTCATCATGGAATGAGTCATATGCGCCAAGGTAACGGAAGTGGCATGATGGGAGGCGGAATGAATTGTGGTCATGGTGGTGGGGATCTTGATATCTATAATGCGAATAGTATCAATGGTATTCCATTCTCAATGACTGAACCGGCATTTGATGTGAAACAAGGTGTTTATGAGCGTTGGGTTGTTTCCGGTCGTGGTGACATGATGTTACATCCATTCCATGTTCATGGTACACAATTTCGTATTTTATCTGAAAACGGTAGAGCACCAGAGAAGCATCGCCAAGGTTGGAAAGATATTGTGAAAGTTGAAGGACAATTTAGCGAAATTTTAGTGAAGTTCGATCATTTAGCGACAAAAGCACATCCGTTTATGGCACACTGCCATTTATTAGAGCATGAAGATACCGGAATGATGGCGGGTTTTACTGTGAGTAAATAATCAATCACTCTAAAAGCTATCAATATCAGTAAGATAAATTAATAAACGGCATGAAATTGATATTTTGTGCCTTTATTTTCATTAAATCAGATCATCGCATGATGAAGGAAGTTCTGGTACAATCGTTTGCTTTCCCCGTTAACCCAATCGAAATTAATCATGAAACATATTGTTGATGTCATGATCTCTGAAGAAGAGATCAAACAGCGTATTGCTGAGCTAGGTCGTGAAATCACAGAACATTACCGCCCACGTCAAGATCAACATGATCTTGTCTTAATCGGCTTGTTAAAAGGTTCTTTTATTTTTATGGCAGATTTATGCCGTGAAATTGATGTGAACCATGAAGTCGATTTTATGACTGTATCAAGTTACGGTAATGGTATGACGTCAACACGTGACGTTAAAATCATTAAAGATCTCGATGAAGATATTCGTGGTAAAGATGTTCTGATTGTTGAAGATATTATCGACTCAGGTAACACTTTAAATCGTGTTAAAGAGATTTTAAGTTTACGTGAGCCTGCTTCTATTTCTATCTGTACCTTATTGGATAAACCTTCTCGCCGTGAAGTGGATGTTCCTGTTGAGTGGATTGGTTATTCCATCGAAGACAAGTTTGTTATTGGTTACGGCATCGATTATGCACAGCGCTATCGTCACCTGCCTTATATTGGGCATGTCACGTTATTAGATGAGTAATTTAGTGACTTAAAATAGAAGTGAAAAAACCCGCATTAGGCGGGTTTTTTATTTAATAGAACGTATCTTATTAACGTGGATGACTCAATTTTGCCATTGCTTGACGATAAGAAAGTTCAAGTTTTTCACGGCTATCAGAGGTGACGTCAAGATCGTGTAGTTCACCGTTATTTAACCCGTAAACCCAACCGTGGATCATCACTTTTTGTCCACGTTTCCACGCTGCTTGCATAATCGTTGAGTGACCAAGATTGTATACTTGCTCGATAACGTTTAACTCACAAAGTAGGTTTAATCTGTCTTGTGGCGCAAGCTCACCTAACATTGAACTGTGTTTGTACCAGATATCGCGGATATGCAGTAACCAGTTATTGATAAGCCCTAATTCGGTACCTTCAATAGCCGCTTCAATACCACCGCAACCATAGTGACCACAGACAATAATGTGTTCAACTTGCAATACATCAACCGCATACTGGATCACAGAAAGGCAGTTTAAGTCAGTGTGGATGACTAAGTTTGCCACATTACGGTGAACAAATAAGTCACCCGGTGCTGCGTTGATTAATTTTTCTGCTGGAACGCGGCTGTCAGAGCAACCAATCCATAAAAAGTGAGGTTTTTGACCTTTACAGAGATCTTTAAAAAACTGAGGGTTTTCTTCAGTAACAGATTCTGACCATTGCTTGTTATTGGCTAACAGCTCTTCAATCTTTCTCATCATGATGTGACTGCCTGTAAATTCGGTTTCCCACCATTTGCGCTGACAGTACGCCAACACGAAATAGCTCTTGTGTTAATGTTGGATGCGAGAGATCCATTAAGAAAGGGTATTTTTATACCATTACTTTTGAATTTATCAGAAGGCTTTTTAAAGCCAAGTGACAGATAATTGCTTGTAATTTTTCGCTTTCAAATAAGATAGATCTTTTTATAGCATTTGTTTAATGAATTTATCAATACATTCTTTGATGTAAATCAAATGTATGAAAAGATAACTGTTTGTTAAACTTACTGTTGTATTATTTAAAAATCGATACTTATAAATTTTATATAAATAAAACTAATAATTATAATTGTTGGTTTTATTTCTATACAGAAAGAAAAAAGGATAAAAAATAAAGAACATCATTGATTGAGATGGTAAGTGGCGAGATAATATTCATCAGTAAACTTGAGAAACAAAGGCAATTATTTTATTGGTATCAATTAGGCTAAATGATTGCACGAAGGGATAAATTAATGAAAACATCAAAATGTCAGTAAGAAATAAAAGAACCTTGAGCCTTGATGGCTAATTTACTTTATCTTCATCTCTTATTGTTGATTATTACAATAGTTAAAAAATATTTATTTATTCGTTTGTGTCATAAGCCCTAAAACGGTTTATTTACGACCTTATTTTCTCTAGAATATCCTTATTCCATTTTATTCTTTGAACTAAGCTTATTTTCTGATTTCAGCTCAGTTAATGCTGAATAATGCAGTTAATAAAAGGTAATTCCCACTTATGACGTATGCATTGGAGTTAACGGAGTTAACGAAAACTTATCACAATGGCGTAAAAGCGCTAAAAGGAATTAATCTCACTGTTGAGGCTGGCGATTTTTATGCTTTATTAGGCCCTAATGGCGCAGGCAAATCGACTACGATTGGTATTATTAGCTCTTTAGTTAATAAGAGTAGCGGTAAAGTCAAAGTATTTGGTTATGACACCGATACCGATATGGTTAATGCAAAGCGTCAATTAGGATTAGTGCCACAAGAATTCAATTTCAACCCTTTTGAAACCGTATTACAAATTGTTCTCAATCAAGCGGGTTATTATGGGGTGCCTCGTAAATTAGCGTTAGAACGTGCTGAAATATATTTGACCCAGCTTGATTTATGGGAAAAACGTGACGACAGAGCGCGTTTTTTATCTGGGGGAATGAAGCGCCGTTTAATGATTGCGCGGGCGTTAATGCATCAACCTAAATTACTTATTCTTGATGAACCCACAGCCGGTGTTGATATTGAATTGCGCCGCTCCATGTGGACGTTTTTAAAACAATTAAATGCTGAAGGCACTACGATTATTTTAACCACACACTATTTGGAAGAAGCCGAAATGCTGTGTCGGAATATTGGTATTATTCAACGTGGTGAACTGGTTGAAAATACCAGTATGAAAGAGCTATTAAGTAAATTAGAGTCTGAAACCTTTATTTTAGATTTAGCACCGAAAAGCCCACTCCCTGAATTACAAAATTATCAATATCGTTTGGTTGATACATCAACATTAGAAGTTGATGTTAAAAGAGAGCAAGGACTAAATAGTGTCTTTGCTCAACTTAATGCACAAGGTATTCAAGTATTAAGTATGAGAAATAAAGCCAATCGCCTTGAAGAGTTATTTGTTCATTTAGTTAATGAAGAGCATACAGTAGAAGGAGAGGGGGAATGATTCAGCTGTATTGGGTAGCCCTCAAAACAATTTGGATTAAAGAAGTCACTCGTTTTGGTCGTATTTGGGTACAAACATTAATTCCGCCCGTGATCACTATGTCTCTCTATTTCGTTATTTTCGGTAACCTGATTGGTAAACGAATTGGCGATATGGGCGGTGTTGATTATATGCAGTTTATTGTTCCTGGTCTGATCATGATGGCAGTAATAACTAACTCTTATGCCAATGTTTCCTCGTCCTTTTTTGGTGCTAAGTTTCAACGTAGTATCGAAGAATTATTAGTTTCACCTGTTCCAACACATGTTGTGATTGCCGGGTTTGTTGGCGGTGGTGTGGCTCGTGGTATTTGCGTTGGTATTTTAGTGACTTTAGTTTCACTGTTTTTTGTACCACTAGAAATACACTCTTGGACAATGGTCGTGGTGACATTACTAATGACCTCAATTGTGTTTTCTCTCGCTGGGTTATTAAATGCGATTTTTGCGAAAACCTTTGACGATATTAGTATTATCCCGACCTTTGTTTTAACGCCATTAACCTATTTAGGGGGCGTGTTTTATTCACTGTCACTCTTACCTGAATTTTGGCAAGGTGTGTCTAAGTTAAACCCTATCGTGTATATGATCAGCGGTTTCCGTTACGGTTTTCTGGGGATTACAGATGTCTCTTTAACGGTGACGATTAGTGTTCTGTGTCTTTTCATTACTGTGTTTTACGTTATCGCATGGTATTTAATTGAAAAAGGCCGTGGTTTAAGAAGCTAATCAAAAAAACAGAAGAAAGAGTGATAAAAGTTGAAATCGGTATCTTAATTAGAGATACCGATTTTTTTCAACTGTTTTTTCAGCATAAATGTTAATTTTTCTTTAAATCCACGCTTAGGTATTAACAAAATGATTTTTCTTGTTTAGTATACTAAACATCTTAGCAGGGGATAAAAAGGAAATGTAATGACAACGGCAAGCCAAACAGGTAAAAAACCTGAGGCAATCTCTCGTAATAAGCTTTTATGTATTGCAGGTATGGGATGGACTTTTGATGCAATGGATGTGGGATTACTTGCATTCTTACTCACTGCATTAAAAGAGGATTGGGGATTAACCGCATCACAATTGGGTTGGATTGGTAGTATAAATTCAATTGGAATGGCTGTTGGCGCGTTTGTGTTTGGCATTATGGCTGATAGAAAAGGGCGCAAACCTGTCTTTATCTTGACTTTATTGCTGTTTAGCTTGGGATGTGGATTAACCGCATTAGCCAGTTCTTTGATGGTGGTGCTTGTTTTACGGTTTTTTATTGGCATGGGATTAGGTGGCGAATTACCTGTTGCTTCTACACTGGTGAGTGAAAGTGTAGAAACTCATGAGCGAGGTCGAGTTGTGGTTTTACTCGAAAGCTTTTGGGCTGTTGGTTGGTTAATTGCTGCGTTAATTGCTTATTTTATTATTCCTGATTATGGCTGGCGTATGGCGATGCTATTAAGTGCATTACCTGCGGTATATGCTCTTTATTTACGTTCAAAACTACCTGAACCTACCTCATCACATATTTTACAGAAAAAAACACGTCTATCGATTCGCCAATCAATGGCTTTAATTTGGTCACCGCAATATCGTCGTGCAACGCTAATGTTGTGGATCTTATGGTTTTGTGTGGTGTTTTCTTATTATGGCATTTTCTTATGGTTGCCAAGTGTGGCTATGTTAAAAGGCTTTAGTTTAATTAAAAGCTTTCAATATGTGCTTATCATGACATTAGCGCAGTTACCCGGTTATTTTACAGCAGCATGGTTAATTGAACGGTATGGTCGAAAATTTGTTCTTGTCACCTATTTAGCGGGTACAGCTATTAGTGCTTATTATTTTAGTGTGGCTGATTCTACGGCGACATTACTTATTTTCGGTATGTTGTTATCGTTCTTTAATTTGGGGGCGTGGGGGGCTTTATATGCTTATACCCCAGAACAATATCCCGATGAAATTCGGACAACCGGTGCTGGAACCGCAACCGCAATTGGACGTATTGGTGGAATATTAGGACCTTTAATGGTGGGATATTTGGTTCAATATCAATTTGAAATAAGCTCAATATTTCTGATTTTCAGTTTTTCGATTGTGATTGGAATATTAGCGGTAATGTTATTAGGTCAAGAGACAAAAAATAAACCACTTAACTCAATTTAGTCATGCTTTGTACGACTAAAAATATAGAATTTCTCTTTCTTGTAATATGATAGTGATTAAGATTTTTATGAGAAAAAGGAAATAACGATGTCTCATTATGATGAAGTGGTTAAACAGGTTGATGATGCAATTGCCACAACCCATATTCAAACGATGAACGAGCTCTTAGTGGAATTAGGCAAAGATAAAACGATTGAATTTCCACTGCGTTATGAGCAACAAGAGCGTTTACGGACAGCTATTTTCCATCACGGTGAAAAGCAACGATAAGTCAGCTTATTTTATTAGATCGTATGAATTAAAAAAGCGTTTGTACCGCAGTGATAAACAGGTGCAAACGCTGTTTTATTTTTACTGTATGATATCAACACGACTTAAAATGTTTTTCGACCTTCTAGCACGGCGATCCTATTTTCAATCGAGGGATGTGTTGAGAAAAAGGGATCTCCTTTATTAAAAATAAATGCCGCTTTACGGTAAGCACGTCCTGTTGAGCCATCTTCAAAATTTTCAGTATCATGTTGTGCTGAAATTTTCTTTAATGCGTTGATCATCGCTTGGTTATCTTGGGTTAAATCAACCGCGGCAGCATCTGCCATATATTCACGAGTGCGAGATAAATAGAAATAGAGCACCTGTGTAATGATAGGCAAAACTAAGTTGAGAATAATTAAAATGAGTCTCGCTTTGCTCGCGGCATCATTACTTTTCCCTCCTCGGTTACCAGAGGCAATATATAAGCGACTACCAAAGATATTTGTGACCGTCAGAATAACATTCGCTAATATGCCAACATATAACGTCAGTCGTGAATCACCATGAATAATATGTCCTGTTTCATGGGCTAATACAGCTTGTACTTCTTGGCGATTAAGGCGATTTAATAAGCCTGTTGTTACACCAATAAAGGCATTTTTTTCAGACCAACCAGCGGCAAAGGCATTCGCTTCCGGTGTATCAAGAAGATAGAGTTTAGGAATGTAGCCTAGAGTTGCACTTAAGCTCAGCTCTTCAACAATATTAAGAAGTTGGCGTTCTTGTGCATTTAAGGTGTCATCAGGACTAATTAATCGCGCATTCATTCCCGTTAGCATGATTTTATGCCCTTTAAAATGAATAAAGATAAGCAATAAAATCGAGATAGCGAGAATAATAAATGAAGCAATGGGAAGAGATTGGAACGTCAGAAATGCCAACATATTATCGGTAAGATCTAAATAAGGATTTGCGCCAATAGCCGTATCCACCAGCAAACCGATCATAAGCATTAAGAGTAAATAGGTGGCTATAACAAAACGAGTTCGAATAGCATTTTTTCGTAGAACATTTCTGAAATCCATTAGTGACTCCAAACAGCACTGCTAAGTGCTGTTTTTATCAATCTAAAAGTAATAAATAGTTTTTATTACTATAAAATTAATCGAAATTAATGCGACGCGCTTCTTCTGCTTTAATCGTTCCTTCATCAAGGCGCCAGTACTCTTTATCAATCACGAGGCTTGGGAAAATCTTGACGATAAATACTGCAGGTATAGAGGCGATAAAGGCACGATATTGCTCTAAGGTCCGATTGTAACCGCGTTTTGCAAAAGAGAGTTTATTTTCTGTTGAAACAATCTCTTCTTGTAAATTTGCCATAATAGTGTCGGATTTTAATTCAGGGTAGTTTTCAACCGCAACATTAATAGCACCACTTGAGACAATTTTTGATAACTCATCTTCAGCTGCTTTAGCTTCTTTGGTATTTGCGCTTTGTGCTTGTGTTCTTAATTCTGTGATTTTAGTAAAGACTTCAGACTCATGGCTAAGGTATTTTTTTACAGTGGCTAATAAACTATCAAATACTTTGCCACGACGATCTAATTGCACTGAGATTTCAGTTTCACTAGAGATAACTGCTTCACGCATAGAGATAATACGGTTGTAATAATAAAAAATAAGACCTAGTAACGCGATGGTAATAATTAATCCAGTCATGCGAAGCGCTCTCTTTTCTAATAGTAAACAGGGAATTGTGCGAAATCATTGATGTTAATTTTGCCTATTATTGATAAAGATAGCCAGATGATTATTTCATCAAAGATAAAAAGAGTACTGATAAAGCAAAATCAATAATATGAGGTGAGATAAAAAAATACCCCGAATAAATTCGGGGCAAAATTAAAGGTAATGCTAGGGCAAATAAAAAATATCAAGTGAAACATAAAGGGGAAACCTGAGTTAAATAAGCGTGTTAATGCGACTATTTAACTCAGAGATAAAACGTTTAGAACCAAGGTGCTTGCGCCATTACATTGCCATAGAACAACATTCTTCCTGTGATTTCGCCACTAAAAAGTATCAAAATAGCGATAATAGAGAGTGATGTTTTGCTAAATGAAGCACTGTGAGATAGCGTAATAATACCTATACCCATCATCAGACTCGCAATGACTTGCCACCATAATAATAGGCTTGCTACCTCTGCACCGGGTACTTGTGCTCTCATCACTAATCCCACAAGTACCAATAATGCGCCGATTAACGCTCCTACTTTTAATGAAGAGTTAATGGATTTACCTTGCAAACGTAACCAAGGGATCATCGATCCGAAACCAAGTAACAACGCTGTACCAATAAAGCTAATTTGTGTTGCCGGTGTATGCCATAACGGATGTGCCTGCATTTGGTAATAGATTTGCGCTGTAACTAAAATAACGGATAATCCCATCACACCACAAAATAATCCAATCAAACTATTACGGCGAATAGCATGAGGCTGCATCCAGCTTGCTAATGCCCATAATGAAATCAATCCATTAAGTATAACGAAAGCAATTGCTTCACGGCTTAACCAAGAATGAGCAATACCTAATACAGAACGATAAGCACCAAGCGGATCACCTAAATGTCCCATTGACATTGATGAGCCGACAACTTCAATCAGCCAAATCAGTGCAATCGTTGTTCGTAATGCTTTGGTATTTAGCCTTGCAACGTTTTGAGTCTGGGTTTGCCATTGATACAGTGAAAGCGCTAAAACGGCACCAATGCCCCATTGACTCATCACTGTAAACAGGACTAACGGCAGTTGATAATCATGCATGATTAATCCTCCATACCAATAATGACAATATTAGGATTACTGATGGTGTGATCAGGAACGCCATAGCGTTTTTCCAATAAAGCCCAATTTGTTGTATGTTTTTGACGTAAATCTTCAATTTCGCCAAATTCGATGGCCCCCGTAGGACAAGATTCGACGCAACGTGGTTTCAAGCCTTCATCCAGTCTATCTGCACACATATTGCATTTACTGGTTTTGCCTTCAACGGGATCATAAACAGGTGCATTATAGGGACAGGCCATAATACACATCTGACAACCAATGCATTTGTCATGATCTTGCACGACAATACCATCCTCACGCTTGGTATAAGTGTCAGCAGGGCAGACTTTCAGGCATTGTGGATCATCACAATGGTTACAAGACATAGTAATAAAAGCTTGAGCATTAGGTTGATCTTCGTTGAATTCACGAACACGACGCCATAGCACGCCGGGTGGTGTGACATTTTCAGATTTACAAGCCATAGAGCAGGTGCGACAACCGTAGCAATCTTTGGCATTTATCAGAAAACCATACTGTTTCTTCGCCATGATTATGCCTCCCGTCTTACGTTAACTAAGGTGCTATTACAACAATGACCATTACCTAAAGGCTCGACGTGATCATTGGTGACATGGCTACTACTCCCACCTTGTTGCTCCCACCATCCATTGTCTAGTGAGATAACACCTTGTTTAATATGGGTGGTCACAACGGCAATCGCGCGGTGTTCCCCTCGATCATTAAAGGCGATAGCCCATTCCCCATCTTTAATGCCGCGAGCTAAGGCATCATTAGGATGAATAAGCATATTAGGCTGATTGCGCTGTACTTCTAAGATCCATTCATTCATGCCATGACTGGAGTGAACACTACGGGCAAGTTTGCGTTGTACTGCCATTAATGGGTATTTTTTTGCCAGTTCAGGGGAGCCTTTTATGGACTCTTTTACAGGGTAATAGGTGACAATCGGGGAGAAATTTTTACTCTGCCACTCTTCAATAAAGAAGTGCGCTTTTTTCGTTGAAGTACGGAAAATGCCATCTTTAAAGGGGACCCAATCGCCTTCAACTGGGCGAACTGGGCCTTTTTCAAGCATTTCACGCGTAATGCCAGAACCGTTGAGGCAAGCATCAATATAATGTTCAATGGGTTGATTAAAGACTTCACCAAAACCAAAACGCTCAGCAAGACGAGCAAAGATCCAATAATCAGGTTTTGCTTCTCCCGGTGGTTCAACGGCTTTTTCCATGAGTTGTACATATTGACTACGAACACCTGCCATTAAACTGGTATCTTCAAAAATAGTGGTAACAGGAAGCACAAGGTCGGCATAAAGAGCCGTGGATGACATCAAGTTATCAGCGACAACCACAAAAGGGACTTTTTTTAGCGCATTACGCACCATATTCGTGTTAGGAAGTTGCGTCATTACACCCATTGTCATGATCCACCAAAAGTGAATTGGATGTGGTCTTTCATTGACAATCCAATCACCGACTTTTGCGACAGGGATAGGTTTAATGGGTTTTGCATTCGGGGCTGGTGGAATAATTGGGCTAAATTTTGCCATTTGACGAGCCCCCCCTGCGTCACAAATTCCAGCACCTTTTTTACCAATATTGCCAGTTAATAAAGCCAGATAAAACTGGCTGGCTGCGACATAAGCACCGAACTCAGTTCGTTGAGCACCTGACATATTTTGCACAATCATCGCGGGTTTAGTGGTGGCATAATCGCGCGCTAAACGCATAATTGTCGCTGTGGGAATATCTGTTTCTTGGCTGGTTTTTTCGACCGTCCATGGTTGTGCCTGTTGATATATTTGCTCAAAGACAGTCATATAATCAGCATTAGCAGGAAGTTCATCATGAGTTAACGCAGGAACAATATTGGGTGTCTCATGGTGAACAAGTTGCTGACTTAAGGTATCAAAAACCAGATAGCTATCTTGGTCATCATCAGCTTGACGTAATAGCTTTTGCTGTGAGTTAACAAGATAAACGGCACCGGTATGCGCCCGTAAAAAAGGCTTATCGGTGAGATTTTCTTCAATGATAATTTTGATCATACCTAATGCGAGCGCAGTATCTGTACCGGGTACAATCGGTATCCATTCATCGGCTTTAGCCGCAGTTTCATTAAAACGAGGATCAATAACCACCATTCTGGCACCATTGCGGCGAGCTTGGTTGTAGTTTTTAAAATAGGCTTGCATCGTGACGGCAGGGTTATTACCCCAACAAAGAATATAGCGACTCTCTTTTACTGTATCGCGAGTATCTGCATAGCGTAGACCCACCATTGGGATCATTGCCGCCGTGACAGCAGAGCAGCATAATGAGCCCGCTTGTTTTGTTGAACCTCCTAAGTAATCGAAAAACGCCTTACCCATATCATTTTTAATTGAGTCCATGTTGCCAGCATGAGTGGAGATAAATAGCCCCTCATTGCCAAATTTATCAATGGTTTCTCTGATATTTTTTTCAATAAGATCAAGTGCTTCATCCCAACTGATGGGTTTGAATTCAGCTTTTCCTTTTTCGCCAACACGTAATAAAGGTGTGGTGAGACGATCTTTATGGTATACCCACTTGGTTCGGCTCATTCCACGTAAACAGCATTTCACATTAAAGCCTTCCGAGGCTTCGATTTTGATAAGTTTTCCCTTATGTGTAAAAGCTGTTAGGTTACAGTGCAAACATTCCATCGCACAGGTTGAACGAAATGTTTTATATTCGGATAATTTGATCCGTGGTTTCTGGTTAAATATGGGGTTATTTTCATTAACGAGACTGAACGCGTTAGGAGAAAGAGCAGCCACGCCAATGGCGCCCATTCCTTTTAACAATGTTCTTCTATTTAATTCCCATTTTTGATTTTTAGACATAGACATTCTCACGCACAAGAAAAGTTAACTATATATAAACCCGATTCATATATAGTTAACCTTGAGTTAGATCATCTAAAAATAGACAAAGAAAATAATCGATAGAAAATGATTTAAAAGCCCTATTTAAAATAAGGTTTTAGTGAAATAAACTAGTAAAAATGACAAAAAAAGAATAATGGGATATCGTCATAAAATAAAGTAAATAACGGATAGGTGTGGGAAAAATAAATGCAGAATTCTCAAGGAGTTAACTCGGTTGATATCGCTATTACCATTCTTGAATTTATTGCTTCGAATGGAGGTATTGCCCGATCGTCAGATATTGCAAAAGCCTGTTCGCTTTCAAAAAGTCGCTTACATAAGTATTTAGTCTCACTTTGTCGCTCAGAAATGTTGTATCAAGAAAGTGAAGGAAGTCAGTATTGCTTGGGGAGTAAAATTCTTTTATTAGCTCAGGCGACACCAAAACCGCAATCCATTATAGATGAAATTAATCAACTATTATGTGAATTTAGAGACGAACATAATATGTCTACGGGATTGGTGATATCGCAAGGTAATCAACTGTTTTTAACGCGTTACAACCGCAGTTTTAAACATGTAGATATTGATTTTTTACCGGATACGCCGGTTCCTCATAAAATCAGTGCTGCGGGGGCTGTTTTTGCCTCCTTTAGTGATTTACTGATCGAAGCAGATTTATCACAAAAGCAGCGAAATGCTATTCGCCAACAAGGTTTTGCTATTCGTCATGAACCCGCAGAAGGTATTCCTGGCGCACAATCTATTTCATGTCCTGTACTGAATAAAAAAGGGGAAATGGTGGCGGCAGCATTGACGATGGGATTTATTGAACCTGAAAGGCAAATAGAGCTAGGGGATGCATTAAAAGCAAAAATGGCACATTTCTCCCGTTAATTTGCTAAAGCACTTATTTAGGCACTTTGGTATTAAATGCCAAGTGCCTAAAATTGTGTGTTGATTAATCGAATAGTCCTTTTGCTAGAATGTCACCTTCTTGAGATATACCGGGTAACACGAAGTAATAACCACCACCGAAAGGTTTGATATAACGTTCTAAGGGTTCACCATCTAAACGTTTTTGGGTATCAATAAACCCTTTTTTAAGGTTATTTTGAAAGGAGATAAAGATCAGTCCCATATCGAGTTGACCCGAAAGCGTTAATCCTAATGAGTAACTATAACTACGTCGGCGTAATTTTGCACTGTAGCGCTCTGGATTTCTTGGTTCAGCTCGTCGCATATGAGAATCAAATAGCACTCTGTCACCGTGGGGATCTTTTTCGAATTGCGGATCGTCCATCTCCTGCTTCATACCTATTGGCGCTCCTGTTGAACGATGGCGACCAAAGTTATTCTCTTGATCTTCAAGAGGTGTTCTATCCCAAAATTCTAAAGCAAAACGAATAAGGCGAACAGCTTGATAACTTCCGCCTAAACACCACTGTGGCTCTTTTTGTTTCTCGGTGATCCAAACAAGATCATCCATCAAATGATTATCTGAAGAAGGCGCGTTGCCTGAGCCATCTTTAAAGCCAAAAAGATTAATCGGTGTTTGTTGATTATCGATATCACGAGCAGGAAGAAAACCATCGATTTTCCATACCGCATAAACCTTTCCTGACAGATGTTTTAAAATATCTCTTAATGCATAAATCACGCTTTCTTGGCTATTCGCACAAAGTTGCAATAATACATCGCCACCACACCATTTAGGATCGAGTCGGTCATTAGGAAACGGTTTCATTGGTTCTAAGCGCTTAGGCTTTTTAGCTTGAAAACCGAAACGACTATCAAAAAAACTGTCGCCTAAAGCGACGGTAACGGTTAATTCATCGGGGTGTAATTGTGTTCCTAAAATACCCGATTCAGCAGGAGGAAGATGTGGATTAGCCCTTTGTTGAAGTGTTCTGGGTTGAGTTAAAAATGCAATTCGTTGTGTCAGTATTGTGAATATTCTTTTTATATCATCGGTATTTGTTACTGTCAGATTAAGCGCAATAAATGAAGCATGTTTTTGTTCTGGTGTAATAACACCCGCTTGATGTTTACCTAAATAAGCAATAGCGCGTTGATAACGAGGTACTGATGAAGCGCATTGTTTTTCGACTGCTTTTGCTCCCATACTGGCGAGTAATAGACTTCCTCCCAACCATTTTAACGTTGCGCGTTTATTGAGGTTAACAGGACTTTTTGATAGGGATTTAAAGAGCGTTTTATTTTTCATTACTTGCTTCTTTATAGTGATAGTAAACATCAATATTGAGCGTGCTACGTAAGTTTGCCACTTGCTCTGCTAATTGTGTCACTTGAGAAAAAAGCCAACTTTTTTCTGTTTCAGGAAGCGCAGTTAAAGGTTCGAATAGACCTTCATCACGCTGATATTTTAGAAGCAGAGCATCGATATCGTCATATTGTTTGATAAGCAGTTGATATTCAGTCGTTGGAATATGATTAGATAAGATCTCTACGATTAAGCGCGATCCAGATAAATTGGCATAAGCATCACCCAGATCGCTGTGTGAATATTGATTTTCAACACCCGCGAGTTTGTCAGTTAAAATAAACTCTAAGTTATCACCCGCAGACTGAACCAATTTAGGGATCGGAATATCTTCAATTGCGACTCGTTTTTTTAAGTCATTAATGCCTCTTAAAAGGGCTTTTGCTGACTCTGCGGCTTTTTGAGGATCTTTTAATTTAAACAGTTGATATTCAACTAAATGAAATCCGGAAAAACGAGGTGAGTTTTCTCTTTCAAGAAAGAAATCCGCTCGATTATTCAATAAACGTTCGCTTGTACCAAAAAGGGCGATAATAGGGCGGATCACTTCATAATGATAATGCGCTTGTTGATAAGCATTTTGTGCATTAATAAGCTGATTTTTTTCACTATTTTTGATTAATTTATTGAGCGACTTTTCAACGAGTGTTAATTGTTCAACAGCCTTTTCTCGATAATTTAAAATATTAGTTTCGAACTTTTTCGGTGTAGGGATATCCCCTTTAGCAATAATGATATTTTCGCTATCTTGGATAATACCTTGAATAACTTTTTCGGCATAAACAGGAAAAGAAAATAACAAGATAAATAGAAATGCTAGGGTATTTTTACTTTTTGATTTTGCATTATTTAGCATGGCGAGCACCCCGCTTAAATAACAGTGCAACAACCACCCAATACATAATAAATGTCACTACACTTAGCCCAATGGGTTGAGAGCGATAAGCAAAAAACGAAACTAAAAAATTACCAAAGACACTGGAATCATCAAGAATATCGCTAATATTCCAAAGTGGATAAATAAAGAAATCAGGTAATTCAAAATCCATTTCAATCAATAGATTTGCAATTTCTTCTACGGCTTTTAATAACAGAGAAACAGCAAGAAAGAGTAATAAAAATCCGGTTACAGTAAAGAAATAGCGCCATGAAATAACTTTTGACGTTAGCAAAAATAGCCATAATGTAAATGCGGCAACAAGTAAACCAATAAAGACCTCAATCAAGAAAGGCAGTGCGGTTTGTGCATTGAGAACCATAATATGACTAGAAAGGAAAACCACCACTTCGCTACCTTCTCTGGCAATCGCAATGGCAATAATCAATAAAATCCCCCATGCACTTTGTTGTTGTGTTTTTTGGGTGAGTTCATTTTCTATATTTGCTTTTAATGATTTTCCTTGCCCATTCATCCAATAAACCATCTGCACAATCAGGACACAAGCGAGGATCTCCATTACGATCATAAATAGAGATTGCCACATATCTTCAAGTGAGCTAAATACGCCATAAATACTCAGCGCTAGAATAATGGCAAGAAATAATCCAACTACCACGCCACCCCATAAATATTTCATACCTTGTTGTGGTGCTGGTGAACGTTTTATCCACGCATAAATAATGCCCACCACTAATAGCGCTTCAAAACTTTCTCGCCAAACAACAAACAGAACTTGTCCCATATTTACTCTGCCTTTTCAGTTGCAACAATTTCACCTTGAGGATGAGAAAGGTGAAAATCATCAAAGAAGGTGTAACGACCTGGTTTTAGTGGTGCGATTACAACGACAGAATTTGCCCCTGGTGCTAATACTTTTTCTTTACGTAGCTGTGTACTTTCAAATTCAACAGGGCTTGTGCCTGTATTACGAATTTTTATTCTAATGGGCGTTTTAGCTGGGACTTCAAGCACTTGAGGAATAAGCTCACCCTCTTTCATTTCTAATTCAACGGTGTATTTCTCTGCTGCAAAAACAGAAGATGACACTATTAACAGCAGTAGCAATGCATATTTAGAGAGAATTTTTATCATCAGCATTTCACTTAAAAAAGAGAAAAAGGATAAATCCAAAGAGGGATTTATCCGTTATCAAGCTAATTAGTAACTACCTTTACGACCCGTACCGCTATAGGTGAAATCCCATGACACTTCAAAGGGTTCAAACCAAGGTGAAACACCCGTTTCTTTATCGATATGGCGACCAAAAGCGATATCTTTGTTGTATGAAGGCGGGTAAATTTTATAGGTCACGTTATATTGACCATTTCCATCCAGCTTTAAGTTTTCACCATAATGAGGACCATCATTGGCAACCATCGCCATAAACGTACCTTGCTGTTTTTTTGCAGGTGCATCGGATTTTGTTACGGTGTATTCAATGGTGAGGTAAGGTATCCAATCACCTTCAGCAAATCCATTCGGATTATCTTCAGTGGCATGAATATCTGCTTCTAAATGGATATCGGCTTTATCAGCAGCCAAGTGATTCATCGCATGGTGGCTTTCTTCAATATCCATAGTGATAGGTTGGAGATAAACCCCTTGAATTTCCATACCATTTTTAAGAATAGGATGACCAACGGGGTACTCAACAGCGAAAGCAGACGTAGAAAGAAATGAGAGTGCAGTGAGAGAGAGTGCATAGCGATAGTTCATGTTTAACCCTTGTTGTTGAATGATAATTGTTATTATTCTTAATAAGATTAACATAGTTTTTATTAGAAATAGGAGATAATCTATACGAAAAATATCGCTTAAGTTGGTCGGGAAATCAGTGAAAATAGCGATAACATTTTCTTTTATAAAAGAAAAAAATTTGTTGCTCTGATGGGAATATATAAATGGGATTAATAGCCTTGAATGATAATATCTAATGAAATCATTCAATTAAATGTGATATATGGAAATCTTATTTATCATAATGAGATGATAAAATAGAAGATTTCCATACTAAGAATATTAAATTTGACTTTGCGCACTCCAAAACTGTTTGGACTGTGTCAGTGCGACAGTAGAAACTTGCTCTTCATTTGGCGGTAGGAAAAATGCAGGAGTGACTTTTAACTCTTGTGCAATATGAAAGAGCATATCAACATCAATCTTACATAGCCCATTCTCATAACGTGAAAATTGTTGCTGGCTAATACCCACTCGTTCAGCGACAACCTTTGCTGACAAGCGAAGTTGCTGGCGTTGCTTACGAATTTTATGCCCAATAATTTGAGAGATGGGATAAATCTTTGACATTAGTGACCTCATTCTTCCTATCAACCACCAATAATATCCAATAAATTGAATATCAAGTTTCCGTGATGGATCTTCAAAATAAACAAGCACTCCGGCTTGAATGAGTAAAATCCATACTACTGTGTTATCGGTTAATAGGATGAATTATTTATACCTGTCACGTTATAAGATGATATTAATTTTCATTAAACTATTTTGATATTCTTCTTTTTTCTAGCAGGATGGTCGAGATTTTTTTGATAAACAGTGCTATATATTGCCCAAACACCATTTTATCTGTTATTTGTGCTCGCATTTATGATTAATAAAGAGTAAATAATGAGACTATAACAAAAAAGATAAAGCCCTCTTTGACTGTGTTTATACTCGAGAATACCTGTTATGCCTTTTTATAATGGGTTATTTTTGAGTTTTTTTTTATATCACCTCAATTTTTTTCTTACACCCGTGTTAAATTCAAACGGCTCTCTTCACTTTATTGAAATTTATAAAATTACATTCACATCTAATAGGCTACGGCGTTAAGATTGTTCACTATAATACTTAGGCAAGATTATAAGTGTTGCAGGGTCATTATCTATTTATCGTCAAGGTCGAGATTATGAATGTAAAAGATATCATTCGTCATGAACCATTTGGAACATTGCTAGGCTATGCGCCTGGTGGTGTCGCGATTTACTCTTCAGATTACAGCAGTATTGATAAAGAAGACTATGCCGCTAATGATTCATTCCGTAGTTATATTGGTAATGAATATATGGGGCACAAGTGGCAGTGTGTTGAGTTTGCTCGCCGTTTTCTCTATTTGCATTATGGGGCTGTATTTACTGATGTGGGAATGGCTTATGAGATCTTCTCACTGCGTTTCTTACGTAAAACCATCGATGACGATATATTACCATTACAAGCCTTTTCTAATGGTAGCAAACAACCCCCCGCAGTAGGTGCTTTACTGATTTGGCAAGAAGGGGGAGAGTTTAAAGTCACAGGGCATGTTGCTGTGATTACTGAAGTGCTCGAAGATAAAATTCGTATTGCGGAACAAAATGTTATCCACACTAGATTACCCGCAGGGCAGCAGTGGACTCGAGAATTACCTCTTAACGTGACGGATCACGGCTACTTTATTCAAGATACTTTTGATAATACAACGCTATTAGGTTGGATGATCCAAACAGAGCCTAATGCTTATAGCCTTCCTCAACCTAAAATTACGCCGGAATTACTCAATATCCATGCCGAAAAACTGGATAATAACGGTCAGTTCGAGGGCAAATGGTTAGATGAAAGCTCACCACTAGAAAAAGCGTATGTCTCTGCACAACATGGTCATATTATCAATCAAGATAGTTATGAATATTTCACCATTTCAGAAAGTGCAGAGCAGGAGCTTATTCGTGCAAGTAATGAAATGCATTTGATGTATTTGCATGCAACTGAAAAAGTATTGAAAGACGATAATTTGCTGCGTTTATTCGATATCCCTGAAGTATTGTGGCCTCGTATTCGTTTGTCATGGCAAAACAGACGCCATCAAATGATCACGGGACGATTAGATTTTTGTATGGATGAACGAGGTGTCAAAGTTTATGAATATAATGCGGACTCAGCCTCTTGCCATACAGAAGCGGGCTTAATCATCGAAAAATGGGCACAGAAAGGTGGAATTAAAGAGGGCTTTAACCCTGGCGAACGCTTACTTGATGCATTAGCGGATGCTTGGAAACACTGTGATGCAAAACCTTTCGTACATATTCTTCAAGATGATGATAGAGAAGAAGATTATCACGCTCTCTTTATGCAACAATCACTGACTCAAGCGGGCTATAACAGTAAAATTTTACGTGGATTAGATGAGCTTCATTGGAATAGTCGTGGTCAATTGATTGACGCAGACAAGCGCATTGTTGAATGTGTTTGGAAAACATGGGCTTGGGAAACAGCGTTAGACCAATTAAGAGAAGAAAGTGATCAACAAGCCCTGATCCCTATTCGTACCGGACATCCTGAAAGCGAAGTCCGCTTGGTCGATGTGCTTTTACGCCCCGAAATTACCGTCTTTGAGCCTCTTTGGACTCTTATTCCTAGTAATAAAGCGATTCTACCTATTTTATGGCAATTGTTCCCTGATAACCCTTATTTGTTAGATACTGATTTCACAGTAACGCCTCGTCTTGCACAAAGTGGTTATGCGGTTAAACCGATAGCGGGTCGTTGCGGTAGTAACATTGGTTTAGTCGATCACAAAGAGAATGTGTTAGATGAGACCAATGGTCAATTTGATCACCAAGAAAATATTTACCAAGAATTATGGTGTTTACCAAAAGTGGCAAATCGTTATATCCAAGTTTGCACTTTTACAGTGGGTGGGCATTATGGCGGTTGTTGCTTACGTTCAGATCCAACGTTAGTGATTAAAAAAGAGAGTGATATTGAACCTTTAATTGTGATTGAAGATAAACACTTTTTAGCTAAATAAGATCATAGACGTTTAGAATTAATCAATAATAGACCCGCTTAATTGGCGGGTTTATTTTAAATAACAGTCGATTTTGAAGTGAATAATAAAAGGATAAAAACATTCTTAACCCCTTGATGAATTATTGTCCTCATTTTTCTCAAGATTACATACTTTCCTTGATTTGTTTTTTCAGCCACTGAATGAAAAGCTGTACTTTCGCATTATTTTTTTCATTTCGAGTGACAAGATAATAACGTTGAGCACAAAAAAGCTCACTATTATCAAAAGGAATGATTAATTCTTTACTGGCAAGTTGTTTTTGCACTAAACGCTTTCTTCCCATTGCCACACCTGAGTGGTTAACCGCAGCAATAACAGCCAGATCAGAGCGATCAAAACAGATATTGCTACGATTAGGAAAAAGAGAAAGTCCCATATATTCACTCCAAGCTCGCCATTCGTCGAAATCTGAGTTATTACTCCAAGCTTGCCTATCATGTAGCAAAGTACAATTAGAAAGGTGATGAATATTGCCAATAAGCTCATGTTTTTTCGCGTATTCAGGACTACATACAGGAATAATGGATTCTGAAATTAAATCTTCGCAATAAAGGTTTTGCAGTTGCTTATCATCAAAATAGATTGCGAGATCAATACCATAACCTCGAAAGTTAATATCATCATTTCCTGTGAGGAGATTTAATTCAATAGATGGATAACGTTCAGTAAAATCTGAAATACGAGGAACTAACCAACATTGGGCAATAGAAGGTCGTGAATAAACAGTGAGAATACCTGAGACTTCTTGATTATGAATATCTAAAATTTCTTGGTTAATATCTTCTAGTGTTTTTTTAAGTGCCCAATAAATTCGCTCACCTTCTTCTGTTAACTCTATTCGGCGATGAAAGCGGTTAAATAGCTTAATGCCCAACTCTTCTTCCAATGTATTAATACGGTGGCTAATGGCACTGGGGGTTAATGACAGTTCTTCTGCCGCTAAAGCGAATGAAAGATGGCGACCTGTTGCTTCAAAAGTGTGAAGTCTTGCTAATTGATAACTGGATAATCGTTTATTTCTTAAAATCACGCTAGAAGATTCAAACATTCTTTTATTCTCGTTTTGTTATTAATAGTAACGTAAGTTAACAATCAAGCTAATGTTAAGATGAAATACCATACCACTATTCATCATAATGTGATTATTTGTGGTTTTGATCACTTATTTGAGTTAATTGATTTCATCTTAGTGTAAATTTTCATCATTTGTAAGTGCAGAATGATTAATATTCAATATGAATAACAATAAATAAAATATTTGGGATGGATATATGGATTCAACGTTATGGGTGCTAGGTACTCTTATAATAAGTATATTGCTTATTGTTTTTACTATAATAAAACTTAAGTTTCATCCGTTTTTAGCCTTACTGTTGGCAAGCTTCTTTGTGGGTACTGCAATGAAGATGAACCCTTTAGAAATGGTCAATGCGATTGAAAACGGTATTGGTGGTACGTTAGGATTTTTAGCCGCGATTATCGGTTTAGGAACCATTCTTGGTAAGATGATGGAAATATCAGGTGCGGCAGAACGCATCGGTATTACATTACAAAAATGCCGTTGGTTATCTCCAGACGTTATTATGGTATTGGTTGGTCTTATTTGTGGTATTACACTCTTTGTTGAAGTGGGTGTGGTATTACTGATCCCTCTTGCTTTCTCAATTGCGAAAAAAACAAATACTTCATTATTAAAATTAGCTATTCCATTATGTACAGCATTAATGGCTGTTCACTGTATCGTTCCTCCTCATCCTGCTGCACTGTTCGTGACTAATGAATTAGGGGCAGATATGGGAACCGTTATTGTTGCGGGTCTTGCAGTTGGTTTGGTCGCCTCTTTAGTCGGTGGTCCTTTATTCTTAAAAATGTTAGGCGAGCGCTTACCCTTTAAAACTGTACCTGAAGAATTTTCTGATATGGAAATTCGGGAAGAAAAAGATTTACCTTCATTAGGTGCCACACTCTTTACCGTTTTATTACCCATTGTTCTGATGCTGATAAAAACAGCCGCAGAATTAAATATGACTAAAGGCACATCTGTTTATACTGCATTACAGTTTATTGGTAACCCCATTACTGCGATGTTTATTGCCGCTTTTGTTGCTTATTATGTGTTAGGTATTCGCCGTAATATGGGCATGAATACATTATTGAAAAAAACAGAAGATAGTTTTAGCTCTATTGCCAATATCTTATTAATTATTGGTGCAGGCGGTGCTTTTAATGGCATTTTAAAAGGCAGTGGTTTAAGTGAATCTTTAGCGTTAATTCTTTCTAACTTAGATATGCATCCTATTTTATTGGCTTGGTTAGTTGCCATTATCCTTCATGCTGCCGTTGGTTCTGCAACTGTTGCAATGATGGGCGCGACTGCAATTGTTGCACCACTAATGCCTCTATACCCAGACATTAGCCCTGAAATTATTACGTTAGCAATTGGTTCAGGTGCTATTGGTTGTACCATCGTCACAGACTCACTGTTTTGGTTAGTGAAACAGTATTGTAATGCAACTTTAAGTGAAACTTTTCGTTTTTACAGTGTCGCGACCTTTATTGCCTCCTTTGTCGCATTAGGCGGTACATTTATGCTTTCTTTTGTCATATAAAAGAGAACGACTATGAACCATATAGATATAAATAAATTAATCAGTCATTTTCCACTTGTTCGTGACTTAGTGGACTTAAAAGAAGTGGTTTGGTTTAACCCAAAAGTGACCACCACTGACCAGGGACTTCCATATGTTGGTTTAACGCAAGATGACGTTATTGATGCACAAGCTCGACTACAACGTTTTGCACCTTATTTAGTGAAAGCATTTCCAGAAACAGCGGTTACTCAAGGAATTATCGAATCAGAAGTGGTTGATATTCCTAAGATGAAAGTTGCTCTTGAAAAGCGGTATAACACACCCATTAGCGGTCAATTGCGTTTGAAAAAGGATAGCCATCTACCTATTTCAGGTTCAATTAAAGCGCGTGGTGGGATTTATGAAGTACTGACTCATGCTGAAAAATTGGCGATCAACGCGGGATTATTAAGTACAGATGATAATTATGAAAAATTATTTTCTGATAAATTCCGTGAATTCTTTAGCCAATATAGTATCGCGGTAGGCTCAACAGGCAACTTAGGTATGTCTATTGGGATCATGAGTGCGAAATTAGGCTTTAGTGTGAGTGTTCATATGTCTGCTGATGCACGTCAGTGGAAGAAAGATAAATTACGCTCTCATGGCGTTAATGTTGTTGAATATGAACAAGATTACAGCATTGCGGTAGAAGAAGGTCGTAAAGAAGCTGAGAAAGATCCTAACTGTTTCTTTATTGATGATGAAAACTCAAAAACATTATTTTTGGGTTATGCGGTAGCGGGATTACGTTTAAAACGCCAATTTGAAGAACAAGGTGTTCGTGTTGATAGTGAACATCCTCTGTTTGTTTATTTACCTTGTGGTGTTGGTGGTGGCCCTGGTGGTGTTGCTTTCGGGCTAAAACTGGCATTTGGTGATGCAGTACACTGCTTATTTGCGGAGCCAACACATTCACCTTGTATGTTATTGGGTGTTTACACTCAGTTACATGAAGGTATCTCTGTTCAAGAGATTGGTATCGATAATGTCACGGCGGCTGATGGTCTTGCTGTTGGGCGTGCATCAGGCTTTGTTGGTCGAGCAATGGAGCGCTTAATTGATGGTTATTACACTATTGATGACCAAGAGCTTTATGACTTACTCAGTTTATTAAATAAAGAAGAAGGGATTAAGTTAGAACCTTCAGCGTTAGCTGGAATGGTCGGTGCTGTACATGTCACTCAAGCTAAAGATTATCTGCAAGGTTTATCACTAGACAGTCAAAAAATGCAAAATGCAACGCATTTAGTCTGGGCGACTGGGGGTGGTATGGTTCCTGCAGATGAAATGCAAAAATATCTCGCTCAGGGAAAATAGAGTGTAGAACGGGGGCTGCCAGCTTTTGTTCTGATAGCCTCTCAAAAATAAAGGGAGTAGTACAAGTATCTCTAATCGTTATCTAAAACAATAATTGTGTCGCAATATGTTACACCAAGCATGACCTCAAACATTCACACCAGGATGTCACACCAGGGGAAAATGTCGTAGTATTATTATTATAAAAAAGAGGCACCCACTGGGTGCCTCGCTTACTCTTTCTGTCAAATATCTATATTGCAATAGCGCTACTCTAAAATAAACATCCCATAAGGATGGATTTGGAGATAATAGCTGTCGCCTATACTAGGTTGAAGTTGTGTGGCATTAACTTGTAATAGCAAGGTTTGATTTTGCCATTCCACGGTCACTTCATATTGAGGCCCCATATACGCGACATGGACGATTTTGCATTGCTGACAGGCATCGCCTTGTTGAGATAACGTGATCGCTTCTGGTCTAACGCCGACTCTAACGTCTGTTTTCGTCGTATTAAATGTATCTGGTTTGGGGAGACGATAGTGAAAGATATCAACATAATCAGCGCCCAATGTAGCAGGGAATAAGTTTGCATCCCCCATAAAGCTTGCCATAAATTCAGAAGCCGGTTGGCGATAAAGATTTTGCGGTGAACCTAATTGCATTATCTTCCCTTTATTCATTACTAAAACCATATCAGAAACCGCAAATGCTTCACTTTGGTCATGGGTTACGTAAAGAGACGTGATATTAAACTGCTGTTGTAACTCACGAATTTTCTCTCTCATACTACGACGTAAGTTCGCATCAAGGTTACTTAATGGTTCATCAAAAAGCAGTACTTTAGGCTTTAAAATTAGCGCACGAGCTAATGCCACACGTTGTTGCTGTCCTCCTGATATTTGGTCAACAAAGCGATCTTCAAAACCCGCTAAATCCACCAGCTCTAAGGCTTCAGAAACACGTTGTTTAATTTCAGCTTTTGGACGTCCTAGCATTTTTAAGCCATAGCCAATGTTTTCGCCCAAAGACATATGAGGGAAAAGAGCATAAGACTGAAACACCATACAGATATCGCGTTGCTGGATCGAACGGTCGGTAACATCTTCACCATCAATAAAAATCTTACCTTCTGTCGGTTTTTCTAACCCAGCAACTAAACGTAATACGGTGGTTTTACCGCAACCTGAAGGCCCTAATAATGAAACCATTTTGCCTTGTGGAATAGACAAACTGAGATCTTCAATCACCGTGTTAGTACCAAAACGCTTAATTACATTTTTCAGTTCCACGAAATGTTGTTGTGTCATGATTTATACTCCGTATTACTGTGCATTTTTGGCTTTAGAGCGTGAAACACGGGCTTCGCCAATCAAATAGTCAAATAAGAAAATAATCGCCAACATGACGACGATTAAAATCGAGCCGTAGGCAATTGCGACGCCATATTCACCATCTTCAACACGGTTTAAAATATACGCAGTGGCAACGCGTGTATCGGGTGTAACAAGGAAGACGATAGCACTGACTGTAGTAATGGCACGGACAAAGCTATAAATCAGCGCAGACAAAATAGCCGGGCGCAATAACGGTAATAGCACATAGAAAATGGTTCTCATTGAGTTCGCTCTTAAACTTAGAGATGCTTCATCAAGCGATTTATCAATTTGTCCTAATCCTGCAATGCCCGCACGTATTCCCACAGGTACGTTACGCATCGTCATAGAGATAATGACAATTGCAGCCGTCCCCGTTAAATAGAACGGTGAGTCGTTAAACGCAAGAATGTAAGAGACACCGGCAACGGTTCCCGGTACCGCAAAACAAAGCATTGTTGTGAACTCGATACTTTTTTTACCTTTAAAGTCTTGGCGTACCACGATATAGGCAATTAATAGTCCGAGGATCGCGGTGATCGGTGCCGCAATACCCGCATATAACAAGGTATCTAACAACGAAGGCCATGCACCGTCACTCATTCCTTGACCAAATAGTTTGATAAAGTTATCCAGTGTTAAGGTGTAATCAACTCCCCAGTTAACGGTGAAGCTGCCGTAGAAAATACTGCCGTAGAGCAGGATATTAAAGACAACCCAAATAGCTAAAACAGTTGTCACAAATGCAATCAGTGACGATGGAAGAGGTTGAACATCACCGCGATAGGATTTGCCAGAAACCGTGACATAGGAACGTTTACCAATCCACATATACTGCACACAGAACACTAATAGTGAGAACACTAACAGCGACGCCCCTAATGTACTAGCAGATTGATAATCCAGTTGAGAGCCGGTGATATAGAAGTAAATTTGTGTCGCGATAACGTCAAAGTTGCCCCCTAAAACTAATGGGTTACTAAAGTCAGCAAGAGATTGCACAATCACAATTAAAAACGCATTGGCTAACGCCGGCTTAAGTAACGGCATAAAGACGTTAAAGAAAGTTTGATAACGGTTAGCTCTTAAGGTGTAAGACGCTTCTTCTAATGATGGGTGGATGGTTTTAATAGCGCCATCTAAAATCATAAATGACATCGGGGTAAAGGCGAGCACTTGCGCTAACCAGATGCCCGTAAAGCCATATAACCAGTTGGTATTTTCAAGTCCAGCATAAGTGGCGAGAAATTCCGTCACATAACCTGAACGCCCCATCATTAATGTCACCCCTAAACCGACAACAAAAGGGGGTGTAACGATAGGTAAGATAGAAAATACACGACCAATAATGGCTGAGCGTACCGCAATACGAGACGTATAAATTGCCAGAATTAAACCAAAGAAAGTACAACCTATCCCTACTGCAATAGAAAGCGCAATAGAGTTGAGCATGACTTGCACAATATGAGCTTGGCTTAAAATAGCGATAAACTCAAAAGGTGCAAAATTGCCAGCACTATCTTTAAACATAGGAATAAAAATAGCGATGCTAGGGAAGATAATAAAGGCACCAATCAGTGCAACAACGGTTATCAAAGAGCCGATAACAAAGCTATCACCACCTAGCCATTCAAGGCGTGTTAAGGCGGTTTTCATGATCATTCCCAGAGAAATAAAGAGGATGATCGCAGAATACCCTAAGCCACGTCCTTCAAGAGTTGCACTGACTATTGTAATAAATGCACAAAATAGAGCAAAACCCGCATCAAAATAGTGGCGAGAGCGATTTTCACGCTTAGGCGCAGTTAATGGACGAAATAGCAGTAAACTTGGTAATAAAAACCAGAGCCAACTGATATTGACGCTACTCCAGCCATAAGAGGTGAGTAATTCATCTGCTGTTGAATCTAAAAGACCGTAGTCAAGGCTCCATGATGGCAGTAAAGCAAATGCCATCCATGCAATTAGGACCCATAAAAATATGGGGTCCCACCTCTTTTTTTCAGGTAAAGCGAGTGTGTGAGACATAAATCCCCCGAGAGTAAATGTATTTATTATTATGAGAAAAAGAGAGCGAGAGGTTATCTCGCTCTATTAATGCGCTATTTACCCATTTTTACTTCGGTAACCCACTTATTAATCAGTTCTTTACGCACTTCACTATCGCCATATTTATCCATGTCATAGTTAATGAGTTTTAAGTCTGATAATTTCAGCGCCATTGGTGAAGATTCCGCCGAGGTATTGGTTAGAATTTGGTAAGATTTACCTTCTTTCCAGCTAATTTCCTGAGCTTCTTTTGAGAGTGTCCAATCGACGAATAATTTTGCGTTATCCATATTACGGGCATTTTTAATGATACTCACCCCACCGATTTCATAGCCTGTACCTTCACAAGGTGAAATCAATTCAAGTGGGGCGCCATTTTCAACTTCTAATGAATAATCATGTAGGAAACCAATGCCAATGGCAGCTTCACCACGGGCTGCATTTCGTGCAGGAGCAATACCTGATTTAGTGTATTGGGAGATATTTGTATTGATTTTCTTTAGATAATCAAAGGCTTGTTCAGTGCCCCATAATTGGTCAAAGGTTGCTAGTGCAGTGTAAGCGGTTCCTGAACTTTGTGGATCGGCAATTTGAATTTCACCTTTATATTCAGGCTTAATGAGATCTTTCCAGCACGTTGGAATAGCAATGCCTTTTTCTTTTAAGCGATCTTTATTGACACCAAAACCTAAAATACCAACATAAACCGCAGAAGAGTAGTTACCTTTGCGTTTAGCGGGATCACGAAATTGTGGCATGATTTGATCGAGATTAGGAGAAACATAAGGCTCTAGCAGATCCATTTCACCCGCTTGTGAGTGAGGGTCCATCGTACCGCCATACCAAACGTCAGCTTGTGGATTACGTTTTTCCGCTTCAATTTTGGCTAAAGTGCTCCCTGAACCATTACGAACGAAAGTCGTTTTAACATCATACTTTTCGGCAAAGGCTTTTGTTTCAGCTTCACACATCGCATTTGTTGCACTACAGTAAACCACTAAGCGACCAGCTGCATGTGTTGATAAGCTAACCGCAGAAAGCGCCAAACCAGCAGCAACGAGTGTAGAGAGGGTTTTCAATTTCATGTTCAGAACCTTTTAAATGTGTCGTCATCGGAAAATGAAAGTGGGCCAACTAAATGCTCTTGTTTGCTAACATCAGCAATCAACAACGGCATTAGTAAGAGTCCCATTAAGGCCGCAGCACTGGTTAATAATGCAAACATCCCAGTCCAACCATAATGCGCCATGACCTGACTTAATGGCCAACCTGCCATTGCCGCCCCTAAATAGGCAAACAATCCCAAGTAGCCAGTTACCGTGCCTGCTGCGTTTTTATGGCAATATTCTGTTGCAGCAAGCCCGATTAACATCTGTGGTCCGAATACAAAAAAACCGATACTAAAAAAACAAGCTGCGAGCAAAGCATAATGATGAATTGGAATTAACCAAAGTGCTGTTACTGCGGTAAAAAGCCCGAGTGAAAACAGCAATATCATGGGTGCTCGTTGGCCACGGAATAATAAATCCGAGCCCCAGCCTGAACATAACGCCCCGAGTAAGCCACCCACTTCAAACAAAGAGAGAATGGCATTAGCACTCAATAAGTTGGCGCCATGTGTTTCTGATAACCAGATATTTCCCCAATCGTTAATCGCCATACGTATGAGATAAACTAAAATATAGGAAAAACCCAGTAACCAAATCATTCGGTTAAATAAAATGCTCTCTTTCAAAATAGTTAGCATGGGTTTAGGGGGAGAAGCCTGCTCTTGACGTAATTCAAAAACATCGCGCCGCCAAACACCCACAGTAGGAAGTCCTTCTTCTGCGGGGGTACCTTTTAATCGTACACACAACCACAGCCCGATGATGATGCCGATAATACCGGGAACAAGCAGTGCGATTTGCCAACTATAATGCGTCGCTAACCACGCAGTTAAAATCGGAAGACTCATCCCGCCAAGGTTAATTGAGATATTCCATAATCCCCACCAGAAACCGCGTTCATTACGCGAATACCAGTGTGTTAACAACCTTGCACAAGGAGGCCATCCAAAGCCTTGAAAGAAACCATTTAGTGCCCAGACCAAAAGCAGTGCAGGAAATGAAAGGCAATAGGCAAAAATCATATTCATAATGCCTGTCATCACTAATCCCACACCCATAAACCAGCGGTATCCCCATTTGTCATGGAAAATACCAGAAACAAATTTAGATAAACCGTAAGTGAGATAAAAAAGGCTGGCTATCCAACCGATATCCCCTTTATCTAAACTCAATTCCACTTGCATAACGGGCATCACAAAGTTGACGCTTTTACGTGTGAGATAGAAAGTGGCATAACCAATAATCATCGACAGCATTAAATTTTTGCGCCAAAAATTATAGGTCTTATTAATTGATGCCGAATTTTTACCTGACATAACATCCTCTTTGATGTTGCAAATGTAAAAAAAATGTCGCGAAAAAGAATGAGATAAGGTTGTAGATGACTAAGACTTATTCTTAGTTTTCACTGTTTTCTTTTGAATTTGTGGGTAAGTTAACAATTATTTTCGTACCGTGATGATTTATCACTTCCCATTCTCCACCTAAAGCGCGAATGCGTTCTTCAATCCCACGTAATCCAAAGCCACTACTTTGTTGTGCTGATAATGACGTCGGCAACATGCCAATGCCATTATCACTAATAATGAGCCGTAAACGGTTTTTGTTTTCAGTCAATGAGACTTGGATATAGGTTGCGTTAGCATGTTTACTAATATTGTTTAACAGCTCTTGTACTAAACGGTAGAGGGTAAAAATGATTGTTTCGTTTTCAGGCTCTTTATCTAACGAGTAATTAAAATTACAGGTAATGCCGTTGTCATCAAAAGCAAATTCATTGATTAAATGATGAAGGGCTTTTTCAAGCGACATTTCCTCTAAGACAGGCGGGCGTAATTGTCGGAGTAGCTGACGTGTAGATTGATGAATTTGTAGCGCGAGTCGCTCGATTTGCTCTCCGGTTTGGCGTGTTTTGTCGTTATCTGCGGTTCTTTTGATTAACATTGATTGAATTTGGATCGCAGTAATATTCTGTCCAATTTCATCATGTAATTCGCGTGCAATCGCTTTTTTAACATCTTCTTCTGTATGCACCAGTTTTTCCATTAGATCACGACGAGCCTGTAACTCTTGTTCTAGACGTAAACGGTAATGACGTAAATTATGGGCAAGTTGTTGTTGGCGGCTAATCGCAATCCCTAAACCAATACCGATAATAGCTTGTGTGGTTAAGAACATTTCTAACTCACGCAAATCATTAAATGCGCCATTAACTTGGCGAGCAAACGTAATGATCAAACTGCCCAAGAGAGCGGATAATACGCCGCCTTGCCAGCCATAACGATACGCCATAAAGACATTAGGAATAAAAACAAGGATAACTAATAAGCGCTCTATTTCAGGTGTTAAGAAAAACTGAGCACTTAATCCAATAAGGCAAAATAGAAATCCCCACATTAGCAAGGAAGTTCTTAGTGGAGGATCGAGAGTACCATCAGAAATTAAGGTGCGACTTTGTAATTCACGAAGGTATTCATAAAGTAAAAAGACAAAAGGGGCGAGTAATATGCCACCTGTTACAGAGGTGAGAAAAATTCCGCTGGTGGTATTAATCACAAAGCCAAGAATAAAGGCTTGTAGCAGACTATTAAAACCTACGGCACCCATTAATAGGGTTAAGCGTTGCCAATACAGAGGATATCGCCACCAAATACGCTGAACTTCTAGTGCGACAATGAGGCTGAGTATTGGTGAGAGATAAATAATGGCGTGGGTAATTAATTGTTCTTGTGCTAACCAGTAATAAAGCCCCCATTCTGCAAATAACATCGGTAGCCAAAAGCGACGCCAGAGTAAAATGATTAGGGCTAATCGTAGACCTTGAGGTAAAAAAAGAGCAGCTTGCTGTCCATTTTTACTTAAATAGAAGCCAATTACCCAAAGTGATAGCCAAAGTAAAGAGTAGGTGAGTAATAAAAAAAGGGATTGAAGAAGAAAACGCAGCCCCCTTTTCATGTTACAGCGATCCTGTGATCAACTGATTTTTTAAGGCGAAATGAACTAAATCGATAGTTGTTTCACAGCCTAATTTGCCTAGTACATTAGCGCGATGAACGTGTACGGTTTTATGGCTAAGATTAAGTTGCACTGCTATTGTTTTGACGTTCACGCCTTGAACTAAAAGATTAAAAATCTCTCTTTCTCGGGGTGTCAAAGCATGGAGTGCATCTTCTTTTTCGGGTGTTTGTCGCAATGCTTTCATCGCATCAGAACAAAGATAACAGCCACCTTGATGTACAGCGCGTACCGCTTGTACTAACTCTTCAGGACCACAACGCTTGGTTAAATAACCGCGAGCGCCTGAATCAAGTGCACTTTGAACAAAGGCAGGGGTATCGTAAATACTTAAAATGATCGTGCGAAAATCAGGACGTTTTTGTTTTAAACGACTTTGTAGTTGTAGACCACTTTCGCCGGGCATAGAGAGATCCATCACAGCAACATCAATATCGTCATGCGCTAAATAAGGCCATGCTTCTTGCCCATTAGAATATTCACCCACGATGTGAATATCAGGTTCTAACATTAAGAGTTGTGCAAATCCAGAACGCACAACAATGTGATCATCCACTAAAGCAACTTTTATCATAATTTTTTATTAGTCAGGGTGTAGTCAGACAATACTTATATGATTTATAACAAGCTACCAAAAGATAAGCGAGGAAAAATGGAGAAGAAACTCGGTTTTGAACCTGATATCTCGTTTTTATCAAGGTGAATCGTGACAAGCAAATAATAATGATGGGTTATTTATTGTTCTTGTTAATTGTTTCCCATAAGCAGGGAACCTCTGCCTATGGGAAGTGGCGAATATTTTATTGATTAAGCAACTTGAACAGGCACGGCTTTGGCAATGCGCTTCATTTCATTATTGTCTTCAAAATAGGCGATATTGGGTTTATGACTACGTGCATCACTATCCGGGATTTGCACATAAGAACAAATAATCAAACGATCGCCAACCGCCGCTTTACGTGCAGCTGCGCCATTGACAGAAATAATACGCGAACCTCTTTCTGCGCAAATGGCGTAAGTTGAAAAACGTTCACCATTATCAACGTTATAAATATCAATCGCTTCATTTTCAAGAATACCGGCAGCATCCATAAAATCCTGATCAATCGCGCAAGAGCCTTCGTAGTGAAGATCTGCTTGCGTGACTTTTACGCGATGAAGTTTGCCTTGTAACATAGTGCGTAGCATTGTTGTGTTTCCTATTTTTCTAATAATGAAGATTAAACAAGGTTAACTTGTTGGTTATCAATTAAGCGCGTATTACCCAGCCATACCGCCATTAGAATGACAGCGTGTCGGCTCTCTTCACTTAATGGTGTGAGTGTGTCTGCATCACAAATAAAGCACTCATCTGCACGAAAACCTTGCTGCTCTAAGGTGTTTTTTGCATTTTGCAGTAGCTGATTAACATCATGATTACCTGACTTTAATTGTTCTGCAATGGCTTGCATCGCTTGATAAAGTGCTGGGGCTTGTTGTTTTTCGTTATCAGATAATAGACGATTGCGCGAACTGAGCGCTAAACCATTTTTGTCACGTACGATAGCAACAGGAACAATGCTGATATCCATACATAAATCGCTTACCATTTTTTTGATAATTTGCAGTTGTTGGAAATCTTTTTCACCAAACATTGCCACATCAGGTTGTACAAGGTTAAAAAGCTTACTGACAACGGTTGTAACACCGCGGAAATGACCAGGACGGCTTGCACCTTCTAATACGGCAGATAATACCGGTACATCAACGGTGGTTTGATTTTCCATTCCGTGTGGATACATCTCTTTTGCTGAAGGTGCAAAGATAATATCGACCTGTTTATCACGCAGTAACTCGCAATCTTCTTGTAAGGTACGAGGATAGTTTGCTAAATCGGCTTCTCTATCAAACTGAAGTGGATTAACAAATATAGAGGTGATCACGACATCTGCGTGAATACGAGCTTCTTCAATGAGTTTAAGGTGACCTTCATGAAGGTTACCCATAGTTGGAACCAATGCAATGCGTTTACCTTCTTGCTTTAACCGCTTGATTTCTCTGCGTAAGATAAGCGTAGTTTCAATAATTAGCATGGCGTGACTCCTTTAAACAATATTGATAATTAAGATAATAAATCAGTTAAATGAATGTTTTTCTTCGGGGAATAGACCTAGTTCAACGTGTTGAACATAAAGGCTGACAGCCCCTTTTAATGAACCCGCTTCTTGTAAAAAATCTTTTGAGAACTTAGGTGCTTGGGGGGTTAAGCCTAATAAGTCATGCATCACAAGAATTTGCCCATCAGTGACATTACCTGCACCAATACCAATAACAGGCATGGTTAATACCTCTGTAATAGCCTTAGCGAGAGCAACGGGGACACATTCTAAAACCGCCAGTTGAGCACCTGCTTTTTCAAGGGCGATAGCATCTTGCTTTAATTGCTCTGCCTCATCGTGCTCTCTGCCTTGAACTTTATAACCTCCAAAGACGTTGACAGATTGTGGTGTCAGACCTAAATGGATACAGACAGGAACAGCACGCTCAGCCAGCATTTTAACGGTAGGAATTAACCAACTTCCACCTTCAATCTTCACCATATTCGCCCCTGCTTGCATCAAAATACCGGCATTAAGGCAAGCTTGTTCAGGTGTTGAATAAGACATAAAGGGCATATCTGCAATTAAGAAGGCATTAGGCGCACCAGCTCTTACGCAACGGGTGTGATAAGCAATTTGCTCAACGGTAACGGGTAACGTGCTGTTATGACCTTGTAGTGTCATTCCTAAGGAGTCACCAATCAGCATGGCTTGAATACCTTCTTGTGCAAAAAGGCGAGCAAAACTTGAATCATAAGCTGTGATTGTGGCGAATTTTTTCTTTTCTTGCTTATAGCGATTCAGCGTTGAAAGCGTAGTGGGTTTCATTGTAACAAACTCCATCATTGTTGTTTTTTGGTCTGTAGATAAAATTAATTACTTCACATAATTGTTTGTTTATTAAAGAAAATATTGAGCTATCAAAATAAAGCCGCTTTCGATTGTAGCATTTAAGAGCTAAAAACGAAGAAAAAGTAATTAAATGAGCAATGAAAAACAACAAATGATGATTTTTGTTTATATTTATCAATTGGTTATGGGGTAAAAATAAATATAAAAGATTTCAAAGCATGATGAGAATCAGTGAGTTTGAATAATAGAGGGAAAACAAAAGGGAAGAGATAGGCTGATACTGTTTAAGCTTTTTACAGTATCAACCTTTAGCATTAAGGGCGGATTAGTGTGAAATTACCACTTTTCTATGCCGTTTTCAGGCACTAACGCCAATCTATCTGCTAATAACTCACCGTCAGGAAAGCGAAGGTCGGGGGCTAATTCTGCTAATGGATAAAGCATAAACTCACGGACTTTAAGCCCGTAATGAGGTACGGTTAATCGCTCGGTTTGGATCACGTCATTACCAAATAACATAATATCAAGATCAAGCGTTCTTGGTCCCCAACGGTTGCCTTCTTTTCTAACACGACCTTGCGCTAATTCAATCGCTTGTGTGTTATTCAGCAACTCTTCTGGTGCTAATGTTGTATCAACCGCAACCGCGACATTAAGGTAATCAGGCTGATCTTGAGGTCCCATTGGGCGAGTACGATACCAAGAGGATTGTGCAATCAAGGTTGTTTCTGGGATCTCACTGATTGCTTTAATCGCTGAATTCACCTGATTTTCAGGTGAATCCAAATTACTTCCCAAAATGATATAAACACGTTTTTTCTGTTTATTCATGGGTGTTCTCTTGTCTAGATGCCGGTTTTGCGTTTGGATGACGAGGACGTTTACGCGGACGTGGACGCCTGCGAACTGGCGCTTGACCTAATTCAGAGACCATTGAGCGTTGTTGTGTATTGTTAGACGCTTGGAAATCAGCCCACCAGCTTGCTAACGCTTCAAGATCTGGATTGCGTTGTACATTGGCACGTAATTCCAGCAAATCGAACGCAGCACGGAATTTAGGGTGTTCAAGTAACTTATTCGCACGACGACCTTGGCGTTTCGGTAAACGTTGTTGCAATAGCCAGATATCACGCATTGTTGTGGTAATGCGTTTGGGTATTGCAATCGTACGGCATTGCTCATCTAAAATATCGTTCATTGCCATAGAGAAAGAGTCATAATAAGACAAACCACTTTCTTGAACTAATTTTTCGGCATGTTCAATTAATGGATACCACAGCATCGCCGCAAATAAGAACGCCGGATTGACTCGCATCTCTTTATTGATGCGATAGTCCGTATTTTTGAGAACTTGATCTAGCATTCTCTCCATCGGCGTATCATGTTGCTCTGTCATTTTAGATGCAATCAGCGGAAACAGTGGTTCAAGTAATTGATGGCGGCACATTAACTTATACGTTTTGTAGCCTTGTCCTGTTTGTAATAATTTTAGTGACTCTTCAAAAAGACGAGCTGATGGAATATTACGCAATAAAGGCGCGAGTCTGCTAATTGGCTCTGCAGTTTCTGGTGCAATTTGCATATCCAATTTGCTGGCAAAGCGAATGGCTCTCAGCATTCTGACGGGATCTTCGCGATAGCGCGTTTCAGGATCACCAATTAAGCGAATAATCCCCGCTTTTAGATCCGCTAAACCGCCAACGTAATCACGCACCGCAAAATCATCAACACCGTAATAGAGGCTGTTTAATGTAAAGTCACGACGAATGGCATCTTCTTCAATGGAGCCAAAAATATTGTCGCGCAGTAACATGCCACTTTGTGCTTGTTGAGATTGGTTGTTGTCTGAAATTTCGTGATCTTCATGCGAGCCACGGAAAGTCGCAACTTCAATCACTTCAGGACCAAACATAATATGAGCAAGACGGAAACGACGACCGACTAAACGGCTGTTACGGAATAATCGACGTACATCTTCAGGTGTTGCATTAGTGGCAATATCAAAATCTTTTGGTTTTTTTCCCAGTAATAAGTCACGGACACCGCCACCAACTAAATAAGCCTGGAAGCCAGAGTTATTTAAGCGATACAGCACTTTTAATGCATTATCACTGATGTCTTTACGTGAAATTGGGTGTTGATCTCTTGGGATCACAGTCATTGGCAAATCACTCCCGTTCGCCTTTTCTTTATTACTCTTTTTTTTATGGGGACGGTCTGCAGATATAGCAGGACGCCGACGCACAGTTTTCTGTGTTTCTTGTATTGGTCGGTCAGATGTAGTGACTGGCCTTTCACTCGCTACCGGTTGTGTGTCTGATGACGTTGTTTGCCGCCCTAGCAGATTACGGCAGAAATGTGCTACTCGATTAAAAATATGACACCTCGAATAATAAATTCTAATAATTAAAAAAATTAAGCGGCTAATCATAGCCTACTGAACATTTTTTGAGAATGCTTTGTGTGGTTTATTCATATCCTTGTTGCTGATGATTTTGTCTTAAAATCTCAGAAGGTGACCACTGCGCTATCGCAATCTCTAACAATGATGCTAACGAATAATCTTGCCAACCCGCAATAATAGGCTGATTGAGGAACCGTAAAGCATCGAGAATGACGGGTCTTGGATCAGTATCTGGCAACGCATGCGCGTGATTTTGTTTTGATAATTTATTACCGTCATGATTTATTGCTAAAGGTAAATGAGCATAATGCGGAATAGGTAAATTCAGTTGTTTATGTAAACTGATTTGTCGCAATGTGGGATCAAGTAGATCGGCACCTCTAACAACTTCGGTTACACCCTGATAATTATCATCAATCACTGTCACTAGATTATACGCAAATAAGTTATTTTTTCTGTGAATAATCATATCTTCTAACACGATAGACGTACTCTTTGAATAATATGTACCTTGAATGGTATCTTCAAAATGATAAACAGGATGCTGTTGGATCAACCGCCATGCACTCTTTTTATCAAAAGGTGTAACATGATTTGTGAGCGGTTCGCGATGACGGCAGTGGTTATCATACACGCCCCCTAAGTCATGTAAACGATGACGGCTACAATGACAGTGGTAGCAAACACCTTCTTTCCAAAGAGCGTGTAAAATTTCACGGTAAGCATCATGGCGTTGCGATTGATAGAGGATCTCTTCATCCCAAAACAAACCATAATGTTCTAATGTGCGAATAATTTGGGATGCAGTGCCGGGAGGTTCTCTAAGCGGGTCAATATCATCGATGCGTAGAAGCCAACGCCCGTAGTGTGCGCGAGCTTGAAGATAACTGCCAAGTGCAGTAACCAATGAGCCAAAATGAAGTTGACCCGTTGGCGATGGCGCAAAGCGCCCAATATAGTCTGTAATCTCGTGCATCAAAAGATTCAGATTAACGCCTCAACGTATTAGGCTGAGGCGTCTGCCCATTATTAGCCAGCCATCTGCTTTTCACGGATTTCAGCTAATGTCTTACAGTCGATACATAAGTCAGCTGTAGGACGAGCTTCTAAACGGCGAATGCCGATTTCTACTCCACAAGATTCACAGAAACCAAAGTCATCATCTTCGACTTTTTTCAGTGTTTTTTCGATTTTCTTAATGAGTTTACGTTCACGATCACGGTTACGCAGCTCAAGACTGAATTCTTCTTCTTGTGCAGCACGGTCAACGGGATCTGGGAAGTTTGCCGCCTCATCTTGCATATGAGTAACGGTGCGGTTGACTTCATCCCTGAGCTGATTGCGCCAAGATTCAAGTATTAGCTTAAAATGCGCTAATTGGGCTTCGTTCATGTACTCTTCGCCCGCTTTTTCCTGATATGGCTCAACGCCAGCAATAGCGAGAATGCTCATGGACGATGTTTTACGCTTTTGCCCTTCTTGCATAATGCTTCTCCTACATACGCATTTCTGAATAATCCCCACCTTCAAAACAGGAAGGGGAAAAAATAGGGCGCTATAAATAGCAGATGCCCGCGAGGATAGCAATTATTCCTTTAATAAGTTTTCTCATGGTGTGAAGGCACGCAAGTAAATGCCCTTTTTTAGTTAAAAAATGCTTAACTAATACCATGGGAATCAATTAACCATTTGAAATAAAAGGTAATTGCTGTCCAATTGTTAAATTGTATTCACTAATATTGATGCGATAACACAAGATTTCAACCCCTGCATCACATGCTTCTTTTAGCAGTGAAGCATAGTTAGGATCAATCTCTTTAGCAACAGTCACTTCCATAATCCCAGTATGGGGAACTGCGTAGAATAAGACAGCCCTTAAACCCAATTTTGCGATAGCGGTCAACTCTCGAAGATGTTTCTGACCTCGTTCTGTTTTGGCATCAGGGAAATAACCCATACCGTTGTTGAGCAAGGTGACTGACTTCACTTCAATATAACAATCAACTTTATGATTTGATTTAAGTAAAATGTCAATACGGCTGTTCTCACTACCGTATTTCACTTCTCGTTTTATCTCGTCATACTCAGATAATTCTGGAATGTCACCTGCCTCAATCGCATCAGCAATAATCCCATTCGCTCTTAAGGTATTTACACAAATCCAATCATCGGTTTGAGTTTGTGTCAGTTCCCAGCTGTGTGGATATTTTCTTTTTGCATTTGAAGAGGTGGAATACCAAACAGTATCACCCGGTGTCGCACATCCCGTCATTGCACCTGTGTTGGCACAATGGAGCGTGAATTCTTCCCCATTAGGGGTGACAACGTCTGCTAAAAAACGCTTATATCGTTTTAGTAAAGTGGCAGATTGTAGTGGTTGCTCAAATTTCATGACGACTCCGATGAAAATACGACCTTTAATAAAGCGCTAATGCTACAATGCCCAGCCAAGAAAGTTAATGAGCCATGGAGACTGTGTGCATTTATTGCCAATCTTTGATGTAACAGAAAACATCGTTACTGCGTTAAAACAATCCCCTCAAGTTTTGCTTCATGCACCTACAGGTGCAGGTAAATCCACGGCACTTCCCCTCTATTTACTGGAGCAAGATCACTTTGATGGCAAAATAATTTTATTAGAGCCAAGACGAATTGCCGCCAAAAGTATTGCTTACCGTTTAGCAGAACAGCTAAATGAAGACGTTGGAAATACGGTAGGTTATCGAATGAAAGCGGAAAGCAAAGTCAGCTCAAAAACGCGATTGGAAGTGGTAACTGAAGGGGTATTAAACCGAATGTTACAGCAAGATCCGGAGTTGGCTGGCATCAGCCTTGTGATTTTAGATGAATTTCATGAACGCAGCTTACAAGCGGATTTAGCACTAGCGCTATTACTCGATGTACAGATGGGATTACGTGATGATTTGCGTGTGTTGATTATGTCTGCAACTTTGGATAATCAAAAACTTACCTCACTACTCCCTGATGCCCCCATGATCAGCGCGCAAGGGCGCAGTTATCCCGTTGAAAGAGTGTACTCTCCTATCAATACGCATCAGCCCTTTGAACAAGAAATTGCCACAATGGCATTGCGATTATTGGCACAAGAAACTGGCTCTATGCTGATATTCTTGCCAGGGAGTGCCGAAATCGTGCGTGTTGCTGACATTCTAAAAGATAAAGTGGATGACCATGTGGTGTTATTCCCACTTTATGGCGCGCTTTCATTAGCAGAACAGCAAAAAGCGATTGAACCGACTGAAAAAGGTTATCGTAAAGTCGTTCTTGCGACCAATATCGCAGAAACGAGTCTTACCATTGAAGGGATTAGATTGGTTTTAGATAGTGGCATTGAAAAATGCGCACAGTATGATTTGAAAAGTGGTGTCACGAGTTTATTGCGTCAACGAACGAGTCAATCATCACAAACACAAAGAGCAGGGCGAGCAGGACGTCTTGAGGCAGGTATTTGTTGGCATTTAATCAGCCAAGAGCAGGCAGAACGCGTTGCTTCTCACCAATTACCTGAAATTTTAACTAGTGACTTATCGTCGTTATGGCTTTCTGTCTTGCAATGGGGATGTCGTGACATTAATCAGTTGAGTTGGTTAGATATACCAACACCACAAGCATTACACGCAGCTAAAGACTTATTGTATCGTTTAGGTGCGATAGATAAACAAGGTGGATTAACACCACGAGGTTCGCGCATGGCGCAATGGGGCATTGAGCCTCGATTAGCAGCAATTTTGGATTATGCGAGTGAGCAAAGTGATAATCATCTTGCAACGGCTGCACGTTTATGTGCAATCTTAGAAGAGCCTCCACGAGGACAAGAAATTAATTTAGAGTGGATTGCGCAACAAAAAAACAGTTTCTGGACACGACGTGAAAACCAGCTCTCTCAACATCGGAAAGGGGTTTTTTGCCCAGAGTTATTAGGCTCATTATTAGCGGTTGGATTTCCGGATAGGATCGCTAAAAACCGTGATAACCAAGGACGTTTTCGTTTAGCAAATGGGCAAGGTGCCATGATGGATAACGCGCATTTAATGAGTGATTCACCGTGGATCTTAGCGCCATTATTACGACAAAATGCACATTATGCCGATGTGCGCATTTTATTAGCCTTATCCATTGATATCGATGAAATATCAGCTATCTTTCCTGAGCTTATTGAAAATAATACCACGGTTGAATGGGATGAAAAACGGGGTACATTAGTTGCATGGCAACAACGTCAATTAGGACGATTAACGTTAAGCCAGAGCCGATTAGACAAACCCAATAAACAGCAAATGCAACAAGCATTATTGAATTGGTTAAGAGATAACGGTTTAAATGCTTTAGCGCTGAGTAAAGAGACTCAACAGCTTTTTATTCGTCTTTCTTTAGCGAAAAAATGGTGCCCAGAAGCCTTATTACCTGATTTAGAAGAAACGGTGTTACTTGAAACTTTAGAAACATGGCTTTTACCTGAGCTGGGAGAAGCTCAGACATTAAAAGCATTACAACAAATTGATATTAATACGATTATTAAAAACCAATTAACATGGCATGAAAATCAGTTGCTTCAACGCTTATTTCCGACGCATTATTTGGCGCCAACAGGGACAAAAGTAATGATCAACTATGATTTGGAGTTACCTCCTGTGATTGCTATTCGTATTCAAGAAGTTTATGGCGAACAACAAAGCCCTATTATTGCGAATGGTCAATTGCCTGTAATCATGGAATTATTGTCACCAGCACATCGTCCTATCCAAAAAACACACGATTTGGCGACGTTTTGGACAGGAAGTTACAAAGAGGTGCAAAAAGAGATGAAAGGGCGTTATCCCAAGCATTTATGGCCTGATGATCCCGCGAATACAGCACCGACTCGGCGAGTAAAAAAATATAGCCAATAAGTTGATTTAAGTTTTTATCGTAGATTATCCCTATTTGAGAGCTTTCTTGTGGGATCACACAGAAAAATAGCGACAATGTTAGGCTTCTTTATCCCGTGATAAAGGGGTTTTAATGAGAGATACAGTTCATGAGTAGAAAGAAAAGGCCAGTGAAACAAACCAAAAGAGGTCGTTCTTGGTTTTGGTTATTTGTCAAAATCGCCATTGTGGTTGCGGTTTTAATGGGCATTTATGGTGTTTATTTACATTCTCAAATCAAAGAGCGTCTTGATGGCAATGTTTGGGAATTACCCGCTGCAGTTTACGGACGTACCGTTAACTTAGAACCGGGCATGAATTATAGCCAAAAGGAGATGGTGAGCTTACTTGAGGGTATGCAATACCGCAATGTGAATAAAATCACGCGTCCTGGCGAATTTGTGGTAAGAGGCAATACGATTGAAATGTTGCGCCGACCTTTTGATTTTCCAGATGGTCGTGAAGAACAAATTTTAGCTAAATTAGCCTTTGAGCAAAATTCACTGGTTAGTATTACTAACATGGATAATCAGCGGCAGTTTGGTTTTTTCCGTCTTGATCCTAAGTTAATTACCATGATGCAATCAGCAAATGGTGAACAACGCTTATTCTTAGCAAGAGATAAATTCCCACAATTATTAGTGGATACGTTAATTGCAACAGAAGATCGCCGTTTCTATGAGCACGATGGTATTAGCTTCTATTCAATTGGCCGTGCGGTATTAGCGAACTTTACCGCGGGTAAAGCGGTTCAAGGTGGAAGTACCTTGACGCAACAGTTAGTGAAAAACCTATTTTTGACTAATGAAAGAACGTTAAAAAGAAAACTGAATGAAGCCTATATGGCGATCATTATGGATGCGAGTTATAGCAAAGATCGCATTTTAGAGCTGTATCTTAACGAAGTCTTTTTAGGACAAAGTGGCGATGAACAAATTCGAGGTTTCCCTTTAGCTAGCCTCTACTATTTTGGTCGTCCCGTCGATGAATTAAGCCTTGATCAGCAAGCACTTTTAGTGGGGATGGTTAAAGGTGCATCTGCCTATAACCCATGGCGTAATCCTAAAGCTGCCTTAGAGCGTCGTAATGTGGTATTAAAACTGCTACAAACCCAAGAGATAATCGACCAAGAGCTTTACAATGTACTTAGCGCACGTCCTTTAGGTGTGAAACCACGTAGTGAAGCGTTAACGCCTCAACCTGCATTTATGCAATTGGTTCGCCAAGAGTTACAAACAACCCTCGGCGATAAAGTGAAAGATTTATCAGGTACGAAAATTTTCACCACATTAGATCCCGTTTCGCAAGATGCGGCTGAAAAGGCAGTTGAAGTGGGGGTCGCGGATATACGTAAAGTGCGTAAAATTGACGATCTTGAAGGGGCGATGGTGGTTGTCGATCGCTTAAGTGGTGAAGTGAGAGCATTAGTCGGGGGGTCACAACCACAATACGCAGGTTTTAACCGTGCATTATCGGCTCGTCGCTCTATTGGCTCTTTAGCAAAACCAGCGACCTACTTAACGGCATTAAGTGAGCCTGATCGTTTTCGTTTAAATACATGGCTTGCGGATGAGCCTATTTCCGTACCTATTCCGGGAGGTAAACCTTGGCAACCACGCAACTACGATCGCGGTTATAAAGGTAAATTAATGCTGGTGGATGCATTAGCAACCTCACGCAATATACCAACTGTCAATCTTGGGTTAGAAGTGGGATTAGACCAAGTCATTAAAACGTGGATTAACTTAGGTGCCCCTGCGGAAAATCTGGAAAAAGTGCCAGCGATGCTATTAGGTGCATTAAACTTAACACCAATGGAAGTCGCTCAAACCTTCCAAACAATTGGTAGTTTAGGTAATCGAGCAAAACTATCATCATTGCGCTCGGTTATTGCCCAAGATGGTACGGTGCTTTATCAAAGTTATCCTCAAGCAGAAACAACGGTTTCACCTCAAGCGGCTTATATGACGTTATTTGGTATGCAACAAGTGGTAAATTCAGGTACCGCATGGCGTGTATTAAAACCGAAATTTGGTAATTATAACCTTGCAGGTAAAACGGGGACGACAAACGATCTCCGCGATAGTTGGTTTGCGGGGATTGATGGCAAAGAAGTGACGATTTCATGGATGGGGCGCGATAATAATGGTCCAACGAACTTAACGGGTTCAACAGGGGCGTTGTTGCTGTATCGTAACTATTTAGAGAATCAGGCACCGTTGAAATTAAATCCACCTGCACCAGAAGATATCGCTGACATGTCTGTTGATGCCCAAGGTAACTTTGCTTGTTATGGCGGAGGTGTTCGTACTCTACCTGTATGGACAGCCAATCCAGATGGATTGTGTACACCTGTTCAGCAAGATACTGATGAAAGTGGTGCGCCAAAGTGGTTACAAGATCTGTTTTCTGAGTAAGTGATCACGTCGGTTAGCTAAAATAAAAACGGCACATAAGTGCCGTTTGTTTTTTTGTCAAAATAAATAGGTATTAGCGTTTCATTTTTTCAAATGCATACTCTGCTGCATCAATAGTGCGTTGAATATCTTCTTTGGTATGCGCAATTGACATAAAGCCGGCTTCAAATGCAGAAGGCGCAAGGTAGACGCGTTTTTCCAACATTAAGTGGAAGAATTGCTTAAAGCGCTCAACATCACAATTCATCACATCTTGATAGCAAGTGACTTCTTTTGCATCTGTAAAGAACAGACCAAACATACCACCAACATGGTTGATAACCATTGGAATACCAGCTTGTTGTGCTTTTTCAAGTAAACCATCCGCTAGCATTGTTGTTAGTTCATCTAATGTTTGATGAACACCCGGTTGTGAGACTTCGTGTAAACAGGCTAAACCTGCTGCCATTGCAATAGGGTTACCCGATAAAGTACCAGCTTGATAAACTGGGCCAATTGGCGCGAGTTTAGACATCACTTCCATATGTCCGCCAAAAGCACCCACTGGCATACCGCCACCAATAATTTTACCAAGGCAGGTTAAGTCAGGATCAACATCGTAATAGGCTTGTGCGCCACCTAATGCCACGCGAAAGCCGGTCATCACTTCATCAATAATCAGTAACGCACCAAATTCATCACATAAGGCACGTAAACCCGGTAAAAAATCTGCTTTTGGTGGAACGCAGTTCATATTGCCCGCAACAGGTTCAACAATGATACAAGCGACTTCTTCAGGATAGTTTTCAAAGGCTTGACGTACAGAGTTTAAATCGTTGTAAGTGCAAGTTAAGGTGTGTTTAACAAAATCAGCGGGTACACCCGGTGAATTTGGTTGTCCCATTGTTAATGCGCCAGAGCCTGCTTTGACTAATAAGCAGTCAGCGTGACCGTGGTAGCAACCTTCAAATTTAATGATTTTGTCACGGCCAGTATAACCACGAGCAAGGCGGATCGCGCTCATCGTGGCTTCTGTACCTGAGTTCACCATACGAACCATGTCCATTGAAGGTACTAGCTCAGTAACTAAGTTTGCCATTTCAACTTCAGCGGCTGTTGGTGCGCCAAAACTTAATCCTTTTTGTACCGCATCAGTCACCGCATCACGAATAGCAGGGTGATTGTGACCTAAAACCATCGGTCCCCATGAGCCAACATAGTCAAGGTAAGCACGTCCATCGGCATCATAAATATACGCACCATTAGCACGTTCAATAAAAAGAGGGGTTCCACCTACACCGTTAAATGCTCTAACAGGTGAGTTGACACCGCCGGGGATCACTTGTTGTGCGAGATTATAAAGCGTTTCAGACTTGCTCATGTCAGACTCCTAATGATGGGTGAGCGTAAGATTAAGGCGTATTCTAAAGCACCGCGCAGATGAAGCCAAATACACGGCAACAAGATTTTGATTTATCACTGTTATTGTGGGGACGTGGTTTATCGTAAAAAGTGATAGGTAGCAAAAAGTGTATTTTGTCCACAACAAACTTGAAGGTTATGAGCAGGTATTAGATAATCATCACATTATATCAGCAAGAAAGATAAATTTTTGCTGGCTGTTTTTTTGCTGGAATACCCAGTCTGGAGTGAACAATGAGTGATGATATGGCTCTGCCGTTACAATTTACTGACGCGGCTGCAAATAAAGTAAAAGATCTGATTGCAGATGAAGAAAATCCGAATTTGCGTTTACGTGTTTATATCACGGGTGGCGGTTGTAGCGGATTCCAGTATGGTTTTACCTTTGATGATGCAATGAATGAAGGTGATATGACCATAGAAAAACAAGGTGTTGCTTTAGTGGTTGATCCAATGAGCTTGCAGTATTTAGTGGGCGGTTGTGTGGATTATACCGAGGGGTTAGAGGGTTCGCGTTTTATCGTAACTAATCCTAATGCTAAGAGTACCTGTGGTTGCGGCTCCTCTTTTAGTATTTAATCTGGAAGGTTGTGGCTGCGTCAAGGTTATCCTTTGTTAGACAGTGTGCTCACAAGACTCACATACTTATGTATGCTCGTTTGTTGCGCACTGTCTGTCGCGGATAACTTCTTGCTCGCTCACAACTTTTGTCTGTGAGATGTTATTGGTTAAAATCTTCTTCTCTCTTCTCTCTTCTCTCTTCTCTTCTTTATTCTTTCTGAACTTATTTCATAAAATCACTCTATGAGTGATATTTTTGTTTTTTATTTAAATGGATCTTCTGCGATACACTAAATTTTAGGTGCGGATTTTTTGTACTGTGAGAATAAAAAACGTAGTTTACTTATTATTCTGAAAATAGTGTGATTTTTTCCTTATAAATCAATGTTGTTACAATTTGAAATAAAATACACATTTTGTTACATATTAAAAATCCATGTACATTAGAACTGACTGGCTTTAGCAAGATTTCGGACATTTACGAAAGTGAATAATATAAGTAAATACACTTATTATAAAAAACGAAAGCAGTAAATAACGTGTGGACAATTATTTTACGCTAAGTCACTTATCCTACGAGGATAGAATGCTTGTTCTCTCTACCCCTTCCTTTACTTCTTATTGAAAATACTTAAGCTACTCTAATTAATTGAAGACTCTATTATAAGCCCATTATTAAACAGAGACGTTTCTAGGCTTATTTTTTGTCTTTTTTATTGCGTGTGTGTCACCGTTAAATGGGAGCTTTTATGTCAATGAATGACGCAAACAATACCCCTAAACCCCGTTTGGTATTAGATGATCTGGCATCATCCCCCTCCTTTAAAATGGGGATGACATTCTCCGAACAACAAGCTCGCATTAAAAAATACAGTGAATTACTCGA
>NZ_PENW01000008.1 GCF_003144405.1 Proteus cibi
ATTTAGTTTAAAATCAAGAGAATATTTAGCCATAGAAAAACACCCCAAAGTTGGTGTCCAACTTTTGGGGTGCAGTTCATATTATCAGGCGCTTTTTTTATACGCTAATAGATATAAAGTCATTAAATGCAAATTAATATCAAAATGATATTGATAATTATTAGCAATAATACTAACCTATTTGTCTAACTACAGTAGGTATATATAACTAATAGGATGATTATGTTTTTCTCAATATCAAAAAGGATTTTACTACTCGTTTCATTAATCAGTCTTTCAGCATGTCATTCGATAGAAAAACAACCTGTATCAACCGTAGATCTGGCTATTATTCAGTCGGCTAATATCATTGATACTCAGACTGGGCAATCTATCACAGCAGATACACTGTTAACACGATTAGCAAGCCAATCACATGTGATTATTGGTGAAAAACATGACAATGCTTATCATCATGATATTGAATATTGGTTAATGACAGAATTACCTAAAAAACGCCCTCAAGGCGCGGTTTTACTTGAGATGCTAACACCCAGCCAGCAATCATTAGTGGATAATACAAAGCAGCGTTATTCCGGCTCTGAATATCTACGAGATGAGCGATTAATGGCGGCATTAAAATGGAATTCCGGTTGGCCTTGGAAATGGTATGGCAATATTGTTAAAACAGGGCTAAGCGCTGATTATCCTTTATTAGCGGCAAATATTGATCGCAGTGAAATATCTAGTGCGTATAAAAACCCTCCTATTATTGATGGTGTGCATTCAACTGATGCATCTGTTCGTCAACTTATTCAAAAAACAATCGAGCTTTCTCATGGTGGAGAGCTTGATAAAACACAAGCAGAAAAAATGACGATCATTCAGCAATTGCGTGATCGTGCAATGGCTAAACGTTTATTAGATGCTCCGACACCTGCACTTTTAATCGCGGGTTCTTTTCATGCTACAAAAGTGATGGGGGTACCTTTACACGTTGCGGATCTCGCGCCAAATGAAAAGGTGACGGTCGTGATAATGACGGAAGAGGGAAGTGATGTGACTTCAATTCATGCCGATTATCTTTGGATAACACCTGTCGCATTACCTTAATTTATTGATAACACGAATATGCTTATTTCCTCTTGTATAGATCAAATACCAAAATTTCAGCTTTGTAGTTTTAAAGCCTTTATTTTGGCTATCGGTGTGCATGCTATTTTTGTCGTGGTTTATTTTTATTTCAATAAAGAGAATACGGTATTTATACATGAGCCTGAATTAGCGGTCATGATGAGCTTAAGTGAAAACGTACAAGCACTCAGTGATGAAAAACAGGTTGTAGGCGTAGATCAACAACTTTCTGTCGCCAGCCAAAAAAAAGTAGAGCAAGACGTTGCTGAAAAACAACCTGACCTGATTGTGAATGAAAATGCCGATATTCTTATCGAAAAACCTAAAAAAAGGGTTAATGTAGAGCAATCAGCTAAAGTGACACCCGTTACCGCTCCTGTAAATCCAGCGCCTACAATGAGTGAAAATGTGTCTAGTCAGTCAGCACCTTCAAGCAGTCGATCCGTGGCGAAACAGCAATCTAATGATGTTAGTGCAAATTATGACAGCGATTCAGATAGTTCAGAAAGCGCATTAGCCTTATGGCAAGCTAAAACAAAAGGGCACCTTAATCGTTATAAAGCCTATCCTGAAGAAGCAAAAAGCAAAGGCAGAACGGGTATCTCTAAAGTGCGCTTTATTGTTGATGAACAAGGTTATGTCATATCGAGTGAATTAATTCTTAGTAGTGGTGTGCGTTCCTTAGACAGAGAGGCACAAAGAGTGCTCAAACGTGCTGAACCCTTACCTATACCGCCGATAGAGTTATTATCGAAAGGTAAAATAATGGTTGAAATGCCAATTGAGTTTTCTACACTAACGTTCTAACGACAGGTCAAAAGGAAATAAAACGTTATGCTAATCGCAACAAAAAAACGGATGACGTTGAAATTAACAAGTGCGATCATGGCATTATTAATTTCAGCAACACCTGCATTGGCTCAAAATCAGAAGGACTCCCTAGTGATGCCACCAAAAGCGAATAAAGTACCTCATGTGATGACAGATCATGGAGATACTCGCACTGACAATTATTATTGGTTACGAGATGATTCACGCAAAGATCCTAAAGTGCTTGATTATCTGAATGCGGAAAATGCTTATACCGAATCAGTAATGAAAGAAGGTCAAGCCCTTGAAGAAACACTCTTCAATGAGATGGTAAGCCGTATGGCACAAAACGATGAGTCAGTACCTTACATTTATAATGGTTATACTTATCGTACTATTTACCAAGAAGGTAAAGATTTCCCTATTTATCAGCGTAAACCCGTAAATAGCGAAAGTGAATGGGAAGTTCTTGTTGATGGAAACGAACGTGCTAAAGGGCATGAATTCTATCAATTAGGTGATTTGACAATCAGCCCAGATAACAAACGTATTGCTATTGCAGAAGATAAAGAAGGGCGCAGAAACTATAATGTTGCCTATAAAGATTTATCGGATAACACATGGAAAGAGAATGTGTTAACTAATATCTCAGCAAACTTAGTGTGGGCAAATGATAGCAAAACACTATTTTATGTTGATAAAGATCCGCAAACGCTACTGCCTTATCAAATCTATCGCCATCAATATGGCACTGACCGTAAACAAGATGTCAAAATCTTTGAAGAAAACGACGATCGTTTTTATACATGGATGGGTAAAAGCAAATCTGAAGATTACATTCTTGTCTCTATTGAAAGCTCAACAACCTCAGAATCTCGTTTAATTGACGCAAATGCACCAGAAAAACCGATGGTCATTTTCTCTGAACGTCAAGAAGGGCGTGAATATGATATCGACCATTTCAATGGCGAATTCTATATTCGTTCAAATCATGAGAGTGAATTGTTTGGTCTTTATAAAACAGCATCAATTGATAAACCTTGGGAAACGGTCATTGCACCACAAAAAGAGGTCGATTTAGAAGGTTTTGATCTCTTTAATCGCTGGTTGGTTGTTGAAGAAAGAAAACAAGGTCTTGTGTCATTACGTCAAATTGATTGGAAAACAGGTCAATCAACGCATGTTACGTTTGACGATCCTGTTTATATGGCATGGCTAGGATTTAACCCGCAAGCGGATAGCGAAGAGCTCCGCTTTGGTTATACTTCCATGACAACGCCGTCTTCAACTTATCAATGGAATATGCAAACGCATCAAAAGCAGTTACTTAAACAACAAGAAGTAAAAGGCTTTGAACGTGATTTGTATGAAAGTGAGCGTATTTGGGTAAAAGCACAAGACGGTGTTGACGTTCCCGTATCATTGGTTTATCGCAAAGACTTATTTAAGAAAGGTGAAAACCCTATCTTAATTTATGGCTATGGCTCCTACGGTAGCAGTATTGATCCTTCGTTTAGTTCACCTCGTTTAAGTTTGTTAGACAGAGGCTTTGTTTATGCGATTGTGCATGTCCGCGGTGGTGGTGAATTAGGTAAGCGTTGGTATAACCAAGGTAAAATGGAACATAAAGTTAATACTTTTACTGACTTTATTGATGCGACTAAATCCCTTATTGAGAACGGTTATGGTGAACCTAAACACGTTTATGCAATGGGGGGCAGTGCCGGCGGATTATTAATGGGCGCTGTTGTGAATATGGCGCCTGAATTATACCGTGGTGTTGTTTCTCAAGTGCCATTTGTAGATGTTGTGACAACCATGCTTGATGCTTCAATTCCTTTAACTACAGGGGAATATGAAGAGTGGGGAAATCCTGCGGATAAAGAAGTTTATTTTCGCTTAAAATCGTATAGCCCATACGATAATGTGGTTGCTAAAGCTTATCCTCATTTATTAGTCACAACAGGATTACATGATTCACAAGTACAATATTGGGAGCCTGCAAAATGGGTTGCTAAATTGCGTGAATTAAAAACAGATAATAACCTACTATTACTTGATACTAATATGAGTGCAGGGCATGGTGGTAAATCAGGACGTTTTAATCGCTTACGTGATACAGCAAAAGAATATGCCTTTATTCTGATGTTAGAACAACCTGAAGTCTATTTTAAAACTCAGAATATAAAATAGAATAGTCAGTTATAATAAATAAGTTTAATAAATTAGCCTGTCTCTCTTTAAGAGAGGCAGTGCTATTATTTAAATCGGATATAACAATAATAATATTTTCTAGTTTAATCACTTTATATAAAGCAACGTGAGCCTATTTAAATAAAAATAAAGAATAGGTTTATTATGAAATTTACAAGGAAAATACTTAGCACTCTTATTTTATTCTCAGGTGCTAATCATCTTGCTATCGCATCTGAAACAGATAAAGCAATTCAATTCAGTAGCTTAAAAGTTTCATCAGCACAAAAAGAAACGCCAGAACAGAAAGCATTGGGAAAACCTGGAGCTTATAGCGCGATTGGTGAAATTAATAATCTTGAATCTGTAGAACAAGCATTACGCTCAACGCCAGGAACGTATACTCAAATGGACGTCAGCCAACCAGGCGTTAGTGTCAATATTCGCGGGCTTAGTGGATTTGGGCGCGTGAATATGATGGTAGATGGTGTCACCCAAACTATGTATAGCACATCCCCTAGTCAAATTAGCCATGGCGGTCAACCCTACAATCAATTTAATAGCATGCTTGACCCAAACTTTATTATTCAAGTGGATATTTCGCGCGGTCAACAAGATGGTGAAAATAGCATTAATGCGTTGGCGGGTAGCGCGAACTTTAAAACCATTGGTGTAGACGATATTTTATTTAAAGGGAATTCATGGGGAATAAGAAGTAAAGCTGCTGGTGGCACTAATGGTCTAGGCTATAACGGTATGATTGCTTTTGCAGGGCAACGTTCTCTATTTAATGATAATGGTTCAGTTGGCGCAATGCTTGCTTTAAGTGGGCATAAAATAGAATCGTCTTATAAGAATGGTGCAGGATTTAATAGTGAAGAGTTTGCCACTAATAAACACTTTAATCAAAAACCACATTCAGAATTGGCGAAAATTAATATTAAACCTAATGATTCTCATGAATTAGAATTAAGTGGTCGATTTTATAATAATAAATTTAATCGACGTAAAATTGATGCTAAAGATTATTATGCAAAATATCGTTATACGCCATTAAATGACATTTTTGATAGTGAAATTCGTTTAAGTCACAGCCAAGCCTCTCAAAAATTTGAGGGCGATTCTTTAATGAGTTTGCGTAATGCAAATGCAGAAAATATCTCTGATTCATTAGTGGCTAAAAATACCAGTCGCTTTCATTACGGCGAATTGGATATGGCATTAACGCTTGGTTCAAAATTAATGTCAACAGAATACAAACGTAGTGTTATTGCCCCCTCTACTGATCCATGGCAATCACAAAATATGGTTGAATATAATACGTTTGCACCGCAAGGAAAAAACGATTTAACCAGCTTCTTCACACAAATGAAATTTGAATACGATATTTATACGTTGGATCTCAATCTAAATTATGTCGATTATCATATTAAAGGACGTAAACCGGCTTGCGATCCAACCGCAGCCTGTTTCCCTGAAGGTGAAATGAATGTCAATCGGCATGATAGAAATTGGGACCCAGGAATGCTACTGTCTGCTGAAATTATTCCAGAATTTCAGCCATTTGTAAGCTATGCACAAACGATGAGAGCACCGACATCACAAGAGATCTTCTTTGCCAATGAAGGTGGTGCTTCAATGAACCCCTTTTTAAAAAGTGAAAAAGCCGATACTGTTCAAATGGGTTTTAATAGCTATCGTCCAGATTTGATTATTGAAGGCGATAGCTTACGATTTAAAGGATTGTGGTATCACACAAAAATTAAAAACTATATTTCCAGTGACTCTTATTTTGTGTGCAAAGGTGGTGTGCGTTGTAAAAATGATGGTTCTTTAACCAATGAAGATTATGCGGGAATCGAATATGATGGCAATATTTTCCTGTATACTAATAGCCTTAAGCCTGTCACTTTACGCGGTTATGAACTTCAAGCCAATTATGATGCAGGCGTATTTTACACGAACCTTTCTTATAGCGATCAGCGAACATCTCAACCGACTTCAATTGCCAGTACTGATTTTGGGCAAACACCGGCCTCCGAATTACCTAAATATTATGCCACTATTGATACTGGTGTTCGCTTCTTTGATGACAGGTCATTAGAGTTAGGCACGGTGATCCAAATAACAGGTAAATCACGTAAATCTGCGCCGGAAGGAATAGACTACGATTTAGGTATAGTACCTATGGTCGAACAAGAAAAAATCCCAACGATAATTGACGTTTACAGTAATTATCAAATTAATAAAAATGTCTCATTGAAATTTGCTGTGCATAATTTAATGAATAAAAATTATTCTAATGCGCTTGATAAAAGTAATTCATCACCAATTATGCAAGATCCAGGTGCTAACACACAGACGGCTCGCGGTAGAAGTTACTTATTTGCAGGGGAAGTGCGTTTTTAATATAACGTAATGATTATCTTAAAGTATAAATAATAAAAAACGGCATCAACATTATTCTGATGCCGTTTTCTTTTGTATTTATATTAAAAAGCCATTTGATAGGGCTAATTATCATTTTTAGAGGCTGTTTTACGTTTAGCGTTTATCTTTTGTGTTTTAACCACTTCACTGGTGATCCAACCATCTTCAACACGGGTTTTTAGGGGATCACCCACTTTTACTTGTTTGGTATTTTTCAGCACATCTCCAGACGCTGTTTCACTAATACTGTAACCGCGAGAAAGCGTTGCGAGAGGGCTCACACTTTCTAAACGAGAACAGCTAATAGCGAATTGTTCACGTTGACGAGATAACTGTTGTGAAATACTTTCTCGTATACGGTAAATCAACTGCTGTTGTTGGCGAAGTAATGCTTGGATTTGTGAACTAGGGTCTTGGTAATTAAGGCGTTTTTGTAGTTGTGTTTGTTGATGTTGCTTGGCTTGCAATAGCTGCTGAAAACGAGTAACTAAACGCTGTTGTGTGGAAGCTAATATATTTTGCTGACGAGCAAGACGTAAATGAGGATGCTGTTGCTGCAAACGATGATGAAGCTGTGTTATTGCGCGTAATTTTTTCGCTAAATAGTAATCCATTGCCATTTCGAGGCGTTGTTGTTGTGATTGTAATTGGCGCAATAGCTCAAGTTTGTTACGACTAATGAGTTCTGCTGCAGCAGAGGGAGTAGGGGCTCTAAGGTCGGCAATAAAATCAGCAATGGTCACATCGGTTTCATGACCAACGGCACTTACAATTGGAATTTCACTGGCAAAAATAGCACGAGCAACACGCTCATCATTAAACGCCCAGAGATCTTCTAACGAACCGCCACCACGACCAACAATTAAGACATCACACTCTTTACGGCGATTAGCAAGTTCGATGGCATGAACAATCTGCATAGGCGCTTCAACACCTTGAACTGCGGTTGGATAGATAAGGACAGGCAAAGAAGGATCACGACGCCGAAGAATATTTAAGATGTCGTGTAGTGCTGCTCCTGTTGATGACGTGATGACACCAATTTGTTTAGCGGGTGATGGCAGGGGTTTTTTATGAATAGCATCAAATAACCCTTCTGCACTGAGTTTTTGTTTTAAGAGCTCAAATTGTTGTTGTAAGAGTCCGTCCCCAGCAGGCTGCATACTCTCAACAATCAATTGGTAATCGCCTCGTGGTTCATACAAGGTAATTGTTGCGCGAACTAAGACTTGCTGACCATGCTGAGGGCGAAAAGTCACTTTAGTATTTTGCCCACGAAACATCGCTGCTCTAATTTGGGCATGAGTATCTTTTAACGTAAAATACCAGTGACCAGAAGAGGGTTGAGTAAAATTGGAAATTTCAGCGCTGATCCAAATGCGACCCATTTCCATTTCTAATAACTGGCGAACGGTCTTATTTAGACGGCTAACAGTAAAAATATTATTGTTTATCGGTAGTGTCATGTGAGCCAGATCAAATTTTAAAACAAAGACTTAATTGATTGATACTACCTAAGTTAGTGGCAGGATCAATAAAAATTTTGAAAAAAAGCTAGAAGCAACCGATTACGGTGTGTATAATTCCGCGGCAATATTTTCTATTTCCTAAAAGCCGCCTTGGTGAGATATTGCTATGTTACGAATTAAAAAAGAAGCACTTACATTTGATGATGTTTTGTTAGTTCCTGCACACTCCACTGTTCTTCCTAATACTGCCGACTTATCTACTCAACTGACTGAAACAATCCGCCTAAATGTTCCTATGCTTTCTGCTGCAATGGATACTGTGACTGAAGCGCCTTTAGCTATCGCATTAGCTCAAGAAGGTGGAATTGGTTTTATCCACAAAAACATGTCTATCGAACGTCAAGCTGAAGAAGTTCGTCGTGTGAAAAAACATGAAAGTGGGGTTGTCACTGATCCTATCACCGTAACACCAGAAACTTCTTTACGTGAAGTTCAAGCAATGACTGAACGCAATGGCTTTGCGGGTTACCCTGTTGTGACAAAGGACAACGAATTAGTGGGTATTATTACTGGTCGTGATGTTCGTTTTGTTACTGATTTAGACCAACCTGTTACTGCGGTAATGACACCCAAAGAGCGTTTAGTGACTGTACAAGAAGGCGAAGCACGTGACGTTGTTATGCAAAGAATGCATGAAAAACGTGTAGAGAAAGCCTTAGTGGTTGATAACAACTTCCACCTGAAAGGTATGATCACTGTAAAAGACTTCAAAAAAGCAGAACGTAAACCAAACGCATGTAAAGACGAACACGGTCGTTTACGTGTAGGTGCTGCTGTTGGTGCCGGTGCGGGTAACGAAGAGCGTGTAGCAGCATTAGTTGCCGCTGGCGTTGACGTTTTACTTATAGACTCTTCTCATGGTCACTCTGAAGGCGTATTACAGCGTATTCGTGATACTCGTGCATTATATCCAAATCTCCCTATTATTGGTGGCAACGTTGCAACTGCAGAAGGTGCTTTAGCATTGGCTGATGCAGGTGTGAGTGCGGTTAAAGTTGGTATTGGTCCTGGTTCAATTTGTACAACACGTATCGTAACAGGTGTTGGTGTACCACAAATTACCGCTATTGCAGATGCAGTTGACGCACTGAAAGATCGCAATATTCCTGTTATTGCAGATGGTGGTATTCGTTTCTCTGGTGATATCGCAAAAGCATTAGCCGCAGGTGCAGCTTGCGTTATGGTTGGTTCAATGTTTGCCGGTACTGAAGAATCTCCAGGTGAAATCGAACTGTTCCAAGGCCGTTCTTATAAATCCTATCGTGGTATGGGTTCATTAGGTGCAATGTCTAAAGGTTCATCAGATCGTTACTTCCAAACTGACAATGCAGCAGACAAATTAGTACCAGAAGGTATTGAAGGCCGTGTTGCTTATAAAGGTTTATTGAAAACGATTGTTCACCAACAAATGGGTGGTTTACGCTCATGCATGGGCTTAACAGGCTGCGCAACAATTAAAGAATTGAATACCAAAGCTGAATTTGTCCGTATCAGTGGTGCTGGTATTCAAGAAAGCCATGTTCATGATGTGACCATCACAAAAGAATCACCTAATTATCGCTTAGGTATGTAATTTATTTCGAGAAAGGCTTGTTTGGATGATAAATTAGCAAGCCTTTCAACTTTATGACTTTATCTGTTTTGGAATTCACCACAAATGACAGCAAATATCCATAATCATCGCATTCTTATCCTTGATTTCGGTTCACAGTATACGCAGCTTATTGCTCGTCGTATCCGTGAAATCGGCGTTTATTGTGAACTCTGGGCATGGGATGTTACAGAAGAACAAATTCGTGAATTTAATCCTAATGGTATTATTCTGTCTGGTGGCCCTGAAAGTACGACTGAAGATAACAGCCCTCGTGCGCCAGAATACGTATTTAATGCAGGTGTTCCTGTATTAGGCATTTGTTATGGTATGCAAACGATGTCAATGCAATTAGGTGGCGACGTCGAAGTTTCGGGTGAGCGTGAATTTGGTTATTCACAAGTTGAAATTCGTGAAACTTGTGCACTGTTCAATGATATTCAAGATTCAGTTAGCGAAGAGGGCAAACCATTATTAGATGTGTGGATGAGCCACGGTGACAAAGTTACCGCTATTCCATCAGACTTTGTCACTGTAGCCAGCACGGAAACTTGTCCATTTGCTATTATGGCGAATGAAGAGAAACGCTTTTATGGTGTTCAATTCCACCCAGAAGTGACACACACTCACCAAGGTTTAGCTATTTTAAAACGTTTCGTTTTAGATATCTGTGGTTGTGATGCTCTGTGGACTTCTGCTGCAATTATTGAAGACACTGTTGCTCGTTTAAAAGAGCAAATTGGTGATGATCACGTTATTTTAGCGTTATCAGGCGGTGTTGACTCTTCAGTGACTGCATTACTGTTAAATCGTGCGATTGGTAAGCGTTTAACATGTGTATTTGTGGACAACGGTTTATTGCGTCTGAATGAAGCAGAACAAGTCATGGAAATGTTTAAAGGTAAATTTGACCTAAATATTATTCATGTTGAAGCTGAAAATCGTTTCTTAACTGCGTTAAAAGGCGAAAACGATCCTGAGAAAAAACGCAAAATCATTGGTCATACATTTATTGAAATCTTTGATGAAGAAGCCGTTAAACAGCCACAAGTTAAATGGTTAGCACAAGGTACTATCTATCCTGATGTGATTGAATCAGCGGCATCAGCAACAGGCAAAGCTCATGTGATTAAATCGCACCACAACGTGGGTGGTTTACCAGAAGATATGAAACTGGGCTTAGTTGAGCCATTAAAAGAACTGTTTAAAGATGAAGTGCGTAAGATTGGTTTAGAGTTAGGTTTACCATACGATATGCTTTATCGTCACCCATTCCCAGGACCTGGTTTAGGGGTTCGTGTATTAGGTGAAATCAAGAAAGAGTACTGTGATCTATTACGTCGTGCTGATGCTATCTTTATTGAAGAATTGCATAAAGCTGACCTATATAACAAAGTAAGCCAAGCATTTACCGTGTTCTTACCCGTGCGTTCAGTGGGCGTTATGGGCGACGGTCGTAAATATGACTGGGTCGTTTCATTACGTGCAGTGGAAACTGTGGACTTTATGACAGCGCATTGGGCTCATTTACCTTATGACTTCTTGGGCCGTGTTTCTAACCGCATTATTAATGAAGTTAGTGGTATCTCCCGCGTCGTTTATGATATTAGCGGTAAACCACCAGCAACTATTGAGTGGGAATAAACTACCGTTTATCAGCAATAGTTGATAAAGGTTAAAAAACCAATAGCCATCAGTAAGTTACTGGTGGCTTTTTTGTTTTCTATGGTTAGTAATGGTTGACAAGAACCGAAAAAAATGACGGTATAGTAGACGGTATCAAAATATAAATTATAAAATTAAGACACTGATACCGTCATGAATTTGCTGTCATTTGACGGTATCAGCATTGAGGTTATAGCATGCTGACCGATACAAAACTAAGAAGTTTAAAGCCACAAGACAAGCTTTATAAAGTGTCTGATCGAGATGGTTTATACGTTGCAGTGACAAAAAGTGGTGTTATTTCATTTAGATATGATTATCGTTTTAATGGAAGGAGAGAAACGGTTACTTTTGGTCGATACAGTGCTGACGGTATCACGCTTGCAGAAGCAAGAGCGGAATTAATTGAAGCAAAAAGGCTACTAAATGCAGGAATATCGCCAGCTTCAAAGAAACGTGACGGTATTGAGAGTAAAAAAATAGGGACGGTATTCAAAGACTATACCGTCAATTTTCTTAATGATGCCCAATATGCTGACTCTACAAGGGCCATGAAAGAAGCAATTATTGAAAAAGAAATCTATCCTGTAATCGGCAAGCTTCAGCTAGAAGAGATCACCACACCACGGCTTAGAGCATTGTGTGAAAAGATAAAGGATAGGGGCGCAAAAGCGACCGCATTACAAGTACGTGAGATTGTTGGCTCTGTTTTTACTTACGCTATAGATAGAGGTTATGAAATTAGTAACCCAGCAGATGCAATAAAGGCATCTTCCATAGGGACTTTTCAAGCACGAGAAAGGGCAATGTCACCGAAAGAAATCGGTATCTTATTTCGTGAACTAGAAAACTATAGTTGTTATCCAACCTTAAAATTGGCTGTTAAGTTTGTCTTGCTGACATTAGTCAGAAAGTCTGAGTTTATTCACGCTACATGGGATGAAATAGACTTTAAAAATAGACAATGGGTGATCCCCAAAGGGAGAATGAAGGGGAGAAAAGAGCATGTTATTTATCTCTCTGACCAGGCAATGGATATCTTAACCGGTATGAAAGTTTGTGCGATGGGAAGCAATTACTTAATGCCTGGTCGATATGATATTAAAAAGCCACTTTCTAATGCTGCATTGAATAACGTGATTGATGGGACCGTAAAACGTATCAATGAAAAAGGTATTGAGTTCGAACCTGTTACTGTTCACGATTTACGACGCACGGCAAGCACGCTATTGCACGAAGCAGGTTATAACTCAGATTGGATAGAGAAATGTTTAGCACACGTTCAAAATGGCGTTAGAGCCGTTTATAACAAGGCTGAATATGCTGAACAGCGCAGGAAGATGTTACAAGAGTGGGCTGATATGGTGGATGAATGGATAAAAGAGAAAGATTAACGCTCAGTCATTCTTCGCCAAGTGTTTTATAAGCAAGTAGTGACGACAGGTAAAGCACACCAACAACAGGCCAGATTGTGGAGTAAAACAATCTGGCCACAATATCTTTTATATTGTCGCTTTCGTGCTTAGACTCTGAAAACAGATATCCAGCAAGCCATAAGTACACAGCTAATAATGTGAGTAAAATAATCATTAGCCGTTTTTCCTTTTGTACTGAGCGTGATCATCACCACACTCTTTAGAGCAGTAAGCGCTGTTCTCTGTTACAGGCTCTTCACGACACCAGATACAAAATCCCGTTAAGCTTTTTGCTGGTGGCTCTCTGTTTGCTAATGCGGTGTTGATTTGTAGATCCGTTAAGTCATTAGCATCATCTGCGATATCAGGCATATTTATTCCTTACAAATAAAATGAGAATTGATAAGTTCGATACTGTTGTTAGGACATTGATTACCCCATGCATCCCAACCTTGTGACATGTCACGAGCAAATAGCTCAATGCGATTAACATCACCGTACAATTGTTCAAGACGGTTTTTTACTTCCCACGGCTTTTCGCTGTGCTCACCTAAACAACTAAATACGATTTGTTTAACGCTAGCACTAATGCGTTGTAATCCATTGCCTCGAGTAGCGATTAAAACATCTTCACTATTGGCTCTGGTGTAGTTACCTCCATTCATTTTTGTTTCAGCATCTAATAGTTCAAACAGGTCGTGATAATCAAATAACTCGCCGTTTTGAATCGCCTTATCAATTCGTTGCCACGCTAAATGGTTAAACTTAACCCAAGTAAAAGCTTTCATTGTGCGCACTTTAAAGCCCCACGCTTCGGCTAATTTAATAGCCTCGAGTACAAAATTACCTGTATACCACATGGCAAGAACTGCGTTATCAGATGCAATAGAATGAATAGGGATATGGGTTAAATTGAAGAGGGAGGTTGTTGGATAATGATTTTTAGCAGCACCGTTTGAAACTTTATTTTTGTAATCCCACGGTGGATCACAATAGATAAGGTCGTATTTTTTCATTCGTTCCCTTTATAAAATGCTATCCAGTGTGTTTTATCATTTTTCCCTACACGCTGTACTGCTGTTGGTTTTTGGTCTGTTAGTGCTAAAATTTGTTTAGCGGGTATTTGGGTTTCATTCCATTTGAACAGCAATGTTCCTCCAGGCTTAAGCACTCTAAATGCTTCACTAAACCCTTCACTTAAATCTTCTCTCCATGAGTCTTTATTTAACGAACCGTATTTTTTAAACATCCAGCTATTTTTACCAACTCTAATTAAATGAGGTGGATCAAATAGCACCTGATAAAATGTATTATTAGGAAATGGAAGATTTTTAAAATCAGAAATAATATCTGGTGTTATATTTAAAATTCTCCCGTCACATAAAATATGTTCTTCAGCTCTAATATCATTAAATAAAACACGGTCATCTTGTTTATCATAATAAAACATACGAGAGCCACAACACATATCAAGTATTGGTTTCATTGTATCCTCTGAATTTTAGGTATAAAAAAACCTGCTAGTGCAGGTGTTTTTTTTGTTGTAATAAATTTCTTTGTTTAGTTATATGAATTTCATATGAGACAAGAGCAGATTTAAGTTCATTTATTAGATCTTCTTTACTGTTAGCTACATCTCCATACTCAAGAACATAATCATCATAGTTATTCCAGATGTTTACAAATTCATAAATTTCTTTTAATGCGCGACTATAGCATGACTCATATTCTATGATAAATAAATATATATTATAATCTATCATTATTTTATTATTATTTATAAAATCATCATGTTCATTGCATTTTAGATTAATAACCTCATTAATGTTACCATTATTTTCTGATAGACAATATAATGCTAATTTATCATTATGTATATATACTGAAGCATTTGTTTCTATCTCACCAATATGCCTATATATAGATGATATTATATTTATAATTGATTCGCTTTTTTTTATTATATATGGGAGTAATTTTTTATTAATGTCATGTTGCTTATTATCCTCTGCTTTTTTTTGCCAAAAATAAACGCCTATAGTGGCTGCGATTCCTAGTGATGAAATTGCAGTGAATATTGTTGATATATAGCTTAGTATTATGCCTTCACCTTTTGTTTCTATGGTGAAATAACCAATAATGACAATTGTTCCAATTAGTACCCAAGCAAGTACGGTAATAATGCTAATAATAAAATCTTTCATTCCGTCGAAATCATCAATATTCCGCTTCATAAACCCTCCTTATTTAAAGCAGAAATTATACTCACATCCATGTGACTATTCCACTATCATACTATTCTAGCAATCACTCACAAACTGCCCAGCTTCATTACGCTTACGTTCGGTGTAACACTTGGGTGTCTCTCTTGATTGAGAACGTTTTTTCAACCACTCATCAACTTCTTCAGCTTCCCAGGCAACACAGCGCACCGATAAATACATACGCTTTGGGAAATCACCTTTCTTCTCTAAGGTGCGAATAGTTGAGCGAGAAAGCCCTGTTTTTTTTAAAACATCAGGCATTCGAATAGGTTTGATAGGTAATTTAATATTCATATTTAAACTCCTTGCGGAGCTGTGTCACTCCGCTTTAAATAGGATCACTGGTATTCAGGGCGCATATCATCAAGCGTGATAGAAAAGGTCTCATATAACTCATCACCAAGTTTTCTTTTGCTTGATTTAAGTAGCTTGTCTACTTTTTCAAATGCTTCGGTGGCTTCTGGTGAGCCAGATTCAGGAAGTGAGTTGATAGAAGCTTCTAGGGCATTACGTGCATCAATACGGTGGTATGCCTGTACTGCTTTATTTTTTAATTCAGTAAACAGGTTGATCCCCATTTCATTTTTTAAGTTCTCAATTTCTGCGCGAATATTTTTAGCATCTTCGACAGTTTGAACATCATCAATAGCTAATCTAAAGGCTTGCGCATCGAACTTAGGTACAAACTCGCCTTGAGCTTCTTTTACCGGTTCTTCATTGATTGGCTGTTGCTGATTGGTGATTTCATTAATGCTGACACGTTCTTTTGGTGGAGTGATGTCTTTAATCGGACGATCTTCAAGTTCTTCTGGCGTATACACACCCAAAATAACTTCTGGACAATAAAGACGCGCCCAATATTTTACAGCGAGATACGCTAACTGCTGTTTTGGGTTTGTTGACCATAGAGGGGAATTGCGAGTAACAACACTAGATAGGTAAATTTTCTCTCCCCACGTAATTTCACTTTCACCGCGAAGAATTGCCCCTACACGTATCCATAAACCATGCTCATCTGCATCAGTCCAATCACGAACACGAAATGAATAGTCTTTGCCGTTTCGTTGTTTTGTGATTTCTTTGCTTTTGGTTAGTTTTTCCCAACCAGCTTCACTATATTCATAATGAAAGCGACCTTGAATAGCCGTTGAGCTTGATACTAAGGCGTTTACTAATTGCGCTTCATACCCAAGAACACCATTAACGGTATAGGTTTTTTGAGCCACAACAAATGGGTTCATATCCCATTGCATGGCTTGCATAGTAATGGCTAAACAATCCGAATCATTACCACGCAAATGTTCGGGTACCGTAATTTTCCCTTTAGCCATTATTTTTGAAAACTCAATTAGGCTACTTAACTTATCTGGGTTGAATACTGCTAGGTTGTTACTCTGATCGATAGTGGCTACTTCTGACATAATATTTACTCCAAGCGTGCGCCTGATTGTTCAAGCGCATTTTTATTAAGCGACTTCGTTTTGCAGTTCTTCTAACTTTCTCTGCTCAAAGTCAGTGATACCGATAGTGAGAGTAGTGGTGATAGGCGCTGGCCAATATCCTGTATCCATAGCTTCACGGATATCACGTAGTGTCTTTTTGTACTCAACGCGACCTAGTTCAAGTAATTCAGGAGAGGCTTCAACGATAGCGACCCAGTGGTAATGCTCGTCTTTGTTAACGAATATCCAGAAGAACTGATCCAGCATTGCCACATCACAATACATAGCTGCACTGATGTGATAATCGCGATTAATGATTTCTCTGCGGATCATGGCTTCAATGGCATCTTGTTTAAATCGACCAAGTGCTACTGATTTGAGGTCAAAACCTAATCGGTTATTTTCTGTTTGAATTTCGATATCAGGACGAACACGAATTTCAAGACCAGTATCTTCATCAATGCCGTAGTAACTCACTTCTGATACACGGTTAGGGTGATTTAATAAACTGGATGCTTCTTTGTGGTTCATAACAGCGTTACGCATGTTATTTGCCATTCCATAGTCAACGGTTTGAACATGAATTTTTGAATCATCACTAAGCCATTGGCTAATGATTTCATCCTCAAATATAGCATTAGGGTTAACTTCTTTAATGACCTGCATGAGATCATCTTTTTTGACGGGTTTTCTAAGTGGCTCAGGTTTATTTGTTTCTGCCAAATATAACTCAGGGTTAACGCTGTTTATCTGCTCAAGTAATGCTTCTGTATTACCTGAGGTTTTCAATGGTATTGGCAAAGTATCGTTATAGGCTTTGATACAGGCTTTCATTGCTGCACCTGTGAATTTCCCATCCTCTGGAATGGCTTTAAATTCATCGGGCAACTGCATGTATATCTGACCTAGCTCTTCGGCTTTTCCGCTGGTGGAAAGTTGCGGTGTCAGAGTGGCATTATGTTCTTCAATAATTGCTTTTAACTCATCTTGTGAGAGCTTCTTAGGCAACTTATTGTTGTATTCGTCAATCCATGACTTCATTGTTTCCGTTGTTGTAAAGGCATCTTCTGGAATAATTGGCTTAACACTGAATTCAGCATCAAACTTTGCAGGTTCCATTGTTAACGTGTGAAATGCACTACCTAAGTCGAAACAATGCTTATTTTCACGCTCAATGACTTTTGTTACATGGCGTAACTCGTAATACATCAAACTAATACGAGCATCTTTTAGCATCGAACTACTGATGCCGTTTGAACTGTGATACACCTCGTTAGGAATATCGGGATAACGACCAGGTTCAAAATAAGCAGGCTGGTCATTTTCTTCCTTTGGAATATCTTCCGCCTCCTTGTATTGACCGTTTTGGTTATCAGTGCTGGCATGAAAAATCACCTCTTCCTGAGGTGCTTCCTTTTTTTCTACCTCATTTGAGGTGGTTTTTGGATTTATTAATGAGTTAAAGTGATTAACTCTATGACGAACGCTACGCATATCAGGGTTATCAATAAATGACATAATAGCGTTAACGATTTGCTCTTCACTAAGTTCACTACTGATATTAGGAACCAATGAAAGTGCAAGTAGCGTGATATTAATAAAGTGGTCATATTGCTTAAACTCTTCTTTTTCAATATCACCATTGATATGAGCTGTTAGCGCATCTACTTGTTCACTATCAGTAATATCTTGGTTAAGTAAAAGGGCTTTTGCAATCAACACATTTAAGTGCTTAGTGTCTGACATTTTGTTTACCTACCAATTGTTCTGTTTGTAATGCGAGCTTTCTTACATAAGCCCACTCAATACCAGCTTTAAAATTGTCAAATGCCTGTGACTCATTTAAGCCAGATAAGGTAAATACATGCTTACCGTCTTTGATATAAAAGATCATGACTAATCACCAAATTGGTTATGTCTGAGCGCATTAAAAAATCAGTCTCTTTTATCCATATTGTTAAAGAGCCATTAACCTAATTGGTTAACCTTTGTTTTTAATCATAACCATAAATTAACCATTGTCAACCATGAAAAATAAATAATTTACCAAAATGGATATGAAAATGTGAGTAAGGTCAAAAAGGCACCAGAATGAACTGGTGCCTAAGAAGCCATTAGAATCCTTTTAATCGATGCTCAATATATTGACTATGTAACTGTATATCTTTGATAGTTTGAGTCATTTCTAATAGTGATTCACGAACCCAACGTAATGTTCTTTCTGCTTCATCAACGTTGTGACCGTCTTTTTTTAGGTAGGTGAGAAGATTGTATAAAACATCTTTCTTTGGGTTGTGCATAAAATCATCAAGTAATTCGATACGATTTTTGCGAGTGCGAGGAAAACTATATTCTTTAGCAATTTGCCCAGCCGGAATAAACTCACCTTCATGGATGGTGCGCTGTAACTGATCGACAAGTGCCAGTAATTCTTCTGTTGAGGCGTTGTTTGGTAATGAGCTACCAATACGAGTATTAGGTTTATGTTTAGTGAAGTAGTTATCTTCTAAAATTTCAAATACATCCCATGCACGATCTGTATCTAGCATTTTCGCATGGCGTGCAGCACCACGTTCTGTCCATAACATGAGGGAGCGAACATTGCGAGCTATTTTCACAGAAGGTCTTAAAGACATGCTGTGTTTAAACTCCCGTAATTCGGTACTTTCAAGTAAAAAGAAGTGTTTCCCTGCAACAAATCGCTGAGAATTACGACTGTAATTTTTGCGGATGTAATCTGATTCTGTTCCGTATAAATTAGCAAGCGATTCTGTGGTAACTACAGGTGAATTATTATGAATAATCGATGGTAAATGAGATACATGGGAGATAGAAATATCTAAATTTGTCATGATGTTTACCTTGTTAGGTTAGGTCAAACACCACCACAGAGACCAATCTGTTTGGTGGTGAACTGTACGAGGTTGGTCTTACCGGACATCATGACGCATAAACCGGCGCATCTCTCGATGCCCCCGTACAGCCCACCATTGAATAAATGTGACTGTACAAACAAAAAAACCGCAAGGCGCGGTTATGCGACAAGATGTTTAAACAGGAGACCAATCCCGACATCAGATTTTGCTGATGTATAATCACTATGGCGCATAAATAAGGGAATGTAAATTACCAAAACGGTTAATTAATGTAAAATATAAAATTAACCATTTTGGTTGTTTTTTGCGTTATTCAGCTGATGACTCAAGGTCTTTTGGATGGTGTTTATTGATAATAAACTCAATAAAATTTTCAATTGCTGATTGTTCGCTTGCAGGTAATCTAGCATATAACTTTCTATCGTAATTGATATCGCTTTTGTTATTTTTAGGAATTAGTAGTTCGTATGCTTGGCGATCCATTGCTTTTGCAATAGCATCAATGCTTTCAGCGGTGGCGCTGGCTTCACAATTGATAATGCGATTTACGGTTGATTGAGCTAACCCAGAATCAATGGCGAGTTTCACTCTTGATTTGATACCGTCTTTTAGCATGAATGTCGTAATATTATCTGAAATTATTTTTCCAATTTCTGTTGGAATATATTCTTCATTTTCTGACTCAACGTGACCGATTTTTAGATGATCTACATCCATCCAATATTTAGATATTTTTGTTACGTATTCAATTTTACGTGACATTGGGTCAGTTAGTTCACGGTGACTTTTTAAATCTTTTGGCGATAGGTAACGAGAGATCATGCTTGGTGCTACACCAAGAGCATCAGCCAGTAATTTTTGCTTACCTTCGTAATAACGCTCAATAATATAAATCAGATTATCTTTTCTAATTTCAGCAATGCTTTTCATTTCCAAGTCCTTTGGTGTCTATTCTTTATACAAATTTGATTAACTTATGGTGTATTAAATAGATAAATAACCCTTTTGGTAAAGTACCAAGTTGATTATTATCATGGTTAGGTTAATCAATTAGGTGAATGTATGAAAGTTTTCGACTTTAAAAAATTTTGGAATAGCTTAACGATTAAGCAAAGAGAAGAGTTTTCACTAAAAGTTGGGTATAGCCAATTGTATCTATCGCATCAGCTAAGATACGCAAAACGCAAGCCTTCATTAAGAAAACTCAATAGGTTATATGATGTCTGTATTGAGTTTGGTGCAGATGCAACCAGAGAGCAGTTAATCAATTTCTTTATTCGATAATAATTCAAAGGCTGTTTATAGATAAGGATCACTTCGGTGGTCCTTATCTTCTTATCAATAACCAATAAGTCTTTTTAGGTTGATCTATTTTAAAATAACGGATAGCATTTGCACATACACATAATCAAATGAGGCTGAAATGGAGATTATTAGTCGAAAAGAAGCTGCTTCAAAAGGGCTTGGAAAATTTTTCACAGGTAAGAAATGCAAGAACGGTCATGTTGCTGAACGTTACGTTTGTAACGGTGTTTGCGTTACATGCAACTTTGAAAATTCAACAGTCTATCGCTCTGTGTTAAAGCAATTAATTAACAGCGCTAAGTGAATGGTGTTTTATGCGTGACTATGGAAAAGTTTCCCCACAATTTTGGATAGGAAAAACAGGTAAGGAAATAAGAGAAAAAGGGCATGAAGCACTTATTGTCTCTATGTACTTATTAACCAATCCTCACGCCAATATGATCGGCATGTATTACCTACCTATTATCTATATGGCGCACGAAACAGGGCTAGGCTTTGAAGGGGCTTCGAAGGGGCTTCAAAGGTGCATTGAAGCCGGTTTTTGCCACTATGATGAGGGCGCTGAAGTTGTTTGGGTGATAGAAATGGCAAAATATCAAATAGCATCATCTTTAAAGTCTTCTGACAACCGATGTATTGGCATACAAAGAGAGTATGAGTCTCAGCCTAAAAATCAGTTCTTATCAATGTTTTATGATAAATACAAAGATGCTTTTAATTTAAGTTCTGCAAGAGAATCATCGATAAAAAATGAAAGGGGCTTGGAAGGGGCTTCAAAGCCCCTCGGAAGCCAAGAACAGGAGCAGGAACAAGAACAAGATATAAAACCCCCTAAACCCCCCTTGAAAAAAAAGTCGGTACAAAAGCGAGGTTTTAATATCTTGGAAGAAAAAATACCTGATTGGCTAAATCCTGAAGTTTGGGAGAAGTGGATTGAGTACCGAAAGGAAATCAAGCATCCGATAAAATCCAAACAAACGTTCAGTGGACAAATAAAATTACTCACTGAGTGTTATGAGTTAGGTTTTTCACCTGAAGAAATAATTAGCAAAACCATTACCAATGGCTGGCAAGGACTATTCAAACCAAACGTTTCACCACCACAACGGATCATTCAACCTCAAAAGAACGATGAGTTTATACCGGAGGACTTCTGATGACTGCATCATCAACCTTAGCAAGGCTAAAGCGAATAATGCCTGAGCATATTAAACCCAAATTTACTACCTCTGCTGAATTAATGGCATGGCAACGAGAGCAGGGTGAGATTGATTCAATGAGGATCGCAAATGAAAACCGCGTAGCTCGTTTAAATAAAATCATGGGTAGATCAGGTATTAGCCCATTACACCAAAATTGTTCATTCGATAATTATGACGTTACATGTGAAGACCAACAAAGAGCATTGTACAAAGCTAAGAGATACGCAGAGCAATTTGGTAAATCATTTGGTGGGTTCATTTTCAGTGGTAATCCTGGTACTGGAAAAAATCATTTAGCGTCAGCCATAGGCAACCACATTATCCAAAAAGGGAAAAGTATTCTGATCGCTACACTGCCTGACATAATGATGAAGGTTCGTGAAACCTATCAAAAGGATGCTAAAACGACAGAGTCAAAACTGATAGATGATCTGTGTGATGTTGATTTGCTAGTGCTTGATGATGTGGGTGTGCAACGTGGAAACCTCAATGAGGAATTAATTATATTTCAAGTGGTGGATCGAAGACTAGCAAACAAAAAGCCTGTTGGGGTGCTTACAAACCTAAACTATACCCAGTTATCAAAAGTGTTGGATGAGCGAGTAATAGATCGACTCAGAATGGGAAATCCAACAACGATAAATTTCACATGGCAAAGCTATCGGCGTTTAGTTAAGTAATTCCGTAAACTAAAAATCGAATAGGGATTATTGGATATCAAAATCCTTAGCGTAATAAACACTGGTGAGTTTTATTTGTTGTAGGTATGCGATTGAGTGACTGAGTGGTGAAAACAGCGTATAGACGATTTGAGAGCGTTTTAAGTAGGTATGAGTTTAATTAAAAACTCTGTTTTTTTATACTTGAAAACATAACCAGATTGGATATATTAACCATAATGATTAATCTCTTAAGGGTTATCGTATATGAAATTTATGCAGGATTTTGTTGTTGAAATATTACATGACAAGAAAAAACCGTTATCAGTTAACGAAATAACCGAGATTGCCTCAGAGCTGGATGGTAAGAAAAATCGCTCAACGACCAATTATGCGTTGATCAAGTTGGTTGAATGTGCGGTTGTTGAGCGCAAAGCGGTAGTCGGAATTGGTTATGTATACACGCTAGCGCCTGATTACATGGAGCGTCTACGTGATTTAGATATCAAAAAAGAAGCCTCTCTAATGACCAAGAAGCCAGCAAAACCTACGGATAAGCATGTTATCTGTCAGAAAGGCTCACTAACCTACGTCAGAAAGAGCATACCGCCATTACAGCATGGAAAGATTGCTGATATTCATAACCGTATGAACGCAATGCTGGTGGCGGTATGCGCATGAAACAGCAAATTTATTATATCAATCCTGTACCAAAGCCACGTATGACACAACGTGACGCATGGAAGAAACGATCCGCTGTCGTTAAGTACCACGCTTTTTGTGACGAGATGAGAGTTAACCGTTTTACGTTACCTGATGTTGATAACCTGATTAAAGCCGTTATGGACGCCATCTTTGATGAAGATTGTAGGGTGTGGAATATCAGCGCGTCAAAGCTTTGGGGTGAACAGGGAAAGATAGGGGTAACGTTACCTGAAAATACAGAAAATCATGAACTTATTACCATTCGTTAAGTTAGTGACTGAGTTAATTAATCGTTGAATGATATCGGTAATAAGTTATGAGTTAAAAATCATGCTGTTATGCGTCGATTTTTCTGAGGTATCAACACCGGATTATTAATGATTATGTGAGGCGTCGGGTGCATTGCTGCGATCTCATTGATGATGTAGGAGATGTAACACAATGAAATATCCAAAAATAGATGATTTCCACAATGGCATTAAACCGATGCCGAAGTTGTTCCAGGTTGTCAGTGTGGAGCTTGACGTTTTGCGCGCTCATTTAGGTTCTGGCGGTGGCGTTATATTTGATTGTGATGATGTCGAAATCAGGAAAGTAAGACGGGTTAAACACAATGGCGGCTGGTGCTGGCAGCTGGTCAGAGAGCACAAAGACCAAGAGCAGTGGGATTACTGCCTCAATCAAGACAGGGAGTGCTTGGATAACCTGAATTGGGAATTTGGTCTATTCAGATAAATAAACAATCGTGACATGTCACGCAAGAGGATTTTTAGATGGAATGGAAAACGCTAAGAGGAGGCATTTAATGCAGGGAACTAATTGGGTTAAGTGTAGTGATTCATTGCCTGAAATAGACACTCCAGTGTTCGCTGGATGGTTTTGGAATGGCAAGTTTGTATGGCATGTGTTCATGCGTTCAGATTCAAGTTTTGAAGGTTGGGTCTGGTCGCGTTCTTACTGCCATTATATCAGCGATAACGATGAGTTTTATGAAGATGATGATTATCCAATAACTCACTGGATGCCACTCCCACCAATGCCAGAGGGTGAATGATGAAAGTTAAAACTTCAAAACTAAAAGGATTAGCACTTGATTGGGCGGTAGGTAAAGCCGTTGGCGTTGATGTTCGTATTTATAAAGAGTTTATTGTTGATGCTAATAACTGTGTATATAGCCCATCTAGCGACTGGTTAAAGTGTGGTGAGTTTATTGAGACTTACGCTATCGAACTTATCAATGAGATGTTGAGTAACGATTTCGGACATTATCAAATTGCATGGTCTGCTATCTGTAATTACTTACAAGATGATTACTACGATGGCGATACACCTCAAGAGGCAATTTGTCGCGCTACTGTCGCTGTGGTGTTAGGTGGTGAAGTCGATGTGCCTGAGGAGCTATTAAATGGCTAAATCACCTGCTGAACGTAAGGCACTACAACGTAAACGCCAAAAGGAACTTGGCATAACGAAGATTGAATTGCTGGTGGATAATCAAGAGCTGGATATGTTACAGCGTAATTGTGTTCTGCGTATGCCTGGTCGTGATCCGTATGACGTTGTTGAGTACTTGCAGGTGCTTATCCGTAAAGATGATGCGGAGTATAAGCGACAAGCAGAGGAGTTATCTAAGCGCAAGTGTGAGCGCTGTGGTGAGCAGTTACCCGTTCAGCAATGTTGTTTATCTGGTGATGCCAAATGTTGGGTAACAAAGGGCTGGCATGAAATGATGTTGAAGGTAGAATAAATAGAAAAAATAGGAGCATAAAAATGTCATCTCTTTTTTCTGAAATACAAACCGATATTTTAAATCCAAAATCGAACATAACTGATATTTTGCGTAAATGCTTAGTATTAGCATATAAAATTAATAATGATGTTTTTATCAAGTGGGCAGAATTAGAGCTTGGAGGGTACGGTAACTCTGATGTTCTTCCTGATTACAGAATACAAAGCACTATGATTAAAGGGGATTTTACTGATGGTCATGGGAGGACATTTCAAGGAATGATAATAGATAAACATTTTGTACCTGATTTTTTAAAGGATATTTTTTGTTCTGGAAAAATGGACTATCCTGCTTCATATTTGGAAAGTTTATTGCATTATTCTGGTGATACTGATCCTAGAAAAGATATGCCCATGTCCGTATTGTGTGAATTTAAAAATTTATATAGTGGGCTTTTTTGTATGAAAGCGTATGAAATATTACCTAGGACAGGGTGTTATAGTATCATTGACTCTATAAAGAATAAAATACTGAAGTTTTTACTGGAAATAGAAAAAAAAATAGAAAATATAGAGGATATTAAATTGTCAAAAGAAGATGAGAAGGCGATTACTCAGACTTTTACCAATCACATTTATGGCAACGCTAATATTGCTAATGCTAGTGAAAATTTTAACCAAAATATCCAGCTTCAATCTGATGAATTAATTAATAATTTATTATCTGAACTGCTTCAATTAAAGGAGCAAGGTAAGGATGTGGATACTATTGATACTGTTATTCCACAAATTGAAGAAATGAAACAAATTAAAGACCAAAAAGGAATAATGGATAAATTGGCTAGTGTAATGACCATTGCAGGTGGTAGCGCCTCGGTATGTAGTCTTGTTGCACAATATATTCCTGCTATTTCAAAATTAATTGGCTAGTATATGATTTGAAGTTTAACTTTTCGGTAGCCATAATAACCAAAGAGGTGATGATTATGACTATCAAAAGACCAAGAAAGAAACCTGCACGACAGCCGACGCCTATCAACGATAAGATGGAACGTTTCTGTCAGGAATATATCAAATCCCCCGATAATCAAACTGATGCTGCAATCTCTGCTGGATATGCTTCTGGCAGTGCTTGCAAACGCGCATCACAGCTAATGGCTGATCCCCGTATTCAAGAGCGTATCGCACAACTTATGCAACAGCGCAATAAGCGAACCAAGATGAGTGCTGACAATGTACTCAAACGCTTGGTTGATATGCTTGATGCAGATATTGCCGATATTCTTAATGAGAAAGGCGATATTAAACCAATATCTGAATGGTCACCTATTTGGCGTAAAAGTGTTGCTGCTTTCGATATCATCGATATTGACGGTGATACACGTATTAAAAAAGTAAAGTTACTGGATAAAATCAAGGTGCTTGAACTGATTGGTAAGCACGTTGATATCAATGCCTTTAGAGACAGAGTACAGGTCGATGTAAATGTATCATTGGCTGATAAGTTGGCATCTGCTCGTAAACGTGTTCAGCAAGGGAGCGTTGAGTAATGTCAGAAGATTTGCCGAAGTCACCAGAAGAACAACTCATTGAAGATATCGCATCATTTACGCATGATCCATTAGGTTATGCCTATTACGCATTTCCGTGGGGTGAAGCTGGTGGAGAGCTTGAAGAATATAATGGCCCTCGTCAGTGGCAAGCCGAAGCATTAAATGAAATCGGTGAACATCTGCGTAATCCAAAGACACGCCACCAGCCATTATTACTTGCTCGTGCTTCTGGTCACGGTATCGGTAAATCGGCATTTATTTCAATGATCATCAAGTGGGGTATGGATACCTGCGAAGATTGTAAGGTAGTCGTCACTGCTAATACCGAAAATCAGCTCCGTACTAAAACGTGGCCAGAAATAGCGAAGTGGCAACGATTATCACTGACTAATAATTGGTTTACTTGTACTAAGACGGCTATCTACTCAAACGATCCTAATCACGCTAATGCTTGGCGTGCTGATGCGGTACCGTGGTCAGAGAACAATACGGAGGCATTCGCAGGGCTTCACAACAAAGGTAAGCGTATTATCTTGGTGTTTGATGAAGCATCTAATATTGCCGATCTGGTATGGGAAGTCGCAGAAGGGGCGTTAACGGATGAAGGTACCGAAATCATTTGGATAGCATTTGGTAACCCAACCCGTAACACAGGGCGCTTTCGTGAGTGCTTTCGTAAGTTTAAACATCGTTGGAATACTAAGCAGATTGATAGTCGTACCGTTGAAGGTAGCAACAAAGAGCAGATTAAAAACTGGGAAGAGGACTACGGCGAAGATAGCGACTTTTTTAAAGTCCGTGTTCGTGGTGTGTTCCCGTCAGCATCAGAACTACAGTTTATTCCAACAGGCTTAACGGATGAAGCCATGAAGCGTATTGTCACACAGGCAGAAGTTGCTCATGCGCCTGTAATCATTGGTGTTGACCCCGCCTATTCAGGTATTGATGATGCAGTCATTTATCTGCGCCAAGGTTTATTCAGTAAGTGCTTGTGGACGGGCTTTAAAACAACTGACGATGTTGTTATGGCAAAGCGTATTGCTGACTTTGAAGATCAATACAAGGCTGACGCTGTTCATATCGACTTTGGCTATGGTACTGGTATTCACTCCATTGGAACAAGTTGGGGTCGTGTATGGCGTTTAGTTAAGTTTGGTGGTGCATCAACAGATCCACAAATGCTAAACAAACGCGGTGAAATGTATAACAGCAGTAAGACGTGGTTAAAAATAGGCGGTGCACTTGACGATCAAGAAACCGCAGATGATTTATCATGTGCTGAATACAAAGTTCGTGTTATTGATGGCAAGATTGTACTAGAAGATAAAACAGAAATTAAAAAACGTCTTGGTCGTTCGCCGGGTAAAGGTGATGCATTCGTACTGACATTCGCTTATCCAGTCACCAAAATAGATAGAAATTACTCCTCACCTCATTCTGGCGTTAATGTCAGCAATTCAGATTACGATCCATTCGCATAAAAAAAGCCCTCTGGAGTAGAGGGCAAACAGTCCTAAGGTAAGGCACGCTGTCGTGGTAACAATACCGAGAAAAAATGCAGTGGCATTGCATAACCAAAATGGTAGTTATAATTTTCAATATTGTCAAATAACATGTATTATTAATTTAATATGCAATATTGGTTAATTATAAAGGTGTGTCGATATGTGTAATCCATTTGGCAATACTCCAAAAATTACAACTCCTCCTGCTGTTCAGGCAGCACCTCAAGAACAAGATGCGGCAGTAACGGGTAGTCGTGATGATGAAATGCGTCGTCGCCGTGCAGCCGCTGGTCGTAAGTCTACGTTACTAACAGGTGCTCAGGGTGCGACAAGTTCAGCATCCACCAGCGGTAAAACCTTACTTGGTCAATAAGGGGTGACTATGTCAACGCCATTGAAACAACAGCTACTGCAACAACTTAATCAGTTGGAAACAGAGCGTAGCTCATTTGAACCGCATTGGCGTGAATTGTCAGATTTCACTCGTCCTCGTAGTACGCGCTTTACTGCGTCTGATGTTAATCGAGGTGATCGCCGTAATAGTAAGATCATTGACCCTACGGCATCTTTAGCTTCATTGGTGCTTTCCAGTGGCATGATGTCGGGTATTACAAGTCCTGCTCGTCCTTGGTTTCGTTTAGCGACACCTGATCCTGATTTAATGGATTATGGCCCTGTAAAACTTTGGTTAGAAACCACCGAGCAACGCATGAACGAAGTGTTTAATCGTTCTAACCTCTATCAGTCATTACCGTTGATGTATGGGGATTTAGGTACCTTTGGCACTGCAGCAATGGCGGTTGTTGAAGACAGTCAGCGTATTATCCGTACCGTTCATTTCCCCCTTGGCAGTTATTACATTGCGAATAGTCCAAGCCTGAGCGTTGATGTTTGCTATCGCAAATTTACGATGACCGTTCGCCAGTTGGTAATGGAGTTCGGGATTGATAGCGTTAGCGACACTGTTAAATCAATGTGGAATTCAAGCCAGTACAGCCAATGGGTTGAAGTGGTTCATGCCGTATATCCAAACCTTGAACGACAAACAGGAAAGTTAGAGGCGAAGCATAAGCCTTTTAAATCTGTTTATCTTGAAGTGGCGGGTGATAACGAGAAAGTGTTACGTGAATCTGGCTATGATGAACTTCCTATTATGGCGCCACGCTGGGAAGTGAATGGTGAGGACGTTTACGGCTCATCATGCCCGGGCATGATGGCGTTAGGTGGCACTAAAGCACTTCAATTAATGCAAAAACGTAAAGCGCAGATGATTGATAAGCTGACCAATCCACCTTTACAAGTACCTGCATCATTAAAAAACCAACGAGTAAATACCATACCCGGAGGCATTAACTATCTTGATGAAGCAAATCCCACTAATAAAATTCAAACGATTTTTGATGTTCAACCCGTAGCATTGAAAGCACTACTTGAAGATGTTCAAGATACCCGTCAACTGATTGATACTGCTTACTTTGTCGATTTATTCCGCATGATGCAAATGGTGAATACGCGCTCTATGCCGATTGAAGCCGTTGTTGAGATGCGTGAAGAGAAGCTATTGCAATTAGGGCCCGTTCTGCAACGCCTTGATTCTGAGTTACTCGACAAGCTGATTAATCGTACTTTCTCAATCTTGGTAAACAAAAATTTACTTCCCGTTGCGCCTGATGAAATGCAGGGAATGGATCTAAAGGTTGAGTACATTTCTGTAATGGCTCAGGCACAAAAATCGATTGGCGTTGGCAGTATCGAACGCTTTGCTGGCTTTGTTGGCAATCTGGCAAGAGTTAAGCCAGAAGCTCTCGATAAGCTTAACGCTGATGATGCTATTGATAATTATGCGTCTGCTATTGGCGTCTCTCCAACTATCGTTGCAACCAATGAGCAAGTACAAGCCATACGTCAACAACGACAAGCACAGCAACAACAAATGGCTCAGATGCAAATGGCGCAGTCCGCTATTGATGGTGCTAAAACGCTCAGTGATACCAATCTTGATAATGATAGTGCCTTGTCCGCTATGGCTGGTGGAGGTGCTCAATGACACATCCATTCGATGCGTATGAAGACGAGAGAATTGCTCGCACTGAATACGATATTCAACAAAAAAATAGACAAGAGAAAGAAGAACAACAGCTAAAAGAGGTTATGTCCACAGAAGCTGGGCGTGCTGTTATTTGGCGTTTGATTTCTGACTCTGGCGTATTTCGTAGCTCTTTTTCTAACGATCCCTATGCAATGGCATTTAGAGAGGGCGAGCGTAACTATGGGTTAAAAGTTTTCAATCAATTACACGAAGTTTGCCCTGAGCTTTATGCGCAAATGGCAAATGAAGCAGCTACACCAAGCGTTTAACCAAGATTTAAAGAATGGGAGAAACAGTCATGAACTTATGGCAGAAATTAATCATGCGTCGCTTGTATAACGAGCAACACGGCGAGGGAGGTGAAGGCGGTGGCGGTGCAGCAACGGAACCTACTCAGGAAACATCAGCAACAGATAAAAATGAGCCACCAGCAAACGGTGATGATCCTAAGAAAAGCACTGAAAAAGAGAATGGTGGAGAACAGGGGAAGCCGGCTGATAAGAAAAATGATGCCAATGAACCAGATGTAGGCGCACCCGAAAAGTATGAATTTAAAGCACCAGAAGAAGGGCAAGAACTTGATAAGGGTGCATTAGAAGTCTTTGAGCCGATTGCTCGTGAGCTGAATTTAAACAACGAACAAGCGCAAAAACTGGTTGATGTTTATGGCTCTAAAATCATGCCAGCGATTAATAAGCAACTTGCTGAAGGTTGGCAAAAACAGACAGAGCAATGGGCTGAAACTGTTAAAGCAGATAAAGAGCTTGGTTCCGATGAATCTATCGGTGCGGCACAAAAAGCAATGGATAAGTTCGGTTCACCTGAACTGAAACAGTATTTAGAAGAGTCAGGACTAGGTAACCATCCTGAGCTTATTCGTATCTTTGCCGGTGTTGGCAAAGCAATGTCAGAGGACGGTCTTGTCACTGGCAACAGTAACGGCAGTAAAAGTGCTGCTGATGTTTTATTTGGATAACAAAGAGGAAATAACATGCCTGCTTTAACTCTCGTTGATTGGGCTAAACGACAAGGCCCTGACAGCAAGCAAGCGAAGATCGTCGAATTGCTGAATCAGTCTAATGAAATTCTTGATGATATGGTTTTCGTTGAAGGTAACTTACCAACGGGTCACCGTACAACCGTTCGTACCGGTTTACCATCTGCAACATGGCGCTTGCTTAACTATGGTGTACCACCAAGCAAATCAACCACAGCACAGGTTACTGATGCGATTGGTATGCTTGAAACCTATTCTGAGGTTGATAAAGACCTAGCTAACTTGAACGGGCAAAAGAATGAATTTCTATTGTCTGAATCAATTGCATTCTTAGAGTCAATGAACCAGCAAATGGCTGAAACAGTTATTTATGGTGATGCTACGGTTCATCCTCAGCGCTTTACGGGTTTAGCTGCACGCTTTAACGATATGAAAGCAAAGAATGCAGTCAACATCATTGATGCTGGTGGTACTGGCAGTAACTTAACTTCTGTGTGGTTAGTGGTATGGGGTGAAAACACTGTCCACGGTATTTTCCCTAAAGGTTCTAAAGCAGGTTTAGAGCAAAACCATTTAGGTGAAGTTACTTTAGAAGATGAGAACAAAGGTAAATACCAAGGCTTTCGTACTCACTTCCAATGGAAAAATGGTATCTCAGTTCGTGACTGGCGTTATGTTGTCCGTATCGCCAATATTGATTTATCCAAAATTGGTAAAGATCCAGAAAAAGCGGACACACTCGATTTGCCAGACTTGTTTATTCAAGCAATTGAGAAGATCCCTAACCTCTCTATGGGGCGTCCTGTTTTTTATTGTAACCAGCAAATCCGTAGCTGGATGCGTCGTCAAATTAAAAACAGCAAAAACGTCAATATTTCTATGGCAGAAGTTGCCGGTAAGAAAGTTGTTTCATTCGATGAAATTCCTGTTCGCCGTGTTGATGCCATTCTAACGACTGAAGATCAGGTGAAATAAGTTATTGCGGTGTCGTTTAACGGCTCCGCTAACTTTCATTTATTTGGAGATAGTCAAAATGATTTTAGATAAAGAAACGCTTTTTTCACTGGATCAGGCGGTTACTGCATCTGCTGTAAGTAAGCAAGTTATCGACTTAACGCCAGTGCATGGCGCATTTCGTGATATCGGTATTGGTGAGCCATTAGAGCTGTTTGCACAAGTGACTGAACAGGCTAAAGCAGCAGGTGAAGCGACTGTTCAAATTAAGTTAGAAACCGCGACAGATGATAAATTCTCTGATGCTAAATCTATCTTTGAATCTGTGGCAATGCCAATTGCTGATTTAAATGCAGGTAAACGTATTGTGGCGAAAGTACCTCAAGGCGTTCTGAAGTATCTGCGCCTGCAATATGTTGTTGTAGAAGGGCCATTAACGGCGGGTAAGTTCACTGCGGGTATTAACATAACTGTTGATGCTCATCCTATTTACGATGCTGTAACTCAATAAGGTGTGACATGTCACGATATAAGGTTTTAAAAAAATCATTTATCGCTGGGCGTCTACTTGAAATCGGTGAAGAGGTTGAGTACGACGGTATAGCTGGCGATAACTTAGCGTTAATTGGTGGCGCTGATGCTCGACTTAATACTCATAGCGTGGCTGATGGGGCTGGTGATAATACTGATGAAGGCATAAGTAATATTGCTGTAAGCGGTTCAGGTGTGGCGATTGACTCAAGCCTTGATGCGCTTCGTGAGCAATATACTCAGCTATTTGGTAAAGCACCTCATCACAATATGGGCGCAGATAAAATGCGCACCGCAATAGATGAAAAGCGGAAAGAACTTGGGGTTTAACCCCCGATGATAAAGGGGGCGAAAGCCCCTTTTTTATTTTCTACTTGAGCCGAGAGATATCCAATGAAACTAATCAATCTAAAAACCAGCACAGAAACTTATGAAAATGCCAAAGGTGAAAAAGAAACTCGTGAAGAATATCCATACGGGCTACGTATTTCACTTGAAAACGACACAATAGAAAAATTAGGGGTTTCTATTCCTGATGTTGGTGAAAGTATTGAGCTGTCTGCTGTTGCCAAAATACTGTCTAAATCTATTAATGAACGTGAAGGTAAGAAGTCAGTATATGTAGAGTTACAAATAACTGATCTGGCTTTAGGTGCAGGCGACACAAAATCAACGGCAGATGTTCTTTTTGATGGGGGTGAGTAATGGCCTCTGAAATTGAGATTTGCAATATTGCATTAAGTCGTATTGGTAATAGTCGTTCAATTAATAGCATGACTGAAGCCAGCAAAGAAGCCGTTCAATGCAATCTTCATTATGCGCAATGCCGTGATAGTGTGCTGGCCGATTTTCCTTGGAACTTTGCGACTAAAAAGGTGGCATTAGCCAATACAAATAATCCCCCGCCTAATTGGGCGTATGCCTATCGCTATCCTAATGATTGCTTAAAAGCCATTGGTATTGTCGAACCTTATCAAAAGTACCGTAGACCAGATACAGCAATCCACTTTCATGTTGGTTCAGATGAAAATGGTACTGGTCGATTAATTTTTACTGATCATCCAAGTGCATGGCTTGAATATGTTGCACGTATTACTGACGTCAATATGTTTGATGCGTTATTTAAAGATGCACTGGCATGGCGTTTAGCGGCTGAATTGGCTCGTCCATTGGCATCAAATGCGGGTATTGGTGGTGAGGCATTACAAATTTATCAAGGTGTTATTAAAAGTGCGGCCGCACATTCATTAAGTGAGTCAGCAGAGCCAACTGATTATATGGATGAGTTTACACAAGCGAGGTTGTCATAATGCCATTTAGTCTTATTCAACCTAGTTTTTCAGGCGGTGAAATTGCACCAAGCCTATATGGGCGTGTTGATCTTGCAAAGTATTCAACTGCGCTGCGCAAGTGCCATAACTTTATTGTTCGTCAATATGGTGGCGTTGAGAATAGACCAGGCACACGATTTATTGCTGAAACAAAGTATCAAAATAAGAAGTCTCGCCTTATTCCTTTCCAATTCAGCACCGTACAAACCTATGCGTTAGAGTTTGGTGATCGTTATATTCGCGTATTTAAAGATGGTGGGCAGGTTCTCTATGCTGATGGTGAACATAAAGGCGAAGTGTTTGAATTATCTACACCTTATAAAGAAGCTGATTTGTTTGATTTGAAGTATACGCAATCAGCCGATGTTATGACGATTGTTCATACTGATTACCCACCAATGGAGTTACAGCGTTACGATCATGATGATTGGAAGCTAGTCTCCGTTGAAACCAAGAACGGCCCTTTTGAAGATATAAATACCGATAAGGCAATGAAAGTTTATGCCAGTGCAAGCACGGGGCAAATTACGTTAACCTCTACGCATGATATTTTTGGTAGTGAGCAAATAGGTAAACAGTTCTATTTAGAGCAACGTGATATTGATGCGGTTCCTGTATGGGAAACAGATAAAACAACCAACCTCAATGATCAACGTCGTGCTGACAGTAACTACTATCGTGCCAATAGTGGCGGTAAAACAGGAACACTAAGACCGTCACACACGGAAGGAATGAGCTGGGATGGTTGGGGGGGTGATACAGGTATTCAGTGGGAATATCTGCATAGTGGTTTTGGTATCGTAAAAATTGAAACTGTTAGTGAAGATGGCAAAACAGCCACAGGAAAGGTGATCTCTTATATTCCATCCAATGCTGTTGGTGAAGACAACGCCAGTCATAAATGGGCGCGTGCAGTGTGGAATGATGTTGATGGTTATCCAAGCACCGTTGTTTATTATCAACAACGTTTATTCTTCTCCGGCTCTCGTGCCTATCCACAAACGATATGGGCAAGTCGTAGTGGTGACTATAAAGACTTTGGGCGCAACAATCCTATTCAAGATGATGATCGCATTATTTATACGTATGCAGGTCGTCAAGTTAATGAAATTCGCCATTTGATTGATGTTGGTTCACTGGTTGCCTTAACTTCTGGCGGTGAATATCAAATCACAGGCGATCAGAACAAAGTACTTACACCTTCCAGTTTTTCAATGTCATCACAAGGTGCTAACGGTTCAAGTGATTTACCGCCAATCTCTGTTGCGAACATTGCGCTTTATATACAAGAGAAAGGTAGTGCTGTGCGTGATTTATCGTATTCCTTTGATGTTGATGGGTATCAAGGCACTGACTTAACTATGTTGGCAAATCACCTATTTCAACGTCACCGCATTGTTGATTGGTCATTTACTACGGTTCCGTACTCTATTGCATGGTGCATACGTGACGATGGGTTAATGTTAGCTTTAACCTATTTAAGAGAACAGCAAGTTTTTGCATGGGCGCCACAATCGACAGAGGGTAAGTTTGAGTCAACGTGTTCGATCAGTGAAGGCAATGAAGACTCTGCTTATTTTATTGTTCAGCGTACAGTAAACGGTAAACAGGTTCGGTATGTAGAGCGATTGGCTAGCCGTTTATTTACTCACACAGAAGATGCTTTCTTTGTGGATTCTGGCTTAAGTTATGACGGTAGAAATACTGATATATCACAAACAGCAACTATCACTGGTGGAGCGGGTGAGTGGAACTATCAAGAAAACTATCAATTAGTGATTTCAGGCAATCCGGTCTTTAGTGCTTCTGATATTGGTAGTGCCGTCAATATTCCTTATTTTGAAGATAATGAGCACAAAGAGCTTCGCTGTAAGATTGTTCAATATATATCTGCAAATCAAGTGGTTATTTCTGCTAATCGCAATATTCCACCAGCATTACAAAATACGCCCACTACTGAATGGAGTATTTCCCGCTATCGCTTTGCTGGCTTAAATCATCTTGAAGGTAAGACAGTTAATATTCTTTCTGACGCTAATGTTTCACCACAGGCTATTGTCACCAATGGCGCAGTGGAAATTGATACACCATCAGCCGTAGTACATATCGGATTACCTATTACCAGCGAATTAGAAACGCTTGATATCCATATCAATGGGCAAGAAACATTACTTGATAAGAAGAAACTCATTAAGGTTGCCAGCTTAATTGTAAATAGTAGTCGGGGTATTTGGGCTGGTACTGAAAAAGAACGGTTATATGAGTATCCTCAGCGTCAATTCGAGTTTTACGACAATCCTGTTGATGATGCCACAGGTATTGTTGAAATTAATTTAGATGCAGATTGGAGCAAAAACGGACGTGTCTTTATTAGACAGGTTGACCCGTTACCGTTAGCGGTGCTCTCTGTTATTCCGCGTATTGATGCTGGTGGTTTCTAATATGAAAAAACATCATGTACAAATTATTTCTGCCACTCATGAACATATTGTTCGTTTATTGCCATATGTAAGACAAGCTGATGTTGATGAGTTCTACGCTATGTCAATGCAAACACCTGAACAGGTATTACGGCATGGCTTATCTGTTTCTACTAAATCTTATGCCGGCATTATTAATGATGAGGTGGTGACTATTTTTGGTGTTGCTTCTGGCTCATTACTTACTGGTTTAGGTGTTCCTTGGTTGGTGGGAACTGACTTATTAGAGCAACACCAGAAAGCCTTTCTACGGCGCTGTAAACCCATTTTAAAACAGATGTTAGGGCAATACCCAACACTGATGAATTATGTCGATGAACGTAATCATATTGCTAAGGCTTGGCTCCATTGGTTGGGGTTTCAGATTGAAGAAGCAAAGCCAGCAGGTTTACTTCAGTTACCTTTCCATCGTTTTACATTGAGGGCTAAATAATGTGTGAACCAACAACATTAGCGGCAGCAGTAATTGGTACTTCTGCATTGCAAGCATACGGACAATATACCGATGGTAAATTTCAAGCATCAGTGGCCAATCAAAACGCCAAAATTAATGAAGATGCCGCACTTGATGCGATCAATAAAGGCAACGCTCAGGCTCAAGAACAGCGTAGACGCACTCGCCAATTAGCGGGTACACAGGCGGCAACAATGTCAGCCAGTGGCATTGATTTAAGTACTGCAGGTGCTTTAGATATTTTGGGTGATACTGCCGCAATGGGTGAGCTCGATGCGTTAACTATGGTTAATAACGCTTCACGTGAAGCGTATGGCTATCGTATGCAAGCTGAGAATGATCGCCTTAATGCAAAAATGGCAAGACGCTCAGGCAATATGGGTGCAATGACAACGTTATTAACAGCACCTATTCAAGCTTATGGCGCGTATCAGTTGGCTGGTGGTACATGGAGTCCATTCGGTGGTGGTGGCTCAGGTGCTGCGAAAGCGGGTAAGACATTTGCTAAAGCACCAAAAGGATTTTAATCATGCCAAAGGTACCTACATACGATAATAGAACGGTTATGCCTGAGCAGTTACCAAATAATGGGTTTTCTGTTCAATCATCACCTGATACTTTTGGCGCTGGCTTTGGTCGTGTTGGTGAGCAATATGTTGGTTTATTTGCAGAAGTAAAACAAAGAGCCAATGTTGCACTAGCGCAAGATGCACTATTGCAACTCCAAGACCATGCAGATGATCTGTTTAATAATCCTCAAACGGGTTTATACACGAAGCAAGGTAAAAATGCAGTTGGTCAATCTGATGAAATAATTTTCAATATAGAATCAAAAGGGCAAGAGTTAATGTCACAATTGCCTGAAGGTTCACAAGAAGATTTTCTTAAACAATTTAATGTGATTAAAAGACAGTATGCTAATCAGACTAAATCTTATGAATTAAAAGAAGTTCAATCATTTGAAGCTAGTCGGAATGATGGGATTGTCACTGGCTATGCAAAAAATGCTTCTGATAGTTTCAATAATCCTCAAGCTTTTATTAGTTTTATGACATTGGGGCAACATAGTATTGTTGAATTCAATCGTGCTCGTGGTATTAGCGAGGAAGAAATTTCAGCAAAAGTAGATAATTTTAACAATCAAGTTGCTTGGACTGCTGCACAGAATGCAATGGCAACTGATGCTATGGGAACATTTAATGTAATAGGTGAACCATCAGATATTGGTGGTGTTATTCGTGTTCCAAGTAATACATCAAATAGTTCTTCTGATCCTGATGATAGAAATGGAAGAAATAATAATCCGGGTAATATCAGAGTTTCTGATAACAAATGGGAAGGGCAAATAGGAGATGATGGTGAATTTGTTCGTTTTGCCACACCAGAGCATGGTGTACGTGCTTTAGGTAAAAATCTACTTACTTATCGCAATAACGGTATTGTTACGATAAACCAGATAATTAGCCGTTATGCGCCAGAAAAAGATGGCAATAAAACAGATAAATATATTGCTTTCGTCTCAGATAAATTAGGTGTTGATCCGAATATACCGATTGATGTTAGCAATATCGAAACGTTGAAGAATATCACAACAGCTATTATGCAAATGGAAGGAAAGCATAGTGTTACAGACGATCAAGTAAACACAGGTCTTCAAGCTGCACTAGGGTTTACTAGGTTACCACAACCAGAGGCGTCACAATACCAAACGCAAAGTAGGCAAATTACTAATACTAATAGCCCATGGTGGAATCTACTAACACCTATGCAGCAATACCAAATCAGAAAACAAGGTGAAGCTGCGCAAAGTGAAAGAAGAAAGCAGTATTCTGATGAAATATCTTCAATTAATAAAAATATTTATGCTGCTACAGATGAAGGGTTGCAGCCTACAAATGTTCCTAGTGAAGCTGCTTATACCAGAGCGTATGGGGAATATAAAGGTCTTAAAGCCTATGCGGAAGTGCAAGAACAATTGAAATATGGAAGCATAATTGCTGCAGCAAGAGAGGTTAGCCCTGATAGCCGCTCTGATATTTTAGAACAGAATAGACCTAAAGACCCTAACGCTCCTAACTTTGCTGCTCAACAGCAGAGATATGAAAAGATGCGTATTAAGTTCAATGAGTTTGATAAAGCATGGGAAGCTAATCAAGGTGCTCAAATGGTTTCAAATGCAATTAATTATGGCATTCCACTTGATCCAAGTAGCAAAAGTAATAAAGCAGCCACCGATAGTTATTATGCATCTCATTTTGCTAACCTTAATTTAAGCAATGAAGAACAGGTAACAGGTGTTCTTAAGCTAGTTGGAAATACAGGGATTATTCCTACGCAATTATTATCCCATCTTAACGCTGCCGCTGTTACCCAAGATGCAAAAACAGTGTTGCCTGCCGCTGACTTTGTTAGTCGATTATATGAAACAAACCCAACAGCAATAACAGGTATGTCAAAAGAAAAGCAGGCATTTTATTTAAATGTTAAACAATTTAAGGATGCTGGGGCTAGTGATGATGAATCTATCAAAATAGCTTTTGATCAAGTTTATAATCAAACCGATGCCGTAAAAATTCAATTGGCGGATGAAAAAAAATCAAATGGATATAAGAAAGAAGTATTAAATGCGGCGGAAAGTTTTATAAATGAACGTAAAGAAATTTTTAGAATTGATCCATCTGCAAGCGATGAAACTCCTGAGGCTAAGGCATTTCTTCGTGATTATAAACTGCTTTATGATGCCAATTTTGATAAATCAGGCGGTAATGCAGATACAGCAAAAAAAATCACTCATCAACAAATTTCAAACAGATGGTCGATCACCGAAATAAACGGCAAAGCAGAATTAATGAAATATGCTCCAGAAGCATTGCATAAAGGTGGGCCTGATGGATGGCAAGCGAAACAATGGGAAGAAGAGAAATGGAAATTAAAATATGGTGAAGAACGTAAAAATAATCAAGATATAGGATTCAGAGTAAATAACACAACAGGAGGAATTGATACTTCAGAGAATAAACCTAAACCCATAGTTGATGGTGAAATTATTTTAGTTGTCGATCATAACACACCTAGAAATGGTGATTATGCCATCTTTATTTCTAAAGAAGATAAAAACGGAATACCAACTTTACAGCCTTATTATGATGAATCAGGTTCTAAAATAAGATATAAGCCTGAATTAGAGAGTTATAAGCCATATCAAGATTTACTTGCAGAAGCCGCTGAATATGAAATTAAGCAAGATGCTAAAGGTCAAGCAAGGAGAGCATTCTATGATCGTCATGATGAGTTTGATAAGCAGTATGAACAAGCTCACGAGCAACGTATTGAAAGGCAAAAAGAGCAATTAAGTAGTTATTTTTCTTGGGGAGGTAACAAATAATGCCAATTTATCCAACACCTGATAATTATGAAAGTAGCTTTAGAGCCCCAACTAATGCTGGCTTTATTTCAGAACATGAAGTTGGAATTAACCCAAAACCTCAAGAAGAAGGCCCATCAGTGATGGGCGCTGCATTTAGGCAGTATAATATACTTTCAGGGTTATTTAATCCTGCGCCTGATTTTGAAAGAGAGGATGATTATAACCCTTACAATGATCCTAATGAGTTAGATGGTTACAGAATGTGGGCTACAAAATTCGCAGACTCACGTTCTCCTCAAGAAACCGCATGGATAAAGCAACAAATAGATAATGAAAATCAGGATAGACAGCATTTAGCTGAATCAGGTTGGCAAGGTACTCTAGCTTCTTTCACTGCGGGGTTATTGGATCCTATAACACTAGGAAGCCTGTTGATTCCAGGTGCGCAAGGAGGGCTTATTGCAAAAGCATCTACTACCGCAGCAACGGTTGGTCTAAGCACTGCAGCTAGTGAGTTTATATTACATCAGCAACAATACACTAGAACATTTGAAGAAAGCGTAATACATACAACTGCAGGTGCTATTTTGGGCGGTATGGTTGGTAGTGCTGGCCACTTGATAAGCGCAGAGGTAAAAAAGAGAGCTACTAATGAAATTGGTAACTCATTGGCTCAATCGCTCTCTGGTGGTAGTGTTGGCGCTCAAAGGGTAGCAGAAACAACATTAGCTCAAGAAGCAATGAAAGGACCGAATTGGGCTAATTCTGTCATGAAAATGACACCGATCGGGCGTTTAATGGATTCACCAGCCGTTACCTCTCGTAGAACAGCACAGTTATTAGCTGAAAATAATTTCACAACAGCAAAGAATCTTGAAGGAATTGCGACACCTGCAGCTGTTGAAACTAAAATTAGAATGTGGTCACGTAATGAAGCTGCAGTCATTATAACTACTAATAGTGGCTATGCTAAATATCGTGCTGCTGGTGGAACAGGCAGACGTTTTAATTTTGCTGTTGAAGTGACAAAAGCAATGCGTAGAAATGATACAAGTGCAAACCCTGTTGTTCAGGAAACAGCTCGTGCACTGCGACCTGCTTTAGATAATGTGAGGGCTGAATTACAAGCTGTGGGTCTTTTACCAAGTGATTTAAAGCTTATAGGTGGCATGAGCTACTTCCCTCGCTTGTATCGTGTAGGTGAAATACTTTCTAGACGAAGCGAATTTAAAAAAATATTAACGGACTACTGGTCAAGAAGCGAAAAGGTAGTTTTGGAAGACTTAGAAGTTGCTGCTGATGAAGTAATTAACAAAATTACTGGAGCCATGAGACCACAAGACTATGCCAATGCTTTTTCAGTTAAGCTACCTGGCTCAACTAAATCTCGAACTTTAGCGATACCTGATGAATTAATTGAAGAATTTTTGGAGAATGATGTCCGCTATGTTTTGCAACATCATATACGAGATGCTGCTCCTAATGTTGAGTTAACGCGTGCTTTTGGTGAATCTTCGATGGAGCGAACAATACGCAGCATCGAGGATGAATATGACGAACTCATGAAAGGTAATCCTTCGGTACTAAGAAAAGAACTTGAAACTAAATATGCTGATAAGAAAAATAACATGTCAGAAAAGGAGTATTTTAAATTTATTAATCAAGAGCTTGATGCAGCACAAAAAGAAGCTATTCAAGCGCTAGAAAAATCAGGTGAAATTAGACGCTTAAGTAAGTTGAAGCTACGTGATGTAGAAGACATCATGGCGATGAGAGATAGGGCTTTAGGTGTCTATAAACGTCCTGATAACCCTTCAAATGCATTTATTCGAGCTGGTAATGTTCTGCGTAATCTCAATTTCTTAACTATGCTTGGTGGAATGACTGTTTCAGCAATCCCTGATGTTGCTCGTGCCGTTATGGTCAATGGCTTTAGTAAAACATTTAACGTTTATGGTAAATGGTTATCTCGTAGTGATGTGTGGAAAGCTGGTAAGGAAGAACTAAGAAAAATGGGCGTTGGTCTAGATGTATACTTATCAGACCGTAGTCGAGCAATAGCCGATTTGACAGATGGATATGCTCAACGTAGTGCTTTAGAGTCTGGTTTAGATTATATGACTGGTAAATTTGGAAATTTGACTCTAATGAATCAATGGAACTCTTTCCATAAGACAATAAATGGTATAAATACTGCGGATATTATTCTAGGGTCTCAGGCTTCTAATGCTAGGCTAGCCAAGCTAGGTATTGATGAAAGCATGCTGGGCCGTATTCAACAACAATTTGCTAAACATGGTGAAACAGTTGATGGACTGCGTATAGGTAATAGCAGTAAATGGGATGATCCTGTTGTTCGTGGTGCTTTTGAATCTGCCGTCATGAAAGACGTTAATAATACAGTTATAACTCCTGGTATTGGTGATACTCCATTATGGTCTAGTGGTCTGTTTGGAAAACATATATTCCAATTTAAATCGTTTATTTTTGGCTCATTTAATCGTGCAACAATAAGCGGAATACAGGCTGGAGATGCTCATTTTTATTACGGAATGGCTCTGCAAATTATGCTGGGTTCATTAACTTATGCGATTAAAAATACATTAGCTGGCAGGGATGTCGATTGGTCACCTGAGAAACTTATTATTGAGGGTGTTGATCGCTCAGGTATATTAGGTCCATTAATGGAATTTAATAACATATTAGAGAAAGCCAGTGAAGGAACAATAGGGTTAGGTCCAGCGCTAGGCACCGGTACGCAATCACGCTACGCTAGTCGTGGTCTTGTTGGTGCCACTGCAGGTCCAACATTTGGTACATTAGAAAACTTACGTGAGATATCGAGTGGCATTCTAAGTGGTAACTTTGATGATGGTCCGATCAGAGCAGCAAGACAAATAATACCAGGGCAGAATCTGCCTTACTTTGCTCCGATACTTAATAAAGTTGAAGAAAATCTGAAATAAATTTATTAGAAAGCCGATATGTATCGGCTTTTATATACAATTTAATGGGGATATACCAAATCCAAAAATAAGCGTTTCACCTGATTTATCATAATAATTAAGTATTATATTTTTATTTTTCTCTCTTGCGGTTATGAATGGATACAGTGTTGAGTCTGGAAATAGAGGTTCACCATTTAGTTTTTTACAATACATTTCACGTAATGAATCCTTCATTAAGGAAGGTTTGTTAGCGATAAACTTTAAAAAATTAGTTGTTTCATCATGGGTAAACATTTTTAGTTTAATACTTAATTCTATTTTAGAATCATCACTATAAGCGATGAAAACATCGTAATTGTTATTCGGTTTTTCATCTTCTGGAAGTGGTATTACATATTCTTTAAAGAAATTAGCATTTGAATCAGTTAGAAAGATGCTTTCATCCTTGTTTATCTGTTCCCAGTCCATGTTTACAAGTGGGTAGCTAATTGCGCCTAATGCAAATACAAGTGAGTAAATTAAAAATTTTTTTGTTTTCATTTAGATTGACCCATGTAGTTTTTACACCACAATGTTAACCCATTTTTACTCAAACTATTACCTTTCCAAAACTTGTTTTATTTGTCACCATTATTGAATCAAGTTGAGGAGCAGATGAAGTAACAAATAGCACCGCTTGAGCGGTGCTTTAATCTTTCACTTTTTAAGTTCAGCTAAAACACATTCAATTAATGGAATGATATTTTCATTGCCTCTCATTGTCTTAACAATATAATTTCTCATTGCTATAAATTCAATTAATGGTGCTGATACTTCATGGCCATCATTCATCATTTGCCGTAATAATTTTTCAATACTTGAATTTGAACATTCACTCTGTGTTGATAGTCCTGAACCTGCCAGTAATTTTTTTATTTCATTATTGCAGTGAATAGCATCTGAATTATTTGGAGCAGGGTAGTTATATTTTTTTTCCATGAAAAAAATCCTCAACAATGAAAATGGTAACACAAACTATAATAACGCAAATCAATTGAATTGTTCACCCAAATGATTAATTTAATTCAAATAATGATAACCATTATTCCAAATATGGATATATTTTATAGTTGAACGTATCATGTCCTCATTAACACCAGAGGAGATGAGCAATGACGGTATCTACTGAACTAAGCTATGAAGAGTATGTAGGTAATGGCGTAACAACGGATTTTGATTTTCGTTTCCGTATATTTGAAAGCAAACATTTGATTGTTGTGGTTGCTGACAGCGAAGGCAATGAAACAACATTAAAGAATGGTACTGATTACACTATTGTGGGAGCCGGTTCTTTTCATGGCGGTAAGGTGGTTTTAAATAAACCTTTAGCTAAAGGCTGGAAGATATTATTAGAGCGTGACTTACCTGTTGTACAAGAAACTGACTTACGCAATCAGGGGAAATTCTTTGCAGAAGTACATGAAGATGCCTTTGATTATCTAACAATGTTAATTCAAAAGGCACTGGGTACTTTCTCTTTAAGTCTACGCAAACCTACCTATCTATCTAACTACTATGATGCAAAAGGAAATCGTATTGCTAATTTAGCATCGCCTAAGTTGGGTGCTGATGCAGTAAATAAAGACTATGTTGATAACAGTATTAAGGATATTGATAGTAAGACATTAAGGGTAAAGGATAAGCCTATTAATGCGTTACCAAACACTGAACAACGCGCCAATAAAATTTTAGCGTTTGATGATAATGGTCAACCAATAACAGTTTTACCTGAGAGTGGATCGGCTTCTGATGTGTTACTGGATTTATTAAAAGGAAATGGTGCAAATAATATCAAGTGGCGAAATCATCTTGTTGGTGAACGTTTAGACAAAATAGCATACAGCGATGATTTTGATACATTAAAAGAATGGGCGGAATTCCCAGCAGAGAAAAAGGTGTTTGTTAGCGGTAGTTATGTGTTAGATGAAACTCTGAATATTCAATGTGATGAGCTTTTGACTGATGGTACTGTGAAAATAAAAATGAACACTGCAACACCTGCTATTGTTATTGGTGATAGTGAACGTATTTTATTAGATACAGCATCTGTAGAAATAAAAAAAGGGCAAACATTCTTATCTATAAATGATACATCAAATCTATTTATAGGAGATGTGATTTTTTTATGGAACCCACGAGATTTCTCATATTCCAATCATCGATATTATTATCGTCAAGGTGAGGCTGTTACTATTGCTGACGTTGGCACCTCTAGAATTATTCTGACAGGTGGAATATTTGATACATATCCTGCAGGAACTAAGTTAATTAAACCAAAAATGGAAAAGAAAAAAATATCTGGTGATTTTATTATTGAATTTCCTCAATTAGATGGTGAGCATACATATTCTCCAGAATCAGTTGGTTTATTATGTATTCAATTACATGACTCTGATTTTTCAGGCTTATCAATAAAAACAAAGCAAGCATCACAATCATTTATATTACGTAGATGCGTAAATTGTTATGGTAATGGAATTAATAATTCTCAGGCTATTTTTGGTGAAGCAACATTAGGTTTGGACAGTGGTTTAGGAATAGCTAATTGCCAAAGTATTTCATTTAAAGGGCGGTTTTCAGGAGAGAGGCATGGAGTATCAATTTCAGGTAATCATGAAGATGGTAGTATTGTAAATAGATTCTGTGATATTTCTGGTGAAATACTGTCTACTAGCAAAGACTCAAAGTTGGCGGCAGACTGGCATGGTAATGCTGAATATTGCTCATATGAAGGTAGAATACAAGGGGTTACTGCTGGAGGGAATCATAACTCAATTAAATCTGGTTCTATAATTGAGTCACTTGGAGATCCTAATGGACGTAATATATCAGAGCCAACGATTGGTTTTAGAGAAATGTCAGGTTGTGATTTCAGTTTTTCTAATATCTATATTAAATCTATTAATAAACCCAGTTTAAATTATAGAGGAGTTATTGATTTAGGTTCAATATCATCACAACTAAACTCAAAAGTCTTATCTGGAGGGACTATTAATTTTAGTAATTCAATAATTGAATGTGAAAATACTGAACACGCAATTAAAATACGGAGTGATTCATTTGATTTGTGGTGGGGGGTTAACTTAACGGGACTACAAATTAAGAAAGCTGGACAACGGCCCATTTGGATAGAGTCGTCAAAAGGTAAGCAAGCTGATTCTGTAATAATTACAGGATTGATTCCAAATAAAAATGCAACAGAGATTGTTATAAAGTCAGAAAATAATAAATATGATTATTCATTTTCAGGAGTGGCTTCTTTAGTTTTAAAAAAAGGAAGTTCTTCTGAACAGGTGTTTATAAAAACACCAATAGTATTAATGCCATATTACATCATAATAACTACAGTAGATATGATTTATGGTAAAGAAGTAAAAGCATACTGTGATATAAAAAGAGCTAATGAATTCAGGCTTACAGCTAAGACTATAGACGGACTCCCAATTAGTCAGGAGTCCGATATTGAAATTAAGATAAATTATATAGCAATGCTATAAATTATAAATCACACATAGATTTCTGTGTGTGATTTAATTTATTGATTTTATTGATTTTATTGATTTTATTGATTTTATTGATTTTTTTATTAGTATTGAAATTATATAAGCTAGAAAGAATGTCACTAAAAAATAAACAAACAAATTCACCACCTCATTGTTATGAAACTTTATTTTATATGTTACACCTTCAATCAAATATGATTCGTACGAAATAGAAGATATAAATGCAAGTATTTTACTTTTTACTTCAAAAATAATAAAAAATAGAAATAATGATAATGAAAATAAAATCGAGCATAAGAATTGTTTTTTCACTAGATAGGGAGTTATTATATTTTTATACATAAATAAAAACATAACAATAGATAATAACAAAATAAAATTAATTTTATTTTTATCATCAAATTTTAGTAAAGCTAGAAAAGCTCCTAAAGAAAAACTAAATGAATGTAATGGAAATTGAGTTGTAATTGCCTTGAAGTCACTATTTACTGGTATGTTATAGATCAATGCTGATGTAAAAAACAAACAAGCTATTTTAATTTTAATATTAATTTTTAAAGAAAAAATAATAAAGAAAATTACGTACCAAATTAAAATAAAATATACATACCACATTGTAGGGTCTATATTTAATTTTGGATTTATAAATAATATTGTTTTTAACAAATCAAAAGTATTTATTTTTCCAAAGAAATAGAAATAGAAAATTATATTTATAACAATGAAAGGGTACACCACAGTAAGTAATCTTTTTTTTATAAATCCACTTAGCCCATTCTTAATATAAGATAGAGTTAATCCATATCCAGAAAGAACAAGAAAAGCACCAACACTAAACGTTGCAAACATCCTTAAGTCAAAATCAACACTAATTCTTTTTGTTGTTACTAAATGACCAAACATAACTAAGATTATAGCAATAGCTTTTATATTATTGGTTCCATTACGTGAAAGCATATTAATGTTCTCTTTTATTTAATTAAACTCTTTACCTATGTTATATAAATAAAGAGTTTGTTTTATATGTATGTAAATTATTTTGATGTACTTAATATGTTGTTCATTATTATTTTTGTGAATTTTTCTGCACCGAATTTTGTTAAGTGAGGTCTAACAATAATAGGATTACCATTTTCGATTATAATGCAATCTTTATCATTACACTGGCTCTCTCTCATTGAAATATAATGTATGTTTTTATAATTCAATGATGCTTTTAGTAATAGCTTGTCAATATTTTCACTTGCTTTAAATTCATCTTTACTCTTAATTTCTCTCTCATCGCATTGATTTTTATTAAGTAGTCTAGATAAAAAATTATCATTCATTGTTTGAGTGTTTAATAAACAAGTGTATGGATTGTAACTAGGTTGATGATAAGTACCTAATATATAGTATGTATTGTTGGGGTTTTTAGATACTAAAACATCCATAAATAACTTTATTTCATTTTCTATTTTCTCTGAATTCATATTTTTGAAATACAGATCCCATCTTTGGGAAATAATAACATCAGAGCTTTTGTTATTAGACAACCTATCATCTAATAACCCTTTCATCTTAAGGCAATTATCACTACCTTTGTATGCTCCGTTTATCATTGATGTATTACAAGATTCATTCGCATACACATTAAATTTAATACCATAATCTTTCATAGCATTAACATACATGAATGCAAAGCTATCTCCAGTAAGGATATATTCCTTACCATTTTTATTATCATTAAAAGACATTACTTCGTTTTGTTGCTTTCGATATAGCATCCAAGGATTGTAGTAAAAATTATAATTCTTGCTATATTCTTGTGTTTTTTTATCGATCCTTTGTGTTACTCCATCTTTAGCAATATATTGGCAAGCAATAAGAATAATAATATAGAATGGAATAATAAATACTATTTTCAGTCTTCTTTTCTCTATCAAATAATATGAAGAAATAGCTAAGATAAAAGTGATTGTTAAGTATATTATCAAACTTAGTTCTAAGTTTAATTTTTTAGTTATGACAAGTAAAGGCCAATGGAATAGATAAATAGAATAAGACCATAAACCAATTTTTTGAAAAATAGGATTACTTAATATGAAATTTTTTTCATAATTTATAGCTAATATTATAGCTGTTGCTACTACAGGAATTGATGCATAAAAACTAGGCCAAGGTGTATTGCTATCAAAAAAATATGAAGCAAATATAATTATAATTAGGCACAAAAAGAATAATATTTTTTTATTCTTTTCTGAAACCTTTGTTGCAGGATATGCAAATGCTAATCCACCAGCCATCATTTCCCATGCTCTTGTGTGTATCATGTAATATGCTTGGCTTGGATCTATTTTTGTTATGACTGAAGACAATATTAGTGAAACAAAAAAAAGAAACACTAAAGACTTTCTAGTGTTACTTGATGTCGTTATCTTACTGATTGCTAATATTATTAATGGATATATTAAATAAAATTGCCACTCAACAGATAATGACCATGTATGGAGTAAGAATTTCTCCATCGATTCAACATCAAAATACCCAGACTCATTGAAATATGTAATATTTGATATGAATAATAATGAGTCACGAGCATGAATACCTATTTTTTTATAATCATTTGGTTCAATCAAAAAATAAGATAGAAGCACTAATATAAATATTAAAAGCATTAATGCTGGAATTATTCTTTTACATCGTGCTGAATAGAATTTAACAATTGAAAAACTGCTATTTTCAATACCAGTCAAAATAATAGAGGTCATTAAATAGCCTGATATAACGAAGAATATATCAACGCCAATGAAACCAGCTGGAGCTAGTGAATTATCAAAGTGAAACAAGATAACAAGTAGGACAGCAATTGCTCTCATTCCATTGATATCTGTTCTAAATTTCTTTTTTTGCATAGTAATCTAAGGTTGAGTTTAGTATTTATGAAATTTTACCACTAATGTAAAAATAGGTCAGTATTATATATTCATGATTTTTATATGTTAAACATAAAACATGATCTTTATGTCTTTTATGCATTTTTGTTTATTTTATTAATTGTGTAGTATCATGATTATTCATTAATCACTGGTACTACACTCATGCAAGAAGATGTCTACACAAAAGCTGGGATAGGCACAACTGCTTTTCTTGGTTACTTCGCAGGGCTTCCAGCAGAAGTTGTTATGGGTTCACTGTTGGGGGCCATCTTCTTTACCACTGCTGCTACTGAATATAGCTTTAAACGTAGATCGGTATTAGCCTTTCTAAGCTTCGTTTGTGGTCTTGTATTCTTTAGTCCCGCAGCAACTATCTTTATTTCTGTTACTGGTCTTTTCGGTGTGAAACCTGAGCAATACGAAATCGAACATATCGATGCCGTGGGTGCTTTTGTTTCCGCTTTGCTTGTGGTTAAGTTAAGCGTAAAAGCATATGGAAGGGCTGATATACCGAAACAAGGAGGGCAACAATGAAATGCGAAACATTGCTCACTATTGTTAATGCCATCATCTGTACCGTCATATTTCTACGTGTGTTCTATTTTAAACGTGACGGCAGACAACACTGTAAAAAAGGTGGATGGTTAGCTTTCCTCATTCTTGCTTACTCTTCAAGCGTACCTATTCGCGCTTACTTCGATCCTAGTTATCACGCTGATATCTACAACATCTTTGCCAATATCCTGATCTGCACAACATTGATGGTCAGTAAGGGCAATGTCATCAAGTTTATAAAGGGGTGAATATGTCATTAGTTGATAAACAAAATACGTTTACAGGTATGGTTGCAAAGCTGATCACTTTTGCTCAGCAGAAGGGATATAAACTGACGTTTGGTGAGGCTTACCGTACCGAAGAACAAGCTAAATTAAATGCAAAGAAAGGATCGGGTATTAGCAACAGTCTGCATACTCAACGTTTAGCAGTCGATTTCAACCTATTTGATGCTAACGGAAAATACCTTACAGCCACCAGCGACTATAAAGAACTGGGTGAGTATTGGGAATCATTGGGCGGAAGTTGGGGCGGGCGTTTTAAAACTCGTCCTGACGGTAATCATTTTTCATTAGAACACAATGGGGTTCGTTAATGAATAAAACCGTCATAGCGCTAATTGCTTTGGCTGTTTCCTTTACCGCTGGCTTTGTTGCTGGCGGTATTTATTTTGATAACCGAGCAATGAATAAACAGATTGCAGGTAATCAATTAGATGAAAAGGATGTGGCCACAAATATTGAACTGCGTAAACACGCAGACAATGAACAGCAGAATAGGTTGGAGATATATCATGACGCACAACAGCATGATACGATACGCACAGATGCTTTGCTTGATCGTGTTCTTAATCACTTTGACAGGATGCAGCTCTCAACCAGTACCACGCAAACAGAAGTTGCAAGTACCGATAACACCAATACCTGCCGAATTGAGAAAGCCAAAGCCAGTGAACTTTCTCGACAACTACGAGAAACACTTGAACGATATGGGCGTGAAGCTCAGCGTGCAGATGAAAACACCAGAACACTCAACCTTTGTATTTCAGAGCTGGAAGCAAAGGAAAAACTCCTCAATTCTTACCGATGAAAAAGTAGACAGATTTCATAATGACGGTATCGGTGACGGTGTTGTTGATATCTAATTTAAATATAATTTATATTTATCAGTGAGTTAAATTACTAGAATATAATTGAGTGGGAATAAACTACCGTTTATCAGCAATAGTTGATAAAGGTTAAAAAACCAAGAGCCATCAGTAAGTTACTGGTGGCTTTTTTATATATTTTCACATTTATTACTTAGTAATTGGGTTGTTTTTGTAAATAATAAACTCAATAAAAATAAAAATAAAAATAAAAATAAAAATAAAAATAAAAATAATAAGTTGATTTTTCGATGAAAATAAATGTCGGTTTATAAGTTGTAAAAAAAACATAACGTTTTTAAATTAAAAAGAGAATGTTCATATTCTCAATGGGATTAAAGTACTTGTTTTTTATTTATATATTTATTTAAACTCTCTTTAATGTCTTTCTCAAACCATATATTACTCTCAACAACCACTGCATCATCGGTTTTTTCCATTAAAGTAATCTTGGTATCAATTTCTACCGCTTTTAATTGAATTTGTATATGTTGCAATGTTCGGTAACTACCTGTAAACCATTTATTCTTATCAGAAGAGAGTAATAAAATGATTTCGCTATATCCACATGCTAGCCATTGTTTAAAGTTGATTAAAGCTTGTTTATTCTCTTTGGTAAAAGAAGGTGAAAGAACATAAAAATATCCATTAGCACGTTGTAAATCATATTTATCTTGTAAAAAATCCTCGACACTCTCTCCACTACCAACGATATCAATTTTCCCCGTAGAGGTATCCACTAAATAGGCATTTATACCAACATAACAATGCTCTAATTGATTATAAATAACATAACGTTCAGAGTTACAACGGATTATCCAAAAATCTTGCTTAGGAGATAACTCACAAAAATAAACAGTAAATAGCTCATCGTAAGGTGATGAATGGCAGTGATTAAGAACGATATCTTGTGCTTGTTGTGAGGTTATCATCTTAAATTATAAACGCCCTAATTTCACATGGATAAAATAAAAATTAGTCAAGTTTGTATTAGCTTATGTCTGTGTTATAACCATAGAATATTAGCATTAAAATATAAATTAGTGAAAAAGTAACAATAAGGAGATAAGGACATCATGCATAATGAGATATTAAAAAAGTTACCGCAAATAGAGCAAGAGCATCAAGTTAAATTACTTTATGTTGCTGAAAGTGGTAGCCGAGCCTGGGGGTTTGCTTCAACAGATAGTGATTATGATGTACGAGGTATTTTTATACGTCCTCGCAATGCTTATCTTTCTATAGATAAGCCAAAAGAAACCTTCGAATGGATAGAAAATAGTTGGTTTGATGTAGGGGCTTGGGATATTACAAAAGCACTGCATTTATTACGTAAATCGAACTGTATATTATTAGAATGGCTCCAATCGCCAATCATTTATCAACAATATCCTAATGTTCAAAAAGAGTTATTTGAGCTTGCAAAACGCTATTATCAACCCAAAGTGATTGTTCACCATTACAGAGGAATTGCTAAAGTTGTGAGTGGTTATTCTCCGGAAAATAACCCTCAAAATGAAATGAGTGCAGAGCCCATAAAATTAAAAAAATGGTTCTATATGCTACGTTCTCTTTTATCTGCTTATTGGACAGTGAAAACGGGCGATATTCCGCCTATGGAGTTGGATAAGCTGATAAACGTTTTAACTGTTGAAGAACAAAAAGCGATCAAAGGATTAGTAGAATTTAAATCAGATAAAAATGAACATTTTACTTGGTTTCCAACAGAGGCGATGCAACATCTCGTATTTTTTTTATGGCAGGAGACAAATGTCCAATTAGCTAAAAGAATCGTACCTGATAATGAGATTTTAAATAATTGGTTTAGGAAAAAATTAGATGAAACTGACTATTGAAGATATAAAACCTTACCTTTTATTTGAAAGTATTGCTGGAAGTCGTTCTCATAATCTTGCGACAGAAACATCGGATACAGATATTAAAGGTGTCTTTTATCTCCCTAAAGATCTTTTTTATGGGTTGGAGTACATACCACAAGTCAGTAATGAAACCAATGATATAGTCTATTATGAACTTGGAAGGTTTATAGAACTATTGTGTGCATCCAATCCTAATATTTTAGAGTTACTTAATTCTCCCGAGCAGATGGTTATTTATCGGCATCCTTTAATGTCATTGATAAAACCAGAATGGTTTTTGTCTAAAACGTGTGTTCAAACATTTGTGCACTATGCACAAGGGCAAATTAAGAAAGCTCAAGGACTAAACAAAAAAATAGTAAATCCAGTCGAAAAAAAATTAAAAACGATCCTCGATTTTTGTTATGTCATTGAAAATGGGAAAACAATATTAATCAATACGTGGCTAGAAAATCGACATTGGAAACAAGAGCATATTGGGTTAACAAAACTTACCCATGCTCAAGATCTTTATACCATTTATTATGATGATAAAGAGCCTTATCAAGGAATAATAAAAAAAGAGAATGCTAATGATGTATTGCTAAGTAGTATTTCTAAAACAGCAAAACTAGAAGGTTATCTTAGTTTTAATAAAGAAGGTTATAGCGCATATCGTAAACAATATCATGAATATTGGCAGTGGGTTGAACAACGTAATGATGCTCGTTACCAACAAAACATCGAGCATGGTAGAAGTTACGATAGTAAGAATATGATGCATACGTTTAGATTGCTCTATATTGCATTAGGAATTGCACAAGAAGGGAAAGTGAAGGTTTGGTGTGATAATAGAGATGAATTATTAGCAATTAAAGCAGGGAAGTTTAGTTATGATGAATTATTAGAGCGCAGTGAAATTCTGATTAAGACTATAAAAAGCTCATTTCAACTAAGTCTATTGCCAGATAAAATTGAGCCTTTATATGCAGAAAGTGCTCTTATAAATATAAGAAAAGAGCTCTATAAATAGTAGAAAATGTATTAGCCCAGAAAACTAATATCCCTTACGTAATGTAAGGGATATGCTATTTTTAATATTTTAAGTATACAGACTAAATCTGAAAATATTTATTAATAGCGTTGGCGTATAAAGCTATTAATTAGTTGCAAGATACTCTGGATAAGCATCTGTTAACTTCATATATATACGCTTGTGCTCTGCATTCTTTCTGAAATCCTGTTTTAAACAGACTTTAGCTGTATTTTTTAATTCAGCAGGTATATTTTCAGCGTTTGTAGAGGCAATAATGGAAAAACGCACTTTCTTTTTAGACCGACTTAAATTATAAGGTAAACCTAAAATACGTCTTGCGACTCTGTTTGTTTTCACAACTCACTCCTTTTTTCATGTAATTTAGAGAAAGCCTATCTATTATAACAGAAAATAAAAAGAATAAGATGTTAGTAACTTTATTAATTCAGTATTAAAGACTATTTTGTTTATATATTTTAAAAAACTCACACCGATAAAGTGTATTTAAAATACTTGTCATAATTAAAAATAAGAAATTTAGTTTAATATTAACAATAAGTTATTTGTCTCATAATTGAGATGATGCAAGATGCTCTAATTTACAACTAATTATCATTTCTTTGAAAAAAATATCAAAAAAGAGATTTCATTAAAATTTTAACGTTAATTTAATTCAAGGAAGCATGGACCCAATTAAGATAACCTTTAAAACCATTTTTAATCGGTATTATAATTACTTCAGGAGTATCATAAGGATGTATTTTGACAAGAGTATCAATTAAGTTTTGTTGTTTGCTTTTTTCGGATTTTATCATCATAAGTATTTCATTATCTTCAATAATTTTATTATCCCAGTGATAAATAGATTTAACTTGCGGTATTAAATTTACACAAGCAGCAAGTTTTTTATTGATGAGGTAGTGAGCAATTTCATTAGCGATTGTTTCATTTGGTGCTGTTGAGTATGCAATTATCATGGTTTTTCCTTTTAAAATTAATTTGATTTTTAATAGTAACAATAAGGTATAGGTGATTTTAATTTTATCAAAATAAAACTTTTTAAAACTTAAAACTAATATTTTTATTTTTAGCGAAATAAAACAGTATTTTCAAAAAAAACTTTCTCGATATGAACTGTTTACGGCATTATTAAGGGCTTTTTACGTATTATAAGGTTCTTGTAGTAAAGAAAAATATCAGGGTGCCGATATTATTAGTAGATTAATGAAATGTATCTATTTGTGTTATAAGGCTTAATTTGCCTAAAAGCATTTTTATCTTCAATAATATCTCTAATATAAAATAAACTAATTAGTCATAAGATTTATAAAAATTTGTGGGGTTTAAAATGGATAATAATTCGCTAAAAAACGCGAGTTTATTTGATAATGATCCCGTTCTCTATGCTGCGTGGCTTTACTATCAGGACGGACTCAGCCAAAGTGAAGTGGCAAATATTATGGGTGTTTCTCGTGTCACCGTCGTGAAATATTTGCATCTAGCTAGAGAAAAAGGATTCGTAAATATTAACTTGGATTCATCAGTATTTTCTACGATTGATTATGCCATCAGAATAAAAGCAAAGTTCGATCTTAATAATGTGCTTATTTTACCTGATGAAGAAAAGAATAAATCGCAACATACTTTAAATATGAACAGAGAAAGATTAGCGAAAGCAGGGGCTATGTATCTTTCTCAGATAATTAATGATGATGATATTCTCGGTGTTGCTTGGGGACGAACAATTTATAAATTGGGTAATTATCTTCCACCCAAGTCATTAAAAAATATCACAGTACTACAAATGATAGGTGCAGTAGCGCCACAACCCGATTTTAAGACAACAGAAGCCGCTGCGTTAATTGCAAACAAGTTGTCAGGGTGCAGTATTAATTTGCATGTGCCTGCGGTGGTTTCTAGTGCGCGTTTAGCAATGGAACTTCAAGCAGAGCCTATTATTAGGCGTAATTTTTCAGCGCTGAATCAGTGTAATAAAGCCCTTTTTGTAGTGGGTAATACATTTGATGATAACCCTTTGGTAACCACGGGGGTTTTAACGAGCAGTGAGATGGCACAATATCGTGATTTGGGTGCTGTTGGTGTAATTTGTGGACGTTTTTATGATGCGCAAGGTAATCCTTTGGTGTCTGATATTGACTTGAGGATAATGGGAATAAGCCTTGCTCAGTTAAGACAAATAACACAGCGACTTTTTATTGCTGGTGGTGTGGAAAATATTCAGGCAACAATAGGGGCAATAAAAGGAGGTTATGCCACTGATATTGTGATTGATGAAGTGACTGCGCTGGCATTATTAGAGCTAGACAATTAGCAATAAAATCCTCGTGAAAGCGAGGATTTGTTGGCAAATGATGATTTAAGATCTATTTATCTCTGATACTAATAACGTATTTATTTTGAATAATTTTTTTTGTAAAGCTGACACATAAAGAAAAAGATAAAAATGATAAGTTGCTTACATTTTTATCTTTTTTAATATGAGCCTCTTGCCTTAAACACTGACATCATTCATTATGTAAAAAATTATATAACGATGGTTGGGATCACCAATTTTATGAAACGCCAATTGCTTGCTAGTTTAGGATTAGCATTAGGATTAATTTGTCATAATACATTTGCAGCCGAGCTTCATCTTTATGCTGGTGCGGGATTAAAACAACCTGTAGAGCAAGTTGTGAGTGTATTTGAAAAAGAGACAGGAAATAAAGTTACTATTGAATATGGTGGCTCAGGTCAAATATTAACACGTTTTAATTTAACTAAGCAGGGAGATTTATTCTTTCCTGGTTCACAAGATTATGTGGAAAAGTTAGATAAAGAAGGACAAGTCGTTACTCAATATTCTATTGTTCGTCATATTCCAGTTATTGCTGTGCGTAAAGATAAAGTAGGCGATATTAAAACATTAGAAGATCTTGCTAATAGTTCATTAAAACTAGGTATGGGTGATGCCAAAGCTATCGCATTAGGAAAAAGTGGCGAGCAACTTATTGATGCATCAGGTCAAGGGGATAAATTACGAGATAAAGTTGTTGTACGTACTGCAACCATTAAACAATTGCTTATGTATCTATTAAATGGGGAAGTGGATGCCGCTATTATTGGATATGCAGATGCAATGAAAAATCAAGATAAACTCGTGTTACTTCCAGTTCCTGAAGGTAGTCCAGAAGAAGTGGCAACACTTGCTGTTTTAAAAACATCAGCAAATCCAAAAGAAGCACAATTACTTGCTGATTATTTTACTCGCACTGAAGGGATAAAGGCTTTTACTGATTATGGTTTTCTTCCTGTAATTTCGAAACCATAGATTTTTTCTCACATAAATTGTGTTTTTTCGCCACCAACTCACTGGTGGCTTTTTTCATTATTACAGCAAAATAACTATCTATCTTAAAAAAGGAAATAACGTGTTTCGATGGGCATTAATTCCACTTTTTTTATTGTTATTTCTGATCTTAGGATCGCTAATTGCACTGATATGCCAACTTTCTTATGTTGAATTGATGCAAGTTATTACCGATCCTGAATTCCATTTTGCTATTGGTATGTCACTCAGTACTGCGTTAACTTCTTTATGTCTAGCAATTATCCTAGGTGTACCTGCCGCATGGGCAATGGCAAGAATTCCGTTTAAAGGGCATCGTTTTATTGATGCGTTATTAGATTTACCTTTAGTCACTCCCCCATTAGTTATCGGTATCGGCTTATTATTATTGTTAGGAAATCAAGGTCCTTTAACAGGCGTTTTTCCTGAGTTATCTCGCTCTCTCTTTTCACCTTTGGGTATTATTATTGCTCAAACTTATGTCGCCAGCGCGATTATTATGAGAAATAGCCTCTCTGCTTTTAAGTCTGTTGATCCCGCTTATATTCAAACGGCACAAAATTTAGGATTAACACCAACCAAAACATTTTTCTTGATTGAAATACCACTGTGTTGGTCGGCTTTAATGAGTGGAAGTATCATCGCATTTTCTAGAGCATTAGGTGAATTTGGTGCAACGTTAATGTTAGCGGGGGCAACAAGATTAAAAACAGAAACGTTGCCTATGGCGATTTATTTAAATATTGCTAGTGGAGATTTTACTCTGGCAATAGGCTGTGCGCTTGTTCTTATCGCCATTGCGATTACTTTATTATTTGCGTTACATCGCTTACAGCGAGAAAGGAAAAGATCATGCTAGAAATTCGTTCATTAACAACGGGTATATTAAAAGATGTTTCGTTGAATATAGAAAAAGGAACCTGTTTAGGTATAAGCGGTACATCTGGAAGTGGTAAAACAACGCTTTTAAATGCGATTGCGGGATATATTTCATACTCTGGTGATATCTACCTTGCAGATAAAAATATAAATGAACAGCCGGTATGGTTACGTTCTTGTCGATACTTAAATCAACGGCTTTATTTATTTCCGTTTATGACAGTAATACAAAATTTATGGTTAGCACAATATGGCGCAAAACAGAAACGAAGTAAGGAAAGAGAAAAGGCAATATTAGAGCAAATGGGAATTGCGCACCTTGCTACGCGTTATCCTCATCAAATTTCAGGAGGAGAGCAACAACGTGTCGCATTGGCAAGAGCGCTTATTAGCCAACCCAAACTTTTACTACTGGATGAACCTTTTTCGAGTTTGGATTGGGAAACACGTCATCAGCTTTGGGATTTAATTGATTCCTTAAAATCTAAGGAAATAACGATGATCATGGTTACTCATGAGCCTCGTGAAATCAGAGCACTAGCAGATAAAACGGTTTTATTGTCTAAAGGACAAGTTGTTACTGAAAACTTTATACTATGAAATTTTATCTTGTTTATTGATTACCAAGCCATTACTGACCAATGGATAATACGTCCCATAATTTTTACAGAATCAGTTTCCGCTGTTTCATCAGGAAATTCGTCTTTATTGTAACTACGTATAATTAATTTACCGCCCGGTTGACGATAGAGTAGTTTTATCCTAAACAAGGCATCTTGTTCGATAGCATAAATGCCGCCATCAACAATACGTGTGTTACCTGTATCAACAGTGACTGTTGAGCCATTTGGAATAACAGGTGACATACTATCGCCATAAACAGAAAAGCAAATAACGTTCTGAGAAGATGCACCATAACGGCGTAATGTGCTTTTTGAAAATCTCAATTTATATCCATTATGATCTTCGTTAGTACAACAACCGTCACCCGCTGCGAGTTCGATACTTTTAAAATAGGGAATTTCCACTTCATCAGCACCTAAAGGGGTATTACTGTCCCATTCACTCACAGGTTGCCATTCATTCTCTGGTGGAATTTCAGAAGTCGCGTTAGGTTGTTCTTCACCTTCAAGTAGCCAAGCTAAATCACAATTTAATGCTTTTGCTAATTCAGGTAAAAAACGGGGACGCTTAGTTTTACCACTTTCTAGCTGTTCTATGGATTGCTGTGTTGTATTTGCTAAAGTAGCAAGTTCTGATTGTGTTAAACCTAACGCAATGCGTTTATCTTTGGTACGTTTCGCAATAGACATTAGTGACTCCTAATACGTGTCCTTACATATTCAAGTACAAAGAGTATATCGTAAAAAGAAAACAAATTAAATTGTATTTTATCTTAATCATAACATTATGAATAGATTAATTACTTAATTTTGAAAACGTCGTCTGCACTATCTGGTGGGGTGAGATAAGGGTTTTCATCAGTAACTTCAGGATCTCTTAAGACTTCTCCACAGAAAATAATAAGGTCAGGTCTTTTTTGTTTTAAGTAGTTAAGTCGTGTTGCGCATTCATCTTTAGTATAAATTGTTTCTGTAACAGGAACTGCATCACAAGAATCATTTCCACAAGGACTTACCAACAACACATAACCGACCAGCATGAGCTGTGAAGTAAACATAAAATATCCTTTTAACTATTCATGTTTGGTCATCAAAATCAGATTGCTAGATTACCTATTTGTTGATAAAAAAGCAGTTTCTATTTCTCTTAAATAGCATTAATGATGCAAAAAGGTGTATGTGATCACAATTTTTCTAGTGTTTATTTGTATTTTTTTGCAATGTGTTATAAGCAAATAATCCAAATATTAGGCAATAATACGCTGTAATATATTGTGAAAACAAATAGAATTGTTTTTTGTTTGTTCAATTGTTGTAATGTTATTAATACTGATGCTTAAAAAGAAAGTAAAAAGCTAAAGTAGAGATGGTTTTTGCTTTATTTATTAACAAGCCAATGAAAATCTGATCTAACATCCTCATTAACGTATATTTTCGTTATCTTGCAATAAGTATTAACCCAAAAATAAATGGCATTAATTTTCTAGCTCTTTGGAAAACTTACAGGTAGTATCTGTCTAAATTTATTTTCCTCTCTCTTTTGATTATTTAGGTTGTTATTATGTAATACGCATTAAGGCACTGAAGGAATAGTGCAAATACAGAAAAATTAACTTACCGAATTTCTCTTTAAATTTGGTCGATCTTCTGTTACTTAATGAGTATTAAATAATGAATAATCAATCACAAAAATATGATAGAACCTATCACTATCCTTTCTCACCTGGCACAACAAACGACGATCGTATAAATGCGCAATGGTGGCAGGATATTTGCCAAATAAAACAACTTATCCATACAGAAAAACTAGATGGAGAAAATAATTGCCTAAATAAAATAGGTGTTTTTGCTCGCTCTCATGCAACCCCAACACAATCAGCATGGACATCTCAATTGCGTCAACGTTGGCAAATGATGAAAAATGATTTAGGTGAGTTAGATATTTTCGGTGAAAATCTATATGCCATTCATTCTATTGAATATGCGCGCTTAGAAGAATACTTTTATGTGTTTGCAGTTCGTTATAAAGATAAATGGCTAAGTTGGGAAGAAGTGCAGTTTTATGCTTCTTTATTTGATCTTCCAACTGTGCCAGAAATTAAATTGCCTAGATGTCAGGATAAAACTGATTTTGAAAATAGGATTGTTTCACAAGCCAAACAGGCAAGTTTTTTTCAATCGCATGATGTTTTAACGCAAAAACCAAGTCCGATGGAAGGAATTGTTACACGGGATGCACAGTCATTTTCGTTAGATGATTTTTCACATCGTGTTTTTAAATATGTTAGAAAAGACCATGTTAAAACAGATGTTCATTGGAAAAAAAATTGGCGACGAGCCCCTTTAATTTGGGAAAAAACACAGGAGTCTCAATGATGCTTCATAAGAAATTACACACTGAAATGTCATGGGAACATCTCTGTGAACTGTATGACGAAATAAGTGATATGGCTGGTGTTCTGCAAGATCCTATTCATCATGCAGAAGGTGATGTGGCAATACATACACAAAGAGTTATCAATTCAGTTAAATCATTGCCAGAATATACGACGTTAACTGAAAGAGAACAGCAAATTTTATGGATCTCGGCGCTATTTCATGATGTAGAAAAACGTTCTACAACACGGGAAGAAGAGGGGCGTATTATTTCACCGGGTCATGCACGTAAAGGTGAATTAACAACGCGTCTTTTTCTGTATGAAAAAGTCCCTTTAAGCTTTGCTGATAGAGAGCAGATCGCAGCTTTAGTCCGCTTTCATGGATTACCTTTGTGGGTAATGGATAAACCTGATCCTAAAAAAGCACTACTTGCTGCATCATTAAGAGTAGATTGCTATTTGTTGGCATTATTAGCTAAAGCCGATGTTCTAGGGCGAGATTGTGAAGATGCACAGGCACTTTTCGATAAGATTGCATTATTTACACTTTATTGTGAAGAGCTAAATTGTTGGCGTAAGACTGCGCCATTTCCATCAGATGATGCTCGCTTTCACTATTTTTATACAGAAAATAGTACAGATTGTAATTATGAGCCTTATCCTGAAAAAGGAAGTGAAGTTACGGTGTTATGTGGATTACCTGGTATGGGAAAAGATACCTTTATTCGCCAACATTGTGCAGATCTTCCGATTGTGAGTTTAGATGATCTCCGTCGTCAGCATAATATTAAACCTGATAACAGAGATGCTAATGGTTGGATAGCACAGCAAGCAAAAGAACAAGCGCGTATTTATTTACGAGAGCATAAACCTTTTGTTTGGAATGCCACCAATATAACAAGAAAAATGCGAGATCAACTTATCTCTTTGTTTTATCGTTATAATGCAAAAATTACGTTGGTATATATTGAAGTCCCTTATGCGCAATGGCAAAGGCAAAATAATGCAAGAAACGAAGCTGTGCCAGCTAAAGTAATGGAACGTATGTTGAGTAAATTGGAAGTACCAACACCAGAAGAAGCGCACAAAGTGATTTATTGGATTGAAGGTCAATCTCAGACCATATTTTAATTATTTGGTTAATTTCAGTGAAATAATAAGTTGGTTATAAAATAAAATGAGGGTTACTTATAAAAATAAGTAACCCTTTTTTATTTATTGAATAGGATTAATTCGCAGGCAAAACAACGTGTTCAATTACTTTTTAACATGATGGATAATATCGAAATAGACATTACGATCATCAGCATTTGGATAAATACGATAGGTATACTCATCACTTTTAACTGTAATATTTTCTACATCACGGGTGAACAGTGTTTTACCTTCAGTATCTTTGGCAACTAAGGTGCGTATTTTGCCATCGTCTGACATTGACCAGTCACCTTGCATCTTTTGTTTACCTTCTGGCGTAAACATAATAAATGTGCCATTAGGATAGTATTCTGCAAGTCCAAAATAGTTGCTCACTTGAGCATTATCTGGAGATGTTTTATTTCCTTTTTCATCGATAGCGTCAGTTGTTATCCACACTTTTTCTATCATGATTTTCTCATAGTTGTTAAGTTCTTTTTGAGCCTGAATAACACCTTGAGTTTGAGTATTAGTAGCAGTTGATGAAGTCTCTGCAGCAAAAAGAGAAAAGCTAGCGCTTAATAATGAGATTGCGATAAGTGATTTTATTTTCATTGATATATCCTTATTTTACGTTGTGCTTTTTGTCAGTGATTTATGTTATGTCTGACGGTATGAATAAATTTAAGTATAAAATGGGTAAAGTGCGAGGAAATAAGTATGTCTAAATGTTTCTAAAAAAAGACTTTTTGACAAAAGTAACTGGTTTAAAATATCGAATATCATGTATTTATCAGTGTTATTATCTGCTTTTATTCTTACCCTGGACGTAATCGCTATGAATGGCGTGATTAAAAAAACAAATCATATTTATAGATAGCACAAAAAATAGATGAAAATCTTTCTTAATTTACAATATGAACTCAAAGATTGACTCATTGGTGAGCTAAATAGACAAAGATGATGACGTTTTTATTTAACTAAATGTTATTTAGATCACAAAAACGAAAGATGAAAACTGAGTGTGTTTTAAGCATTGCTTTTGCATTACTTAAGTAATTTATGTTCTTTAGTGAAAAGGTAACGTTTTCTTTGGTGTTTAATGATTAAAAATTCTTTATGGTAAATGCGTTTTAAAAATCAGAGATGATAAAAATAATTAATGCATTGCTCGATTCAATTGGATTGTATTTTATTTAAGCACTATTACGGATAGTTTATCGTGATACAAAATGATTTTTTTGTAATATCTTATTTATAAAAGTAAATTTCATTTTTATATGTAAATTAATAATATTATTTTCCGTATAAAAATAAAAAACAATATTAAATTTATTTATATTAATAAAGTAAAACAACATGATAAATTTATTCGTTGTTTTCTAAACAAAAGAATAATTCAAAAATTAACTTATTAAATAATCTTACTATTATCATTGTTTATTTCTGTTTCTTTTTGTTTTTTATTTTTGTATTTCTGCTTTTTTTTGCTTTTAATAAATAACATATGATTGTAATCACAATCCCATAACAACTAATAAACTAAAGTTGTTGCCATAGAGGTAACATTAAATGAAAGCAGAACGTCATAAAAAAATAATTAATCTGATTAAAGGTAATGGTGCAGTAAAAGTTTCTGTTTTAGCTAAAGAACTTGATGTTACCAAAGAAACAATACGATCAGATTTAAATACACTAGCAGAAAAAGGAATTATAAAAAGATGCCATGGTGGCGCTTTTATAGAATTTGAAACTTTAGATAAAGTGGCTAAAAAAGAAATTATACAATTTCTAGAATGCAATGATCAAATTGATAAAAACGATTTAGCAAATAAGACAGCTATAAATAAGGTGTGCGTACTGGGTTCATTTAATGTTGATATGATTAGTTATCTTCCAAGATTGCCAGAAGCCGGGGAATCCTTATTATCAAACAAATTTATCTTCTCACCAGGAGGTAAAGGCTGTAACCAAGCATTGGCAGCGAGTTATGCTGATGCACAGGTACATTTTATTACGAAGATAGGGACGGATCAATTTAGTGATTATGCAGTTAACTTTATATCGTCATCAAGAATAAAAACATCAACAATATATCAAACGGAAAATTACCAAACAGGAACTGCATCTATTTTTGTTTCGGAAGAGAGTGGGGAAAATATTATTTCTATTTACTCTGGCTCTAATATGGATATTTCTGCTGATGAAGTGAAAATCCAAAAGGATAAAATTATTGATGCAGATATAATTTTACTTCAATTAGAAACAAATATTGAAGCATTAAAAGAAATTATTGCTATTGGAAACGAAAATAATATCCCTATTATTCTTAATCCAGCGCCTTATAACAAAATAGTTAATGAACTACTTCCAATGATAGATGTATTAACACCTAATGAAACAGAAGCCAGTTTATTATCAGGAATAGAAGTACTCGATTTAGAATCTGCAAAAAATGCTGCAGTTTCTATTTATCAACAAGGCGTAAATAAGGTGGTTATTACGCTGGGTAGTAAAGGTTCGTTAGCTTATGACGGATATAAGTATATTTATTCGCCGGCATATCCGGCAGTTGTAAAAAATACGGCAGGGGCAGGCGATGCCTTTAATGGTGCGCTCGCTGCCTCGTTGGCAAAAGGAAAGCAGTTTTCTTATGCGTTACGCTATGCATCAGCTTTTTCATCATTAGCTGTTGAGACGAGTAATGCTTCAGAAATGCCTGAAGATATTAATGTCATGCATCGCATCAATCAAACAACATATTCACAGATTGTCACCCAATCCCCTGAATAAATAATCTTTTTTGAAAGAGGAATAAAAATGAAAATCTTATTTATTGGTGAGTCATGGCACATTCATATGATCCACTCCAAAGGCTACGACAGTTTCACTTCCAGCAAATATGAAGAAGGTTCAACGTTCTTATTAAGTTGCTTAAGAGAAAAGGGTGTTGAAGTTGATTATATGCCTGCTCATACCGTTCAGGTTGCATTCCCACAAACGGCTGAAGCATTGGCTAAATACGATGTCATTGTTATTAGTGATATTGGTGCAAATACGTTCCTTCTGCAAAACGATACTTTCTATAACATGAAGGTTATTCCTAACGCATTAGGGTTAATTAAAGAGTTCGTCGTTAATGGCGGTGGCTTATTAATGATTGGTGGTTACCTGTCATTTATGGGTATTGAAGCTAAAGCAAACTACAAAAATACATTACTTGCAGAAGTTCTGCCTGTTGAAATGTTGGATGGTGACGATCGCGTAGAAGCACCTGAAGGTGTATTTGCAAGTGCGGTAAATGCTGAGCATGCATCAGTAAAAGGTTTTGGTGAATGGCCTATGTTCCTTGGCTATAACAAAGTTTCAGCTAAAGAGAATACAGAAACTGTATTAAATATTGGCGAAGATCCATTACTGGTGTTTGGTCAATTTGAGAAAGGAAAAACAGGTTGCTTTATGAGTGACTGTTCTCCTCACTGGGGGAGTAAAGAGTTTTTAGCATGGCCTCATTATGCCGATATGTGGGTCAACATTCTTAAACAAATTGCCCGTTAATTTGAATTAAGAATAACTGTCATAAAAAGTAAAAAAGCGCAGAGTTGCCGCTCTGCGCTAATAAAAAACCGATTACTTGAAAAATAAAAAAAGAAATCACTCATAGCCAATAATCCAAAAGGAACATCTTATGAGTACAAAAAATTTATCAACACCCTTGCTGATGTTAGCAACTGTGTTAGCAGGTATGCTATCACCAATGCAGTCTGCGGTGAATGGGCAGTTAGGGCATGTTTTAAAAGATGGTAATGCGAGTGCAGTTATCTCTTTTGCCAGTGGTTTAGTGGTAATGTTTTTTATCATCATGTCGAAAAAACAGTATCGCCAACAATTTGCTTCAATTCCAAGTTTAATTAAAACGCGAAAAATTCCATTATGGAACTGGTTTGCGGGTCTTTGTGGTGCCATGGTTGTTTTCTCTGAAGGCGCTTCTGCGAGTGCATTAGGGATCGCAACCTTCCAAACCGCATTAATTTCAGCACTCTTATTATCAGGCTTATTATGTGATCGCTTTGGTGTGGGTGTTGATGAGAAAAAATATTTCACGCCATATCGTGTATTAGGTGCGGTGTTAGCGGTGGTTGCAACTTTATTTGTAGTTTCTCCGCAATGGCACTCAACCTCATTTATTTACTTAGCAATCTTGCCTTTCCTTGCTGGTTTATTAGCCGGTTGGCAGCCAGCTGGTAACGCTAAAGTTGCAGAAGCAACAGGTTCTATGATGGTGTCTATCACTTGGAACTTTATTGTTGGTTTCACTGTTTTAACGATTGCTCTTATTGTTCGTATGGCATTAGGTCATATCACTCTTGAATTACCAGGTACTTGGTGGATGTATTTAGGTGGTCCTTTAGGGCTTATGTCTATCGCATTAATGGCTATTTTAGTGCGTGGTTTAGGCTTACTGATGTTGGGTGTTGCTTCAACAGCAGGTCAATTGTTAGGTTCTGTCTTAATTGATTTGTTATTACCTTCTTTAGGCAATACCGTTTATTTAGTGACGATCATCGGTACATTATTTGCGTTAGTGGGTGCGATTGTAACCACAATCCCTGAATTTAGAGCGACTAAGTCAGCAAAAGCGTAGGAGTATCGTAATGAAAGGTTATATTCAAACTGTAACTGGTCCCGTGAAAAAAGAAGATATGGGGCTAACATTGCCCCATGAACACCTCTTTAATGATCTCTCAGGTGTTGTTGATGAACCTTTTTATGAATTCTCGCATGTATTAGTTGATAAAAAAGTAAGCGCAGATATTCAGTGGGGACTTAAATACGATCCATATTGCTGTTGCGATAATATGGATAAGAAACCAATTGAAGATGTTATTTTTGAATTAAATAACTTCAAAGAGTTAGGTGGAAGAACAATTGTTGATGCAACAGGCTCTTCATCAATAGGACGTGATATTAGAAAACTAAGACAAGTTGCAGAGATAACCGGCATTAACGTTGTCGCTTCTTCAGGACTTTATATTGAAAAGTTTGAAGGAGCGCGATTAGCGGATGATATTGATGCAATGGCAAAAATCATTGATGATGAATTGAATGTAGGTATTGATGGTACTGATATTCGTGCGGGTATGATCGGTGAAATTGGTGTTTCGCCATTCTTTACTGATGGTGAGAAAAATAGCTTACGTGCCGCTGCTATTGCACAAAATAGTAATCCTCATGCTTCGATGAATATTCATATGCCGGGTTGGCAGCGTCGTGGTGATGAAGTTTTAGATATTCTATTAACAGAAATGGGGTGTAATCCCGCTAAGATTTCATTGGCACATTCTGATCCATCCGGTAAAGATATTGATTATCAATGCAAAATGTTAGATCGCGGTGTTTGGCTTGAGTTTGATATGATTGGTCTGGACATTTCTTTCCCTAAAGAGGGGGCAGCACCAAGTGTTATGGATACGGTAGAAGCCGTCGTAACCTTAATTGAAAGAGGTTATGGTAGCCAAATCGTATTAAGCCATGATGTGTTTTTAAAACAGATGTGGGCAAAAAATGGGGGAAATGGTTGGGGGTTTGTTCCTAATGTGTTCCTTTCATTATTGGCTCAACGTGGCGTTGATAAATCGATTATCAAAAAATTATGTGTTGAGAATCCAGCTAATTTGTTGGCTTAAATCTGAAGTGAATAAATAACAATAAATATACCCCTTGAAGTAAATTTAGCGGCATCTTAATAAAGTGCCGCTTTTTTATGCCTCAAGGAAAAAAGACAAATTTAGACATTAACGTAAATGATAATTCTCAATATAACGTAATGAATGTGTTGAACCATTAATGACTAAAGAATGTGTTTGTAGATATTGAGCTTGTTGATTAACACCAGACAAGAAATCACCTCTGGTAATCGCTGTTGCAGCAAACATAACATCTTGGTTACGCACTAGTGTATCTAATGACAATTTAATATTTACGTCAGTACCCATTTTATGACAACGAGCAATTTCAGAAACAGCATACTCTCTATTTTCTGCACTATTTCCTTTTGCAATATCACGAGTAATTAAACGTGCTTGCATATCACCGCCTAATGCCTTAGCAATAGCTGCACTAATTACACCTTCAGGCGCTCCTCCAATACCATACATAACATCAATACTGTTATTTGGCATTGTGGCATATAAAGAAGCTAAAACATCACCATCAGGTAGTGTAATAACATTAATACCTTTAGCGCGTAGATCTTTAATTATATCGTGATGACGTGGTTTATCTAAAATAGCGAGAGTTAACTGTTCAATAGATTTATTTAATGTTTGGGCAATAGCATCAAGATTATATTCGAGACAATGGTTAAGATCGATCACACCAGCGGCTTGCTGACCAACAACTAATTTTTCCATATACATGTCGGGAGCTTGTAAAAAACTGCCCTCAAAGCCAGCGGCTAAAATAGCTAGGGAATTATTTTCACCCGTAGCGACCATACGTGTACCGTCAATTGGGTCAACTGCAATTTCTATTTTATCGCCTTTCCCATTACCTACTTTTTCGCCAATATAGAGCATTGGTGCTTCATCTATTTCACCTTCACCAATGACAATTTCGCCATTGATATTCAGGCTATTTAAACGTTCCCGCATGGCGCAGACTGCTGCATCATCTGCTGCATTTTTATTTTGCTTTCCAATCCAAGGCATTGCTGCAATAGCCGCGGCTTCTGTTACAGAAGCGATAGCATTAGTTAATTCATCATTTAATTTCATATTATGAGTGTGTTTTGCGATATAAATGGAAGATTAAGATAGATTACCGATCATACCTTTTTTTCGAAATTATGTGCTAGGTTTAAATCAAGAGTTCTTGAAATAGGTTATTTAGGAATAAACTAAGATAAATCTGTGAAAATTAAAGTATAACTAAGGGTTAGAGATTAAAATCATGTAATGCTTAATGCAAAAGGATTAGGTTTATGGATGACTTTTTGACGCTCATCGTAACAATATTTGTCGTGGTATCTTTGTATTGGCAATACCACGCTTATACAAATAGCAATTCATTGTTGTATCGAATTAAACAGCTTGAAGAAAAACTCACTGAGCAACAAGAGAAATTATTTAAGTTATTAAATAAAAACAACGCTGTGGATACCCACACAGAGCTTGATGCTCAGAAAAGCGAAGTTAAGGATTTATCCCGTGATATAAAAAGAGAGCCTCAGCCAACGGATTCAACTTATCAACCTAAAACAGTTGGATCTACTCACATAACAGAACAGGTGCAAAATCAGGCAGAAAATAAAGGTATGCCTGCATATCAACATGCACAGGTATCTCAAGAAAAGGTATTTAATAAAGCTTTTCCTAATGAAGAAAATCCAGTTGTTCAATCTTCTATGGTTAATGAGATTAACCTTGAAAACAAACAACCGAATAAGCCAGAAATATCAACAGTCCCTACACCTAAAGGATCTGAGCCTTATCAGCCTAAGGTAGCAACAAGTCGTTTTGCTCATCATTATCAAAAAGAGGCAAAGCAAACATATGTTGAATCAACATCAGATCCACTTGTAGAGAATAGAGTGAATATGGCAAGTGCAAGTCTTGCAGGATCTGAAACAGGTGATTTAGGAAATGTTACACCACAAGTAAATAGACCAGCATCACAATATAGACCTAATTTAAATCCTCGCCCCAAACGTCAACAGAAATCGATTTTAGGACTCATTTGGAATTGGGTTGTAACAGGAAATCCGCTGGCTAAAATAGGGATGTTATTACTCTTTTTTGGTCTGTCTTATTTACTTAAATACAGTATTGAGAATGAACTTGTCTCAGCATCAACACGTTTAATGATGGCGGGAGCCGGATGTTTGGCTTTATTAGGTATTGGCTGGTGGCTTAGAAAGAAAAACCTGATATATGCATTAATTTTACAAGGTGGCGGCATTGGTGGAATTTACATTACCATTTTTGCTGCGACTAAAATTTATGATTTTATTCCTATTGGCATTGCGTTAGCCATTATGGTTTTTATTTGCATTGTCAGTGTTATTTTAGCCGTTCTTCATCGTGCAATTAGTTTAGCCGTATTAGCCTCATTAGGCGGATATTTAGCGCCTGTATTATTGTCTACAGGCAGTGGCAATTATATTGCTTTGTTTAGTTATTATCTTATTCTTTCAATTGGCATTCTTATTATCAGCCATTGGCAAGTTTGGCGTTTATTAAATCTTATTGGTTTTGCTTTTACTTTTGGTATTGGCTTTATATGGGCGATACCAAATTACACTCATGCAGATTATTTACCTTGCCAGCTATTTTTAATTGCAAATTGGTTAATTTTTGGTGTTGCAACGGAACTTTCAACACTAAAAAATAAATTGAAACTTAACATTCCTTTTGATGCCACGTTACTATTTGGTACACCATTAATTGGTTTTATCTTCCAACATCGATTAGCTTCCGAATGGCCATATGGTGTTGCTATTGCTTCATCACTTTATGGATTAGCTTATTTTGCACTAAGTTGGTTTGCACTTAAGCGTTATCGTGAAGAGGGTAAATTACTGGCAATTGCCTTCTTTATGCTCTCTGTCACCTTTGCCACTTTAGCTGTACCTTTTGCTTTCTCCGCTGAATGGACATCGATTGTATGGGCAATTGAAGGGGTGATGATCCTTGCATTTTCTGTTTTACAGCAGCAAAAGAAACCGGCTATTGCAGGGACTATTTTAGTTGCGGTTTCCTTTGTTTTATTATTTAACATGCCTATTATCTCGTTAGGTGATTGGCTCATGATTGTAACGCAAGTCATCGTTGTATTTGCCGTCGGGATATTGTGGTATCGAGCTCCATTTACTCATCTTGATAATCGCGCTATTGGATATGTCACACTGTTTATTTCTGTTGTAAGCTGGGGATATAGTGTTCTGCTTTTACAAGAATATGGTGAAAATTGGTTCTCTCCAGCAGGAAAATCTATTACCTTTGCTTTTATTCTTATTAGTTGTTGGGGTATGTTCTTTGTCGGGAAGAAAACCCAATTTTCTGAGTTGGCAAGTTGCTCTGTTTTATTATGGCCAATGTCAGCGCTTATTATGTTGGTGTACATCTATCTCGCAGACTCGTTGATTAATAATTGGCTAAGTGCGATTCTCTGGTGTGCAATTTTCGCGAGTGGTTTCTACTTGCTTAAAGTAAATACATTATTGCCGAAACAAAGGATCAATAAAGCATTGATCCACAGCATATATCTTATCTTTATTGGTCTCTTCTTATTTGCTGAAATTATTTGGTTAATGGATGTGACGTACCTATATGTAAGCTTACATTTTGCAAGCGTTATTTTTGTTATAAGTTTATTTATCGTAATAAGCTATCTATTAGCAATGAAAGTTAATTGGATAAAGGAGTATCAAAATACTTATTGGGTAGTCACTTTACCTGTTTTAGGTTTACTGGCACTTTCTTTAATCTTTGCAAACTTTAATGACGGTACTGAAAGTGGAATTAAATTTATTCCATTATTGAACTTGATGGATCTAATGGGGGTTATTGGAATATGGGTTGGTTATAAATTTATTTCAGTAATAAAACAATCACCTAAATATCAATTATTATTGAAAAATAACTTACCTATATTTAATTACATTATTCCTGCTATGATTTTTTGGTGGGCAAATGGTATTTTATTAAGAGGATTAGTCTTTGCAACAGATATCGATTGGTCTAGTTATGCAATCATTAATTCCAAAGTGATCCAAACAGTATTAGCCATTATTTGGGCAATTACTGCATTAGTGACTATGGTAATGGCGACACGTAGGAAATCACGTTCACAATGGTTTATTGGTGGTGTATTGTTGGCGGTGGTGATTGCTAAACTCTTCTTAATTGATACATCATTAAGTAGTGGGTTGCTCCGAGCATTGGCCTTTATTGGTGTTGCAATACTGATTCTATTAATTGGGTATTTCTCACCACTACCGCCTAAAAAGCAAAGTAACAATATAAACGTGTAAGTAAGAGTTATGTTTATATTTTTTTAATTTTAGACATTAAATCATGCATATAATCTTAAATGATTAATGCATGATTTTACAGAAAGGAGAGCTATAATGCATAAAGGTCAATGTTTATGCGGTAAAGTTAAACTATCGACAACACAAGATATCTCTGCACTCAGCGTTTGTCATTGCAGTATGTGTTTACGTTGGAATGGTGGTCCAGGTTTTTCAATTGATTGCAAATCAGATTTGAAGATTGAAGGTGAAGAAAATATAACACGTTATGATTCATCTTCATGGGGAGAGCGAGCATTTTGTAAACTCTGTGGTTCTCATCTTTTTTATCATCTAAAAGAAACCCATACTTACTATGTGTCAGCAGGGTTATTTCCTGATGCGAAAGAAAGCAAACTGACAATGCAAATTTATATAGATAGCAAACCTCATTATTATAATTTTGTAGAAAAAACACCCATGCTAACAGAACAAGATATTATGAATATGTTTAATCAATAATATTTTATTTATTGATTTTTTTATATTTTTAAAAGGCGCTTTTCTATATGGGCCTTTTTTATTATAGTACCATAATTATGTTAAAGTTTATGGACAGTTGATTTAACATTCTTTGTTATGTTTTAATTTAAAAGGAAAGAGTTATTGATAAATACATTGATAATAAGTCGAGTTGAAATATTTAGTTTGGGAATAAAAACACTTCTTAGTCAGATTAAAAAAATTAATATCCGAAAAGTGGTGAATGATGAAAATGATGCATTCCGTTATTGCCGACAGTTTTCGGTTAATCTTATTATTATTTACTCAGTACCTTCAGTCTCATTAATTGATTCTATAAAAAGAATAAAGCGATCATCCTTATCAATTAAAATTATTGTTATTTCACCAAAAACAGACTCTATATTATCAATAACACTTCTTCAATTGGGTATTGAAGGTTTTATTGTTGCTGATACTTCTTGTGAAAATACGCTTCAAGCTATCCGACAGGTTTGTATCGGTCAACGATATATAAGCCAAGAGTTAGCGATGGAAATCGCACTAACAAAATTACAGCAAGAGCTCAATCCGTTACATCATCTGTCTGAAAGAGAATTGCAGATTATGTCAATGATCATTAGAGGGAAAAAAATCACACAAATTGCAAGTGAGCTGAATATTAATACCAAAACAGTAAATAGCTATCGATACCGAATGTTTAGTAAACTTAAAATCTCAGGTGATGTAGAATTAACGCATATAGCAATACGTTATGGGTTAATTGAGATAGAGAGTCATTTACAAAGTGGAAGACAAATTTGACGCCAAAGCATTCTTAAGCCGAGTCACAGATAAACCCGGTGTATATCGGATGTATGATGCAACAGACACAGTAATCTATGTCGGCAAAGCTAAAGATCTGAAAAAAAGACTTTCGAGCTATTTCCGCACTCAGGTAAATAGCCGTAAGACCGAAGCGTTAGTGAAGTGCATCAAAAATATTGATGTCACGATCACCCATACAGAAACGGAAGCTTTATTGCTTGAACACAGCTACATCCAGCGTTATCAACCCCGCTATAATGTATTGTTACGAGATGATAAATCCTATCCATATATCTATTTAAGCGCTGATAAACATCCCCGACTTGCTAGTTACCGTGGTGCGAAACATGCCAAGGGCGAATATTTTGGACCTTTCCCTAACTCATTCGCAGTAAGAGAGACATTGGCATTAATGCAAAAATTGTTTCCTATTCGTCAATGTGAAGACAGTGTTTATCGCAATCGTTCAAGACCTTGTTTGCAATATCAAATAGGCCGTTGTCTTGCACCTTGTGTAAAAGGCTATGTGTCTGATGAAGAATATGCCCAGCAAGTGAATTATGTGCGACTTTTCCTTTCAGGTGATGATACGCAAGTTATTAACGGATTGGTTAAGCGTATGGAAGACGCTAGCCAAGAATTACGTTTTGAAGAGGCAGCTCGCATTCGTGACCAAATCCAAGCTGTAAGACAAGTGACTGAAAAACAATTTGTCGCCAATATTGGTGATGATCTTGATGTGATCAGTGTTGCTTTTAATGGCGCGATTGCTTGTGTTTATGTTCTCTTTTTCCGTCAAGGTAAAGTGTTAGGAAGTCGGAGTTATTTTCCTAAAGTCCCTGCAAATACCTCAATCGATGAAGTTGTTCAGACTTTTATTGGTCAGTTTTATTTACAAGGTAGTGCAATTCGTACTTTGCCAACTGAAATTTTGCTCGATTTTAATTTAGAAGATAAAGCCATTCTTTCTGAATCGATATCTTCTATTGCAGGAAGAAAAATTCAAATTCAAACTAAACCGCGTGGTGATAGGGCGCGCTATTTGAAATTAGCGAGAACAAACGCAGCGACGGCATTGGCTTCAAAACAAGTCGAGCAATCGACAATTTCACAACGTTATACTTCTTTGATGTCTCTTCTTGATATGAAAGAGATAAAACGAATGGAATGTTTTGATATTAGTCACACTATGGGGGAGCAAACTGTGGCTTCATGTGTAGTATTTGACATGAATGGCCCATTAAAATCTGAATATAGGCGCTATAATATCAGTGGTATTACCCCTGGTGATGATTATGCGGCGATGAATCAAGTGCTCACTCGACGTTATGGTAAATCATTAGAAGACAGTAAGGTTCCTGATATTATCTTTATCGATGGTGGTAAAGGGCAATTAGCACAGGCAATAGAAGTATTTGATGGTCTTAATGTTGATTGGGACAAATCACACCCTAAATTAATAGGCGTTGCAAAAGGGAGTGATCGTAAAGCAGGGCTTGAAACTTTGTTTTTTGTGCCTGAAGGTGAAGGAATGGCATTACCTTCCGATTCTCCGGCGTTACATTTGATCCAACATATTCGTGATGAATCGCATCGTCATGCAATAACAGGACATCGTCAACGTAGAGCAAAAGTAAAAAATACCAGTTCGTTGGAGTCTATTGAAGGTGTAGGGCCTAAGCGTCGTCAAATGTTGTTGAAATATATGGGAGGACTACAAGCTTTACGAGATGCCAGTGTTGAAGAAATTGCGAAAGTTCCCACAATTTCGACTGCATTAGCAGAAAAAATTTTTAATGCGTTGAAACACTAAGTGTATTGATGCACCATATTAATAACTCTCACTTTTCTAGGTCGTGTAGAACGCTATGCAACTAAATATCCCAACTTGGCTAACGCTATTTCGTGTCGCACTCATTCCATTCTTTGTTTTGGTGTTTTATTTGCCATTTAAAGATGCTCCATTAGTCTGCGCTATTATTTTTATGGTAGCAGCTGCAACAGACTGGTTTGATGGTTTTTTAGCACGCAGATGGAAACAAACTACCCGCTTTGGCGCTTTTCTTGACCCAGTCGCAGATAAAGTAATGGTTGCAACAGCACTTGTTTTAATTACTGAGCATTATCATGAGTGGTGGATAACCTTACCAGCAGCAACAATGATTGCTCGTGAAATTATTATCTCGTCATTAAGAGAATGGATGGCTGAATTAGGAAAACGTAACAGTGTTGCAGTGTCTTGGATAGGAAAAGTGAAGACGACCGCACAAATGGGATCGCTGGTTGTGTTATTATGGCGACCTACTATTGAAGCAGAGTGGTTTGGATTCGCTTTATTATATATCGCAACAGTGCTGACTTTCTGGTCAATGTTTCAATATTTGAGCGCTGCGTGGTCAGATTTGCGCGAAGGTTGATCGAAATGACTGAAAATTCACCGAACAGTCAAAAAGATGCAAATATAGTGTTGACTAGATTCAGGAAATCAGTAGAATGCAACGCATCGAAAGACACAACGGTTTACGGAAATAAATAAGTAAATCAGCAAGTTCGGTAAAGCGGGAATAGCTCAGTTGGTAGAGCACAACCTTGCCAAGGTTGGGGTCGCGAGTTCGAGTCTCGTTTCCCGCTCCAATCTCTTATGAGATTGAGCAGTTGAGGCGCGTTGGCAGAGTGGTCATGCAGCGGATTGCAAATCCGTGTACCTCGGTTCGATTCCGGGACGCGCCTCCATTAATGCCCAGGTGGTGAAATCGGTAGACACAAGGGATTTAAAATCCCTCGGCTGTAAGGCTGTGCGGGTTCAAGTCCCGCCCTGGGCACCATCTCTTTTAGATAGAGAGTTTGGTGCGAAAAAGAAAGTCCATTGTAAATGGCATTGTGAAGTAAATAAATATAAGTCGTCCATACCAGTATCTCTCTTAAAAAGAAGTTACGGACGCACCACAGAATTTAGCCCAGGTGGTGAAATCGGTAGACACAAGGGATTTAAAATCCCTCGGCTGTAAGGCTGTGCGGGTTCAAGTCCCGCCCTGGGCACCATATAAATAGCGGACCTTAACTGAGGTCCGTTTTTCTTCCTCTAGCAACAAGTTAGAGAGAGAAAACGAAAAAAATAAAGTTAGCTGTTTTAGAAGTGAATGTTTTAAATTTATTTGTTATCTAATTTGTTTGATAAACAAGTGCTAAGTGCAACAAATAAATACAATTTAGCCCAGGTGGTGAAATCGGTAGACACAAGGGATTTAAAATCCCTCGGCTGTAAGGCTGTGCGGGTTCAAGTCCCGCCCTGGGCACCATATAAAAAACGGACCTCATTGAGGTCCGTTTTTTTTGTTTATTGAATATTATTCAAATATTAAAAACACGCTTCTAAAATATCTAGTACATCTTTAGTCGTTAGCTTTTTATAGCCTTTGCCAATAATTGTGGTTGATTGTGCAATTTCTGGAAGCATCTCTCTTGTTGCACCTAAGGCTTCTAATGATGTAACAATGCCACATTCCTTTGTGAAACGTTCTAGTGCATCAATACCTTCAAGGGCAATTTGATCTTGCGTTTTTCCTTCTGGGGAAACTCCCCATACCTGAGTTGCAAAGCGTACAAATTTTTCAATACCAAATTTATAGATAAAACGATAATAAGGTAAAGAAATTGCAGCGAGTCCCATTCCATGTGCACAATCTGTATAAGCCCCTAATTGGTGCTCAATCATATGAACTTGCCAATCTTGCGTTTTGGATAAGCCGGTGAGGGTATTTAATGCAAGTGTTGCATTCCACATAAGATTACTTCTTGCTTCGTAATCCGTTGGATTTTTCAGTGCGATACGTAAGTTATCAATAGAAGATTTTAATAAACTTTCAATTAAATAATCGGTTGTATTTGCACCTTGATCAGAAAAGTATTGTTCCATTAGGTGCGACATTGTGTCATATACACCACTTACCATCTGATATTGAGAAACTGTAAACGTATATTCTGGATTTAAGATTGAAAACTTTGGAAATACATTGGCAGGAAATAAACGTCCAATTTTATATTTAGTCTCTTCATGGGTAATGACTGAACCCCCATTCATTTCAGAGCCTGTGCCTACCATGGTAAGAATTGATGCGACAGGAATAATTTTATTTGTCACATCTTGATATTCAACCCAGTATTTTTGAAAAGGATCTTCATTTTCACAATAAGCTGAAATGGAAATGCCTTTCGCACAATCAATAACAGAGCCACCACCAACCGCTAATATTAAACTGACATTGTGTTCGCGAACTAACTGAGCACCTTCCATCATTTTTTTATAAGTTGGGTTTGGCATAACGCCTGATAACTCAACAATGTTTTTACCCGCATGGCGGAGGATGGCTATAACCTCATCATAGAGCCCATTTGACTTAATCGCATTACGGCCATACATCAGCATAACAGTCTCGCCATAATGTGATAATTCATCATTTAATTTACCAAGAGAATTTTTACCAAAATGAATGGTGGTTGGATTATAGTAAGAGAAATCGAGTTGCATTTTGATATCCTATTGCCAGATTAAAGGCTATCTGATTAAAAGTGTATTGTGCTTTTAACTTTAAATTAGATAGGAACAGGTTAATTGTTGTAGAAAATACTATCGCTTTCGCATTTAGAAAAGAATGTCTGATCTTCTTAGTCTCTTGCCTATTTTTCCAAAAAACGACAATGATGATTGTGAATAATATAAATTAGGTAAGGGAAAACAAGAGAGTTTATAACGATTAAATACGATCCGTTTCTTTAAGCATTTTAATATCTGTTGCTGGTGGAGCACCGAATAGTCGGCTATATTCACGACTAAATTGTGAAGGGCTTTCATAACCAACTCGGAAAGTGGTTGTTATTGCACCTAAATTTTCAGTTAACATCAATCGACGGGCTTCACTGAGTCGTAATTTTTTTTGGAATTGAAGAGGAGTCATTGATGTCATTGTTTTAAAATGAGTATAAAAAGCAGATTTACTCATTCCAGAGCACGAGGCTAATTTATTGATATTTAATGGCTTTATATAATTGTTCTTTAACCAATCAATCGCTTTAGCTATTTGATGACTATGGCTATCCGCAGTGACGATTTGATTTAATCGTTCACCTTGCTCTGTAATCAGTAGGCGATAAAAAATTTCACGCTTTATTCCAGGAGCAAGTATTTTAATACTATCCGGCTCATCAAGAAGAGTGAGTAAGCGAATAAAAGCATTGACTAAAGGTTCTGATAATTCGCCAACAGCAATTCCTTTTAGATCGTTTGAATCAGAGTTAAATGTTAATTCACTATCAACAATGAGTTGCGATAGTTCTTGCAGATCTAATTCCATCATTAGCCCTAAAAATGGTTTATCGTTGCTAGCTTTCATAATATTTGCTATCACTGGGAGTTCTAGTGAAGAAATTAAAAAATGGTTGGTATCATAAATAAAGCTTTCTTCTCCTAAAATTACTCTCTTTTCACCTTGGGCAATTAGGCATATTCCTGGTTTGTGAGTATGGCTGGTAATGGGGGTAGGAGAAGTCCAATGTGTGAGTATTAACCCCGGAATTTGAGTTTCAATTTGATTAGTATCATGAGTCCATTTTTCTATCTGGATAGCTAGTTTTTGAGTTAATAACGCCATATTTTCTAATTTATTCATATAGACTCCATACAGGATAAAGCGATTAACATTATAGCAATCCTAAAATTATAATGTATAAGATGAATATTAGAAAATTATTTGATTTATTTTTAATAAAATATATGGAAAGTAAATATTAAAAATAAAATAGGCTGTGCCTAATAAATCACAGCCTTATGAATTTATTATTTATTCTTTGCTATTTATTATTTATCAGCTTTATTTTTTTCTAACCATTTTTGCATTTGTTCTATTTCCGGTCCTTGTGCATCAATAATAGCTTGAGCTAGTTTACGCATTTCAGGATCAGTACCGTATTTCAACTCAATTTTAGCCATATCAATAGCACCTAAATGGTGTGCAATCATACCATCAGCAAAAGCGACATCTGCATTATCAGTGTTCATCCCTTTTGCCATATCGGCATGCATTTTATTCATGGAATCATTGAGTTCTTTTTGCATTGGCGAACTGTTATGAGATGTATCCATATTCATGTTCATATGTGTATTGTTTGCCATCGCACCAAAAGAGATTGCACTCATTAAAATAACAGCAGTAGGTAAAATCTTTTTCATAACAGTTTCCTTTTATTTATCGTGAAATTGTTATCACTCTAAAGATTCCCCCTAGGGGAAGGTCAATGATGTTATTAAAAATTTAAAGTTCTTTACTTTTAATAACGTAATTACAAAATAGCTTTTTAAACTTATTTTATTCAATTAATTACATACTAACATTCAATTTATTTCTCTTTATAAACTCGAGTTTTTATTCTAAATAAGTAAAACCAGATACTTATTTTTCGATTAATAAGAATAAATAGAACTGTATACCTCCGTAATAAAATGTAAAAAATAAAAAGAATCGTAATCCAGATTGAACCTGATTTATTTTAACTATATATATTAAAAAATAAATATTAAAACAGATGTGATTTATATGTGGAGTTTAATATGAAACAGATACTTATTATTGCAGGAGGAATATTATCACTGACTATCATGCTGGCTATTCTTGTTGCTATTCTAATAGTGTCTGTCATTAAAGAAAATACTGCTGAGTTTTGGAGTGAAAGCTATGAAGTGATTGAAAATTCATCATCAACAGTACGTGAAGCCATTTCTACCGTAGAAGCAAAACGTGATACGCTTATGGCTATTTATCAATCTAAAGAGAATAATGGAAGTTGTCAGCAGTTAGCTGAAAAGCTAAATGATGTTGAAAAAGCCCTTTCTAATGGAAATTTGACGCTACCACAACCAGCAAAAGAACAAATTTCAACTATTAAAAATGCGTTTGATGGTTCAACATCACCCACGAAAAACATTGCTTGCGAGCGAGCACTTCAAGTTATTAATGATTTGAGCCGGTAATCTTAATATCCCCTCTGTTTTTATTTATCTTTTATTCCACAGTAAGATCATTTTCGATAATTAAATTAATATCTCTTAACTTAATTCAATGAATCTGCGATGTTTTTTTCTTGAAAAGAGTATATTTTTATTCTTCAACTTAAAGCAGTGATAGGTTATTTATATCTATAATCTTACTTTTCTAAGATGATGTTAACGTTAAAAAGAAGTTGCCAAGGGGATTTAAAGTCGCGATATGAATATGCTAAAATTGATAGCTGATTCGCTTTAGCAGTGAGATTTTGTGATAATTTGGTTTATTTTTTGTTTTTCATGAGATGAGTTTTTGTCTTTAACAACACTATTTTTTATTTTCAATCTAATAAATCAATTTTAGCACAAGTAAACACAGCAAATCAGATAAAAGCTTTTATAAAAAGTATGGCATATATATCAATATAATTTAAGAAAATATCAATTAATTATGAATATCGCAGCATCAAATGTAAATGAAGTCAGCCGGCAAACAGCGTGGATCAGGGTAATAATATTATCATTCGCGGCTTTCGTTTTTAATACAACAGAATTTGTTCCTGTTGCATTGTTAAGTGATATTTCTGAAAGCTTTGGGATGATCCCTGCTGAAACAGGCTTAATGATCACGATATATGCTTGGGTTGTTGCTTTAATGTCTCTGCCTTTAATGATTATGACAAGTAAAGTAGAGAGACGTAAGTTACTTATTATTTTATTTATGCTTTTTATTTTGAGTCATATTCTCTCTGGCGTAGCATGGGATTTTAAATCGCTGATAGCAGGGCGTATTGGTGTCGCTTTTTCTCATGCTGTATTTTGGTCTATTACGGCATCGCTGGCTATTAGAGTGGCGCCAGCTGGTAAACGAGCTCAGGCATTAGGTTTATTAGCAACAGGAACTGCACTTGCAACAGTATTAGGTTTACCTATTGGTCGTGTTGTTGGGCAGTGGTTAGGATGGCGTGCAACATTTATGGGAATTGGCGTTTTAGCTTTAATTACTCTGTTTGCATTAATGCGTTATTTACCTTTATTGCCGAGTGAGCATTCGGGATCACTAAAAAGTGTGCCAGTGCTATTAAAACGTGGTCCATTAATGGGTATTTTTCTGCTAACGGTAATCGCAGTTACTGCACACTTTACGGCTTATAGCTATATCGAGCCTTTTGTGGTTGATATTGCAAAGTTAGACCAAAATTTTGCTACCTTGGTTTTATTGATTTTTGGTGGAGCTGGTATCATTGGCAGTGTGTTATTTAGTCGTTATAGTACCAAAATGCCAACATCATTCTTATTTTTAGCCTTAATATTGCTTACTTTTTGTTTAAGTTTATTAATGATCAGTAGCCAGGATCTAACCGCATTTATTGTGTTGATTATATTCTGGGGAATTGGCTTTATGTGTATTGGCCTTGGGATGCAAGTCAAAGTGATTGATTTAGCCCCTGATGCAACAGATATCGCGATGTCTATTTATTCTGGTATTTTTAATATCGGTATTGGTGCTGGAGCATTGATTGGTAATCAGGTTATTTTACATGCCGGTATGACTAACCTTGGCTATGCGGGAACAATATTAAGTATTATTGCAGTAGTTTGGTGTGGTTTTATTTTTAATCGTTATCGTGTGGCTATGGGGGGGACCCCTCGCCAGAAGAATCAACTTCATCAACACTAAATAAGTATTTCCACTATATAAAGGCACTTATTCAATTAGGAAAAGTGCCTTTTTTATTAATAAAATTATATATCTAGCGATGAGATTAACGTGGATTTCATTTCGTTATAGTGTGAGTCTAAGCTATCATAATTCCAAATTTTTTCTTTCATCATTAAGTATTGTTTAATACTGTCAATATCATTGTTATGATAATAACTTTGTTTTGCTTCAAACATGAGATTGCTTAATCGTGAGTTTTTACTATGACTAATTAAACATAAGTTGCCGAAACTATTTAGCTTATTAGTTTCCCATTTTTCATACCCATTCATAGGGGTTTGTGGGTAATAGTGTTCAACAGAACTTCGAAATGTAAATTCAAATTTTTTTATGGCGTCATCGCTATTATAATATTTTTTCCATAATAGATAATCTAAGTAATTGAATATAAGATTATGTGCTATTTTTCCATAAGATAAGCGGTTTTCTAGATGTTCAATTTCTTTATTGGGCAAATTTTCACATAGGTTGCTGAAATATTCTCTGTTCTTATCAATGTTCTTTTCTATTTCACTTTCAGAAGAATAAATTATTTTTTGATAAGAGAGTGTGTTAGGTACTAACCAAAGATCAAAAACGAATCTATTTGTCATCTTTTCTAAATAAGTTAAGTAGAGCTCTCCTTGTACCTTATGGGCATTATAAAGCCAATTTAATGCGCCATTGAGCCAATATTTATATGCTTGTGTAGGGGTCGACACATGAAGTGCAGAAAGTATCATTATAAGTGAATGCTGGGTCATATCATCATGATCTTCTTTACCATGAGTATTAGCATAATAATGCGTTTTGCTATTACTTTTACGATAAGTTTTTAAACTCCAGCTATCTTTATTTTCAATATATTCTCGTTTAATAATCCATTGGTCAAAAAGATATTTACATTTTAATAATGACCAAATAAAATTTCTTACATTATGGATGATATTTTCATCGCTTGAATTTATTTCAGAGGGTTTCAAAAGAAATTGATCAAAAAATTCTAAAAGTCGTTTATCATCTAATGCAATTTTTTCATCTTTAGTGACAATATTAAGAACATGGATTAAAAAATTCGGAAATGAAATAACAGAATGGAAACGTTCAGAGCCTTCACTATTAGGAGTGTTTTGTTTATTTTCCTTGATAAAAGGTAATTGGATTAATTCATTTAAATTTAATTTTTTTGATGTGTTATCATTAACATTGATTTTTTCATTATTCTTATTATCAGTCGATGCATTTTCTAACGATTGAATAAATGAATTTATATCTGATGGTAATAAATCATCCCAATTTTCACCGAATATATGTTGGCGTTGCGTAGAGTCAAAACCAGATTGAATGTAACTATTCATATTAGCACAAGCATTCCAAACTAGATCCAATGCTAATTTGCTATATTTTTTATCTTTTTCATTTTTTATTCTATCAAGAATACTTAATAACTTAGCTTTTAATATTTCATGTTTTTCTAATTGTTCTCCTCGATTATTCATCACTTCAAAATAGTGATTTAAATCAGTTTGTGCAGGCACTTCAACTCGAAGAATTTGTACTTTATTGATGAGGTAATCAGTAAATTTTTCTAAACTTAAATTCCGTTCGTTAAGGATTTTAATAAGAGAATCATTAATTATTTTATAACCATTTACAATAGCATTATTGATAGGATAAATATTTTCTGACGTTAAATCGTCACTATTTTTATTTAAATTAAAAAGGCTATTAATGGTGTTTTGTGAACTCTCTCGGCACTCAAATTCAATATTGGGTGAAAAGTAAAAGTCTTTGTTTTTTAATTCTTTTTGTATCCAAATCATCAATAGTGATAATGTCGTTAAACGTTGTTGACCATCAATAACTTCATAGATTTCTTTTTTATTATGTTGTTCATGCTTAAAAACAACAAGAGTACCAATATGATAATAATTAGCATTTTTATGTTGTAAGTAATCTAATATATCATTGATTAATTGTGATATTTCACCTTTTTCCCAAGAGTAATTACGCTGATACATAGGGATCATGTAATGAGCATGTTGGAGTAGATCTTTAACAGAAAGAGAAATAGGTTGGCTCACGACATATACCTCATTTTTTTAAATAACTCTTCAATAGAATTTGTCTTACTAGAATAATTTTTTTCTACAATAGGTAAGTAAAATTGTAAAAAATCTGTGGGCTCAATCGAGTTTCTCAATAATTTAAAAAGATTATTTTCGAGTACATAATTATCCATACTGGCCAATTGTAATACTTGATAATTTAAGCGTAAGCTGTAAGCCCATATAAAGATCTTTTCAATGGCCTCAGAAATTTGTTCAATACCGAATTTGTCATAATAGTAGAGAAGTAGGCAATTAAACATCGTTCGAACATAACTATCACCAATACGATGTCTTGCATTATAAGTGTTAATCGTGGTTAAAATATTTCTAGCATTTTCTGTAAGATGTACCTCATCCATGACTGCAGTACTTTTTAAATGAGGTAATAGCATTTGATAATAGCTAACCATTTCAAAAAAACGACGACCATTAATAATTTTTTGTTCGAGTTGAAATGGGTACATCATCGATTGGTGATCAATTTTTCTTGTGTAGTGAGCATTATAATCATCAACAACATGATGTATCATTTGAAGAGCTTTAACACAGGGATAAGCATGACTTTTTTCTAGATTAACACCTTTAAATAAGCCTATATCGTTTTTAGTAAATTTACGAGCAGATTCCCCATTTATCCACTTTTTAATTCGATAAAGGTATTCTCCAAATAAGTTACTTAATGTTTCACTATTACTATTTTCCCATAAATGTACGGTATGTTCTTTTAATACACTATCCTGAGTACTAAATTCACGTAAATGAAATGCCTTTAGAAGATCGTGAGGAACAAGATCTCGTCCTCGAGCATTTTGTGAATCAAAGAATTGGAAAGCTTCTGAGATATTATCAATAGTTACTTTAACTAACTCACAATTGTTCAATAAAAAAACAATTTGTTCTTTACCAAAGGTGGGACGGTTAATATGTTGACAAATAAGTTGGTAGTTAGTCTGAATATTAAATTGAGAAATCTTATTATCAAAAATAGGATTAAAAATAACTTTATCTAATTCTAAAAGTTGTTTTTTTAGTTTTTTATCGATTTCATTGTTGTCATCGAATAAATTGGTCTCTAATCGTTCGTAGATAAATGCTTTAATTATCAGTATTAAAGTAATAATTCTTTGCTGTCCATCGACAATATCGTCTATTATTTTTTCATTTAAGCAATGTCGATGAATTACTAATGTACCAATTCGCCAAGCCTCCTTATCTTGATGATGAAATAAATCAATAAAAAATTGTTCAACATGTTGTGTTGTCCATTTATAAGGGCGTTGGTAATCAGGGATGGAGAGATGGGGGTTGAGTAAGATGTTCTGTATTTTTGTAATCTCAGGCTTTATTTTAAATACATTATTAGAAGATGTTTGTAAATTCATGGTTTTTAATTTAGATAAAAATATTTTTATAAGATGAAAATTTAAATTATACAATAATTAGAAAGTGTACCTAATTTAGATAGATGAGGGTATAGAAATCATTCAAAATAAGTCATTGTACTTAGTGCTAAATCTAAGTAATCCTCAAATAAGCGCATTGAGCCTTAGATTGCATAAACTGTATGAGGATAGCTTGTGATAGAATTCACAAAATTGACTTTGTATAGGATTAAGGCGAAAAAATGAATGGATTAACTTACTTAATGTTGGCAATTATATCTGAAGTCATTGCAACTACAATGTTGAAAGCTTCTGATGGTTTTAGCCGATTATATCCATCTATTGTTGTCGTCATCGGTTACTGTCTTTCTTTTTGGGCACTTTCTCAAGTGGTAAGAGTGATGCCATTAGGTATTGCTTATGCTATATGGAGTGGATTAGGGATAGTTTTAGTTTCTGTTGCAGCGGTGTTTCTTTATCAACAAAAACTCGATTTACCAGCCATTGTTGGTATGACTTTAATTATTGCTGGTGTTTTAGTTATAAATCTACTTTCAAAAAGTGCTTCACACTAATAGGAATAACTGGAAGAAATTAGGGTGTCTTTGATGCAAAAGAAAATTAAAACAGCGTGTTATCTATTTATATTAACTAGCTTTGCTTTTATTGCAGGATGCAGTAATTCAGCGCAGACACAAAATTCATCGACACAAGTGGTGAGTAAAAGTCGAACAATACCGACAACCGGTTTTGATATTCCCTTAGATGAATCAGCCAAGGCAACCTGTGTCTTTTCTGGTGGTGTGCCTTCTTTAAACTATGAATTACATGGTGGTCAGACGCCCGTGTGCCAATTTGCTAATGGTAAACGTTGTAGTGAACAAGCTTTAATTGAAGGGGCTTGTATTCCTGGTTAAAGATTATTTTGGGTTGAATGTTTAATCATCATTTCTCTATTATAAAAATAGCCTTTAGTTTATCGCTAAAGGCTATTTTCTTTTTTATTCTTTTGTTTTAAAAGAACTTGTTATTTGGCTCATTAATACTAATAAACCGACAACAAAATAAGCAGAGAAAATAATAAGCATCCATTGTGGCATTTCTAGAGTTAAGAATTGCCATTGACTGACAGAACAATCACCGGTTGCTTGGAATACAGCAGGGAACCAATCTTGCAAGGCAAACCAAGAAGGTAAAGTGACAAAAAAGTCACAAGTTGCAAAAGGTGATGGATTTAGAATAAGTTGTGTATGCTCCCAAGAGAGTTCAATTCCTCGGTATGCAGAATAAATCCATAAAAAACCACCCGCCATGCGCATAAGTGCCATTTTAGGTGCAGATGCCCCAATCAATGCAGCAACTAAGATCCCTAATACCGCGATGCGTTGATAGACGCACATGACACAAGGCATTAATTCCATTCCGTACTGAAAATACAATGCAGCACCTTCAAGACCAATTGCTGTTAATGCAAGCAATAGCCATGAAAAACGGCTTTGTGACCAGTGACGAAGAGAAGTCAGCATAATAATATCCATTTAAATATTAAATTAAATAAGGGTCTATTCTGCCCAAAAATCAAGCGCAAAAAAAGTTAAAACCTGTTATTTCACAAATATTTACATTCAAGCTTTTTTAAATGAAAAAAATAGGACTTTTATCAAATAAAAGTCCTATTTATGTGGTGTAACTGTGGATCTATTGTTATGGAATAGCAACTAAACCAATTTCATAGAACCAATGTGTTGCAGGAACAAGCCAAAATTCAACAGCCAGTAAACCAAGTAATGTCATTACAATTGTATATGGCAGAGCCATTATCACCATACGGCCATATGATAAACGGATGAGTGGTGATAGTGCAGATGTTAATAAGAATAAAAAGGCAGCTTGACCATTTGGCGTTGCAACAGAAGGTAAGTTTGTACCTGTATTAATAGCAACACCAATATGCTCATATTGTGACTGGCTAATTAATCCATCTTGCAATGCAGTTAAAGCTTCACTGATATAAACTGTCCCCACAAACACGTTATCTGAAATAGCAGATAATAGACCATTAAAGAGGTAAAAAAGAGACAGTTGTGAAGATTCTGAAGCTTGAAGAACAAACTGAATAATAGGACCAAATAATTGTTGATCGATAATAACGGCAACAATAGAGAAGAAAACAGTTAATAATGCAGTGAAAGGCAAGGCTTCTTCAAATGCTTTACCAAGAGCATGTTCTTCAGTGATCCCACAAAATGCCGTGGCAAGAATAATAACAGATAAACCGATAATACCGACTTCTGCTAAATGGAGTGCTAAAGCAACAATCAACCAAATACCAATTAATGCTTGGATCATCAGTTGTGCTTTTTCTTGAGAAGTGCGTTTTTCACTGTTTTTCTTGTCGTATTCAGTGAGAACTTTACGAACTAAATCAGGTAATTCAGCACCATAACCAAAGAGCTTAAAGCGTTCTACAAAGTAGCACACTGCAAGACCCGCAAAGAAAACAGGAATAGTAACAGGTGACATTCTGATAAAGAAAGTCACAAAATCCCATTCTAAATGTTTTGCAATGATTAGGTTTTGTGGTTCACCCACCATGGTCATTACGCCACCTAATGCAGTACCAACACCCGCATGCATCATTAAGCTACGTAAAAAAGCACGGAATTGTTCTAAAGTTTGTTTTTTTTCTGCGGTATCAATAAATCCATCATTATTTAATTCTGTCCCTGATTGATTAGAGGCAAAATTATGATAAATAGAGTAGAAACCGAGAGAGACACTGATTACAACCGCGATAACGGTTAAAGCATCTAAAAAGGCAGATAAAAATGCACTTGCGAAACAAAAGGCAATAGATAACATTCGCTTAGAACGAATGGATAACAGCAATTTTGTAAAAGCAAACAGTAATAATTGCTTCATAAAATAGATACCCGCAACCATAAAAACAAGAAGCAAAATCACTTCAAGGTTGTTGGCAATTTCATGACCAATCTGTTTGGGGCTAGTCATACCAATGATGACGGCCTCAATAGCCAGTAATCCTCCGGGTTGTAACGGGTAACACTTTAGCGCCATAGCGAGTGTGAAAATAAATTCTACCACCAATAGCCAGCCGGCGACAAAAGGGTCAACAAAGAAAAAAATGAGTGGGTTGATAATTAAAAAAGTAAGAATAGCAAGCTTATACCAATCTGGGGAATTCCCCATAAAATTCTTTAGTAGTGCTTGTCTTATACTCATATCCATTAGGTTTCTCATCCTCCAAATAGAGATTTTAAGCGCAATGACGCGCAATCTAACCATAGTACGCGCTAATCGCTGTGAAATTAAGCGCATTAGTAATAATAAATTGATAAAACGACATCAAGTTTTATGATGCCATTCACTATTTAATGATGGTTGAGCTATATCAAAATTACGCATTCTGATATTATCTTTTCCATTATTAGCAGAAAAATCGCTTCGGAAGAAATAAAAATATGGTTATTAAGGCTCAAAGCCCCGCAGGTTTTGCGGAAGAGTATATTGTTGAAAGCATCTGGAATAATCGTTTTCCTCCTGGATCTATTCTTCCAGCGGAACGTGAGCTCTCTGAATTAATTGGTGTTACAAGAACCACATTAAGAGAAGTATTACAACGCCTTGCTCGTGATGGTTGGTTAACTATTCAGCACGGAAAGCCAACGAAGGTAAACAATTTCTGGGAAACCTCTGGCCTTAATATCCTTGAAACAGTTGCTCGCCTTGATCATGATCGAGTACCACAATTAATAGATAATTTATTAGCAGTCAGAACCAATATCTCGGCTATTTTTATACGTACAGCATTTAGAAATAGCCCTGAAAAATGTATTGCAGTTTTAAACCATGAGCTTACCACTGAAAATAGTGCTGATGAGTTTAGTGAATTGGATTACAACATTTTTCGTGGATTGGCGTTTGCATCAGGTAACCCAATTTATGGCCTTATCTTAAATGGCTTAAAAGGGCTTTATACTCGTGTAGGACGTTATTATTTCTCAAATATTCAAGCCAAAGAACTCGCGTTAGCATTTTATAAAAAACTGGCTGTATTATGCGAACAAAAAGATGTCGAGCATGTCATGGAATGTGTCCGCCAATATGGTAAGGACAGTGGTATTATCTGGCAAAGTTTACAATCACCATTACCGAGTGACCTAGAAGAAGTAAAGCGCTAATTAAGTTTGTTGCTTTATCTCAAAAAAAACCAGTATTCATATAATTTGTGATGCTGGTTTTTTTATGCATTTAAAAAGCCCAGTAGGTCATTTTTTTAGGCAATGCTTTAAATCGGTTATTTTTAGTAAAAAGAGTAACTAAAGTGAGTTAATTTAAGCATTATCATCTTCAATTAAATTGATTTTTAGATTTTAATAAAACGCTAATTTCTTTCTCTTACGCCTTAAACTCTCTTCAATTTAAAATGATTTATTAATCGATATTTTTATAATTTGCATTAAAAATTATATCTCATTGATTTTGTGAAATAATTTAATAATTTTTTTTGTAAATTTATTATCAAATAACAATCAAGTGTGACTTAACTCTAAAATCTGTCTTTTTATTGACCTAGATGATTATTCTATATTGGCTTTTTGTGTATGGAATATTATTCTTATGTTATATCAATGTAAATTATTGGAGTCTTGCCATGAAAGTGATCATCTTAGGTGGCGGCGTTATTGGTGTAACGAGTGCGTGGTATCTTGTACAACAAGGTCATGAAGTTATTGTTGTTGATAGACAAAATAGTGCAGCAGAAGAGACAAGTGCAGGTAATGCAGGTCAAATCTCTCCGGGATATGCAACGCCTTGGGGAGCACCAGGTATCCCATTAAAAGCAGTGAAATGGATGTTCCAAAAGCATGCCCCATTAGCGATTAAACCTGATGGCTCACTTTTCCAATTACGTTGGATGTGGCAAATGTTACGTAATTGTGATGCGTCACATTACACCATGAATAAAAGCCGTATGGTGCGTATTGCTGAATATAGCCGTGATTGCATTCGTCAATTACGCCAAGACACGGGCATTGAATACGAAGGGCGCCAAGGTGGTACACTGCAACTTTTCCGCGATCAAAAGCAATTTGATAATGCAGCCAATGATATTGCTGTATTAAAGCAAGAGGGTGTTGCTTATGAATTGTTAACGGCAGATCAACTAAAATTAGCAGAACCAGCACTTGAGCATGTTAGCCACAAATTGACAGGGGGTTTACGTTTACCCAATGATGAAACCGGTGATTGCCAAATTTTCACGAAAAAACTCGCTAAAATGGCAGAAGATGCGGGTGTTACATTCTTGTTTAACAAAGAAATCAAACATTTGTTATTTGATGGTGATAAAGTAGCGGGCGTTCAATGCCATGATGGATTATTAACTGCTGATCATTATGTTGTTGCCATGGGCTCTTATTCAACAGAGTTTTTGAAAAACAAAGTCGCCATTCCTGTTTATCCCCTTAAAGGTTATTCACTTACGATGCCGATTATTGATGCTTCAAGAGCACCAATATCCACGATTTTAGATGAAACTTATAAAATTGCGGTAACACGTTTTGATGAGCGAATTCGTGTCGGTGGAATGGCTGAAGTCGTTGGTTTTAATCTGAATGTTTTAAAATCACGCTGTGAAACATTAAAAATGGTTGTACAAGATCTTTATCAAGGTGGTGGTGATATTGAGAAAGCTACATTTTGGACAGGTTTAAGACCGATGACACCTGATGGTACACCGATTGTAGGACCTACAGCTTATCGTAATTTATCGTTAAATACAGGGCACGGCACATTAGGTTGGACAATGGCGTGTGGCTCCGGACAATTGCTGGCTGATTTAATTTCAGGGAATAAACCGGCTATTGCCGCTGATGATTTATCCGTGTTTCGGTATATCGATGGTTTTAATACTAAATTGCTCTTACCGGGGCAAAAACTTGATGCAGCTTATTAATTGAGGAAAAATCATGTCCAGACCCACAAAAGTAACCATTAACCTCGATGCATTAAGTCATAATCTGTCTGTTATTAAAGAGAGAGTGAAAGGTAGCAAAGTGTGGTCTGTTGTGAAAGCAGATGCTTATGGACATGGATTATCCTGTGTTTGGCCTGCATTGAGTCATACTGATGGTTTCGCATTAATCGAGTTAGACAAAGCTATTATGTTAAGAGAGCAAGGATGGGTTGGTCCTATCCTTTTGCTTGAAGGTTTTTTTAAACCAGAAGATGTCTATTTACTTGAGCGCTATTCACTTACCACCGCAGTGCATTCAGATTGGCAATTTGAAGCGATAGAAAAAGCACAATTAGAAAGACCTATCAATATTTATCTTAAGCTTAATAGTGGAATGAACCGTTTAGGTTATCGTCCTGATGCTTATCAACAAGCAATTGCTCGTGCAAAAAGTATCAAAAACATTGGGTCTATTATCCAAATGTCGCATTTTGCTAATGCGGATACTGGCTTGAACATGAATGCACAAAAGGCGGCCATTAATCAGGCAATGGTAAATGAATTACCTCGGTGTTTGGCAAATTCAGCGGCAACGTTATTTGATCCTGAAACTTACCAAGATTGGGTGCGCCCTGGCATCATTTTATATGGTGTTTCACCTTCGGGTGTTTGGCAAGATATTGCCGATTTCGATTTACAACCCGTAATGACATTTAATAGTGAAATATTAGCTATTCAGCAAGTCAAAAAAGGTGGGCAGATAGGTTATGGTAGCCGATATACTGCTGAGCGTGATATGCGGATCGGTGTTGTCGCCTGTGGGTATGCTGATGGTTATCCAAGGCATGCGCCAGATGGCACACCTGTTATTGTGAATGGTCATAAAACACAACTGGTAGGGCGTATTTCTATGGATATGCTAACCATTGATGTTACGGATTTTCCTGATGTCAATTATGGTAGCTCAGTTGAGTTATGGGGGGAAAAACTTCCTATTGATGATGTTGCAACGGCATGTGGCACTATTGGTTACGAATTATTGTGTGCAATAGCACCAAGAGTCACTGTCGAGGTGATGATTAATTTACCTAATTCCACTTTTTCTGATCTAAATGAAAGTTGTTGATAATCACTAAACTAGAATAAGATTAAATTTATTTTGATTTGGTGATCCTATGAGTAACGGCATTACATTGCGTGTGAAAGGAAAAGTTCAAGGCGTTGGGTTTCGCCCATTTGTTTGGCAATTAGCCCATCGTTTTGGTTTATTAGGGCAAGTGAGCAATGATAGTTTGGGTGTGTTGGTGCATTTAACGCTTTCACCTAAAAATGCACTCTTTATAGAAGCCTTAAAAGAAGAATGTCCACCATTAGCACACATTGAACGTATAGAAGAATCACCTTATCAATGGGAACAGCCACCGACTGACTTTATTATTGTAAAAAGCGGTGGTGGTGAAATGGATACACAAGTTGTGCCCGATGCAACAACCTGCCAAGCTTGCATTGATGAATTGTTTGATCCACACAATCGTCGTTATCATTATCCTTTTATTAACTGCACACATTGTGGCCCTCGTTTTACTATCATAAAAAAAATGCCTTATGACAGGCCTTTTACTTCAATGTCTGAATTCCCATTCTGCCCTGAATGTAAACATGAATATGAAGATCCTGCGGATAGGCGGTTTCATGCTCAACCTAATGCATGTCCTGTATGTGGACCTCATATCTGGCTTGCAGATAATCAGGGTAAAGAGTTAGCAACAAAAGAGCTTGCATTAACTCAAGCTTGTGAAGCGTTACTTGCGGGAAAGATTATTGCAGTTAAAGGTATTGGTGGTTTTCATTTAGTGTGTGATGCACGCAATAATGAAAGCGTTGCATTGTTACGTGAACGCAAATATCGACCAGCAAAGCCATTAGCGGTGATGATCACGGGAATTGATCAAATTAAAGCAGATAAGCAAGATCCCGATTTTCTTCCAACAGCTATTCAAACATTGCAAAGTACGGCTGCCCCAATTGTATTAGTCCCTAAAACTGTTACACCTAAACTTGCGGATCTTATTGCGCCAGGATTGACTGAAATAGGTGTTATGTTGCCAGCCAATCCACTACAACATCTATTAGCGCGAGGCACGAATATTCCTCTTGTTATGACATCCGGAAATGCATCAGGTCATACACCGGCATTAAATAACGAAGATGCTTTAATGCAATTGAAAAATAGTGCAGATTTATTTTTAATGCATAATAGAGAAATTATACAAAGAGCTGATGACTCATTAGTTCGCATTGAGGGTAAACAGAGCGTTATGATCAGACGCTCTCGTGGTTATGTTCCTGATGCGATTTCACTACCTGAAGATTTTGGGTCACAACCCTCAGTGCTTGCTATGGGAGGGGATCTCAAAAATGTATTTTGCTTATTACGTCAGCATCAAGCCATTATGGGACCTCATCTAGGGGATCTTGATGATTTAAGTGTGCGGCAACAGTTGGTAAAATCGTTGGCTCTCTTCCAACAGATTTATCGTTTTTCACCTAAAGCGATTGCAATAGATGCACATCCTAACTACATCAGTCACCAGTTGGGTAAGCAATTTGCTCAAGAGCAAAATATTCCTGTTATTGAAGTCTCTCATCACCATGCACATATTGTTTCTTGTCTTGCTGAACATGGTCATACACATCAACAAGGCGCTGTCATTGGTATTGCACTTGATGGATTAGGTTTTGGGCAAGATGGCACGCTATGGGGAGGGGAATGTCTGCTGGTGGACTATCAACATTCAGAGCGAATTGGTGGGCTTCCTGCGGTTGCGATGCCTGGAGGTAATCTTGCCTCTGTGCAACCCTGGCGAAATTGGTTCGCACATTTAGCTAATTTTTCTGAAAATTGGCGAAGTAGTGTTATCACCCAAATGATACCTATCAATGATTTGCAGATATTAAATAATGCCGTAGAGCGTGGCTTAAATTCACCTAAAGCCTCTTCTTGTGGGCGTCTTTTTGATGCAGTTTCGGCATCATTAGGATTAGCGCCTAAAGAGATAAGCTGGGAAGGGGAAGCCGCATGTTACTTACAAACAGCGGCATTAGCGTGTCAGAAAGAAAAACAAACGGAAATTATTAAGCAATATGGGCATTTAATGCCGATAAAAAACAACGTGCTGGATCTGTCTGTTTTTTGGTCTCAATGGGAAAGTGTAAAGCTTAATGTCAGTGAAAAAGCATGGCTATTTCATTATCTACTAGCTGAAAGTTTAGGCAATATTGCATTACGATATGCTGATAAATATCAGATTGATACGATTGTCCTTACTGGTGGTGTATTAAATAATACATTACTCAAACAGCTGTTTAAGAAAAAATTAAACAATAAAAAAGTACTCTCTCCTATGATGTTACCTACCGGAGACGGTGGTATTGCATTAGGGCAAGCACTGATTGCTACACATTTAATGCAAAATTAAAATGATTATAGGTAAAATAATACCAACTTTAGTTATTTGTAACTGAAATAGGTTTTTGGTTACTACTTTATTAATGACAATATGGAAAATCATCGTGAGTAATAAGAAGATTATCATTTCTTTAGCCGTTATCGCTGGGCTAAGCACACCAGTAGCATTTGCTGGAGAATGGTCAATAGGGGGTTCAGTCTTAGCGCAAGTTACTCCTTATAAAGGCGCTAAATCAAAAGATTATTTATTACCAGTACCACAAGTTAACTACCAGTCAGAGAATTTCTATTTTGCAACGTTAGCAGCGGGATATTACTTGTGGAATACACCTAAAGATCAACTCTCTGTTGATTTACACTATTATCCTCAGGCTTATAAACCAAGCGATAGTGACGATGAGCAAATGAAGAAACTGAATCGTCGTCGTGACACCATGATGGGGGGTTTTACATATAAACACCATGAATCATGGGGGAGCTTAAGAGCAATCGTATCGGGTGATATGCTAGGAAAAAGTAACGGTATTATCGCTGACGCTGCTTATTTATATCCTTTCAAATTTGGTAACTGGTCTTTACAACCCGGAGCGGGTGTTGTTTGGGAAAACAAAAAACAAAACCGTTATGCTTATGGAATTAGCCACGCAGAATCACAACGCAGTGGTTTAGCAGAATATACGCCAAATGATAGCTGGAGACCGTATGTAGAGCTGTCGGCGAACTATAAGTTTGCTGAAAACTGGAATTTCTTTGCGATGGGACGTGTTGACCATTTGCCAAGTGAAGTGAAAGACAGCCCAATGGTGAATAAATCGGTGACTGCAATTTTGTGGACAGGTGTGACTTACACATTCTAACTAGCTAAAATCGAACTGGCATTTAGTGAGATCTACGATAATAAAAAGCTTCGATTTAAACTCGAAGCTTTTTATTGTGTAAGATGCCAGTAATACTTTATTTTTCGGCTATATTTTTACGAACACGAACGACCAGAGATAAGCGGCCAGGATGAACGTTATCTGGTTTTAATGGTTGGTGAATGCGCGCCGTTTCTACACAAGCCATTTTACGATAGCCACCTGTGCTCATATCTTTCATTGAACTTGCAAGTTCTGCACCGGGGTTCCAACAGACGACATCACTATGATGGTAATGATGAACTTCAATTGTACGATCCCAGCCATCATCATGAATAAGATTAAAATCATCAGGCTCGGTATAAAGCCTGTCAGTACGCCCATTAAAGCGCAATGAGGTTTCATCAGTATAAACCTCTTTATCTGCCACGGTGTCAATGTAGTGGCTTCCTAGGCCTGTTACAGAAACATTATCAATGTCACTCACATTAAAATAAGAGTGGAGGGCAGCTGTCGCTTCATAATCACCGTAAGATTCTAATTCAACTTCACAGGTTGCTCCTAATTTAAAACGAGCAATAACAGTAAAGGGATGAGGCCAATATTTTTGTGTTTGTTGGCTCTCTTTTAATGTCATGGTGATGAGAACACCATCATCTTGTTCTGTATGGGCACTAAACTCCCAAGGAAGAATTCGCGCAAATCCATGACTTGGTGTACCTGCTGAAGCAAACCAAGGCCAGCAAATAGGAATACCGCCACGAATAGCAACGCCAGGAGTGAAGAGAGAGGCTTCGCTTACCCAAAATACAGGATGTTCTTGTGCGGGTTGCCAAGCAATTAAATGAGCACCTTGAAGGCTGATTGCTGCGCGTACTTTTGGATGTGAAATAACAAGGATAGGGAGTTCGCCTAATTGCCGACGACTTAAGTAAGGTGATATTTGTTCAATAATCGGCAAAGAAAAAATTTTCTCATTCATTATCTTATGACCTTATGTCACTGACTATTTCAATACAATAAACTGACTGGCTAGAAAATAAAAGAGCCACCGAAAAGGTGGCTCTAAAGAAATCGTGACTTTCTAAACTCTAATTATTTAGAGATATGAGAAATCAGATCCAGAACTTTGTTTGAATAACCCACTTCGTTATCGTACCAAGCAACTAATTTAACAAAGTTGTCGTTCAGAGCGATACCTGCTTTAGCATCAAATACTGAAGTCAGAACTTCGCCGTTGAAGTCAGTTGAAACAACTGCATCTTCAGTGTAACCCAGAACGCCTTTCAGTTCGCCTTCAGCTGCTGCTTTGATAGCGTCACAGATTTGTGCGTAAGTTGCTGGTTTTTCCAGACGTGCAGTCAGGTCAACAACAGAAACGTTAGGAGTAGGAACACGGAAAGACATACCAGTCAGTTTACCGTTCAGCTCAGGAATAACTTTACCTACAGCTTTAGCAGCACCAGTTGATGATGGGATGATGTTTTGAGAAGCACCACGACCACCACGCCAGTCTTTTGCAGATGGACCATCAACAGTACGTTGAGTTGCAGTTGTTGCGTGAACAGTAGTCATCAGACCTTCAACGATACCGAAGTTGTCGTTGATAACTTTAGCTAAAGGCGCTAAGCAGTTAGTAGTACAAGATGCGTTAGAAACGATGTCTTGGCCTGCGTATGATTTATGGTTTACGCCCATAACGAACATTGGAGTGCTGTCTTTTGAAGGACCAGTCAGAACAACTTTTTTCGCGCCAGCTTGGATGTGTTTACGAGCAGTTTCGTCAGTTAAGAACAGACCTGTTGCTTCTGCAACAACGTCAGCACCGACTTCGTTCCATTTCAGATTTGCTGGATCTCTTTCTGAAGTTACGCGGATGGTTTTACCATTAACAACGAGGTGGCCATCTTTTACTTCAACAGTACCGTTGAAACGGCCATGAGTTGAATCGTATTTCAGCATGTATGCCATGTAGTCTGCGTCTAACAGATCGTTAATACCTACGATCTCGATATCTGAACGTTCTTGAGCAGCACGGAAAACGATGCGGCCGATACGACCAAAACCATTAATACCTACTTTGATAGTCATATGTATTCCACCAGCTTTAATTTAGTGAATTAAAAAGTTGCTTCTAAAGTTACCAAAACCGCGCCAATCGTCAAGCGGAATCGTGTCAATAATTGCAAAAAATCAATTAAAAAAACACTTTTCGCTTAAAGATTGGTCGTTTTAGCTAAATGTTACGCTGTGTATTATCGGGATCAACGCCAATAAATGAAGTTACCTTTGCTCCGTTATGTGAAACTCATCACATTTCAAAAACTAAAGATTACTCTTGATGATTTTAGACTATATTTTTCAGATTTGTTGTTAAATCTTTGTTATTATTCACTGTTGTTTTAAAAAGCATTTTTCTGGGCAAGAGGTCGATATGGCAGATAATGAAAAGAAAGTGAATATTTCAAGTAATAACAATCACCTTGATTTATCAACACTCAACGAAATGCAACGTTATGTGACTCAACAGCAAGGCACAGAACCTCCGTTTAGTGGTAAATTATTACACAATCGCCAAACAGGAATTTATCACTGCTTATGTTGTTCCGCTCCTCTGTTTTATTCAGAGACGAAATTTGATGCAGGATGTGGTTGGCCTAGCTTTTATCAACCCGTTAGTGATAGTGCGATTCGCTATATTGATGATTTTTCTCATAATATGAAAAGAACTGAAATCCGTTGCCAGCAATGTGATGCACATTTAGGTCATGTTTTTAATGATGGTCCAGCCCCAACAGGGGAGCGTTATTGTGTTAATTCAGCATCACTTTCATTTACGAATAGTGAAACAGGCGAAAAACAAGTCGGTTAACTCCGTTGAATTAACAAAATAATAACAAGTGAAAAAACGATTCAGCTATTTCAAGTGATTATTTAGCTTATGGAGCAATCAATGGAAGTTAATGAACTTATTTCAATGGTAACCCCTGAAATTTACCAACGTATTTCAACGGCAGTTGAACTAGGTAAATGGCCTGATGGTGTTGCATTGACTGATGAGCAAAAAGAGCATTGCATGCAGATTGTTTTATTATGGCAGGCGAAAAATAACCACACGCCTGAGCATATGACAGTAGGCACTAATGGACAAATTACCATGAAGAGCAAACAAGAATTAAAAGCTCAGTTTCAATCTGAACGTTTAGCAACACTAAAGCCAATGAATGATGATTAAATTCTTATAGTATAAATAAGATTGTTGTAGACCTTTATATTATAGGTAAGAGTATTTTTAATAGTTCTTATCTGTGGGAGAATAAGAAACGATAAATTGAGAGGGGATGAAATGAAAATAGATAAAGTAATAATAAAAAACTTTCGTTGTTTTGAGCAACTTGAAGTCACTTTTCATCCTCAAATGACCGTCCTTATAGCACCTAATGGTGCTGGAAAAACAACAATTCTTGATGCTGTTCGTATTGCGCTGTGGCCTTTTGTTAAAGGTTTTGATTTAGGCAGTCAAACAGGTAAAGCTGCAACAATACAAATTGATGATGTCCGATTAAGGCGCCTTGATCAAAACATGGAACCTGCCTTACCCTCAGAAATAGAGGCATTTTCTAATCAAAAAGACGATATATTACCTGCATCTTGGTTACAGTTTCGCGAAAAGGTAACGCCGAAAACAGGGACTAAAGGGGACAAACTTACTACAGTCCTGACTAATATCGCTAAAAAGTATCAAAGTGAGATTTATAAATCTTCTAAAATTGCTAAAGAGTCCCTTACTCAAGAAAATACTAACTTGCCTCTGATCGTGTATTTAGGGACTGGGCGATTATGGTATCAAGGACGATACAGTTCAGAAACACAAGATAAAAAACTGGATAACAGTGTTCACTCTCGTTTTTGGGGATATCAAAACTGTTTAACTGCCACATCAAGTTATAAGCAGTTTCTGACTTGGTATAGTTGGGTCTATCGTAGTCACAGAGAGCTACAAATAACACAATTAGAGAGCCAATTAACACCACAAGATGAAGTCGCCCAAAAAAATTTTTCTGCTGCAATTAACGTTGTGCAAACTTCTATTAATAAGTTAACTCAAAAGCTGACAGGCTGGCATGATTTACAATATAGAGCCAGCATGGGGCAACAACTTGTTATGTTGCATCCCGAGCAAGGTTACATACCGCTTTCTTTATTAAGTGATGGTTTACGTAATATGGTAGCAATGATCTCGGATATTGCATTTCGCTGTATTAAATTAAACCCACACCTTGGTGAGATGGCGGCAGTTAAAACTTCAGGTATCGTGCTCATTGATGAAGTGGATATGTTTCTCCATCCTACTTGGCAGCAAACGGTACTATCATCGTTAATGGAAGCATTCCCCAATATTCAGTTTATTGTGACAACTCATAGCCCACAAGTTATTAGTACCGTTCATTCGGATTGTATCCGAGTGATTGGTGAGGATCATAAAGGTGAAGCGATCGCATCAAAACCACTTGCTAATACATATGGTAATCCAAGCAATCAAGTTCTTGAAAGTGTTATGCATGTTGATCCTCAGCCACCCATTAAAGAAAAAGAGATGTTAAATAAACTGACTGAGCTGATCGATCAAGGAGAAAGTCATACTGACTCAGTTCAATCATTGCTGAATGAGTTAACGTGTCTTTTAGGTAAATCCCATCCTCAACTGCAACGCCTACAAAGAAGTATTCGTAGGCAGAAGCATTTCTCTGATTTAGAAGGGAAGCAATGAGATTCATCAAACAGTCACCATTGAATGTATATGGATTAACGCAAGCAAATGAAAATCCACCGACTATACAAGCAGAGTCAACAAGCCGCTGGTCATCTTTTGGCTATAAAACGGAAGTTTTACAAAGATTATGTAGGCAACAATGTCAATTATGTTGTTATAGTGAGGTAAGAGCGGATAAACTCGGATTGGAATATCATATCGAACATATTGAAAATAAAAGTCAGAATCCAACTCGCACATTTGATGAATCAAATCTTGCAGCAAGTATATTTAGTAGCGACTGCCTCAAAAAATTACAAAAAGAGGACATATTTGGTGGGCATACTCTTGCAAAGCAAACAAGTGTTGATATAACACGTTTTGTATCTTGCTATCAGAATGATTGTGAGCATTACTTTGCTTTTTTATCTGATGGTAGAATTGTTCCCAAAAAAATTTAGATCCAAATAAAAAAGACAAAGCAGAATATACAATTAATTTATTGAATCTAAACTGCCACTTTTTAATAAATTTACGAAAACAACATTGGGATGATTTAGACGAATTATATGAAGAGCATTTGGAGAAAAATTGGGATTTTGAGCAGTTATGTTATTTAGAGTTGGTTTCTTGTGATAACCAAAATGGTCTGTCGCCATTCTATTCTTTAACTAAACAGTTTTTTGGCAAAGTTGCGGATAAAGTCATACAGCAACAAATCAATTAATGATTTATTGCTGTTTTTTTACGGTCAAATTATTACGAACTTATTGATTGTTACGATTAAGCCAATGCGCTGAATCAATTAATGTTGCACCTTTTGCCTGCATCTCTTCCAGTGCTTTTTCGCTATCGTCATTTTGAATATTGACACCGCGACAACCGTCTGTAATGACTGTGACTTGATATCCCAATAACAGCGCATCTAGCACTGTAAATTTGACACAGTAATCTGTAGCAATTCCTAAAATATAAAGATGTTTTATATTAAGCGTCTGTAAAAGTGTGTGTAAGCCTGTTTGATATTCATGGTCGTTATCAAAAAAAGCACTATAACTATCAATAAGGGGATTTTGCCCTTTATAAATAATGTGATTAATGAGTGCTTGGTTTAATTCAGGATGAAATGCAGCACCATAAGAATGTTGTACGCAATGAACGGGCCACCAAACTTGTGGTAATCCATTAAGTATGCCGATTTCGCCTACCGTAGTACCTGAGTTTTCAGCAAAGCTAAGATGATCGGCTGGGTGCCAATCTAAACTGGCAATAATAGGATTTTTAGATTGGTTGAAATCATGAATAAGTTGGTTGGCTGTTTGTATAACGATGTCGCTTTCATTAACAGCTAATGCACCACCTGTACAAAAATCGTTTTGTATATCAACCAATAACAGCGCAGAATTTTTCACCAATTTTACCTTTAGATTAAACTTAGTCGTTATCGTCTAATGTCATTTCACCGCGTAGGTTTTGTTGCATTAGTTGGCAGATTTCAGTGTAATTATATTGTTGGCTAAGGAGATAATGCAGTTTAGTTAATGTTGCTTCAAATGTCATATCAAAACCACTGATCACACCTACTTCCGCTAATGCTTGACCTGTTGCATAACCTTCCATATTCACTCGACCAGAAATACATTGTGTAAGGTTGATAACAACAATACCACGCTCTGTTGCTTCACGTAGGGTAGAAAGTAGAGCAGGGTGTGAGGGGGCATTACCAACACCATAAGAGCGCAATATTAAGGCTTTCACTGGTTGCATCAGGATATTTTTCACCACTTCATCGGAAAGACCCGGATAAATTGTGACAACACCAATAGGCTGAGGCGTAATATTATGTGTAGTAAATTCACCATTTCCTTTTGGAAAAGAATTAATTTTAAATTGTTTAATATTAATGCCAGCTTCGAGTAGCGGTGCGCTATTCGGCGATGCAAAGGCATTAAAACCATCAGCATGTGCTTTTATTGTGCGGTTTCCGCGATACAGCGTGTTATTGAAAAATAGAGCCACTTCATTAATGGGATGATGTGCAGCGAGATAAAGCGCATTTAATAGGTTTGTTTGTCCGTCAGATCGTAAGGCTTCTAAAGGAATTTGAGAGCCAGTAACGATAATTGGCTTGCTAAGATCCTCAAACATAAAAGAGAGTGCTGATGCGGTAAATGCCATGGTATCAGTACCATGAAGAATAACGAATCCATCATAGTTGTGATAATTTTCATTAATATCATCAGCGATAGATTGCCAATCTTCTGGTGTGATATTTGAAGAATCAATTAAAGGAAGGTGCTCTTTGATTGTAAAGTCAGGCATCTCCTCACGGTGGAATTCTGGCATTTTAGCTAATTGGCGTTGTAAATGTCCTGATACAGGAATATAGCCATGTTCAGAATGTTGCATACCAATAGTACCGCCAGTATAAACAACGTAGATTGATTTCTTTTGCATCAGACAAAGCACTCTTATTAAGCTGTGAGAAATACCTGATTATAGGGAGTTTGCAGAATAAAAAAAGGAAAGGATGCTAAAAAAAGAAAATAGAGAACAACTAATATTTGCTTTAAATCATTGTGTTAAAAATAGCATAAAGACAAACGAACAAATCTCATTCATCAGAATATTATTCTATAAAAAATCAGAAAAAAGAGAGAAATACACCTATTCAGAGTGAACAGGTGTATGAGTAGAAAAGATTATTGAATATCTCCACAAGATAAACAATATGTATAGCGATTTAACGGATCATTCATGTTGCGATAAAATTCTGTCTGTGTTTTAACTTCTTTTAAAACAGGTGCCGGTATATACGCTTGTAGCGGATCAGGGAGGAGTGCCTTTGCGTTAGATGATAAGCTCATAATGATCTGCTCTGACAGGCTTAATTCGGGTTTCATCCAATCAATAATAGGGTGTTCAATTTTTGCCATTTTAGCAACCGCATCAATAGCGTCATCAAAATCACCAAACTCATCAACTAAACCCACATTCTTTGCATCTATTCCTACCCACACTCGCCCTTGAGCAATACGATCAACTTGGGCAGGTGTTTTTTTACGAGATTCTGCTACTAAATTAATAAACGTTTTATAACCACTTTCGATATTTAGCTGTAAAAGCTCTGCAAATTCTTCAGGTAGTTTATTTGTGACAGATAATCCGGCTAATGGTGATGTTGTGACACCATCAGTATAAACACCAATAGATTCTAGGCTGTTTTCAAAAGTATTAATAACGCCAAAAATACCAATTGAACCTGTTAATGTTGATGGGCTAGCAATAATTTTATTTGCAGGGGTTGAGATCCAATATCCACCCGATGCGGCTAAACCCCCCATTGAAACAACCACATGTTTTTTCTGTTGTTTAAAGGCAGCAACTTCACTGCGTATTTGCTCTGATGCCGAAACACTACCACCAGGACTATTTACACGTAATACAAGTGCCTTAATATTTGGATCTAAACGTGCTTGGCGAATTTGATTCGCAATAGTTGAACCACCAGCAGAACCTGGGATACTTTCACCATCAATAATGGCACCTTGGACAACAACTACAGCAATATTACCTTCATCATTTGCAGGTAATGATGAAGTTAACGTATCAGCATAATCATAAATGCTAATATTATTAAATTGCTGGTTCTTTTTATCCCACTGGAAGGTTTCTGTCATATCGGCTTCAAATTGAGCGTATGAACTTACAGAGTCTACTAATTTACGATTTAGCGCATACGTTGCGTTATCTCCATCTGCATTGCGTAGCTGTGCAATCATCTCTTTCGCACCTGGGAAAACATCTTCTGTGGTAATGCTACGGTTTTCTGCAACTTGGGTTAAATAAGTAGACCACAATGCATTAACTAAACGTGATGAAGCTTCCCGCGATTCCTCAGACATATCATTACGCATCAATGGTTCAACGGCAGATTTATACGTTCCTACGCGGAAAATATGTGTACTCACTTTTAAATTTTCTAACAGTGTTTTGTAATAGAGATTTTTAAAGCCAAAACCATAAACACCCACCGCACCTTGTGGCGTGAGATAAATTTTATCTGCATAAGAAGCGAGATAATATTGTGGCTGACTGTAATAACCACTCACCGCAAAAATAGGTTTGCCTGCCTTTTTAAATTCATTGAGTGCTTTACCAATATAATTTAATGAAGGTTGATCTGCGCCTGCGAATTCGTCAAGTTTGAGTACCATACCTTTAATTTTCGGATCTTGAGACGCTCGGCGTAGCGTATCGACGACTTCAAATAATGAATTTTCTTGAAGCTGGCTACTAGAAACCCCTAAAAGCTCACGTCCAACTTCACCTAAAGGGTTTTGGGTTACCGTTTGGTCAACAATCACACCTTTAAGATCAACAAGAAGGGCACCTTCATAATCCATCGGTTTTTGTGCTTCTTTGCTAATTAAGAAAATACCAATGACCATAAAGAGAAGGAAAAAGAAAATAACGTTTAAGATTAATTTCCTGATAAAGTTAATGGCTTGCCAACTGAATTTTAATATTGCGCCGATTAACTCCATAATTTTATTCATATTATCTCCACATCATGTAAAGCTAAAATTTAATCCTAAACAGTCATGCTAGAATTATTGGTAAGCAGGTTACATCCACATAATCTCATACTATTAAAACAAAGAATGTTGTTAGCAATAGAGAGAATAGCAATAACATTGAAAGAATATTCTAATATAGCTCTTATTGAATGTCTGTCATTGATTTTTAAGAAACAACTAATGATAACTTTTTGCTTAAGGTGTTATTAAGTAAACATTTATTTTACGTAAAAATAGCTAAATAAATGCACACAAAAAGGCATCAAAATAATATAAGAAATCATCGAATTAAAGATCAAAATAAACATAAATTAACGGAGTAGGCTAAGATTAATCATTTTATGAACAATAATTTACGATTAAATAACCACATCGCTGATTTTTAGAAAAATTTCCGCCTAAATCTGTGGATAGTGGTAATATAACAGTTTGTTATACTGCGAATTGATAAGAACTGTCCATCCCCATAAGAATGGGAACTTGCTAAAATAAAATGCTGACAGGAGAATAAAAATGGATGCATTAACACTGCTTTTGAACCGCCGTTCAGCTTCCCGACTGACTACCCCAGCCCCCGATAGTGAAGCCCTCAATACTATTTTACAAGCCGGTATGCGTGCGCCTGATCATGGTGCACTGAAGCCTTGGCATTTCGTTGTGATGCAAAATGAAGGCATTGAACGTTTTAGCCAATTACTGCATAAAGCCGCGGTTGTGGGTAATTTAGGACCCGAAGTTGAAGAAAAAGCAAAAAATGCACCTTTTCGTGCCCCATTGATCATCACAGTTATTGCGAAAGTGAAAGATCATCCTAAAGTGCCTGAATGGGAGCAAGTTGTGGCAGCCGGTTGTAGTGTACAAGCAATGCAAATGGCCGCTGTTGCCCAAGGGTTTGGGGGGATTTGGCGTTCAGGCTCTTGGACTCATGATGCTGTTGTAAGAGAAGGACTAGGTTGTGGTGAACACGACCAGATTATTGGTTTCCTTTATTTAGGCACGCCAGCTCTGAAAGCGCCAATGACGGTTTCTCCTGCTGACTTAACTGATTTTGTGACTTATTTTTAAAAAGGATGGCATGTTATGTCTGAAGCAATTCGTTTAACACAATACAGTCATGGTGCAGGTTGTGGTTGTAAAATCTCGCCAAAAGTTTTAGAAACCATTTTGCATAGTGAACACGCTAAATTTCATGATCCTCATTTACTTGTCGGTAATGAAACCAAAGACGATGCCGCTGTTTATGATTTAGGAAATGGTACCGGTATTATCAGCACCACTGATTTCTTTATGCCTATTGTTGATAACCCTTATGATTTTGGGCGTATCGCTGCAACGAATGCAATTAGCGATATTTTTGCCATGGGCGGAAAACCTATTATGGCGATTGCTATTTTAGGCTGGCCAATTAATAAATTGGCACCAGAAATTGCACGTGAAGTAATTGAAGGGGGGCGAGCTGCTTGCCAAGAAGCAGGAATTTCACTGGCGGGTGGACACTCCATTGATGCGCCAGAACCTATTTTTGGTCTTGCTGTAACCGGTGTCGTCCCTGTGAGCAAAGTGAAGAAAAACAGTGAAGCGAAAGCAGGATGTCAGCTTTTTTTAACTAAACCTTTGGGCATTGGTGTATTAACAACGGCGGAGAAAAAAGGCCTATTAAAACCAGAACATCAAGGTTTAGCGACAGAAATTATGTGCCGCATGAATAAAGCGGGTGCTGATTTTTCTGATATCGAAGGCGTCACGGCAATGACGGATGTAACAGGGTTCGGTTTATTAGGGCACTTAAGCGAAATTTGTGATGGCTCTAGTGTGCAAGCCACTATTCACTTCTCACAAGTCCCTAGATTGCCAGAAGTAGAGTCTTATATTGAACAAGGTTGTGTTCCGGGTGGTACAAATCGTAACTTTGAAAGTTATGGTCATTTAATTGGTGAGATCACTGAAATGCAACGTAAATTACTTTGTGATCCACAAACATCAGGTGGCTTATTATTAGCAGTATTGCCTGAAGCGGTTGAACAAGTGAAAGCCGTTGCCTCACGTTTTGATATTGAATTAACGTCTATTGGTGAGCTAACTGCGCCAGTAGCTGGAAAAGCGTTGATTGAAGTGACTAACTAACGTAATGAGATTATTTATTGCAGAAAAACCCAGCCTTGCTCGCGCTATTGCTGATGTATTGCCAAAGCCTCATAAACGGGGCGATGGCTTTATTCTTTGTGGTGATAACCAGTATGTGACGTGGTGTGTCGGTCATTTACTTGAACAAGCTGAGCCGGATGCATACGACCCGCGGTACGCCCGCTGGTCGTTAGATGATTTGCCGATTATTCCTGAAAAATGGCAACTCAAGCCTCGAGCTGATGTTAAAAAACAGCTGGAAACCATCAAAACACTACTTAAGCAGGCTCAAGAAGTGATCCACGCGGGTGACCCCGATCGTGAGGGGCAGCTCTTAGTCGATGAAGTGCTTAACTATTTAAATATCAGCGAAGAGCAAAGAAAACAGGCTCGTCGTTGCTTAATTAATGACTTAAATCCAGCGGCGGTGACGCGGGCTATTGATAAACTACGTTATAACCATGAATTTATTCCATTGTGTGTATCTGCGTTAGCGAGAGCACGAGCAGATTGGCTTTATGGTATCAATATGACCCGAGCGTATACACTCTTAGGTCAGCGCAATGGTTATCAAGGTGTATTATCAGTCGGGCGCGTACAAACACCGGTCCTTGGTTTAGTCGTTCGCCGTGATGAAGAAATTGAAAATTTTGTTCCTAAAGATTTCTTCGAAGTAAAGGCACATGTTGTAACGCCAGCTGATGAGCGTTTTACTGCCATTTGGCAGCCTAGTGAGCATTGTGAACCTTGGCAAGATGAGGAAGGGCGGTTATTAAATCGTAAACTTGCCGAGCATGTTGTCGAGAGAATTAAAGGCAAACCTGCGAATGTAACGGATTATCAAGATAAGCAAGAGTCTGAAATAGCACCACTTCCTTTTTCACTTTCCGCATTACAAATTGAAGCGGCAAAACGTTTTGGTTTAAGTGCACAACAAGTGTTAGATACGTGCCAACGCCTATATGAAACACATAAGCTAATCACGTATCCGCGTTCTGACAGTCGTTATCTCCCTGATGAACACTTTGCGGGTCGCCATGCTGTTATTAATGCGATTAGCACCCATGACGCAAGCTTATTACCGCAAGAGACTCTAGATATTGATAAAAAGAATCGTTGTTGGGATGATAAAAAAGTTGATGCTCACCATGCGATTATTCCAACGGCAAAAACGGGTAATATCTCATTAAGTGAAAATGAGAAAAATATTTATTATCTTGTGGCTCGCCAATATCTCATGCAATTTATGCCGGATGCTGTTTATCGTAAATGCGTCATTGAACTTGATATTGAGAATGGCAAGTTTATCGCTAAAGCCCGTTTTTTAGCGCAAGCAGGATGGCGAGTATTATTAGGTGCGAAAGAGCAAGATGCTGACAATGATGGTTCTGCATTGCCAGTCGTGGCTAAAGGTGATGAATTGCTGTGTGAAAAGGGCGAGATTGTTGAAAAGCAAACACAACCCCCTAGACCTTTTACTGATGCAACATTACTTTCTGCTATGACTGGAATTGCGCGCTTTGTTCAAGATAAAGAACTTAAGAAAATCCTAAGAGCGACGGATGGATTAGGTACTGAAGCGACCAGAGCGGGAATTATTGAGCTGTTATTTAAGCGAGGCTTTTTGCAAAAGAAAGGACGCGCTATTAATTCAACACCCGCCGGTAGAGCATTAATTCATGTATTGCCAGATATGGCGACTTTACCGGATATGACCGCACACTGGGAATCGATATTGACGCAAATTAGTGAGAAGCAAGTTAAATATCAAGATTTTATGATGCCATTAAATAACACCTTGAGTGAGTTGATTACTCAAGCGAAACGTCGTCCAAATATTCAAGCGTTTAGAAACCTTCCTGCACCGGCGCATAATAAAAAGCGCAAGGTAGCAACTAAAGGAACTCATAAAGCAAGCACGACAAAAAATAAAGTGCAGAGTAAAGAAACCACGACTGATCATTAAGCACAAATAAAAAGCACTTCCTCTATGATTTAAGGAAGTGCTTTTACGGAATTAAAATTTCATCTGATTAGATATTAAATTCAGCCCAAACGGGGGCGTGATCGGAGGGTTTTTCCATTCCACGGATCTCGTAATCAATTCCTGTTGAAATACAATTATCCGCTAAGCAGCGACTGGCTAGCAGTAAGTCAATACGTAAGCCTCGGTTATCATCAAATCCTTTAGAACGATAGTCAAACCACGAAAATTTATCATCAGCTTCAGGATGTTGCTGGCGGAATGTATCTGTTAATCCCCAGCCCATTAAGGTTGCCAGCCATTCTCGCTCTTCTGGTAGGAAAGAACATTTACCTGTTTTTAACCAGCGTTTCATATTATTTTCGCCAATACCAATATCTTTATCTGTTGGGCTAATATTTAAATCACCCATAATAAGAACTGGAGAGGTGGGTTTTAAGTTGGTGTTTAGGTAATTTTGAAGGTCAGCATAGAATTTTTCTTTTGCTGGAAATTTAGTTTCATGATCACGGCTTTCACCTTGAGGAAAATAACCATTCATAACGGTCAATAAGCCCGCTGGAGTTTCGATATCTGCCATGATCATTCGACGTTGTGCATCATCGTCATCGCTAAGAAAACCTTTACGTACTGCGACAGGTTTTTCTTTGGTGAGTAAGGCAACCCCATAATGTCCTTTTTGACCATGATAGAAAACATGATAACCCAAGGCACCCACCGTATCTAATGGAAACATATCATCATGAACTTTCGTTTCTTGAAGTCCAATAACATCTGGCTGATGTTTTTCTATAATCGCTTCAAGTTGGTGAGGACGAGCACGTAAACCATTAATGTTGAAAGAGACAAATTTCATGTGACTGTAACCATTTATATATTGAATAATAGGATGTCTTATACTAGCAGGATCATAAAATGAATGTAAGTGAATCACTGAAATGATGGCACAGCTTATCAAGAGAAAGATAAAATCAGATAAAAATAAAGGCGATTAAATAAAGTGCGCTAATTTAATAAAAATAATTAATTGTATAACAAAAAATATTAATTAAACAAACTAGAAACATAAACTAATCTTTGATAGAAGAATATAAGTATTATTATTCTTTATATGTGAAGAGTGATGGCATAATAAAAATAATATTGTAGTTATAATTTGTATTCATTAAAAGGAGGAAAGGAATATTTATATAATACTGCGTTTATATAAAATTAATTTTAAAATTAATTAATCACTATTTTATTTTCATTAAATGAATCAATGAAATTATTTTATTCTACACAGCAAAGGAATGGTGAATTATGTTTTTTTCTCGTAAGTTAGAAGCCTTTATGGCTGTAGTCGAAAATGGCTCGTTAAGTAAAGCCGCGCGAGTGATGAATCGCACGACGCCTCCTGTCGCTAAGTCTATCAAAGACTTTGAAGCCGTGTTAGGAAAGCGTTTATTTAAGCGAGAGAAATTTGGGATGAGTTTAACTCAAGAGGGGCTTGAGCTTTATAATGATTTGAAATCGCTCTATCTTCAGGAGAAAGAGATAACGAAAAAACATATTTCGGGAATTATAAACAATAACATTCATGTTTATTATGATTGGGGAAAAGGTCAGTATTTAACTCAGTTTTATCAAGCAGCAAATAAAAATTGTTCCCATATAAATATAATGCGATTTTCAAGAGAGAACTTTGAAGAAATACCTGACTATGATGGTAATACATTAATATTAAGTTCTGAAAAAATTATTAGTGAGAAATTTAGTCTTCTTCATAAAATAGAAAATAAACACTTAGGTATTTGTTGTCAAAAAACACTTGTGAATAATGTGAATAATAATCTTGATAGACTGTTAAGTGAAAATATTTGGTTATGTGATCCTGCATTATACAAGACAGCTAAGATAAAGAAATTAGAGAGTGACATCGGGGATAGGGGAAAGACGGTGTGTGTCAGAATAATGGATGATCTTAATTGCTGTTTACGTTTTATTCAAACGCATCATTCTATTTTATTAACAGATGAAAACCCATTGAAAAATGAGTGTGAAACAGGTTTATGCTTTATACCATTAACTCAACCTGAAATACGATATAGCTGTTATATCTATAAATCTAAGTATCATTCAAGCGTTTTGAATCGATTTTTGGACTTGATTGATAAAATGGAATAAAAAGAATTTTCAGAAAGTAGAACTAAGAGGAGATGGTGGTGGGAGAAGGATTCGAACCTTCGAAGTCTGTGACGGCAGATTTACAGTCTGCTCCCTTTGGCCGCTTGGGTATCCCACCAACATTAAATTGTTTTGCTGTCCGTGACAGCGGGCGCAATAATACCAAATACCGGAAATCTGTAAAGTGCTATTTTACTAAAATAAGACTGACTGCTGTAAAAATGTGCGCATCGTTCAAGATTTATGCGCTATCGTATTGATTTTAAGCAATATCATCTCTGTTAATCAGAAATAAAAAATAAACCGCGATAGGTTTTATATCGCGGTTTATTTTTAGATAGTCATAATGTTTTCGTTATTAGTGACAGAAAGCTTATAAAATGATTGTTCTGTTGCCGTAAACGAAGACACGTTGTGAAAGTACCCAATATAAAGCATGGCTAAGAACGTTCTTTTCAACATCTCGACCGGCTCTCATCATATCTTCAGCAGAAAATGTATGGTCAACATTAATCACATTTTGCGTGATGATTGGGCCTTCATCTAAATTATCATTTACGTAGTGTGCTGTTGCACCAATGATCTTCACGCCACGCTCATAAGCCTGATGGTAAGGACGTGCACCAATAAAGGCAGGTAAGAAGGAGTGATGAATATTGATAATTTGATTTGGGAAGTTTTGTACAAATGCCGGTGTTAATACACGCATGTATTTTGCGAGTACAACATAATCAGGTTTGTATTGATTAATTTGTGCAATTAACTTTTCATCATGTTGATCGCGGGTTAAGCCTTCATGGCTAACAAGATGGAAAGGAATACCAAATTGTTCGACTAGATGTTGTAACGTGTCATGGTTACCAATGACGGCGGCAATTTCAACATCTAAATCACCAAATGCGCTTTTCATTAATAAGTCACCCAGGCAGTGTGCTTCTTTTGTCACCATAATGACAATGCGACGACGGCCTGCAGTATTTAATTCACGTTTAGAACCTTGTGGTAAGGCATCATCTAAATCAGCAAGAAAGGTTTCATCATTAAAGATACCTTCCAGCTCAGTGCGCATAAAAAAACGACCAGTACGATGATCAACAAACTCACTATTTTGAACAATATTTAATTGATGTTTGTAGCAAATATTCGTGATTTTAGCGATAAGTCCTTTTGCATCAGGGCAAATAGTACGCAGTATTTTTTTTTGAGTATTTTGGTGTTGCATGTATGGATAAATCCTTTCTTTTACTTCTGTGTTTGCAATTATTTGATGTTATTTTCACAACATTTTTTGTATTTACGTCCTGAACCACAAGGGCAGGGATCGTTTCGTCCCACTTTCGGTTTCAGACCGTCAATATAAAACCAGCAGCCATCTATTTTTAGAAAACGAGAGCGTTCATGTAAGTACTGTTTATCATCGGCATTTCTTTCAATAAAGCAAGCCGAGAATTCAACAAATGCCTCATTTTTATTTGTACTCGCTTGCGATGAAATAACATTAAGTCCAAGCCATTGTGTATTTGGAAAGCCTGAAACTAATTCATCATGCAAGGACGCAACACGACAAGAGGGATGCCACGTTTTTATTAAGTAATCAGCATTATGTTTAACGAATGCGCTATAACGCGAACGCATCAATGCTTCTGCTGTTGCGGCATTTTTTTGACCTAAATGGTAAGGCTCACAGCAATCAGAATAGAATAATTGACTATTGCAGGGGCATAAACTTGACAAAATAATGTCCTAACTCACGTTATCTGTATGACGATTTCCCCATAGACTGAAAAAAGTAACGATTGGGAATAATTAACGTCAATGTTGAACTAAACTAATAATGTAGCGCTAATTAATCAGCATGTGAAACGATAGTTACCGGAGTCACCAATGAACAAAGCCTTAGTGGGTAAAAAAATCTTAATAATTGATGACGAGGTCGTTTTTCGTACAATGTTGACGGAATATTTCTCACATGAGAAGGCTTGCGTTTATACAACAGATAATGGTAGCCAAGCATTATCTTTATTAGAAGGAGGATTACTCCCTGATCTGATTTTATGTGATATCCGTATGCCAGTAATGAATGGGCCCACTTTTTTGTGTCATCTTGAACAACGTAAACTGTCTATTCCAGTTATTGCTATTTCATGTACAGATAATATGGCTGAAATAGATGATATGTTGCGATTAGGAGCACAAGAGATTTTTCTTAAGCCAATAACACATCTTGATAAATTAAAACAAAAAGTCATTGAAGTATTATGCCCTGGCTTTTTTGAATCCGTATTAATCGAAGGTATACATTTAGAACCGCTTTGGAATAGCTTACGAAAAGATACCCATTATATTCAGTCGTTCATAAAACAGATGCAACCTCAGGTTAAACAGATTGTTGCAGGATATTGTGTTAATTATCGTCAATTAAATGATATAGCTAAAATGGGTTTGTTATTTGATATTGCGGCTTTATCCGAAGATCAAATTATTTTCTATTGTGTCGATATATCGAGAGATGATGAGAACGGGCTTTTGGTCGCTTTACTCTTACGGGTTGTTTTTAATGACGTATTAAAATCATCAGAAAAAGCACGATCTTTGCCAAGTATGTATAATATGTTGAATAAATTAAATAAAATGCTTAATGAGATTGGGGTGAAAGGACAATTTCCTATTACACTGGGTTATTATCATACTCAGAAAAAAAATATACTATTAGCTTCAGCAGGTTTAAAAGCCGAAATAAAAACCGAAAGTAAAAAATTTGAATTAAATAGCGGTATCCCCTTAGGTACATTGCAGCTTTTATATATTAATCAAGTAAAATGTGAGGGAACGAATTGGCAATGTAAAATTTGGGATAACACAAATCAGATTAAATTAATGTTTTCCCCTATCTATAAAAGTTAAATGTAGATTAAATAAAAATAGCATATCGAGCATATATTAAACATAAATGAAGAACTATCTCAATTAACGGGTAGGACTCTGTTTATCCTTAGATATTAGCTGGTATACTCTGGCGATTATTTTTTAATTGTACCCATTCACATCTGAAAGTAGAACGGTACGAATTGCAGGAGAAGTATAATGTCATCAGCAGTACGTAAAGTTAGAAAAGCGGTGATCCCTGTTGCTGGATTAGGAACAAGAATGCTACCTGCAACCAAGGCGATCCCTAAAGAGATGTTGCCAGTGGTTGATAAGCCTCTTATTCAATATGTCGTGAATGAATGTATTGCAGCGGGTATTAATGAAATTGTGCTTGTTACTCATTCATCTAAAAACTCAATTGAAAACCATTTTGATACGAGTTTTGAATTAGAAGCGATTTTAGAAAAACGCGTTAAACGCCAGTTACTAGAAGAAGTTCAAGGCATTTGTCCAAGTCATGTCACTATTATGCAAACTCGTCAGGGAATAGCAAAAGGATTAGGTCATGCCATTTTATGTGCTAAGCCATTAATTGGTGATGAGCCTTTCGCTGTTATCCTGCCAGATGTTATTTTAGATAGATACAGTGCTGATTTAACGAAAGTTAACTTAAGAGAGATGCTTTCTCACTTTGAACATTCAGGTGCAAGTCAAATCCTTGTCGAACCTGTTCCTGAAGAGGAAGTCTCTAATTATGGTATCGTTGATTGCATGGGTGAAAACTTATGCCCTGGTGAGAGTAAACCAATTACTCGTGTTGTTGAAAAACCGAAGAAAGAAGAAGCTCCTTCGAATTTATCTATCGTAGGGCGTTATGTATTATCTGAAAATATTTGGCCACTATTAGCGAAAACCGCACCTGGTGCTGGAGATGAAATTCAGTTGACGGATGCAATTGCAATGTTGATTGAAAAAGAAGCTGTTGAAGCTTATCACCTACAAGGGAAAAGCCACGATTGTGGTAATAAATTAGGGTATATGAAAGCCTTCGTAGAATATGGAATACAGCACGAAGAGTTTGGTGAAGATTTTTCACAATGGTTAAAATCATTAAAGATACAGTGAAATAGAGCTTATTAATAATCATTTATATGGCTTATCTCATTGCATAACACCCATAAATGCATGATGCATAATAAGCTGATTATTTTATGGAAAAAGCTAGATAAAGCGATTGTAAGAGATTAAGGTATGGCTCAATGCGTTTAGTATTGAGCCATGTTGATTTCTGTAATGTATGACGATGTTAAGCGTTATGATGTTTAATCGAGGTGATATTAAGCATGATAGCGTTGACATAAAAACAAATTATTGGGTTTGAGTGATAATATGAAAATATTGGTAACAGGTGCGGCGGGTTTTATTGGCTATCATATGAGTCAGCGTTTAATCGAAATGGGTTATCATGTTGTCGGAATAGATAACATGAATGATTATTATGATGTGCGTTTAAAAGAAGCTCGATTAGCTAAATTACAACAGCTAGAAAAATTCCATTTTGAGAAACTTGATATCGTTGATTCAGTAAAAGTGGCTCAACTATTTGAATCACACCAATTTGACCGAGTAATCCATTTAGCCGCTCAACCAGGTGTTCGCTATTCAATTGAAAACCCAATGGCATATATTGATGCGAATATTGTTGGTCATATTAATATATTAGAAGGATGCCGCCATAATAAAGTCGGACATCTTATCTACTCCTCTTCAAGCTCTGTTTATGGTTTAAATCAGAAGCAACCTTTCTCAACAGAAGATAGTGTTGATCACCCCGTTTCATTATATGCGGCAACAAAGAAAGCCAATGAGTTAATGTCTCATAGCTACTCACATTTATATCAATTACCAACAACAGGATTACGTTTCTTCACGGTATATGGTCCTTGGGGTCGTCCTGATATGGCATTATTTAAATTCACTAAGGCAATGCTAGCGGGTGAACCTATTGATGTTTATAACGGCGGAAATATGACGCGTGATTTCACTTATATCGATGATATTGTGAGTTCTGTTGTTCGATTGGTCAACGTTGTACCGAAAGCCGATGAAAGCTGGACAGTAGAAAAAGGTGAAACGTCTTCAAGTTCTGCACCTTATAAAATCTATAATGTGGGTAATGGGCAACCAACAAAATTGATGGCATTCATTGAAGCGATAGAAAAATCATTAAATATTAAAGCTAAATTGAATTTAATGCCGATGCAAGATGGTGATGTTCTGTCTACTTGTGCTGATTGCCAAGACTTGTCTGAGACAATAGGTTTCTCGCCGAATACAGAAGTCGAATATGGCGTAAAACAGTTTGTTGATTGGTATTTAACTTATTATAAAAATTAGTAATATTAATTTAATTAAATCAAAGAGAAAAGGAGCTATAAAAGCTCCTTTTTCATTATAAATAAAAATAAATAACGAAGTTATTACATTTCTATTTTTGCTTACCCATATCTAATACAAACAACATCAGCACATATTAAAATTAAACGCTTGTTTAATTAAATGGGGCAAACAAGAAAATACCCTCTTAAATAATTAAAAGGGTATTTCAAATAGAGTATTGACTTAAATTACAGCAGGAAATCGTCTAATGATTTGCCTTCTTCATCAATAGCACGTTTGATTACAGCTGGTGTACGACCTTGGCCTGTCCAAGTTTTAGTTTCACCATTTTCATCAACGTAAGAGTATTTAGCTGGGCGAGCTGCACGTTTAGCACGGCCAGTTTTATTAACAGAGCTTGCTTCAAGTAAGTCTGTTGGATCAATACCGGCTTCTTCTAACATTTCACGGTATTTTTGTAATTTCTGAACACGTTCTTCTTCAGCTGCTTTTTCTAATGAGAATTCTTCACGACGCTCATTAACGACAACTTCGAGTTTCTCTAGCATTTCTTCTAAAGTTTCTAAAGAAGTTTCTCTTGCCTGTGCACGAAGAGTACGGATGTTATTTAATATTTTTAAAGATTCGCTCATTTTCCTGGTCTCAAATAAATGTTGTTGGCTGATGTAATACTAATAATAGATTGCTATTTAAATTTCTGCAATACCTAAATACAAACCTTACGTAAAATTTCTTTTTTTTAAACTAATATCTCAACGGAAAAAATAATAAAAGTTGAGGCATCTTTAGTCAATAAAGGAAATATTAGTAAGGAAATGCATCTTTTAACTGATGATAACGCTAATGCTAAAGAATAGAAAGCTTTGTTCATTTTTTTATAATAACGGACTTTTTTCTAAAAATGGAATCGGACTAACTTTCATACTTTAATAAAGGTATATCAAGGTGTGTTTTAATATGTTAAGTACTTATTAAAGCTATTTATTTTTTAAGCAAAAATTAGCATTAACAACGAAGTTTATCTTTTGATGGTATATCTAGAATAGAAATAAAGGTAATAAATACTTGTTATGGATAACTTGTAGATTGTTTATGTTAGACTGTCGCTCGTGAAAATAAACACTATTTAAGGAGAGAGCTGATGGCTCAGCTTTACTTTTATTATTCAGCCATGAATGCTGGAAAATCAACATCTTTATTGCAATCCTCTTATAACTATAATGAACGAGGTATGCGCACATTGATTTTCACTGCGGCTATTGATACACGCTTTGCAAAGGGGAAGATTAGCTCAAGAATAGGATTAAGTGCGGATGCGTTACTCTTTAGTGATGATATGAATATACGAGACGTTATTGTTGCTGAACATAACAAACAGCCTATTCATTGTGTCTTGATTGATGAATGCCAATTTTTAAGTAAAGCGCATGTCGAACAACTTTGCGAAATAACGGATACCTATGATATTCCCGTTCTTACTTATGGGTTAAGAACGGATTTTAGAGGAGAGTTATTTACAGGCAGTGCTTATTTATTAGCATGGGCTGATAAGCTCGTAGAACTCAAAACAGTATGTTACTGCGGTAGAAAAGCAAATAAAGTATTACGCTTAGATGATAAAGGAAATGTACTGAGTGATGGTGCGCAAGTTGAAATAGGTGGAAATGAAAAATATGTTTCAGTCTGCCGTAAACATTATACGCAGGCAACGCTAAAAGGGTGTATTGAACAAGAGTAACCTTTTTAAATTCCCTCTTTTACTAATTTGTCAGAGTGAAAGAGGGGATGAAATAAGAATTCAAATAAAGTGTTATATTACGTAATACTAAAAAATGTTTATATGTTTTTAAATTTTAGCCAATTTATTGGCTTTTTTTATATCAAATTGCGGTGAGTTTGGTTTTCTTTTGTGAAGATATGTTATTTTTTGATGGGAAAATTTATTTATTTCATCAATTTCATTATCATTAATCAAAAAAGACATAATCAAATATACGTAAGGTGTTTGTTTTGTGATGCCGATATTGTTTTTTACAAATGATAAGAGAGAGAGACATTTGACGCGTTTATATTATTCATAGTTTAATAAAATTGAATAAAGGTAGTCATAAAAGACGCAAAAATATTTGCTATCTATGGTTGGTATAATGAAACATTTATATCAGGTTTTATAGATGCTGATTATAAGGTGCTTAAGTTGTTATTGAATAAATAAAGCACTTCAATGTATGCCTGTTAATACCGATAAATAGTCCCCCTCTATACTACTAAAGGAGTAATTTCTTCAGTGGAATGCACAAATAGCGACCTTCATTACGTTAGTAAGCTTCATCTTGATAATATTTTATTGAAACTATGTTTTTTATAAATCCAATGCCGATATGGATATAAAATATTTATATTTCAATATTTCTAACACGAATTAATAATCAAAATGATGAAGTCTATTTATTTCTATCGAATAAGAAGAAAAATACGATTGTAAATCGCGAAGCAAACATGATGGTTTCAAATCGCATTTTTTATCGTCATTTGATGAAGAAAATAAGGCAAGAATGAAATAATTATACCAACTAATGAAAGAGGAAAAGAGTTTGATGCGCTCTGTAATCACTTATACGGCATTTTTTATAATGTGGTAACGTGATTGTATTACTTGACTGATAAGTTGCTCAGCGTCTTCCTCAGGGGTAATTATGAACACATAAAGGAAGACACTGTTTTTATAGTAAAAACCAAGCTCAGTAGCTAAGTATAAACACTTAATATTTATGACTGAATAGTGTCTTATCTCGCTTTATTCCTCAATCTCAGTGGTCAGTAGCAAAATACACATAAACAAGTGATCAACCATAAAAAAACCCAGCCATAGGACTGGGTTTCTATTTTTAAAAGCAAATAATCGAAATAGTGAGGATCACACTAACACAGCGTGTTTCAATTATTTTTTACTGCTTTTTTTAGCTGGTTTTGTCTCTTCTTTCACTTCAACAACGGGATGTTCATTAAATTCACGACCGTAGTAAGAATCTAATAAAAGTTGTTTAAGTTCAGAAATCAGTGGGTAACGTGGGTTAGCACCAGTACACTGATCGTCAAACGCATCTTCAGATAATTTATCAACTTTTGCTAAGAAATCACTTTCTTGGACACCCGCTTCACGAATAGAAGATGGAATCCCTAATGAAGATTTCATTTCTTCTAACCAAGCTAATAATTTCTCAATTTTAGCAGCAGTACGGTCACCCGGTGCGGAAAGCTCTAAGTGGTCAGCGATTTCTGCATAACGACGACGTGCTTGAGGACGGTCGTATTGGCTAAATGCAGTTTGTTTTGTTGGGTTGTCATTAGCGTTATAACGAATAACGTTTGAAATTAATAACGCATTAGCTAAACCGTGAGGAATATGGAACTCAGAGCCTAATTTATGCGCCATTGAGTGACAAACACCCAAGAAGGCGTTAGCAAAAGCAATACCTGCAATAGTTGCCGCATTATGAACACGTTCACGAGCAACAGGATTCTTCGCACCTTCATGATAACTAGCAGGCAGATATTCTTTCAGTAATTTTAATGCTTGCAGAGCTTGTCCATCAGAATATTCGTTCGCTAATACAGAAACATAGGCTTCTAATGCGTGAGTCACTGCGTCTAAACCACCAAATGCACATAGAGATTTAGGCATATTCATCACAAGGTTTGCATCAACGATAGCCATATCAGGTGTTAATGCATAGTCTGCTAATGGATATTTTTGACCTGTTTCGTCATCCGTTACTACCGCAAAAGGTGTGACTTCTGAGCCTGTACCCGATGTTGTTGTGATAGCAACCATTTGGGCTTTCACACCCATTTTCGGGAATTTGTAAATACGTTTACGGATATCCATAAAGCGTAATGCGAGTTCTTCGAAGTGAGTTTCTGGGTGCTCATACATAACCCACATGATTTTTGCCGCATCCATTGGTGAACCACCACCTAATGCGATGATCACGTCAGGTTTAAAGCTATTCATCTGTTCTGCGCCTTTACGCACAACGCTTAATGTTGGATCAGCTTCAACTTCAAAGAAGACTTCTGTTTCAACACCAAATTTTTTCAGTACACGTGTTACTTCGTCAACATAACCATTGTTGAATAAGAAACCATCGGTCACGATAAAGGCACGTTTTTTACCATCTGTCGCAATCTCTTCCAATGCGATAGGTAAACAACCACGGCGGAAGTAAATAGATTTAGGAAGTTTATGCCACAACATATTTTCTGCTCTTTTCGCCACGGTTTTAGTGTTGATAAGGTGTTTTGGCCCTACGTTTTCAGAAATGGAATTACCACCCCATGAACCACAACCTAATGTTAGAGAAGGAGCTAATTTAAAGTTGTATAAGTCACCAATACCACCTTGAGATGCTGGAGTATTGATTAAAATACGAGATGTTTTCATCTTATCGCCGAAGTAGGCGACATGCTCAGGGCAGTTATCTTGGTCTGTATATAGGCAAGATGTGTGACCGATACCCCCCATCTCAACTAATTTTTCAGCTTTTAATACAGCATCTTCAAACGATTGAGCATGGTACATCGCTAATAGTGGCGATAATTTCTCGTGAGCAAAAGGTTCTGCTTCTGTGGTTTCTTTTACTTCACCAATTAAAATTTTGGTATTTACAGGAACTTCAATGCCAGCCATTTCAGCAATTTTTGTTGCAGGTTGACCCACGATAGCCGCGTTTAAGTTACCGTCTTTTAAGATGATATCTTGAACAGCTTTTAATTCTTTACCGGTCAGCATGTAACCGCCGTGAGTTGAGAAACGCTCACGAACTTGTTTATAAATGCTGTCAACAACGATAACGGATTGCTCTGATGCACAAATGACACCGTTATCGAAAGTTTTAGACATTAAGATTGAAGCCACTGCACGTTTGATATCCGCAGAGTCATCAATAACAACAGGGGTATTACCTGCACCAACACCGATAGCAGGTTTACCCGAACTATACGCCGCTTTAACCATGCCTGGACCACCTGTCGCTAAGATCAGGTTAATATCATCATGGTGCATTAATGCGTTAGATAGGGCGACAGAAGGCTCATCAATCCAACCGATAATATCTTTTGGTGCGCCTGCAGCAATAGCCGCATTTAAGACGATTTCAGCCGCACGGTTTGTTGCTTCTTTTGCACGAGGGTGTGGAGAGAAAATAATACCATTACGTGTTTTTAAGCTAATTAATGCTTTAAAAATCGCAGTAGAGGTTGGGTTAGTTGTTGGTACGATACCACAGATGATCCCAATAGGTTCAGCAATAGTTATTGTGCCGTAAGTGAGATCTTCAGATAAGATCCCGCAGGTTTTTTCGTCTTTATACGCATTGTAGATATACTCAGAAGCAAAGTGGTTTTTAATCACTTTATCTTCAACAATACCCATACCAGACTCTTTAACAGCTAATTTTGCAAGAGGAATACGGGCATCAGCGGCAGCTAATGCAGCAGCACGGAAAATAGCATCAACTTGTTCTTGAGAGAAGTTAGCAAATTCACGTTGAGCTTTTTTTACACGAGCAACCAAATCATTGAGTTCAGTAACGTTAGTTACAGACATAAAGAGACTCCTGATAAAATGTTAAATTTTTTAAGCAAATTAGCCGTTTTCATCATAACTAATAAGAATAGCCTAGATAGATGATAATGCGCTCTTTTCAGTAATCATTATTAGAGGGCATAATTTGCTTAAAAAACTTAAAAAAAACAATAATAAAGATAAATATATTTTCAAAGTAACCCTCTTTCTTTGAATGATAACAGCTTATCATCTTTCTAATTAATTAACGTGATGTATATCACAAAACTAGCAAGCTGACACCTTTCAGCAAGGCTTTTTATGAGAATGATTCTTATATGTAATAAATGTTCAACGATTTTTTTGTCGTACACTTTATTTCGATATAAAATTAAACCACTAGGTTTTGATCGGTTTGCAAAAGAATATTTTAGGTAAAAACTTGTTAACTAATAGAATTAACTGGTTTATTGATTTAAAGTAACGCGCATTTTTTGAAGTTATTCTATCTTTTATAGAATAATTCGCATGTTTATTAGCCAAGAAGGGGCTTTTCATGGGGTCACTGCTGGATTTATCCGGTTATATTAAATTTTTTGTCGGTCTTTTTGCGATTGTAAACCCAATTGGTATTTTGCCTGTCTTTATTAGTATGACGAGTTATCAAACAGATGCAGGGCGTAACAAAACAAACTTAATTGCGAATGGCTCCGTTGCAATTATTTTGGTTTCTTCTCTGTTAATCGGTGACTCTATACTGAGTATTTTCGGTATTTCTATCGACTCATTTCGTATAGCAGGGGGAATGCTGATTGTTACCATTGCGATGACCATGATAAATGGACGTTTAGGGGAAGATAAGCAAAACAATCAAGAACGAAACGAATCCGCAGTGCGTAATAGTGTTGCTGTTGTACCTTTAGCATTACCATTAATGGCAGGACCGGGGGCGATTAGTTCTTGTATTGTATGGAGTTCTCGTTGGGAAGGTTTTACTAACTTTTTAGGATTAGCTGCGACCAGTATCTTTTTTGCATTTTGTTGTTGGTTGCTGTTTCGCAGTGCAACGCTCTTAGTGAAATATTTAGGGCAAACCGGTATTAACGTAGTTACTCGTATAATGGGCTTATTATTAATGTCGTTAGGTATTGAATTTATTGTGACTGGATTACGTTCTATTTTTCCTGGCTTATTAGCTTAAACACAGCGCAGAACAATGAAAAAACGGTACGACTAAACAGTACTCTTAAAAAGAGCAGTATTAATAACGCAATACTGCTCAGATCCTTTCTTTTATTTATTCTCTTTTCTCAATCGAGACGATGTATCCCTTTTGATAGCGCATCCCGATCATAATGTTGTGTTAGTTCACCATTTTCCATTAAAGCGGCTCTATCCGACATATGTGCAATAACATCGGCATCATGGCTGACTAATAAATATGTCATATTATGCTCTTTTTTCAGTGTGTTAAGCAGATTTAAAATCTCGGCTTGTACTGACATATCTAGCGCTGAGGTTGGCTCGTCTAAAAGTAATAATTGAGGCTGTAATAAAAGGGCTCTTGCAATAGCGACACGTTGACGCTGTCCACCAGAAAGTTGATGAGGATAACGACTTGTCACATCCACAGGCAAACCAACTTGGGCTAATGCTTGTTCAATCGTATCTTTATCAAAAGGCATTTTATGGATCTTTAAAGGCTCAGAAAATGCACGCTCAATACGGTGTTGAGGGTGTAAAGAGGCGTAGGGATCTTGAAACACCATTTGTATATTACGGCGTAATGTCCCTTGAAAACGTTGTTGAGGTTTAATTTTTTGCCCTAAAAGCGATATATTACCTTGCCAATCAGGCAATAATCCGGCAATGACTCGTAAAACCGTTGATTTTCCACAACCAGAACGACCTATTAAGCTAAAAGTTTCACCTTGTCGAACATGGAGATTGATCCCTTTTACAACGTGCTTTGCTTGTTTACCTTGCTCAAATTGAACATGTAAATCATGAATATCAATTAGCATGGTGCAGTCCCTTGAAATTAAGTGTTCTATCTAAGACAGGCAATTGAGTACCATAAGTGCTTGCATTAGGTCGGCATGTCCAAAGTGTACGAGTATAAGGATGCGTGGCAGTCGGTAGCGCTTTAGCATTTAGCTCGTCAACTTGTTCGCCTTGGTACATCACCATGACACGTTCGCAATATTCGGCAACAAGGGGTAAATCATGGCTAATGAGCAATAAACCCATGTTACGTTGTTCACACTGGGTGGTAATGAGTTCAAGGATTTGATGGCGAAGCTGAGCATCAAGTGCGGATGTTGGTTCATCGGCAATTAAAATAGTAGGGTTATTAATTAGCGCAATAGCTATCATTGCTCGTTGCCCCATTCCCCCTGATAATTCACCAGGATAGCGATAAATATTCTGTTCAGGTAAACCGACAGACAGCAGGGTATCGATGATCAGTTGGCGTCTATCTTGGCGCGAAAGTTTTTGATGTTGTTTTACGGTTTCTTCTACTTGCTGATAAATGGTTTTTACCGGATTTAAGGCGTAACGAGGATCTTGTAGTACCATTGAAATTGTATTACCTCGGATGTTATTCCATTGGCGAGATGAGAAATCTAATAGATTACTTCCCTGCAAGTTCAGTTTATCTGCACTGACTTTCCCCGGATGGCGAACTAATCCCATGAGTGCACGAGCGGTCATTGATTTGCCTGAACCTGATTCGCCGACAACCGCTAAACGCTCTTGCCCTAAAGTGAAAGAGACATTATTGACCACTCTTGCCTTTGGGAAATCGATACAGAGGTTGTTTACCTCAATTAAGGGGGTTTTATTCATGGGTATCTCCCAATACATCGCGTAATCCATCACCCAACAAATTAAATGCCAGACTGCTGATTAAAATTGCCGTACCCGGAATCGCAGCAACCCACCATTGATCAAAAATAACGGGCATGCCTTCTGCGATCATTGCTCCCCATTCCGCCATCGGTGGGCGAGCACCCAATCCAAGAAAGCCTAATCCTGCTGCCGCGAGGATAATCACTGCTAAGTTCAGCGCTAAACGGACAATGGCTGAAGGTAAACATAGGGGTAAAATATGTCCCCATAACAGTCGGATACCTTTAATTCCCATCATTTCAGCAGCAGCAAGATAATCACTCTTGCGTAAATGTTGAATTTCACTGCGTGATTGTCGCGCATAAGCTGGCCATGCTGTTAAAGCCAGTGCTAATGCACCATTGAGTAGACCCGGACCTAACATTGCAACAAAGGCGAACGCAAGAATAAGAGAAGGCATCGACATCACAATATCGGTAAAACGCATTAAAATGCGTTCAGTCCAACCACCGTAATATCCAGATAAAATCCCAATCAACAATCCTAACGGCAGTGTGATAAGTGCTACCAACCCCACTAAGCCAAGCATTGGGCGAGTACCATAGATAAGACGAGAAAGTATATCGCGCCCATAATTATCTGTGCCTAGCCAATGTTCAGCATTGGGAGCTAACAAACGTTGGGCAGCATGTTGCCAATTTGGATCATAAGGAGCTAACCAAGGTGCAAAAATAGCAATAATTAACAGCAAAATAAGTAGCGATAAACCGATAAAGGCAGAAGGCGAACGCATTATTTTTCTTAAAAATGAAGATGACATTAGCGGAGCCTCGGGTCAGTCAAACGAATAACGATATCAGTTATATTATTAATAAAGACAAAGCATAAACCGATAATTAAAGTCCCGCCCATAATGGCTGTGGTATCACCCGCAAAAAGTGCGGTTGTAAGATATCGACCAATTCCCGGCCAAGAGAAGACTGTTTCTGTCAATACGGCACCTTCTAACATACCAGTATAAGAGAGGGCGATAATGGTCATTAAGACCCCCCGAATATTAGGCAATACGTGATAAAAAAGAATACGTAATTCGCCAATCCCTTTTGCTCTCGCTAACGTGACATACTCTTTATTCATTTCGTTTAAGCAGGCTGAACGCGTTAAACGAGTGATAGAAGCAAGGGCAAAATAAGCTAATAGAGAAACGGGCAAAATAAGGTGTGATAACGCATTAAAAAAAGCATCTTTATCGCCAGCTAATAATGTATCAATTAATGCAAAACCTGTTATGGGCTCTATGGTGAATTGATAGATATCGTCTAATCGCCCGGGACCTGCCGTCCATTGTAATGTGGCATAGAAGATCAATAGCAAAATCAACCCTAACCAGAAAATAGGAACTGAACTGCCTAATAACGTTAGAATTCGTAAAATAAAATCGAGCGGTGTTCCCACAAATCGCGCGCATAAAACGCCGAATAAAATACCAAGACTGGCACCAATTAGTAATGCAACCGTTGCTAATTCCAAGGTGGCGGGAAAAGTTGCTAATAAATCATCAAGCACAGGCTGACCTGTTGATGTCGCTGTACCTAAATGTCCTTGTAGTAGGGCTTCTACATAGTGAAAAAATTGCATGTAGATAGGTAAATCCAGCCCTAATTCATGTTTTACTTGGTTATAGGTTTCGATGCTTGCATGATCACCGACAATTTGTAAAACAGGATCAACAGGTGAAAGTGCAGAAAGTGTAAAGGTGATGACAAGAAGTCCTAAAAGAGTCAGCACCAGTGTCAATATCCCTTGAGCAAAGGTCATTAACTGACCTTTTAGACGAAAAGGTAACGTCATAGCAGTATTCATACAGCAATAGCCTAGTGAAATGGCAAAAAATAGACCCTCCACAGTAGCATGACTGTGAAGGGTTTCAGGAAAAAATATTACTTAGTTACTTTATCATAATAGACCATATCTGCATTTAGCCCCTGCGCATAACCTTTGACATTATCGCGCATGACGATTTGGTTTTTACCTTGATCGATAAATACATATGGTGAGCTACGCTGTAACTCTTTTTGCATTTCAGTATAGAGTGATTGGCGTTTTGTTTTGTCCGCTTCATTAAGTGCAGTCAAGGTTTGCTGACTCAACTCAGGAATATTCCAGCCATTTAACCAAGCAACCGTGTTGGATTGTCCGTCATTATAAGCAAAGGCACTGGCATTGGAATGTGCATCAAAATAATCAGGGATCCAAAAGCGGATCGCGGCTTGATGTTGTTTCGCGCGCACTCGACTATACACTTGGCTACCTGCTGCTGGTAATAAATCCACTTGTACACCTGCTTGAGCAAAGCTTGCTTGAATGGATTGTGCCACCGTAATGTAAGGGACTTTGTTCTCAACATCTAATGTAAAGCGTGCATGAGTGATCCCGGCTTTGGCTAAAATTTCTTTAGCTTTTTCTGGATCAAAAGTGAATGGGTTATCTTTTAATGCGCCGGGTAAACCCACAGGTAAGAAACTTTGGTGAATAAAATACTGACCACGCATTAAATCTTCAGTAATACCTTTGTAGTCAATTAAATAACGAGAGGCTTCCCAAAATGCAGGGTTACTCAGTGCTGGATTTCCACTGGCAGTATTAAACGCCATATACACTTGTTCTGCGGAAGGGATATCTAATATTTTTATCCCTGCTTTGCCTGCTAACGCGGCAGTTTGGTCTGTACCCAGTTCACGAGCAATATCTGCATCACCTTTTTCAATTAGCAAGCGACGTGATGCTGGATCGGGCACGTTCTTAATAATAATATTTGCCATTTTAGGCGCACCAGTAGGTGATAGAGGGTTAGCTTCTAACACAATGGCTTGGCGTGGTTGATAAGCCCGCATTTTGTATGCGCCACTTCCTGCTGAATTCATTTTCAGCCAGTTATTACCAAAGTCATTATTTTTAACATGGGCGGAAACTAGCTTTTCATCAACAATAGACGCAATTGGTGTTGAAAGAATATTGAGCACAACATCAGGGCTAACATCGGCAGTCCAACGTACTTCCAGTTCGTTATCACTGACCTTTTTCAGTAACGAATTAATGTTATCGGCTTTCCAACCCAAGACATTGAGAATAAATGCCGGTGATTTATTCATGGTGATTGCGCGCTGATAAGAGAAGATAATATCTTCAGGACGTACAGCGTTACCCGATGCGAATTTTGCATTGGGTTTAATTTTAAATACGATTGTTTTCTGTTCAGGATTGGCTTGCCAACTTTCAACTAAAATTGGCTCATTAATCTCTGGATTATCACGATTAGGTTGAACAATACGTTGGTACAAACTCGGCACAGTTTGAATACTTGATAGCTCATTACTTTCAGCAGGATCAAGGCTGACAATATCATCAAGCCCTTGTACCACTATTAATGTATTAGCCGGTGTTGCTGCAAATGCCGGTACGGAAAGGGCACCCACAACGAATAATGATAATAATTTTGCTTTCATGAGACGCTCCCTGAAACGGTGTTGCTAAAGTCGTTATGTCAATAACTTATTAGTTATTACTTTGTGAAATTAACTTAGGCAAAACGTGACCAATGCGCAAAGTTTTAATTACGCTTACATATAACACTTCGTTATAAGTAGTTAAGATTAATTATGATAGAAGAATAATTAACCGCAAGAACATAATGATCAACGCCGCTTTTAGCCTTAGAAATCTTTAGTCTTAGGCTAAAATAAGCAAGAAAACACGCGGTGATCATCGGTAACGGTATGGTGGGGCTCTGTTATATTGAAAAGCTTAATGATAAGGGTGGCTCTGAAGACGTTAATATGATTGTCTTTTATGAAGAATCCCGCGTTGCATAAACGAAAAGAGGACGTTAGCAACACAAAAAGTGGTTGTTGGTCAATTATGTCAACTGACAGAGATGGCAGAAACAATGGAAAGTCCTGCTCTGATTATTGTGGGAGAGGTTGTCAAACTGAATGATAAGCTACAATGGTTTTAATCAACGTCGGCTAAATAGCTGAAAAAAGTGATGTCATCATTTTAAAATTAAAAACCCCTTTAATATTCGATATGAATATTAAAGGGGTTTTCTTTATCTAACACCTAGAAATATAAATGAAAAATTGTTTAATTCTATTTTTTATTAAACATTTAGATTAAATTTTAAAAATAAATAATAAAAATGAATGTTTAATAATCTATAAATAAGTTTAGATTAGCATTGCTATTCAGTTTAAAGATGAATTTATTGTTATTTTTAATTAATTTCAAAGAGAAACTCTTTACAAATAAAGCATCATAAAGTTCTGCAAGTCGGATAAAACTCATCCTAATTATATTAATTTTGTGAGCTAAGTAGGTTTTCTATCTATAAAACTTGCATGATGTTAATTTAATGTTTATTTGTTGTTTTGCTTCTCTCGATATATATATTTTATTTTCTCAGGATAGAACTCTAGAGGGCTCAATAAAGTTAAGTGATAAGAATACCGCATTAATTGACAAAATTTACGATAAGTGTAAAAAAGAAGAGTGTTGGTATCATTTTTATCTCGTTAATATCTTTAAATCTTTGAGAGCCACAAATATTACAACCAAAATTTAACAACGATACATATCGTTAATTGAGCGACCCCGCTATAAATTATTGTTTATTAGGAGAGGTACCCATGAAAAATAAAGTTACGTTAAAAACGGTGTTTCCACTCAGTATTATGTCACTTGTATTAACCTCCTTTTTTTCTCATGCAGCCACTCTTCCTGAAGGCACTATTCTGGCAAAACAACAGAATATTGTGATTAATAACGGTACTGAAGTTTCATCACTTGATCCGCACAAAGTAGAAGGCGCACCAGAAACAAATATTATTTTAAATTTATTAGAAGGGCTGACCTATGTTGGACCTAATGGTGAAAGTCTGCCCGGTGTTGCACAACGCTGGGAAACGGATGATAACAAGGTGTGGACATTCTTTTTGCGAGAAGATGCAAAGTGGAGTGATGGCACGCCGGTTACAGCTGAAGACTTTGTCTATAGCTGGCGTCGCGTGGTCGATCCTAAAACAGGTTCACCTTATGCCAGTTATCTCGAATATGCTTATGTTGAAAATGTTGCAGATATTCTGAGTGGTAAAAAGTCTCCCGAAACATTAGGTGTGAAAGCGATAGATCCTCACACTTTGCAAGTCACTTTAACCAAGCCAATTCCTTATTTAGTCGATATGGTCAGTCATACTCCATTAAAACCAGTTAAAAAAGAGATTGTTGAAAAATATGGTGTGAATTGGACTCGCCCTGAAAACTTTGTCGGTAATGGTGCTTATGTTATTGAAAATTGGGTTGTGAATGAAAAGGTCATTTTAAAACGTAATCCACTTTATTGGGATAATAAAAACACCATTATTGAGCAAGCTACATTTTTACCCATTAGCTCCGAAACCAGTGATATAAATCGCTATCGTAGCGGTGAAATAGATATCACTAATAGCGCTATTCCTCCTGTTCTTTATCGAAAAATGAAACAAGAACAGCCAGAGAATTTACACGTCACACCGTATTTATGTACTTTCTATTATGAATTAAATAATAAAAAAGCGCCTTTTGATGATCCTCGTGTTCGAGAAGCAGTGAAACTGACACTTGATAGAGAAGTTATTGCTGAAAAAATAATGGGACAAGGGCAAATACCCGCTTATTCGTTTACCCCTTCTTTTATTGGTAATGGCAATTTTAAGCCACCAAAATGGGCGTATTGGACACAACAACAACGCAATGAAAGAGCGCGTGAATTATTAAAAGAAGCAGGATTTGATGGACAAAACCCTCTGACGTTTACTTTGCTCTACAATACGTCTGATCAAAATAAACAGCAGGCAATCGCGGCTGCGTCAATGTGGAAAAAAAGTATTGGGGCAAATGTGACGTTGCAAAACCAAGAGTGGAAAACAGCATTAGAAAACCGTAATCAAGGAAATTATCAAGTCGCAAGAGCAACGTGGTGTGCCGATTACAATGAACCGACCTCGTTTTTAAACTCGTTTCTTTCCTCAAGTAGCCTTAATACCGTCTTTTATAAAAATAATGACTACGATGCTGCATTAAATAATGCCTCAATTGCTGTTGATAAAGGTGCTCGCCATCAACTCTATCAGCGTGCTGAAGCCTTGCTAGACAAGGACTCTGCGATAGTACCTGTTTATTATCGTGTCAGTGTTAGATTAGTTAGTCCAAATGTAGGCGGATTTACCGGTAAAGACCCCTTTGATTATACGGACTTAAAGCGCTATTTTATAAAGGCAGATAACTAAAACTGGTAAATTATCGATATTCTATAGTTATGTGCGATTTGAATTATTAAAAGTGACTTAAAAAGTAGTTAAATAATAAAAAGCGACACAAAAAGATAACGGCATAAAAAATTATAATGCTATCTGGCAATTAAGCACTGATAACAAATAAGAAAATTTGATTTATTTTTTGTAAAAACAATAAGTTGTGTAAACCGTTCTAAAACACAACTGAACATCACAGAATGGTTGTCTAACAACCAACTCACTAACTGGGAGTATTTTATAAGATGAGTAATTTAACTAAAAAGAGTGCGTTGGCGATTGCAATAAGCGCAATCTTTGGATTGTCAGCACTAACGGCTCATGCCGCTGTTGTTCCAGACGGGGTGAAATTGGCTGAAAAACAAGTGCTGGTGCGCAATAACGGCTCTGAGCCACAATCACTTGACCCTCATAAAATCGAAGGTGTACCTGAATCTGCATTAGCGCGTGATCTTTTCGAAGGTGTGACTATTGTTGGTCCAGATGGTGAAATTTTACCCGGTTCAGCAACTAGCTGGGAAAATAAAGATTTTACTGTTTGGACATTCAAAATTCGCGAAGGCGCTAAATGGTCAAATGGCGACCCTGTTACCGCACAAGATTTCGTTTATAGTTGGCAACGTTTAGCGGACCCTAATACAGCTTCTCCTTATGAAAGCTATCTGCAATATGCACATATCGTGAATATCGACGATATTATTGCAGGTAAGAAAAAAGCCACCGAATTAGGTGTTAAGGCATTAGATAACAACACATTAGAAATCACTTTATCTGAAGCGGTGCCTTATTTACCAAAACTATTAGCTCACTCCTCCATGTCGCCAGTCAACCAAAAAGTCATTGAAAAATTTGGTGAAAAATGGACACAACCTGCTAATTTCGTCGGTAACGGCGCTTATAATTTAAAAGACTGGACAGTCAACGAACGTATTGTTTTAGAGCGTAGCCCAACTTATTGGGATAACAAAAATACCGTTATTGATAAAGTTACGTTTTTACCTATCTCATCAGAAGTCACTGACGTAAACCGCTATCGTGCGGGTGAAATCGACATGACATATAGCAATCTACCGATCGAACTTTTCCAAAAATTGAAAAAAGAGATCCCTGATGAATTGCGTATAAGTCCATATTTATGTACTTATTATTATGAAATTAATAATGAGAAAGCACCGTTTAACGATCCGCGTGTTCGTGAAGCACTAAAATTATCAATGGACAGAGATATCATCACTTATAAAGTGAAAAACCAAGGTGATATCCCAGCTTATGGCTTTACCCCTCCATTTACAGATGGAATTAAAGAGAGCAAACCAGAGTGGTTTGCAACGTGGACTCAAGAACAACGTAATGAAAAAGCACGCCAATTGTTAGAAGAGGCGGGCTATAACAAAGCAAACCCACTGAAATTTAAACTGCTGTACAATACATCCGACTTACATAAAAAAGTCGCGATTGCCGCTTCTTCAATTTGGAAGAAAAACTTAGGTGCAGATGTGTCTCTTGAAAACCAAGAGTGGAAAACGTTCTTAGATACACGTCACCAAGGAACTTATGATGTTGCACGTGCGGGCTGGTGTGCGGATTATAACGAACCTTCTTCATTCCTGAACATGATGCTGTCTTACAGCAGTAACAACACCGTTCACTATAAAAACACAGAATTTGACGCATTGATCAAAGAATCTTTACGTGTGAAATCTGATGACGAACGTGCCGCTATTTATCAAAAAGCTGAAGGCGTATTAGATAAAGATTCGGCGATTGTTCCCCTTTACTACTATGTAAACACCCGTTTAGTTAAACCTTATGTGGGTGGTTATTCCGGTAAAGATCCATTAGATAATTTACATACTAAAGATTTGTACATTATTGCTAAGTAATCGGGCGAGACCTTGTCTTCTGTAAGACAAGGTCTTTTTATCGTCATGCCTGAATAGGTTTGTGTTATAGGAACGGGCAATGCTCAAATTTATTTTTCGTCGCTTTTTAGAAGCGATACCGACTCTATTTATTCTAATAACAATTTCGTTTTTTATGATGCGATTAGCACCTGGTAGCCCTTTTACAGGGGAAAGAAAACTTCCACCAGAGGTGATGGCAAATATTGAAGCGAAATATCACTTAAACGATCCCATTTATAAACAATACTTCGATTATTTAATTCAATTGTCGAAAGGGGATTTAGGGCCTTCTTTTAAATATAAAGACTACAGTGTGAACACCTTAGTCGGTAAAGCATTCCCTGTTTCAGCTAAATTAGGGCTGTCGGCATTTATTTTTGCTGTGATTTTAGGTGTGGGGGCAGGCGTGATAGCCGCACTGAATCAAAACACCAAATGGGATTATACCGTCATGACTTTTGCCATGACGGGGGTTGTAATACCGAGTTTCGTTGTCGCACCATTGCTGGTACTTATTTTTGCCATTACCTTAAGATGGCTACCCGCTGGTGGCTGGAATGGCGGCGCGGTGCAATATATGTTGTTACCTATGATTGCGTTGTCGCTTTCTTATATTGCCAGTATTTCGCGTATTACCCGTAGTTCAATGATTGAAGTTTTACACTCAAACTTTATCAGAACGGCAAAAGCGAAAGGCTTGCCGATGAAAAGAATTGTACTGCGTCATGCTTTAAAACCTGCGTTGCTACCTGTTATCTCTTATATGGGACCGGCATTCGTCGGTATTATTACGGGCTCGATGGTGATTGAAACCATCTTTGGATTACCGGGTATTGGACAATTGTTCGTTAACGGTGCTTTAAATCGAGATTACTCATTGGTATTAAGCTTAACCATTATCGTAGGTGCATTAACGATTTTCTTTAATGCGATTGTCGATATTTTATATGCCGTTATTGATCCGAAAATTCGTTATTAATAGACACTGGAGCGCGTTATGTTATCACTGAAGGAAAATAGCGAAGCTCTGGGGAATTTCTCGGAGCAGCTCGATATTGAAGGTCGTAGTTTATGGCAAGACGCTCGTCGTCGTTTTATGCACAATAAAGCGGCAATTACGAGCCTTGTATTACTTTTCTTTATTTTATTATTTGTTATTTTTGCCCCAATGCTATCGCCCTTTGTTTATGACGATACCGATTGGGAAATGATGTCAATGGCACCTGATTTTGCCTCCTCTCACTATTTTGGTACTGACTCATCTGGTCGTGACTTATTAGTTCGTGTTGCGATTGGTGGACGTATTTCATTAATGGTTGGTATCGCGGCTGCCTTTGTTGCTGTCATTGTTGGTACGCTGTATGGCGCAATGGCAGGGTATATTGGTGGACGTGTTGACTCTGTAATGATGCGTTTACTGGAGATCTTAAACTCATTCCCATTTATGTTCTTTGTGATCTTATTGGTGACTTTCTTTGGTCAAAATATCTTACTGATTTTTGTTGCGATCGGGATGGTATCTTGGCTCGATATGGCACGTATTGTAAGAGGACAAACCTTAAGTTTAAAACGTAAAGAGTTTATTGAAGCGGCATTAGTTTGTGGTGTGTCATCACGCAATATCGTGTTAAGACATATCGTACCTAATGTACTCGGTGTTGTTGTGGTTTACGCCTCTTTATTAGTCCCTAGTATGATTTTATTTGAATCCTTCTTAAGCTTCTTAGGTTTAGGAACACAAGAGCCATTAAGTAGTTGGGGAGCACTATTAAGTGATGGTGCAAACTCAATGGAAGTTTCTCCTTGGTTGTTACTTTTCCCGGCTTCGTTCTTAGTTGTCACACTGTTTTGCTTTAACTTTATCGGTGATGGCTTACGTGACGCATTAGATCCGAAAGATCGTTAAGGAGAACAAAATGACAAATACAACAAATAAGTCGTTATTAAGTGTTAAAGATCTCAGCGTGACTTTCGGGACTGCTGATGGTGATGTCACTGCGGTTAATAAACTGAATTTTGAATTAGCGGCAGGTGAAACCCTAGGGATCGTCGGTGAATCGGGCTCAGGTAAATCCCAAACGGCATTCGCATTAATGGGATTATTAGCGAAAAATGGTCGCACCGCGGGTAGCGCAAATTTTAATGGTCGTGAGATCTTAAATCTTCGCCAAAGCGAATTAAATAAAATGCGTGCTGAAGAAATCTCTATGATATTTCAAGATCCAATGACTTCATTAAACCCGTATATGAAAGTCGGTGCGCAGCTTATAGAAGTATTAATGTTGCATAAAGGCATGAGCAAAAATGATGCTTATGCAGAATCAGTACGCATGTTAGATGCGGTAAAAATGCCAGAAGCCCATAAACGAATGAGTATGTATCCTCATGAGTTTTCAGGCGGTATGCGCCAACGCGTAATGATCGCGATGGCATTGCTTTGTAAACCCAAACTGTTAATTGCTGATGAACCGACAACCGCACTTGATGTGACAGTTCAAGCACAGATCATGACCTTGCTCAATGAGCTTAAGAATGATTTAAACACGGCGATTATTATGATCACCCATGATTTGGGGGTGGTGGCGGGTATCTGCGATAAAGTATTGGTGATGTACGCAGGACGTACCATGGAATACGGTAAAGCGCGAGATATCTTCTATCAACCATCACATCCATACTCTATCGGATTGTTACAGGCTGTTCCTCGCTTAGACGGTGAAGATGAACGACTAGCCACCATTCCGGGAAATCCGCCTAATTTATTACGTTTACCCAAAGGCTGCCCATTCCAACCTCGTTGCCAGTATGCAACAGAACAATGCTTAACGAGTGAACCTCAATTAGCGCAGTTTGCACAAGGGCGATTACGTGCCTGTTTTAAAGCGGTGGAGGAATTGGTATGACTCAAGCCACATTACAAGATAGAAAAGTTATTTTAGAAGTGAATGATTTAAAAGTTTACTTCGATGTTCAAGATAATAAACAGTGGTTCTGGCAACCTAAAAAAAGCCTCAAAGCCGTCGATGGTGTCACATTGCGTTTATATGAAGGTGAAACATTAGGCGTTGTTGGTGAATCGGGTTGTGGCAAATCGACATTTGCGCGAGCTATTATTGGGTTAGTCAAAGCCTCTGGTGGTACAGTCACTTGGTTAGGCAATGATTTATTGGGAATGGGTAATAAACAATGGCGCGATATTCGCCAAGATATCCAGATGATTTTCCAAGATCCGCTGGCTTCCTTAAACCCAAGAATGACGATTGGCGATATTATTGCTGAACCGCTTAAAACCTATCACCCGAAAATGAAACCGGCGCAGGTGGTTGAAAAAGTCAAAGCCATGATGATGCGAGTCGGATTATTACCAAACTTAATCAACCGTTATCCTCATGAATTCTCAGGTGGACAGTGTCAACGTATTGGTATTGCTCGCGCGTTAATTCTAGAACCTAAATTAGTCATTTGTGATGAACCCGTTTCAGCACTAGACGTATCAATTCAGGCTCAAGTGGTTAACTTGCTGAAAGATATTCAAAAAGAGATGGGATTATCTTTAATCTTTATTGCTCACGATCTGGCGGTGGTGAAACATATTTCAGATCGTGTATTGGTGATGTATTTAGGGCATGCCGTGGAATTAGGAACCTATGATGAAGTTTATCATCATCCACTACATCCTTATACCAAAGCATTGATGTCCGCAGTGCCTATTCCTGATCCCGATAAAGAGCGTAACAAGCATATTGATTTATTAGAGGGAGAATTGCCTTCTCCGATTAATCCACCATCAGGTTGTATTTTCCGTACACGTTGTCCGATGGCGGATGAAGAATGTGCCAAAACTCGTCCTTTATTAGAAGGGAGCTTCCGCCATGCTGTCTCTTGCTTAAAAGTAGATCCGCTTTAATGCAATTGAATGATTAAATAACAAAGAAAATGCCCTTGATATTATTTACAAGGGCATTTTCATCAATAAAACAAGTGTTAATCAGACTAAATCCAACCTTTAGTTCTAAAGGTTTTTAATGTAGAAACGAAATAGCTCATCTCTTCGGGTGTGCCTAAAGTTAAACGGCTCCAACCGAAAGCAGGCGGAAATTCACGTCCAACCATAATATTCGCCTCTTTCATTCTATTTTGATACGTTTTTACATCCCCCTTAACTTTATGAAAAATAAAGTTTGCATGAGAAGGGGCATATTCAATATCCAGCTCTTTTAAGACATCAATCACCATCTGACGAGAAACATCAATCGATTTACGACTATATTCCACATAGGCTTTATCTTTTAATGAGGCTAATGCAGCAACTGCACCTGCAGTATTGGTATTATCAATAGAAACAAACACATCAACCTGTGCAATCACTTCAGGCACGGCAACCCCATACCCCACACGAAGTCCAGCTAATGCATAAATTTTTGAGAAGGTACGAGTCACAATCAGGTTTTTATAACCCTCAGCCACGAGCGTAATTGCACTGACAAATGCAGGGGTAGAAACAAACTCGGCATACGCTTCATCAATAATAAAAAAGACATTCTCTTTTGCTGATCTCACCCAATTCGATAGTTCTGCACTAGGGGTTAACATCGCAGTTGGGTTATTGGGATTACATAAATACACCATGCTAATACCATCAAACTCTTGCGCTTTTTTCTGCATGGTTGCTAAATCAAATGCCAGCGTTTTATCAACAGGGACTTTAACGATTTTTACACCTAAAGGTTCGGCATAAAGCTCAGCATAGTTAAATGTCGGATCAGGAACAATCAGCTGAACGGCTTTACCTTCTTTTTGTGCTTTGTTTGCCACAAATTGTACGGCTGCTTGAATTGTCTCTGATGAGCCATTTCCCAAAGTGATATGTTTATCTGAAAGTTTAAATTCTTTCCCTAATTCACTAATTAATTCGCTGCGTGCATCATCTGGATATCTGAATGCATTGGGTAAAGCATCAATAATCGCTTTTTGGGCATTGGGCGACATACCTAATGAGTTTTCATTGAAATTAAGCAATAACGGATTTTCTGCATTAAATACCAATTTATTTTTTAATGTCTCATTGGCATATGCAGAACTTACAAAAGAACTGAGTGATAATCCACCAATAACAAGGCTTGATGATGTTAAAAATGACCGACGATTCATGTTATGTTTCCCAAGTAAACTATTCTATGTTTTATTAGTTCTCATAGATTACTAAAAAAAAGATAAAAGTAAATAAATATGATAAAAAAGTAATTATTTATTCATCTTTTTTTTATGGGAGTAAACAGATAGCTGAGTACTTTTGAGATGAAAATATGATTATCCCTGTGATCTTTCAGTCTCTATTGCGCATTTTTCTGCTTCAGCAATGATCCAGTTTTTAAACTTATCTTGTTTAGAGTTGGGGATGATTTCATCAGGCGAGAGCAAGTAATAGCTTGAGTTATCTTTAACAAATCCATGTGTGGCAATAAGTTGTTGATCTTTTAACTCATCTTGTACCATAAGAAAAGAAGCAATGGTTGTACCTAATCCAGCAAGAGCCGCCTGAATAGCAAGATAAAAATGTTCATACTGACTGGTATGGAGATAAGTAGAGTGTATACCTGAATATTGATACCAATCTTGCCAAGCCTGCGGACGCGATAATGTTGTTAATTGATTGTTTGAATGATGGATATTATTCGGCTTTACGACAGCAGCAATTCTTTCATCACATATTTTTATTGCATAAATATTCTTATGCCATAAAAAATCATCTCGTCGAAATGCTAAATCGACACCTTCTTTATTGAAATCAATAGCGCCACCCGCGGCAACTAAATGCAGTGTTATTTCAGGATATAAAGCGTAAAAATAAGATAAACGAGGAATAAGCCATTTCATCGCAATAGTGGGCTCACATGAAACCACTAACACAGAGCTATTTAAAGGGGAACGCAGATGTGAGACGGTTTCTTCAAGTTGTTCAAAGATTGAAGAGGTTGTTTTATATAAATATCGTCCTGCTTCATTTAAATAAACCGCTCGATTACGACGCTCAAATAAAGGAATACCTAATTCATCTTCTAATAATCGTACTTGTCGGCTTACCGCACTATGTGTGACATGAAGTTGTTCTGCTGCATTAACAAAACTGCCTGTTTTTGCTGCACTATTAAAAAAACGTAATGATGTTAAAGAGGGTACTTTCATAGGAGTAAACCATAAATTAAGTCATAAAAATAGACGATGAAAAGTCACAGATATACTGCAAGATAAATCGCTTTTTATTTTTAGTCAAATTAGCAAAATAGAGTGGTTTCCAGTGAGATAAAAGGTTTTTTCTTAAAATAAGAACGTATTTTATGTCACTTTTTATTACTTATAATTAACTCAGCAATGAGAGAAAGGAAAACAATGAGTGAACTAATTGCAGTGGCAATGATCACAATATTGGCGGTGATTAGCCCTGGACCTGATTTTGCTATGGTGACAAAAAACAGTTATTCCTACGGCGTGAAAGTTGGACTTATTACAGCAATGGGGATTGCGATTGGAGTACAAGTCCATGTTTTTTACACCGTATTTGGTATCTCTTTTATTATTATGGGATCACCAACGCTCTTTTTTATTATGAAATTATTAGGAGTGGGATATTTAATTTACTTAGGTTTTAAGTCATTAACCAATAAAACACAATTGACGATTGAAAATGCGTTAAATTCAGCGCCTAGTGTATTTCAGGCATTACGTGTTGGTTTTTTTACTAACGCTTTAAATCCTAAAACAATGTTATTTGTGATTGCACTTTATACCCAAGTGGCTAATTTAAGTAATCCACTTTGGGTAAATCTTTCTTATGGCATGTTTATCTCTATTGCTCATTGGATTTGGTTTAGCTGTGTTGCTCTCTTTTTCTCCACTCCGCGTCTGCGAGCTAAAATACTTTCTCATCAGAAAATTGCGGATAAAATTATTGGTGTATTATTAATTCTTTTGGGTGTTGGATTATTGTTTATTTCAGTAAAATAGAAAATTAGTTGAATAAAAAGGAGATCAAACAGTGATCTCCTTTCTTTATTTTTAGTGACTATATTTTAATTCACTACTTAGTTTGATTCTGGGAACGTTAATGTCGCACCGGGTGCTTCACGACTGAGGTGAATAAAGTTCAGGTGTTTTTCATATTGGTCTAAAATATCGGTAATAACCTGCTCTTTGGTGTAATCCATTAAGTCATTCCCTTGTGTGCCTTCCCATAAATACGTTTCTAAACGATAATAATCTGATTTACCTCGACGAGCACGATAGGTAAATGCAGGCACTGAGTATTTCTGTGGCCAAATTTGATAAATAAAATTCTGTTCTTGATCAAGATCGACCACAAGTTCTAAATGATGTAAGCGTTCATTATCTTCAATTGGGTAATAATTGAATTCGACTTTAGCACCTCGCAATAAAAGTTCTTTAGCCACATCTTGCATTGCTGGCATACAGGTTAAATCTAACATGCGTTGTGTATATGTTGTTCCTGGGAAATTCATCACTCGTCCTAAACGCTGTTTCCAATTCATCGTGGTATTACCATAAAGTGGAGCGGGGGCATTGGTATTGAGTGAACTAACACGTCGAAAGTCTTCGACTTTTAATGACTTATAAAGTCCAGCCATAATAAAGAAAATAACAAAACTAAAGGGTAATCCCATTATTATTGTCGTATTTTGTAAGGCAGAAATACCATCAGCCATGAGCATACCCAATGTTAATAATCCAATAGCAATAGACCAGAAAATACGAAGCCAGTTAGGCGCATCGTTATTAACATGACTTAATTGGGAGGTAAAATTACCTAATACTAATGAACCGGAGTCAGCAGAAGTGACATAAAATAATAGCCCTGTAATGGTGGCGACAGAAGCGGTTAAACCAAAACCGGGGTAGAGTTCTAATAATGAATAGAATCCTTTTTCGGGGGCTTCTAATACGGTTTGTGCCAGTTCTTTATTGCCATGGATCACTTCATATAAAGCACTGTTACCAAAGATTGATAACCACAGCAGTGTAAAAACAAAAGGAATAATTAAGGTACCTATAACAAATTGTCGAATTGTTCGTCCTCTTGAGATCCGTGCTAAAAATAGACCCACAAAAGGTGACCATGCAACCCACCAAGCCCAGAAAAAGAGTGTCCAGCTATTCATCCAATCTGTTGGTCTATCAAATGCAAAGCTATTTAATGTCATACCTAAAAAGCGATTCGTATAATCACCGACATTTAATACCAGTGCATTTAATAAAAACTCAGTATCACCGGCAAATAAGATAAATAAAATAAGTCCCAATGCGAGTAATACGTTGAGTTCAGATAAAATCCTGATCCCTTTATTAACACCTGACGTTGCCGAAATAACGGCCATAATTACCGATAATAAAATTAATCCACCTTGAACACCTAATCCTTGGGGCAAGTCAAAAAGAACTTTTAAGCCATAATTAAGTTGTACAACACCAATTCCTAGCGTTGTTGCAATACCAAAAATGGTTCCCAATACAGCGGCAATATCAACGGTGTGACCAATTGGACCATAAATACGGTTTCCAAAAATAGGATAAAGTGCAGAACGTATGGTCAACGGCAAATTATATCGATAGCTAAAATAACCTAGTGCAATACCAATAAGTGCATACATAGACCAGCCCGTCAGGCCATAGTGGAATAAAGTCCACACCATCGACTGACGGGCTGCTTCTATTGTTTCACCTTCGCCAGTTGGCGGTAACATATATTGTGTAATTGGCTCTGCTACAGAGAAAAACATCAAATCAATCCCAATACCGGCTGCAAATAACATTGCAGACCAACTTAAAACACTGAATTCAGGTTTTGATTGTTCAGGTCCTAATTTGATATTTCCAAAACGAGACGTGGCAACAAAAATAACAAATACAATGTATAACGTTGCGGCTAATAAATAGTACCAGCCAAAGGTTTTTGATACCCATCCCAGTGTTGCCACAATCCAAGTATTTGCTGTTTCTGTCATCAAAATAGTGAAAAAAGAAAACGCTAAAATTAGCGTTGCGGAAGCGAAAAAAACGACAGTGTTTAGCTTATCTTTCTGTGGTTTTTTTGTGCTGTTAAGAGTTGTCATCAGAAATTCCAAAAATTTATTTATCTAAAAGTTAAAAGTTGCATTCTTTGTTAACTAATTGAATTAGTTGCAAAGATTCAAATTTTCACACTGTCCTCCTAAATCAAATTGTAAATTAATTGTGATAAACAATAGTTAATATTGATTGAATGTTCAATTAAAAAAACGTTTAATAACCGTGTTCAATGTATTTTTTAGGTCTTTAAAACATGCCGAAGATAGGAATGCAGTCGATACGTAAACAGCAATTAATCCAAGCGACATTAGCCGTCATTAATGAGGTTGGAATGCAAGAGGCGAGCATCGCGTTGATCGCTCGAAAAGCGGGTGTTTCTAACGGCATTATTAGTCACTATTTTCGTGATAAAAATGGATTGTTGGAAGCAGCCATGCGCCATATTCAGTATCAATTAGGTTTTGCAGTGGCGATACGCTTAAGAATGTTAAGTGATGCAACCCCAAAGCAACGTATTCAAGCCATTGTTGAAGGTAACTTTGATACGACTCAAACCAGCGAAGCTGCAATGAAAACATGGCTAGCATTTTGGGCGAGTAGTATGCATCAGCCTAATTTGAATCGTTTACAAAAGGTTAATGATAAAAGGCTTTATTCCAACTTAAGTTACGAGTTTGGGCGTGTTCTTACCAAAGATCAAGCACGTTTGGCAGCAAAAGGTTTAGCTGCATTAATTGATGGTTTATGGCTACGAAGTGCACTGAGCAACGTACCTTTCTCTCTGGAAGAAGCCAAAGCCATTACTAATGAATATATCGATATGCAACTGACAAATCGGAGTCAAATAAAGACTTAAAAAAGTAATAATCAAGGAGAAAGTATGCCAAACCCACCGTTACATAAACTCTATATTCATGGTGGATATGTCGATTGTGCAGAGCCGGAATGTGAACAATTTGATGCAATTAATCCAGCTAATGGCGAAGTGATTGCACATTTACAATCTGCAAGTGAAGAAGATATCAATTGGGCTGTCGAGAGTGCAAAGCAAGGGCAACAAATTTGGTGTGCAATGACTGCGATGGAACGAGCGCGAATTTTGAGACGTGCTGTTGATATTTTACGCGAGCGTAATGATGAATTGGCTCATTTAGAAACCTTAGACACAGGTAAACCACTATCTGAAACACGTTATGTCGATATTGTGACAGGCGCTGATGTTTTAGAGTACTACGCAGGTCTAATTCCCGCACTTGAAGGAACGCAAATCCCTCTTAGAGAAACCGCTTTTGCTTATACTCGCCGTGAGCCATTAGGCGTAGTGGCAGGCATTGGTGCATGGAATTACCCCATTCAAATAGCCTTGTGGAAATCTGCACCAGCACTTGCTGCAGGGAATGCCATGATCTTCAAACCCAGTGAAATGACTTCACTGACCGCACTAAAACTGGCTGAAATATACACAGAGGCGGGATTACCCAAAGGGGTTTTTAACGTTGTGACTGGAAAAGCCAAGGTGGGGCAATGGTTAACACAACATCCTGACATTGCGAAAGTTTCTTTTACGGGTGGAATTGAAACAGGTAAGAAAGTAATGGCAAATGCTTCTGCATCAAGTTTAAAAGAAGTGACAATGGAACTTGGTGGAAAATCCCCTTTAATTATTTTTGATGATGCCGATTTAGATACTGCTGCTGATATTGCAATGATGGCTAACTTTTATAGTTCAGGTCAAGTATGTACTAATGGAACGCGTGTATTTATACCAGAAAAGTTAAAAAAAGCATTTGAAGCCAAAATCACTGAACGTGTTTCTCGCATTCGAGTCGGTTCCCCTCTTGAAATGGACACCAATTTTGGACCATTGGTCAGCTTTCCTCATCTTGAAAACGTCTTGAATTATATTGAATTAGGAAAATCGCAAGGGGCGAGATTACTGTGTGGTGGCCATCGTTTATTAGACGGTAATTTTGCGCAAGGTGCTTATGTTGCACCGACAGTTTTCACTGATTGCACGGATGATATGCAAATTACGCAAGACGAAATATTTGGTCCGGTGATGAGTATTCTGAGTTATCAAACCGAAGATGAAGTGATTTTACGCGCAAATAATAGCGTTTATGGTTTAGCCGCGGGTCTTGTTACCAAAGATCTTACAACCGCTCACCGTGTTATTCACCAATTGGATGCAGGGATTTGTTGGATTAACACATGGGGGGAGTCTCCAGCAGAAATGCCCGTTGGGGGGTATAAACATTCTGGAGTAGGGCGTGAAAACGGACTCGTCACATTACAGAATTATACGCAAATAAAATCTATTCAAATCGAACTTGGGGAGTTTTCATCCGTTTTTTAATCCATTCTTTTTTTAATGACTGAAACAGAGGAGATAACAATGGTCTATGACTACATTATTATCGGTGCTGGTTCAGCCGGTAACGTTCTTGCAACCCGCTTGACAGAAGATCCTGAAGTTACTGTGCTGCTCCTTGAAGCTGGAGGTCCGGACTACAGGTTCGATTTTCGTACACAAATGCCAGCGGCATTAGCTTATCCGTTACAAGGTAGGCGATATAACTGGGCTTATGAAACTGAGCCTGAACCTTATATGAATAATCGACGCATGGAGTGTGGTCGTGGTAAAGGACTGGGGGGATCATCGCTCATTAATGGCATGTGTTATATCCGTGGTAATGCGATGGATTTTGATGAATGGGCAAAATTACCCGGTCTTGAAGAATGGGATTATTTAAGCTGTTTGCCTTATTTTCGTAAAGCGGAAACGCGTGATATTGGTGCTAATGATTACCATGGTAATAAAGGGCCTGTGAGTGTCACAACACCCAAAAAAGGTAATAATGTTCTCTTTCATGCGATGATCGAGGCTGGCGTACAGGCGGGATATCCTAAAACTGATGATCTTAACGGTTATCAGCAAGAAGGTTTTGGTCCCATGGATAGAACGGTTACACCTAAAGGCCGCCGAGCAAGTACCGCGAGAGGTTATCTTGATCAAGCGAAAGCACGAAAAAACTTAACGATCGAGACTCATGCCACGACAGATATTATTGAATTTGAAGGTAAAAAAGCCATTGGTGTTCGCTATTTTTCAGGGGAAAATACTACACCTCACCATGTGAAAGCCAATCGAGAAATATTACTTTGTGCGGGTGCCATTGCCTCACCTCAAATTTTACAACGTTCTGGTATTGGACCTGAGGCAGTATTAAATGAATTTAATCTTTCACCTGTACATGTACTACCGGGTGTTGGGGAAAATCTTCAAGATCATTTAGAAATGTATTTGCAGTATGAATGTAAACAACCCGTTTCACTTTATCCTGCTTTAAAATGGTATAACCAGCCTAAAATTGGTGCGCAATGGTTATTCCAAGGAACAGGGATCGGAGCAAGTAATCAATTTGAAGCGGGCGGTTTTATTCGCTCTAGTGAACAGTTTGCGTGGCCTAATATTCAGTTCCATTTTCTGCCCGTTGCCATTAATTATAATGGAACCAATGCGGTAGAAGTTCATGGCTTCCAAGCGCATGTAGGTTCAATGCGCTCGCTTAGTAGAGGTCGTGTAAGATTATCATCTACAGATCCTCATCAACATCCCAGTATTTTGTTTAATTACATGTCTACAGAACAAGATTGGGAAGAGTTTCGAGCGGCGATTCGGATCACACGAGAAATTATGGCACAGCCGGCATTAGATGCTTATCGTGGAGAAGAAATTAGTCCGGGCAAACATATCCAAAGTGATGACGAGCTTGATGCCTTTATTAGAGAACGAGCAGAAACCGCATTTCATCCTTGTGGTACGTGTAAAATGGGAACAGATGAAATGGCGGTTGTTGATGGTGAAGGGCGAGTGCATGGTATCGAAAACATAAGGGTTGTTGATGCATCTATTATGCCTTTAATTATCACGGGCAATTTGAATGCAACAACCATTATGATAGCAGAAAAGATAGCTGATAAGATAAAAGGGCTCCCGCCATTACCTAAAAGTCAGGCTAAATACTATGTTGCAGATAATACGCCAGTAAAAAGACGAATTTAAGTGAGTCATTAACAATATACGAAAGAGGGATGAAAATTCCTCTTTTGTGCTTTTATCAATATTTCCTTTTTATAGCACTAAAAATTTACATAAAAAATATTTATGTAAATTGGAGTTTTTGGAAAAGGGAATATGATTAATTCCTATCATAAATATTTCTAAATAAAATTACTTTATAATTCGTATTCGAAATAACGAGATAAATTCAAGTAAAACAACGATTGTTCTGCCATTTTTGTGACGAATATCAACTCGCGTTAAATAAAGCATTCCATTAATTATCGTTAACAGACAACGAAAACGTTTGCATAATATTTTTATGTAGATAGAATTCGTCAGATTTTTTTGGCCTGGTGAAATTAATAGGGGGTTAAAGTGTCTCAGGACAACAATTATAGTCAGGGCCCTGTGCCCATATCCGCAAGAAAGGGTGGATTAGCGTTAACCTTTGTGATGTTGGGATTAACGTTTTTTTCAGCCAGTATGTGGACTGGCGGCGCTCTTGGTACTGGTCTTTCCTTTAATGATTTCTTCCTCGCAGTTCTAATTGGTAATCTTCTTCTTGGTATCTACACCGCATTTCTTGGTTTTATTGGTTCAAAAACAGGTCTTACTACTCATCTCCTCGCGCGTTACTCTTTCGGTATTAAAGGTTCTTGGCTTCCCTCATTTTTACTCGGTGGTACTCAGGTTGGTTGGTTTGGTGTGGGTGTGGCAATGTTTGCCATCCCAGTAGGAAAAGCGACAGGCATTGATATTAATCTTCTCATCGCCGTTTCTGGCATTTTAATGACCATCACTGTATTCTTCGGCATTTCCGCTCTCACTATTCTCTCTGTCATTGCTGTTCCTGCTATCGCTATCCTTGGAAGTTATTCTGTTTATCTTGCTATACATGATATGGGTGGGCTTTCAACGCTAATGGCGGTTAAACCGGCTCAGCCACTAGATTTCAATTTAGCACTGGCAATGGTTGTCGGATCATTTATTAGTGCGGGAACGCTTACCGCTGACTTTGTCCGTTTTGGACGAAATCCTAAAGTTGCAGTGATTGTCGCAATTATTGCTTTCTTCTTAGGAAATACATTGATGTTTGTCTTTGGTGCTGCTGGGGCGGCTTCACTGGGAATGGCAGATATTTCGGATGTGATGATTGCGCAAGGACTATTGCTTCCAGCGATTGTTGTACTCGGCTTAAATATTTGGACAACTAATGATAATGCGTTATATGCCTCTGGATTAGGTTTTGCCAATATTACGGGCTTATCAAGTAAGACGCTTTCAGTAATAAATGGCATTGTCGGTACACTGTGTGCATTATGGCTCTATAATAACTTTGTAGGCTGGTTAACCTTTTTATCTGCAGCAATTCCACCTGTCGGCGGGGTTATTATTGCAGATTATCTGATGAATAAAGCGCGTTATAACACTTTCAATATTGATAAAATGCAATCAGTTAACTGGGTTGCGTTACTGTCAGTTGCAATTGGTATTATGGCGGGACACTGGTTACCGGGTATCGTACCAGTTAATGCAGTATTAGGTGGTGCAATGAGTTACGCTGTGTTAAATCCAATATTAAATCGTCGTGCAGCTCGACAAGCGGAGATAAGTCATGCTGGGTAAGAATATCGAACAAATTAATCATGCTCGTCTCGTTGGGAAAGAAGGTTTATGGCGCATTACGCTTAAAAACAACAAGATTGAAACGATAGAGCCACAACCTGAAAATCATTTTCATCCTGAAGCATTAGATGCGCAAGGTGGTTTAGTTCACGCTCCTTTTGTTGAACCTCATATTCATTTAGATACAACACAAACAGCAGGACAGCCGAATTGGAATCAATCGGGAACATTATTTGAAGGTATTGAGCGTTGGGCTGAAAGAAAAGCGTTGTTAACTCATGACGATGTTAAACAACGTGCATGGCAAACACTTCAATGGCAAATAGCTAACGGCATTCAACATGTTAGAACCCACGTTGACGTTTCGGATGCATCGCTGACAGCATTAAAAGCAATGCTGGAAGTGAAAGAAGAAATTAAACCTTGGGTTGATTTACAAATCGTTGCTTTTCCACAAGAAGGCATTTTATCTTACCCTAATGGTGAAGCTTTATTAGAAGAAGCATTAAAATTAGGTGCTGATGTTGTCGGTGCTATTCCACACTTTGAATTTACGCGTGAGTATGGTGTGGAATCACTGCATAAAACCTTTGCGTTAGCACAAAAATATGATCGTTTAATTGATGTTCATTGTGATGAAATTGATGATGAGCAATCTCGCTTTGTTGAAACTGTTGCCGCTTTAGCACATAAAGAAAATATGGGCTCAAGGGTGACAGCAAGTCATACAACTGCAATGCATTCTTATAATGGGGCGTACACTTCGCGTTTATTCCGCTTATTAAGAATGTCAGGTATTAACTTTGTGGCGAATCCTTTAGTAAATATTCACTTGCAAGGTCGTTTTGATACTTATCCAAAGCGTCGTGGTATTACTCGCGTAAAAGAGATGCTAGAAAGTCATATTAATGTCTGCTTTGGTCATGATGATGTTTTTGATCCTTGGTATCCATTAGGTACAGCAAATATGCTCCAAGTTTTACATATGGGACTGCATGTTTGCCAATTAATGGGCTATGGTCAAATTGATAACGGCTTACAGTTAATTAGCCATAACAGTGCCAAAACACTTGCTTTAACGGATTATGGTGTTGAAGTAGGAAACAGTGCAAACTTTATCATCTTACCCGCAGATAATGGATTTGACGCTTTACGTCGCCAAGTACCGGTACGTTATTCCATTCGTCAAGGTAAAGTCATTGCACAAACAGAACCCGCAAAAACAGAAATTATGTTAGACAAGCCAACGCGGATTAATTATAAATAATCACATCATATTTTAGTGTAATAACAGAAATAGGCTAAGGATGATCTTTATGGGTCATCCTTTTTTATTCTGTTTTATTAAGTTAAATTTCTAAAAATAAATAAAAAAGACACCTCTTATTTGATTAGTTGGAAATACGTAATTCTATCAATAAATTTAAATACATCTTATTTAAAACAGTAATCGTATTTTTGCCTAATTTAAAATTACTATTTTATCTATATACGATATATTATAAGGTTACATTCGTTAAATATTTTAAGTAACAAAACACTTTGCCACTAGACAAAATAATGGCGGTAGCATTACCAATACTATTAACAAAAAAATAACATTGGTGCATTTTTTAGACTGGTCGGCTGGTGAAAAATAGGCATAACAAAATGAAAATCAATTTATCTTTATTAAACGAGTTAAAAAAGGCATTAAATTTTACCTTATCAATTTATATTGAAAATAAGGCTTCTAAAGAAGAGATTGAGCATATTGTCAATGTAATTAGAAAAATAGAGCTCACGATTTTATTACAAGAAAAAGATATTTATGCGATTGGTGGAACTCAAGGTGCGGGTAAAACAACCTTGGTTAAGGAAATGTTAAATATATCAAATGACTGGCTAGAGGGTAATCCTGGGCGAGGTGAACAAGTCCCTTTATTTATTGAGCAAGTTGAAGATGAACAATTGACTGAACCTAAAGCAGTTTTTGTTTGTTTAGAAAAAGAAACAAGAAAAATTATAGAAAAAAACAATATAACCAAAGAAGAGCTAAAACAGGTATTGCAAGGTTGGAATGATTTCAATACTGAATTTAGTAATGAAAACTTAAGTATTCTCTACCCTAAATTATATATACCAAGTAAAAAAGCGTTTATTAAGGAAAAATTGAATTGGGTATTGTTGCCTGGCTATGAAAAAGAAAACTATAAAAATCATGTTTGGCAAAACCTGATGAAACATATTTTTGTAAATGCAAGTGGGATCATTATTGCGACAGATGGTGTTTTATTAGCTAACAATAACCAACAATATATTACACAAGATCTTTCCTGTTTTCTCTCTGAACGAAGCCCTATTATAGCGGTTACGAAAACCGAAAATATATCGCAAGAAGACAAAATACAATTAGCAAATACTGCATCGGGTGTTTTTAATAAAGAATATAATGAAAAAAATCATGAGATTAAAATAGATAATATCGTTTTAACAGGGAGTGGGAATAAAACGGAGTGGGCAACACAGCTAGAAAAAGCTATTAATAAATATATTCATTCGACTTCAAAAACAGAAACGCATCTACTTGACGCATTTCAGACATTATTAGATGAAGATATCGAAAGAATATTATCCACAATTGATGATTTAAACAGCGATTGTAACCAAAAACATGATGGAAAATTAGGTATTGTTGAGGAACTTTTAAATGAATTTGATAAAAATGTCGAAAAATATAATACAAAATTACGCAAGAAACTAAAAGATAATATTCGTTATCATACACAAGCAGCAATAAATGCATGCGAAGAAAAATATAAAGAGGAAGAAGAGGGCTTTTTTAATAATCTTAAAATTTTAGGACGAAGATTATCACTGCAAGGGCAAGATATTCAAAGAGAAAGGCTGAAAAGAGTTGAAGATGCTTGGAAAGATAAATACAGTAAAAAAAATATTAATATTATTACTGGTAATGTAATAACCCATTTAAATGGTACAGAATTTAGGCTGAATGGATTTATTACCAGTAAAGCCGATGATCTTCTGATTGAAAATAGAACAACATCAGTTAATCAGCTTTTAAACTATAGTAATAATACTCTTGAAAATCTTCCTGTAAAAGAAATGCCTCTAAAAACATTAGAAAGTTTTCTATATGGGAAAAAGCAAGATTTAGATGAAATACAAGCACAAGATAAAAAACTTGCAATGGCATTAATACCCGTACTTGCCATGGAATTTATGCGTGGAAATTTAATTCTTTCAGAAAAAAATGAAACGGATACCATTTATCCAAATGAATGTAATCCTCAAACCTTTCTAGAAAAACTTTTTGATGGAACAGAACAAATCACACCAATCAAGAATTCAATAGCGGTATTGTTAGGGTTAGATCTGGCAGATGGTAAGTTAGATGGAAAATATGAACCTGAACCTGATACAAAATTTTCACCTATTGCTATTTTAGGAAAAGCTGCGGTAGCAATAACAGCTGCTTATACATTTTATCAATTAACATCTATTGTGAGAGAATCGGATCAAGTTCAAATTCAATTTATTAAAAGTACAATGCTTAATTTTGAAACCAGTTATATACAACATGTTGTTAGCATTTATGCAGATGCAATGGCTGATTTAAGAGAAATTATCGAAAATAATCTAAAGCAACTTTATGATATTCCTGATAATTTATCGTTAAAAAGTGATATGGCATTAGCCAGAATACGTTTAGAAAGCATTCAAAAAGCACTTCAGGAACATTTAATCGATGCAACAAACATTTTGGCATGATATTTATTCCGAACGCTTATTATGGGCCGAAAATGCGTATCAAAGTTTTATTGAAAAATTTGACTCTGATAGGTTAATAAATACGCATTTAAATAATAAAAAGCAAGCATCAATTATTATTTATGGCTCTACACAAGTAGGAAAAACAACGTTTATATTAACGTTGTTAGGTGTTGATGAAAATAAAATTTCTCAAGTTGATAAAGTATTAAGGGCAGGGCAAACATTAGGTAATTCTGCAACTTCACGTTCATCTCGCTATCGGCGCTCTGATGATCAATATTGGCATTTTAGTCATAGAAAAAAGGGCGAAGAGCAGTTTAATGACGAAGAAGCATTATTGATATTAAAAGAGTTACGAACTCAAGTCGAAAAGGGTAAAACGAAAGAAATATCAACAATAGATGTTTTTATTCCAAATATTTACTTTATACCCGATGCTAATCACGCCGTCGATCTGCTTATTCATGATCTACCAGGAATTAATGCACGAAACAAAAATGAAAATAGCTATGTAAAAGAGCTTGTTGGAAATTATATTAGCGCTGCGGATATGATCTTCCTGGTAGGAAAAATTGATGGTTTAGGTTTTTTGAAAAATGAAGAACTAGATAATCCATTGTTATCAGCTTGGTATTTTAATTCGACAGTTTATAAAGTTATTTTAACTCATAGTTTTTCTAATGCATCGATAAAAGATAAAATCATTAATAATGATATCAACTCATTAGAATCGTTCAATGATTATATATTTGAACAAATCAATACAATGGAATTGAGATTACCTCAAAGTATTAAAGAACAACTATATCCTATTGAATGTGGTCGCAGTTGGAATAGTCTTATAAAAGGTAATGATAAATTTACAGAGAGAAGCATTCAGTTAAGGAAAGTCATTTTAAATAAATTATACCAAGATATTGAAAATTCAATGAATCCTTTATCGCGTTTAAAAACAGGTTATATGTTGCCTGAATATTTAAAACAACAAAGAGAAAAAGAAATTGAAGAGTATAATATTTATATAGATAAATTAACCAAAGAGATAAATGAAATAGATGGAAAAATTGAAAGTAAAAAAACGTATTATCGAGAAAATAAAAATAAAATTGAAGGAATAAAAAATGAACTTGATGATATCTCCAAATCGTTAAAAGAAAATAGAAAAAAGAAAAAAATACTTTCTTATGAAAATAAGAAACTTGAACCTATTTGTTTTCAATCCATTGATTATCTCAGCAGTAGCAATAAATCAGTAGGAATTTTGAAAGCTTTTCTTTTAAATGAAAAGCAGAAGATAATTGATAGTTACAATGATTGGCTCGATTTTAATTATAAAATAATTGAAAGTGAGGATGATCCAAATAAATATTTAAATGATCCATTAGACTGTTTTTATTCTATATACCATAAGTTAGACGATTATACTATAGATCGCTATTTTTTTGATAGTAATTATGATAACGATGTTTCTTCAATACACTCCGCGATTAAGGAAGCACAAAAGGAATTATTTGAAGCAACCCAATCAGTTATAGATGCTTTTCTTAATAAACAGAAAAAGAAAAAGAAAATCGAAGAACGATCAATATCAAGAAAAATAGAGGAAAGTCAATATTTTATCACTAAAAATGAGCAGCATATTTTCGAAAAAAAAGAAGAATTGTCTTCCGTGAACGAAGTGTTTAAATTTAAATTGTTACAACTCGATGAAAAAATTTCAAATAGTCGTTTTTTCAATATTCATATCTATAACTCATATAAAAAAAGAGAACATGAATTAACTACTCTTTTTAAAAAGAGTGAAGGAAATAGAGAAAAACAACTTTCTTACCTTTTTTTAATCCGTATTTTAAGAAAAGATTTTTTATATATAAAAAATTTAGAACCTTTAATGTAATGAGATAAGTTTTCATGAAAAATAAAATTAAAGATAATAAAAAAGATTCATCAGAAAGAATGCTCGATGAGCTTGTTCAAGATATTTTTGTTAGTTCTATTGAAGATAAATTTAAAGATAATTCAAATGTTTTGATGGAGAGGATTGATGAGTTAAGTTTTAATTTAAATGAAAATATAAAAGGAGTGAATAATAAAATTGGTTTACATAAAAAATCATTTGAAGCGTTAAATTCTACTACGGATGATATTAAATCATCACTCACATTTTTATCTCTTGAAGAGGAAACAAGACATCAATTCACCCAAGAGAATATAAATAACAAATTTGGTGAAACCAATAAACAGATAGATGAATTACAAGAAAATATTTTAGTTAAAAATAATGAAGTTATTAACAAAATAAAAGAAAATGACCTTATACTGATTGAAAATAAAAAAGAGATTTTAGAAAAAATTGACGTTGTAAAAGGTTATCTTGATACCTGTTTTGATAAGATGCGTAAAGATCTTATTAATAAAGCTGATGGAATATCATCGGAGAATAATACTTTCTTTAGTAAAGAATTAACACAATTTGCTGAAACTTTTAAAAATAGATTAGAAGAAGATAAACGCGCATTGAAATGTCATATTAATGATGGTGTTTATTTGCTTGAAGATAATTTACTCCAACACCTAAAAGAACATGATAAAAAAATAGATAAAACAGGTGATCAGCTTAACAAAAAAATAGAAGAGAAGAATCTCATTAATAAGAATGACTTTTTAAATTCTATTGAGGAGAGTAAGCGAGAAAGAGAAAATATCGTTGCTAAAATAGCTTATAATGATAAAAAGAGTAAAAATAGGTTTTTATGTTTAAGTATGTTCTTAGTTATTCAAACAGCTCTAATTATTTTTCTTATTCTAAAACAATATGGACTACTTAATTAAAAAATCAATCTAACTGCCTATAAAGATAAAAAGTCAGGCTGTATTATTTAGTATCGAATTTAATTACTATCGTGTATTATACTCATTGTTAGACCCTCTCCGTATTACTGCGGCTGCTATCCCTTTAATCTGAGAGGTTTTTATGTCTACACAAAGAGATCGTGGTTGGCGTCAATGTGTTAACCGCAAAAATAAACATCAAGAAATGGGTTGTTCACGAGTGATGTTTAAACCAGAAAAAAAATGGTCTAATTTATATACTCGATCACTTAAAATGACCAGAGCTGCACAACTAGGAATTGAATATCCAAGAATTTCGCGTAGTCAGCGTCGATTAAATGCGTTATCTGATAGTGAGTAATAATGAATATCTTATTTATTTGCAGTAAAAATCAATGGCGAAGCCCAACCGCAGAACTGTTGTTTGCAGATAGAGAAGGCATTAATACACTTTCAGCGGGGACGCGCAAAGATGCACAATGTGTAGTTGATAACGAATTACTAAAATGGGCTGATTTGGTGCTCGTCATGGAATCTAAACATTTAAATCGATTATCTGCATATTTTCCTGCAACGATGCGCTATAAAAAAGCCCATGTATTGGGAATTTCTGATAATTATCGCTTTAACGATCCGGCATTAATTGAACTCCTCGAACAGAAAGTTCAGCCTTATTTACCCATGGAAGCCATGCTTCCAACATAAGTAATGTTGTAACCTTGATAAAAAAACGCTCAGTTTAAAAATAAGACTGGGCGTTTTTTTATTTTGAAAATGAAATATAAGAAGAGCCGATGAGAGTTTTACTATTGGTTGTTTTTTCTGATCAGTGCCGCTAATTGTGCAAGTTCTTCATCACTGGCTCGTTCAAAATCATGAGATGAAAGATAACCCGGATATGTATCAAAGAAAATTTTCTGTTTATTTTCAATGGGCGCCCATTTTGTCATATCACCAGTGCCATGCATTGGACTCAGTTTACTATGAACATGATCAACCCCAAATCCTTCAAAAAACATTCCTGAACGTGAAACATCAGGGAATGTTTTATCTAAGATTTTTGCTACTTTTTTTGTGGCAATCACTAATAAAGCTAAGGCTTCATCACTAAGATCAAAAGCGTAACTTGGATAGTGTTTTTTAGGAATAACAACAGTAAAGCCTTTGGTATTCGGAAATATAGACAAAAAGGCAAGGTGGTGTTCGTCTTCCCAAATTTTATGGCAAGGTGCCTTTCCAGCAACGATTTGACAGAAAATACAATTATCCATAGTAGCCTCATAATAAAAGTACTCGTCATACTTCAAGTTGTCGCGTTGTTGACTACATTCATTCGCGCTAGTCACATACTCTTGTATGCGCCTAGCGATTCATTCACTTATCGCCTAGCGACAACTTGAATTATTTAGAGTATCTACTCATCGAGCATAAGGTCGTTAAAGTAGGTTTCTTTCCGCTAAATCAAGCGCAAAGTAAGACAGAATTAAATCCGCCCCAGCACGTTTAATGGAACCTAAAGTCTCCATCACCACGCGATCTTCATCAATTGCACCGGCTAATGCTGCGAATTTAATTTGCGCATATTCACCACTGATTTGATAGGCGGCTAAAGGTAATAAAGTACGTTCACGCACATCGCGAATAATATCTAAATAAGCGCCTGCGGGTTTTACCATCAGCATATCAGCGCCTTCTTGCTCATCAATTAATGATTCACGGATCGCTTCACGGCGGTTCATTGGATTCATTTGATAAGTTTTACGATCACCAATTAAGCGAGATCCTGCTGCATCACGGAAAGGGCCATATAAGGCAGAAGCAAATTTAGTCGAGTAAGAAACAATACCTGTGTCGCTAAATCCGGCTTTATCAAGTGCGGCACGAATAGCGGCAACTTGACCGTCCATTGCCGCTGATGGAGCGATAAAATCAGCACCAGCTTGTGCAGCCGCAACAGCTTGAAGACCTAAATTATGGATGGTTTCGTCATTATCAACATGTTCACCATGTAAAACTCCACAGTGACCATGTGATGTGTATTCACAAAAACAGGTATCAGACATGACAATCATTTCTGGTACTGCATCTTTACAAATACGAGACATGCGAGAAACTAAGCCATCACTTTTCCAAGCATCACTTCCTGTTTCGTCAAGATGATGCGATACCCCAAAAGTCATGACAGTTTTAATGCCCGCTTTTGCAATGCGTTCAATTTCATAAGCAAGACGTTTTTCAGGAATACGAACGACACCTGGCATGCTTTTAATCGGTTGGTAATCATCAAGCCCTTCTTCTACGAAAATAGGCAGAGCGAGATCATTTTTAGTTAGCGTTGTTTCTTGAAAGAGCGCGCGCAGGTTTTCGGACTGGCGTAGTCTTCTTAAACGCTGGATGGATTGTTCGTTGCTCACAATATCTCCTTTTTATGGCCAGTACTAACAAGTAGTTAACGAGGTATTATAACCCTTAATATCACTAGATAGAATACTCGTCATATTTCAAGTTGATTGCGTTCATTTGCACTAGTTACATACTTATGTATGCTCTTTGCGTCTTATTTGCTTGTCGCCCGCTAGTATAGAAAGTTAATTATAGGAAAATGGGTAAAGAGAAAAGAGGGATAAATAAGGGAAGAAGGGGAATAAAAAAGAGCAGGATCATTTCTACTCTTTACATTGATTACGACTCATTTTTTAATGAGAAGATTATTTTTTGGGCTCTTCTAATGCCGCGACCATTTGAATTTTACAAGCCGCAACAATTTGAGTTAAACCGTCTTGGAATTCTGCGCGTGAGCCAATTTCAGATTTGGCTTCACGTAAAGAATTAACAACCTCAATAGCCCCTTCAGTGAATTGCGCTTCAGTTGCTTCCAGTTTTGCAAAATCAAATTTCTTTGCACTCAGAGAGGCCATTGCATCTTTAGCAATTTTCTCTGCTGGCTCTTTTGTATCATAAGCTTTAATTGAGATATCTTTAAAGGTATCGCAGTAATCATCAGCCATTTTTGTTGGGTTCGCAAAAGCAACAGCAGGTAATAATAGCAGAGATAAGAGAAGTGGTTTCATTTTAGCCTCATGTTTATTTTTAGTACGTACTTATTGAGTGTAACATATAAACAGGAGCGACGATAAATCAGAATAAGTGTAAAAATATAAATAGTTAATATTTTTAATCCTATTGTTTTTCGCGATTTTCGATATAATTGTGTTTAAGGACAATAAGCTAGCAATTTTCCACTTAATAAAATTTTACAATTTACAATAAATAAAATAGCGTAAAATATAATAATATTAGGATTTATCTTTATTTACATTTCATGTGATTGGTTTTTATTTGTGTTAAAAATAACAAAATGTGCGTTTTAAATATAAAAAGCAGAATAAAAAAGAGTTAAATAACCATTGGTAAGCATTAAAGTAATTTTAATACATTGTATTTAATAGGTTAATCTGTGTTCATGCTGGCAATGATAGCAAGACTTCTAATTCTACGAATTAATCTAAATAACATTAAAAACATTAAACAAAAAGAAGTTTTGATAGTAACTAAGAGATAAAAAAATCAAAAGGAAAACGGACTCATTATCATTTGAATAGCATGAAAATAAATTGAATAGAAAAATTGAGGGGGGATAAGAGAAAAAAATCCCCTCTACAAGGATAGAGGGGTAGCTAAATGAATAAAGAATGGTTTATTTCGAGATTGAGTATATAGAAAATTTGAAACTAAATTTTGTTTATTTGTGCAGCACAAAAAGTTTAGAAAATAGAATAAAGATATGTGCGAATACTCAATTCAAAAATAAATGTATTATTGACGATAGGCTGTCTTAATTTGGCTAAGTGTATTACGGAATGTTTCTGCTTGTTTTTCGTCATCAACTTCTGCAATAGCACGTTCAATATTTAAAATAACACGCCCAGCATCTGCTTGTCCTAGTGCTTTTAACATATAGGTGACTAGTGTTTTTAAGCAAGCCACTTCGTCTGCTAATGTTTCCACATCTGCTTGTGTTTTAAACTTCTCGTTCATTATTTGCGTTCCTTTGTCATTAATTTACAAATCATATCAAGCTAGGTCATTAGAATAGCAAAGTCTCAGCGAGGTATGAATAGTGATAATGGAAGCATTTTATCATATTGAAATTGTTAGCATGATAAAGAAACAAAATAGCCAGTGATCCCTTTTATTTGTTGAAATCGCGCTATACTTTGAACGTTAATACAAACAAAGTATGGTAAGACAATCATTGCGAGCAATAAGAAAAAATGCAGTAAAAGAAGGGAGAATAATATGAATGAAGAACAATTATTACAGGCAATCACTCATTATCCCGCACTTTATCAGCGCAAATCAGGAAATACACATAAAGGCACATTTGGCACATTAGGCATTGTAGGTAGCGCAGAGGGAATGAGCGGGGCTATTGTGTTAGCCGGTAAAAGTGCATTGAAAGCAGGGTGTGGAAAGGTATTTCTGGGTTTTGCGCAGCCACAACTTCCTACTCCTTTTATTGATAGTGCACCAGAGCTTATGCTGAAAACAGCACAAGCATTGATAAATCAGCAAGATATTTCTGCTTGGGCGATCGGATGTGGATTGGGGTTGTCTGCAAATTCTGAAGAGATCTTATCAATAGTGTTAGCACAACGTAATGAAAAGAAACCGTATGTTTTTGATGCGGATGCATTGGTATTAATGGCTAAATTTAAATCAGAGCACGCCCTGAATCATCACTGTGTATTAACACCACATCCTAAAGAAGCTTCTATTTTGCTTAATTGCACGCTAAATGATATTCAAAATAATAGAGAAGACGCGGCGAAAGAAATTGCAAAAATTTATCATTGTTGGGCAATTATCAAAGGTCAAAATACCGTAGTGACTTCTCCGAAAGGGGAAATCACAATTAATACAACGGGTAATAGTGGATTATCAACAGCAGGAAGTGGAGATGTACTAACTGGCGTTATGGGAAGTTTTTTAGCACAAGGAATGACAATGTCTGATGCGGTGAAAAGTGCTGTTTGGATACATGGAATGGCGGCGGATATCTTAGTTAAAAAAGGTATTGGACCAATAGGATTAACGGCATCAGAATTGATTGATACTATCCGAGATATTCGCAATCAAATATGGGCGTTAACACAGCAACATAATGCAAACTATTTTGAGTGATCACTTTTATTTTTTATCTTAACGTATTAATAATTAAAGTAGGTTTATATTAAAGTTAGATTGTTTTTAGTTAATTCACTCACAGTAATCTTTGGGTTATTGCGATAGGATTAAGGCAAATGGAGAGTTGAGAGGAGTTATTATGTATAAAACGATTTTAGTGCCTATTGATATTGTGGAAGAAGAGTTAACCAGTAAAGCGGTACGACATGCAGTGTATTTAGCAAAAGAAACAGGAGCTAATCTACATTTAATTCATGTTCTTCCTATCTCTTCAGCAATCATTAATGCTTATTCATTGGGTTATCCAGAAATTAAAGATAAAGCGACAGTGAAAGCAGAGAATGATATGCAAATGTTGGTAGATTCGGTGGATTTGCCGGCTGAAAAGGTCGCTTATACGGTTACTTTTGGCTCACCTCGTGATGAGATTTTAGTTACAGCAAAAGATATTCAAGCTGACTTAATTGTGATTGGTTCACGTAGACCTAATATTAGCACGCATTTATTAGGCTCAACAGCGGCGGGTGTTGTCCGTTATGCTGAAATTTCAGTGTTAGTTGTTCGTTAATATATTACTAATATGCTATGAGCATTTCTCATAGCATATTTTTTTAGTTTTTGTGTAGCTTATCTTGTTTATCCAATAAGCAGTTTATTGAATAAATAGTCTAGAAAATGGATAAGAATGGAAAAATTTACCCAAGAACTTTTAAGGCTCGATCATTTTATTCTACGTATCTTACGCTATTATGTAATTGGCTCTATTTTCTTTTTCTTAGGATTATTACCGGGCGTATTAGGGTTTTATTTAATTGAAGGGCATACTTTTATGGAATCTTCATTAAATGCAATCTCTATGTTAAGTGGTCAACCGGTAGAGCCGGCACCTGCAACCCCAACAGGGCGCTTTTTTATTGCAATCTATGGTTTATTTCTTCAGTGTGTTTTTATTTTATCAATTGGGCTTGTAGTGACACCTTTTATTCATCGACAATTGCATAAATGGCATCTTGAGGAAGATTAAATAAGCAAGCTGTGGGTTTAACGCTACAATAATAAACAGACAATAATCTGATAATGAGGAGTTGCTATGTACAAGACAATTCTAGTACCTGTTGATATTTCAGAAGATGAGTTAACGACTAAAGCCTTACAACACGCTGTTTATATTGCCAAATTAGAAGGTGCAAAATTGCATCTTTTCCATGCCATTCCTGATATTTCACGTTTTTCTATTAGTTATAGTTACCACTATGACATGCTCAGTTCTTTTGCAAATAAAGCACTTGAGCGTGTACAAGAACAACTGCAAGAATTAGCCAATGGCATTGATTTGCCTAATGAACAAGTTGAATTTTCAGCTGTATTTGGTTCTGCAAGAGATAAAGTTTTAGAGCTCGCTGAAAAAATTCATGCCGATTTGATTGTAATAGGTTCTCGTCGTCCAAGTATTTCAACACACCTATTGGGCTCAAATGCATCAGGTATTGTCGCGTATGCTAAACAATCTGTGTTAGTTGTTCGCTAAAATTTTTTATAAAAATTAGAAAATAACATACAACCCCTAGATTTCTATTTAGGGGTTTTTTATTTTTCATATTTCAAACACTGTCATTTTAAATTGATTTGTAAGTGCGATTGCTTATTAATGCGGTTTTATTTTAAATACTTGGTTCTATATTGATTGAGAATGATAGTCATTCTAAAGTGGAGTGGTTATGATCAATTAGAGATGAGTATTATGTTGAATAATAAAAATTTTATTGTTATGGATGTTGAACAATTTCCTGTTATTACGATGAAAATCTTCCCAGAAACATTAGAAGATGCAAATAACTGGACTGCTGAAATGGATATTGTACTAAACGAAAAAAGAAAATTTGTCTTGGTTTATCCTACTATCAACAAAAAGAATAACGAGCATAAAAAAGAAGATATGGAGGGGATGAAAGCGGTTAGACGTTGGCTCAAAGGGGGAAAAACGCTTCTTAGCGAATATTGCGCTGGCATGATAATGACTGCCGATCCACAAAAAAATGACAAAGAGCAACTCGAACAACTCTCGTCGGTTATTTCTGCTGTTTATGGTGTTTCTGTATTTGTTGCAGAAACTTTGGATGGGTCGTATATCCAAGCTAATGAATTGGTGAGGTAGGTAAACCTTATTAATTCTTTCATTAAATGAGTTTATAAAGCACTTGTATGAGTGCTTTTTTATTAAATGAGTAATAGCTATTTGGTTATGTGATTAAAAAAGAATGGGTATTTCTTCATTGTACCCTATTTTTCTGTGACCATATTTATGACCATCCATCGCTAAAATTGATCTACCTACAGCCTAAAATATTTTATTTGTTCATAATAGTATTGAAAGATAATAGAGCGAGAAACAAGCTATGCTGATAAGCTTTATATTAGCAATGGCTCGTTTTTGATTAAAACTAAGGCATAGTATGGATAATGAGATAATGGCGGAGTGCACCGCCATTTCACAAGATAAACAGCGTGAAATTACCAAGTTATGTATTCAAACTGCGTTGTTGCTATTGCAACATGGTGCAGAAAGTATGTTGGTTGAGCAGCTTTCAACCCGTCTAGGTTTAGCTTTAGGTGTACATCAAGTCGAAAGCGCAATTTCTGCTAATGCGGTTGTATTAACTACGATTGTTAATGGGCATTGCCAAACATCAACACGGAAGATAGTTGACCGTGGCATTAATATGCATGTTGTGACAGAAGTTCAGCATATTGTTATTTTGGTTGAACACCATCTTGCAGATATTCATGAAGCCAGAAAACGCTTTGAGCATATAAAACCATTACGTTATCCGCGTTGGGTGATTATTTTTATGGTTGCCTTATCTTGTGGTTGTTTCTCTAAATTAAATGGAGGTAATTGGGATGGCTTTTTAGTTTCTGCCATTGGTGGTGGTCTAGGTATGTTTGTACGCCAAGCATTAACGCATCGCCAAATTAATCCATTAATTAATTTCTGTATTACGGCATTTGTAGCGACTTCAATTTCGGGCCTATTATTAAAGCTCTCTTACTTTCAAACTACGGCGACTATTTCAATGGCTGCCAGCGTCTTATTGCTGGTTCCCGGATTTCCTTTAATTAATGCTGTTGCTGATATGTTTAAAGGACACGTTAATACTGGTTTAGCGCGTTGGGCAATGGCAACAATGTTAACATTGGCAACCTGTTTAGGTGTTATTTTAGCCATGGCAGTATGGGGGTTAAGAGATTGGGCATAATAACGATAATGCTTACCCTGATTGAAGATATGATTTTAGCCGCTATTCCTGCTGTGGGTTTTGCGATGGTATTTAATGTCCCTTTAAGGGCATTAAAATATTGCGCTCTATTAGGAGCAATAGGTCATGGCTCTCGTACTGTTTTAATGATGAGTGGTATGAACATTGAATGGGCAAGTTTTTGCGCCGCTATTTTAGTGGGATGCATTGGTATTCAATGGTCACGCTGGTGGCTTGCACACCCTAAAGTCTTTACTGTTGCAGCGGTTATTCCTATGTTTCCCGGAATAAATGCATATATAGCGATGATCTCAGTGGTGAAGTTAACGCAGATTGGTTATAGCGCGGAAATTTTTGAAGCTTTAGTTACTAATTTCCTTAAAGCTTCATTTATTGTCGGTGCGCTCTCTATCGGGCTATCCTTGCCAGGGTTATGGTTATATCGCAAGCGTCCGAGTGTATAATGACTTACATCGCGTGTTGTAGAGAGTTTAATGTAATATCCAGTTCATTTTTATCGGAAATAATAATTTGAATTCGTAATTTATTCTCAGATTCTAAACTAGCATGCGCTTTAACATCTTCGTTATTCGCATGCTTTTTTGTTATCTCAACTAATTCATCCATCAAATTCAGCATATTCTCATTCATTTTTAAATTTCTCCAAATCATTGATGGACTAAACCATAGCAAATCCCTTTTGCGTTAATGTCGAGAATAACGGCTTTTTCTATCACCATTCACGCTTATTGTTTTATTTTTTATACAAAAAATAGCAAGAAAGATTGCCCAAAATAAATTAAAAAAAGGTAAGATTAGGCTAAATAAAAATAAGATTATCAGTTGATTATTAAAGATAATCCTTATTAGGTTTAATAAGATAAAAAGTAAGGCAGATACCACTTTGAGAAAAATATTACACTATACCGCGGTTGTGTTGAGTTTGTTTTTTATTACGCTAAATGTTCAAGCTCAGGCCCCTGAAAATTTTACAAAAGCGAAAGAGATAGCAAAAGAACGTATTTATTATGATCAAAATCAAAAATCACAAGGAACGATTTATTGTGGTTGTGATTGGGAATGGGTGGGTAAATCAGGAGGGCGTGTTGATTTAGCCAGTTGTGGTTATCAAGTAAGGACACAACAAACAAGAGCTGAGCGTATTGAGTGGGAACATATTGTTCCAGCATGGGTATTTGGGCACCAGCGTCAATGTTGGCAGAATGGGGGAAGAACTAACTGTGTAAAAAATGATCCTGTATTTGGTAAGATTGAAGCCGATTTACACAATTTAGCCCCATCTATTGGTGAAGTTAATGGTGATCGTAGTAACTTTAGTTTTGGACAATTACCAGCACAAGCACCTTATCAATATGGACAATGCCGTAGCCGTGTTGATTTTGCTTCACGTACTTTTGAACCTCGTAATGAAGTTAAAGGACAAGTAGCGAGGGTTTATTTCTATTTACATGATCGCTATAACCTCTCTATGTCACGTCAGCAACAACAGTTATTAATGGCTTGGGATAATGCTTATCCACCAACAGCATGGGAAAAAGAGCGTGATAACCGTATTGCTCGTATTGTTGGATATCACAATCCCTTTGTGACAGGTGAAATGAAATGGCAACTAGGGCATAAAAATAGTGGCATCGGATTATCTGCATCAAATAGTACACTTGTCACTAAAACTGAAACTCCTAAGCAAGTAAATACATCACAATCTGAAGATATTAAAGGTAATGTAAATAGCAAGATTTACCATTTTGCGCATTGCTCAGGTTATAAAACAATGTCAGATAAAAATGCGGTTTTGTTTAAAACAGAGAGCGATGCCATTAAGGCTGGTTACCGTTTAGCTAATAACTGTAAACAACCTTAATCACAATGAGTTAGGTTACATCCAACGACGAACGTGGCGACAATATTGTTGCCACGCTTGCGGAAATAATTCACTTAAGATTTTCTCTTCACGTACTATCGTATAGCGATCAGTAATAAAGTAAAACGCAACTGCAGCGCCCAAAAATCCCCAATTACCAAAAATAAAAAACAGCCCAATACTGATATCTAAAAAACCAAGATACATAGGGTTACGACTTATTTTATAAGGGCCACTTGTCACTAATTGTCGAGGTGTATGATTGGGATTAGGAGACGTTTTTAATTTAATAAAAAATGAGAGACAATAAAAAAGCCAGATCCCAGAAGTGGTAATGGTGAGCAAACCAAGGTAAAAAAAGAAGCCCATTTTGAGAGAGCCAGAGTGGAGTTCAAAACCAATAAATGGAATTAGGTTAAGTAGTAACCAATAAATAAAAGGTAATCGCAAGAAATTCATTTACTCCCCCCCAAATAACACTTAGTGTTACTTTTATGTTAAGTCCGTCTCGTTATAAATCATCTCATTATTGAAAATATTTTTCTTTTGTCATTATACTGTCATAAAGCTTCGTTAATTTTCACTCTAACTCCATGATGGGGAATATGAATGACAGAAGCAATGGAAATATCTCGTTACTCACAGAAAACCGGCAACAACCGTTCATTGATGTTTAATGTTCAGGATTGTGACCGGTTTTTTTGTTTTCTGCGACTCAACAGAGTCTGAAGGGGACTCATCGGTAAGTGAATGGAATACAAACAGAGATGTCGATGACTTTTTGAAGACTAACAAGGGTAAATACCATTATGAGTAGACAAAAAGCAGCAACACGTTTACGCCGAGAAAATAAACGCACTTCACGTAAAGAACAACGTAATGGGGTACATCGAGATAATGTTATGGTTTTACCAGGATTTGGGGATATCAATACTATTGGTATGGCGAGAGAGACGCGTGATGAGCGTATGTTATCGCCTCGCAACGAAGCACAACGGCAATATATAAATGCAATTAAACATCAGGATCTTATTTTTGCCACAGGGGAAGCGGGGTGTGGTAAAACCTTTCTCAGCACTGCAATGGCAGCCGATGCCTTAATTAATAAAGAAATAGAACGTATCATTGTTACTCGCCCCGTGTTGCAGGCTGATGAAGATCTCGGTTTCTTACCCGGTGATATTGCTGAAAAGTTTGCACCCTATTTTCGTCCGGTCTACGACGTATTAGTTAAACGTTTAGGGGCTTCATTCTTACAATATTGTTTACGTCCTGAAATCGGTAAAGTCGAAATTGCGCCTTTCGCTTATATGCGAGGGCGCACTTTTGAGAATGCATTTGTTATTTTAGACGAAGCGCAGAATGTGACTGTAAATCAAATGAAGTTATTTCTAACCAGAATGGGTGAAAATGTCACTGTTGTGGTCAATGGAGATATTACACAGTGTGATTTACCCGCAAATGTACCGTCTGGATTAGCGGATGGACTTAGCCGATTTGAGGCTAATAAACGAGTGGGCGTGATTAAATTTATGCAAGAAGATTGTGTACGCTCTACATTATGTCAGCATGTATTAGCGGCTTATAATGATTAAATAGAACATAGATGTTTTTTTATAGAATGATAAAGGCCACATAGTAATGTGGTCTTTATCATTTTTTTAGAGTTAAGCTATTTTTTGAATTTATTTTTATTCTATTTAACTTTTTTGTTAATTAAAGAATAATTAATTCAAATAAATAATTCCAATAATCTTTTTACGAATTTCTTTTTTTGATTTTTTATTAATAAGCTAATTGTTATTGTTCTTATGTTTATAATATTTTAAATGAATGATATTGTTAAAATATTAATACGTTTATATATTAACTAAATATAAGTATTAATTTAATTTGACTTAAGTCACAAATTTAAAAAAGCCAATAAATTCATTTATTGTTTTTTTAAATTATGGCTAATATCAAATTGACTAGGGTCTCCTTTCATCACCTTTAGTTAATGATGGCAATAATAGAAGCTTATTTTTGCTAATTAAATATTTGTCTATTCTTGGGGTTATATATGCTTAAAAATAAACTCCCACTGTCATTATTATCAGTGGCTATATTGTCGACGTCGGCATTTGCCGCAACCAACAGTGCTGGTGGAATAATCTCTTTCTCTGGTGCTATTAGTGATACCACTTGTACAATTAATGGAGGAAATAGCGCAGACTTTTCTATTTTATTAGATCCTATTACTGTAACGGATGCTGGAACAACGGCAAATACTGTTATTGCCAAAAACCAAAAAGAGTTTGCTTTGACATTCTCTGATTGTGCGCCTGCATCTACGCCAAGTGGAAGTAATTTAAAGATACATTTTTCATCTGCAAATACCATTTCCACAAGTGGATTATATTTAGTCAACGATACTGCTAATGAAAATGATCCATTAGTGGCAAAAAATGTTGGCTTTAGTTTATCAACACAGGCGGCACCAACAGTTGCTATACCACTGAACGCAACCTTTGATACAGGTATTAAAGGCGATAAAACAGCGCCAGATTCAGATACTTTGCGTTTAATTGCCAGTTACTATAAAACAAATGCGACAGCCGCTAAAACGGGGCCAGTACACTCTAACGTTATCTATACTGTTTCTTATTTATAATATAAAAAAGCCAGACTCAATGTTGGGTCTGGTTTTTTAGGATGTTTATAATGAAAAAGTTAATCGTTTTTTTAATAACATTGATATTACCAACGAGTGTATTTGCTAATATTATTATTAATGGTACTCGTGTTATTTATCATGAAGGAACTGATAGTGTTAATATTCAATTAACTAATAATGGTGATTTAGCTTCATTGGTACAAAGTTGGATAGATGATGGTGATATAAACTCAACACCTGAAGATGCAAAATCTCCTTTTTATTTATATCCGCCAATTGTAAAAATTGCAGGTAGGCAAGGTCAAACATTAAGAATAAAAAATTCCGATAAAACATCACCGGAAAATGTTGAGCAAGTCTATTATTTAAATATTTTAGATATTCCAGAAAATTCGGAAGCGCTAAAAGGGAAAAGCTATCTTCAATTAGCAATGAAAACAAGAATTAAAGTTTTCTATCGACCTAAAGGACTTACTGATAACCCAGATCTTATTAATGAAAAAATAACTTATCAATTAAATGGTAATAAAGTTCTAGTGAAAAATAACTCACAATATCATTTCACAATAGCCTCTATTTCTACACAAGAGACACCTCGTATTACGCTTGTCGATTCTGAAATGATCCCACCGTTATCTTCACGTGAGTTACCTTTAATTAATACATTAAAAAGCGATTCTGCTGTTGTTATTTATGTTGATGATTTTGGTGTTTATAAATCACAGAATATTAAACTCTAGCCGAGACAACATCGTGAATAATCCAAGATATCTCTCAATCCTTATTTTTTTAGGAATACAAAATTATACTCAAAATCTGTATGCAGAGGGATTTGATACATCTTTATTAGTAGGAAAATCAAAGAATGGTGATATTTCACGATTTTATATTGATGATAAAGTACCTGAAGGAAAGCAACTTGTTGATGTATATGTTAATCAAGCATGGAAAGGGCAATTTGAAGTCAATGTGCTAGGGAATAATGCAGGGATCAGTTTTGAGTCGGATGATGTAAATAAGTTAGGTTTAAATTTATCTTTGTCGGCAAAGCAAAAAATAGCACAGCAAAAAGCAATTTTATCTAATGAATTGGCGACAGGTGTTGCTTCAACATTAGATATTAATAGATTAAGACTGGATATCACCGCACCTCAGATTTCTGTTAAACAATCAGAAGTGGGATATGTTGATCCGAGTTATTGGCAACAAGGTAATTCAGCGCTGATTTTAGCTTATAATTTAAATTACTATAACTACAAAGAGAAGAAAGGGAATAAGAGTAATAACGAGAGTTTTTTTGCCAATATTAATTCAGGAATTAACTTAGGTGCATGGCAGTTTAGAGATGAATCTAACTACTCTTATTATTCTCATGGCAAAAGTCAATGGAAAAACAATACGCGCTATGCTTATAAAGCATTAAGTCAGATAATTTCGGGATTAACAATTGGCGACTTTTATACGCCCGCCACACTCTTTACTAGCATTTCATTTAGAGGTGCATCGTTAGCAACAGAAATGGGAATGTTACCTAATTCAAGCCAAGGATTTGCTCCAATTATTCGAGGTGTTGCACAAACAAATGCATTAGTCAGTGTTTATCAAAATGAAAACTTAGTTTTTCAAGAAAATGTGCCACCTGGTGAATTTTCTTTTCGTGATATTCAGCCAACGGCTGGTGGTGGTGATTTATTAGTGGTTGTTCAAGAAGCAGATGGTAGAAGAGAGTCATTTACGGTGCCATTTTCAGCCGTTCCCGATATGCTCAAAGAGGGTGTATATCGCTATAACGTGATATTGGGAGAGTCACGTATTAATAACACTGATTATCGACCTAAATTTGCACAAGGTGAATTTCATTATGGTTTGAATAACCTTGTTACGCTTTATGCGGGGGGAATTGCCAGTGAAGATTATTATTCGGCATTGATTGGTAGTGGTTGGAATTTCAAGTTTGGGGCGATTTCTGCAGATATAACTCATGCAAGTGCAGATCTACAAACAGGCAAAAAAACAGGGCAAAGTTTTCGTCTCGCATATAGCAAATATATGGATGCCACACTAACGAACTTAACACTGGCGGCTTATCGTTATTCTACCCGTGATTATTATAGCTTTGTGGACTCAATTTACGCTCATGATAATTATCAAGCTTGGAAAGATTATCAAAATGATCTGGCTAAACAGCAAGGAAATAATAATGCTGTATCTGATTTAGATCTCACTGCATTTGATGCACTACGCGGTTCTAGAGCAAAAAATACGTTTACTGTAAACCTTAATCAATATTTAGGCGGACAGCGAGGCGTTATTTTTCTTTCAGGAACGCATCGAAATTATTGGAATACTGAAGAGAGTAATCGAGAGTATCAACTAGGCTATTCAAATAACTATAAAGATATTGCTTATAATCTTTCAGTATCGAAATTAAGAAATTACGATAATAAAGAAGAAACTCGTTATTATTTAAACGTCAGTGTGCCCATTTCATTTTTTGATAAAAGAGCAAATATTAATACTTCCGTCTATGCCACGGATTCACGCTATCAGCAATCTACATTGAGTATGAGTGGAACAGCAGGTAAAGATGACCTGATTAATTATACTCTAACGGGGTCGAATCAAACGGGCGGGAATAATTTAGTCGGCGCTAATGTGAGCTATCGCCATCCTTATAGCACTTTATCTGCATCTTATACTGAAGCAAATAATTATCGTCAAGGTGGATTGGGAACTCGAGGAACGATAGTTGCTATTCCTAGTCATATTGCGTTTTCTGGGGATACGGGAAAAACGTATACCATTATTGAAGCGCCTATGGCGAATAATATGATGGTCAACGGGAATAAAGCGACATTAACCAATAATCAAGGTGTTGTTTTAGTCGCGAATACAATCCCTTATCGAACGAATACTTATATATTAACAAATACAGAATATCCATCGAATGCAGAAGTTTTAGGAAATATAACGCATGTTACGCCTTATTTAGGTGCGGTTAATCACCTCACATTAACGACAGATCAGCGTAAAACGTTCATTATCAGAGCTTCTTTAGAAAATAATGAAAGCTTACCTTTTGGTACTGAAATTTTAAATAATAAGAAACAGAGTATCGGTTATGTTGGTCAATCGAGTGTGCTTTATTTAAAAAGTGATGCGTTACCTTCTTCTGTCTCGATTAAATTAAATGAAACAGGAAAAACAGAGTGTGTGATTAATCATTTAGTTAATACGATGGATAAAAATAGTAATATTTGTCGATAAAGGAAAGCGCTATGAAATCATCAGCTTTTATATTTTTAATGTTATTAGGTGCGATAAGCCAACAGGCAATCGCTAACTGTAAACCTGAGAACACGATTACAGCACCCAATATTAACTTTGACTTATCTGCAGATTTAAATGCAACTTCAACAACTGTGACAAAATCGAGTAGAACAACATTTCCAGGTACCTTTAAATGTAATGCAAGAGGAATATTATTTCCTAATACTGTGGGTATTGCCTCACCTTTTAATGATGGTCGAACAGGAACAATTGGTTTTAATGGTGGGAAGCAGTTTGTCTCTATTACATTAACAGCATTAGAAAAAGATAATGTAACGAATATTCCCGCGGGAATACATCCTGCATCAGATTTAGATACTAATTTCACCTTAAAATTTACGTTATTGAGCAGTAAGCCCTCAACCAATTATACCGAAGTGAGTGGAAGTTCAGTCGTTGTGAATCCAGTTGTTTTAGCGTCAGATGCATCGAGTGTTGGGTTAGTTCAGTGGTTACTTAATATTGTTATTAAACTTGTGCAATTCTTATTAACGTGGCAATGGCCCGTTGATCAAAATGATATTTTCTTACAACCCATGCTAATTACCTATAATCCTGTGATGACAACCTGTAATTTTTCTAATGCGGGTTTAGTTGTTTCACTGCCCTCTGTTAGTGTAAACGATGCAAAAACGGCAGATAAAGCAGGATACACGCCTTTTACATTAAATTTTACGTGCCAAGATTTTTTAAGTGGTTCAAAAGCATCTAGAAATATTAAGATGTTTTTATCAAGCCAAAATCTATTGGCAACGGATAAAACCGTATTAACTAACACAACGACACAAGGTGCGAATGGTGTTGGATTTCGTCTAGTAAAAAGTGATAACACGGCAAGCCCGCTTATTTTATCTGACAATATTAATACACAAGGTAGTGCGACCAGTATTTTCAGTGTTAATCAAGGTGGCTCCATATCCTCTGCATTCGCGATAAATATGGGCGCATATTATTATCCTTATAATATTAATTCAGTGACGCAAGGAAAAATAACAAGTTCGGCAACACTTGTGATGTCTTACGATTAATAAGCCATAAAAAATGGAAGCGAAAATGAAAGGTGTTTTAATGCTATTGTTCATGTTGATAACACATGTTACTTATGCAAGTGTAGTACTTGAACGCACTCGTTTAATATTCCCTACCGATAACTCAATAATATTGTTACAAGTTTTTAATCGAAGTGAACAGTCAACATTAATACAAAGTTGGGTGGATGAAGGGAATATTGCGTCCACACCCGAAACGACAACGGCACCTTTTATTGTTATTCCACCTATGGTGAAAATTACTGCAAATGGTGGATTACAACTAAAAATACAGCAATTAGAAAACAGGTTACCTAAAGATAGAGAATCAGTTTTTTATTTAAATGTATTAGATATCGCACCTAAACCAGAAAATAAAGAAAACCTCAGTACGTTGCAATTAGCACTGCAAACTCGGATTAAACTTTTTTATCGTCCAGCACAACTTAAGTTAACCACTGAGGATGTTTTTAAACAAATCGAGATAACACATAATGGAGAATATTTAGAAATACATAATCCTACAGCTTATTATTTTACAATTTCGAAGATTTATTTTGATGATAAAGAAGATCTGTTAACAAATGCCATGATGGTTGCTCCTTTTACAAAACAACACATTCAATTTCAAAAGCAAGCCGATATGAACTCAATAATTACGGTTATCTATATAGATGATGATGGAAATTATCAGCAAGAGAAAAAGAATATACATTAACTATATTTGTATAATAAAAAGGCTACATATTATTGAGGGAGTTAATATGTAGCCTGTGCAGCCAACGCTGAGTTTTTAAATTATCACTTAGCTTACGTCTTCGTTATCCATAACATGGTGACGTTCAGCATGATAACCTTCTTCGTCATAACCAAAACGCCAATAAGGAATCGCATAAATCAAGCTACGATCGTAACCGTTATCACGGCGAATGTGACGTCTTAATGCACGAATGATCTTGTCTTCACCTGCAATCCAAAAAGCCACATCTTCAGCCGGTAATTCCCATGACATAAATTCATTAATTAAGTTTTGAGTTTGTTCTTCAACAGAACCCATTAACCAAATTATCTCTAAGCCACTCGGATGTTTAATTTCTTGGCGGTGCGTTTCATCTTCTACGCGTATAACGACTTTTCCTTGAACATTAGGCGACATGGTTTCAATTAAAGCCATTAAAGCCGGTAATGAACTTGGGTCGGCAGCCATATAGTAATGTGACGCGGGGGCTAATAAAGGATCGGGGCCACCCGGATTAGTGATGCCAATATAGTCGCCTTGCTTAGCATTTAGCGCAAAATGAATAGCAGGACCTGCATCGTCATGTATCGCAAATTCAATATCTAACTCTTTTTGTTCAGGACGAATAGCACGAACACTATAAGTACGTACAATCGATCTTGGTTCACCTTCAGGCCATTTAGGACCTTTTTCAGAAAAGCCCGGTACGGTTGGTTTAACTTGGCCTTGTAAAGGTAAGAATATTTTTAAATGTGCCCCCGCAGTATTCGCTGGGTAATTATCTAGATCATCACTGGTAAAGGTGATACAACGCATTCCTGATGTAACATCAGTAATACGTTTTACTTGAACTAGGCGAGGAGGAGCGGGTTTATAAATATTTTTTTCTGGGGTACTCACGTTTTTTACCTGACTCATTTAATTGTTTTATCTACGTAGATATTATCATTTTCAATTAATAATGATAGTCATTATCAGCTTTGGCGTTGATTTAGTAAAGGAATGTGTATTTTTTACTTATATAGTGTGATCAGGGTCGAATTAATAATAAAAAACTTAAGAATCAATACGATAAGTGTAAAAAAGAAGGGTTTTAGAGGGGCGGGATCAAGGTGGGAAAATCAATTAATACAGTGAGTAAACTTAATGTAGGTGCACTCACTGTATTGTCAGAGTCATTCAGCAATAGATTAAGCTTTAGGATCTGGGCCGAATCTGTTGTCACCTTTAGTACCTTCAAGGCACATAAAGACAAAAACAATCAATCCACCAACAGCAGGAATAAATGCAAGTAAGAACATCCAACCTGATTTATCTTGATCGTGGAAACGACGAATAGTCACTGCAAGGCTAGGCACGATAATCGCTAAAGAATAAATACCAATAATAATCCCTGCAATTGAACCTAGTGTACTCATTTCACCGGTATACATATCTACTGATGAAATTAAAATAGCATATAGAACAGTAATAATAATGGTATTTACTAGAGTAAACATCCAATATTCTTTTCGGCGAGCACGACCTGAAAAGTTAGCGTAATTATTTTTAATGACTTCCAAATACCAATTCATAACTTCATCCTTAATTTAGTAGCAACAATACGTAAGCCTAGTTTAAGTGATCTTTCTTAGCAATTAAGATAAATCTAAATTAGCAAAATATCTATTTTTAATAGACACCATCCATTATCCACCCTTTTTTTAATAGGGATGGATTGAATTCTCGAATTAATCAGATGGGCACATCTAAATGACACATTTAGCGTGTCTTTATAGAGAATAATACAGATATAAACCCTCTAGGCGGCGATATCATAATTACTTTGGAAACTTAATTCAACATTCATTCCGTCTTATTTTCTAGAGAAGATGACTTTAGATAGGATTGTTTATATCTTTATTTATCGTAATAAATACATAAAAAAGATTTTATCTCTTAATGTTAATCAAAAATGATGTGTTTAAAGTGGTTTTATCAAGAAGTTTGATTTAAATTTAGTTAATTATGGAAAAATGAAAATATTTGCTTTTGCATTTTCTTTTATAACAAAAAAATTTATATAAAATTTGCTGTTTAAAGCGTATCTAATAAGAATAAGTTAAGTTTAAATGACATTAAACGGCAATCTACTCGCTTAAATATAGATAAAAGGGCGGAAGATAACTTCCGCCCTTTCTTTACTTCTCTTCTTGCTTACCGTATTGGGTGCTAATTAATTATATTGCTGTATATACATTGCCTTTACTTAACTTTCATTCCAGCTAACGTCATTAAAAAACGGAAGAGGGAAGAAACAGCGAATAAGGCTAAAACACTACAAAACCAAATAGTCATCAACCATCCCCATTTTTTTAATAATGAGGGCTTATTTTTTATTTGTGGATCAGTGATAACCTTCTTCATAATTTGTTTTTCCTCTGAAAACGTAATAACTCCAGAATGTATAAACGAGAATAATTGGAATAATAAACAGTGCTCCAACTAGCATAAATCCTTGGCTTTCTGGTGGTGCAGAGGCCTCTACAAAACTAATTGCTGGTGGAATAATATTAGGCCAAATACTGATCCCTAATCCTGCAAACCCTAAGAAGATTAATGCCAAGGCACCAAAGAAAGGAAGGTAATGACCTTGTGTTTTCACTGAGCGTAAAATCAACCAAGTGCTGTACAACACTAAAAGAGGAACAGGTAAAAAGAAGAACAGATTTGGTAATGTGAACCAACGTTCAGCAATGGCAGGTTGTGCTAAGGGCGTCCATGCACTGACAGCTGCAATGACTGCAAGCATAATAAGTGTAAGAGGTTTCGCCACTTTATATAAACTCTGCTGTAAATGACCTTCGGTTTTCATAATCAGCCAGCCACATCCTAATAATGAATAGGCGATAACTAATCCAAATCCACAAAAGAGTGCAAAAGGGGATAACCAGTCAAAATAACTACCTGCAAAGGCACGATTAATAACGGGTAACCCTTGAACAACGCTGCCCACGACAACACCTTGCATAAAGGTGGCTAGGATAGAACCAAAGATAAATGATTTATCCCAAAAGCCTTTGTGATTGTCATCGGCTTTAAAACGAAATTCAAAAGCGACACCCCGGAAAATTAATGCGACAAGCATTAATGTTAACGGCATTGCCAAAGCATCCAGAATAACTGCGTAAGCTAATGGAAAGGCACCGAATAAAGCGGCTCCTCCTAGGACTAACCATGTTTCGTTACCATCCCATACGGGAGCAACGGTATTCATCATTAAGTCACGATCTTGGTCGCTTTTAATCAATGGATAAAGCATACCGATACCCAGATCGAAACCATCCATTACAATATACATTAACGTACTAAATACGATAATGACGAACCAAATGACTGGTAAATCAATTCCCATGATGAACCTCCGGTGTACCTTTACGGATGAGTTTTAACATATAGGCATATCCAACACCGAATACAGAGCCATAAACAACGAAAAAGATCAGCAGACTTATACTCATATGCATTTCGCCATGTGCAGATACGGCATCTCGTGTTCGCTGTATGCCATAAACAACCCAAGGTTGACGTCCTACTTCTGTTGTAAACCAACCAGCAAGAATAGCGATAAGACCCGAAGGCGCCATTAAGAAAGTTAAACGTAAGAAAGCTTTAGATTCATAAAGTTTCTTTTTATAGCGCAACCAAGTTCCCCAAACACCGACTAAAATCATTAACATGCCAAGACCAACCATCAGACGGAAAGACCAGAAAACGATAAGTGAGTTAGGTCGGTCTTCTTTAGGAAATTCTTTTAATGCTGGAACTTGTTTTTCTAGGCTATGGGTTAAGATCATGCTGCCAAGATAAGGAATTTCTATCTTATATTTCGTTTCTTCGGCATCCATATCAGGTACACCAAAGAGAATTAACGGTGTTGCTTCTCCTGGTTCATTTTTCCAGTGCCCTTCAATAGCGGCAATTTTAGCGGGTTGATGTTTTAAGGTGTTTAAACCATGGACATCGCCAATGAGTGCTTGAATAGGGGCTAAAATTAAAATCATCCATAAAGACATTGAAAGCATCTTTTTCATGGCTGATGTTTTATGCCCTTTGAGCAGATGCCATGAAGCAGAGGCTGCGATAAAGAAGGCAGAAGCAAGGAACGCAGCAACTCCCATATGAGCAAGGCGATAAGGGAACGATGGGTTAAAAATCACGGCAATCCAATCTACGGGAACGACTTGGTTATTTATAATTTCAAACCCTTGTGGTGTTTGCATCCAACTATTTGATGCCAAGATCCAAAACGTAGACATTAATGTACCTAATGCCACCATACAGGTTGCGAAAAAGTGAAGTTTTTCACCTACTTTATTCCAACCAAATAGCATCACACCTAAAAAACCGGCTTCTAAGAAGAAAGCGGTAAGTACTTCATAAGTGAGTAGAGGGCCGGTAATTGAGCCCGCAAAATCAGAGAAAAAGCTCCAGTTGGTTCCAAATTGATAGGCCATGACCAAACCCGAGACAACGCCCATCGCAAAGTTAACCGCGAATATTTTTGACCAAAAATGGAATAGCGCTAAATAATCCTTATTGCGAGTTTTTAACCATAATCCTTCCAATACGGCCAAAAAGCTAGCCAGTCCAATAGTAATTGCAGGGAAGATAATATGAAAAGAAACTGTGAACGCAAACTGGATACGCGCCAAATCAAAGGCACTTAACCCAAGCATAAAAAACCTCGTTTTATTGATATAAAAATATAAATTGCAGGTAAATCGTGTGGATTAGTAGACCATATGACAGTAAGCTATAATAGTGACAATAAGTTTAAAAATGACTATAACAGTTTTGAGGTAAACAGTTTTATATGACTCGATATGAACAGCTTGCAGCGCAAATACGCCAACAAATTGAAGATAATATCTGGCAATCTGGCGACCGTTTACCTTCATTGCGGGATACGGTGAAACAATCAGGTTTAAGTTTAATGACGGTTTTACAATCGTATCAGTTATTAGAAAGTCAAGGATGGATAACAGCGCGACCACAATCCGGTTATTACGTTGCACATCGTAATAATCGTTTTGGGCAAGTGACAGCCAGTAAAGGGCTACACATGAGTGAAAATGTTGAAATAAGCACCTCTATTTTTAACGTACTTCAAGCGTGTAAAGATCCTGAAATTATTCCTTTTGGTTCCGCTTTCCCCGATCCCAGCTTATTTATTCAACCTAAATTAAGTAGCGCATTGGCTTCTGCGGCAAGGCATTTAGCGCCCCAAAGTTCAGTGATCAATCTACCACCAGGAAATGAAAAGTTACGCCGTAACATTGCGCAACGCTATGCATTACAAGGAATTCATGTCTCTCCAGATGAAATTGTGATTACTGCGGGGGCAATGGAGTCCCTCAGTTTTAGTTTACAAGCGGTTACTGAACCGGGTGATTGGGTTGTAATTGAATCACCTGCATTTTATGGTGCATTACAAGCCATTGAGCGTTTACGCTTAAAAGCGATTGCTATTAAAACAGATCCAGTAACAGGGATTTGTTTAGACGAACTCGAAAAAGTGGTTGAGCAATACGATATTAAAGCCTGTTGGTTGATGAGTCATTGTCAAAATCCATTAGGTGGAACAATGCCGGATGAAAATAAAATAAGGCTGGTGGATATATTAGTGAGGAAACAGATAACGCTAATCGAAGATGATGTGTATGGTGAACTCTATAACAATCAGAAAGCACCTATGCCAGTAAAAGGTTTTGATAAAACAAATAGCGTTTTGCATTGTGCTTCTTTTTCTAAATGCCTTGCGCCAGGATTTCGTGTGGGTTGGGTTGCAGCCGGAAAACACGCAACAAAAATCCAGCAGTTGCAAATGATGAGTACTGTGTCTGCGAGCATGCCAACACAACAAGCTATTGCTGATTATTTGTCACAAGGTGGCTACGATACACATCTTCGCCGATTAAGATTACTGCTAGAACAACGGCGTTATCGTATGTTGCAAGCGATACAAGCGCATTTACCAGAAGATGTAAAAGTGAATATTCCATCAGGCGGATATTTTCTCTGGTTAGAGTTTGAATCATCATTTGATGCAAATAAACTCTATCACTTCGCATTAGAAAGAGGTGTCAGTATTGCGCCGGGTTCCATGTTTTCCACCAGTTCTCAATTTAATCATGCATTTCGTTTAAATTCTTCTTTTCAATGGAATAGTCGTACTGAAAAAGGAATGGAAATTATTGGTGAAGGGTGCAGAAAATTACGACGTAAATAGCTGACGTCAGCGCACAGTTTTAAAAGTTAGCTATTGATTTATTGGCGGTAATCTCCAATGATTAATCCTTAACCTCATTATCAGACTGATAGCCAGATATTGCAGGAGGATACAATGAAGCTACGTTGTTTTGATCAACAAGAGTTACCGCTAATACCATGGAATAATCAAAAAGGCACAACGCAAGAAATTGTGTGTTGGCCCGTTAATAATGATTTTTCATGGCGAGCGTGTATCACCTCCATTGAAGAGAATAGCTCATTAGGACAGTTTCCTGACATCGAGCGGCAAATGGTGCTATTAGAAGGTAATGGTATTAATTTAAATAGCCCCGGTTTTCTTAGTCATTCCGTTACAGACTCTTATCAGCCTTTTGATTTTTCAGGTGATATCCATGTTAAATCTGAGCTGATTAAAGGTGGCGTAAAGTGTCTAAATATTATGGTGCGTCGGACATGCTGGAAAGCAGAGACGACCTTAGTAACCCAACCACTTATTTTACCGAGTGCTCATGCGGGGTTAATTTATGTCACTCAAGGTGAATGGGCTTTAATCGGCGCAACTTGCCAGAGTTTATCAAAAGGACAGGGGGCTTGGTGGTTACCTGATATTCGAGAAGGTGAGTTAAGACCGTTAACCACGCATTGCCAATTATTATGGGCAGATATTCGACCACTTAAATAGAAACATTCTTGTGGTCAAATTCTGACTAGAATAATAAATAGTGCTTAGGATTAAGGCTAATTTAAAGCCAGATTAAGTGCAGCAAAAGTAAGTAATCCACCCGCAATACCATCATTACAACGGCGACGTTTCTCACTTAAACCACCTTTTAAACCAATATAAGCAAAAAAGGTGCCGAGTAGACCATAAATAATTAAGCAAGTCGTGATAAATATCCCAGATAACAGCAATGATTGTGTTGCGATATCATTATGATTATCAATAAAGTTTGGTAAAATAGCGAGATAAACTAAGAGTCCTTTAGGATTTAGAAAACTGGTTAAAAAACCTTTACGAAATAAGTGAGAGGTTTTTGACGCATCAAGGGCTAATTGACCTTTTTGGCAGGCGGATATCAACATTCTGGCTGCAAGATAGCTGATATAGAACACACCAACCCATTTGAGTAAATGAAATAACATGGGGGATGCGGATACTAAGGCGGCAAGCCCTAATGCGCTCAGTAATGCATGGGTTAAATAGCCTGATATAACACCAGCGTTGGCAATCCATGCAGATTTCATCCCCCCTGATAGTCCTTGGGATGAGATAAAAAGAATATCTGGTCCAGGTGTACATATCAGCGGTAGAACCGTCAGTGCAAATAATAATAAAGTGTTAAATTCCATCTTTTCACCTGATAAAGAGAGTTTAAGAGAAATATCGTTTTTGCTGTGAAATTTAGCGGAAAGATTATATGATGTTTTCGAAAAAATCGGGTTGCTTTGTTGCTAACAAAAAGAATTAATTGGCAATAAAATTCCACAAATAGAATTAAGGTTAATCTTTGATGTCAATAAAATTAGATAAGATAGATAAACATATTTTGCAGGTGCTCCAACGTGATGGCAAAATCCAGAACATTGAGCTGGCAAAAGAGGTTGGACTCTCACCTTCTCCTTGTCTTCGTCGCGTGCGCTTACTTGAAGAGTCTGGCGTGATCACTCGCTATGTTGCTGTATTAGATGGTAGTAAGGTTGATGCAGGATTATCTTTATTCGCAAGGATTTGGTTTAGAGCACAAGATGCTGAAACTATTGAAGAATTTGTAAAAGCTATTAAGGTGCTACCTGAAGTGGTTGAGTGCCATTTAATGGCGGGTGAATGCGATGCTCTTATTCGAATTGTGACGAAAGATTTAGCAACGTATCGTCGCTTTCATGCTGATTATTTAACGCAAATTCCAAGTATCCAAAGTATAAAAACAGAAGTACCAATGGAAACGGTAAAAGTGAGTTTTGCTTTACCACTTTAATATGATAACAACTATCTTATTTGAGATGACTGATACACATTGCATAGCAAAGTTAGACGAAAGATATAATAAAAAATAAAGCAAAAAAGCTGAGACAAACAAAATTGTACTCAGCTTTTTTATTGTTATTGATGTTTACAATAGCGTGTTATGACTCTTTTTGGGGTGATGTGATAAATGGTTTTGTGACAATTTCAGCCGCTTTAGCAATAATATCTTTACGGTATTTTGCATCTTTTTCTTGCTGTGTAAAATAGACGACTAAAATTAATGGTGCATGGTTTTCTGGCCAAATAACGGCGATATCGTTAGTTGTACCATAATCACCACTGCCGGTTTTATCGCCAACAATCCAGTGTTTTGGTAAACCTGCTTTAATACTGTGATCACCTGTTGTATTACCTTGTAACCAAGTAACAAGTTGTTGACGTTGAGATAGACCTAGTGCGTCACCTAATGTCAATGCTTGAAGGCTTTTAGCCATGGCAATTGGAGAAGTCGTATCACGGGGATCACCATGAAGTGCGGTATTTAATTCAGGCTCTTTACGATCTAGGCGATAAGTCACATCATTGATTGAACGTGCAAATTGAGTGACTTTGGCTGGGCCGCCTAAATAATCTAATATTTTATTCATTGCTGTATTATCACTATATTGCAATGTAGCAGCACTTAATTGAGCCAATGACATTCCTGTTACTAAATGTTTTTCTGTAATAGGGCTGTAAACAACTAAATCAGATTTTTTAATCGTAATATTCTTATCTAATAATCCCGCTTGTTTTTCACTCTCTTTTAAAACAGTGGCAACGGCCATAACCTTACTTGTACTTGCCATAGCAAAGCGTTCTTCACCACGGTATGTTATTTGTGAGTTATCTTCCGTGTTGATTAAAGCAACGCCTAAACGACCTTTACCATATTTTTCAAGTGTACTTAATTGCTCTTCAATCGTGTTGTTGGTGTTAGCTAATAGTATTGGAGATGCCAATAGAGATATTAATGAAACTGCGATCGCCACTGTATGGCGAAATTTTTTTTTAAACATAGTTATTGTTGCTCATCTTAATTTAATGAAGAAAATATCAATATAAATAGACAGTTATTGAGTAGATATAGCGCCGTTTATTTATACGGTGCAATATCCTATTTAATTGATTTATTGACAATCGATAATAAATCACCTTAGCTTATAGAAAATCTAATGGCTAAGCGTACTATGCGAACTCATCTCCCCTTAAATGCATTACGTGCATTTGAAGCATCAGCAAGACATCTTAATTTTACCAAAGCGGCATTAGAGCTGTATGTCACGCAAGGGGCTGTTAGCCAACAAGTGAGGATGTTAGAAGATCGACTTGGCGTTATTCTTTTTAAGCGGTTGCCTCGTGGCTTAGAAATGACGGATGACGCGCAGATCTTATTTTCTGTATTAACAACGGCTTTTAGTGATATTGAGCGTGTATTTAAGCAATTTGAACGTGGTGAATATCGAGATGTGGTTTCCATTGCGGCTGTCGGTACATTTGCGGTGGGATGGTTATTACCCCGATTGGCGAAATTCAGGCAACTCTATCCAAGAATAGAAGTAAATTTAAGAACCAATAATAATGTGGTTAATTTAGCGACTGAAGGATTGGATTTTGCTATTCGATTTGGTGAGGGGCTATGGCCATTGACACATAATAAAGCGCTATTTTCTGCGCCATTAACGGTGTTATGTTCATCAGATACCGCGAAGCGTTTACAACATCCGACAGATTTAATAAATGAAAACTTATATCGCTCATATCGAGAAGATGAGTGGTTACAATGGTTTGAAAAAGCAGGAATATCGCCAATAAAAATAACGGGGTCTATTTTTGACTCTTCACGTTTAATGATTGAAAGTGCAATTTATGAAGGGGGCGTTGCATTAGCACCCGTAAAAATGTTTTCAAGAGAAATTAAGAATGGTCAGTTAATACAACCCTTTAAAATAGAAGTTGAATTAGGAAAATATTGGCTAACATATTTAAAGTCAAAGCCAATGACAGCATCAATGGAAATATTTCAGCAGTGGTTAATGAGTGAAGCACTAAAAGAATGTTGTGAGTGATATAAATAGCACTGATGAATTTCAGTGCTATTTATTATTTTTACTCGCAGTATCTTCTTTCAATTACAAAGAAAAATGTTCTTTTACTATTTCTCTGCCTATTTCAATCGATGCCGTTGCCGCAGGTGATGGAGCATTACAAACATGCAGTGAGCGTTTTCCTTTTACAAAATGGAAATCGTCCACTAATTTCCCTTCACGAGTTAATGCTTGGGCTCGAACACCCGCAGGACCGGGATGAATATCTGCTTCACGTAAATCAGGAATGAGTTTTTGTGCATTGGCAGTAAATAATTTACGTGAATATGAGCGGCGAAGCTCTGCCATTCCTTCACCTAAATAATTTCCAGCAATTTTCCAAAAGCCTTTATAAGTGAGCACTTCAGCAAGATCTTTTAAGTTAATATCGCTTTTTTTATAGCCTTCACGTTTAAACGCTAATACTGCATTAGGACCAACATCACGATGTCCGTTATACATACGTGTAAAGTGTACGCCTAAGAAGGGAAAGTCAGGATTAGGAACAGGGTAGATAAGGTGGTTTACTAAGTAGTTTTTATTAGCATTAAGCATAAAATATTCACCACGAAATGGGACTATTTTCATGCCAGTGTCATAACCTGCCATTTTAGCAATACGATCACTAAATAAGCCGGCACAATTAATCAACCATTTGCCTGTAAATTGATTATTGGATGTTGTGACAGTGACAGTGTCATCGGTTTCATTAATGGCTGTAACCGCTTGTCCAAACACAAATTTACCGCCACGTGATTGAATAATTTCAACATGTTTCGCTGCAATTTCAGGGTAATTCACAATACCTGCATCAGGCACTAATAGAGCAGCAATACCATTGACATAAGGTTCTCTGACTTTAAGCTCAGCTTCAGTCATTTTGATCACTTCAAGCCCGTTTTCGATGCCACGTTGATAGATATTTTCTAACGCTTTTAACTCTTTTTCATTGGTAGCAACAATAACTTTGCCACAACGATCATAATAGAGATTATGCTGTTGGCAAAATGCATATGTCGTTATATTGCCTTGTTTTGCTAACCTTGCTTTAAGGCTTCCTGGTGTGTAATAAATACCTGAATGAACAACATTACTGTTATGCCCACTCTGGTGAACAGCAGGGCCTGATTCTTTATCAATCACCAGTAATTTAAGTTCAGGTTGGCTTTCTTGTAATGCACTGGCAACGCCTAATCCGACTAATCCTGCACCGATGATAATAACGTCATAAGTCATAATATTATCCATTTTACAAATAGTGAGTTAACTGATTTTTTGTTGTAAACGCTTTAATTTGCCACGTACATTGGTTAAATGAAGACGCATTCTATGGCTTGTTTCATCGTGATCTTGCTGGCGTATTGATTCAACAATTGCTTCATGTTCTGCAATAACACGTTCTGTTTCCATTTCTCGACCTTTATTTTGGCTTAATGAATACATTAATACCCCAAGATAAAGTTCATGCATGTTATCTAAAATCCGAACAAAAAAAGGATTATGGGAAGCGACCATAATCGATCGATGAAATTGATAATCTTCTTCATGACCAATATTTTTGTTTTGTCTTGTTGCTAAAACAAAGGCATCGTGAGCATTTTCAATAGCGCGTAATTCTTCTGGTGTTCGACGTAAAGCGGCAATAGCTGCCGCTTCATGTTCAATGACCTCACGCATTTCAAGCAGTGAACCTATCTCTTCAGGGCAAGCAATTTCCATTACTAATGGTTCATATTTACTCAAGATGGAATGGTCAATAACACGTCGCCCACCACCTTGACGAGAGGTAATAATTCCACTCGCTTCTAAGACACCTAATGCTTCTCTGATAGGGACTCGACTGACGCCAAAGGCGTCAGCAAGTACATTTTCAGAGGGTAACTTTTCACCAATAGGGTAAGTTCCGTTACTAATATTTTGCTTTATCTGCTCAAGAATTTGATGCGACGCTTTTTGGCGTGAGATCTTTTGTATCATCTAGTTTTCTCCAGATGCATGTCCCATATTAGTTAACTGTTTTTTAGACCGTAATAAATGGAATGCACCGGTTAATAGGATCAAGGCGACACCTAAAAGGTCGGTATATAAGCCCGGTTTAATCATTAGAATTGCCGCTACTGTAAATGCAATGCGCTCAAACCACGTTGTTTTAATCATCCAGAAGTTTGCTGTCGCGATACTGAGTGCATAAATTCCGATTAATGCACTAATAATCATTAATCCAATAGAAAGTACACCTAAATTATCGCCTTGCATCAGTAAAGCAGGGTTATAGACTAAAATAAACGGAATAATAAAACCGGGAAGTGCTAAACGAACCGCATCCCATGATGTTTGCATTGGGTCCGCTCTTGCAATACTGGCAGCGGTATAACTTGCTAATGCTACTGGTGGGGTAATATTGGATAAAGCACCGAACCAAAAAACAAAGAAGTGAGCAGCTAAAGGCATTACACCCGCTTTAATTAAGATAGGTGACACTGTAACGGCTACAACAATATATAACGCCGTTGAAGGTAAACCCATACTTAATACAATACACACCAGCATAACGACTAATAAGATCATCCATAATGTATTATCTGTCATTGAGACAATATTAAAGGCCAATGTTGCACCAATACCCGTCATCGTAACAACACAGATAATGACACCAATGGCAGCACAAGCGACAGTGACTTGAACAGAGCCTCGAGCCGCTTCAGCTAAGGCATCAGCGACTTTGGTTAATGTCATACGGACGGATTTATCGGGTGTTATCCAACTTGCAACAATAATGGTCAGAATACCTAAGAAACCTGCATAAATAGGTGTTTTCCCTACTAATAAGGTACCAATAACAATCACTAAAGGCAGTAATAATAAACCACGCGCTTTTAATACCGCTTTCACTTGCGGGATATTCTCTTTACTTAAACCTTTTAATCCTTGTTTTTTGGCTTCAATATCAATTGCCATAATTAAAGCGGCGTAATACAACAACGCTGGAATAATCGCGGCAATAACAATTGTGGTATAAGAAATGCCTAAAAAGCCCGCCATAATAAATGCGGCAGCACCCATAATCGGTGGCATTATCATTCCGCCCGTTGATGCTGTTGCTTCTACGGCACCAGCAAAGCGAGGTGTTAATCCAATGCTTTTCATTAAAGGAATGGTAAAAGTCCCCGTTGTTGCAACGTTAGCGACAGCACTTCCACTTAATGAACCGGTTAATGCAGATGAAATAACCGCGACTTGAGCCGGACCGCCACGGCGACGCCCCGCAAGAGCCAGTGCTAAGTCATTAAACAGTGCGGTTGCACCACTCACACTTAAGAACGAACCAAAAAGAATAAAGACAACAATTGCCGTTGATGCGGTTGAAAGGGTGATCCCAAAAATACCTTCACTGGTCATAAATAAACGGTATAACAATCTTTCTACAGAGAACCCTGCATGACCGAAAATCCCCATAAAATACTGACCAAATAAAGCATAGATAATGGCGAAAGTAGCAAGCCCTGGAATGAAATACCCAGTGGTTCTTCTTGCGGCTTCAAACAGTACAATAATGCCTAATATAGCCATGACATAATCGGTAGTATTTGGAATACTTTTTCTTACAACGTGAAGATCAACGTAATTAAAGAAAAAATAGCCATAACTGATTAATGTTAAAGCAATAAAAAGATAGTCCCATCCATTAAATTTAGGCGTTGAAAAACGCTTAGAGAATGGAAACAAAATAAAGCCTAAAATTAAAATACCGCTAAGAAAAATAGTATTACGGTAAAATTCTTGGGTATTTGATAATGCGTTGGAATAAATCGCGTAAAGCGAAATTAATATTGCAAGAGTCGTGGTAATTTTCAGGTAAATACCTGCAAGTTGGCGATTGCCGGAGCTTGCTTCTTTATCTAATGCAGGTGGCTCTACCGGAGTTAGGTGGTCATTGTTAGTCATAACTCACTCCTGTTATTTATTATTAGTCTGCGTTTGAGCTTCTGGTGGAATAAGGTAATCAGGGATCTCTAACCCGATCTCTTTGTAATAGCGGTAAGCCCCTAAATGTAATGGCACAGAAACCCCTTTTAATGCATTTTCTGTGGTGATGTACTTGGCTGCACTATGCACTTGATGAACCTCAGGAAGGTTCTCAAACATGGTTTTTGTCAACTCATAAACCAGATCATTATCAATGCTGGTTGTGGTCATTAAGATATTAGGTTGAGCAATCGTATTGACCTTTTCCGTTTGACGAGGGTAGGTATTGGCGGGGATTTCAAAACGAAACCATGAATTCGCCACATGATTGATATCATCAAGTTGCTTATCTGTGACCTCGAGTAATTTTGCACTGACACCACTTGCGTACATATCAGTTACCGCAGAAGCGGGCACCCCAGCAGGTAATGCACCACCATCAAGGCGACCATCTCGCATGGCAGAAACGGTATCGCCATATCCAAGGTATTCAGGTGTGATATCTTTTTTAGTTAAATTCACGCCTTGAAGAATAATAATCGTGGATTGTTCAGTACCGCTGGCTTGAGGACCGACAGAAAAGCTCGTCGCGCGAATATCGTCTAATGTGCCTGTTTTTACTTTGTTATCCATTAAAACAAAGTGTTCAACATTCGGCCATAACATCGAAATTGAACGCAGATCTTTTTCTGGTTTGCCTTCAAAATTACGAACCCCTTCATAAGCCTCTACGGCTAAAAGGCTTTGTAGTATTGAAAGTTGAGCTTCATTTTTCTGCATTAAATAGATGTTTTCTATTGAGCCCGCAGAAGATTGGCCTGTCACTTGAACACCTCTATCCTTAAGATGTGTACTCCATACGTTTGCTAAACCCACTCCCATCGGATAATACGTTCCTCCTGTTGAGGCGGTTGCTACAGAGAGAAATTGTTTATTCGCATTCTCTTTTTTGCCGATTACTGCTAATGAGACAACAGCAATAACAGCAACAATACCGATGGCAAGCTTTGTTTTTCTTATTCTCATGATGTTGTTCCTGTACATAAAAACGCAGGTGAATGTTTCACATCAACTTGTATACAACATGACAACTTTTATAGAAATAAGGGACGTTAAGGAATTGTGAAGTGAGGTAATGAAATTAAAACAATAAAATAACAATTTGTGATCAACATAGTAATTATGTAATTTTTAATCATAATTATGGTGATAGTCATAAAACGCAAAAGAAAATATCAATAACGTGTTAGAGAAACGATAAAATAAGCTAAAAAATAATCAATTTATCGATATTAAAAAATAAAATGAAAAAATAGAAGGACTCAGAAAATCGTTAAATAATCCCATAAAGAAAGGGAAAAATAGACCATTTTAGTGTTAAGAAAATAAGTAAGGTTTAGGGGTAATTGCAGATCTTATAGCGCAATGGAAAGTACGCCTGTCGCAATCAGCACAAACATTGCTGACCAAATTAATGCAGAAATAGCACTGGTGATGTAAATAGGGTATGTCGGTAGTCTTAATAAACCAGCACTAAAAGGCGTTAAATAACGAAACACGGCAAGAAATCGAGAAATAAATAAAATATAGTGGGTTTTATTTTTCAATAGTTGTTGAACGCGATTAATTTTTGACTGATAACGTTTAACCCATGTTTTAAGTCGGGGAAATCGATAAATAGAACGGCCTAATTCATAGCTAATTATTGAACCTAGTAGTGCGCCACAACTGGTTGCTAACCAAAGAAAGATAGGAGAATAAAGAGGTAAGCAAGCACCAAAAATAAAGATCAGCATTAAAGAGGCGGGAGGTAAGAATGAAGAAATACCAATAGTCGATTTTCCTGCTGTGATTAATGTAATGGAAAGAAAAAGGGTAATAGGAGATAAATTGCCCAATGAGTCTAATAGGGTGTGAATAATTTCCATTGTATTATCTCCAACCACGCATAATAAATACAATTATAAGGATAAACCTTAAGATTATTATGAGTTAATTTTACGCTTCTTATTCATTTCAATTAACATTGTCGCCCATTCAATGGGAGAGTTTTTAATCGGTAATTTTAATTTTTGGCTTAATGAGTATAGTGTAGGCGCAGGTATATCAGAAAGGGATTGCAGCGTTGAGCTCATTAATACGTTTTCAGGGGCGCCATCAGCAATTAACTTTCCTGAAGATAAATGAATAACCCGCTGAAAATGACGTGCCGTAAAATCAAGATCATGGCTAATAGCAAGAACAGATGTGCCTAATGTTTTTTGTACCTGAAGCCAGTTCTCAAAACAAGCTAGCCAATGTGCATCGAAATCGCGAGTCGGTTCATCAAGCAGTAATATTTGAGGTGATAGAATACTCAAACTTGCGACAGCAACCATTCTGCGTTGACCTGCATGTAAATCTAAAGGATGAACATCCGCGACATTACTTAAATTGCAAAGTCTTAATGTTTCATCTAAGCGTTTTTTAATCTCTTCTTTAGAATACTTACGTTGTTTTAGACCAAAAGAGACTTCTTTTTCTACGGTATTATGAAATATTTGTCGTTCAGGCTCTTGGAATAATACGCCAATATATTGAGCACGTTGCTCTGCTTTCATTTGAGATAATAACTGATTATTGAGTTTTATCTCACCTTCATTAGGTGTTAACAATCCGGCAATTAAACGTAATAAGGTTGATTTACCCGCACCATTATCACCAACAAGTGTTATCCACTCACCTTGATTTAACGTTAAAGATAATTGAGAAATACAAGGGGGAACATCTTCACTCCAACGATAAGTCACTTTATCAAGCTGTAACATAAAATTCCTTAAAAGCCTTAAGTAACGCTTTATCGTTATTGACAATATTTTTATTCCAATGATGATTTTCAATTAACCAATTTAAAGCGAGCCAAGCGTCAGGTGCATTAATTGTTGTAAATAAAAAAGGAAATATATCCTTTAAGGCGCCTGTTGCCTTGGTTTTTCCGGCTTCTAATAATAAAAATTGTTCACTCAGTGTTATTGCTGGCAATAAGTTACGTTCAAAAATAATCACACTGCATTTGTGCTCTTGTGCGTACTGTTTAATGCACTGCTGTAATTGGTGTGTTGCATTAGGTGTTAAACGACTAAATGCTTCATCAAGCAATAATAATTTAGGGTGCATGGCAAGGGCGCTTGCAATCACAACACGCTGAGCTTCTCCGCCTGAAAGTGTTGAAGGGTGGCGAAAACGAAGGTGGTCACATTGTGTTAATTTCATTGCTTCTTTTACACGAAATCGAATTTCATTATCACTTAATCCCAAATTTTCAGGACCAAAAGCAATCTCTTGTTCTACTGTAAAAGCACAACCTGAAAGTTGTAATTGAGGAGATTGTTGAACGAGTTGTCTTCCGGGGGCGAGTGACACTAATCGACTTTTATCCAGAGCAATATTTTGTACAATTCCCAAGCCTTGCACTGCGCCTGTTAATAAATCGGGGAACCAACCTGCGAGTAATTGAGCAAGAAGACTTTTTCCACTTCCATTTCCTCCCAAAACAACAAGCCATTCTCCCTGCTTTAATTGCAGATCAATTGGACCAATGATTGGGTGTTCGTCGTCTTTAGGAGTAAAACTAAATTGCTGAAGATTTAGTACCATAGCCAAATAGCTCCTTCAACAAAGATAAGCAGTAAAATAAAATAGCGAAATAGCGCTTGTAGTGGTGTATCGGCAGGAGGAGAAAGCGTGGTACGTTTTGCAATAATACGAAATCCTCGCATATCTAATGCAGCACTACGAATAGTCAGATCACTTAATACATGACTGATTAGCGGCAGGATAATGGCAGGCAATGTAATTAGACGTTGCCAGAATGAACCATCAAGAGGTACACCTCGTGCTAATTGTGCTTCTCTTATATTGTGTAATTGTTGGTGTAATTGTTCTACAAGTAACAAAGGGCCAGCGAATAAATAGGAAAGGCTCATCGGTAGACGACTAGCAAATAATGCCCTAATAAATTGTTCGGTTGAAGTATATTGTAACCACAACTGAGCACCGCTTATTATTGTTAATAATCTTAACCATAGCGTTATTGCCATGGTTTGTTGACTGGTATCTAAAATACCACCAGTTAACCAATAAGTAAGCCAACCGCTATGAACTAACCATAAGCCTATCGCCATGGGGATCATCAACCATGCAATAAAGCGCCAACGCCAGCGAGAGGCTCTCCAAAGTAATACGCTAATAAAAGTCCCACTGCTGATAATCAGCAGTGGTAAGCTTAAAGATAAAAAAAGTACACTAGCACTTAGCCAAAGCCATAATGCCAATGAGGTGAAAGGATGCATTATTAGCGAACCTTAGCCATTGCAGGGAAGTTGCGTTGTGTTTTTTGTGGTAATTGACGCACTAATAACCAAGCAATAATCGCTGATAATATTTTATCGGCGAGATTTGCACCTAATACAGTAATTGCAACAGACTCAATCAGCCCCTCACCAACGGCATGAAAATAAGCGACAAAAAAATCCGCACCACTTCCGGTTGCACCACCAAATAAATAAGTCCGAATTGGAACCGCAACAATCATTAACGCTAAAGTAATAATGATGCCTGAGCCAATAACACGGATTAATGAACGAAAGCCACCGGCACGCGCTAATAAACCTGCACTCAATCCTATCATCATTGCCACAGGTGCAAATGCCGCAGCCATTGGACCACTAATTAATCCCCATAATAGGTTGGTTAATAATCCGGTAAATAATGCAACCCACGGACCACCTAATAAGGCACAAATAAGCGTTCCGATAGAGTCTAAAAAGATAGGAAGTTTGACCATTGAGGTGATTTGCCCCCCGATCATATTTATTGCAATAGAAACAACAATGAGCACAAGAGTACGGCTCGAGATTTGAGGAATTGTAGACATAGTTTAAAAACCTTTACAAAGGATAGTGACTATTGGCTTTATTATTTTGCGCTAATAACGTTCTTTCTATAACAAGGTTATTTACGCGGTGTGATGACCAACTCCTCATAACCAGAGTGTTCACAAGGCTGACGGCTAAAAGTCACTTGCTCTAACTCACCAATAACGAGCTCTAGCGTCGTGCGCACTGTACAACCTGGCATCATATGTCCACCACACATGAATCCATTTTCATCTGAAATTGCTAAATGCAAATGTTCACCTTGTTCATCTAATGTGCCAATGAGTGAAACGATTTCAAATTTACCTGTAAGATAGCGATTATCTTCGCGTCCTGCAAAGCGTAATACCACATCTGTTAGGCTTCCCACACAACCAGCAATAAAAGCGGATTGTAAGTTATTTTGCTGAATAAACTGACGTAGTACCGCAATCACGTCTTCACCAGGTAATAATCTAACAGCAAAAAAACGCGTAGTAGAGGAGAGTGATTGAGGTTGAAACATGATGGTTATCCTGATGATTTATTGTACTACATTGAGTAGGTTAGCGTTATTTTAGATGTTAAAGGTAGCAAACCCGATAAGATAAAGCTTAGTTTTAGCTTACATCTGTAAAGTATAAAATAATTGCAGTGTATTATTAATAGAAAAATCGCAAGAGGGAATAGATAATAATGCTTTGGTGACAAATAAATTTTTTATAGTAAAAGATTCGCTTATGAGGAGATATAGAGAGGAAAATAAGAATAATTAAAAATACTTATCCTTAATGTTTTAACACTCTTGTTTAGATGCGGTAGCTAAATGATTAGATTGCTTAATAATCAATAAAAGGAGCTTATATAAATATTTTTTGGGTTTTTATCACTCTTAATCGATTATATATTGGTGTTAATTATGAATAATGTATCTTTATATCTTAAAGCGTATGTCATGAGAAGTTCTGTCGCCGCTGTTGATTTAGCGAAGCGCAATCCCTCCTTAAGAAATATACATTTTGCAGAAAAAATATTAAGAATAAAATCAACAAATGCACAATTAAAATTAGAAAAAAATTCTAATGGTCATTATCTTGAAATGAAAAAATTAAATAAATATAATTTTTTATTTGCGAAATTAAAGGAGGTTAAAAATAATCATATAGGTGGATATGAATTCGAACGCAATGAAAAAAATACAGAGGATATAAAAAACAGCAAAGCATGGTTGCTCGCAAATAATTTTGAAAATAAAGATTATAGGTATAGAAATTTAATTGGTATTGATTTTAAAAATAAAGATCTTAGAACGGCTAATTTTGATTCTTCGTACGTTATGAGTAGTACAGACGAACCTATCGATGTTAATTTTTCAGGCTCTAACCTCTCAAATGTTGATTTGACCGTAGCGCATCTAAATAACTTACTATTTATAAATAGTAATTTGACTGGCGCTAAAGTTAAGGCAAATAATGCTGATTATTCAAATGCAAAACTTGATGGCGCTGAGATAAGTTTTAATTTTCACTTTCACCTTAATGAATCTAGTTTAGATAATCTTTATAGAGAATATTCAGTATTTACGACGATTAATTCTATAGATGATAAATACTACAATATAAAAATATCACTTATGAATCAGATAATCGATAAGTTACTTTCATTGCGTGATGATGAGTTCAATAAGTTACCTTTTGATTCAATGTTAAATAATATTTTTTCAAAAGATTTTTATCTTGAAAATAACAAAATTAGGAATTTCACAAAAAAGATATTTTTAAATAAAATAAATGATAATACAAAACATCATGAGAAAATATTCTCTAATGAATTACTTAAAAATAAATTGGATTTTTGTTTGGATGTGATTTCTTTATTTGATGATAGTCGGTATGAAGATAAGCACTTTATGATAGAACGTAATAATGAATTTATTGAGTTAATGGCGTTATCTCTTTACCATGATAATAAAAGCATTCAAGAAAAAGCCAGAGTATTATATGAAAAATATCTTAATCTAGATGAAGTTAAACCTTTTGTTGAAAAAGAAGATTTTGGTAATGGAAATCATAAAGTAGATTGGAGTGAAAAAGATTATAACAATTATATTCTTCTTAATAAGAATAATTTTATTGTTCGCAATGACAATAAAGTTATTATAATTAGTCATGAGAATTTAGCGAATATGTTATTTCCGAATGATACAGAACATGATGTGAGTTGGACTAATTTTTTTCTCTATGTTAATGGTGAAAATAAAGCTATAGGAGAAATTGACTATAATAATTTATTTAATGAAGATTTTAATGTGTTTAAAATAAATTATAATGAAAGTATCAATAAGATTATGTATCGTAAAATATTGCCAATATTAAACTTAGATAATTTCTATAATCAATTTTATTCTGCTTTTATAGGTAATTTTATTGAGCCTAAACAAAAATTAGTGAGTATTGAGAATCAACAAAAATTGGCTGACATATTTAATAACTTCTTAGTTTTTTCAAATGATAATATTAAATATACCTCGTTGAAAGAAGAACATTATCAAGCACTTTGTCAAGGCTTTGACATTGAGTCATTAAATAATGAAGAAAAATCCAAATATTTATTAAGTCTCGCAACGCTATTTGTTAAATACTCATCGAGTGTTGTATTTGGCACAGAAAGTGATTCACCTCAAATATTAAGAATGTACGCTTATGCGTTACTAAAAAAAGCAAATGAATTAAATGCAGATCTAATGAATGATTATTTTAATGACTGGGAAAGCAGATTGTTAGGGAAAAATAATGCATTTACATGTACTGATATTCTTTCTTCAAAAATGAGTTCTTATGTAAAAGAAAACTTTAATAATATTTATAATGTTATTATGCCTCCGCATTGGCGATGATTTACTTAGAAATAAAAATAATTATTGTTTAGTTAAAAACACATTGTTGGCGAGGAATAAGTTAAATTAATGTATTATTTGATTGATTTCTAAATAAAAAAACGACGCGAATACGTTGTTTTTTGTCAGTAATAAGGTATTTACACATTAAACCTAAATTTATGGTGTATCGGTTTGATTTATAATGATTTAACTTTAAGTTATTTATTTTTGTACTCAACGGTGTACTCATTTAGAACAAGGTGTCTGATAAAATAGTACGTATAAGATTATCAAAGTAAAACTACATCAGTATAAAACACTAATCTATTGCATAGAGTATAACATAATCTGACAGGCAGTTTGGTGCCAGAAGCGGAGGTTGGTTATTTAAGAGATTAACAAGAGCATCTGGTTAGGCTTTTTGGCTATTAAATTCGGAGCTAAGCCAGCGGGCAAATGCCATAACCCGTTTTTCGAAGTCTGTTATGCCACTTTGGGGTTTAATGCTAATTTCCAACAGGTAGTCCATATCTTCCACTAGTGCAGGATATCGTGAATTAAATTTGGCACGGTACTCATGGAGAGAGTCAGGCCAGTCATTATCTTGTTCACTACGAAGGATGTTGGTTGCTCTGATAAGTTTTCGCGCAGCCGAGCGCTGAAGCTGTAACTTTTTGTTTTCGTTAGAAGATGTTTTTATCTGAATTACTAGTTTGTCCAAAACCTGCATAAAGTCACCATTCACAGCTACTGCAATAGCTTTTGAAGGTTTGAAAGCTTGAAAGTGATGACCCAAATCCTCGCCATAAACGCAGTGACAGTGATGCTTAATCCAGTATCCCCAACTGAGAACATTATTTGGATCGAGAACCTGTCCCAGCAGACCACAATCAAAATCAATTTTGCTGATAACTGGATTATTTTTTTCAAGAACAGACTGAACCGTTGCAAATTGTTCTTTAGTAGCCCGATCGAGTTCATGTTTGAAAATGACTGTCATATCCAAATCAGACTTACCTTCCTCTGCTCTGCCTTCAGCTACACTTCCGTATACGTATATACTGTGTATAAGGTTAGGAAAGCAATGAGTTAGATTAGTCACAACACATTCAATTATACGTGAGAATGCAGGTTGAATTTCCACATGATTGGGCTGGGATATAAAATTGTTATGATCGGTGGCCATCTATTTTCCTGTTTGCTAATGTTATTTTTCTTGATAACAGGCATTTTGAGCATGAAATTCTAGCATCCAAACTATCATATCGCAATGTCCGCTCCTCGCTCAGAGCAGACGGAAATGAAATAACGTTGTGCTGTAAAATTTTTAACTAGAAAAGTGATCTATGTTGCCATATAAACTAACGATGATAAAATACACTATCGCCCGTTTGAAGTGAGATTACCATGAAAAAGAATGAATTAATTCAAGCAACAAGACCAACTCGCACCCAGCTCATTCGTTCGGTAGCAACCTCTACGGCGATTGAAACAGGGCAGGAGTCCCGTCGGCTTGAAGAAGAGATGAAAGTGAAGCGTGAGAAGTTTGGGTATTTGAAACTGGCGATCTAGTTCTCTTTTAAGGCTTCATTAACCCAATATTTCATAGGTTCATAGTTAAGGTTTAGCCCTGCGTGGATGGCTGCAATGTACTGCTCGGGGTGTTGAGTCCAACTTTCATAGTCTAACGACGGAAAACCAGCTTGTACTGCCATCACATCAGCGAGTAAGCGCGATAATCGCCCATTTCCTTCCCTAAACGGATGTATCAGAATTAACTCCACATGCACCGTGGCAATAGCCTCTATGACTTGTTCTCGGCTCATATTGGTGCAAGGCGTGTACTTCGCTAGAAACTCTCTTTCAAATTGAGCAAGTAACTTTGCAACACGACCCGCAGAGGCAAACATAAAGCCACCCTTGCTAATATTTACTGTGCGTAATTGACCTGCCCACTCGTAAACATTCCCTAACCATTGCTGGTGCCAGCGCTGGATAAGTGATGCGGTAATTTGCTCTGTTGGAAATTGTTCTTCAAAAATGACTTGATACAGTTTTTCTAACAGGACAAGCTCAGCATCATTGATATCATCAACGTTTGAAAGCTCTAGCTTGTTAGCCAGTACCTCTTCATCGGAACCATCAGCAAATTTTCCTTCGCTATTAGATACATCATATCTATTCATTTTATACTCGTCATACTTCAAGTTGCAGCGTTGTTGACTGCACTAGTCACATACTTATGTATGCTCTAGCGACTCATTTACTTGTCGCCTAGCTGCACTTCGAATTATTTAGAGTATAAGCGGTGGCTAGGTTCAATAAAATAATAACCATCCATAAATCAAAGGATTAATTAAGAATGGGTTAAATTATAGGCTTTTATGAAACTGAATGAGACATAAAAAAAGCATAAAACCCAGTTAATGCAATGAATTTTATGCTATTTTTTTATAAAATGATACTTTGTGAAACAGTATGAGACTAGAGTATAAGTTTACACATTAAATAAGAAGTTCATGACATCGCCGTCTTGAACAATATACTCTTTACCTTCTGCACGCATTTTACCTGCTTCTTTAGCGCCTTGTTCACCACCGTAAGTGATAAAATCGTTATAAGCGATAGTTTGAGCACGGATAAAGCCTTTCTCAAAGTCAGTGTGGATTTTACCCGCAGCTTGTGGTGCTGTTGCACCCACAGGGATTGTCCATGCACGAACTTCTTTAACGCCAGCAGTGAAGTAGGTTTGTAAGTTCAGTAGTGCGTAACCCGCGCGAATAACACGGTTTAAGCCAGGCTCTTCGATACCTAAGTCTTGCATAAACTCTTCACGTTCCGCATCTTCTAATTCGGCAATATCTGCTTCAATCGCGGCACAAACAGGAACAACCACAGAGCCTTCCGCTTCTGCAATTTTGCGAACAGTTTCAAGATAAGGATTGTTTTCAAAACCATCTTCATTAACGTTTGCAATATACATTGTTGGTTTTAACGTTAAGAAGCTTAAATAACGAATAGTCGCTTTTTCTTCTTCAGTTAAATCTAAGGCACGTAACATACCGGCGTTTTCTAAATGCGGTAAGCATTTTTCTAACACTTCCATTTCCGCTTTAGCAATTTTATCGCCACCTTTGGCTTTTTTCTGATTACGGTGCATTGCACGTTCACAGGTATCTAAGTCAGAAAGGGCTAATTCAGTATTGATAGTTTCGATATCTTCAGCAGGATCAACTTTACCTGCAACGTGAATGATATTGTCATTTTCAAAACAACGAACCACATGGCCAATCGCTTCAGTTTCACGAATATTTGTTAGGAATTGGTTACCTAAACCTTCACCTTTAGATGCACCTTTTACTAAACCCGCAATATCAACAAATTCCATTGTTGTTGGCAAAATACGCTGTGGTTTAACAATTTCAGCTAGTTTATCTAAGCGAGGATCAGGCATTGGAACAACACCTGTGTTTGGCTCAATAGTACAGAATGGGAAGTTGGCTGCCTCAATACCTGCCTTAGTTAAGGCATTAAACAGTGTTGATTTCCCTACGTTAGGCAGACCGACGATACCACATTTAAATCCCATAAACGTTCACCTTGTCACATAAAAACAACAGGAGGGAGGATTCCTGTTGTGTGCTGTTAAAAAAATTTGGCGCTATTATAGAACAAATCCCTGTTTGATTAAATCGTCAGGGATTAATTGCGCAAAAGAGGGCGAAAAGAGACTTCACCCATCAAGTAATTATGGCTTATTAAAACCAATATTAATCATTAGGCTTTAAAGCTATGCAATCTGTTTATCGCTTTTTCATAGCCATCACGCATTAAAATGTCTGTGCATGAAAGAGCTTCATCAATAGCGTCGTCAATTAATTTTTGCTCACTCATTGGTGGTTTACCTAATACAAAACCAACCACTTTATTTTTATCACCTGGATGACCAATACCAATGCGTAAACGATAAAAGTTCGGATTATTAGCAAACTTACTTTGAATATCTTTTAATCCGTTATGCCCGCCATTGCCACCGCCTAATTTCATTTTGACAACGCCTGGAGGCAAATCGAGTTCATCATGTGCAACCAAAATTTCATCAAGCTCAATACGATAGAAGTTCGCCATTGCTTGAACTGCTTTACCGCTAAGGTTCATAAAAGTGGTTGGCACTAATAATCGAACATCATTACCATTCAAATTAATACGCGCAGTGTAACCAAAGAATTTACTCTCTTCTTTTAGAGATTGTTGATGACGTTGAGCCAATAAATCAACATACCAAGCACCCGCATTATGACGAGTCTGGGCATAATCTGCACCGGGGTTTGCTAACCCGACGATAAGTTTAATTTTACTCACAATAGCCTTTCACTGTTATCGTCTTAAAAGAAAGGACATAGTTTACCTGTCTAAGCTCAGAAGCACAAAATAGATTACATAGAATGTTTTTTGAAATGATAACGGGAGGAAATAGCCACTTTTTGATTTAACAAAAAGAGCGAAACTGGCAAAGTTGGCGTTATTTTCTTCTTTTGAAAGGGGAAAACACATTTTTTGTTAAGAATTGTCAATAAATTTCGGAGCGATGTGATCCCCTCGACAATAACTTCTTAGTATTTATGGCTATAATAACTGCAAAGAATAAAAGGTTATATTTGATGTATTTTGTTGTTGAATCGTCTGACGACGCGCTTGGAGGTGCAACATGAAATATAAACATGCATTTGCAGTTGGTAATTTATGTATGGCTACGGGGATGATTGTTATGCTCGGTAGTCTTGGTTATACACTTCTTACTCATATTTTCCCATTAGGATTGCCTGAGTTTTTATCAGATATCTCTTTAATGGGGATCTTCGTCGGTGCTCTGGTTTGGTTAGCCGGTGCCCGTATCGGTGGTAGAGAAACAATCGCAGAAAGATATTGGTGGTTACGTAACCATGATGAGCGTTATCGTCGTCGTGACAATCACCGTTATCCATAATGTTGTTATCACAAATTAATATCAGCATAGATAAAAATAATAATGAAGTTAGAAGCTGATGTTAAGTGAGTAATCGTTGTCATTATATTTTGTCATACACATCTATAGACCCGTTTAATGATAACGGGTTTTTTATTGCCTAAAATTCTTAATCTAGAAAAAACGACAAAAAACCCGCTATAACAAATGTTATAGCGGGTTTAGTTATCTCAAATTGCAATGAATGTTATAACAAATTAATGTTCAAACATCGCAGAGATTGACTCTTCATTACTAATACGGCGAATTGCTTCAGCCAACATGCCAGAAAGGGTCAATGAGCGGACTTTATTTAATGCTTTGATTTCTGCTGATAACGGAATTGTATCGCAGACAACCACTTCATCAATAACAGAGCTTTTGATGTTCTCAACAGCATTACCAGAGAAGATTGGGTGGGTCGCGTAAGCAAATACACGTTTTGCACCACGTTCTTTCAGTGCTTCAGCTGCTTTACACAATGTACCACCTGTGTCGATCATATCGTCAACAAGGATACAGTCGCGGTTAGCAACATCACCAATAATATGCATAACTTGAGAAACGTTAGCACGAGGGCGACGTTTATCAATGATAGCCATATCAGTGTCATTCAGAAGTTTAGCGATAGCACGAGCGCGAACAACACCGCCAATATCTGGAGAAACAACAATAGGGTTGTCCAAATCTTTTTGAAGCATATCTTCTAAAAGAATTGGGCTGCCGAAGACATTGTCAACCGGTACATCAAAGAACCCTTGGATTTGTTCTGCGTGTAAGTCACAGGTTAAAACACGGTCTACGCCTACACTAGATAAGAAATCCGCAACAACTTTTGCCGTAATAGGAACACGAGCTGAACGAACACGGCGATCCTGACGGGCATAACCAAAGTAAGGAATAACAGCAGTGATACGACCAGCGGAAGCTCGACGTAATGCGTCAACCATGACCACTAATTCCATTAAGTTATCATTAGTAGGTGCACAGGTTGATTGAATGATAAATACATCACCACCACGTACGTTTTCGTTGATTTGCACACTGACTTCACCGTCGCTAAAACGACCTACAGCCGCGTCTCCTAGGCTAGTGTAGAGTCGGTTGGCAACACGTTGAGCCAGTTCCGGGGTTGCGTTACCAGCAAAAAGCTTCATATCGGGCACGAGAAAAACCTCAGGCTTGCGTCCAGAGAGAGATATTGTTGACCTGTAAAGAATGTGTTTATGAACATAGGGTTTGTAAACATCATCTTACGGGTGCAATAACACAGGTATCCTTGAGCGGAATAAATGCAGAGGGGAAATGTTGACGCCTTGCGCTACAAACCCATGCACCCACTCAGGGGCGTTAATTAACACTTCACTAGCGGCAACTTGTGAGTCGAACTCGCCGAACACACAGGCACCTGTCCCAGTTAAGCGTGACGGTGCATATTCTAACAGCCACGAAAGCAGATATTCAACCTCACGAAAACGTTTTCTTGCGATCATTTCACAGTCATTCTCGAACGGAGCCTTTAATAATGCGCCAAGAGAGCGAATAGGAGAATTACGTTTTAATTCTGGATCTGTGAAGATTGTCGGTGTTGGTATGGAAATTCCGGGATGTGCGACCAAATACCATTGCTCTTTTGGTTCTGCTGGGGTCAAAATTTCACCAACGCCTTCGGCGAACGCAGCATGACCTTTTACAAAAACGGGAACATCTGCGCCTAAACTAACGCCTAATTCGGCTAAGATTTCGTCGCTTAATCCCGCTTGCCAATGGTAATTAAGTGCAATTAATGTTGTTGCGGCGTTAGATGAACCTCCACCTAAGCCACCTCCCATAGGCAATTTTTTATCAACACTGATATCTGCACCATGATACTGCAAAGGGATATTATGTTGTTGACAATAATCACGCAGCAATTTAGCGGCTTTAATAATTAGATTATCTTTATCTTCTACACCATCAATCGGCGTTAAGATAGTTAACTGGGTGTCATCACGAGGTGTAATGGTTAATGTGTCACCATAATCTAAAAACTGAAATAACGTTTGCAAATTGTGGTAGCCATCAGGGCGTTTCCCCGTGATGTAGAGAAAAAGATTTAATTTGGCAGGAGAGGGCCAACTTAGTGTCATTGCTGTATATCCCAGTTATCCATTTTTAGTTTGATAGTGCGTTCACCCTGTTTCAATTCAAGGCGCTGTGGCAGGTTAGGGGTGGTACTTGAATCATAAGCTTGGTAAGTCACAACCCAATCACCTTCAGGGGCGGGCAATGTGACGGATTTTAATAAATGATTAGCATCTAACTCGAAATCAGTTGCATCACCGGGTAAACCAATAAGCCAAGCACGTAGATTTTTGAGTGGAATAACCATACCCGTCAGTTGGTAGATCATTTCTGTTGGGTTATCACTATAATATTTTTTACCATTATTATCAGTAACTTCAATTACGCCTGGCATGACATTTAAATCGAGTTCGGTTGTACCTAAAGGATTGGTAAGTAATAAGCGATAACGTTCATCGGCGCTGTCTTGCCAATAGAATCGGGCATAGGTTTTGCTTGTATCTTCGATATAAGCAAAAGCGCCTCGGGTTTCATATTGTGAAATCTTTTTTAATGCTTGTTGGCGCGCTTGCCATTGCACATCGTTATCAGATGCTGAACCTTGAGTTTTTATCTGATTTAGATTACAGGCACTCAGCAACAACGCCGTTAGCGGGATAAGGCGCAGGAGTTGTTTGGTTGAAAAAAAGCGTGAACGCATAGCTGAGACATTCCTTTAATTCGTTATTAGTTGAAAAAAAGAGTATCATAAACCTTATGATATAACGATATTTCGTTAAATTGTGTATAGAAATCTCCTATCACTCAAGTAAGCTCTTTTATTGAATCTGTTCATCAAGTAGAATGGCGGGAATGAAGAGTCTATACTAAATGCGCTGTTTTAGGTTTACACTAAGTCAAGTCGCGAGGCGGTATTTATTCATAACTCGATATAGTTGATATGACGTTATTAGCATTAGGTATTAATCATAAAACAGCCCCCGTTGCGTTACGTGAGAAAGTTTCCTTTTCTCCCGATACTATGGGTGATGCCTTAAATAACCTCTTACAGCAACCCGCTGTCAGAGGCGGTGTTGTGCTGTCTACTTGTAACCGTACTGAGCTCTATCTGAGTATGGAAGACAAAGAAAATAGCCATGAACAGCTTATTCGCTGGTTATGTCAATATCACCAAATAGAACCAAATGAACTGAAAAGCAGTGTTTATTGGCATCAAGATAATCAAGCTGTCTCTCATTTAATGAGAGTGGCAAGTGGCTTAGATTCTCTAGTATTAGGTGAACCTCAAATTTTAGGGCAAGTCAAAAAAGCCTTTGCCGATTCTCAAAGCTATCACTCGCTCTCTTCAGAACTGGAACGTTTATTTCAGAAATCTTTTTCAGTTGCGAAAAGAGTGAGAACAGAGACACAAATCGGTGCCAATGCAGTTTCTGTCGCTTTTGCAGCGTGTACGCTAGCGCGTCAAATCTTTGAATCGTTATCATCTTTGACTATTTTGTTAGTGGGGGCAGGCGAGACAATCGAGTTAGTCGCTCGTCATTTGCGTGAACATCAAGTCAAAAAAATCATTATTGCTAATCGAACAAAAGAGCGTGCTCAGCGTTTAGCTAATGAAGTTGATGCCGAAGTGATTACATTGTCAGAGATTGATGAATGTCTTGCACAAGCTGATATTGTCATTAGTTCTACTGCAAGCCCATTACCCATCATTGGTAAAGGCATGGTTGAAAGGGCGCTGAAAAAACGCCGTAATCAGCCAATGTTGCTGGTGGATATTGCCGTTCCTCGTGATATCGAACAAGATGTTGAAAAATTGAATAACGTTTATCTTTATAGCGTTGATGATTTAGAAGCCATTATTCAACATAACCGTGAACAACGCCAAGCTGCTGCAATTCAAGCAGAACATATTGTCCAACAAGAGAGTGGGCAATTTATGGATTGGCTACGGGCACAAGGTGCTGTGGGTGCAATTCGAGAATATCGAGACAGCGCCGAAATGTTACGTGCAGAAATGACAGAAAAAGCCATCACATTGATACAAAACGGAGCGGATGCGGAAAAAGTTATCCAACAACTCTCTCATCAATTGATGAATCGCCTTATTCACACACCAACTAAATCTCTTCAACAGGCTGCCAGTGATGGTGATATTGAACGCCTGAATCTATTACGTGAAAGTTTGGGTATTACCCATAATTAACTTTGTCTAACAGGATCTTAATCTACGAATGAAGCCTTCTATTGTCGCTAAGTTGGAAGCTCTACAAGAGCGTTATGAAGAAATTCAGGCACTTCTGTCAGAAGCCGATGTTATTGCCTCTCAGGAGCGTTTTCGTGCGCTTTCAAAAGAATACTCTCAATTAACTGACGTCACGGCTTGTTTTAGCCAATGGCGAAAAGTGCAAGACGACATCGAAGCAGCAGAAATGATGCTTGATGATCCTGAAATGAAAGAGATGGCACAAGAAGAATTAAAAGAAGCGCAATCATTAAATGATGATTTAGAACAGCAGTTACAAGTGTTGTTACTGCCTAAAGATCCTGATGATGAATTTAACTGTTTCCTTGAAATTCGTGCAGGGACAGGGGGCGATGAAGCGGCATTATTTGCGGGTGATTTATTCCGTATGTATAGCCGTTATGCAGAATCACGTCGCTGGCGTATTGAAGTTATGAATGCTAACGAAGGTGAGCATGGTGGCTACAAAGAAGTTATCGCAAAAGTGATCGGTGATGGTGCTTATGGTGTCTTGAAATTTGAATCAGGTGGTCATCGTGTTCAACGTGTTCCAGAAACGGAATCTCAAGGTCGTATTCATACTTCTGCGTGTACCGTTGCAGTATTAGCTGAAGTGCCTGAAGCTGAATTACCTGAAATCAGCCCAAGTGATTTACGCATAGATACCTTCCGTTCTTCAGGGGCAGGTGGTCAGCACGTTAATACCACCGATTCTGCCATCCGTATTACGCATATTCCAACTGGAATTGTGGTGGAATGTCAGGATGAACGTTCACAGCACAAAAATAAGGCAAAAGCGATGTCTGTATTAGGTGCACGTATTCGTGCAGCTGAAATGCAAAAACGCCAAGAGGCAGAAGCATCTGAACGTCGTAACTTATTGGGCTCTGGTGACCGTTCTGACCGAATTAGAACGTATAATTTCCCGCAAGGTCGTGTCACTGATCACCGTATCAACCTCACATTTTATCGCTTAGATGAAGTGATGGAAGGGAAATTAGAACCATTAATTCAGCCTATCGTGACTGAATATCAAGCGGATCAGCTTTCTGCACTTTCTGAGTCAAATTAATGAATTATGAACAATGGCTGCGTGAAGCAGCCTTGCAATTAATTGAAAGTGACAGCCCTAAAAGAGATGCTGAAATTCTACTTGGGTACGTAACACAACGTACTCGCACTTATTTAATTGCCTTTAATGAAACGGTACTTTCGTCAGACGAGTTAGCGCAATTATCGCAATTACTTACTCGACGTATTAAAGGCGAACCTATTGCCTATTTAGTGGGTGAAAGAGAGTTTTGGTCACTACCTTTAAAAGTCTCACCAGCAACATTAATTCCTCGTCCAGATACAGAATGCCTTGTTGAAAAAGCATTAGAAAAACTGTCACCAGAGCCAACCCGTATTCTTGATTTAGGAACAGGTACAGGCGCTATTGCGTTAGCAATGGCATCTGAACGCCCTGATTGCCATATCATTGGTGTAGATTTTCAAGCTGAAGCAGTGGCATTAGCGCAAGAGAATGCGACCAACTTAGCATTAAACAACACCGAATTTATGGAAAGTTGTTGGTTTAGTTCACTCTCTGGGTATCAATTTGGTATGATAATCAGTAATCCTCCTTACATAGATGAAAATGATGAGCATATTCATCAGGGGGATGTTCGTTTTGAACCTTTAACCGCATTAGTTGCTGGTAAAAATGGTTTTGCTGATATCGAAATTATCATTGAAACTGCTCGTCAGTTTTTGACTGATAATGGCTGGGTATTACTGGAACACGGCTGGCAGCAAGGTGAAGGTGTACGCAATATTTTTATTGATAAGGGTTACTGCTGTGTGGAAACTTTCCGTGATTATGGCGGTAATGAGCGAGTGACAGTAGGTCGTTGGAATTATGATAGAAACCATAGCTGATTACGAATTTAATAAAGCCCCTTTAGTTAAGGGCATGATCCTTATCTCTCAGGCAATTCGACCTGATTTTCCAACCACTTCTGTTGGTTACCAACTGGCGCAGTTAGTTGAACAAGCAGAAGCTGAAATTCCCCAACAAGGAAATACCAAAGAGCAGATTGAAGCATTGCTAAAACTGTTTTATAAGCAGTGGCACTTCAGTGGTGCAAGTGGCAAATATTGCCTTTCTGATACTTTATGGTTAGATAAAGTATTAGCGACTCATGTCGGTTCTCCTGTTTCATTGGGGTCGATTCTTATTTATATTGCACAAGCGTTAAATTTACCGTTAGTGCCCGTCATCTTCCCTACACAACTTATTATTAGAATAGATATTCCTAATGAACAACCGCTATTTTTAAATCCAATAAATGGTGAATATCTATCGCAACATACTTTAGAAGTTTGGTTAAAAGGGAATGTAGGCAGCTCCTCTGTATTATTAGAGGCAGATTTAGAAGAATCAGAATACAGTTCTATTATTCGTAAGCTTTTGGATACATTGAAAGTTTCTTTAATGGAAGAAAAAAATATGGAGCAAGCATTAAAAGCCAGTGAAACAGTCTTAATGTTTGATCCTGAAGATCCTTACGAAATACGTGATCGTGGGCTTATTTTTGCTCAGTTAGAGTGTAACCATGTGGCGATTTCTGACTTAAACTATTTTGTTGAGCAATGCCCTGAAGATCCTATTTCAGAGATGATCAAAATCCAAATTCATTCGATAGAACAAAATCCTATTGTTCTACACTAAAAATTTAAGAAACGTACTTAATTAACACAGTACATTACAAACAGTATAGGGATAAATATGCAACATAAAGTGGTGAATATTGGTGATATCAAGGTAGCAAATGACCTGCCATTTGTGCTTTTTGGTGGCATGAATGTATTAGAATCGCGCGATTTAGCCATGCGTATTTGTGAGCATTACGTCACTGTAACTCAAAAACTGAATATTCCTTATGTCTTCAAAGCGTCTTTTGATAAAGCAAACCGTTCTTCAATCCACTCTTACCGTGGTCCTGGCTTAGAAGAAGGGATGAAAATTTTCCAAGAATTAAAAGAAACTTTTGGCGTTAAAATTATTACTGACGTTCATGAAGCCGCGCAAGCTCAACCTGTATCAGAAGTTGTTGATGTTATCCAATTACCTGCATTTTTAGCGCGTCAAACCGACCTTGTTGAAGCGATGGCAAAAACAGGTGCTGTGATTAACGTGAAAAAACCGCAGTTTGTAAGCCCAGGTCAAATGGGCAATATCGTCGATAAATTTAAAGAAGGCGGTAATGACCAAGTTATTCTATGTGATCGCGGCAGTAACTTTGGTTATGATAACTTAGTCGTTGATATGTTAGGTTTCCATGTCATGATGCAAGCTTCTCAAGGCGCGCCCGTTATTTTTGACGTTACGCACTCACTACAATGCCGCGATCCGTTTGGTGCAGCATCAGGTGGACGCCGTGCACAAGTTGCAGAATTAGCTCGTGCAGGTATGGCTGTTGGTCTTGCTGGGTTATTTCTTGAAGCTCATCCAGATCCAGATAATGCACTCTGTGATGGTCCATCAGCGTTGCCACTTGCAAAATTAGAGCCTTTCTTAGCTCAAATTAAAGCGATTGATGAAGTGGTAAAAAGTTTCCCAGAGTTAGATACCAGTAAATAAAATGTGTTATGCAACTGCATACGGTTGTTAATATGTTCGGCGCTGATCTTCAGCGCCGTTATCACGAAAAAATCCATAAAATCACCCTTCATGGCGGTTTCAACTGTCCTAATCGAGATGGCACATTAGGACGGGGTGGCTGCACTTTTTGTAATGTCTCTTCTTTTGCTGATGAGCAAACGCAATATCATTCGATTGAAGAACAAATTGCATTACAAGCTAAAAATATTAACCGTGCACATCGCTATCTTGCTTATTTTCAAGCTTATACCAGTACTTATGCCGAAGTAGAATACTTACGTACTTTATATGAAACCGCATTATTACAAGCGGATATGGTTGGGTTATGTGTGGGAACTCGACCAGATTGTGTCCCCGTTAGCGTATTAGATTTATTGCAGGGGTATCATGATAAAGGCTATGAAGTATGGCTAGAACTCGGTTTACAAACTGCTCACGATAAAACATTAAAACAGATTAACCGCGGACATGATTTTCAATGCTACCAAGCCACTGCACGTGAAGCTCGCCGTCGTGGTTTAAAGGTGTGTACGCATCTTATCATTGGACTGCCACGAGAAAATCATCTGCTTAATATGCAAACATTGGATCGTGTTGTAGAAACGGGTACTGATGGGCTTAAATTGCATCCGTTGCATATTGTGGAAGGCAGTACGATAGCTAAAGCTTGGAAAGCAGGACGTGTTAATGCATTGACACAAGAGCAATATGTATATACCGCGGGTGAGATGATCCGCCATACTCCTTCTGAAATTATTTATCACCGCGTTTGTGCCAGCGCGAGAAAACCGACCCTACTTGCCCCTGAATGGTGTGAAAATCACTGGTTGGGTATGAATGCACTTTATCAAGATTTATTAAAAAAAGGTGTGCAAGGAAGTGAAATAGGTCAAGCATTTATTCCTTATTAAGAATAAATGTTGAAATAAGTAATTTATCAAATCAAATATTATAATTATTCATAACTAAAAACGCCTTTAATTTTTTAATATTAATTAAAGGCGTTAATTTTTTATCTGAAAAATCTAAATAATTACTGAATTAATTCCAGATCATCTAATGCCTTTTGCAATGAAGGATAGAAATTCAGTGTACCTTCAACGGGCGTAACTTTTGCTCTTGCCAACGTTTTTAAGGGTTGGAAAGGAATATCACACACAATGACATGAGTATCGTCTTTAACATCAGTAACGAAATGCTGGAACGCATGTAATCCCCCCGCATCTAATACAGGGACAGCATCCCACTGCATAATAACGGTTTTATAACCTTTGCTACGCTCACGTAATTCATTAAAAATACGTTCAGCGGCAGCAAAGAATAATGGACCATTAATACGCACAACTAATAACTGCTTATCATCATCAGTATAAGGGGATTCTGTTATTTTGGTCATATTAGCAATACGACGCATAAATAACAGTGAAGCCAACACAATGCCGATAGTAATTGCAATAACCATATCAAAGAGAACAGTTAGCGATAAGCATAATACTAAGACAATAATATCGTCTTTAGGGGCGTGTCGAATAAGATCAATAACTTTACGTGCTTCGCTCATATTCCATGCAACAATTAACAGCAGTGCTGACATTGCGGCTAACGGTAAATAAGAAAGAAAAGGGGCTAATACAAGTAAAGTGAGTAACACTAACAATGAGTGAACAATAGCAGAAACGGGCGATGTTGCACCGGCGCGTACGTTAGCCGCTGAACGCGCAATGGCTGCAGTCGCTGTAATACCACCAAAGAAAGGTGCGACGATATTACCAACCCCTTGTCCCACGAGTTCACCATTAGAGTGATGTTTTTTGCCAGTCATGCCATCAAGTACAACCGCACATAATAACGATTCAATCGCACCTAACATCGCCATTGAAAAGGCAGCGGGTAATAAAGCGGAAACGGTACTCCAATTTAATTCAAGTGATGTACCTGAGCTTGGTAAATTCCAAGGTAAAACAAATTGAGGCAAAATAGGTGGAATACCTTGTCCTGTTGTACCATTAGGAAGCATATAGCTAAATTGAGAGCCAATTGTTGCAACGTCATGACCGAACATATTCACAATACCCATTACCGCAGTACCTGCGATTAAAGCGGGTAAGTGCCCAGGTAAACGTAAATTCAGCTTAGGCCAATAAATTAAAACAAACAGGGTTGTCAGACCAATAAGTGTATCGCCAATATGAATAGTCGGTAATGCAGAGCCTAGGGCGATAACTTTATCAATATAGGTTTCTGGGACATGTGCTAATTCAAGACCAAAAAAATCTTTTACTTGCATTGTGGCGATGGTAATAGCAATCCCTGATGTAAATCCAAGAGTGACGGAAACAGGAATATACTCAATAAGCTTACCAAAGCGCGCTAATCCCATAACCACTAAGATCACGCCAGACATAAGCGTAGCAATTAATAAGCCACTCAAACCAAACTGTTGTGATACAGGATAAAGGATCACAACAAATGCGGCTGTAGGGCCTGAAACGCTGTATCGAGAGCCACCAGATACAGCAATAACGATACCGGCAATAGCTGCGGTATAAAGACCGTATTGCGGAGGAACACCGCTACCAATAGCCAAAGCCATGGCTAAAGGTATCGCGATAATACCCACGGTGATCCCTGCAATAATATCTTTTAATAAACGCGCAAAAGAGTAAGGCTCTTTTACACATGCATCAATAAATGCACTAAAGGGACGAACCCTGTTAACTTTATGAGTTTTCATTTAGGATCAAACCAAAATAAGAAGTCAGATGCCGAATAACGGCGATAAGGAAAAGAGAGGATATCGCTTTTATTCGCTGATAATAATGTGATACATCAAATTATTAATGCATATCTTAAAGCTTAGTAAAAATAAAATCAATTAAACTAATAAGTTAACCTAAATAGATAATGTAATGTATCTTGTTGTATTTATTCTGTTGCTTGCTTGAAAATAAAGTTTAAATTTATTTTAAAATTATAAAAAGCGTTTTATTTTAGAATAAATGTCGTTTATAGATAGAGTAATAAAAAACTTTTTACGTCATAAAAATCTTATAGGCATAAATAACAATTACATAAGTTTTTTTGACTCATTAAAATCAATTATCAGCGATAATTAAGTGATAAGAATTTATTAAATAAAACGATTAAGTAAAAAATAAAATAAAAAGGTGTTGTATACTAACAATAATGCTATCAAAAAAAGAAGAGTGATGGATATAAACAATGCAGTGAAGGGAAACAAGGCTAAAAGTGGATGTTTTTTGAGCAAAAAAAATAGAGCCTAGCTAAAAAACTAGGCTCTATCTTAGAATATGGCGGTGAGAGAGGGATTCGAACCCTCGATACGTTGCCGTATACACACTTTCCAGGCGTGCTCCTTCAGCCTCTCGGACATCTCACCGTACTGTCGTTGGATATGTACTTAACATCTCTCAACGGGGCGCTACTATATGGAAAAGGAGCATAAGCGTCAACAGCTAAATGCATTTTTCCTTTAACTTTTGTTTCAAGCAGTCAAATAAAAAACAATATGCACAAATGCTAGACAAATTATGAAGTAAATCAATACACGTATCGATTGGTATATTGAAAAAAGAATGGAGATTTTCGTTAACTGGTTAACATTCTCAACATTTTTATTAACAACTTATACAAAGAGACTTGAAATAAGAACGCAACCCTCGCACCCTATGATAAAAATGCTGGAGGAAGGCAAAATGAATATTATTTATTATCATCCTTTTTTTGACGCAGATACATGGATAAACGGTATGAAGGCACGTTTGCCTGATGCCAATATACGCATTTGGGAACCCGGTGATAACGAACCTGCCGATTATGCGCTAGTTTGGCTTCCTCCTTATGAAATGCTCGCGAGTCGTAACCATCTTAAAGGTATTTTTGCGTTAGGAGCGGGTGTTGATGCTATTTTAAAACAAGAACAGCAAAAGCCAGGTACATTACCAACAGGTGTTCCTGTTATGCGTTTAGAAGACACCGGCATGGGGCTTCAAATGCAAGAATATGCCATTGCTAAAGTGATGTATTACTTTCGCCGTATGGATGATTATAAACGCCAACAATCACAACGTTTATGGAAGCAACTTCCTTCGCATTCTTATGATAACTTTGTTATTGGTGTTTTAGGTGCTGGCGCTTTAGGCGGTAGTGTTGCGACTAAACTTGCTGAACTGGGTTTTAACGTTCGTTGCTGGAGTCGCAGTGAAAAACAAATTAAAGATGTTGAAAGTTTTTATGGTAAAGAACAACTCAGTGATTTCCTTCAAGAGTGTAATTTACTGATTAACTTATTACCTTATACGCCAGAAACTCACGGCATTTTAAATTTCTCACTCTTTGAGCAACTTAAACCTTCTTCCTATTTAATTAATTTGGCACGTGGGGCGCATTTAGTTGATCAAGATCTATTAGAAGCTATCGATCAAGGTCATATTGCGGATGCAACACTGGATGTTTTTGCTCAAGAGCCTTTAGCGGGAATGCACCCATTCTGGACACATCCTCGAGTTTCTATTACCCCACATATTGCTGCTTTTACCATTCCGAATATTGCCATGGATACGATTGTTGAAAATATTCAGCGAATTGAAAAAGGAGAAGCACCTTTGGGTGTGGTGGATATGAAGAGTGGTTACTAAGTCTATTTTATTTATATTTTAATTTTAGATAATGGGCGACAAAATTTAGTTTGTTGCCTATTTTTTTGTCTCAGCTTTCAAAAAAAATACTTTCTCTAATTTTTATATAATGTCATAAAAATCCGGTTGTAAAAAGATATCGTTTGCAGATTATCTTATTAATTATTACCTCATGATTTGAAGATAATGAGGCGTACATGACTAATAAAATAGAGATGGTTTCCAGTAAACTAATACCGATGGGTACTTTTAATGGAAAAAAAGGGAAAAATCGAGTAGAAGGAGTAGCTAATAGTAATAAAACATATCATAAAAATAATGATAAACAAAAGAAAGAAAAACAATTTAGCCTAAATAATGCTAATAACTATGTATATTTAGGATCAACTAATACCCCTTTGCTTAATAATATGGGGATCACATTATCAGATGATGGTTCTTTGATCTTAATTAAAGGTAAAACACATGACTTATTTACGGGGTTATATCAAAAACATATTAAAGGAGGATTTAAGTATAATCTTTTTAATATAGAATCTCAAAATAGTAATAATATGAAGTTTAAAGAGATTTATGTTGATCATAAAGGTTTTTTGATTGGAAATAGATTTAATCCTATAGATAATAGTCGTGATCTCTACAAAATTAAATTTAATAGAGTAGAAGAAGAATATAGTTTAAATGATACCTCATCAAAGACTTTCGATAGTAATTTTATTGTTGAATATGAAAAATACATAGTTGATGATAACCTAAAGCAAGATTTATCAAATATTAATAATGTTGTGGAATTAAAAGAAAATAATATATTAAAAATTAATCGTGAAGGATTAGATTTAACCATTAAACTTAAAGATAATGCCCTTTATACACAAGGACTACCTAATAAAATTGCTACTAGTGATCAAGTTGATAGTTCGCAAATGAAAGAGCATGAGGTGGAAGTAGAAGAGCATAAAATAAAAATCCCCTTAAAAAATACAGATAAAATCTTAGCAATTAAACCAATATTAAATCAAGTTCAACTCGTAGTGGATAAAGGCAATAAAATAAAAATATATTATCTTGATCCTTTAAATATTTTTGCGATTAAAGATTATCAGTATGAAGTGACTCGTTTAAAGCAGGAACCTCCTTTATCTTTTTACTCAATGATAGGTGAGAATAATTATAAAAATTATCATTCAGGACAACCATTTTCTACTCAAACAGTCGGCAATTTTAGTAGCCGCAATATCCCGTTTTTCTCATCTTTTATTGATAATTCTAGATTACATATCAATAAAGCTAAAGAGCAATATGCATTGAAAGAATATCGATCAATGTTGAAAAATATTGCTAAGGCTGTTGATCCTGGATTTAGAGGATTATTTTGTAATATAAAGCAGCTTATTAACTCTTCGACTACTGCATATAACAGTAAGCCGATGGCATTATATGGTATTAAAGAAAATATAGGGAAAAGCTATGATGTGTTAAACCGTATTGTTAAAGGTGTAAAAAATGGTGTAACACAAGGAGAGGTGATTTATTCATTGGTTAACGATTTAAAAGATAAAGAGAATATTACCATTAATCACCATAGTGATGTTCGAGCTTTCTTTGGTATTAATGCTTTTCAACTCCCCAATAATATAGGGGTTAATGCCTTTTTATTAGCTTCTTACGTAAAATCGCACTCTATTACATTATCAAAAAGTGAAGATAATCAGATCACTTTTTCTTTTATTAATAATAATAAAAATCTTTTTGTTGCTGGTCTATCAGCAGGTATTGGTGGATATGAAAAAAGATGGGGTTTAGAATGTGTTGACTATGGCTTTGTAACTCCTGTCATGGCAAGTGCTTTATTAAGTGCTTCTTACACTAAAAAATCTAATTTCTCATTTAGCCTTGATATTAATGATATCCCCAAATTTATTAATCAAGGATTAAGTCAAAATGAAAATGAATTAATCAATAAATCTACTCTTGAAATTGATCAAGACATGAGTATTTCGTTGGGCGCAGAATTAAGAAGTGAAGCGAGTTTTGATGTTGATGTTATGGTTAATCCCAATATGGAACTAACTGTACCCAGAAATGCTATTGGCATAAACTTTATTTTCAATTTATTAAAACTAGATTTAAATATTAATAAATTTATCGATCATGGTAAAACAGATGTTACAAAAAAATCCAAAAAGCTTGATCTTAATTTATTAGAGCTTGGTATTGATGTATATCGTGATTTAAAATTTACGCCTTCTACAACGAATTCTGATAATGTTATTCAGTGGTATCCATTAACGTCTGTAAAAGATTTCGAATTAATGGTAAAAAAAAGAATAAATAGCTTATTAAGTTTTACACTCTTTAAAAGTGAAAATTTAATAAGAGTGGAAAATTTGGAGCAAGATAAGAAAAATATAAAGGGAATTTATAAAAGAGTATTAAAGCTAAATACGTTATTAGAAAGTTTTCCTGAAAAGTATCATCTTTCTAATAAGATTGATAAATTAGATAGTATCTATTTGAATCTATCATCAGATAAAAAACCAATTAATAAACTAAGAGAGGATAGTAATAAAAATCTTACTACTGTTCTACCTCAACGTAAAGAAGATATTTTTCAGACTCAAATAACAAAGGAAAATAGACAACATAACATTAATCATTTTTTATCCTCATTAAAAGAGAGAAAAGAAATATTGTCTTCTCAGGAAAAAGACAATATGAATGAAAAGTTTAAGCCTTATTTTATAGCAAATTATCAGTTAAGTAGAGAAGGGAGCTTACTTCGTTCTGATTTACAAAATGAAATAAATCATATTGTTGAAGAGAGTAGAAATTCTGAACAGGTAGATTTAAATAAAATAAAAGAAAAACTGAATGATTTATATACTCGATATAAACAGCAATTTGCCCATGTTAAATATCAAATTGCCTCTACAGATATTATGTCTGTTAGTGAACTTTCGTATAAAAAGAAGACATTACCTACAGGGTTTGTGCGATTAGGAAATAAAAAAGCGATTATACATACTCAAGTGAAAGGGAATATTAATTATATTTATAATGAAAGTGAAGATCGAGTGGATAAAATATCTACAAATTATTATTACTAGATAAATCATTCATCTTATTTATTATTAATATGATGTTATTTATCAAATCCGCCTTGGGAAAATGCGGTTTTTAAAAAGATAACTTAGTGTTAAGTTTTGTTTGGTCTGCTATTTTTAATTATTATAAAATTTATCTCTGATTAACTGACGTTATCAAAAAGATAAATTTATTAAATTGTAATTAGGCTTAACTTGGTGATATAAAGTAGTTTCCCATGTTTATCAGACAGTATACCTAATGAATATAGCAGAACTTCTTGAGCAAATAGCAGAGAAAGGATGGTGTGTATGGGATGATTTCCTCACACCAGAGGCTGTTCAACAATTACGTGCTTGTTTTAATGGCGATGCACAGCAAGCGCGTATTGGTCGTCATGAGAATCGACTTGCAGAAACAACAATTCGAAGTGATAAAATACGTTGGTTAGAACCTGAAATGGGGGTACCCGTTCAGCATTATTTAATGCAAATGGAATCTATTCAGCGTGCTGTTAACCGAGAATTTTATTTAGGTCTTTTTGAATACGAAGCACATTTTGCCTGTTATGAGAAAGGTGCTTTTTATAAAAAACATCTTGATGCATTTAAAGAAAATGTGACTCGACGATTAACGACAGTGTTGTATCTTAATGAAGATTGGAAAAAAGAAGATGGTGGTGAGTTAATTATTTATGATTTAGACGATAATCAACTTGCAACAGTCGCGCCTAAAGGTGGACGTTTGGTCGTTTTCCTATCGGAGCAATTCCCTCATGAAGTACTTCCTACTTATAAAGAGAGAATAAGTATTGCTGGGTGGTTTCGTGTGAATGGTGTAAGAGATAATTTTCTTGATATAGCCAGTTAATAAATGCAATAAAATGCTGTTGTCATAAAGTTGTTTTAATACTTTATTATAAAACGGCTTTAGAAGATAAATAGCATGGGATTAGGCGCGTTTCTTATATTAAGCATAAGACTTAATAATAAGAGCGCGCTTTTTCTGTTTTAAGTGGTTAAAGATAGTAAGCTTAATATTAACAATAAAAGAGAAATGACGAAAAAAGTTGATTTTCTTACCATTAAAAGCACAATAATGCGAAACTTTTTAGGATAAAAATACAATGAATGAATTTTCAATAGTTTGCCGACTTCTAGGCACATTATTCCAGCGTGCGCCCCAAGATCCTATTTTATCACCCATTATTAAAATGATTGGTGAAGGGAAACTGAGTCAGTTATGGCCATTAGAGCAAGATGAGCTATTTAATACATTAAAAAACAGCGTAAAAGATTTAGCTATTGTTGAAGCCGATTATCAGTCTCTGTTTGGTGGTAAATCGCCATCTGTGTCTGTTTATGCCCATGATTATGAAGAGATCAAAGAAGATGATATTCGTCAGTTTTTAGTCACAAGGGGGATGCCTGTTACTGATAATGCAACAGATAGTTTTGGTGCTTTGTTACTTGCAGCTTCATGGCTTGAAGATAACTCTGCGGAAGATGAAGTATTAGCGCAAATACAATTATTTGATGAATATCTACTGCCTTGGGCTGGAACATTTTTAGGTAAGGTTGAAGCTCATGCAACAAGTGGCTTCTATCGTACATTAGCCGGTATTGCGCGTGGTGCATTATCAGCATTACGTGAAGAACTCTCGGATGATGAAGAGAGTGATGAGGCAGAAACAGAGTAATATCAATATTTCTTTGTAAAAGAATTTAATTATTCATAAAAAAGGCAAACCATTAGGTTTGCCTTTCTCATTAATGACGATAAATATTTTTAATCAACTCGCGTAACTATTAGAGTTGTATTACAAATTTACCCGGTTTAACTTCAATTCCTTTAGCGAGTTTAAACGCGGCAGCTTCGGCACTGTTTTTTTCTGGATTAAGAACATAAACAGGATGATTATCGAAGTAAGTCATGATTGTTGTGTCTAAATAGGGTTTTAGTGCCACAACCACAGCATCCATTTTTTCTGGAGAGACTTTGTAGTTATCAATCACCATTGATTTTATGTATATCGCTCCTTTATCAGCTTGATAAGAAGGTTGGCCTGATAAGGTAAGCTCAACTTTAGCGCTTGTTTTGCCAAAGAATGAATTAATTGTTAGGTCGGTTGTACCAGAAAGACTAATTTTACCCGGCTCAGTACGACCAATTTGAATAGAAAGATTACTCAATTTGATATCAGCGGATACAACTTCATCTTCACCAATATGTTTCTGGAGGTTTATTTTTTGACTGATATAGTCATTAATAAGGTTTTCACTCACATCAAATTGTTTGAGCTGATCACATCCTGTGACTAAGCTTGTTAATACAAATATAGCGGCTAGAAAAATTGCTTTCATAAACACTCCTTGACCATTGATAACTAAGAGTTTACCTGATCTTTAGGGAGTAAGCATGGCTGTTTCTATTTTTTTACGATTAAATTGGCGATGTAATGCATAAAGTGTTATTAAACCTACGGTTCCTAGTAAGAACCAAGGCAATTCAGGCATATTAAATTGATTGCCTAAATCATACATCCATCCACCACCTGTATATCCAATAGCACCACCAAACGCTAAGCCTAATCGGCTAAAGCCCATATAACTACCACGAGCTCGAGGATCGGCAAGTGATGCACTTAATGTTTCACGTGCAGGTTCTGCTGTAATAGTACCAAGATAAAATAGGCCAATAATTAAGAAGATGCTTTGTAATGAATGGATCATACCAACAGGGAACATGCTGATACTCATCAAAAATAAACCGGCCATTAAACGTTGTTCTAATTTGAAACGTTTCTCACTCCAGCGAGCAATCGGATAAAGCAATGTTAAAGAAAGTAGGGCTTCAATGGCATACATCCATTTTACGGCAGTTGGCGTACCGGCAATATCATTGACGATAATAGGAAACATCAACATGACTTGAACGGATAATACAAAATAACCGGTTAGTGTTAAGACATAACTGACAAAACGTTTATCAAGAAATACGCGTTTTAACCCTTCTTTAATAGGGGTTCGAGTTGTGGATATGCGGTAAGCGGGTAATAACAAAGCATTAAATAGGGCTGCAATAACAAAAACACCCGCACCGACCCAGCACACTAAATGGAAGTCATACTGTAATAACCAGCTACCGATGAGTGCACCAATAACGGCACCGGCGCTATCTTGCATTAATAATAAAGAGTAAAAACGGCCGCGTTCATAAGGACGGGTTAATTTGATCACTAGCGCTGTGCGAGGTGGATCAAATAAAGTTCCCCCTAATGCAGATAAAATGCAAGATAACCAAAGTATCCAAGGTTGATCTGCCATTGCCATTAAAGCAAAACCTGAAGCGCGTAATAACATGCCTGTTATTATCATTGGTTTTGCACCAAAACGGTCAGCAATAGCACCACCAAAAATGCCGAGACCTTGTTGTACTAATTGTCTAAGACCTAATGCAAAGCCGACAATAACACCCGCCCAACCTAATTGTTCGACGAAACGAATAGAAATGAGTGGAAAAACGACGAAAAAACCTAGGACAACTAACATATTGTCAATTAGGAGGAAGTATTTACCCAAAGTACGGGCTTGTGTTACCAGCGCCATTACTCACCATCAATAAGCAAATAATTTAAATAAAATAAGAGGGGAATGAAATAATTTATTTCTTCGACTATTCTGTCTTCAAATGTGCATAATTCCTAGTAAATTAAAGATGATATTTTTTTATTAATGTTAGTGGCAGAATAAGAAGAGTTGCTTCAGAATTAGGCTTATTTATATCAAAGGATAATGAGATCGTAATGTTTGGTTATCGTGGCGGAATTCCTAAAATTCGTTTTGAAACACAAAGAATGATAATTCGTTTAGCATACGAGAGAGATGCTGAAAGATTGGCCGATTATTATACCTTAAATCGTCGTTTTTTAATTCCATGGGAACCCGTAAGAGATAAAACACATTATTTACCCTCTGGTTGGGAACACCGTTTGCAATATATGAACGAACTGCACAGACAAGAAAGTGCTTTTCATTTTCTACTATTGACACAAAAGGAAGATGAAATCATTGGTGTGGCGAATTACAGCAATGTTATGCGTGGGGCTTTTAATGCCTGTTTCTTGGGGTATTCAGTCGGCGAAAAGTGGCAAGGTCAGGGCTATATGTCGGAAGCTTTAACGGAAACGCTTCGCTATATGCAACGACAGCAAGGAATGCATCGTATTATGGCGAATTATATGCCTCATAATTTACGCAGTGGAAACCTATTAGCGAAACATGGTTTTGAACGTGAAGGCTATGCCAAAAACTATCTACAAATTAATCAAGAGTGGCGAGATCACGTACTGACCGCATTAACAACGCGAACTTATTTTAAACGTTAATAGTGGCTTTTCATGGAAGAAAAGCACGGTTTATATTTAAAATACCTTTATATCGGTGCTTTTAGTCACTATTTAACGATGATAAAGAGATTCAATTGGCGATTAAGTCGGTTTTTTTCAACATATAGTACCAATGTTGAATATGAAAAATAGACTGTGTTAAACATGATGATTCTTCTTTATCAATATAAAACCCATTCTTTTGATACAAATAAAGCGCACCTTCATGATGAGTATCGACATACAGTGATAAATACGCTTTTTTTAGAACATCTTTACTATATTGGGTTATCCATTCAAGTATCGCGTAAGCGACACCATATCCTTGATATGATGATAAAACGGCAATATGTGCTAAATAAGCCTCATTTTCATTTGGTACATAATCAAATAAAGAAAAGAAAATCTTTTGCTTAATATAATGAAGGATACCGAAACGCCAATAATCTAAGACCGGTGTTTTAATAAAGGGATTTGAAATAAAGTCGTTTTCTTTTATCACTAAACAAAATGTTGCAATTATCTTTCCATTATCAGTGACAACAAATTGTTGGCTATTTTTTTTACATGCTAAAGAATTCCAAACAGCCTCTAATTGCCGACGTTGGTTAGGATGAGTGCTATCAATATTAAAAGCGTTCAATTTAAAGCGAAATGCTTGTGCAAATAATTGAGTAATTTCAGGAATATCTGCGGGTTCTGCAACACGAAGCTGATAGTGTTCATTAAGTAATTGCATGATATTGTTACTCTGCAATAATAGGGTTAATTGTTTAGACTGTTTGGTCTAGTTATTTATAGACTAATCAGTCTAATTTATTTTGTCCAGAGATTTTTAATGTTATGAACAAGACTGTTACTGAAAAACAAAAAGCGAAAAAGAAGCATATTATTGATGCTGCAATACGTTGCTTTGCTGTAAAAGGTTTTCACTCCACATCAACAGCAGAAATCTGTCATGAAGCGGGTATGAGTCCTGGGAATGTATTTCATTATTTTCCGAATAAGAATTCGATTATTGAGGCGATTGCATTAGAGGATACGCAACTGTTTGATGAGATCTTTTGTCGCTATGAAGGCGAAGAGGAGTGCGTTCAAGCAATCATCAATTCAATGAAGGGAATTATAGCGCTCTATAATCATCCCGAATATGCGCGTATTAGTATTGAGATTTTTGCTGAAGCATCGCGTAATGCGAGCATTCACCAAATTTTTATTGAAAATGAAAGAAACAACAAGCAACGTTTGATTGCGATGTTAAAAAACGGTATTAAAAAAGGGCAGATAGACCCAACACTTGAGCCAGAGAAAATCGCAACATGGTTGCTAGTCATCGCTGATGGTTCTATGGGAAGAAATATCATCGATCCTGAATTTAATGGCGATGAGGATTTCGTTATGTTAGACGTCATGTTGAGAAAAATGCTCACAAAGCCGTAAATAGCTATTTTTAATCATTTCGGTTAGTTGAAGATAGGCAGAGTCAGCCTATTCTTAGCGAATTGAAGATTGATTTTTCGATGTTAGAGACGGAGTATAGTCCCTTTCTTTTTATTCCATTCAACAAAAATTAGAATGACTTATGAATTTACTTAAATCACTTGCAGCAGTGAGTTCTATGACCTTATTTTCACGGGTACTAGGATTTATTCGTGATGCAATTATTGCGCGTATCTTTGGCGCAGGTATGGCAACAGATGCCTTTTTTGTTGCTTTTAAATTGCCAAACTTATTACGTCGTATTTTTGCGGAAGGGGCATTTTCTCAAGCATTTGTTCCTATCTTGGCAGAATATAAAAATCAGCAAGGCGAGGAAGCAACACGTACTTTTATTGCTTATGTTTCGGGTATGCTGACGCTTATTTTGGCCGTGGTTACGGTGATTGGTATTATTGCTGCACCTTGGGTGATTTATGTTACAGCACCGGGTTTTAGTAGTTCTCCTGATAAATTTCAATTAACGACCGATCTATTGCGGATCACCTTTCCTTATATCTTTCTTATTTCATTAGCGTCATTGACGGGCTCTATTTTAAATACTTGGAATCGTTTTTCTGTACCCGCTTTTGCACCAACACTACTCAATGTCAGCATGATCTTTTTCGCTTTAGTGGTCGCACCTTATTGTAATCCGCCTATTATGGCATTGGCGTGGGCGGTTGTTGCTGGGGGACTATTACAGCTGGGTTATCAATTACCGCATTTGAAAAAAATTGGTATGCTTGTTTTACCGCGCATTTCATTTAGAAATAGTGGTGTTTGGCGTGTAATGAAACTGATGGGACCTGCTATTTTAGGGGTTTCTGTTAGTCAAATATCGTTAATTATCAATACTATTTTTGCTTCCTTCTTAGTTTCTGGTTCGGTTTCTTGGATGTATTACGCAGACCGTTTGATGGAATTACCGACCGGGGTATTAGGTGTTGCATTAGGTACAATCTTACTTCCTTCATTATCTAAGAGTTTTGCTAGTGGCAATACTGAAGAATATCGAAAATTAATGGATTGGGGATTAAGACTGTGCTTCTTATTAGCACTGCCTTGTACGATTGGTTTGGCGGTATTATCTGGGCCGTTAACGGCGTCTCTGTTCCAGTATGGCAATTTTAATGCCCATGATGCATTGATGACACAACAAGCGTTAATCGCTTACTGTGTTGGGTTAATGGGGCTAATTATCATAAAAATCTTAGCGCCAGGCTTTTATTCTCGTCAGGATATTAAAACACCAGTAAAAATTGCGATTGCCACATTGATCCTCACACAATTAATGAACCTTGCATTTATTGGTAGCTTAAAACATGTCGGTCTTGCGCTCTCAATTGGTATCGCGGCTTGTTTTAATGCCTCTATGTTGTTTTGGCAGATCCGTAAGAAAGACATCTATCAGCCTTTAGCTGGCTGGCCTGTGTTCTTATTAAAACTTGCGATTGCGCTTGCTGTAATGGGGGGCGTATTAGTTGGAATGTTGTGGATCATGCCAAGTTGGGATATCGGCAGTATGTTAATGCGTATTTTACGCTTGTTGTTAGTTGTCGTCGCCGGAGCAAGCAGTTATTTTGTTGCACTGTATGCACTAGGGTTTAGACCTCGTCATTTCTCACTACGTGCTTTATAACAGATAATACCGATCCCTCGCTTTTGTATAAAAAGCGAGGGGGGCAACATTAACAATGTTTTTATCAATTCAATTCTCCTTATCTAGAACCTTTCTCTATTTTTAGACTATTTTTAATGCCACATTGATCACACTTCTTGCATTTAGTTATGTGGATTTGGCTACTTTAAAAAAAAGAAAAAAGGGAATAAAAAGCAAAAATCTTTTTTCTCACCATTTTTTTTATTAAATTTTTTTTCCAATTTCTAAATGATTTATACAGTTTTTCGGTGTCGAAATGCATTTTTTAATCAATATTGATAAGTTTATTTAAACATTAATCATATCGAATATCTTTAGACAATTTGTTTAGTGATGGTGGAATTCTACATAAAGTAAAAAAATAGACACTATATTCTAAGTACTTACGGTTTGACGAATTATCTTTTTTTAGATAAACTCTCTTGTGTTGTATAGGTTTAAAAATTGACATATCTGTTAAATATTTCTTACTTAATGATGAGATATTACAAATATTTCAAAATATTGCAGTATATTTTAAAACATTTGATTTTTTTGATTTAAGACATATTATTATTTCTTTATTCCGGTAGATTAACCGTGACTGTAAAGTTATTTGCTTGTTATCGTTCAGTACTACTGAAAGTGATCATATCTATTTTGTCTGCGCTTCAAATAGGTAACACGATTGCTGGGGATAAGCAGTAAACAATAAGTCGCGTGAATAATGAAATTAATGCTAAATCTATTATTAATAGATAATTAGATTACTGAAAATTCAGTATGGTACACTAATTATTGCTTTCATTTGTCCGCGGTTGTTTTCTGTTTTTCCCTCCCTTTTCTATTCCTTCTCAATATTTCTTTGTTTTTTTCATTAATAGCTCAATAACTCAAATATTTCTCTATTTCTTCGTTATACTCAAAGCAGTTATAAATCATTAGATATTTCTAGGTTAAAGACTACTAAATAATCACTTTGTGATTTTTGGTAAAAATAAAAATAAGAGTGTCAAGGAGCTACTATGAAAAAAGCTATTATCATTTCTGTATCATTAGCGACGTTATTTCTTGCAGGTTGTACTGCTGACGGAAAAATTAATACCTCAAAACTCACTCCAGTTAACTGTGTCGGTGTATTCGACAAAACTAATGAGAAGCTTGCTTTCACCGCTAAAGACGTCAATGACCGCTTATACAGCCCGAGTAAGCCAATAGATAGTGTTGATGGTTGGATTGATGCAAAAGATATTAGAGGACTATTGTGTCAGGATGTTATAACAGCTAACGAAGATTAATGATTAAGTAGCATTGGATATTTGATTGAGTCATTGTTTGAAGTGTTTTTTAGCTATATTGAATTAAGATCGAACGAATAATAAAAAACCGATGGTTTAATACCATCGGTTTTTTTATCACGGCTATTTGAAAATAGAGATGAATTACATTCTATCTACTGTTTCAATACCTAAAGTATCTAAACCTTGTTTTAAGGTTCTCGCGGTTAAACGCGCCAGTTTTAAACGACTTTGGCGAGTGTTTTCATCTTCCGCAGATAAGATAGGGCAGTTTTCATAAAAGCCTGAGAAAGTTTGTGCCAGATCGTAAAGATAAGCACACATGACATGAGGCGTTCCTTCACGAGAAACTTGCATAATCGTCTCATCAAATTGGACTAAACGTAATGCGAGCTGTCTTTCATGAGATTGTGTTAATGCGATAGGTTGCGTTAACGCATTTTCATCAATGTCTGCACGTTTGAAAATTGAAGCAACACGAGTATAAGCATATTGCATATAAGGCGCTGTGTTGCCTTCGAAACTTAACATCAGATCCCAATCAAAAATGTAATCTGTTGTACGGTTTTTAGATAAGTCAGCGTATTTAACAGCACCAATACCCACGACGCGAGCAACATTATTTAATTCGTCTTTATCCATATCTGGATTTTTTTCAGCGATTAAGGCACGGGCTCTTTCTTGTGCTTCATCAAGTAAGTCAGTTAAACGAATAGTGCCGCCAGAACGGGTTTTAAACGGACGACCATCTTTACCTAACATCATACCGAACATGTGGTGTTCAAGTGACATTGAATCAGGAATGTAGCCTGCTTTACGAACAATCGTCCAAGCTTGCATTAAATGCTGGTGCTGACGAGAGTCGATATAATAAAGCACACGATCAGCATGTAATGTTTCGTGACGGTATTTTGCACAAGCAATATCAGTTGTTGTATATAGGTAGCCACCGTCTTTTTTCTGAACGATAACACCCATAGGTTCGCCTTCCTTGTTTTTATATTCATCAAGGAAAACAACGGTTGCGCCTTCACTTTCTACTGCAAGACCTTTTGCTTTTAAATCGGCAACAATACCTGCCAACATTGGGTTATAAAGACTTTCACCCATAATGTCATCTTCGGTTAATGTGACGTTAAGACGTTGATAAGTCACTTGGTTTTGTTGCATGGTGATATCAACTAATTTACGCCACATTGTACGGCAGTATTCATCACCACTTTGTAATTTTACAACATAATTACGGGCACGCTCTGCGAATACTTCATCTTCATCATAATGTTTTTTCGCTTCACGATAGAACTCTTCGAGATCAGATAACGCCATATCAGCGGCATTTTCATTCTGTTTTTTTTCTAAATACGCAATCAACATACCAAATTGCGTACCCCAATCACCAAGGTGATTGGCACGAACAACATTATGACCTAAGAAAGATAAAGTCCGTGCACTGGCATCACCAATAATGGTTGAGCGTAAGTGACCGACGTGCATCTGTTTTGCAACGTTTGGAGATGAATAGTCGATAACAATAGTTTGAGGTTCAACGGGGGTTACGTTGAGATGTTCATCTGCCAATGCGTCTTCAGCTTGTTTTGCAACCCATTGTGGAGATAAAAAGATATTGATAAAACCCGGACCTGCGATTTCAACTTTATCTGCAACATCCGTAATATCGAGCTTTTCTAAGATCTTTTCTGCGAGTTGTCGGGGTGGGATCCCCATTTTTTTTGCAGCTCCCATGACACCATTTGCCTGATAGTCACCAAATTGTACTTTGGCTGACTGACGGACAAGAGGTTCGCTATCAGCGGGTGCGCCAGCAGCACACATTGCCACACTGATTTTTTCTGAAAGAAAAGCCTGAATATTCACCGGGTTACCTTAAATTATTGAGAAAATAAAACCTGACGACAAAAGTCTGACAGGTTTCTTATAAAGAATTAGGATTAACCTTGAATTTATAACATATTCCGGCTAGAACATGCTACCATCTCGGCCTTATCTTTAAGGTTTTTTCTCTGTTTTTTCATTAAGGTTATTCAAAATGGCGTTATTTTCTTCAATTTCTCAATTAAATGATTTAACTCACGAGCTTTCTTTGTTTGAAGAAAATATGGCGCTATTTGCCAATAGTTTAGGGATAGATTTATCCGCTTATCTCACTGATCATGTATCGTTACGTTGTCACGATTTAACCTTGGCGGAGCAGTGGCGAACAGGGTTAAGTCAATGTGGAAAGTGTATTTCTGATAATGTGATCAATGGGCGCCCAATATATCTATTTCAATTAGACTCACCATTAACTCTTTTAAATCAATCTGTCTCGATTGTTGAATTGCCTTTTCCCACGAATAAAAGATATGAATATCAAGGTTGGGAGCATATTGAGCAAGTGATCTCCGTAGAACCCGCTGATCTAGTGAATAAAGTCATGTCTTTTTTGCCCAAAACATTACCTGAGGGTGTCAGCCTAAAAATCAGCGAACCTAAAGGTGAGAAAGAACGTTTACCTAATCCAACCGTGGCTATTTCTAATGGAAAAGTCACGGTGAAGTATCATCCTTATTCGTTACTTGAAATCGTTGAAAGTGAGTGTTGAACGACACTTTCAGAAAATAGTTTGCTTGTGTCAGCACAAAATTCTGATGGTGGAATTGAATGAATAACGATATTCGACAACTATTGTTAGTAATCGCTAAGAAATGATATTTATTTTCTGATTACTTTCTTTATTAAGGATGGAGAGGGATGATATGGCTACATTGGAGATTTGTTGTTTTGGCGCTGAATGTGCGTTGGTAGCAGAACGAGCAGGCGCAGACAGAATAGAGCTGTGCACGAGTCCGACAGAAGGTGGTATTACGCCAAGTTTTGGAATGCTACGACAAGTCAGAGATCTAGTTCGTATTCCCGTTCATCCTATCGTTCGCCCGCGTGGTGGTGATTTTTGTTATACACAAGCTGATTTTTCAGCAATGAAAAATGATATTAGCTTGATCCGTGATATGGGATTTTCAGGGGCAGTTGTTGGTCTTTTAAATGAAGAAGGGCATATTGATTTGCCTAAAATGGAAATTTTAATGGCGCTTGCAGGACCATTAGCCATTACTTTCCATCGGGCTTTTGATATGTGTATTAATCCATTATTAGCGCTAGAACAACTGACTCAAGTCGGTGTTTCTCGTATTTTAACGTCAGGACAGCAGGCGAATGCAGAATTAGGTTTACCATTATTACGAACGTTAAATGAAAAAACACAAGGTCCTATCATTATGGCGGGAGCAGGTGTAAGGCTCAGTAATATGCAAAAATTCTTAGATGCAGGACTAAAAGAAATACACAGTTCAGCTGGAAAAGTGGCACCTTCTACCATGATTTATCGTAAAGCCGGTGTAACGATGAGCTCTGACAGTGAGGTTGATGAATTTACGCATTACTGTGTGGATGAAGATACGGTTGAAGCAATGAAAGATATTATAAGTATTCATGCGCCATTGGCATCCTGATTGATAGGGATAAATTATTTAAGCACTGCGCCTTTTATGGCGCAGTTTTTTATCTCATCTCGTCTAATAGCAGTGTATGTGTAATGCCACAGCGTTTAACAAAGGCTTCATCATGCGAAACCAGTAATAATGTGCCTTGATATTCAACGAGTAGATTTTCCAATAGTTGTTTAGATTCGATATCAAGGTGATTATCTGGCTCATCAAGCAATAATACCGCAGGTGGTTTTGGGCTATGTGTTAAAGCCAATAACGTTGCTTTTAATTGTTCACCACCACTTAGCTTTTCAAGCGGTAATAATGATTTATCACCTCTCATTCTCAACATTCCGAGACGCGTTCGCCATTGCTCGACAGAAATCGCGGGTTGATATTGGTGTAGTGCTTGTGCAACCGGTAATGTTTTATCAAGTAAAGCAAGATGTTGATCAAGATAACAATAATCTTTGTTGAGACGAAATTCACCAGCAAGTGGGGTGCTTTGTTCGATTAAACATTTTAATAACGTTGATTTGCCACATCCATTTTTACCTTTAATATGCCAGTGCTCATTACCATAAGCTGAAAATGAAATAGGGTGCTGATAGCCATACGGAAGCTGAAGGTCATGAACAAATACATTTAAACGATGACCATCACTTTGATAATCCAATACCATTTTCTGCTGATGAACATGTGTTTTTTCCTCATCAATGCCTTGTTTTTGAGATTGCATATCATCGATTACGCGCTGATGCCGTTTGGCAACGGCTGATTGTCGTTGTTCCGCCCGATTTGTTTGCATATCTAACAAAAGTAAGCACTGTGAACCACTTTGTCTAATTGATTCGCCTTGTTGTTTCCGTTTCGCGGCTTTTTGTAATGTTGCTTGTTGCTGGCGTTTCTCATTTTTAATTTGGCTATTTAGTCGAGTACTTACGGCCTCCAATGATGCGATTTCTGCACTTTTTTGTGCCTCATATAAAGTATAATTTCCACCATATTCAGATAAACCTTTCTCACTTAATTCAAAAATAGTATCAGCATACGAGAGCAAGTTTCGATTATGACTAACAATAAGAGAGCCAGCTTTGTGCTGAGCTAATTGTTGTATTAGCCATTGTTGTCCCTGATAATCAAGATGGTTATCTGGTTCATCTAAGAGTAAAAAACTATTTTCACATAAAAAAGCACGGCAAAGTGCTAAGCGTGTTTGCTCTCCACCGCTGAGATGTGCAATCGGAGTATCTAATGCGACAGGAAGTTGTGCTGAATCTAATATATTTTGCCACATAACAGGAAGTTGCCATTTGCCATCAAGTAGCTCGATATCCTCTATTGAAGCAATACCCGCATCAACGCGTTGGAATGCTTGATAAACTTCATGAATATCTAACGCTTGAGCCAGTGTTTTTCCTTGTAATCGCGTTAACTGATCAACGTGAATGAAAGGCATATTCCAATTAACTTGACCTGAGGTCGGTAATATCTTTTGTGCTAATAATCTTAATAGTACCGATTTGCCTTTACCGTTATGACCAATTAATGCATTTTGCTGACAAGACAGTGAACGCGTTAATGGTGGGAAAAGGTTTTGCTGATTAAATTCGATAGTCAATTGTGAAAAGTGACAGGCTATTGTCATAGTAATACCTCCTAAACGAAATAGGTGGCAGACAGCCGAGATCTTTTTCTAGATGCGACGAAATAAATTATTGTCTGCCAGTAACAGAAAATGAATACCTCAAAAGGTATTTGAAAAATTTTCTGGCAGAATTTAATTCATCGTAGAGACGTGCCTTCTTAAAAAGAGAAATAATTGGAGAAATAACGCGCGTATTTAAGCATGAATAAAGATGAACGACAAGCACCGCATAAGGTTATTTATATGAGGTTCTTATTTTATGTGCTTTTATTTTGAATATTATGCGTTTATACACCGATGATATATTAATATAGGTCATGCAAGCTAAAGGAATGCCGTAGAATAATGTGCCGTAAGCCATTCCAACATGTGGAACATTAAAATAATCGCTGTGCTGTGGAATTAAATAAAGATAGTTAATTTCATTTAAATATTGGGGCGTTAATCCACCATAAGGGACTAAGAATTTAAACATCATGACCGAAAAAAGGCATAGCATAAAATTTAAAACTAATAGTGCAGAATAGAATAAGTTTTTCCCCATTTCTTCTTTAGTTTTTACTTGGTAACCACTGATAATTCGATTAGCAACAATCACTGCGTAGAGCCAAATAATCAGGTTTTCATCACCCATAATCATACTATTGATAATAAGTGCAAATATTCCATAAAAGGGAATAAGAGCAAAAACAAGTTTAGTACGAGCAAATGCAGCCATAAAAACACCAGAATGCACGAGAATAAATTCAAATAAAAATAGAACGGTTAGATTATAAATTGTTTGAACTGAGAAATGTTCAGGAAACCACCAAACGGTAATAATAAACGCGATATATAAAAGTTGTGTGGCGTAGTCAAATAATGAAAAAAAGAGTTGAACACCTCGTTGTAATGGTGTTAATGGAAGGCGTTTTGCTGATGTGGTTTCGACAAAGGACGAAAAGATAGGATCATTATATTGCTGACGCTTATTCTTTTGTAAAAGAGCGTGTTGTTTTTTTTGTGTTATTTCTTTTTGAGTAGCAACTTTGCTCTTTGGTGTCTTTGCCATAGATTTCTTTAATCGTTCATCTGCAAAATAAGAGGGCGTATAAGGTATCTTTAATAAAAACCAAGATGGGTATTATGAAAGAAAGGGATATTGAATAACTTGATATCCCTTTAGATCTCAATAAAAAATTAAGGCTTAGTGGCAATTAATATCGCACGTTTAGGCGCAGGATAACCTTCAACGGTTTGGGTTTTATCATTAGCATCTAAGAATGCCTCTAATGAATCGGTAACCATCCAATCTGTTTTACGTTGTTCTTCTAAAGACGTGACATTTTCATCAACAATACGTACTTCTTTAAAACCACATTTTTCTAGCCAAACCTTTAGCATTTTTGCAGATGGAATAAAGTACACATTACGCATTTGCGCATAACGTTCACCAGGGATCAGGCATTGGAATTCATCACCATCAACAACAAGACTTTCTAATACTAATTCACCACCAGAAACTAATTGGTTTTTTAATTGCCATAAATGATCAAGTGGCGAACGGCGATGGTAAAGCACACCCATTGAGAATACAGTATCGAAGGCATTTAACTCTGGCATTTGCTCAATGCCCACAGGAATTAAATGTGCGCGTTGGTCATTGCCTAATAATTTTCTAATAGCTTCAAATTGGCATAAGAAAAGTTGAGTAGGGTCGATCCCTACCACAAATTCCGCACCTTCACCTAACATCCGCCACATGTGATAACCACTGCCACATCCAACATCTAATACTAAACGACCTTCAAGCGGTGAAAGATGGGGTAAAACACGATCCCATTTCCAATCTGAACGCCACTCTGTATCGATATCGACGCCATAAAGTGAAAATGGACCTTTACGCCATGGCATTAAATTTTTTAAAACGTTACTTAATCCCAATTGCTCGCCTGCGCTTAGTGCCGGTGTGTGTTGAGCAATTACACCATTTTTTAAATCAATCTCAGTAGGCGTAATTTCAGGCAAACCATCGAGCATTCTTTCCCATGAGGAGAAGTGACCGTGTAACGCATTTGAACGCCATTCTGATAATTGAGCCGGTAATGTGTCTAACCAATGAAATAAGCGCTCATCTTGCGCAATAAGTTGATAAAACGAGCCAAAATTAATCATTCATTATTGCCTTTAATCGCTAAAAGAGAGCCGAAATTAAAACATTGGAACCAAACTTCCGTATGTGGGAAACCGGCATTATGTAAGCGAGTTTTATGCGTTTCAACAGAATCAGTCAACATAACATTTTCTAACATGCTACGTTTTTGGCTAATTTCTAATTCGCTGTAACCGTTAGCACGTTTGAAATCATGGTGCATATTAAACAGCAATTCGCCAATTTCTTTATCTTCAAAACTGAATTTTTCAGAAAGCACTAACACGCCACCCGGATTAAGACCTTGGTAAATTCGGTTTAATAATATTTGGCGATCGTTCGGCGCTAAGAATTGTAAGGTGAAATTAAGCACGACCATTGAGGCATTATTAATTTCGATATTAAGAATATCACCTTCAATAATCTCAACAGGTGTGTCTGCTTTATAGGCATCAATATGGCGCTGGCAACGTTCTACCATTGCGGGTGAGTTATCAACACCAATAATTTTGCAACCAGTTGCATCAATATTACGACGCATAGAAAGGGTTGCGGCACCTAAAGAACAGCCTAAATCATAAACTTGGCTATTGGGCGTAACAAAGCGACCTGCAAGCATACCAATCATGGAGATGATATTAGAGTAACCGGGTACTGAGCGTTTTATCATATCAGGAAACACTTCAGCGACTTTTTCATCAAAGCGCCAGTCACCAAGGTTAGCAATAGGTGTCGCAAATAAGCTGTCTTGTTGTGATGATTTTGAATTCGACATAACTAAAATAGGTTTAAGGAATAAAAGAAGCAAGCATTCTACCAGAAGCGACGGTGCTCACAAAGTTGCATTATTTAGAAAGAAATTGGAAAAAATAAATAAACCTTTCTCATACCTTGCCGTTATTAGACACAACAGCAAGGATGTCGGTTTTGATCATGGATGATCATGTTATTCCCGCGAGGACTTAGTAATAAAAGGAAAAGATTTGTATCCAAGGAAGGAAATAAATATTAGCAATGATCATCAATACCATTGATAAGTAAGTGGCAGCCATGCCTGAACGACGCCAGCGAAGTTCACGGTGTTTTAATCCATAAGAGTGTAAAAAGCGACCGGCGATTAAAATTGAGCCACAGATGTGTACCATCCAAACAAAAGCACCATTCATTTCCATGACCAACAATAAGATCATGGAAATCGGAATATATTCTACCGCATTGCCGTGAACTCGGATGGCTGTTTGTAATTCATAAAAGCCACCATCGCCATAAGCAACCCGATATTGTGTTCTGAGTTTTACAACATTGAGGGACAATTTAATCAATAATAGTGCGCCCAGTACGATATAAAGCGAGCTAACCATCTTTTCTCCATTGCCAAAGCCAAAAAACGGCGAATTTAATGATAAACCTCAAAGCGACTTCTGTCGCTATAAATAATTATTATTAATTAATTGTTTGGGGATTAGCAAATCCTTGAAAAGATGTATCATATAAACTAGGTCTATACTCTTATCTCCGGGAAGAATTTTCGTTATAATGTCTGCCTTTTTTTTGACACTACTCGAAAAAGACTATTGCCAAAATTTCCGCAGCAGAAAGCACAACAAGCTGAGTAAAAGGATATTGTATGCGTACTAATTATTGTGGGCAGTTGAATAGCGCCCATGTGGGCCAAAAAGTGACTCTTTGTGGTTGGGTTAACCGTCGCCGTGATTTAGGTGGACTTATCTTTATTGATATGCGAGATCGCGAAGGTATTGTTCAAGTCTTCTTTGACCCAGAACAGAAAGAGGCATTTTCTCAGGCTTCAGAACTGCGTAATGAATTTTGTATTCAAGTCACAGGAACAGTACGCGCTCGTCCTGATAGCCAAGTTAATAAAAATATGGCAACAGGTGAAATTGAGTTAGCGGCAGAATCTCTGTCTATTTTTAACCGTTCAGAGCCATTACCGTTAGATAGTAATCAAACAAATACTGAAGAGCGTCGTTTAACTTATCGTTATTTAGACCTACGTCGCCCTGAAATGTCCGAGCGCTTAAAAACGCGTGCTAAAATCACAAGCTTTGTTCGCCGTTTTATGGATGGTGAAGGTTTCCTTGATGTTGAAACACCAATGCTGACAAAAGCGACACCAGAAGGTGCGCGTGACTATTTAGTGCCAAGTCGTGTACATAAAGGTAAATTCTACGCATTACCACAATCACCACAGCTTTTTAAACAGCTGTTAATGATGTCTGGCTTTGATCGTTACTATCAAATCGTAAAATGTTTCCGCGATGAAGATTTACGTGCTGACCGTCAGCCTGAATTTACACAGATCGATGTTGAAACCTCTTTCATGAGTGCAGATCAAGTGCGCGAAGTGATGGAGCGTATGATCCATGCATTATGGTTAGATATTCTTAATGTCGATTTAGGTGCGTTCCCTGTAATGACTTTTGCTGAAGCAATGCGTCGTTATGGTTCAGACAAACCCGATTTACGTAACCCAATGGAACTTAAAGACATCGCTGATTTAGTTAAAGATGTTGAGTTCAGTGTATTTGCGCAGGCTGCCAACGATGAAAGATGCCGTGTTATCGCATTGCGTGTACCGGGTGGTGCATCATTAACCCGTAAGAATATTGACGAATATACACAGTTTGTTGGTATCTACGGTGCTAAAGGTCTTGCGTGGATGAAAGTCAACGAAAGCGCAAAAGGCATTGAGGGTGTACAAAGCCCAATCGCTAAATTCCTAACTAACGATGTTGTTAACGCTATTTTAGAAACAACAGGCGCTACAGACGGTGATTTAATCTTCTTTGGTGCGGGTCGTAAAGGCACAATGAGTGATGCGATGGGGGCTCTACGTCTGAAAGTGGGGCGTGATCTTGAACTGACAGATTTAAATGCATGGAAACCATTGTGGGTCATTGACTTCCCAATGTTTGAAGAAGATGAAGAAACGGGTAGTTTAAGTGCGATGCACCATCCATTTACTTCACCCAAAGACTTATCTCCTGCTGAATTGACAGCACATCCAGTAGGTGCTGTGGCAAATGCTTATGATATGGTCATTAATGGTTATGAAGTGGGTGGCGGTTCAGTCCGTATTCACCGTAATGAAATGCAACAAGCCGTATTTAGCATTTTAGGTATTACACCGAATGAGCAACAAGAGAAATTTGGTTTCTTATTAGATGCACTTAAATTTGGTACTCCACCACATGCAGGTTTAGCATTTGGTTTAGACCGTTTAGTGATGTTGTTAACCGGTACTGATAACATCCGTGATGTTATTGCTTTCCCTAAAACAACAGCGGCTGCGTGTTTAATGACTAATGCGCCAAGCTTTGCTAATGAAGATTCTTTAAAAGAGTTAGCGATTGCAGTGACTCAAAAAGAAGTTAGCGAAGATAAAGAGTAAATGATGAAATATAAGCGCCCGATATCCGTTTTAGTTGTTATTTATGCAAAAGAGACCAAACGGGTGCTTATGCTAAAGCGTCGAGATGATCCGGATTTCTGGCAATCTGTAACTGGTAGCTTAGAAGAGAATGAAACCCCTTTTCAAACGGCGTTGCGTGAAGTGCAAGAAGAAGTGGGAATTGATATCATAAAAGAAAATCTTGAGCTGGTGGATTGCCACCGCTCAATTCTTTTTGAAATTTTTGCACATTTTCGGCATCGTTATGCACCAGATGTTACTCATTGTCAGGAACATTGGTTTACGTTAGCACTGCCCGCAGAGCGAGATATTGTGCTAACTGAGCATTCGCAATACCAATGGTTAGACGCGTCACTGGCGGCAAAATTAACAAAATCCGCCAGTAATCAGCAAGCGATTGAAGAATTTGTTATTTAATGATTAGACCACGTTTGGAGATATTTCATGGCAGGTCATAGTAAATGGGCCAATACAAAACACCGTAAAGCAGCGCAAGATGCGAAACGCGGTAAAATTTTCACTAAAATCATCCGTGAATTAGTTACAGCAGCACGTTTAGGTGGTGGTGATCCTGCAACTAACCCGCGTTTACGTGCGGCAGTTGATAAAGCATTATCGAACAACATGACTCGTGACACCTTAAATCGTGCAATTGCACGCGGTGTGGGTAATGATGAAAACGATAATATGGAAACCATCATTTATGAAGGCTACGGCCCAGCAGGTACTGCTGTGATGGTTGAATGCTTAAGTGATAATCGTAACCGTACTGTTTCCGATGTTCGCCATGCATTTACCAAAACAGGTGGTAACTTAGGAACAGATGGTTCTGTATCTTATCTGTTTACCAAAAAAGGGGTCATTTCATACGCACCAGGTGTTGATGAAGATGCCGTTATGGAAGCTGCGTTGGAAGCAGGTGCTGATGACGTTGAAACTTTTGATGATGGCGCTATTGATGTTTACACGACACCAGAATCTTTTGGTGAAGTAAAAGATGCGATGGATGCAGCAGGTTTTGTGGCTGAATCAGCAGAAGTTTCAATGATCCCATCGACTAAAGCAGAATTAGATATTGAAACTGCACCAAAATTAATGCGTCTTATTGATATGTTAGAAGACAGTGATGACGTACAAGAAGTGTATCACAACGGTGATATCTCAGATGAAGTTGCAAAACAACTGGAAGATATCCTGTAATCGTTTTTGCAATTATCGAAAATAACGGTGTTTAACGCTGTTATTAAAAGTGCGAAGAGAAGAGCAGAGCAGATTTTTTTGCTCTTTTCTCTCGCCATCGACCATATCGGCAACAGGAATTGATATGGCTATCATTCTAGGTATAGACCCTGGTTCGCGTGTTACCGGCTATGGTGTCATTCGACAGCAAGGGCGACAACTTATCTATTTGGGAAGCGGTTGTATTCGCACACAAGTTCCCGACCTTCCTAATCGACTTAAACGTATTTATGCAGGTGTTAGCGAAATCATTACTCAATTTTCGCCGGATGTGTTTGCGGTTGAGCAAGTATTTATGGCTAAAAATGCGGATTCGGCACTTAAACTTGGGCAAGCGCGTGGTGTAGCAATACTTGCCGCAGTGAATAACGATCTTCCTGTTTTTGAATATGCCGCACGCCAAGTCAAACAGACCGTTGTGGGTACTGGCGCCGCTGAAAAAAGCCAAGTACAGCATATGGTGCGTTCAATATTAAAATTATCCGCAGCACCACAATCGGATGCTGCCGATGCATTGGCGATTGCGATTACACATTGCCACTTTAACCAAAATTTATTACGTGTAGGTGATCCACGTCTGGTTTTAACGCGAGGTCGGTTAAGATAAGTGGTTATCTTGGTAAATGTCTTTGGTTTTTCACAAGCTGGATATACGTCCAGCTTTTTTTATGTTATAAACTTGGCGTAATTATATTTGCGGAGGCGTTAGGGTGATAGGTCGTATCAGAGGAATTATTCTTGAAAAACAGCCACCGGTGGTGCTGATCGAGGCAGGTAATGGTGTAGGTTATGAAATCAATATGCCAATGACCTGTTTTTATGAATTGCCTGATATTGGTCACGAAGCCATTATCTATACGCAATTTATCGTACGCGAAGATGCACAATTACTTTACGGTTTTAACCAAAAACAAGAACGCGCACTTTTTCGTGAATTAATTAAAGTGAATGGTGTGGGACCTAAACTCGCCTTAGCTATTCTGTCTGGCATGTCTGCTCGTCAATTTGTCACCGCCATTGAAAATGAATCTATCTCTTCACTAGTGAAATTACCAGGTGTAGGTAAGAAAACCGCTGAGCGTTTAGTTGTCGAAATGAAAGATCGCTTTAAAGGTCTTAATGGTGATTTATTCGAAAATAGTGATATTGAGTTACCAGAAAGCACTTCACCTAAAGCGCCAAAAGCGGCTGATATTGAAGCTGAAGCCTCTGCTGCATTAATTGCATTAGGCTATAAACCACAAGAAGCTGCAAAAATGATCAGTAAAGTGGCAAAACTGGGTACAGATAGCGAGACGCTTATCAAAGAAGCGTTGCGTGCGGCTATTTAGGAGTAACACATTGTGATTGAAGCAGATCGCCTGATTTCAGCAGAAATTCAACAACCTGAAGAAGAAATTATTGATAGGGCTATTCGCCCTAAATCTCTTGCCGAATATGTTGGACAACCACAAGTTCGAGAACAAATGGAGATTTTTATTCAGGCGGCTAAATTGCGTCATGATGCACTCGATCATTTGCTTATCTTTGGACCTCCGGGATTAGGTAAAACCACATTGGCAAATATCATTGCTAATGAAATGGGAGTTAATTTACGGACAACATCAGGTCCTGTACTTGAAAAAGCGGGTGATCTCGCCGCGATGCTAACTAATCTTGAGCCTCATGACGTATTATTTATTGATGAGATCCATCGTCTTTCACCCGTTGTTGAAGAAATTCTTTACCCAGCAATGGAAGATTATCAACTTGATATCATGATTGGTGAAGGACCAGCGGCGCGTTCAATTAAAATTGATCTACCTCCATTTACCTTAGTGGGAGCAACTACCAGAGCAGGCTCTTTAACCTCTCCATTGCGTGACCGTTTTGGTATTGTTCAACGCCTTGAATTTTATAATGTTGACGATCTTCAACACATTGTTTCTCGTAGTGCCAGTTTTATGGGATTAGAGATGACAGATGAAGGTGCTCGTCAAATTGCTATGCGTTCACGAGGCACACCGCGTATTACTAACCGATTATTGCGTCGCGTGAGAGACTTTGCCCAAGTAAAGGGTAATGGTGCCATTGATGAAGAGATTGCTTCTAAAGCGCTTGATATGCTGAATGTGGATGCGGCTGGTTTTGATTATTTAGATCGTAAACTTCTTTTCGCCATCATTGATAAATTTATGGGGGGGCCTGTTGGACTTGATAACCTTGCCGCCGCAATTGGTGAAGAGCGAGAAACGATTGAAGATGTATTAGAGCCTTACTTAATACAGCAAGGTTTTATACAGCGCACACCACGAGGTCGTGTTGCCACTCATCATGCTTATCGTCATTTTAATCGTATTGTCGAAGAGCCTTAGCATTGATATCAGTACGGAATTAAAGGTAATCAAATGATAGAACTGACGCGAGGCAATCTTTTACATGCAAACACTGAAGCAATTGTAAATGCTGTCAATTGTGTGGGGGTAATGGGGCGAGGTATTGCTTTACAGTTTAAAAAAGCATGGCCTGATAATTTCAACGCTTATGCTTTAGCGTGCAAAAATAAAGCGCTGACACCTGGTGTGATGTTTATTTATGAAATACCAAAAGCGACGAATCCTCGTTTTATTGTCAATTTTCCAACAAAACGACATTGGCGAAATGCAAGTTGCATTGAAGATATTGAAGCGGGATTAATTACACTGGTTGATGAAATTAAACAGCGCAAGATTAAATCTATTGCTATTCCACCTTTAGGGGCAGGGTTAGGCGGCTTAGAATGGCCTGTGGTGTATGAAAAAATTAAAAGCGCAATGGAACCCTTAACAGATGTCCATGTGCTAATTTATGCTCCCATCGACGAAATAGAATGAAGTAAAAAGCAGAAATAGCAATTTTCAGATATTCAATTGAAATTTGGCAAAAATAAACCCCAATAGCACTCTGTTATTGGGGTTTATTGTTATTTATCTAACGAGCTAGGAATATTACTGTTTAGTCGGTGCTAATAAACTCAAGATAAATAGACAACTCGCGGCTAAAACCACAGAAGGGCCAGCGGGGGTGTCATAGAAAGCAGAGAAAGTTAAACCGCCTGTAATTGCCAACATACCAACAGCGATTGCAATCAGAGCCATTTGCTCAGGAGAACGAGCAAAACGGCGAGCTGTTGCCGCAGGGATGATGAGTAAAGAGGTAATGATCAGCGCGCCAACAAACTTCATCGCTAAACCAATAGTTAATGCGGTGATCATCATTAACTTTAAGCGTTCTCGCTGAATATTCACACCATCAACAAATGCCATATCTTGATTAATTGTCATTGAAAGTAGTGGGCGCCATGAGCGAATAATCACAAATAAAACAATCACAACACCAATAAAAATACTGATAACGTCTTGATAGTTGACAGACAGCAAATCACCAAACAGATAAGCCATTAAATCAACACGCACATTTGACATTAAACTTACTACCACAAGCCCTAAAGAAAGCGCACTGTGTGCCATGATCCCTAAAAGAGTATCAACAGAAAGTTGAGGTTTTAATTCTAACCAGACTAATAAAATAGCGAGCAGAAGTGTGACAGCAATCACCGCATAAAAAGGCTCAATGTTAAATAGCAAGCCAAAAGCAACCCCCAGTAGTGAGGCGTGTGCTAGGGTATCACCAAAATAAGACATCCGGCGCCAAACGACAAAAGAGCCCAAAGGGCCCGCCGCCATTGCTAAGAGCATACCGGCAATCCAACCCGGTAACAGCAACTCAATCATGACGACACTCCTTACTATGCTGGTGATGATGACGATAAATACCAAGTTGCTCAGCACCACGACTTCCAAACATGGCAATAAATTCAGGGTGCGAAGAAACAACATCAGGTGTGCCCGAACAGCAAATATGACCATTTAAACAGAGGACTTCGTCTGTTTTTGCCATCACAAGATGAAGATCATGAGAAACCATCAAGATGGCACAACCTAATTCATGACGAAGCTGATTAATTAAATCATACAGAGCTAATTGACCATTAACATCAACACCTTGGGTGGGTTCATCTAAAACTAAAAGTTGGGGCTGATTAAGCAATGCTCTTGCTAACAATACACGTTGAGACTCACCACCAGAAAGTTTCTGCATAGGCTGATCGATTAATTTAGCCGCATTAACTCGTTCTAAAGCAGGGAGAATATCTCTATCATGAACTCCTGGTTTTAGTGTCATAAACCGTTTAACGGTAAGTGGCATAGTGGGATCGAGATAAAGTTTTTGTGGCACATAGCCCACTCGTAGCGCGTTTTGTCGCTCAACTTTTCCTGAGGTTGGGTTCAATAAACCAAGAACTAAACGGATAACGGTAGATTTACCGGCACCATTAGGGCCAAGTAAAGTAAGAATACGGCCTGCTTTTAGATCAAAAGAGATATTTTTTAAAATTTCCTTTTCACCAAAAGAAACACAAACCGATTTTAAACAAATCAAGTCAGACATAAAATTAGCACTTGCAGAATCATTGAAACGTTATAATATAACATTTCCAATGATGATTCACGAGAATTCTTCCTATGTTACATAAAAACAACAAATTTGCGCATCGTTTTTTATTGAAATCATTTTTAGCGACAGCGATGATAAGCTCATTCAGTGCTTCAGTGCAGGCTGATGTCGTCGTTTCCGTTAGACCATTAGGATTTATTGCTGCAGCTATCGCTGATGGAGTAACACCAACGGAGGTTTTATTACCCGATGGAGCCTCTCCACACGATTATGCATTAAAACCCTCTGATTTGAAAAAAATCACCTCCGCAGACCTGATGGTATGGGTAGGGCCTGATATGGAAGTGTTTTTAGATAAGCCATTAAACAGACTTACTGACAATCATAAGTTGGCTTTAGCGGAAACTGACGAGATAAAGTCACTTTTATTGAAAGATGATGATGACAATGTGCATAAACATGAGGAAAATCACGAACATCATTCTCACGGTGATTATAATATGCACATCTGGTTATCACCAGAGATTGCGTTGTCGTCTGCAAAACAGATCCACGAAAGGTTAATAACACTCTATCCAGATAAAAAAGAACTTCTGGACGTAAACCTAGGTAAATTCAGCGAACAACTCAAGCAAACTGATAAGAATCTTGTTAATATTCTGTCGCCTGTGAGAAATAAGGGTTATTTTGTCTTTCATGATGCTTATGGCTACTTCGAAAAACATTATAATTTAAAGCCGTTAGGTCATTTTACGATCAACCCTGAAATACAGCCGGGCGCGCAGAAATTACATCAAATACGAACACAATTGGTTGAGCAAAAAGCAACCTGCATTTTTGCTGAGCCACAATTTAGGCCGACAGTAATAGAAACAGTGGCGAAAGGCACTGGGGTTAAAATGGGTGTATTAGACCCCCTAGGAAGTGGGATTGCTCTGACTCAAGAGAGTTATACAAAATTCCTTAGCCAACTAGCTAACCAATATGCGAGCTGCCTGAATGAAACACAATAAGGAATTAATAACGTGCAGCAGAAGAAATCCATTGCACAGGTATATTTAAGTTTACCACTCCCACATAAGATCATGCTCGGTTCGTTAACTGCTGCAACACTGGCCGTCGCAATTTGGCGACCAGTGGTTCTTCAAAATGAGCAAAACCGAGAAGTTCCTGTCAGCATTCAAATGCCTTCAGCCGTACAAAGTGAAAATACAGATGACATTATCACTGACAGTAGTGATCAACTTACTGATGAAGGCTTAGTCGGTGCAGAAGATGGCTCTGATACGAGCACTGCGGTTGCACAAGTTCCTCATACTTATATTGTCTCTAGTGGTGATTCACTAAGTTCAATACTGACTCAGTTTGGTATTGATTCTGCTGATATCGCAACTATCTCTAATCAAAATAAAGATCTTAGAAACCTTAAAATCGGGCAGCCTATTAGTTGGGAGCTTGATGATAATGGCTTGCTAAAAGAGTTAAGCTGGGGCGTTTCGCGTCGTGAAACACGTGTTTATACCCGTACAGAAACGGGCTTTAAAGAGACAAAAGAATTTCAAAAAGGTGAGTGGAAAAACAGTGTTACCACTGGCGTTATTCGCGGCAGTTTCTCCGTTAGTGCAACGAATGCCGGTTTAACAAATTCAGAAGCGCGTGCAGTGACTAAAGCATTGCAATGGCAAGTCGATTTTAAAAAACTACAAAGTGGCGATCAATTTGCGGCACTCTTTTCTCGCGAAGTGCTTGATGGCCGTACAGAGCAAAGTGAACTTATTGGTGTGCGTTTACGCAGCGCAGGTAAAGACTACTATGCTTTCCTTGCTGAAGACGGTCGTTTTTATGATAGCCAAGCGGGGGGATTAGAACGTGGATTTATGCGATTCCCAACAGTGAAACAGTTTAGAGTATCCTCTCAATTTAACCCTCGCCGTATTAACCCTGTTACAGGTCGTTTAGCTGCCCATAAAGGTGTTGACTTTGCTATGCCTGTAGGTACGCCTGTATTAGCAACAGGGGATGGTGAAGTGATCGTTGCCAAATACAGTGGTGCGGCAGGCAACTTTATCGCTATTCGTCATGGTAGCCAATATACAACACGTTATATGCACTTACGTCAGCTACTTGTAAAACCGGGACAACGTGTTAAGCGTGGAGATAGAATTGCGTTATCAGGGAATACTGGACGTTCTACTGGGCCTCATTTGCATTATGAGCTGTGGATCAACCAACAAGCAGTCAATCCACTAACGGCAACATTGCCTCGAGCTGACGGTTTAACAGGTAAAGATAAACAAGAATATCTTGCCAAAGTAAAAGAGATCAAACCTCAATTAGTGCTAGCCGATTGACAATAAACACGATTTTAAAGACATAAAAGCGGATGATTGATATCATCCGTTTTTGTTTTAATGTTTTTTACGCCTATTTGGGGTATCAGTTCAGAGAGTTATCTGATGAATAAAGAAAAAGATACAGATAGCAAAGCGGGTTATGTACCCACTTTTCACCGTGCATATTTGCATCCTCGTCATTGGGGAACATGGTTAGGTGCAGGTGTATTAAGTGCATTAGCTTATATGCCAGTAAAATGGCGTGATCCATTTCTTGCTTCTATTGGTCGTTTTGTTGGACGTAAAGCGAAAAGCGCAAGACGTCGTGCAGATATCAACTTGAGATACTGTTTTCCAACATGGAATAAAACGCAACGTGAAAATGTACTCGACAGTATGTTTGAAACTGCGCCTCAATCCTTTGTGATGTTAGCAGAGCTTTGTTTAAGAGGTCCTGATCGTATATTAAAACGGACCTCTTGGCAGGGATTAGACATTATTGAGCGTTTTAAAGAGCAAGGTCGTAATGTTATTTTTATGGTACCTCATGGCTGGGCAGTTGATATCCCAGCAATGCTATTAGCATCAACAGGTCAGAAAATGGCAGCGATGTTTCATCACCAAAAAGATCCTGTTGCTGATTATTTATGGAATAAAGCACGTCATCATTTTGATGGTCGATTACATTCACGCGAAGCAGGTATTAAGCCTTTTATTGCTTCTGTGCGACAAGGTTACTGGGGTTATTATCTGCCAGATCAAGATCATGGTGCCGAGCATAGCCAATTTGTGGATTTTTTCGGTACCTATAAAGCGACATTACCTGCGATTGGGCGGTTAATGAAAGTGTGCCGAGCCGCTATCGTACCGTTGTTTCCCGTGTATTGTCATAAAACACATCAGCTGAATATTATTGTTCGTGAACCAATGGATGATATTGCAGATAAAGATGATGCATACATTGCACGCAGAATGAATGAAGAGTTAGAAGCACTCGTGACACCAACACCAGAGCAATATACGTGGATCTTAAAATTATTAAAGACACGTAAAGAGGGTGAAATAGAGCCTTATGCTCGTGAGAATATTTTAGACTAGTTCTTGCACGAAAAATAAGTAAATAAAAAACGGGCACTTTATTAAGTGCCCGTTTTGTTATTAATATTTAGAACGCTGTATTATTCAACCGTCAGAATACGGCATGTATTGGTGCTGCCGACGGTGCCCATTTGGTCACCTTGAGTGACTAACACTAAATCACCAGAAACTAAGAAACCTTTATCACGCAGACGACCAATTGCCTCATTAGCAGCGGCAATACCATCAGTGTGAGTACTGCAATAAACAGGTGTTACACCACGATACAGAGCGGTCTGATTTAATGTTTTCTCATGACGCGACATTGAGAAAATAGGTAAACCTGTACTGATACGAGACATCATGCGTGCAGTACGACCTGATTCCGTCATCGCAATAATCGCATTAACGCCTCTCATATGGTTAGCTGCATACATTGTAGACATCGCAATGGCTTCTTCCACTGTATCAAACACCATATCTAAACGGTGCTTAGAAACATTGGCAGCTGGCATTTTTTCAGCACCTAAGCAGACCTGTGCCATAGAAGCAACGGTTTCTGCGGGATATTGCCCAGCCGCGGTTTCTGCTGAAAGCATAACGGCATCAGTACCATCCAATACAGCGTTAGCAACGTCCATAACTTCGGCACGAGTTGGCATCGGATTTGTTATCATTGATTCCATCATTTGAGTGGCAGTGATAACGACTCGATTAAGCTGACGAGCACGACGAATTAATTTTTTTTGTACGCCAACTAGCTCAGGATCACCAATTTCAACGCCTAAATCGCCACGCGCAACCATCACCACATCTGAAGCAAGAATGATTTCATCAATGATTTCATCATTAGCAACGGCTTCCGCTCGTTCTACTTTTGAAACGATTTGGCATTCACAGCCAGCATCACGGGCTAAACGACGAGCAAGGTTAAGATCTTCGCCCGTTCTTGGGAATGAAACGGCAAGGTAATCAACACCGATTTTTGCAGCCGTGATAATATCTTGCTTATCTTTTTCTGTTAATGCATCAGCAGAGAGACCACCACCGAGCTTATTAATACCTTTATTGTTAGATAAAGGGCCACCGACAGTCACTTCAGTAAAGACTTTTAAGCCATCTACTTTGAGGACTTTTAACTGAACTCGACCATCATCAAGAAGTAAAATATCGCCTGGAACCACATCGGCGGGTAAGCCTTTATAATCAATACCTACTTGATTTTGATTGCCTTCGCCTTTTTCGAGTGCCGCATCAAGTAAGAATTTATCACCGACATTCAGGAAAACTTTTCCATCTTTAAAGGTAGATACACGGATTTTAGGACCTTGTAAATCCCCGAGAATAGCAACATGGCGACCTAATCTTGCTGCAATTTCACGCGTGCGATTAGCACGAGCAAGATGATCTTCCGCAGAACCATGAGAGAAATTTAATCGAACAACATTTGCGCCAGCAATAATAATTTTTTCTAAGTTATTATCACGATCTGTTGCTGGGCCTAAGGTGGTAACAATTTTTGTTCTTCTGAGCCGTCTGGACATGTATTACTCCGTTGACCTTGAACGAAAGGTGTTGGCAATTGGATAAAACAGGGATCAAACTGAGTTTTATCCAATATGTTAAGTGAAACGCTTCAAGCTAATTGCAACACACACTACTGTTTTCATTATATGCGAGAGTTAGCTCGCAGATATGCTACCATTTTTCAAAAACTTATCTAGTCAGGGGCACAATGGGAAGTGTGACAATACTAACAGAATAATTAAAAACGGTTACTTATCAAACCGTGAATCACGTAAAGCTTCTTTGACGCGCTTCAAGTTATCTCTGAATTTTGGTCCTCGGCGTAAAATAAATCCTGTTGCGAGAACATCAATAATAGTGAGTTGTGCAAGGCGGGAGATCATCGGCATGTAAATATCGGTATCTTCAGGCACATCAAGCAAGATGGGAAGGGTCGCTTCAGAGGCTAAAAGAGAGCCTGGCGTTGTAATGGCAATCACGGCAGCATCGTTTTCACGGGCGATTTTTGCAATTTCAACTAAATTTTTAGTACGTCCTGTATGTGAAATAATCACGACCACATCACCATCAGTACTATTTATGCAACTCATACGTTGCATAATAACATCATCAAAATAAGTGACAGGAATATTAAAACGAGAAAACTTATTCATGGCATCGTGAGCAACGGCTGCGGATGCCCCCAAACCAAAAAAAGAGATTTTTTTAGCTTGTGTCAAAATATCAACGGCACGATTGATAGTGGCGATATCAATATTATTTTTAACGTTTTCAAGTCCCGCCATTGCGGATTCAAAAATTTTATTGGTATAAGAGGAGACCGTATCGGAATCATCAATATTACGATTTACATAAGGTGTGCCGTTGGCAATACTTTGTGCTAGTTGTAATTTGAAATCAGGAAATCCTTTTGTTGCCATACGTCGGCAAAAACGATTAACAGTCGGCTCACTGACATCAGCCGTTTTAGCCATTAAGGCAATACTTGAATGGATAACTGTTTGTGGCGCAGTTAAAACAGCCTCTGCGACTTTTTTTTCTGATTTGCTCAAGATGTCCAGATTAGACTGAACCCTTTCCAATATATTCATTAAATATACAGATCCTTGGCTTTGCCAATTTCAATAAAAGGAGAAATCTATAACGGTTTTATGAAAATATACTACGCAAAGAACAAGGCTTGCAGTGTAAACCATCGGTAAACAGGGCTTTTTTCGTTAAAGTATGACGTGTGTCTAACTTTCAAAGCTGAAAACAAGAAACAAAACTGTTGTAAAGTTACAAGAAAGGATAAAACGCTAGGCATAAAATGAAGCATTACAATATGTGTGATAAGTTAGAGACTAAAATGTGCGAGTGTATTTACTGAATACATTCAAAAGAGTACATTAATACAAAATTATGTAACAAAATTACAAAATCTCATCATGAGGAGACGTTCTATGGCAGCGATATCGACTGCTCAGGCCTGTGATCTGGTTATCTTCGGTACGAAAGGGGATCTCGCACGCCGTAAGCTCATTCCATCATTATATCAATTGGAAAAAGCAGGATATATTCACCCTGACTCTCGCATTATTGGTGTCGGTCGTGCTGATTGGGATGTAGAGGCATATAAAAATGTCGCTCATGAAGCGTTAAAAACCTTTTTAAAAGAAGACATTAATCCTGAAATTTGGCAACGTTTAAGTGATCGCTTAGATTTTTGTAATCTTGATGTGAATGAAACCGACCATTTTATTGAGTTATCAAAGCATCTAAAACAAGATAAATTACCGGCTATCTATTACTTTGCTATGCCGCCAAGCACCTTTAGTGCAATGTGTCAGGGATTAGGTCATGCAAAATTAAATAAAGAGCCTAATCGTGTCGTAATGGAAAAGCCATTAGGGACAGATTTGGCGTCTTCTGTTTCTATTAACGATAGCGTGGCGAAATACTTTAAAGAAAGTCAAATTTATCGTATTGACCACTATTTAGGTAAAGAAACGGTTTTAAACCTATTAGCACTGCGCTTTGCAAACTCACTGTTTGTTAACAACTGGGACAATAAAACGATTGATCATGTCCAAATTACAGTTGCAGAAGAAGTGGGTATTGAAGGACGTTGGGGATACTTTGATCAAGCAGGTCAAATGCGTGATATGGTGCAAAATCATCTATTGCAGATCCTGACGATGATTGCGATGTCACCGCCAGCGGATTTAACCGCTGACAGTATTCGTCAAGAGAAAGTGAAAGTTTTACGTTCATTACGCCGTATTGATAACACGAATATTCGTGAAAAAACGGTGCGTGGGCAATATACAGGCGGTTTTGTACAAGGTAAAAAAGTCCCCGGTTATCTTGATGAAGAAGGTGCCAATAAAACCAGCAATACAGAAACATTTGTAGCAATCCGTGCTGATATTGATAACTGGCGTTGGGCTGGTGTTCCGTTCTATTTAAGAACAGGTAAACGTCTACCAAGTAAATGCTCAGAAGTTGTGGTTTATTTTAAAAAACCAGCGCTGAATATCTTCAGTGAGACTTATCAAGAGCTACCGCAAAATAAGCTGACTATCCGTTTACAGCCAGATGAAGGTATTGATATCGAAGTGCTAAATAAAGCACCTGGGCTCGATCATAAACACCGTTTACAAACCACTAAGCTGGACTTGAGTTTCTCTGAAACATTCAACCAAACGCATTTAGCGGATGCTTACGAGCGTTTATTGTTAGAAGCCATGCGTGGCATTCAAGCGTTGTTTGTGCGTCGTGACGAAGTGGAAGAAGCATGGAAATGGGTTGATTCAATTATCAATGCATGGGAATGCGATAATGAGCTGCCTAAGCCATATCAAGCGGGGACATGGGGACCTGTTGCATCTGTTGCAATGATCACGCGTGATGGTCGCTCTTGGAATGAAATTGAATAATTGATTTTGATGGTCAATTCTAAGAAGAAAACACCCAGTTATGAACTGCACCCCAAAAGTTGGACACCAACTTTGGGGTGTTTTTCTATGGCTAAATATTCTCTTGATTTTAAACTAAAT